>NZ_MVQB01000063.1 GCF_002067035.1 Methanoregula sp. PtaB.Bin085 | reverse complement strand
AGCATATTCGGCGCCCGCCGACTATTTAGATCTTACTGTTCTCTCAGCCCGAGCTAAAAATTAGTGAAGTACTGAGACCGTATTCTTTTCTTTTCGCAACCGCAGTGATGCTGGTGCCTGTCATTGCTATTATCTGGGTAAAACTTAGCAAGCGGACAAAACCGTAAATTTCCTGATACACTCATTTCAAATCGCTCTGCGATTTCCGGATCAAAATCGGATCGCGATTTTTATTTTAAAAACAGATCCCGGATTCATTTTTTCAATCGCGATCATGATGCCGATCAAAAATTTTCCGGAAAAACCAGAGATCGATTTTTTTTTACATTCACACACCAGACCCGTAACACCCCATATCCGGCCCCGCCACGGCCCCTCTCAGGAGGGCTGTGCCCAACAGAGCCCATTTCAGCCCCCGATTCCCCCTCCCGGCACCCCTTTTTGGCCACATCTCACCAGAAAGCGGCCACTCATTTTCCGGAATCGCTCATTTCAGCCCCCGATTGCCCTGATTCAGCCCTTCCCGCGCCCGGAAAAGGCCATATTTAGCAACGATACACGGGGCGATCCCAAGCCCCGGCGGGCTGGGGCACCTGCGTAACCCCCGGAGCAGCAGAACGCGAATACAGACGTCTTTTCGCAGCGTGATTTTGTAGGATCGGGGGCCCCACAACCGAATACACCCGGCCCCTCTTTTTCCGCGATTGAAATGCTGCTACTCATTACCTCACAATTCCCGTCGGAAAACCCTGAAATATTCCGGAATTATTACCGCCTTTTTCCGAATTATTGCCTCTCCCCATACGTGCGGGAGGTAAAAGAGGTGCAACCGGGCCCGATACGGGCTCCGTTTTTCTGAGGGGTAATTCAGGGGGGAGGGGGTACCCCCACCCCCCCCGCTGGCCCGGTGCCGGGATACCCCCCCTCTCCCTGCTCTCCGCCAGGGATTTTTCCCAGTCAATACCGTCGTAACTGCCCGGCGTCTCATCCATCCGGAAACCTGTCCGACAGGGGGGGTACCCCCCACCCCCTGCCCCCCATGGCGGGGGGGTCACCCCCCTCCGGAAAAAATATTGGGAGGGGGGTGGTACCCCATACCCTCCTCCTCAAATACAGGTAGGCAGCGGTTTTCCGGATGCAGGCTGCCGGATCTTCCGCCGTGGATGCTGGTTCCGGAAGGTTCCCGATAATGGGAAGGGGTGTCGGATCCGGCTGGAGGGCAGGGGGGTGGTACCCCCCCACCTCCCCCGCATGCAGGTGGGGGGGGTGGACCCCCTCCGGAAAAAATTCCGGGCGGACGGAGGGGGTCTCCCGCAGACCCCCTTGGCTCAGTGCCGGGCCTCCCCCCGCCGCCTGCCAGATTTTACCAATTACCGGAACTACTCACATGCAGGGCTCGTAATTGATGACATTGCCTTTCATCGCATCTACGTACACATTCCCGCCGCGGTGATCTTCAAGACCATTGGGTAACAAAAACCGGATTTCGAGATCCACGATCCAGGCAACCGTTGCCGGATTGCTGTCAATAACCGAAAGCCGCGAACCGGATTCAATCGCGGTGATATTCCTGATCTTTGTACGTGATATCACGTGATCAACTGCTGTCGCATTTGCCGCCATCTTCGAGACCTCTGCAGGCCGGACTGCCGGCACAGGTTTATTGATCTCGTGGTAGTTCATGATCTTCCCGTTCGGATCCACCGACATCCCGACATAGTTCCCGAGATTGATTCCGGATTTCTGTTCGCTCCAGAGGAACGAATATTCCGCGCCCATATCCCCGTGATCGATGAGTCCTGATTCGGCAAGCTGCATGTTGCGAGAAGAAAAATCCGGATAATGCCTCATCGCGTAATCAAGGGCAACGGCCTCCGCCTGATCTTTCGACAATGGTCCGGTTTTTTTCACATCCGGTGAAATAACGGATATTCCGATAATGCTCCCGGTCATTGCATCGACGGTGAACCTCTCTCCGTAAGCCTGGTATACTCCCAGATCAATTCCCCGCGAATTGGTGAAATTTCTCTCAAAAATAACCGGTGCATCAGGATCTCCCAGAAATGTCCTGATGCTTTTTTCGGGAGTCTGAAGGATAGCCGGTGCCGTGTTTTTCCATCCACCCGGGTCTGGTGAAGACAGATCCTGTGAAGGGTCCGGAACTTTGGTGGTTGAACATCCCATGCAGAAAACCAGGGTGAATACGATAATTATGGAAAAAACCGTGAGAAGGATATTTTTCATGGATCCTAAGGTATAATTGAAATTCAGATAAAGGTTGTTGAATTTTCCTTCCCCGTCCGGATGAATCTGCGATTCGGTTCCCCCGCCTGCCGTGAGCGGAAATATAACAAAATTTATGAATATGCACTCTGATTCAATGCCACCGGCATTTCCTGCCGTTCCGGTGATTACCGGCAATCCGGCAGTCCTGCGATGTGCCAGGAAATCCTGAAAGGAGACCTGCAGATGAACCCGTTGTTTTCCCGCCCCCTGATCGCTGCCCTTGTCCTGCTTGCCTGCTGCGCTGCCCTCGTACCGGTTGCGAATGCCGCGGCATGCGACCACCCGGTTGTTCCCATCGTACTCGGGACCTGCCAGAAGGACAATGAGGCATCCGAGAGCAAAGTAGTCTTACTATGCACGGATTCGTCAACATCGCCCGCATCCCAGCCTATCGACTCATATTACTGGGGTTTTATGGTTGAAGGAAGAGGTGGTTTGGTACCGTATAATTATAATAAAAACGCACGGTTTGAATTTGCCGGCGGCAGGATCAGAGTCGACCACCAGGTTGGCACAATATGCAGCAAAACCAATCTGTCAACCCTGGATTACACATTCTATTGTAACATTCCCGTGGCAGGTTTCACGGTTGACAGGGACAGCGGCACTGCGCCGCTGACCGTCCGCATCACGGATACCAGCCAGCATACGCCGGCCGATGTGACAACCTGGCAGTACCGGAAGGACAATGTCCAGTTCTCGAACCAGAGAAACCCGGCGGTGACGTTCTCCTCGCCGGGCACCTATACCATCACGCAGATGGTGAAAAAATCCTGCAGCCCGGTTTCCGATGCCGCGAGCAGGACGATCAAGGTGAAATCCGCGTCCGGCCCCGCGCTTGTCATGTCATATGTCGCTGTCAACATGTCTGGCGTAACGATACCGACAACCACGACTACAACGGAACCTTCGGCTCCGGCAGTAACGACAACCACGACCGCAACCGGTGTTGTGCCTGTTGTATCAACAACGGTACCGGCCGCGGTCGCCCCCGCCGTTCTCTCCCCGGCAGTCACCTCAGTCACGTCACCGGCAGCCACGGGTGCGGGAGCGCCGGGTACGGAACCGGTGAAGGGAACGCCCGGTACCGGCACGCTCTCGGTTGTCACGAACCCTGCCGGAGCTCAGGTGTTTGTGGACGATGTCATGCGGGGATTATCCCCGGCAAACATCCCGGGGCTCCCGGCCGGCGAGCACATGCTCCGGCTCGAGAAGAGCGGGTACGGCACCATGAGGGTTCCCGTGAGCATCGAATCCGGGAAAACAACCGATTACTCGACCGGTCTCGAGGCTGAATCCGGCGGCATGGGAATGCTGCCGGTCATCGCGGGCGTCCTTGTGATCGCGGCAGGTGCCGGCAGCGCGTACTGGTACACGAGGAAAAAAGGACCGGGAACCGGCGGTCAGGCATAACTTTTTTCCGATAAAACACCGGATTCTAACGCTCCCTTTCATTCTGGAAGGACTCTTTCCATGAAATCTCACCTGCTCATGGGAACGTACATGAGAGATCCGATCCGGAAGTGTCCAAAAAACGGATTGAGCCGATCCCCCGCCCCACCTATATATTCGCGGACTTCCTCGCTTCGGTGATCGGTGTCAGGCAATGGCTGGAGACCTTGTTGAATGTTGCCCCTCACCGCTTCTCGCGGAACTTCACGTACAGCAGATGGTACACCGCATAGAACCCCGCCATTGCCGCAGCACCGTACCCGAAGACAGCCAGCCACGAGACTCCCTCCGGGAGGTCGAAGGGAGCGGCCCGGAGGATCACCGAGGACCCGACGACAAGCGAGCCGACGACAAATCCCAGCAGGAGTTTGTCGCTTGCCTCATCGAGTGCAGCCTGGAATTCATGGAGGTCCCGGTCGATGACATCGAGGCGCAGCGTGCCGGTGGAGAACCGCTTCAGCATCCGGTCGAGGTAGCGGGGCGTGTCGAAAACTGCATCCACGGTCTCCATGAACGAAACCGAGGCCCGTTTTGCACTGGCAGCAGAGAACGCATTCTGTTCTGCCACTCTCACAAGATACGGCGACAGCTCCTTCTCAACCGTGAATTCCGGATCGAGACGCATGCCGATATCGAACACCATGACAAGGACTTTTAACAGCAGCATGAGGTTCATCGGGACCCGGATCCGGTACCGGCGCATCACCTCCGAGAGCTCGATCACGAACCGGGCAAAGTTGAACCGGGAGATGGTCTCCCCCATGCCCAGGTCCTGGATCAGGAGGAACAGATCGTCCTGCAGCGGTTCGCGGCTTTTTTCCGGAATAACTACACCGAACCCCTCGAGCGATCGCAGGAGCCGTTCCGTGTCTTCGTCTATCAGGGCAGAGAGGAGGGCGATGAACTCCTTCCGCTTTTCGGGGCGGACGGTCCCGGCAATCCCGAAATCGAGGACAACGATGGTGCCGTCCCGTGTCACCAGCAGGTTGCCCGGGTGCGGGTCGCCGTGGAAGAAACCGTCTTCGAAGATCATCTTGAGGTACGCGAGAAATCCCCGGCGGCCGATCCCGCGCGGGTCGAGCCCCATCGCAATAAGCGCGTCCCGGTCGTCGATACGGACCCCTTCTGCGAACTCCATGACCAGCAGGCGCGGGGAGGAGTATTCCCGGTATACCTTCGGGAAGCGGATGCCGGGCACGTCCCGGAAGTTCTCCCGCATCCGTTCCGCGGTCCGTGCCTCCTCGGAAAAATCCAGTTCCCTGCGTATCTGGAACGAAAAGTCCCTGACCATGCCGGTCGAGTTGTAGAGTTCCGCGTCGGGAAAGACCTGTTCTGCCCGTTCCGCCATAGACTGCAGGATGGAGAGGTCGGTTTCGATCAGGTCCCGGATGCCGGGACGCTGGATCTTCAGGGCAACCCGGGTCCCGTCGCGGAGGACGGCGCTGTGGACCTGCGCGATCGAAGCGGAGGCAACCGGTGTCTCGTCAATGGTCCGGAACAGCTCGCCGTACCGCGGGCAGCATTCCAGAATGACCGGGAGGATCTCTGCGTACGGCACGGGTTTCACGTGGTCCTGCAGTTTTTTGAGTTCTTCGATCAGCTCCGCAGGCAGGACATCGGTCCGCGTGGCCATGATCTGCCCGAACTTCACAAATGTCGGGCCAAGCTCTTCTATCGCCAGCCGCACCTGCCCGTACGTCACGGGGGGTGCATGGGCATCGCGGGGGACCGGGAACCGCACGCGGGGCCGGGACGGGAACAGCCGTTCGAGCGCGATATCCAAGCCATGCTTCCCCAGGATCTCAATGATTTGGGTGAACCGCTGGATCTGCGTGACCACGCGTAGTGGTTGACCCTTACGATACTTAAGGCATGTCCGGCTGTGGTGCCTGCGGTCTCCTCCCGGCGCAGGCTGCCGCAGCCCCCGACCATTGTCTTTAATTAAAATTCCGGCGAAGATCAAAACGAAGTATCATGACCCGGGGTACATCTGCATGGGCTGCTGCATGGACCTGCCTCGTCCTGCTCGTCCTGATGCCGCCAGCTGCCATGGCCGTCAACTGCGACAGGGTAAATGTCTCCCCGGTCGCGGATTTTGAATACTCGGTGGTCCCGTCCGATACCGCCCCCCTGATGGTGAATTTCTTCAGCACGCCATCGGTCGGCGGAAGGTCCGGCTCGGGGCCGGTCCTTGACCGGATCGAGTCGTACCACTGGTTTTTTGGCGACGGGTCGGTCAGTGACGATGAGAACCCGGTGCACTCCTATGCCTCGGGCTCGGCACGGTCCGACGGGGAGGACAAGCCGTTTGCGGTCACGCTGACCATAAAGACCGCGTGCGACCGGACGGCCGTGGTGACCAAGAACGTTTCCGTGTACTGCCTCAACCATACCCCCGGGTTTGCTTTCTCCCAGCCGGTTGGCGAAGGGCCGTATAATGCACCGGTCGCCCTGATGATCAGGGATACGACCACTCATGCCCGCGAATCGGTGACCTCCTGGCACTACACGGTCTGGGACGCTGCCATGACCCGGCTCTACCTGGAAAGCACGGAGAAAGATCCGGTCTTCATCATACGGAACGGGGGCAGCTACGTGATCCGGCAGGAGATCCACAAGGCGTGCAGCCCCCCTTCGGCACGGGACACGGATTTCCGGAAAAATATTGTCATAACAGGATCGGCGGAGTCCGACGCGATACCGATGGAGACGATTCCCTTCACCCCGATCGGTGCAGCCTCTCCGGCAGGAACCGCGACCGCGGTGACCGTGCAGCCCGTACCAACCACGGCCACAACCCGGCCGACACCGGCAATCCCCCGACCTGCTGATCTTCAGCCCGGCACCGGCATCCTCTCGGTCAACACCAGCCCGGCCGGCGCCGGGGTGTTCGTCAACGATGCGCCGCTCGGCACAAGCCCGGTCACGATTCCGGGCCTGAGTGCCGGCCAGTACAATCTCCGGCTCGAGAAGGAGGGCTTCCGGAATGAAACGGTCCGGATCGAGATCGGCGACCGGAAGGTGACCGAATATTCGGCCGTGCTCGCGCCGCAGTCCTCCGGTACCGGCGATACGTTGCCCGTCGTGCCTGCCATTGCGGCCGTTGTCGTCATCGCCGTATGCGCGGGAGCTGCTGTCTGGTTTTTCCGGAGAAAGAAGAAGCCCCCGGAGCAGCGCCGCCCTGACGGCAACGCCCTTTTCCTTGTCGAGGACCTGGGAAAGTGAGCTCGGGCGGGAGATACTGTTCATATCGCCCTGATCGGAGACGGCTCCGGTATCCCCGGAGTGCACAGGGTGGAGAGGTCAGACAGCGTGCGAGTGTATGGTGGCATGGCAGGGTCGTTCCCGGATGACAAAGTACGTCGTGGGTGATGGTTTCTCCGGCAATGATGTCCGGCTCTGCCGCTGCAAAACGGTCCACAGGATTTCCTTTTTACGGATGCCTGACCTCTTCACCCGATCCGGGTTTCTCCTGCATTGTAATAAGTTCCATAAATTGGCGGGGTTGGGGGGTGAACTTCCCGGTTCAGACCTGAACCGGGAGGTGCAGGCCGGTAACAAAGATATAATCCCGGGCCCCAGATTCACACAGGAAGAACGGTATGGAAGATCACAGCGGCAGGACCGTCGTATCCCCGGACAGCCATGACGACAGGTTCCGGACCATCGAGTGCCTCGGCGACCCTGACCCGCTTGCAGAACTCTCCGAGTACCTTGACGTGCTGTCGAACAGCACCCGGCTGAAGATCGTGAAATGCCTGGAGAAGAAGCCCCGGACAACGCGGGAGATCTCGCAGGAAGTGGAGACGAGCTACGAGAACACCAAAAAACATCTCGATCGTCTCTGCCTGATCGGGGTTATCCGGAAGGAGGCCGGGATCACCGACCCGCGGCAGAAAGGCGTCCAGCTCTTCTGGAAATATTCCCTTGTGCCCGGCGGGCTGGAATCAGTCATCCGCAACCTCGGGCTCTTCTCCCACATGAAGATGCACATCGTCCGGGAGGACATCTCCGAAAAGATCGATACAACAAAACGACTGCTGTCCCGCGAACTCTTCGGCAGCGGGCCGGTCCTGATCGTGCTCGGCGGGCCGGATGACGGGAAGATCTTCCCGCTCAAAAACGAAGCCGTGCGGATCGGCCGGATCGACCCGCAACAGCAGCACCTCATCGATCCCCTTGCACACCTCGTTCTTGCGCAGGGGTATTCCTCCGTGAGCAGGGTTACAAAACCCCACGCAATGCTGGCCCGGCAGAATGAGCTCTGGACCATCGGCGACGGCGGGAGCAGGGGAGGCACCGCGGTCAACAAGAAGGTGCTCGGAAAAACCGATCGCGTCCCGCTCCGTGACGGCGATCTGATCGAACTGTCCCGGGGGCCGGCCGGCGCAAAACTTCTGGTGGTCATCCCCCAGGGTTCCTGAACCAGGATACGCCTCCCTGCCGGAATGACAAGGCCTGCTTTTTAACCTGACATTGCTCGCGGTACCCGCGTGCGGAGTGCCGCCCGCAACACTCATCGGAAATCCGGATAGTCACGGGTTCATGAGGAAATCATCGAGCGCTGCCAGAAGGTCGGCGGCCGACTGGTACCGGAGCGCCGGGTGCTTTGCAAGGCATTTCAGGATGATGTGCTCGACGGGTGCGGCCTTCGGGTTGTAATCGGAGGGGAAGATCGGGTCTTCTTCAAGGATCTCGTCCACGAGCTCCATCATACCGTCCGCGTAGAACGGCGTCGAGCCGGTCACGAGCTCGTAGAAGACCGCGCCTATCTGCCAGATATCCGTCCGCTCGTCCGTGCTCCCGAAACGCTCTGGCGCGATCTGTTCCGGCGCCGCATACGAAAGCGAGAAGCCTGCCATCGTCGTCTTTTTCGCGCGCTCTTCCAGGATCTTGCTGATACCCCAGTCGGTTATCTTCGGTACGAGCGTTTCGGTGAGGAGGATGTTATGCGGCTTGATATCGCGGTGGATGCACCGGCGCGCATGGGCATACCGGATCCCGTCCGCTATGCCCCGGACGATACGGGCCGCTGTCATAATGTCGAGCGGTTTTTCAAGGTGTTCCAGGGAGCCGGGGACGTATTCCATCTCGACATAGGGGACCGGCAGGATGTTGACCTCCTTCACCTCCACGATATTGGGGTGATGGAGGGTCTCCCATACCCGGATTTCGTGGAGGAATGACTTCCCGGTCCGTTCATCCGATCGCACCGGGATCTTGATGGCAACCTTCCGGTTGTCGCTGATGCGGTACGCGGAATAGACCATCGCGAACCCGCCACTGCCGACCGGTGTGATCCCCGTGTACCTGCCGGCAAGTTCTTCCGGGAAGGCATTCACCGCGGGGACCGGGGATGACGGGAATCCTGCAGCCGAGGTTCCCGGGCTGGCGGGGCCGGTTGTCGCGGTCAGCGGATCGCCCGTGCGGTTGCGGTCATCTTCCACACAGGACGGGAAACGTGCCGCTGCCGGCGTATCCGGTCCAACGGTGCCGGCCCTCCTTCTCCGGAGGAGGATTATCCCGCCGGCACCCGCAAGGAGGACGGTGCCGAGGATCCCGGCAAGGGGCAGGAGCTGCGGGTAGCCGCCATTGTCACCGGCCTGCAACACGTCCGTGCCTGACAGGCTGCCCGCTCTGCCCGGCGTGACAACGGTCGGAGAGGTGACAGGCAGGCTGCCGGTTCCGGCCGGCCCGGCAGGAGTGCCCGAAACAACGGGAGTTGCGTTTTCTCCGGTCACGTTCCCGGCAGGAATTGTGGATTCAGCCGGCGGGGATGTTCCGGAAGCAGCAATGGACGTCACCGGCCGGGTTCCCAGCGTGAACGAGAGCGGCACGATGATGTCATCGGTGCGCGGCCCTTTGAGCGCTGCAAAGAAGGCAGTGTAGGCAGCCTCGCCATAGAGCCTGCCGTTCCCGCGGAACGTGAAGATATTGGACCGGATCTTATTATTGAAGACGTAATCCCCGTTCAGGTCGAAGTCGAAGAGATCGTTTTGCGACGGGTGTTCGACAAAGACATGGTACGTCCCGTTCAGCAGGTGCGTTGTCGCGCTGTCCAGCTCCAGCGAATATGCATTCTTCTCGTCCGGGGAGACGACGGCCCGGTCTGAATATTCAGGGCCGATTATCCAGACAGCGATGCCGGGGTTCGGGTTTCCGGTTGCAATGCCGGAGATCCGTATGATGTCTCCCTGGGCTGCATCTGCCGGTCGTACGGTGGCTGTCAGGAAGTGGCTGGAAAAATTGAGCGCTACGCTGTCATAGACAGCGGTGGCAAGGTTGTCTGCGTCCCGCGGGGAATTCACGGCATACACGGTGTACGTCCCGTCTTTCATGGAGATGAGGTGGCGGGTGTCCCAGGACCATGACCACCGGTTGTCCGTGCCGGTACTGACTGCCCGGAACGTCGAAATATTGCTCTCCCGGACCGGTGTCGTCCGGGGGTCGGCATCAGCGATCTGTGAACCCCGGGGATAACAGTCAGGGCCGGTGAGGAAGAGATACGTTGTGCCGGACGCGGTATTGGTACCGGAAAGCACAATCCTGTCACCAAACCGGTAGGTGTCTCCTTCAGGAGCCGAAGCAGATATGGTGACACGCGTTGTATTCCCGTCCGGTAATGCGAGAACCGGCAGTACGGCAAGGCTGAAGGCCAGGAGGCACGAGAGAACGGATGTCAGAAAAGAAACAGGCCTCATGTTCCGGATCTGCGATCTGTTTGTACCGTTTTTATTAAGAATATGCCGATATTTCCTGAATAATTATTGAAGTACAGGGAGCAGGCGGGCACGTGAAAATCCGTCCGGCATGACCGTTTATCCGGCGGGGGATTTGATAGCGGTTTTTCCCGCGCCGGAACCGATTCTTTGGATCAGGAAACCACAACAATGAAAACAATCATGGTGTGATCTCCTCAGGCGGGATCCCTGTCAGGCAGCAACAGGACTGCATATCGATCCGGATGCGTTCGTTCCCGTCTTCTGGAAAACCGGCATCTCCGAAAAAAATCTTCGGAATTCTCCCGCCAGTCTCCTGATGCTCCGGCCCGGATGATAGGGCCCGGTAAATCCGGAGACCGTGCCCTGCGGTACCGCCCTTGACAGCACGATAGTGAACAGGACTGTCCACATCACGGAGAAGATTGCGAACGCCATGAGGTAATGGATGTACGCGGCCCCGAGGTTCTCATGCTTAATGGCACGGAATGTCACGGTCGGCCTGAGCAGGAGACCCGTTACTTTTGCTGCGAATGACAAGGGTGGAGATAGTGGCGATGCTGCGTCCTTTGGGTCCGGCGGCATGGCGGGCGGGATATCCGGAAGTGAACCGGCTGTCTGCACAATAACCGGTTTTTCACGGGGGTGTCCGCAGAAGGGGCATTGTTCTTTTTTGGGATCATAGAACATCTTGCATGCCGGACAGAGGTATAAATCGGCCATGGTACGCAGCCAAAGGTAAAAACCGGGTTCTGAAATATGTTCCGATTTAATTACCGGAGCCAGAATAATGGCATATGACAGGATTCCGGTTGTCGTTTGGTTTTTCCCTTGTGTCTGTCATCGTCCAGGGCCGTGTCCGGAGCAGACCAACGTGTTTATTATACCATGAACCAGACGATGAAATGATACCATGGCATGGGAAGAACGCGCACGGATCCTTGCCTGGGCCTGCTTCTGCCTGATGTGGATCCCTCTGGCAAAGATCATATGGGACGGCGTCTCGGACAACATGTCGGATATCACCGACGGGTTCATGATGATCCTGTTCCTTGGTTTCCTTGTGGCCTTCATCATCCTCCTCATGGCTTCCACCTTCGGACCGCTGCTTCTCGGCATGCGTGAGGGTACGATTGTACGGAAGAACGGGAAGCTGGTGCCGGCAACGATCCTGCGAATCTCGGATACCGGCCTCTATGTCAACCAGCAGCCGGTGCTCGAGATCGTGCTCGAGGTCCGGCCGCCATACGAGAACAGGTTCGAGGCAACGACCCGGGAGATCATCCCGTTCTCGGCCATCCCGCAGGTCCAGCCGGGTATACAGCTGGAGGTTTACTATCTTCCCGGCACGACGCGCGTTGCAATGCCGCAGTAAAAATATCCCGGTTCCGTAATGCCGGCAGGTTGAGAAAAATTATTTTTTCCGGAAAAACCCAAAAGCGACAAAGACCAGGCCGATGGCGATGATAGCAAATCCCGCTGTGAATCCTGGTAAAACGGGCACATCGCTCTTTGCATAGATCTTTGTTTTCGTCATTTCGCTCCCGCTCAGGTGCCATTCAGCCTTGTTATCGGTCACTGTTGCAGCACTGCTGCCCGTGATCTTCCCCGGCATTTCAAGGTAATAGTCCATGGAAAGGCCGCTCATCATCATATCCTTCATCACCTCATACTGGGTCTCGTTGAAATACGGCGACTTTGTCAGGGATTCGTTGGGCTTCTCATCGGAATAGAATGACTGGTCCTCGTATATGATCTGGTTATTCTCTTTGCGGATGGTGATCCTGGATTCCTTCGGAGGCGTGTAGGTATCGGTGCGCTCCACGGAAACGGTCACCTTGTCGTTCTCCTTATCCCAGACTTCGTTGTACGCCACGTTCTGCGACCCGATTGACTTCGAGAGATTCGCCTCGATTAATTCCTTGACCGAGTTGTATCCTTCGCGTTTTGCCGAAGACTTGAGCAGGTTGTAGGTCGGGCTGTCCATCCTGATGCTGTATTTCATGTACGTGACCTGGGCGTCCTTGTTCACCCTGACATTCTCCGTCATTTTCAGGTTCAGGCAGCCTGCACCCGCGATGGCGAGCATGATAACAGCACACACAAGAATGGAAGTGACTTTTATTTTTTGCATGAATATTGCAGTTTTTTAAATGTTTTTATACATTCTCATTTGATTTTCAGAGGAAAAATGAATGAAGGGGGAGCATTCCGGGCCCGGCAAATCCCGCGGTGCTCTGCCACCATGACCCGTTCCCGGTCCCGATGCCCGGCATCGCCGCCGGGTTCCAGGCCGTGTTCCTTCTCGCTACAGTACTCAGTTTTGCCGCGGTCTTCTTTTCATGGTACGCCCGGGACGCCGCTGCCGGTAAACCGCGGCAGGGAATCACGTCTTTTTCGGTTTTTCAAACAGCCGCTCGGCCGGGCATCCTGTCTCCCGCTGCCGGCAGTACCCGCACGCCAGCAGCCCCCGTACGAGGGCGTTGCCGGCAAAACCGAGCAGGAGCAGGGCGATGATCAGGATGAGGTTTGTCCAGCTGAACCCCTGCACCTGCAGCCAGATTCCGGCAAGCACGGGGAGGATAAACAGCAGAAAGTCCGGGAGGATATCTTTCCATGTGATCTCCATCGCGGTGAACCGCTCCGGGCTGCCCTTCGGGAAGAAGCGGGCAGAGAGCCGGCCCCTGCCGAACGCACAGGTCTTCCCGTAATAATAACAGTCCGTACAGTGCCCGCTGACCAGCCGGAATTCGAGGAGGAGGATGAAGAGCAGGTATGCAACAACCCACCAGATACTGAGCTGCAGGAAGATGTAAATGCCGATCCCGTATATTATGAGCGGTACGAGGTTTGCGATGAACACAATCCAGAGCGGGTAGTTCTCCTTGCAGGCCGGGGTTTCCATACCATACCCGGGGAATCCGAATTATAATAAAATTGTGATGACGCTCCGGGAAGGTGAAATGGAAAAATGCTATTCTCCGACTCCTGACAGGTAGATGAAGGCTGCCATGCTCTTTTCTCCCTCCTGCCCTGATAGATCCGGAAATTCTCCAGTCTCATCTCTGACGAGGTTCGGCATCCTTAAGCCTGAAAAAATACAACAATGCAGCATGGCAACAGTTGTTTTTGCCCTGCTGACGTTCATTGTCGCGCTGGTCATATCAGCGGTCATCATCTACTATATCGCGAAATTCTTTGGAGCAAAAGACAGCCTCACAACCGCTCTTTACGCCGCCCTTATCGGAACGGCTGTGTATACGGTATTCTATGCCGTGCTGGGAACGGGACTTATCGCTGCATTCGTCGCGGGCATCGTGTGGCTCCTTGCCCTGCAGAAACTCTATTCCATCGGCTGGTTCCGGGCGCTCGTTATTGCCTTCGTGGTCTGGATCGTCACAACCCTTGCCGGATATTTCCTGCCGGTACTGACGGGCCCGTTATAATCCGCTCCGGATAACCTCCTTTTTTCCCCTACAAATACTTCTTTGCATTCGTTCTCCCTGTTCCTCAACGCACCACGGGAGGGAGGACAACAGGATTCATCGGTTCAGGTGCCAGGCAATCGGGTATGGTATCGGTTTTCTCAACCCTGCCTGCCTTCGCTATTGCCATGATCGTTTCGGCGATCATCATCTTCATTATTGCAAAATTGCCTTGAGAAGCGGAAGGAATCAGCAGCCGTCATCACGGCGCTTGCCGGCACGATTGTGCATGCGATCGTCTGTGTCGTGCCCGTGAACGGGCTGATTGCCACAACCGTTGCAGGCATTGCATGGCGGCCTGTTTTCCGCATTTCTATGCCATCGGCCGGATCAAGTCGGTCGTCATGGCTGTTGCGTACGGCCTGTCACCTCCGTTGCCGGTAACTTCCTGCCGGTACCGTAAAAAGGATCTCCTTATTTTCCGAGCATCTTTTTGAACATCCCGGCAATGCCGCCGCTGCCCGCTTCCGGCTGTGCCGCCATCAGCTGCTGCATGAGAGCTGCCGCGTCAGGGGATCTTGCAAGTGCCGCTGCCGACTGCTCTCCCAGGAGACCGGTCAGCCCCGCCGTATCAGTCTTCTTCCCTCCCATCATCTTCCCGAGATATGCAAGAACCATCGGGGCCGCGATTGCCAGCACCTTGCCGACTGTCTCCGGGGGAAGGCCGGTCTTCTGCGCAATGGCGTTCTGGACCGGTGCGAGCTGGTTGCCGAAGAGGGTATTGATCATCGCGGGACCGGCTGCTGCCTGAGAGCCGCCGAGAAATCCGCTCAGGTTGTCCAGGGGACTGCTGCCTCCTGCCTGGGCCATCATTTTTGTAAGCACCCCGGCACCATCCGGTTTTGCTGCGGTCGTTGCCATGGAACCCACGATCATCGGAAGGCCTATGCCGAGGGCCTACCGGACTGCGTTCGCGTCGCCGCCAACTGCCTTGCTGATCAGGGCAAGGTTGTCTCCGGTCCCTGACTGCTTCATGAGATCTGCAACAATGTCCATACTGCATAACAATACGCAATAGTGTCCTTAAAGGTATGGGAAGGAGACCGGCCTCCTCCGATCGTGATGCCGGAACAACCCGGCCAACCAACACCTTCAATACCGAACGGACGGGAACCTTATCTTATGCACCTGAATCCATGCAGGGATTCCTGTACCAGACTCGTCCTTGCTGCCTGCCTGCTGATCGCCACCGTCCCCGGAGTCATCGCGGATGAAACGACCAACGCGACCGCGTCGGCCGGCGGCACGATCATGGTCATGTCCTTCCCGCAGGGCGCATCGATCTACCTCAACGATGAATACATGGGGATAACACCAAAGAAACTCGAGCACATCCCCCCGGGAAAATACCTTGTCAACATCAGCAAGGCCGGCTCGAACAATGATTCTGCGCCGGTCGTCCTCTATGACGGCAGTTACCGGGAGATCGGGTTCACGCTCGAATCGGCAACGACCCCCGTTGTGACCCCCTCCGGCAGCGGATCGATTGCGGTCAGTTCAACACCCGGGGGGGCAACCGTCAGACTCGACGGGACCGTTGTCGGTACGACCCGGCTGGAGCGTGCCTCGCTCATCCTCAACGATATCCCGACCGGCAGCCATACCGTTACCGTTGAACTCGCCGGCTACCCGCTGTATACCGGGACCGTGACGGTGAAAAAGAACCAGGTAGTCAAAGTCACCGCTGATCTCGGGGCCGGGACCCCGGCCGCCCCTGTTCTTACGTTCGGTTCGCCTGCTGAAGCAACAGCAAGGGGTAACAGCGTCCCCCTCTCACCGCTGGGCGCGGTTGCCGCAGCCTGTCTTGCGGGTCTTGCCGCAGCCTCACGCCGCTCCTGAATATTTTTAAACAGGGATAACAAAATTGATACTATCCGGTCCTGATCAGACCGTGCGGTACTCCCGCGTACGGAGATCAGGAACCAGAACAACCGGTATTCCTGGCTCTGATTTGCCGCAATACGAGGAGTATCATCATGTTGTGTTCGGAGATCCTACCATGAAACCTTCCCAGTTCCCGGCCCTCTGTGGTGCCCTCTGTATCCTCCTCATCTGTTCAATCATTGTCCTGCCCGTTTCGGCCGCGACAGGAACGCCCACAGGATCACCCACAGCAACCGTTCCGCCTGTCCTTCAGGCCTGTTCCCAGGCGAGGGTTCCCTCGGCGAATTTTACCTGCATATTTCCCTCAGACCTGTCCGCTCCGACACCGGACGGTCCTCCCTACATGGTAAAGTGCTGGGATAATTCAACCAGCGAATTCAACCAGACCATTGTTACGTGGAGGTGGGATTTCGGTGACG
>NZ_MVQB01000062.1 GCF_002067035.1 Methanoregula sp. PtaB.Bin085 | reverse complement strand
CCTGTACGGGTATCCCATGCTTCTTCGGGAACAGACCAGTGCAGATACGCAGATCATGCAGAAGAACATGATCGTGCTCCAGAACGATGTGAAAAGCCTGACGTTCAAGACCGTTCCTTACAAGGAGACCATGCTGAACACCGGTTCCGGGTCGCTCACGGTCTATCCCAGCGATCCTTCCATAACGGCAACGCCTTTCGCCCTCGTCTCCATTCGCGATGCAAGTACAGGTGCGGTGTATGTCAATAATTTCCGGCCCGGCGAGCTCCGATATTCATCCACTGCCTCAGGAGTTCACGTTTCCCTGCAGAACGGTGCGGTTGTTACGAAGAACATGGTAGAACCCGGTTCTGCCATGCTTGCCCAGCCCCGGTGGTTCTACGATTCCACGACAAACACCATGGTTGTCAACCTGATCTCGTTCAACAGTTCAGCCCCGATGGCGATATCCGGTGTGGGGAATGTCCAGATGAGGATCAACAGTACCAATTTCTCCCAGATTTCACCGACCGGCAATACCGTCTGCCTGAAATACGATTTCCCGGTTCCATCACAGGATTATTCCCTTGCCTGGGACAGCTATTTCGTGAATGCCCTGAAGATGACCAAAGGCGCGGGAGGCGCCTGTACTGCAGATGAATACCGCCTCCCCGTGAGCTCAGGCACTCTCGTGCTCAAGGAATACCAGGTGGATATTGTCTCTCTGTAAATTTTCTATTCTCTCCCGTTTTTCTCCAACCCTGTCAGATTCGCTTTCCCCGACAGCGTCTATGTTTCGCTTGAGAGAGATGATATCTGTTTTTGCATAGGCCGGAAGAATAAGAATTATAGTCCTGTCTCCCTGAAACAGGAAGCAAGGGTTGGTTTTCAGGATAGCTTGTTCATGGCACGATCTTCGCGATCGGGATCTCGAGGATGTCCTCGGCCCCGCAGGCCTTGAGCTGCGGGATGAGCTGGTTGACCGCACTCTTCGGAACAACGGTCTGGATGCTGTAATACTCGATCCCGTGGAGCCGGCTGACGGTCGGTTTCTTCATCGCGGGCAGCGTGGCCACGATCCGCTCCATGGATGCCGTGGGGACATTCATCGTGAGCAGCACCTTGTGCCGGGCCTCGATAACGCCGAAGAGGAGGGTCCGGATCTCCTCGATCTCGCGCCGCTTCTCACTGTCCGCCCAGCTCGCTTTGTTGGCGATGATGGCCGTGTGGGACTCCATGATCTGGCCGATGATCTTCAGCCCGTTCTTGCGCAGGGTGGTCCCGGTCTCCGTGAGGTCCACGACCACGTCCATCAGGTCCGGCACCTTGGCTTCGGATGCCCCGTACGAGTGGAAGAGCTGGACCGGGATCTTCAGGTCTTCGAAGAACTTCCGGGTCAGGGCCGGATACTCGGTGGTGACGCGGCTGTCCGGCCGGATCTGGGTCACGTTCTCGATCGGCTCGTCGCGGTGGACGGCGACAACGATCTTGACATTCCCCTCACCGGTCTTGCTGTAGGAGAGGCTAGCCACTTGAACAACATCCGAGCCGGTCTCGCGGATCCAGTCAAGGCCCGAGATGCCGAGGTCGAAATATCCCTTCTCCACGTAGGTCGGGATCTCCTGCGGGCGGAGGATCTTCACTTTCCCGATCCGCTTGTCAGCGATCGTGGGATTGTAATCGCGGTCCGTGCGCCTGACCTCAAGGTCGGCCTCTTTGAAGAGCTGGAGCGTCTGGGCCTCGAGGCTGCCCTTCGGGAGTGCGATACTGATCATACCCTGTACCATTGCGGCTGAAAACCGATAAAGGCGAAGGGTGGGGGGTCAGGGAGCAGGCAGGGATACGCTGCGGCGGGCCTCAGTCAAACGTATGGACAACGAGACCGCTCAGCAGCTTGGGCTCGAACCATGTGGACTTCGGGGGCATGACCCCGCCGGCATCCGCGATGGAGAGGACGGTCGTGACCTTCACCGGCTGCATGGCGAACGCGAGCTGGTACTTCCCGAGGTCCACCAGTTTCTCGAGATCGGCAACCGGTCGTGCGCCTCCGAGGTACTGGAGCCGGGGATCCCCGCGGGGATCGGTGATCCCGAGCAGCCCTTCGAGTACGTACGTCTGGAGCACGGCTACATCGAGAGCATCGAGCGGTGCAGCATTCTTCTCGAGCGGCCGCGTGCACTCGTACCACTGGCCCCCGAGATACATGTGCACCACATGATAGCGCTCCGGTTTTTTGACCTTTGGCTGGATATTGTATTCCGCACCCCTGACATTCCCGTACGGGACCACCTCGAAATATTTCGCGAGTTCCACGAGGAATGCCGACGGGGAATACTGCCCGAGATCCGTCAGCAGGCGGCTGTACCCGTGGATACGGACGCGGTCCTGCGCAAACATCACGCCCATGAACCGCGTAACTTCCCCATCGGCAGGCAGCCCGGCGGCAATCCTTCGGTCCGCAAGGTTCACGGACGCCTTGGCCCGGTGGTGGCCGTCGGCGATATAGAGCGCAGGGACGGAGAGGAAATGGGTCTCGATCTTCTCAAGGACAGAAGGATCCGTAATCCGGAAGATCTGGTGGATGCCCCCCTGGTCTGCCCGGACCTCTGAATCGGGAGCAGTTGACGGAGTGATCAGGGAGTTTAAAAAGGAGAAGATACCGCCCGTATCCCTGTAGAGAAGGACAACGGGGCCGTTATGGGTCTTTGTCGCTTCGATATGGAGGGTGCGGTCCTCCTCCTTGTCGTACCGCGTCTGCTCGTGCCGGCGGATTGTCGCGTTCCGGTAATCCTCCACGTCGAGGCAGCAGCAGAGGCCAAGGAATGTGTCGCCGTTCTGCCGCACACGGTAGAGATACATCCCGGGCTCTTTGTCCTGCTGCATGAGACCCTGCGAGAGCAGGGCAGTATAGTTCCTGCGTGCCCGTTCATAGACCTGTGGATCATGCGGGGGGACCCCGGGCATCTCCGCGTCGGACCTGCTGACCCGGAGGAAACTTTTTGGCTTTTTTGCAATGATTGCCCGAGCTTCCTCCGCGGTCACGACATCATAGGGAACCGATGCAATATCCTGTGCCGCCCCGCGGTCAGGCCGCACACCTGCAAAACGATAGATCTTCACCCGAAACCACACCCGGAAAAATGTCCCCGGACTGCTCACAACATTGGACGTTATCCCTTATATTTCCCGTCGCTTGGTCCTCTGGAGGCAATACCAAAAACTATGTTGTGAGAGCGCTTCAGATCAGTACTGCACAACCGCGCAGGAACCAATCCATGATCCGGCCTCATGACCTGGTGACCTATCCCCTGCCGCAGATCCGGCACGCCGGTCCTGCGGATATTCCGGCGATCGTCGCCATCGAGAACGAGTCGTTTGCCGACCCGTGGGACCAGTCTGTGTTCCTGGAAGCGCTGACGTATTACCCCACCACGTATTTCGTGGCCGTCTGCGACGGGGCCGTTGCAGGTTTTATCGTTGGCGGCCTCGAGGATACGGGAGAGAACATCTACGGGCACCTGTGCAATCTCGGGGTCAGCCCGAGGTACCGGCGCCGCGGTATCGGGAAACTCCTAGTCCGCAGAACCGAACACCAGTTCGCCCTCGAGCTTGCCACCGGTGTCCAGCTCGAAGTGCGGGTATCCAACACCAATGCCCAGCGGTTTTACCAGCGCATGGGGTACCGCCCGGTCTTTGCCATCGACCAGTACTACGCCAATGGCGAAGACGCCCTTGTCATGATGAAATGGTTCCGGTTCTAATCCGGTCCCCTGTGCGCTCCCCGGGTTTCGTTTCCGGTCCCGAGGCATCCCGTTCCGGCACCCGTTCGCCTGAACGCAGTCCTGTTTCATGCGGGAACGGCAGGTAAATATGGCAAATGTTTTTCCCTGTAATGATGACTAGTGTGGGATTGATTTCGGAACAAGTGCATGCCGTGTGACCAAGAACAAGATCCCCCCGGACCCCTCTCCCGACGGGAATGGAACAGAATTCCCGTTTCCCGACCCTGAACGCCAGCAGCGGGACATAACTGACAGCATAGAACACCACCACCGCCCGCACGACCCTCTTCCCCCCATGGGCGAGTTCGGCCTGAAACGCGGTATCCAGCCATGGATGGCGAACCTGATCGCCATCGGCGGTATCATCGGGTCATGTTATTTTCTCGGCACCGGGTATCTCATCTCCCAGATGGGCCCGAGCGTCATCCTGCTGTATGCCCTCGGCGGCCTCATCATCTATACGGTGATGCAGTCGTTTGCCGAGCTGCTGGTCAACGTGCCGCGGCAGGGTAATTTCATCAGTTACTCCGCCGAGTTCATCTCCCCGACCTGGGCCGTCGGGACCGGCTGGAGTTACTGGTTCAACTGGTGCGCATATATCCCGTCGGAGGCTGTTGCCGGCGGCATCATCATGCACGTGTTCGTGTCCGAAGTACCGGTCGTCCTCTGGGCCATCGCGTTCCTGCTCATGATCACCATCCTGAACCTGATCCAGGTCGGCGGGTTCGGCTGGGTGGAGAGCTCGCTTGCCATCGTCAAGATCGCGCACAACGTCATCTTCTGTATCGTTGCAGCCCTCATCGTCCTTGGTCTTATCGGTTCAGCGGGATTTATCGGGACGAGCGTGGTATTCCCGCCGAACGGGAACCTGTACGACGATATCTTCCCTGCGGGCTGGTTCATCCTCATTGCCAACATGGCCCTGATCCTCGTGAATTTCCAGGGCTCGGAGATCGTGGGCCTTGCAGCCGCCGAGACGCAGGACCCGAAGAAGACCGTGCCGAAAGCCTGCCGGATGGTGGTCCACCGGATCATCCGCGTCGATATCCTCCCCATCCTCTTTTTGATCCTCATCATCCCCTATGCCGAGGCCGGGCTCACCGACAGCGTCTTCTCGACAGCGCTTGCCAATTACGGTTTTAAGGAGGCTGCGGCAATCCTCTCGTTCATTGTCCTGACCGCGGCGTTCTCCTGTGCCAACAGCGGGTTCTACGGGGCGGTGCGGGCACTGTACGGCCTCTCGCTCGAAGGGATGGCGCCCCGGTTCCTCTCGAAGCTCAACCGGCACTGTGTGCCGATGGTCGGCACGCTGATGACCCTGGTATGCTGCTGGCTGGTCCTCTCCCTCTGGTGGTTCACGAACGGCGAGGGCCAGCTCTATATCTGGCTCCTCTCCGTCTCGGCATTCACCGGTGCGATCTGCTGGATCTCCATCTGCCTGGCTCAGGTCGTGTTCCGCAAACGCATTTACGAACGCGGGTACACGGATGCCGATATCATTGCGCCGGCCCCCCTGTCACCATGGATGCCGGTGCTCATAGGCGTCGTTCTCGAGGTCATTGCGCTTGTAGTACTGGCATTCAACGAAGAGCTTGTGGGATCGCTTTACCTCTCGATACCGGTGGTATTCGTGCCGATGATTGTTTACTGGGTCGGGCGGAAGACCGGGCGTATCAGGGGTATCAAGTTCCTGAACCCGGACGAGAAATCCTTCGACGAATTGTTCCCGGACAAGCGGGGGAAACTGTAACCTTTTTTTCCGTTCCCTGAAGAACGCATGAGACCCACGCTCTTGGGGGCTCCGCTATCGCTCTGCCCCCGCCGCTGTGGCAGCCCCCGCCTTGCGATAGTCACTCAGAAGGTTAATCGGTGAACGCATATGAAAAGGCGATTATCGACGACTGTATTGCGCCCCGGCCCTCTCTCGGAGGCCTAGGGGTAATAGGCGGAGGCAGCATGCGGGGCAGGTTTTTTTGACCCCCGAATTTTTTTGGGGCTCCTTATACGGCCATGCTCCACGGTCTGAACGGTCATCAGACCGTGAAGATAAGAAGAATCCGAAGGATTCTTCGCGGGGCGAGGGTCGACAGACCCCGAGCGCCCGTGGCACCGTCACTATTTTAACGGAGAGCCGATTTTTCAGTGATTTTTTTACCTGTAAAAAAGTGAAGTATTACCCCCGCCCCAGCTGCTGGTGGGCGCGGGCAAGGTGCTGGGCGGCAAGGGCGCCGAGGAGCGAGAGTTCGCCGGCAAGAACCGCGGCGCCGATGATCTCGGCGAGTTTCTTTGCGTTCGTGCCCGGGGGGTTGCCGCTCCCGGCAACGCCAAGCAGCTTCAGGCACTCCTGCTGGGTGTCGACTCCGGTCCCGCCGCCGACCGTGCCCACGGGAAGGGATGGCAGCGTAACTGCCACGTATGCGCCGGTCTCCGTCTGGTCAACAGTTGTGATGCAGGTGCTGCCGTCGATGGAGTGAGCGGCGTCCTGGCCGCAGGCGATGAACATCGCGGCAACGACGTTGGCTGCATGGGCATTGAATCCCATTGCCCCGGCCCGGGCTGAACCTACGAGGTTCTTGCGGTAGTTCACCTCAAAGAGCGTTTTTGCATCGGTCTTCAGGATCGAGCTGATCTGGTCGTGGGTGAGGGCAATCCCCGCAACAACACTCCTGCCCCGCCCCATGATCGCGTTGATGGCCGCGGGTTTCTTGTCGGCGCACATATTGCCGGACAGGGCCACGAGACGGGCTCCCGTTCCCTGGGCGATCAGGTCGCCGACCTTTGCGCTCGCAATAGTGACCATGTTCATCCCCATCGCGTCCTTGGTGTCGAACTCGAGGCGGACAAAGACGCTGGTGCCGGCAACGAAGGTGACGATGTCGGACAGTTTCCCGTGCGACGTCGTGCTCTCGGCAGCAGCCCTCAGCTCGTCACGGTGGGCCGTCACCCAGTCGCAGACCTGCACAGCATGGGCCACGCTGTCCGTGGCAAAGACCGGGGCCCGGGTCATCCCGTCGCGCAGGAGGCGCACATCTGCCCCGCCTGCCTTCGTGATCGCGCTGCACCCCCGGTTGACCGAGGCCACGAGTGCGCCCTCGGTGGTGGCGAGCGGGAGCCAGAAGTCCCCCTGCGCATGGCCGCCTTTGATCCGGATTGGGCCGGCAACGCCGACCGGCACCTGTACGGTCCCGATCATGTTCTCGCAGTTTCGCTTTGTCACGCGCTCGACATCGATGGAGAAGATCCCGATGTTCTCAAGCTTTGCCCCTGTCAGCTCCTCGATGTACTCGCGCCGGACCCGGATCGCATCGATCGGTGCGAGTTCCCTGTCGAGTTCATACAGTCTGAGCGACCCGTCCCTGAGTTTATTGCGAATGATGGTATCCCTCTCGTTGTTCTGACCTGCCTTTGCACCGCTGCCCCTGCCACGCTGGTGCCCGCTGTCATCAGCCATGATTATTGGTTAGGACGCAGAGTAATATGATACACGTGGTCGGATGACGGTCGGGCAGTGGGGCATCAGGGTGCCGGCACGGCAGGGGGAGGCGATGCGTCAGGCGCTGATACGGGAGGGCGCGCTCGATACGTTGCTGAAGGTCCGGCGGGAGGGGACCGATCTCATCCTGCCAGTCCTTGCAGAACGGGAAGGGGCCGGCAGATATGAGTTCGAGGCACATGCAGGCCGTGACCCGCTTCCCCGCCACGAGCTGGTTGGCGGGATCGCCATCCTGCAGGAGGACGACCCGGCCGGTGCTGAGAAGATCCTTGCCTCGCGCCCGTCGCTTCATACGGCAGTCTATGCACAGGGCGAGGTGAGCGGGGAGTACCGCACCCGGGAGCTGAAGATCCTTGCCGGAAAACCCACGACGCGGACGGAGGTGACCGAGCACGGCCGCCGGTATACCGTTGATTTGGCCGGTGCCTACTTCTCCGCCCGGCTCTCTACGGAGCGGCAGCGGATTCTTGATCAGGTGCAGGAGGGCGAGGTGATCCTCGATATGTTCGCCGGCGTCGGACCGTTCGCGATCACGCTCGCTGCAAAGGCATCAGTGATTGTCGCTGCTGATCTCAATCCCCGTGCGGTTGAACTGATGCTGGAGAATATCCGGAAGAACCGGGTGGAGAATGTTGTCCCGGTGCTTGCTGATGCCCGCCGGCTCGCTGCTGTCCTGTCGTGGAAGTTCGACCGGATCGTCATGAACCTGCCCCTTGCCGGCACGGAGTTCCTGCCGGATGCTTTCCGGCTCTGCCGGCCGGGCGGGGCGATTCATTTCTATGCGCTGGTCTCTACTGAAGGAGAGCACACCGCGAGGATACAGGAACTGGGCGGCACCGTGATTGCCGAGCGCACCGTGCGGTCATACTCGCCCGGGCAGTGGCACGCTGTGTATGATATTATCAGAGACCAGAACTGATTCGGGCTCCTCAGCACACGGTTCACCATACAGGACGGCAGACGGGTGGGAAGTATGACCTCTTTTTGGGCATGGAAAATCCCGGACGAAACATTTTTCATGCCTCCGGCAAATCCGTCACTGATGATATTCCATGCCCCGTTCAGCTGGTCCCCGTCATGCGGACAGGCTCACCGGTAAAATCCTGTCCGTCCTCCTCCTTTTTTGTGTTCTCATCATTCCTGTCATTGCGATCACCCTTGTCCAGACCGCCGGGACCCCCGTCGTGATCCAGACAACAACACCCGTGCCGACACCGATCGGAACGGTCCAGACCGTGAAAACACCAGCAACGGTTGCGACCACAACCCCGGCCCCGACACCCGTTGCAACCCTGCAGCCAACGCAGACGATGAAACCCCAGACCACCGTGACAACGGTGAAGATGACAACGGTTGCCACCCTGGCGCCGACTGCCACCATGGTCCCGGCTTCTCCGGCCCAGACCATCCGGCAGACATACACGCCTGTCATGACGGGTTCACCGGTCATCGTGAAAACCACCCCCCTGACGACCAGAACGGCTGCCGGAACGCCCCGGACCACCACCACGGTCAGCGGCCCGGCCGGGACGCTTCAGGGTATGGGAACAGGGACCCCCGCGGGCGGGATCGGCGGCACCCGGCCCACACCCTCCGCCACAGGTCCGCAGCCTGCTGCCGGCGGATCAGGAGCCGGCGCATCGCCAGCAGGAGATTCTCCGGCACTGGCAGCAGCGATTGCCGGCACGTTCAACCAGTCCCGGCTGCACCATGGATTGCTGGAGGACGTTTACCTCACTTCGGTTGGCACCTCGCGTGCTTCCGCAGCCGGGGCAGGAGCCGCGTCTGCCGGTGCAGATCTCTATGATGCTGACGTCACCGCGGTGAAGAAGGGTGACCTGCAGAACAACTGCCCGGATGATACCATCCGCATCAGACTCCGCGGCATGGATCCTGCAAGCCCGGTTGCAGGAAAGATCGCAACGGGCGGCACCCAGCTGGTCTTCTCCGATCCTTCGATCAGGACGATCAATATCGGGAACGGCATGATGACGATCGAATCCCTCCGGCACGTGAAGCTGTTCGGGATCCTTGACCTCGGGTATACTGAGGTATCGACCATCTCCCCGGAAGGTCCGGTCAAGATCGACCGGCCCTTCTGGGCCGGGCTGCCGGGCGCACAACCGCAGGCGGCCGTTTCCGGCACCGATCCCTGCGCGGGACCGGCTATGGGCCGGCAGGGCTCCGGTATAACGCCGGGCGTTACACCGACACCAGCTCCTGAATACCAGACCAGCGAAGTAGAGATAACCTGCCCGTGCGATCCGGTCTGCCAGCCCGGGGCGTACCAGAAGTGCCATGACGACTGCCTCTCGCAGTTTTCCGGTGAGTACCTTGAGTTCCGGTTCGGGACCTACTGCAAAGACCGTTGTTATGTATTCGATTACGAATGCTGCTTCAATTCCTGTATGCACAACGGCACGGATCCGTCACGGCTTCCTGATCTTCAATATGCCGCACGGGAAACGGGATGCAATTCAGAATGCCGGGAAAAGCTGTTACAATCGATACTGAAGGATGCAGCAGAAGATCAAACGGATAATGTATTTCAGGTGACGAGAGTGTAAATGACTACACTCCTCTGACGATTTTTTACGGAAACGAGATCCGTTCCCTGTATCCATGAAAAAAGTTCACTCCAGCGGCACGAACTTCGTGCCATGGTGGATGATCCCGCTCCCGTCGCGGGCGGGGGTCCGGCGGAAGACACTTTTCACCCGCATGCCGGATGAGTGTGCGTATGCAATCATCTGCATATGTATATGCGCCGGGCGATGTTCGTACCGGCCGATGCATGTTCAGTCAGCATTGGGGGGACCCCCCCTATCATCACGTGAGGGGGGGGAGGTACCCCCACCCCCTACCTCCTGTGCAGGAACGAAGACGAATTCCTGCCCGGCCCGGCACCCGCCTCACCGGCGTAAATACCGGAGAAGCAGTCCTTTCATGAATCCAGGGGAGGAGGGGTACCCCCGCCACCTTTGAACCGGGAACCCCCCTCACCCCCTCTTCGCTGTCCGGCAGGTGGGGGGGTGGTACCCCTCCCCCCCTTCTCAAACATGAGTAACCGACCGGATCCTGAATGGGTATAGCCGGGGTTTTGCGGGGAATTCCCGACGGAATATCCTGTTGGAGTCCTTACTCTGCAATGAGTAATAAGGGGCTGTCCGGACAAGCGGGAGGGGGGAGGTACCCCCCACCACCCTCGCTGCCCCCCGGGGGGGTCCCTCCCTTCCGGTTTTTCTGCGGGTGGGGGGGGAGGGGGTACCCCCCCTCAGTGTTCAGGCAGCTGAAGCAAAATCCAAATCGCCCGGCATTCCATGATTGTTTACGAATGCCATGATCCCGAACACCGAATGGAAAAAAGCATATCTCTCCCTTGGAGCAGCCATATTCTTCTTCCTTGTCTGTGTCCTCTCGTATACGACCATCGAGGGTATGAGCGGCGGGTACGCGATCGCGTTCGTGGCGTTTTTCCTTTCGGTCAGCAGCGTTGCCGTTGCCCTGCTCTTTGTCACCCGCGCCCGGGTCATGGATGCGATCCTGTCTGATCCCGCCCCGCTTGTGCACTGGACGTACCCTGAGGAGAGCGCACGCGAGAATGCCGGGCGGGAATACCGCGAATTCCGGGAGAGGAACCGCGCGATGTTCATCCTCATCGGGGGCATGCTCGTGGTCGTGGCGCTCTTCTTCCTCATCTTTGTGGAAGACGGCGGGGCGGAGACCGCGCTTATCCTTCTCGGGGTCACGGTGCTCCTGTTCGTGGTCTCGCGGGTGACGCCATGGCTTGAGCGCCGGCGGGCGCAGGGTGCTCCGCACGAGGCGATCATCACCCGCGACGGGGTTGTATACGAGGGATCGGTCTACCCGTTCCGGACCTTCCTCGTGTGGTGGCACGGGGTCACGCTGCGGGAGGCTGGCAGGAAGGGGCCGGCTGCGCTTGTTTTCTCGTTCACCCAGCTCGCCGGCCGGTTTGTGATTCAGCCGTTCGATGTGGTTGTGCCGGTTCCGGCTGGCGAGGAGGAGACAGCGGGGCGGGTTGTACGGGAACTGGGCAGCTGAACAGCATCTGATTAATAATCGGACATGACAACCCGTTTCTGTCTCTTTACAATACCGTCGTGTATTCTTTGGGAATTCAAGCGTGAGAGAGCAACAAAGACTTCTGCTGAGGTACCGAAGACCGGTAATTATTTTGTCCAGAAATTCTTTCGTAAAAACACTCAAAAAAAGTGGATATCATTTCTCTCTGAGATAACCGGTGTCCGTACTATACACAATATTATTATCCTTGTCCATTCTCCAGAACAGGTTGTCCCAGCTGTTCGGATCTATCGTCATTCCGGTAGTAGAGATCTGCCAGCCGTCGGGATACCTGATAGAACCTTTAATACCTTTTGAAACACAGCCAATCGGAATAAAGCCACCTACCTGTATCTGTTTCCCCGATGACCCTGCGTCAAGGTTCGAGATTGCTGTCAAGTTTGTACCAGTGCCATTGTTTTTCGTAAAAGTCACGATTAAGGTATCCTCTCCGGCCTGCTTCAGCTTGGTATTCCAGTAACTCTCCGGGCAGCTGGTCTCAACCTCGTTGTTTTCCCATGCAGTCTTGTTCCATTCGCACGGCCCGCCGTTCTGCTTCCTGTATGGATCATAGTTTTCGTACAATACCACAGGAACCGACATTGCGTCACCGGGTTTCAGCGGGGGGAGGGGAACGAGTGAGGGGTAGAAAAGACCTTTGGAATCGGTCACGTTCAGGAAGAGCCGGTCGGTATACTGGTTATTGGGATTTTCAACATAGACCAGGACACTTGCAGGATGGACCGAGTTGAAGATCGGGTCGGGGATCTTGTCGTTGCAGGTGAACTGCGGATTCATGAAGCATCGGCCCTTCCCGGCTCTTGAATCCATGATTTCCTGCTGTCCCTTTGATTCGACAAGTTGTTCTCCCGCTTCTTCTGCTTTACCCTGGATCTCCTTTTTTACATCATCAGGGACATAGTCCTTATACACATCCACTATCAGCGTGTACTCTGCACCGACACCAAGCTCATCTGCAGCAAGCTGCGCCAGATACGAAGCCCCCTCTTTTGCCAGCATGTCCGCCGTCGGGATTGTTGGTGGGATGCCGCAGGCTGCCATTGCGCATTCGAGGGCGGTTGCGAGAACGGTCTCACAACCCTTGATCTCTGAACATTTCATCTCACCGGCAGTGACCGAGTATGACAGTATCACTGATGCCAGCTTGACGACCGTTTGTTTCATCATGTTCCACAGCTGGGCGTTTTGCGACACATACCAGCTGAAGTAACCCCAGATTGACTTGAAGAAATTGATGACGCTCTGGAGCCATCCCGAATCCTTCGGAGACTGCTCCAACTGGATTACATGGTGATAGTCGGGGGGCATGAACTGCTGGTTTGAAGGAACGGCAACCGAGACCCAGTGGGTTATGTAGGGATCGGGTGTCTTGGTGATCATGGGTTTCATATACCAGATGATCCGGGCGGATGGTGGTTTTACCATGAAATCTGATGTGATAGTGGGGCAGGCCTTCGGGCGTGTGACCGTCACCTTCACCGGGATTGACGGGAAACCCACCTTTCCGCTTTTAAGGATCGGGACGACCCGTACATAGTACTTCTGGTCGCCCCCGCTGATCATGGACTCGAGGGGCGTGGGTGAGCGGAGTTTGTCACAAGCCACGCACGTCAGTTTCGTCCCCTCGTTGAGATTGAGCATCTCGGACTCAGTATGCTCCCCCTCCAGGATGGTCATGATGCCGGATGGGACTGAAGTGTTGATGAATCCCAGACTCATGTCCTTGAAGGTGACCGCACTGGAGGTAAAGGGAATCCTGCTTGCCTGTACAGGCTTTACCTGACCTCCCGGGCCTCCGGTCAGCTCCATCGTTGCAATACCATCAAAATACGGGGGATCCCCTGCATTCTGTTTTGCAGCTCGCGCGAAGTCGATCCTGAAGTACTGGAAACCGTCCTTATCCGTTTGATAAGGTTTTACATTTCCCGATGCTACCAGCCCCGGGATATATTTATTCTGCCAGTGCACAACATCGTTGGCAAAGTTATACCGCGAAACCTGCCAGATAAAGAAATCGGGCTCCTCCTCAGCGGTGTATAAACGGAAATTACCCATATGGATGGATTCTGTATCTGCTATTGTGAGAATTGCAGAATCCGTCCAGAATGGTACTCCCCGAAAATCCCCGTAAAAGTAACTCCGCTGGTTATTATCATTTGCATCTGTTTCAATCAGAGTCCACGTGATGGGTCCGATTTTATCCATCGTATAAGCGGGATTGTAGGGGGAGTCAGAACCGAGAAGCGGGGAGTAGCTGAATTTTCCTATCTGGAATATTCTGCGGGAGAGGACCTCCCCGGCCTGGTGCGACTGGCCTTGAAGCGAGGTGTTCTCGTTCAGGATCACTTCGGACTTTGGCAGAACTGCAGGATCCGCTGCTACAGCGTCCCTGACGGTAATACCTGATGCAATGGTATTGGTCGTCACTGTCGGTGTCGTTGTAACCGGCATCTGACGGTAAACAGGAGAGGTCGTGATCTTTAACGGTGCGGCAGGCGCCAGTGTCCACGTCTCCTCCAGAAACCCCCCGCCCGGAATGATGACCGTCTTTGTATAATCCTGGTACCCGTTCAGTTTCAGTGTAATCGTATGGCTGCCGGTCGAAAGGGTGCGGAGCAGCACAGGTGTCGTGCCCTGGAGCACTCCGTCAACGTAGACCGATGCGCCTGACGGAACACTGTTCAGCTGGAGCGCTCCGAATGCTGCGGTTGTTGTCGCCGGGGCAGCCCTGGCCCCGGAAACGGTTGTGGGGACGGTTGTTGCATGCGGGTCCTTGAAGGTGGCTGGCAGTGTAACGAAAAGGATCGCGCCTGAGCCGCCTCCCGGTGCGCTGTCAGCGCCCACTCCCATGACGGGAGACGGTAGCAGCATCATGAGGATACAGAAAAGGATGGGGATTGCAAAACAATGCTTTCTCATGGGATCACCAGAACCGCACAATCCGGGATCCGTTGGACAGATGCACAGGATTCTGCCCGGTCCCATTGGTCAGTCACATCGTACGACAGCGGTGAAAGACTGCACCGGAATGCAGCTCCCCTTCTGGATATCACATCCACACAGCGAACCATGGTAAACGGAGGGATATTTTTCATCGGCCATAATAGCCATATGCCAGCCGATATTGTACAGCAATATGAATCGGTGGTGCATTGTGACGAAAAACCTGTACAGCAATCAGGGATACAGGACCGGAAGACCATGGGATCCGGTTGCCTGATTATGTGTCAGCAGGCCGTCCGCCGGGGATCTGTAGCTCACGAGAATACAATCCGGCAACCCCGCCCCCGCTCTTAGTATGGTTGCTGCCTCTGGTTCGCTCCAGCATCGGAGAGCCGGAGGCCGGTTACAGAAAAGAGTGCTCTGGAGAAATCCTTAAAGAAACCTCAGTAGAATTTGCGAACGTGACCCTCTCTCTCCCCCAGAGGGGGAGGCAGCCCAAGGGGGCAAACCCCCTTGACCCCCATATTCGTTTTTTTTGATGTGCGGAAAAGGTGATGCACCACGGTCTGACTTGTCTGAAGGACCAGGAAGATAAGAAGGACTCATCAGAGTCCTTCGCGAGGCGAGGGTCTACAGACCCCGAGCGCCCGCGGCTCCATCATAATTTTTAGGTGATATCTCAGGAGGTTTTCTACAGAGCAGAAAAGAGGGAAAAAATCCCCCATCCTGATTCCTATTGCACCCAAACAGCAGCGCTCAGGTCAGCGTGAAGGAGATCTTCTGCGAGGCGGTGTGTCCCGTATAGAGCTGCCCCGCGTTCCGGTAGGTGTTGTGCATATTGTTCAGTTTCGATATGACCTGGACCGTGTAGACCCCGGGCTTGTATTTTGCATTACCGTTGCTGTCCTTGGCACCGGTATTCCATGCAGTTGTCCCCGTCCCGAGGGTGCAGGCCGCCTCGGCGGCCTTGTCCCAGCAGACCCGCCTCAGGGAAAAGACCCCCGGGGTACCATCGGTGGTAACATCGAGATCCTGCAGGATCTTGCCGTCAGGACTCGTTACCACGATATCCATAAACCCGTCATCGGCCGTGTTGGTGATGGGGGTGCGCAGGGATGCGGGGGTACTTTTTACCCCGATGTTCCGTTGTATGGAGAACCGGAGCTGGCTTCCCGCGGGCACACTGGTTCCGTCAACACTGTTCCCGGTGGCAGCACTGGTCACCGCGAGGCTGATCTGGGGGTCGGTCACGAGAAGCAGCGGGCCCGCCATGGTGTTCATGTATGCCCCTCCGGTCTGGGGATCGACCGGGTACCAGTTGGAGGCCGTCCCGGTATACCCGACAAAGGTTGCCGGATCAATCGTGAACGAGGAGTACTGGCTGCCAAGGTTCACCGATTTGATCGGGTGCGTCTTCTTCATCTGGTCCATGGTGAGACCTGACTGCCAGATGCCAATCGTGGTGATCGGGGGCACCCCGTCCAGCGGTGTCCCCGCCGCCCCGTTCAGCGCCTTGGTCAGGTCCAGGTTCTGTTCCCCGATATAGACGGTCGCGCCGCCCCGGATTTCCGGGGCAACGGTATAGTACGTAAGCGGAATGGTCCCGCCGGGGGGGATGGTCGGCCCGGCAACGTTCACCACAGCCGGAGGCTTTGCCGGCGTTTTGCCCCCGAAGAGACCGGTGATGAATTCAAAAAACCCGCTGATCGGCGACGGGGGTTCCGGCTGAGGGTTCAGGTGAGGGCTGACCGCCACCCCGTCCCCGCCGATCGCCGAGCCTCCCGCAGGAACCATCCCGGATTCTCCTCCGGCCGGCCCCGCGTACTGATTCGCCGGGATCTGCTGGAGGCCGGACGGAGCAACGGGCTGGAAGGCTGCAGCAGGCACAGTACCCGGCTGGCAGAGGTACTCGACGCCGAATTTCAGGTAATTCGTGTCGGTGAGTCTGACGATGATCAGGTAGGGTTTGCCATAGGTCAGACTATACCCCGGGACCGCGCCGGTCCAGTTGAACCTCCACATCTTGTCAGACTGGAACGTGGTAGTCCCCAGGAAGACGCCGGCATCCGGGAGTTGCTTGGGGGAAGCGCCGGGATAATCGTAGATGGTGATGGAAAGCGGGGTCCCCTCTGATATGTTCCCGCTTGACCCGAAGAACATCAGTGTCGTGTTCGGTTGCGTGCACGTGATATTGGGGGACGTTACCGTTCCCATGAACCACTGGCTGCCCGGCGGGCACTCATACTGGATCCCGTGATCGAAGTATAATGCCGGCGAGATCGAGGCCCTGACGAGATACGATTTACCAGGGGTCAGGCTGTAGCCGGGGACCCCGCCTTTCCAGGTGAACGTCCAGCTGTCATCTGCCTGCACCTGCGTGGTGCCGATCACCACACCGGATGCCGGCAGGTCCTGCGCAGTACCCGGGGGCACGTTGAAGATGGTGTAGGTCACCGTTGTTCCCGTGGCCAGGTTCTTGCCCCAGCCCTTCAACACGACCGTGTTGCCAGGTTTTGTGCAGGTTACCGTGTTGGCGGACACCGTCCCGGTTATCGAGGGCTGCTCATCCGCGCACTGGTACGTGAACCCCATCTTGGTGTACTGCCCGTTGGGCGGAATGGCCTGGACAACATATTGCTGGCCGGAGATCAGACCATTGCCGGGAACGATCCCGTTCCACGCCAGCTTCCACGATCCATCGCCCGCTATCGGTGCCGTGCCGATCACAACACCGGTGGCCGGCAGGGTCTTGTTGATGTTGTCCGGGTGATCGAGAATCTTCAGGGTGACAAGGTCCCCGGCCGGGATATTCCCGGTACCCCCGGAGAATGTCACGGAGTAATCCGGATCCGGGCAGTGGAGGGTTGACGTCGAGAGCGTCCCGGTGATCCATGGCGCGTTGTTCACAGGATAACTCTTTCCGGGCTGGGTCGTGATCTTCACGAGCTGGCCCGACAGGCTGACTGCCGCCCGCACCGGTGTTGTTGTGGTGACCGCCCGTGCGGAGGTCATCCGGTAGGCAACGGCGATATCCTGCCCGTTCCCGACCTCGACACTTGACGTGAAGTCCTGGTACCCGGCAAGGGTCAGGAGGATCGTGTGGGTCCCGGCACTCACTGAGTATCCCGTGAGCGGCGTGGTGCCGGCCCGGGTGCCATCGACAAAAACCGCAGCGCCCTGCGGTGAACTGTCAACGCCGAGCGTCCCGCCCGTGCTCCGCGCCAGACGTCCGATTGTTGCTGCATCCGCAGCAGGCATCGTGACAGCGATACAGAGAATGGTGATAAGAACCAGGGACAGTACCGGTCTTTTCATACGATCACCGGAACAGACCCTTCTGATGCCTTCAACATCCTATCCATCCGGAGCAGGATGCCGCAACTGCCTGGTGCATCCCCTCCCTCTCCATCCACCCTTGACCTCATGATAGAACAGTAGGGATATAATAAGGAGTGGAATAATCATTATTTGCTGAACGATATTGTACAGCAATACCTGAGGATACGATTGACCGGACTGGTTTTGGTGTGGGACCCGGTGATCTTATGGCGGTCTTGTGCAGGGGGTACTGATACCGGAGAGATGGTTCATTTTTTGTCCGGTACCTGCAGAGGGGGCGGGGGTGAATGAACCCGGGACCTGATCCCCGGGAGCGGATCAAGGCGGTCCTCCGGGCAAATCCCCGGGGTCTCGGGATCACCGAAACCGCACAGAAAGCCCGGATGCACCGGAATGTCGTTGCAAAATATCTTGACATCCTCCGGGTATCCGGCGAAGCCGAGATGCGCCGGGCCGGCATGACCAAGATCTATACCCTCGCCCGGCGGGTCCCGGTCTCGGCCATGCTCGGTTTGTCTGAAGATATCGTTGTGGTGATCGACGAGACAGGGAAGATCCTGCAGGCCAACGAACCCTACCTGACGCTCTGCCGGATACCCGACAGTGAGATCATCGGGGCGAATCCCGCTCAAAAAGACCTTCCGCTGCTGTCTGACCCGGAGGTGCTTGCTGCTGTCAGGGCCGACGAAGATATTAACGGAATTACCCGGTCGGTAACCGCGACGGGCAACAGCACCATCCGCCATTTCCGCATCCGGATCGTCCCGACCGTCCTTGAAGGAGGGAAGAGCGGGACAACCGTCATAGGTGCCGATATCACCCGTGAAGAGGAGCTCAGGCAGGATGCAGGGGTTGCCGAGACACGGAGCAGGCAGACGATAGACATGATGCCGATGCCGGTCTGCAACCTCTCCTGCAATTGTGTCATCACCTCCGCAAACCAGGCATTCTGTGAAATTTTCTCCGGCCCGAAGGGTGCGGTGATGGACAGGCCTTTTTCGGATGTTACCGGTTGTGATGATTCGGCATTACGAAGGCAGCTGGGTACGTTAGCAGAGCCGGGCGCCAGAAACCCGGTGATCGAACAGTGCATCCGGCCGGATCACCCGGCACAGGTATTCCGCTGGTACTTTGTGCCGGAACGAAACGCATCCGGGACCATGACCGGTATCGGGGTGTTCGGGATCGATCTGTCAAAAGAGAAGGAAGCGCAAAAAAGAGAGCACGAGCTCCAGTCCCGGTTCCGGTTCATCACGGAGAAAACGCAGGAGTTCCTGGACCTGCCGGCGGATGCAGATATCTGGCACACCATTGCAGAAGGAGTCAGGCAGATCGTCCCGGACGCTGCGGTGACGGTCTCGTCTTTCGATCCCGGAACACCATCGCTGACCGTCAGGTCGCTCGTGGGGGACGATGGCGTCATCCTGAAACACTATCCCGGAACAATAGGTGCAGTTATCCCCGTCCGGGATCCGGAGGTACTTGCATTGATCAGCATGGGAGGGATCAGCCCGGTTCTCGGGGGTGTTCATATCGCCAGCTTCGGTACGATACCGGTGGTGACCAGTGCCCGGATAGAAGAAGAACTTCCGGTAGCCTCTATCTGCGGTATCAGCCTGAAGGCCAATAACACGCTGATGGGTGTTGCTGCAATGTTCAAAAGACTCCCCGGCCCGGTACGGGACGAGGAGCTCCTCCTTGCATACGGGAGCCTGGCCTCTCTTGCCCTTCAGGCAAAGTATCCTGATGGAAGGATCGGATAGATAAAAAAACCGTTATTTCGCGAACAAGCAAAAACGGGGATTTATTCCACCGGCACGAACTTCGTGCCATAGTGGATGATGCCGCTCTCGCCATCGGTGGCGATCCGGCGGAATACACTCCGTACCCGCATCCCGATCTTCACGTCCTTCGGGTCGCAGATGATCTGGGAGGTCATCTGCGGCCCCTCGTCAAGCTTGATGATGGCGAGCACGTACGGGCCGGGCGAGGCGAACTGGTCAGGCTCGGTCTGGATGACCGAGTAGGTCACGATCGTCCCGAAGCCGGCGAATTTGTGATCAACAATCTTCCCGTTCCGCCGGCAGTCCGGGCAGAAGGTCCGCGGGGGGAAGAAGTGCCGGCCGCAGGTCTCACACTTCGTTCCCACGAGATTGTAGCGCTGGGGGATCTTTCTCCAGAATCGTGCAACGGTCATCTTACACCCTCCCGAGGATATGGACGGCCACGGTCGCACCGGTACCACCCACGTTGTGGGTCATCCCGATCTTCGCGCCGTCGACCTGCCGCTTCCCGGCCTCGCCGCGGAGCTGCTGGACGATCTCGTACACCTGCTTGATGCCGGTGGCACCGACCGGGTGGCCGCAGGCCTTCAGGCCCCCGCTCGTGTTGACCGGGATCTTCCCGCCGAGGGCGGTCTCGCCGTCCGCGGTGAACTTCCCGGCCGTGCCCTTCTTGCAGAACCCGAGGTCCTCGATGGCGCAGATCTCGGCGATCGAGAAGCAGTCGTGGACTTCCACCATGTCGATGTCCTTGTGGGTGAGTTTTGCCATCCTGAACGCACGCTGCCCCGCGGCAACGGTTGCGTCGAGGGTCGAGATGTCACGCCGGTCATGGAGCGCGATCGAGTCGCTTGCCTGCGCAGTCGCGAGCACTTTGATCGGAGTATCCGTGAACTCTTTTGCCCGCTCGAGCGGGGCAACGATCACGGCCGCCGCACCATCCGTGATGGGCGAGCAATCGAAGAGACGGAGGGGTTCTGCCACCACAGTCGATTTCAGGACGGTGTCGAGCGTGATCTCGGTCGGGAACTGGGCGATAGGATTCCGCGCCCCGTTATAATGGTTCTTGACCGCAACGTGCGCCAGCTGCTCGCGGGTCATCTTGTACTTGTGCATGTAGTCGGTCGCGATCATCGCGTACAGGCCGGGGAACGTTGCCCCGACAAAGCCTTCCCACTCCCGGTCCGCTGCGCCGGTCAGGGCATCGGTGCTCGCGCCGGGCTCGACATCGGTCATCTTCTCGACGCCGGCAGCAACCACGATATCCTCCATGCCGCTCGCCACCGCGATCACGGCCTGCCGGAAGGCAAGGCCGCCCGATGCGCAGGCAGCCTCGACACGGGTCGAGGGGATGTGGCGGGATGCCATGCCCGCGTAGTCGGCGATGAGTGCGCCGATATGCTCCTGCTCGATGAAGCGGCCGGCGCTCATGTTGCCGACATACATCGCATCGATCTTCTCGCCAGCAAGCTTGGCGTCTTCAAGCGCGAGGGCGCCGGCCTCGACGAACAGGTCGCGGAAGGACCGCTCCCAGTGCTCGCCGAATTTCGTGCACCCGACCCCGATGACTGCAACGTCTCTCATACCTGCATCACCAGTTTCCCCTTGTGCTTTGCATATTTTGCATAGTCCAGGTAGATCGGGTTCTGGAGGAGCTTCTCCACGCCAGGCGCTGCTGCCCGGTTGATCTTGTCCTGGATTGCGTCCGTAACCGTGATATCGAACGCGTCGCTCCCCGCTCCTGAGCCGAACGAGCAGACAAAGATCGTGTCGCCCGGCTTCGCGATATCCAGCGTTGCGGCAAGGCCGACCGGAGATGCTCCCGAGTAGGTGTTCCCGAGGCGCGGGACAACGAGGCCCGGCCTGATCTGTTCCGGCTTGAACCCGAGGTCCTTTGCCACCTTCTGCGGGAACTTCGCGTTCGGCTGGTGGAAGACCGCGTACGTGTAGTCCTTCGGTGTCTTTTTGAGTTGCGAGAGCAGGAGCGTGCTTGCGCCCTTGACGTGCTTGAAGTACCCGGGCTCCCCGGTGAACCTGCCGCCGTGGCGGGGATAGTTCTGCCCCTCGCGCCGCCAGAAGTCCGGCGTATCGGTCGTGAACGAAGCGGTGCGGTTGATGGTCGCGATCGGGTCGTCGTTCCCGATCACGTACGCCGCCCCGCCGGCCGCTGCGGTGTACTCGAGCGCATCGCCCGGCGCGCCCTGCGAAACATCGGATCCGATGGCAAGGCCGTATTTTATCATCCCGCTCTTGACAAGGCCCATACAGGTCTGGATCGCTGCCGTGCCCGCCTTGCAGGCGAACTCGTAGTCCGCCGCGGTCATCTCGGGTGTGGCGCCGATAGCCTCGCCCACGGTACACGCGGTCGGTTTCACCGCGTACGGGTGCGATTCGCTCCCCACGTACACGGCGCCGATCTCCTTCGGATCGATTTTCCGGCGCAGCAGGGCATTGCGTGCCGCCTCGACTGCGATGGTCGCAGCGTCCTCGTCCATGTCCGGGACCGATTTCTCGAAGACCCCGAGTCCGCCGGAGATCTCCGCGGCATTGGCGCCCCAGACCCGTGCAATCTCTTCAACCTTGATGCGGTATCGCGGGATATAAACCCCGTAGGTAATGATGCCTACCATTCCTGTTCCCTCAAAGTACTGACAATCCTGTCAACGTCCATGCCCGTGCAGAGCACGGTGATGCGATCCCTCTCTGCCATCTTCTCCACGAACGGGTGGACATCCGCGGCATCGATGCCCTGCAGGACCACGCAGCGCGGCTTGAAGGGCGTGACGCGGATGGCGACCATCGGCGACTTGCCGGTGGAGACGTTCGTGAAGACCAGCGCCCGTTCCGTGCTCCAGCCGTAGATGCGGTTGAACTCATCGGACGTGAGCTGCATAATGGCATTGAGGCTGTTGACCACCGTGTAGCCGAAGATGACCTGGTCCATCGACCCGCAGAGGAGCGTGCAGCCGATAGCGTCCGCAAATTTCTGGAGCGGGACGGCTTCATCGTACTCGTGGAGGTCATAAATCACATCGTCTTCGACATTTGCAAAGAGCATGGTCGAGAATTTCTGGATGTGTTTTGCACCGTTCTCCTCGTCAATGGCGAGGAGCGTGTCGACGATCTTGCCAACAACCGCGGTGCCGGGGCTTTTCCTCCTGCCACTCTCGTAATCGCTGATGACAGAAGGCGAGACGCCGAGGCGCTCCGCGAGGAGCCCGGGAGCGATCTCGAAGTTCATGCGCCACTTTTTGAGGGCATGCCCCGGTGAGTCCGACAGCGTAATCTCGCCTGCCATCTTCTCGGCAAGCTGGTTCCGCAATCCGGATTTCATGCTCATGATCAATGATGCGGAGCGTTAAATACCTAACGAACCCGGATTCGACAGGAAACGAAATACGACGGAGCCATCAGTGAAAGGCAACTCATAAATAATTAGCAACTCAATTTTGTTAAGCATGATACCCGCAGAAGAACTCCAGTGCTTAAAGGCCATTGCACTCCGGGGCGGGTGCAGGGGCCCGGTCTTTGTCTCGACCCAGAGTATCGGAACAATGCTTGCCATCAGCCAGCAGACGGCATCGCGCCGGCTCAAGGCGCTCGAGACCCAGGGGCTTATCACCCGGGCAATGACCGCGGACGGCCAGCACGTCACCGTCACAAAGCAGGGAGAGGAGGAGCTCCGGCGGGAGTTCCAGGAGTATTCGCGGATCTTTTCCGAGGGAGGCAAAACCTACGCGCTCCACGGCGCCGTGGTCTCCGGTATCGGCGAAGGAAAATATTACATGAGCCTTCCCGCGTACAAGGAGCAGTTCAAATCCCACCTTGGCTTCGAGCCGTACCCCGGCACGCTGAACATCCGGCTCAGCCACGCGAGTGTCCCCATACGCAAGAAGATCGATGCGCTCGACTGGATCCGCATCAAGGGATTCTCGACCGACGGCCGGACGTTCGGCGACGCCAAGTGCATCCCGTGCCGGATCGGCACCATCGCCTGCGGCATCGTCGTCCCCGGCCGGACGCATTATCCCGAGGACATCATCGAGGTTATCGCACCCATGGCGCTTCGCCGGAAACTCGGTGTCGAGGACTCGGACTCCATCAGCGTTGAGGTGGGGCCGTGATCGACAAGGCGCTTGCGGCGCTGCGGGACGGGAAGTTCATCCTCCTCTATGATTTCGATGACCGCGAGGGTGAGACGGATTTTGCGATCCGCTCCGATGCGGTGACGCCCAAGGACATCCTCCGGATGCGCAAGGATGGCGGCGGACTGATCTGCACGGCGGTCCACCCGGTCGCTGCCCAGCGCCTCGGTCTCCCGTTCGCAAGCGATGCGCTGCGGGCGATGGCGGTTGCCGAGCGCGACGGCGACATCCCGTACGACCGCAAGAACCACTCCTCCTTCTCGCTGTGGGTGAACCACCGCAACACCTTCACCGGCGTCACCGACCGCGACCGGGCGCTGACCGTGAACGCGATCGCCGAGCAGGTGAAGCACGCGCTGAACGGCGGGAAAGTCAGTTTCCATGAAACCTTCCGCACCCCCGGCCACATGGCCCTCCTCCGGGCAGCGGACGGCCTGCTTGATGTCCGGAAAGGTCAGACCGAGCTCTCGATCGCCATGGCCCAGATGGCGAAGATCACGCCGGCCGTCACCATCTGCGAGATGCTGGATGACGAGAGCGGGTACGCGCTCACGAAAGCGGACGCAAAGCTCTATGCCCGGAAGCATGGCCTCGTGTTTGTCGAGGGCCCCGAAGTGATGAAGCGGTGGGAAGCGGAGAAGGCAGCCAGAAAATAATCTTCCCTCTCTCCGTTTTCCGGTAATGCCGGTACCGGTCCTAGAATATCACGAGCCCGTACTCCCCGATCGGCTGAAATCCAAGGGCACGGTACATCTTCTGCGCTGCCGGCATATCCGCGCCGGTGAAAAGGATCGCCTTTTTTACGCCCCGGTCCCGTGCCTCCGTCAGTGAGCCGGCTACGACCGTCCGGCCGTATCCCCGGTTCCGGTAGCCGGGAAGTGCGTACACGCCGCCAGGCTGAACCAGCTCCGGAATCGCCGCACTGAAGGCCGTTGTTGCAACAATCTTTTCATTGATTTCAAGGACCCAGAGATTGCCCCTCTGGTGCTGGGTGCTGACCAGATCCCGGGCTTCGCGCTCGTGGGACTGACGCAGTCCCGGGCCCAGATGTTCGCGCATGAATGCGCAGCGCAGGTCAATTATGGCAGGAATCTCGTCATCAGCGGGATGGCGGCAGATCACCCCGTCCCCGTGAAGAAGATCAGGAATGACAAGCCTGTCAAGGCTCAGCGAGAACAGGATGTTCCTGCCGGTCATCGCCGGGCGGGGGTGCATTCTGTGGATTTCGGGAAGTACCCGCTCCACCTGGTCACGCGGCCCTGCAATCCCGGTACACTCACGGCCGGATGCAGTTGTGACTGCATGAAAAAGCCCTGCAGCATCCCCCGGCGCCTGGAGAACGACCATGCCGTTCCAGTAATGTGCAGCAACGCCAATGATTGCGTCATCGTACCATGACGCGGCATACGTCCCTTCAAGTACCCCGCCGTGGTATTCGAGGCCGGCCGAACGGGAATTCGAAAGAAGCATGAGCGAGCTCTCTGCCCGCTGCATGAGAAACCGGTCGAGCGTCTCCGCATGGTCCCTGGTCAGGATAACGGGATTCCTGGAATCCGTCATGATGGATACCATGACCGGTTGATAGGCCGGGGGCATAAGCCTTTCATCATGAGGAATTCATGTTGGAGGGAATTTTCGTAAAACATTCTGGAGGAAACGGGGAAAAACCGGCGGTATTCTTCCCAGAAGTCCAATCTTTAACACCTTTTCAGGCAGATACTCATGAACGATGGGTGAACAACCGTCTTTACCGGAATACCGGAAATTTGGCAGAACAGCGGAACTGTACAGCGAGATCCGGATCATGGCAACGCCCGGACGCATATGGGAAATTCTTACGGGTTTCCAGCAATACGCCAAATGGGATCCCTTTATCCGTGCAATTGAGGGGGGGGTGCCTGCAGAAGGTGCCGGGATAACAGCAAACCCCGGCCCCCGGGAGGATTTGGCATGACAATCCGCCCTGTAATCATCAAAGCATTGCCGGAACGTAAGATCCGGTGGATGGGTCACCTGTTCGTGCGCGGGCTCTTTGACGGGGAATACATGTTTGAGATCCGCCCCCCGCGGGGCATCACGCCCCTATGTCCAGCACGAATATTTTTCTCCGGGCCCCTCCGCCTGCTCCTCGGGAACCCCCGGAAAAACGGGACAGCCGGGGGATTTGATGAGATGAACAGGGCACTGAAATTCCGGACAGATCAGATGGCCGGGACCGGTTCCTGAAGAGCCGGATGCAGGACTGACCGTCCCCAGACTGAAGATATACCGGGCGAAAAACACCTGATGCGATCCTTTCATTATTCTTATTATTCTGCCAGTCCAACTTTGTACCTGCATGAAAGTCCCGCTCACCGAACTTGACGACCGCCTGAACCGTTTCCGGGCCCGGATGGACGCACGGCATCCCGGCTGGGAGCTTGCGGCCATCACCGGCAGGGTCCCCCTCTACTACTTCACCGGCACGATCCAGGATGGCCTTCTTCTCATTCCGCAGGACGGCGACGCGGTCTTCTGGGTGCGGCACAGCCATGAGCGGGCTGTCGACGAGTCTCTCTTCCCGTCTGTCCGGAGGATGAAGAGTTACCGGGACATTGCCGCGGAGATGAAGCACTTCCCTGAGACGATCTATCTTGAGACGGAGATCGTCCCGCACGCCCAGCTCCAGCGGATCCAGAAGCACCTGCGTTTCAGGAACGTGAAACCGGTTGACGACGAGGTCGGGGCAGTCCGGGCGCGGAAAAGCCCGTACGAGCTCGCCCTCATGGAGCACGCCGGCAGGATCCACCGGCACGTGCTCGAGGACCTTGTTCCCGGCATGCTCGCGGAAGGTATGGATGAGGTCTCGCTCATCTGCGACCTGTTTACGGTCATGGTGAAGGAAGGTCACCAGGGCCTCATCCGCTTCGGCGGTTTCAACGAGATGCTGCTCGGCCAGATCGGTTTTGGCACCAGTTCCCTCTGCCCGACCTGCACGGACACCCCGGGCGGGGTTGCCGGTATGCACCCGGCTGTCCCGCAGATGGGGAACCCGAAACGAAAACTCAAAAAAGGCGATCTCGTCGTCGTCGACATCGGCTGCGGGTACAAGGGATACCAGACGGACAAGACACTGTCGTACATGTTTGGCAAAGCGATCCCGGACGCAGCGATACAGGAACACCTGCGCTGCGTGGAAATCCAGGACATAGCGGCATCGATGCTGAAACCGGGCACCGTCCCGTCCGAGATCTACCGGACGATCATGGCAGGCCTTGAACCTGCGTTCCTGAAAAATTTCATGGGCTTTGGCGAACGTCAGGTGAAGTTCCTCGGACACGGGATCGGCCTCTGGATCGACGAAACGCCGGTCATTGCGGAAGGCTTTGACGAACCCCTGGAGGAAGGGATGGTCATCGCGCTTGAGCCGAAGAAAGGGATCGCGGATGTCGGCCTTGTCGGTATCGAGAACACGTTTGTCGTCACCCCGCAGGGTGGCCGGTCTTTGACCGGGAAGAGCAAAGGGCTCGTCGAAGTATTCTGATGAAGCCGTCTCCACCTCAAACCTCACGGTGTTCGATTCATCGGAGGTCCGTGAATAATACAAACGGCACTGGTTGTAAGAAAGAAGATCTCTGTTGCAGCCTGAGCCGCTGTACAGGGTACCGTTTGTTCACTTCTTCGCCAGTTTCTTCAGGGTTGCCTCGGGAAGCATCTTCGCGATGCTGGTCTTTGTCGGGCATCTCCCGAGTTTCAGGCCGAGCTTCTTTGCCTCTTCCTTGAGCACCTTTGTGTCAAGATCTTTTACCAGGGCGCTGAGTTCCTTTGGGTCCATACGGATCGATGAATGATAGGAACCGGAAGTGATAAGGTTTTGCGGGGTGTTCCAACCCCTTGGTACTGCCATGAGGAGATCCATCATTTCCTGCGGAATACCGTCAGATATACATTGACAGGATGGATTGACTGGGAAGGAAACCCATTTTGGTGGGGGGAACGTGTTTTCATCATAAAAAAACAGGAAAAAATTACATCCTGATCTGCGCCAGCGCGTCGTAGGCAATCTTCCGGAAGACCGCCGGATCGATCGTGGGGTATTGCTCTTTTGCCTTTGGCACATCCTTTCCGGTACCGGCCTTGAGAGCATCGACGCGGTCCAGCGTCTGTTTTGCCACATCCAGCACCCAGAGATCGCGGGTGTCCTTGTCAACGACCGTGATCGACTCGACCCGGACGGAGTTCATGAACGATCCGTCGGGCTTCTGGTACAGGTTCGGCTTGCCGATCACGGCAACGAACTGGGGCGGCTCGATCTTCGCCAGCTGCTGCATGGCCTCGGGCTGGTAGCTGCCGGCCATGATGAAGAACGTGCCGGTCGGGTCGACCACGCGGCCCCGGTAGAAGACGTTCTGCTCGCCCTGCCGGGTCTTCTCGGTCAGGGTGCCGACCAGGAAGATCCGGTTGGAGCGTTCCCCGGTAGGGAGCAGGACGAACGTGGGGCTCTTCTCGTCATCGCCGTCCTTGAACTGGTACCGGCACTCGCGGAGCTCGGACGCGAAAATCCGGCGTGCGGGTTCCCGCTCGAAGGCTCCCTCGCGCCGCGGCATGTCGCGGGGATTTGCGCTCATGATGCACCACCGGCCCGGTTCAGCAGCGCCGCATGTTCGCCGGAGTCGAACGTCACCTTCTCGCATTTGTTCACGAGCAGGCGGCCGTCGATCTCGCGACCATGGCAGACGATATACCTCCCGAGGATGGCGTCACGCATCCGGAGGAAGACCTCGTCCATCCCGAGCGGGTTGTTCTCCGCGATCTCCTTTGCCGCGTCGAGCGTGATGCCGGTCAGGGCTTCGGTGGCGTCGCGCTGCAGGAGGATGTTGTGGGTCTTCTCCCCGTCATCGAGCCAGCCCTTGATCCGGAGGTCGTACACGAACTTCGGCTGGATCTCGTGGACAGGGCAGTAGTTCTGGCGCGAGAGGGCCCGGTTGCAGCCCTCGACCGGGCAGCGCTTGATGATGCCGGAGCCGGGCGCGATGTGCACGATGGCGCCCCGGACCGCGGACTCGCCGCCGCTGACCGCGATCTCGGCGTCCTCCTGCATGATTGTCGCCGCGTTCAGGTTCAGCGAGAGCCGGCCGTTGAACTCATCGACCTGTGCATAGAAGATGCTGTACACGGCGCCGACCTTGAGCTTCTCCTTACCCGGTTCCTTCCAGATCACGAACTTGATCGTGCCGGTCTCATCGCCAAGGAGCCCGGACTGGAGCATCCGCTCGTGGCTGGCATCCCATTCCTGTACTACCTTGGCACGGACGCCCCCGATCCCGGGATGCAGGTCTTTGATGGGAAGCGGGGTCGGGATAAGCGACCGGTCCTCGCCAATCTCTCTGATCGTTGTCCCGGAGTGGACCTTCAGGCTGGGGACTCCCTTGAATTCGTCAACGACCGCGGACTCGATGCGGTACCACGATCCCTCGCTCATCTTCGGGGCATTGGACTTTGCCCAGACAACGAACCGTATCGCGCCGGATTCGTCAGCAAGGATCCCGCTCTGCGCAATGGACGGGGATGCCGGTGCCGAGAGGGCGACGACTTTCGCCTCGAAGGTGACCCAGTCGCCGGGGGCAGCGTCCGCGATCCGCTTCTGCTCGTTTGCGCCGCCGGCCCTGCCTCCCCCGGCAGGAGAACCCGCCGCGGGAATGTTGAACTCCTTGTTGAGCTCGTTGATCACACTGCGTTCCGCCTCGGAGGGCTGGACGCCGAATTCATCCACGAGCCGTCTGAGCTTGCCCTCGATCTTTTTTACATCGACCGCCTGGCCGCTCTTTTGATACTTTCGGGAGATTCTGTCTGCTGCTTCGGAATAATCCATTTCATACATCTCCAGTTATTCGTGCGGTTTTACCCGGTCTATATAATGCGACCATGCGTAGTGAAAGTGTCGGATTGTTCTTCCGCCCGTCACTATCGCGAGGTTTATGTGACATGGCGCCAACCTGAGGATACTATGACTGACATTACCGCAGACAGCACCATCTATGATCTCCTCAAGGCCAAGCCCGAGGCAACCGAGGCCCTCTTCAAGTTCGGCATGGGCTGTGTCGGCTGCGCCATCGCCCGGGGCGAGACCATCCGCCAGGCCGCCGAGGCCCACGGCATCCCCCTCCCCGAGCTCCTCAAGGCGCTTGGGATCAAGGAGAACTGAGGGTTCTCTTTTTGTCATGCCGTAAACGGCACGGTATCTGAGGGAACCGGAATACTTTTTTGTTTCTCACGGGATCGTTCAATCATCCCGTGAATACGGACAGCTGAACAATCGTTCAGGCTGCGGATATCATGCCTTGGTTTTCCGTTTCTTCCCCGCGTTCTTACCGGCCCGAACGAGCTCCGCAAGCGACGCCCCGGGGTACTTCTTCAGGTACGCGGCAACGTCCGGCTGGTGCACGAGCCTGCACCGTGCGCAGTTCCAGACACGGCTTCCATTCGATCCCTTTGCCCACTGGCCAAGGCTCTCGTCCTTGCAGGGATAGAACGGGCAGTAGCAGAAATCGCAGGACTGCCCTTTGAAATGGCAGGGGTAGTACGGGCACTTCACCGGCGACCACTCGATCCAGTGCTCGCCCTTCATACGGCTGAAGATGAAGAATGCCGGCCGTCCGGCATCGACGCCCGCGTCGTTCCGGGTCAGGGCTGCCGGGATCCCGTGCAGCACGGCCTCGCGGACCCGTTTTCCTGCATCGCTCAGGCGCCCGGCGGAATCGTGCCTCTCCTCCCCTTCGCATGCAGCTATGATCGTGTCGGCCGGCGTGCCGGTCATCGGGAGGCCGAGTTTTGACAGGGCTTCGGCCTTTGCCTCGGCTGCCACCATGATCGTCTCGAGCAGTGCCCCGTCGCTCATGCCCTCGCTGCCCGTCACGATAATGCTGACGCTCCCGGCCCTGCCGGGCTCCTCGCGGCGGATCCCGGCCGTGACAAAGACCGTGATAAAATCGTACTGAAGAACGCAGGCCTGCCCCGCGGGGATGGTGGTCAGGAGCCCGAAGAAATCGCTGCCGACACCGGCACCGGCCGCCGCTGCCTCCAGTTCCTTTGCTGCATCGTACGCGTCGCTGTCCGGCCGGAGCGCGTGATTCAGGAGCGTGGAGACAGAACGGATGCCGCCGTTGATTCCGGTGCTTGCAGCGCGGAACTGTCCGCGGATGAAAAGAGTATCGGATTCTGTATAATATCTCATGCAACCGAGTAGCGCATGCGATCCTTGAGTTCCTGCTGCTTGCCGGCGTTCCAGCCGGATACGTCCTGCAGGTACCCGGTCACGCGGCTGACCTGCACGACATCGTGCGAGCCGCATTCGGGGCAGACGGCCGCACCGCAGAGCGGGCAGTACTCGATGCCCGAGATGATCTCGTGGTTGCAGTGGCAGTGGTCGAGCGGGCACATGACCTCAAGGTGCGTCTCGCCGCAGTTCGGACAGGGACTCTCATCGACAATCAGGTGGCACGTGTGGCACTTGTACTTGCGCTCGTTCTCCGGAATATCATCCAGAGTTTTGTATTTATTTGCTATTTTCTTTTGATCCGCTGTCCAATCCATACTATAACATTGCACAGGTCATTAATAAATATTTAGAACCAGCAGGTTCGATGTACTGCGATTTCATGGACAATAAAACGTGCATATGCGGATCTGGTCGCAATAAGCCCGCCATTTAAATACATCCCGTGTATCGGCGGGAATTTCTGGCCCCAATCGGCGGGAGGCGCCTGAAACTGCCCCCCTGAAAACCCGTTCCGTACCGGCTCCCGTTTCCTGAATGCTGACGTGAAAAACCCCGGATGCCCGGCCACCGGATTTCCGGGATTACCGGCCGCGGATTGTTGCGAACGATTCCGCGGCTGCTTTCGGGTTCTCCGCATCATAGATCGCGCGGCCAACGATAATCCCGTCCACGATCTTCGCCACAGCTGCCGCGTCCCCTCCCTGTGCCCCGACACCGGGTGAGAGGATCTTACGGCTGCCGACAATCTTCCGCAGCGCAGTTACCCGGTCAGGCCGGGTTGCCGGCGCGATGATCCCGTCCGCACCGCACGCCATCGTGAGTTCCGCGATCTTCTCCGCGGTCCCGCCATGAAAGAACGTGGTCGCCCCCGGGTGGCTCATCTCTGCGACCACGAAGCAGGAGCCTCCGTAATCGGCTGCAACGTCCACGCAGGCCTGCACGGCATCCTGCCCGGTAAACCCGTGGCAGATGATGGAGGAGAATCCCGCGTCAAAAACCTGCTCCGCGATCAGCCTGTTCGTGTTTGGGATGTCGGCGACCTTGAAGTCCGCGATGAGCGGGAGATCGAATTCTTCAAGTTCCCCGGCAAAGGAAAGGCCGCAGGAGAGGATCAGCGGGTAGCCGAGCTTGACGGCGTCGAGATGCGGGGCGCAGGCCTTGACAATCTTCTTCGCCTGCCGCTTCTCGGTCACGTCCAGTGCGAGGATCAGCTCAGCCATGGTGGAGCCGCTCCGTGACTGCCGCTGCCAGCAGGGGAAGGGTGATCGTGGCGTCGCCGTACACGGTCACGGCCTGCGCATCCTCCGTGATCTTGCCCCACGACCTGGCCTCGTCCAGCGTTGCCCCCGAGAGCCCGCCGAGATCCGGGCGGTCGCCGGTGAGCTGGATCGCGTACGTGAACCCGTTGGGGGTCATCAGCATGCTCTGGAGGATGAAGTTCTTCGGGACCCCGCCGCCCACGAGCATGGCCCCGGCCTTCCTTGCCGTGAAGCACCGGTCCATCAGTGCCGGCATGTCAGCGAACGCATCAACCGTAACCTTGTTTGTCTGGGAGAAGAGCCAGTACTGGAGCCCGATCATCGAGTCCTGCACAGCGGGGTTGTACACGGGGATCTTCTTTCGTGCAGCCGTGTGGAGGATGCCGGATTTCGTGTTCTTCCCGATGTGTTCGAGCAGGCCCGAGATCGAGATCGTTGAGCCGGGTTCGAGCTGGCCGAACACACCCTGCATGAACTCCTCGAAGTGCTCGAAGGCCTCGTTGGGGAGATAGACATCGTAGATCCGGTTGATCTCATCGTGCCGGAGCTCGATGTCATCGCAGAAGGCCGTTCCGTGGAAGTGCCTGCACCCGATCGCCTCGATGATGTCGTGTGTCAGGTTCGCGCCGGTCGAGACAAGGACGTCGATATGGCCGGCCTTGATCAGGTCGGACACGATCCCGCCCATACCGGCCGGGACCATTGCCCCGGCAAGTCCGAAGAACTTCGTGGCTTCTTTGTCGCGGAGCATCTGCTCCCAGATATCCGCGGCCCGGGCGAGCGAACCGCCGTTGTAGGCCCCGGCCTTCCCCATCGCTTCAACGAGTTCGTTCACCGTCATCTCCGGCTTCACATGGAGCTGGGTGACCGGCATCTCGCAAGGTTGTGTCATGGTTTCCCCGCAAATGTTGGTGGGATATTGGTCTTCAAGACAGATAACTGTGTTTTCCGGCCGTGTACTGCCATCCTGTGATACCGCGGTATACCCCCGTGTGGTGCTGCAGGGCCTGATATGATGACACCGGCCCGGACTCACCACAATTATCGCCTTCCGGATCAATTCTTATCCGGATGCCGGCACCGATTGGATCCGATACAAACGCGGTACCCCCCCTCACCCCCCGCGGCAGTTCCCTCTTATCCGGGCTTGAGTCCGCACGGGACCGTATCGCCCGCCGGCTGGCCGGGGATCATCATATGATCCCCGATCCCGACCTGAATTATGCCATCGTTTCGTCCATCCTCCAGGCACTCTTCGTAAAAACCGGTGAAGAATGCGGTTTTATCGAACCGGGAACGGTTGCCGCCCTTGCAGCATGTGATGGGATCGCGGGACGGATGGCCCGTGCAGTTTCGGATGCCGGGGCGGATCCGGCAGTATTCTTTGAGAGGGGGCCCGATAATCAGCGAACGGTTCCGGCGGTTCCCGATGAACCGCTTCGCCGTCTCCTTGCATGGCTCGATGAACCGGACTTTCCCGTGCCCGTTACCCGGCTCCCGCTGGAGGAATGTGCCGGCGTTCTCGATCTATTCCTGGGCATGAGAGTGGAAGCTGCAGAAGGCGGCCGTGTGAAACGTTCCGGGAAGTCGGCGCTGCTCTATACCGGTTCGGTCGATGTCCCTCCCTGGCATCTCATCGAACACGTCGTGAAAGAGACAGCCGGCCCGGCACGCGGGAACACAGATGGCGGGAGCGCGAAGGACTACCGGGTCCTTGACCCGGCGTGCGGTGCCGGGCTCTTCCTGCTCGCTGCCTTCCGGTTCATTGCCCGCAGCAGGACACGGAACCCCAGCCCCGATCAGGCCGCCGGTTCTGTTTTTGGAACCGATCTTGATCCGGAATCCGTCAGCGCAGCACGGTTCATCCTGTTGCTGGCCTTCATCGAAGAATACCGGCGTTCCGGCCACGGCACCCCCTCTTCCGGCGCGATACGCGATGCCGCTTTCATCACCAGCCGTTGTGTCAGGTGCGGGAACGCCCTCATTGCTCCCGATTATTTCTCCGGAAAGCCGGTCTATCCCTTCAACGCGGAGGAGCGCCGGCGGGTAAATCCGTTCGACTGGGAGAAGGGATTTCCTGAAATCATTGCAGCCGGCGGGTTCGATGGTGTCATCGGCTCGCCCCCGCCCTACCGGCCGTTTGCCGTGCAGGCCCGCGAGGAGTACTTCCAGACGCACTACAGTGTGTATGCCTCCTCAGCCGGCCTGTACGGGTACTTCATTGAACGGGCCCTTCACCTCCTCCAGCCGGGAGGAACGCTCGGGGTTCTTGTGCCGGAAACGTTCCTGAGATCCCGGCCTGCCCGCCCGCTCCGGCGCCTCCTCCTCACCCGCAGGATCATGGAGATCAGCGCGACCGGGCATTCCCGGCTCCTGCCGGAAGGCAATGTTCCGCTTGTATATCTCCGGCTGCAGAACAGTCCGCCTGCCGGCCCCTTTACCGTCTCAACGGGGGGAAGCGGCAACGGGCCTGCGCAGGATTCGTCCGGCGTACGCAGGTTCACGCTCGACCAGCGCCAGTTTGGCGACGGCGGGTGGAAACTCGAGGACACCCGGGCGGAGGATCTGCTGGAAAAGATCGTTGCTGCCGGCACTCCGCTTGACCAGTACGTTCTCGGGCAGATCGACGCTGGAACGCACCGGCTCCGGGACAATCCCCTGGTGGTCGATACGGCAACAAGGGACCGCCTGACAGAAGGAGCCTGGTGGTGCCGGCGGTTCTTTGTCCCGCTGCTGAGCCCCGCAGAGATCCGGCGCTGGTTGCCGGCAAAACCGGATCGTTTTTATATCCCGCTCCATGATCCGCGTCATCTCCTGAGATGCCGCAGGCTGGCAGAATACCTTGGAACGGCTGCAGAAGAAACAGGCTGGGATCATGGTGAAGACGCGGAAGAAAACACCGGAGTGTCTTTTGGGCAGCCGGCGTCCGGCCAGGGTCGCGAGCCCCCGATCCCGAAGATTATTTTCTCTGCATACCAGAGGCGCCCGGCATTCTGTTATGATGCCAAAGGATCGTACGCGATGACGAACGCGCTGGTTGCGATCCACCGCAACGATCGGTACCTTCTCGCGCTCCTGAACTCGGCGCTGGGCCGGTTCATCATCACGCGGACGTGCCCGCTCACGGACCGCGGGTATCATGTTATCCCCCCGGCGCTCGGAAAATTTCCGGTTGTCACGCCGGACTTCGACAAACTCCGGGATAAAACCCGGCACAACAAACTGGTCTCGCTCGTCACGGACATTCTCGAGCTGAACCGGTACCTCGCGAAGGCAACAACCGAGCAGGAGCGCCGGCTCGTGCAGCAGGAGATTGATGCAACGGACGTGCGGATCGATGCTTTGGTTTATGAGATGTACGGGCTGACTCCGGAAGAGATCGCGGTAGTGGAAGGAAGCTCACGCTAATGGAATCCGGAAATTTCCATTTTTCATTTTTTGCCAATTTTCATTTCTGCTAAAAATTTTATTCTCCAAAAATCTTCCCAGTATGTGAGAGCGAGGGCTATGAAACAAAAGATCCAAAAATCCGGCAGAACCAAAAAGAATTCCGGTGTCAGCGAGCCGGCGGCCGGATACCTTCCCGACACCGGGCCGGTTGTCAGCATAGACTCAACCGGCCGGATGGTCCTTCCCAAGAAAATCCGTGACCATTACGGTGCAACCCGGTTCATGGTGAGGGAGACGGAAGGGCACATCGAGCTGATCCCGGTCCCGCCGCTCAGTTCCCTCCTTGGTATCCTTCCTGGCTTAGATCTTGAAGCACTGTACCGCGACCATGACCGGGAAGTCGATGAGGAGGATGCGGATGACCGGTCCCGGAATTCTGGTTGATACCTTTACGTGGATTGAGATCTTCCAGAACAGCCCGTGGGGGCGCAAGGCGCTTGTATGTATTGAAGAGAATTCCCCGGTTGCCGTTTCCGTGCTGACGCTGTACGAACTCCGGTACCGCATCAGCGATTTTTTCAGCAGAGAAAAAATTGATTCGCTGATAGGAATTGTCGTGAATCATGCCGAAGTGATCCCGGTCGATACTGATATTGCAATCCTCGCTGGCGCGATCAAAGCCGACAGGAAAAAAAACGGCAGCGGCATGGGCGCCATGGACTGCATGATCCTTGCAACGGCCCGGCTGTATAGCCTGAAAATCCTGAGCGGCGACAGGCATTTTGCCGGCCTTGAGGAATGCCTGGAAATTACCGAGGGTCGTCAGTGAGGGATGAGAAGAGCCGCGGGCTCTTTGAATTCCTCAATAGCTGTCGGATGTGTGAATTAAGAAGAGCGTTCAGGGATTCTGCGATCTGGTGAGCGATTTCGGGCAAGAACCAGGAGAAGAGCCGCAGGCTCTTCGACGTAAAAATCTGACCCTCTCGAAGATACCTTCGGTATCTTCTCACGGCTGCCGATTCTCCGACGGAGAATCGTCACCCTCCGGAAAAACCGTCATATCCTGCACCGGAGGCAGGATCGTGAGGATCCCGGGCTTGAAGGAGCGGGGGTCGGAAAGCGGGTGTCAGCGGCCTTCTATTTTAACAGGTCTGAATCTGTTTAAAACGGAAATTTCATGAAAATAATTGCTTAAAAGAAGAATTTTTCCGGCGGTTGACACCCGGGACTCATGGTCCGATCCGGCCTTCGTCCTTTTGGCAAACGGAGGCCGTACGGGGCTTATTTCCGGGACTTTTTTCCAGGTCCTCCTGCTATCGACGGAAAAGAGCACTCTTACGACGTAAAAACTCCGACCCTCCGGAAAAACCGTCATATCCTGCACCGGAGGCAGGATCGTGAGGATCCCGGGCTTGAAGGAGCGGGGGTCGGAAAGCGGGTGTCAGCGGCCTTCTATTTTAACAGGTCTGAATCTGTTTAAAACGGAAATTTCATGAAAATAATTGCTTAAAAGAAGAATTGTTCAGGCGGTTGACACCCGGGACTCATGGTCCGATCCGGCCTTCGTCCTTTTGGCAAACGGAGGCCGTACGGGGCTTATTTCCGGGACTCTTTTTCCCGGCCACCTCCTGGAGCGGGAGGAAGGGAATCCGGCTCGTAAGGATAGACCGGCCTGTCCCGGTCGATCATCGTTGTCTCAAGGAAATTCTCACCAAAGAGCCGGAACCGGTTGAATGCCCGGCTCCAGCTGTACCGCACCCACACTTCGCGGGGGAGGTACGCGGGCAGCGGGAGTTTTCTGAGAATCTCAAAAGCATCCCGGAAAAAATCCCGGGGGAGATCGTACACGCCCGGTGCATTCCGGCAGGTTTCCACCCGGAGTGCAATCATATCGCTGCCCCGGTACGCGAACGCGTCGAACGGGATTGCCGGATCCGGGTTGGGCACCCAGATGTAGCCCTGGCGCTCCGCGAATTTTTTTGCATCGCCCAGCGCTACCATTGGTCTTCGTCCTTTCATCGTTCTCTCGCTCTCTGCGATATTCCCCGGAACAATTTCCGCGGAAATATTTCGTATAATCAATGAACCGGAAGATGATACGCTTTCTTGTATGAACTCTCACCATCCGCCACAGGAGCGACCCCCTGCCAAAAAAGAAAAACTTCGTCTTACCGGAGCCCGATCATGTAGCCATACCGGGAGTAGACCTCCTTCACGAGATCGCCGGCCTTCGGGTTGCCCCAGTCATGCATCCATTCCGATACCAGTGACTCAACCGTGATCGGTATGACCCCGGCCTGCAGCATCCGCTGAATGCCGAACCGGTGGGCCGCGATCGTGGAGTCGCCCGCTGCATCCATCAGCCCGTAAACTTCGTAGCCGTCACGGAGCGCGTGCAGGGCCGTGTAGCAGAAGCACATGCTCGTCCAGAGCCCGGAGATCACCAGTTTCTTCCGGTTCGCCGTTCTGAATGCGCCGTAGGTCTTCCCGTCCTCAAATGCATCGAAGCTTGGCACCGGCCGTGCAAACACTTCCTGGCCGGGGAACAGCCGGGTCACATCCTCGATGAAGTTCCCGTTGTGCTGCGGGTTGATGGTCGAGAGTACGACCGGCACGTTCAGGATTGACGCAGCCTTTGCAGCGCAATACGCAGCGTTCCGGATGATCGTCTTGTCACCTGAGCCGACACCGGAGAACATCGTGGGCTGGTAATCCACGAGCACCAGTGCACTGTTCCTGTCGTTTAACAGGTCCAGTTTTCCATCGGTTTGTTTTGGCATGTTTTATTCTCCGTCTTATTTCTCAACAACAATGGTTCCCGTCATGGACGGGTGAATCGAACAATGATACGGGTACGTCCCCGGCCGGTTGAAGGTGAACGAGTACGACCGGCCCGTTGAGAGCGTATCGGAAGAGAATGTTTCCGGTGATCCCGTATCGGAGACAATGGCGTGTGGCGCACTGTCCTGGTTCGTCCACATGACCACCGTGCCGGCTTTCACGGTCAGCGCCGGCGGATCGAACGCAAAATTCTGTATCGTGATCGCATTCCCGCTCCCGGCCGGTGGTTGCGGCAAGGCCGGTGTTGCCGGGCCCTTGCCGGACGAACAACCGGCCACCATGCAGGCCGCGATCAGGAGCAGGATTCCTGCCACCGTGTATGCACGGTGCAGGCCGGGTTCTCTGGTTTCTTGATTCTGCATTTTTTCCCTCCATGAAAATTTTTTTCTCACCCTGTCGCGAAGATCCAGTTCAGGCCCCCGATGAATGCAAGGAACCCGAAGATTGCAAGGACGGCATAACTCCGGGCAGTAAAGGGATTTTTCCTGCTGAATCCCAGGAATGAATTCGCATTGATAAGGTGGAATGCAAAACCAAGGGCCAGCAGGGGAACGACCAGCGCCGGTTGCACCGCAAGCACTGTGATGACGGTATAGAATGCGAGTTCCAGCACAAATGCAGCCTTCGGGTAGTTCCAGAGCCCGAGGCCGGCTTTCATGTCCTTCCCAAAGCCGAGCACCGGCAGATCCTGCAGGTGCGTCACCACGTCCAGCAGCCAGTGGGAGGCCGAGGCAGCGACAAACAGGATCCCGGCAGCAGGGCTCATGAAGTACGCGATAAAAAGTCCCGGGACCGCCGCAATCAGGGACCCGGTGACGAGCGAGTGGGAGTACGGGTACGAGGTGAACCGGATCGCGTTCTGGAGCGGGCTGTCGGGATTGACGGCCACGGTCTCCATCCCTGTCAGTACCAGGACCGGCCAGAGGAGGTCAGGAAAGCTGACCCCGCAAAGGATGACCAGCGGCGGGACGGCCGGGAAGAGCACGATGAGGAGATACGCAACTGCGAAGTGCCCGATAAACACAGGTATTTACCCCCGGGATCGCGCCTGGTCACTCCGTCACCGCGATTATCTGCACAGGACAGAGATCCGCAGCCTCCTTCACGCAGTCTTCCAGATCATCCGGAACGGATCCTTCGGATCTGGATCCATCGTTCCGGTATTTTCCGATAATGCGGCTGAAGTGATCATCCGGATCCTCCTCAAAGAATTCCGGGCAGGTGTCCCAGCAGGTCCCGCAGCTTGTGCAGTTCTGCCGGTCGATACTGGCGTTCATTGATGCTCCCCGGTCGTCACGGCCTCCGGTGGATTATAACGGTACTGGTAAATGATCTGCCGCATGTCGCGGAGGTTCATCTTCTCGATGATCAGCTGGTTTTCCTTGAGTTTCCGCAGGGCGTACCGCACGGTCCTCGGGTTGCAGTGCGTTTTCCTCACGATATCGCCGTGCGTCATCGCGCCCTCCTTCCCGAGCGCTTTGAGCACGGCCCTTGATGATGGCGGTAATGGTGTCATTCTCATTCATTCCTCCGGAATTTTTTTCACCTGCTGTCCGGAGATATACGGCGCAAGGACCGTGAAACCACAGGGCAGTTCCGGTCGTCCATACGAACCCGGCTTCTGTCATGGATCACTCCCTTGTGCGGGAAGCTTTTCCGGCGTTTTCACCTGCTTCCCGCCTGCATGGAAGTGAACAACGGAAGGGTATAGCCCCTTTGCCAAAAGTCAGGGAATGAAACAAAATCTGAAACATTCCCTTCCGGGAAGGATAAGATTCCATGGCGGTACGGACGTTCTGTCCGGATTATGATCTAGTCACAGCCCCGGAGGCTGCACGGTGCCGGTCCGGCAGATCCTGTGCCCTCATCAGCATGAAAAGTGATTCGATGCCTGCGATCTCGTACCTCAGAATCTCTTCGGGAAGATACTCCCTGAGCTTCATAACGAACCGGTGCGGGAATTCGCTGTCCTGCCCGTTTTTTGTTCCGGACCACCGTTTCAGGCAGACCCGGAGTTCCCCGAGATCTTCTGCTGTGAGCCTGTCGATGAGAATTGTGCGGTACTTGTGTATCAGATACCACCTGAGATCGTCCTTCGCGTCCCGTTCTTCCATCAGGTTCCAAGGTATTGCGATGCCGGATCCCTCGGATTGTCCGAAGGATCTTTCGCCGGCCAGGGGATCCGGAACGGTCCGGACAGGAATGGATATCGTCTCTGCTGTCATGCTCGTGATCACCCCGATTCCTGAATACGGTTAATCGCACCGCGGGTGGTTCAGGTAATGCCGGACATAATCCGCGCAGGGACAGTCCGGGTCCGTGCAGGAATGACATCCCTGTGCAGGACATGCGCTGCCGTACCGGAAGAAGGCTGCCGGGGAATTGTGTACCGGGGTGTATTTCCAGCGGCAGAGATTGCTCCGGATCCGGTCAAGGTCCTCTCCGGCCATGAAGACCGCATCCTGGTTATCAGGAACGTGAATACGTCTCACCCCCTTTCGTGATTGTCTGGAAGAATAATAGGATTGTCTGCGAAATCCGGATTTTGAAACGAACCCTGAAACAATGGCAATACGAAACCCGTGACAGTGCCGGTTACCCTCCGGTCACTGGTTTTTCAAGAACAATCTCCAGTACACCGGATGTCACTTTTTTCCGGAAAAGGCGTAATTCCCCGGGTATCCGGATTATTTTCTTATCAACTGAACCGTCACGTATGATGGACAGGGTAAGCGCGGTCTTTTCAAGATCGATCCGAATCTGTTCCTCTGTCGTGTCGGGAAGATCGACGCAGATGTGGCATTCCCTTCCATGGTACGAGATATGGACCGGCGGATCGAACGTACTGTTTTCTTCGGGTCGGCCGGCTGTCACGGGAGATCCCTTCTTCCCGGCAGATTTTTTCCTGCAGTATCTGCCGGTTCAGGTGGTGTTCCCACAGAGAATCCCGAAGTCATGATGATACCGGCGGTTTCCTGGTATGTTGTGTGCGTTTTTTGCAAAATCTCCTGATCCCTGTACTCCTGTCGCAGGAAGATGTCAAAGGTTGCTGAGTGACTGGTCATTTCGCTCATGGCCTTTCCCAAAGTGCGGGGTAGTTCCTCCCGCCATGTTTCCTTCTCACGCGGCTTCAATATAGATTGCCGGACGTTTCACGAATTGTTTCATATTTTTGCATGTGGTTCCGTACCCTGATCGCGCTGTGTACCCGCAGGTATACCAGTACGGCCGGACAGTTATGTTAAAAAAAGTCTATTTTCTGTCAGGCGGGAAGAGAGGGGCAGTTCCTTCCCCGAGAATATGCCGGAAGACGAACTTGAACTCATCCAGCCGGTTCCGGATATACTTTTTCCCAATCTCTGTTGGTGAGTACAGTTTCGATTTCCCGGATATTTTCATGGCAAGATATCCCTTCTGTTCGAGATCGTAGAGATATGCGTAGACCCTTGCCTGGGGGATGAGGACATTATACCGGCTGTGGATCTCGTGGACGATATCGTATCCGGAGACGGGCTTGTCGAGAAGCGAGAGCACTACCGGTTCAAGGGATTTTTTCACCACGTCATCGATGGTTGCCTGAGGGACAGCGGCCACCGGTTCGGAGGGGAAAGCACGGTGGGCGAACGAGAGGGTGGTCTCCTTCCCCGTCGAGATGATGGTCCTGCCAATGCCATCGGAGAGCTGCCGGATCCTGTCGTGGTCGATATCGGCCATGTTCACGGCGATGATACCGGATACGGCCGCCCCGTGCTCTTTCCTGGCAAGGACGAGGTTTTTTACGGCAAGGATGTCGGCAAACTCGTCCGTTTCAGAGAAATCCAGGAGGATCCGGAGGTTTCCAGCTGCGGGATCCTGCGGAAGCGATGTCATACAGGTGTCAAGGATTTCCGGCAGGAGACAGACCTCCCCGGTCTTGATCCGGCGCATGAAAAGCTGCCTGCTCTGAAGTTCTTTGAGGAAATATTTCTGAAGGACCGACCGGTGGTAGGCAAAGAAATTCCGCCCGCCTTTTTTCAGCCCGGCCTCGATGGCGAACCTGAATATCGGCTCCCGGAGAGCGGGATCGGCATACAGGTAGAGGACGATATCTGAAAAAATATCCTTCAGCAGGATCGTTTTGACGTCCGGCAGGTTGATATAATCCGCCCCTCCGCTCCCGTCCCCGTTGTCCTGTGGACGACCCCCCGCTCCGGATGGTGCCGGGGCAGATTTCCGGAGTTCGCGCTCGGCGGTTTTCCGGAAGAGGGCAACCTCAATCCCTGCCTTGATCTCCAGCTCGTTGAACGGCTTGACGATATACCCGTAGGGCCCGACCTGTTTTGCCTTCTCGATGATGGTATCGTCTGCATAGGACGTGACGAAAACAACCGGGATATCCATCTCGCCTGCAATCACCTTTGCCGCATCAATGCCGTTCAGCTTTCCGGGCATCACGATATCCATCAGCACGAGATCGGGCGCGAGCCTTCGCGCCTTCTCGATGGCATCTTCTCCCGATGCTGCCATCCCGGCAACAGTGTATCCCATCGCGTGCAGGCGTTCTTCGAGCTGCATTGAGATGATCGCTTCATCGTCAACAACAAGGATCTTTGACATGGTTATCTGCCTCCGGCAGGGAGCGGGAATTCGACCGCCACTACCGTACCGTTATCGTTCCGGATCTCGATCGATCCGTTCAGCTGCTGGACAAGACTCCGGATGAGCTTGAGCCCGAGGCTCGTTGTCCTGTCGGGATCCACGCTCTCCGGGATTCCGGATCCGTCATCCCGCACGACGATACGTACCCGCCCCCCGGTGTGTGTTGCCGAGATATCCAGCGCGCCCTGATCCCTCCCCCGGAATGCGTGCTTGAATGCATTCGAGAGGATCTCGTTCACGATAAGGGCGCAGGGAATCGCCTGGTCGACCGGCAGGAAGATATCCTCTGCATGGATCGTGGCTGCAATCTCTGCGCCCGACCTCCCGTAGATGCTCGACAGATCCGTCACCTGGTCCTTGATCTGGCCCGACATGTTGATCCGGTCGAACTGCCTGCTCTCGTACAGCCGGGTATGGATCTGCGCCATGGTCTTGATCTTCATCATCATGTCGGTCAGGATACCGCTGGTCGTGCTGTCGGGCGTGCGCATCCGTGTCATGTCAAGAAGACCGGAGATGATCTGAAGGTTGTTCTTGACCCGGTGATGGATCTCCCGTATCAGGGTCTCCTTCTCCTGCAGGGATGCAATGAGTTTTTCTTCGGCATGCCGGCGGTCGGTGACGTCACGGTAACTGAGCACCCGCCCGATGATGGTCCGGTCCATCTTCTGGGGTTTTGAATAGCGTTCAAAGATCCTGCCGTCAGTAAGTTCCAGCATGTCGTATGTCTCGCGGTCAGCATGACGGGATGAACCGTCATCGCCCGCTGAGAAGAGACCGGGGTTTTTCACCCGGGTCATCAGGAAGGCTGCGACTTTTTTGTCCTCGCCGCTCTGCAGCAGTTCCTCCGGGATCTTCCACATGGAAGCGAAGTTCTGGTTGTACCGGATAATCTTCCCGGCACAGTCTGCGGCGTAGATCCCGTCTGCAGTCGATTCGATGGCGGCATGCAGCTCTGATACGGTTTTTTTGACAAGGGATTCTGCCTGCATACGGTTGGCGATCTCTTTCTTGAGCTGCGCGTTGGCCTGCACAATCTCTGCGGTACGTTCCTCAACGCGTTTCTCAAGAAGGGCGTGCGCCCTGCGCAGGGCATCCTCTGCTTTCTTTCGTCCGGTGATGTCCCGGGCCGCGGCAAAGACCCCGGTATTCTTCCCCGCGGGATCCCGATACACGGCCGCGTTGTAGAGGACCGGTGTCACGTGCCCATCCTTATGCCGGATCCCGAGTTCATAATCCGTAACAGCGCCCTCGCGGAATACCTTTTCATACCCGGCTTTTGCTTTTTCCGGTTCGGTAAAATAATCGGAGAAGTCGGTCCCGACCAGTTCTTCACGGGAGAACCCGGTGACGCGGATCGTTGCCTCGTTGACGTCGCTGATGGTCCCGTCCGGGCTGATGGTAACCAGCGGGTCGAGGCTTGCCTCGATCAGGCTGCGGTTGTATGCATTCGCTTTTTCCGTTGCTGCTTCTGCCTTCTTCTGCTCGGTAATATCGATCCCCATCTCGAGGACCATGAACGATCCATCCGTGTCAGTGAAAGGAAAGTCGTAGATATCGTAGTCCCGGCCGTTCGGGCCGGTCCAGAACCAGTGATGGGGGGAGCGGGTCTTCATGACCGTGTAGGTCTCGCACGTGTCGCAGGGTTCGCTGCGGTTGAAGAGGAACTCGTAGCACCGGCGGCCTGCCGGTACTGCAAACGTCTCCCGGAAATACCGGTTCGCAAACGGCATGCGATAATCCCTGTCGAGCAGGCAGATATAGACGGGGAGCGCCTCCAGGACATCGTACAGACGGCGGCGTTCGGTTCCGATGGATTCAACAGCTTTTTGCAGTTCGGCAGTCCGTTCCCTGATACGTGTTTCCAGTTCATCATAGGCTTTCCGCAGCCCGGCTTCGGCATTCCGGCGTTCGGTGATATCCTCGAACACGGTGTAGACCTGCCAGGGACGATCTTCGCCGGGCCGGAATAACGGAACAGCATCGATGCTGATCCACCGGTATGCTTTCTCGCGGGGATTGAACACGCCCATGATAACCCCGCGGACCTGCTTTCCCGTCTGCAGTGCCACCATGGAGGGATGGTCCCTGCCGGGAAAGAGCGACCCGTCCTCGTGAATCGTGTCGTGTTCCACGCTCACCGATGTCCCGCCCAGGAACTCCTCCGGGGTCTTTCCAAGGATCTGCTCGGCCGCGGGATTCATGGAGATTATCGTGCCGTCGGCATTCTGGTGGACAACTCCCTGGAGCATCGTCTCGGCCAGAAGCCGGTGGCGCTCTTCACTTTCCTTCAGCGCCTTCTCTGCCTGCTTGCGTCCGGTAATGTCGATGACAACATAGGCGAACCGGGGACAGCCATGGGGAGGTGTCCTGACACTGCTGACCGTGGCAAGGAGCCATGTTTCCTTATCTCCCCGCGTGTCCCTGTATTCGAATATCACCGGTTTTTTACTCTTCCGGCTTTCATAACAGCGGCTGACCCACAACCGGAGGATCTCGCGCGGTTCGCCCAGCTCGGAGCCGAGCTTGTTCTTCATCGCCTCCGGGGTCATGCCGAGCAGGGCAGCGGCTGCCGCGTTATCGGTGATATGACGCACGTCATCCTCCGCAACCACCTCCACGATACCCCGCATGAGACCGGCAGATTCGAAGAAACTGCGGAGGAGTTCGTCGCTCTCCGGAAGGGCCGCCGGCACTTTTTTTGTGACGGCAGTGTTGCGACGGGGAGCGCGTGGAACGGGGGCTGTACCCGGATGCCGGCGGCTGACGGCTCGCTTCTCCGGATTCACCGTACCTGTTTTTGGTTTTTTTCTGCCCGTTTTTTCCATCAGCCGGCACCCTGCATCAAATATCCCTGAGGAAAAATCCGTTGTCTGACTCAGATCCCCGGTATAATTTCAATAAATCAGGATAATTAAAACCTGTTTATTGATTTAAAAAGGGTGTCGGTATCTTCCATTTTCTGAAATGAACCCTGTCATGGATTCACGGACCTGGTGTTCCAGACACACCTGTTCAGCCAGAGCACACCGGGAAACGTCCGCTTATAGCTGCTGCAGCGCAGCATTGTACGCTGACCGTACCAGCTCCGGCGTCACCCGGCACTCGACCGCAGCCGCGATCGCCATCAGGATGAAGATCACGAGCCCGGCCTTCCACACCCGGCCGAGGATGAAAAGGCAGATGTCACCGGGATGGAGGGACTCTCTGTTCCCGTTCTCCTGCAGGTATCCTTTCAGGGCATCGATCGTGAGGAATGCAGATGTCCCGGCAAGGACGAACGCGAGCATCTCGATCCAGCCGTGGGGAAGGTACATGGTTGCGATCATTTTCCACGAGAGGAGCCGGTATGTCACGTACACTTTCGTGAACGAGTTATGACCGAGCGCCCACATCAGGATGCAGACAGTTCCCTGCATGAGCGGGATGATCGTATCAAGGAGATCGCGCCGGAACCACCACACCCAGACCCAGGAGAGCGGGACAATCAGGATGAAGAGGCCGACACCCGCGTTCAGGAACAAAAGTTTTGGGAAAAGCTTCTCCATCGCCGGCATGATCACATGGCTGTGGTAGTCGGCACGCAGCCTGAGTTCCGTGGCGTTGAGCGGCGGGAGGTGGTGATTGACGACCGCGGACTGGACAATGACAAAGAGGATGCCGAGGATGAGGAAGGCTGCCGCGATCAGGAAATACCGGAGAAAATGGTCGGGGAGCTTCATGCGTGCGGGAGCGGGGAACAGGGTCCCGGATACTGTACTCAGTATCGGTGACCGGATATCTTATATCCCCCCGTTGCGGCCCGGAAAAAACTTACATATACGAGCCGGTTATTGTATATCGCAATCCGGATCATGCGGTTCCGGGATCGCCCGCTACGGGCAACGTACCGGAGGCCCGGGGACTGGTCATCCGGCCGGGAAGCATCAGGAGCAATGATGATCGAACTGCCGTTTTTATCCCTTGACCTGCTGCGGTCCATGGTCCAGAACTTCACGATTATTGCGACCCTTGTCCTCCTCTACAACTTCATCCCCGACACCCTGATCTCGCGATCAAAACTTGCCTTTTCGATCTGTGTCGGTTTCGTCTTCGGCCTTGCAGCCGCCATCAGCATGCCGGCACTCTGGCATACCGCGGATGCCGCGGTCATCGGGTTCAACCTTATCCTCGTTCCCCTTGCCGGGGTGGTCGGCGGTCCGGTCTCCTCGCTTGCCGTCGCAGTTGTCCTGCTGGCCGGTTGTTTTTCCTCGGCCGGGGGCATCTCCCTGCAGGATATCGTAACGGTGATGTGCGGGATCCTGCTCGGGGCGCTCTTCTATGCCGGAACATCGCTGAACAGGTTCCCGAAATCACCCTTCATCCAGTTCCTGCTTCTCGGTACCGGTGTTGCTGTCATCGAAGCGTATGCAACGGTCTTCTCCTTTGCAGTCGTCCGCCCGCCCGGTCCGGTCCCTGTCATGCCGGCACTCATATCCGTACTTCCGTTTGTCGTGGCGAGCTGCATCATCACCATCATCCTCGGGTACATCATCGGGTTCATCGACCGGAGAAAGGCTGCGGAAAAGGAGCTCCGTGAGTACAGGGCCCATCTCGAAGACCTCGTGAAAGAGCGGACCGCCGAGCTCCGGCAGGCGAATGCACTCCAGAAAGCAACCATCGAGTCAACGGCTGATGCGATTCTCGTTGTTGACCGGCAGGGCCTTATCCGGGCATACAACCAGAAAGCATCCCGGATCCTCGGCCTGCCGGCACACCTGCCGAAGGAAGGGGAGGTTGCCGGGGAATTCCCCCAAATCCTGGCGTCCCGCATCGAAGACCCGGCAACGGTCTTTTCGCTCATCGCAGCATTGCCGGAATCGGCTGAACAGGTCGTTACCCCGGACCTCCGGTTCACGAACCGGAAGATCTATGAACTCTATGTCCAGGCGCAGATGATCGGCAACCGTTCTGCCGGGAGGGTCTGGAGCCTGCATGATATCACCGCCCAGCGGCATGCAGAGGAGGCGATCAGGGCGGTCAACAGCAAGCTCGTCCTCCTCTCCGGGATCACCAGACACGACATCCTCAACCAGATAACCGCGCTTTCTGCATACCTCGATCTGGTCAGGGAAAGGATTGCCGACCCGCCAGGGTCAGGCCACCTTGAGACCATGGGGAAGATCCTCGAGGTCATACGCCTCCAGCTGGAATTCACGCGGGACTACCAGGATCTCGGCGTCAGGGAGCCGGTCTGGCAGAATATTGGCACGGTATTTTCACGTGCCGCGGAGTCGTTTGCTGAAAAAAAGATCGCGTTCCGGTATGACACGGGAACTGCGGAAATCTATGCGGATCCTCTCATCGAACGGGTGTTCTATAACCTGATCGACAACTCGATCCGGCATGGCGGACATGTAACGGAAATCCGGCTCTCTGCCGAAAAAGCAGACCCGGACCTGCTGCTCGTGTATGAAGACAATGGTACTGGCGTTGTGCCGGAAGAGAAGGAGAAGATCTTCCTCAAGGGTTTCGGGAAACACACCGGCCTTGGCATGTTCCTGGCAAAGGAGATACTCTCGATTACCGGCATAACCATCCGGGAGAACGGCATTCACGGGCAGGGAGTCCGGTTCAGTATCCGCGTGCCGTCCGGCAGGTTCCGGACCCCATGAACCGCGTGTCGTGCCTTAAAACCCCGGACATGCCTTCATGCCGGGGTTTCATGGTTCTGTATCCGGCACGGAAACAGGGTCACCGCAATCACCTGCCGTATGAGGGAAGCGACCGGGGAAAAACGACCGGGCTGGCGGGGCATCATCCACGGGCATGCCATGGTTCTTCCTGTGGCGTGGAGGTATCGCGGTACGCTCCTCTCGGAACCGTCATCTCGAACCGGGCGCCCGCAAACGGCGTGCCGGTCTCCTTTATCGTGATGCCGGTGAGGGACAGGATCTCCCGTGCAAGGAACATCCCGAGGCCGGTATTCTTGCCAAATCCCCGCTCGAAGATTCGCTCCTTTTCATCCGGTTCGATCCCGATGCCGTTGTCTTCCCACACGATAACCAGGTTTTCACCGTCAGGATGGCACGACACGGAAACCTCCGTCACGCGCTGCCCGTGCCGTACCGAATTGTCGAGGAGATTGAAGAAGACCTTGACGATGAGCGGATCGGCAAACACTTCCATGCCGGCAGGGAGATCGTTTCGTAAGACAACCTGCCCGGGAAGGATCCCTTTTGCTGCCTCGTCCACAATGGTGGCAAGGGTCTGCCAGACCGGGGCATGAACACCGATCTTCTCGTACTCCTTCGTGAATGCGATCATCGTGGAAATCTGCCTGCTCGCACCAGTGATATGGGAGAAATGGGTTTCGAGAGCAGGATCGGTGACTTTCTTGCGCAGCAGCCCGACATACCCGTTCAGGGCCATCAGCTGGTTGCTGATATCGTGACGCGTGATGCCCGTCAGCAGGTGGAGTTTCCTGTGAGCCTGCCGGATGGCCTCCTCCGCCTGTTTGCTGACGGTGATATCCTGGTTTGCACCATGGATGCTGATCCCGCGCCCTGTGAGGTTGGATGTTGCCCCGACGCGGACGATAATGAACCGGACCTCGCCATCGCGGCGGATGATCCGGTGTTCCATCCGGAATTCCATGCCCGGGCTTGCCGATGCAGGACCCTGCTCGAGCACGGCAGAAACGGCATCGCGGTCATCCGGGTGGACAAACTCCCGGACGTATCTTTCGGGCGTCATCCGGTACCCGCCCTCCCGTTCGGCAGTTGTGTGGTACAGGGCATAGAACCGGTCGTTGAAGATGAACTGGCCGGTGGCGATGTCGAATTCCCAGTCAACGATGTTTGCAAGGTCCATGGCCCTGGCAAGCATGCGCCGGCTCTCCTCAAGTTCTTCCTCGGTCTGTTTTCGTTCCGTGATGTCCTGGTTCGCACCGTGGGTTTTGATTGTCCGGCCGCTGCTGTCCTTCGTGACTGCGATCCGTACGGAAATATACCTGATCGCGCCGTCCCGGCGGATGATCCGGTGTCCCACGTGCGACTGATAGTTGGGATCGGTGGTTTCGAGCGCCTTTTTCACCTCGGCGGCAACCATCCAGCGATCATCCGGATGAACGAACTCTTTTGCATACGTCCCCGAGGACATCTGCGTACCTCCTTCGCGTTCTGCGGTGGTCCCGTACAGGGCATAAAACCGGTCATTGAATGTGAACATGTCCGTGGCAACATCGTATTCCCAGTTCGCCAGGTGTGCAAGATCCATGGCAACGGCAAGCTGCTGCCGGCTGAGGAGAAGGTCCCGCTCGATCCGGCTTCGTTCGATCTCTGCAGCTGCCTTGACGGCAAGGATATCCATGATCTCCCGGATTGAAGGGGTGGACTGGAGGGGGCTGCGTGACAACGCACACAGGATCCCTATCACGTCCCCGCCGGAATTCCGGATCGATGTGCCGACATACCCCCGGATATTGAGATCGGCAAGGTCTTTTGCTGCCGGGAAAAACTGCCTCACATTATCCGGGTAGATACAGAATCCCTTGTCTGAAGCATTCTCGCAGGGTGTTCCCCGGAGCGTATAGGTAAAACCCTCCACCTCCTCCCCGTCAAGGAGCATAGCCAGGACCTGTACGGTCTCGTGATCCGGCTGGATCTCGCCGACCATGACGCAGTCTACCTGCAGCCATGAACTCACATTCCGGGTGATCTTTTTTAAGGAGTCGTGGCCGGTCGTTCCCACCATGCTCCTGACCATGGCCTGGATGGCTGACTCTGCAGCGGTGTGCTGGGTGATATCCTGATCAACGCCGCAGTATCCGGTAAATGCCCCGGTCTCATCAAACACCGGCGTTGCGCTTGTGCTCAGTATGACCAAAGACCCGTTCTTGTGGCGGTTGACATTGATAAAATCCCTGAACGGCTCGTGACTTTCAAATCCGGCAGAGGCCTGTGCCTTCAGCTGTTCCCTGACCGTAGGATCGAAGAGATCGTAATAGTGCTTCTTTCCCACCAGTTCTTCCGGAAGGTAGCCGAGGATCTTCGTTACCGCCGGGCTGGAATACCGGTATATGCCGTCTGTATCCACTTCCCAGATCCACTCTCCGGCATTCTCGCTCACGGCAAGGGATCGCAGTTCGCTCCTCCGGAGATCGCGCTCGGCGTTTTTCTGATGCGTGACATCGGTTACAATCCCTTCCAGGGCCACGGCTTTTCCCCGGTCATCGGTGATGAGCACATTCCGTTGATTCACCCACCGGCTTTTCCCGGCTTTGTCGATTATCTGGTATTCGTAAAACGGCATGGCCCGGTTTTCCAGGAGAGCCTGCCACTGGTTCTGCAGGTATTCGTTCCATGCGGGATGGATCAGTTTCCTGATGAGACCGGGCTCCGCATAGAACTCTTCGGGCGTGTACCCTGTCAGGGCCACCGATGCGGGGCTGACGTACTCGTACCTGCCGTCAGGGAGTGACATCCGGTAAATCATGTCCGGTGCGTTCTTTGCAAGCCGCTGCAGCTGCGCCTCGGTTTCCCGGCACGCATCCTCGGCATGTTTACGATCGGTGATGTCCCGCAGAACACCGCTGATTCCCGCAGCAATATCCCCGCCCGTTTTGATGAGGGTTCCGTTATCCTCAAACCAGATCGGGATACCCCGCGGATTCTTAAACCTGAAGATCGTGCGTGTCGACTGTCCCGTAGAGACGGTTGTCCTGATATCCTGCCATATCCGGGGAAGATCTTCGTCAAGGATAAATTCCGATATATTGTGAAAGATCAGGTCCTCCGGGCGGTAACCGTACCGGGATACCTGGGGACTGATATAGGTGATGGTCCCCTCCAGGTCGATGGAGTAGACGATATCGATCGAATTTTCTGTGAGCAGCCGGTATTTTTCCTCGCTCTCCCGCAGGGCTTCCTCGGCAGTCTTCCTCGCGGTCACATCATCAGAATAGATGATAATTCCGCCGATACTGTTGTCGGCAGCATACCACGGCCGCACCTCCCATGAGAGCCACTGGACGGAGCCATCCTGCCGGACGAATTTCTCCTCATCACCGGACAGGACCTCCCCGGCAAGGGCGCGGCGGTGAACAGCCTTCAGGTCTTCCGAAATCTCGGGGAAGATCTCGTAATGGGAACGGCCGATGATATCCCGGTCTCCGAGATGATAGTCTGCCATCCACCGGCGGCTTGCCGCGATATACCGCATCTCCCGGTCGAACATGGCTATGGCCGGGGGTGCGAGCCGGATAAACTGCCGGAGGCGTTCCTCGCTCGTGCGCAATGCCTCTTCGATATTCCTGAGGTCAGTGATGAGCCGTGCCTGCTGCACGTTCTGGTACGCAGAAGTGGAAAGCTGGTTTGCGAGGAGATAAAGAGACTGCGCCACGGACCGGAAGCGCTCGTCAGACATGACCGGCACTTCATAAAATGCCTTCATGAACTCTTCTTCGTCAGCGCCGATCTCCCGTGCATAGTTCCGCAGGGTTTCCTCGCTCTGGGCAGCGTTCCTGACCTGGCCGATAAGCCAGTTTGCGATGTGCCGGCCCCCGATAACGATGTTGGCTCCGGCGCCCCAGAGGCCCGCGCTGTAACAGGTATGCACGTACGGCCCCCCGGTCCTGTGAAGGCCTCCGAGGATGGAATCGGACCGGAAACAGCGATCCCGTCCTGCAGGTGTCCTGCGCACGATCTCGCTGCAGAGCCGGCAGAAGTTGCTTGGTTTTGTGATTGGCGTCCCGTCGGGGCGGGTGAGGAGCATTCCTACACCGGTGGCCCGGGCAAACTCGTCCTGAAGGCGCTGGATCTCGCTGAGATCGAAAAGATCCTCAAATTCTACACTCGTGTCGCCGAGCGGCCGTGTCAGGGCGATGATTCGTTTTTCAAGGGCTTCTTCCGCACGTTTTCTTGCGGAGATGTCCCGGAAATACCATATCCTCCCGTAATATTTCCCTCCGGTGCCCGTCACCGGGGCTGAAAAGCGTTCCAGAACCCTGCCGTCCTTCAGCAGAAGTTCCTCAAAGCTCTTCTCCTCCCTGTGCTCGTACAGGTATCTGACCCTTGAATAGAAGGTATCAGGATCGGCAAGCTGGTTCAGGACGAACTGCAGCACCAGCTCATCAATCCGCTGGTGAACGAGATCCTCCGGCACTCTCCAGAGTGCAACAAACTGCCGGTTATAATTGATGATCCTGCCGTTTTCGTCTACGATCAGGATCGCGTCAAGGGATGTCTCCTGTTGTGCAGTGAGAAGGGCGTTATCGAACGCGATCCGTTCCTCCTGCAGCTTTTTATCCGTGATGTCCTCGAACACGGCAACCATGGATCCGGGTGCCGTCCGGAACGCAATGACCGAATACACGCCGCGGATCTCATTCCCGTCATAGACGACCTGTTCTTTCTGCCAGATCCCGCCATTCTCGGCAACAGCCCTGTACTGCTCAGGAATATCCGTTTTGGTCAGGAGAGGGAACGCGCGCTCGATCGGCTGTCCGACAAAACGGCTGTGATCAACGCCAAGGATGCGATCCGCACCCGGATTTGCTCCCGTGAAGATCAGCGACCGGTCCGGTTTCAGTTCATAGAAATGCATACCGAGCGGCGAGTTTTCAACAATGCTCCGGAACCGCATCTCGTTCTCGCGTACCTGTCGCTCGCTCTTTGCCAGCTCGTCATACTGCTGCCGGAGTTCCTCGTCGGCAGCTGCGACCTGCTCGCAGGAGGCCAGGAGTTCAAGGTGTTTTCTCTCCAGATCGGTTTCCAGGCGCTTGTTTTCGGAAACGTCACGGATGGATTCTATCGCGCCGGTGATCTCCCCGGCCTGGTTATACAGGTGGCATGCCTTGGCAAACACGAGAATCTTTTTGCCTTTCGGGTGCGTATGATCGGTCTGTGCCGTCAGCGACGCGCCGGCGCGGTAGACATCGGTATAGTATTCCGCAATTTTTTCATCGGGTTTATCGATCAGATCGATGAGCATCGGGCGCCGCTCGCCATAAAAGGGGACAGCATACGCATAATCCCCTTTTCCCACCATTTCAGCGGCAGGGATTCCGGTCATCTCCTCGATCGCCCGGTTCCACGCGATGACCCTGCCGGCCCGGTCGATGGCAAAGGTGGCGTCGGGGAGGAAGTCTATGATGTCGGCAAGGCGCCGCTCCGAATCATGGAGCGAATATTCTGCCTGTTTCCTCCTCACCGACTGCCGGATCTTATGGGCCAGTTCCGCGAACTGGACTTCGGGATCCCCGCCTTTCTGGAGGTAGAAGTCGGCGCCGTTGTTGATCGCCTCGATCACGACTTCCTCGCGGCCCCGGCCGGTGAAGAGGATGAACGGGATGTCGCCGTACTGTTCCCGCACGACCTTGAGAAACGCGATCCCGTCCATGCCCGGCATCTGGTAATCGGAAACGATGGCATCGCAGGTCCGGATGCAATCGTCTTTGAGGGCGCCCTGTGCCGACAGTGCCGTCCCGACCCTGAATTCGCCCGTGTCTTCGAGGAAGAGCTTTGCTATTTCCAGCAGGGACTGCTCGTCATCGACATAGAGGACAGAGATCACCACATCTGCTCCGGCCCTGAGTTATCGGTGATTTACAGAAGTTCATCATGATACAAAAAGATTCCTCCCGAATCGGGAGAATAATACGCCTCCTATAAAAAATACCGCCGGAGAAACCGGAGATTAATGTCTTTACCGGATCTCGCAACCAGGGCAACCTACGGTCGCCATTGAAATGTATCCGGCAGTTCCCGGTATACTGGTCCTGCGCGAAGGCTCTGCCTTCACAACCGAAGCGACCTCCGGTTGCAATTCATAGTTCCTCCGGCAGTCCCCGGCATAATGGCCTGGCGAGATGTCTGCGTGCCGTTGGCGGGACCTCATACCACCCGGGCTTCAGCGTCCGGCGGATTTCCTGAACGTCCGGTGCATCTGCCCGCGCACCGCACTTTTTGCATTTCCAGCCTTTTCCCCTGCCATCGCTCGTCATCCGTTTGCTGCAGGCCGGGCAGAGCGGCGGCCGGTTCCTTTCTGCCCGTACAAGAGAGATGATCTTCATCTTCTCAAGGTTGATGCTGCCCTTCTTGTAACTCCCGGCTGCGACAATTTCATCACCCGGAAGGAGCTGGCGGACGATGTGCCTGAAATTTTTGGTAGGCTCATATGCCATACACCTGACGGTATTGCCGCGGTCCAGTATCATGAACGATACGTGGCCGCCCGTCCCGGTCTTTGGTACATCTGCCACGGTCCCGCGGACCCGGTATGACAGCCCTTCCTGCAGCTGACCCGTGATACCGGAAAGCAGGTGGGCATCAGTGCCCTGATTGGTCACCCAGATCTGCTCGATGCCGGGTTTCTCGGATTCGATCATCTGCCGGGCTGCCATCACCCACTGCGGGCTCTCGCCCCGGATGCCGAACAGGACCGGATCGGGTGTGTGCGGGACGCAGACCACGACATCGTTGATGGTATCGACGGTGTCCCATGTATGGGGGAACGTTGCCGTTTCCGCGTCAAACAGGCTCTGCCGATCAACAGTACGCGGTGTGCCAAACCGTGCCGGCTCGCGGTAGACGAGTATTTCTGATGTCCTGTCAGGGAATTCGCTTGCCACGGCTGCAGTTGCGCCTATCAGGCCGCGCCGGTTCTTCCAGCCGCGATACCGGGCTCCGGTTTCCTCAAGGAGGGCTGTTGCTTCATCGATGGTGCAGAAGTCCGTCACTGCCTTCCGGTAAAACTCCCTATCCGGTTTCGTTTCCGAGACAACAAGGCCGGGATTGGTGTTGCTGCAGGAGAAATCGGCAAGCTCTTCCACAAGGCCGGACGCGATAGCGAATGCCCGGTCCGGATCTCCATCGACATCAAGCATGATTGCCGCGTTGCCCCGGGTCTTGAACGTCACGTTGGGATTGAGCCGGACGAGCCGGGCCTCGCGCACCCTCATGTGCTCCCGGATGAGCCTGCGGGCGAGCACTGCCCCGAGGTACGTGGTGCACATGCCCGCCGGCGAATCCGTATCATCGATCCCGATCAGCATGTCTATATTAATATATGGGCACGCTCCATCCATTTGTAACTGCATGTCCCAGGACCGCCAGCTCCAGCTTGTCATGAGCGTCATGATCACGGCCGGGTTTGAAGTCTCCGAGCGCTTTACCTTACGGCCCCGGAGTTTCGATCTCATCGCCCGCAACAACGGGACGCTGCTCGTGATCAAGGTGGTCTCCCATATCGACTCGGTGAGCGAGGAGGTGGCGTTCGATATCGAGCTCATCTCCCGGCTTCTGGGCGGGATCCCTCTGATCGTGGGCGAACGGGCCCGGGACGCTGAACTGGAGCGCGGGGCGGTCTATGTGCGGTACGGCATCTATGCCATCAGCCCCGCAACCCTGTACGATTACTTCGTGGAGAAGATCCCCCCGCTCGTATATGCCTCACCGGGCGGCCTGTACGTCAACATCAATGGCGACGCCCTCCGGGAGCTTCGCGAGCGCCGGAACATGTCGCTTGGCGATCTCGGGAACGTGCTCGGGGTGTCGCGGCGCACCATCAGCAAGTACGAGAGCGGGATGGGCACAACACTGGATGTGGCGATCCGGATCGAGGAATTCTTCGATACCGGTGTTGTCGAGGCAATCGATCTCGTAAAACATGAACCCCCCCGCGCCATGGACGTCGACAGGAAGGAGACCGGCACGCACCCGCAGAGCCCCATGGAGTTCCTTGAGCAGATCGGCGTCCACCTCCACACGCTCCACGGGGCGCCGTTCCAGGCGCTGCTCGAGTTCGACAAACACACGATCCTGACCGGCTATGGGCCGGCACAGAAAGTGGTGAAACGGGCCGCTCTCATCGGCAACCTCTCGCAGATCGCCAAGAAGCACGCCATGTGCGTCATCACCGATTACCACAAGGAGAAGAAGATCGGAAAGACACTGGTGATTGGCGAGAAGCGCCTCCACGCAATCGGGGACGGATTCGAACTCCTCGACCTGCTGGGCGAGTAACGGCCTTCTGTTTTTGCAGCCGCATCCTAGTAAATTTTTTTTATCGTGAAAAATTTGTTGTAAAGTACCCTCTTGATTGCCGGGTAAGTACTTGATTCACTAAGGGAGTACTTTACAACTTTTTCCGGTTTCCGGCGTGAACGTTACGGCCGATCGATCGGATCCCGATTGAAAAATTGCAGGCAGGGAGAGAGGGGGTGATTGAAATTTTTCTTCCGGGGATCGGTTGTCATGTTTTTTATGAAGGCAAAACGTTGTATTGTACCAACTCACCGCTGTAACAAAGTCCATCCCCGGTTACAAACTCTCCATACGCGGGCACATTTCCTGATCGACCGGGATGCCCAGAGTGCCGGTTTTCCTAATCTTTATATAGAACCACAAACCAATTTTAGTGCTAAAATTTGTGCTAAGTGGTGATTTTATGTCACAGCAACTTGGAGGACAACCAATTCTCATTCTCAAGGAAGGCAGCACCCGTACCCGCGGCCGCGATGCCCAGGGTATGAACATCACCGCCGCAAAGGCAGTGGCAGCCGCAGTAAGGACCACGCTCGGTCCCAAGGGCATGGACAAGATGCTCGTCGACACAATCGGCGACGTTGTGATTACCAACGACGGTGTCACGATCCTCAAGGAAATGGACATCGAGCACCCGGCCGCAAAGATGATGGTTGAAGTGGCAAAGACCCAGGACGCCGAAGTCGGCGACGGGACCACAACGGCAGTTGTCATCGGCGGCGAGCTCCTCAAGAAGGCAGAGGACCTCCTCGAACAGGACGTCCACCCGACCGTTATCGCAGCCGGTTACCGGCAGGCTGCCGAGAAGGCGCAGGCAATCTTAAAAGAGATCGCTTTCGATGTCAAGGCAAGCGACAAGGCCCTCTTAAAGAACATTGCCGGTACCGCCATGACCGGCAAGAGCGCAGAGGCAAGCAAGGACAAGCTCTGCGACCTTGTTGTCAGGGCAGTCACCATGGTCACCGATGACGACGGCACCGTGGATGTCGAGAACATCAAGGTCGAGAAGAAGACCGGCGGCTCGATCGAGGATTCCGAGATCGTTGAGGGCGTCCTCATCGACAAGGAACGTGTCCACCCGGCGATGCCGAAGAAGGTCACCAATGCAAAGATCCTCCTGCTTAACGCAGCAGTCGAGTTCAAGAAGACCGAAGTCGACGCCGAGATCAACATCACCTCCCCCGACCAGCTCCAGGCATTCCTTGACGAGGAAGAGCGGATGGTCAAGGGCATTGTCGACAAGATCGAGAAGAGCGGTGCAAACGTCCTCTTCTGCCAGAAGGGTATTGACGACATCGCCCAGCACTACCTTGCCAAGGCAGGGATCTTTGCAACCCGCCGCGTCAAGAAGAGCGACATGGAGAAACTCGTCCGGGCAACCGGCGCAAGCCTCGTCTCCTCCATCGATGCGATCGGCAAGGAAGAACTCGGCAAGGCCGGTCTCGTTGAAGAGCGCAAGGTTGGCGGCGAAGAGATGACCTTTGTCGAGCAGTGCAAGAACCCCAAGGCGGTCTCCATCATCGTCAAGGGCGGCACCGAGCACGTGGTCGACGAGCTCGAGCGCGCCATCCACGACGCACTCCGAGTTGTCGGTGTTGTTGTTGAGGACAAGAAGGTTGTTGCCGGTGGCGGCGCACCCGAGACAGAACTCTCGCTCCGCCTCCGCGAGTACGCGGCAACGGTCGGCGGCCGGGCCCAGCTCGCCATCGAGGCATTCGCAAGCGCTCTCGAAGTCATTCCCCGCACCCTCGCGGAGAACGCAGGTCTCGACCCCATCGACATGCTCGTCGAGATCCGTGCAGCCCACGAGAAGGGCAAGAAGACCCACGGCCTGAACGTGTTTGAGGGCAAGGCAGTTGACATGAAGGCTGCCGGCGTTGTCGAGCCGCTCCGCGTCAAGACCCAGGCAATCTCCTCTGCCGCAGAGGCAGCGGTCATGATCCTGCGCATTGACGATGTGATCGCCTCCTCCAAAGCTCCCGAGCCGGCACCCGGCGCAGGCGGCCCCGGCGGCATGGGCGGCATGGGCGGTATGCCCCCGGGTATGGGCGACTACTGATCCCACACCCCTTTTTATTATACATTTTTCTGTTACCATTGCACAAGGCCCATTCTCCGGGAAGGTTTGCACGGTTCAGGTGAACCAAAAAACCACTGCCGGCAGTATCGCCTGAATGAATTTTTATTATCACCGTCTGAGAATGATGAACCGCGGGACTGCCGGTTATGAATGTATTATCCCCCGGTTGCCACACGGAAAAGTAGTCGTTCGTATCGAAAAAACAACAGCAAAAAAGGGAAAAAACTATCAGCAGGTTATGATGAGGGCTTGTTCTCCGCGCTCCAGAGGGTTTCTCCCTTCCTGACTATGATTGCCCCTATCATTTCAGGATACGCGGGATCGGTAAATTCATAGATCCCTGTTTTCTCACCAAAGTCATAATTGAACTGGGCACCCTTCATCAGCTCTGCGGACGTGAACTTTCCGGCACTGTCACCGGTTGCCTTGACGATATGAACCCTGTTGTCATCGTTAATCCAGGTGACCATCGTGCCCGGGAGAACCGTCAGGGAATCCGGTTCGAATTTGTTGTCCCGGATATGGATTTCAAGTTTCCTGGTGGACGAGAATGTTGCAGACGACCAGGGAGTCTTTGTTGCCGATACATTGGATGTTGCCTCCGGGATTGCGGTAGTGGTGATAATTTTTGTCGGGGATGCCGTGGGCTGGGGAGTTGAAACTTCAGTCGGGACTTCTGTTGCGACAGCTGTTGTTGTGATGGTCTCAGCCGTGACTGCAGGTTTTGCCTGCTGGGTGGTACATCCGCCGGCAGCGGCAAGAAGCATCACCAGAATGAACACACCGATAATCGTCTTCATCAAATACAATTGAATCCGGCGTGTAATTAAATTTACCGCCAGTATTGCCTCGTTTTTCCGTTTACCGCAAATATCCGTGTCGGAGAGGGAAAACCGGGACAATTATCAGGCCAGATTATCGGCGCGCGGTTTATGACTCGGATCCGTACGGTGTGATTCCCGGGCATCAGGTTAATGAACCCGGACGTGCCCACTATCAACCATGAGCGACCGGTTCATCACAACACGATATTCCACAAACTGCTACCATTGTAAAAAAACCGCGGACCAGATTATTACTGCCGTACCGAACCAGGCCAAGGTCGTCTGCAACAACTGCGGCGCTGCCCGGGTTTTCGTGCCCCGCATCGAGGATGTCAGCAGGGAAGGTGAATATATCAGGATCGGCTGCTATGATCAATGGAAGCTGGTCGAGACTGCAACCTGCCGGAACTGCCATGTGACCGGTCCCCATGATATGACCATCGGCTGCAGGCACTTCATTATCCGGTGCCGGAACTGCGGTTTTACCCATTTCTATAAATTCGATCTCGAATATTTTGAAAATGAGACAACGGGATCCTGAAAAAACCTGTATTTTTTCAGGCTCCCTGGCAGTCACATGCAGTCAGGGTATTGTATTGGTCCGCATACTCTCCCAGCACGGCACAGAGGCGGGTCTTATGCTGGGGATTCTTTGTGAGGATGAAAAAGACGATCTCGTTGTCGGTGATGGTTTCCGGTCGCGAGTGCGTGAGAGATGCAAGCTCCCTGCACCGCTTTCTGATATATCCCTCTCTGATGACCCGCGGGAGGTGCTGGTAGATCATCAGAACTGACTGATGGTCCATCCGATCGAATATCCGCTTCACCTCGTCAAACAGCAGGTGCCGCTGGGTCGGGTTCTTCACTTCAAGACCGGTATCGGGATCGAGAAAGACCAGGGAGCTGGACGGAAACCTGTCGAATACTTTTTTGAAATAATTCTCGCGGTGCTCGTGGGAAAACGTATCCCTGTGCAGGACGTCGACGACAATATTCTCCTTCCTGAAATAGGACTGGATCCCATGGAAGTACGCGAGATCGTCATCGATCTCCTGGAGCCGGCCGAGATCCTCCATCAGCTCGCGGTTCCGGGTTCCTGCCCTGCCCTTTTTCACGGCAAGCCCAAGATCTTTTGTCCTTGTCGTTTTCTTTCCGGAGACCGGTTCATCCTCCGTGAGCATCGGGACGAATGTAAAGCTTCCGAGTTCCGGGAATGCTTTCATGATATGGCGGACAAGGTCGAACTTGAACAGGTCGCGGGCATCGCCAAAGAACATTCGGTTCAAAATATTTTCCTCCTGTGATGGTATTCGCGGGGAGGTTCAAAAAGGTGCCGAAGAAATGAGGATTACTTCTCTTCGCGAACCATCTCGATGGCTTTCTTGGGGCACTCGTTGGAACAGATACCGCAGCCCTTGCAGAAGGTGAGGTCGATCTCAAGATCTTCATTGATGACTGCATCGGGGCAGTAGGTTGCGCAAAGACCGCAGGCATTGCACTTCTCCTTATCGACAACAGGCCGGAAAACCCGCCAGGTTCCGGTCTTGCCTGCCGCACCCTGCACCGGCCTGCTGATAGCCAGCCGTTCGCGTTTCAGTGCAGGGGTCATGCGCTCATCTCCCGGAATGCGGCCTCAGCAGCCTTGACATTGCGTTCATCGGTAAACATCTCCCGGATTGCCTTCTTTGCCGATTCCACGGAGACAATCCCCATTTTTGCAAGGGCTCCGATGACCGGCGTGTTGAGAATCGGGCTTCCGGAAACCACGAGGTTCTCTTTCAGGGCGATGCCGGTCAGGTCCACATTGCTTGACACGTAGCCGGAAAAGGTCTTCTTCTGCTGGCTGTTGACGAAAACCTTCCCGCCGGCTTTGAGTCCCTGCAGTACATCGACAACGTCCATGACGCTTGCGTCAAGTACCACGACCATATCCGGTTTCCTGATCTGGCTGTATATCCTGATGGGCTTGTCATCGATCCGGACAAACGAAACGATCGGGGCACCGCGGCGCTCTGCCCCGTAGAATGGGGCAGCGGTTGCGTATTTCCCGTCATAGATTGCGGCAAGCGCCAGAAGCCGGGCTGCAGTAACACCGCCCTGCCCGCCACGCGAGTGTATGCGTATCTCAAACATATTTGTCCACCCCGAACCAGAACTCCGTTCCCATACAACGGTGCCGGACAAAGTCTGCAATGTCCTCATAGGTGACCTCCTGGCCACCGATTCCCGCGATGATGCTCGCCACCTGTTCTTTTGTCTGTGCCGTGATCTCTGTTGCCAGGATCCCGCCGCGCCCGAACGAGTAATCACGGTCGATGACAACGACCTGCTTTCCCTTCAGGTTCAGTTTGGGGAACGGCCGCAACCAGCGCAGGCGCATGGACCCGGCCTTAACCCCCTCCTGCCTGAGCATGTCGACAGCGACTTCTGCCTCTTTCCCGAGGGTACCCATCGCGACAATAATCACCTCCGCGTCCCCGCACAGGTAATCCTCGGTGAAACCGTACTTGCGGCCGAACCGCTTCGCGAACTCCTCCTGGGTCTTCTCGATCACCTTCACGGCATCCCGCATCGAGCGCTCGATATCCCAGCGGACCCTGAACTGCTGGTCGGGCCCGGTCAGGCCGCCATATCCCGCCGGGTTCTTTGTATCGATCGCATGCGGGAGGCTCATCGGGGGTATGAAATCGCCGGGATCGATCGTGTCGAGAGGCTGCATGATATGGGACAGGAGGAATCCGTCGAGGTTGATCATCACCGGCAGGAGCACGTCGTTGTGTTCCGCGATCCGGAACGCCATCAGGGTAGCATCGTATGCTTCCTGCACCGTGCTCACGTACACCTGCAGCCAGCCGGTGTCGCGCTCCTGCAGGGCATCGGTATGTTCCGCCCAGATGTTCCAGCCGGGCCCGAGCGAACGGTTCACATTCGCCATGACGACCGGCAGTCGTGCTCCTGCCGCCCAGTTCGTCATCTCGTGCATGTACAGGAGCCCGTGGGAGCTTGTGGCGGTGAATGTCCGGGCGCCCGTGATGCTTGCACCAATGCAGGCTGCCATTGCCGAGTGCTCGCTCTCCACCGGGATGTACCGGCTCTTCAGTTCCCCCCCGGATACGAACTCAGCGATCTGCTCCACGATCTCGGTCTGGGGCGTGATGGGATATGCCGCGATGACATCCGGTCGTACCTGCTTCACCGCTTCGGCAACGGCCTTGTTGCCGGTTGCGATCTTTTTCATGGTGCCGCCTCCTCCGCTGCAAGTCTGGCCAGGTTCCGTGCGATCCGCTGTTTTATGATATCCACCGTCTTTGCATCGATACCCTTGAACCGTCCCTGCGGGGCAAGGTAATCCTCGAGCGGGATAGGTTTCTTCATCGCTGCTTTTGACTGGGCGCCGATCGTCAGTCTGCCATATTCGCGCTCATAGAGAACCCACATGCCGGACTTCACCGCAAGCTTGCCCATCTCGACGGTCTTCTCGGTCGAATACCTCCAGCCGGGAGGGCAGGGGGCAAGGACATGGATGAATGTGGGACCGCGGAAGGTGAGGGCTTTCTGGACTTTCTTGAAGAGGTCCTGCGGGTACGCGGCGGCGGCGGTTGCCTGGTATGGCGGGTCGTGGGCGGCGATGATTGCGTCGATGTCTTTCTTGGCATCGGTCTTGCCCGCAGGGGTTGTCGTGGTCCTTGCCCCGAGCGGCGTTGCACCGGATCGCTGCATGCCGGTGTTGCCGTAGGCTTCGTTGTCGTAGCAGATATAGAGGAAATCCGTCCCCCGTTCAAATGCTCCGGACATGGCCTGGATCCCGATATCAAGCGTTCCGCCGTCTCCGGCATAGACGATAACATTTGTCTTCTTCCCGGCTGCACGGAACGCGTTGCTCATCCCGGAAGCGCAGGCCGCAGCTGCCCCGAACGCGATATTGTACACCGGGACGTTGAAGGCGGTGTTCGGCCAGATTCCCTGGATGACACTGGTGCAGCATGCGGGAACGACGAGCACGGTATCGGGCCCTGCCGCCTTGAGCACGTACCTGAGGGCGAGCGAATCGCTGCACCCGGCACAGGCAGACGTGCATTTCAGCACGTATTCTTCTTTGGGTATTTCGGCGATGGTATCCAACTCCTGCAGTGGTGGTGAACGGATCCTCAAACGCGAGCACGCGATCGTTGATCTGTCATTAGTATCATCACTGCGGGTGAAAAAAGTATCAGATCCGGTCCGGCCGCCACGGATAGCAGTCAGGACGCCCGGAAGACGAGCCGCCCTTCGATATGCCGGTTCAGGTTCGGGTGGGCCTGCAGGTATTCCTCAAGGACACTTACTGTTGACGTGGCAATTACTTTTGTCCCTCCCAGCGCGGTCAGGTCCTCCCTGGTGATGTTCAGATTCTTCTCACAATTATCAGCATGATACCCGATGAGCCCGAGGGTATAGTACCGGTCCTCATCCACCGGTTCACCATGGATCCCGAGCGATTCAAGCATCTTTTTCCGGTCATTGTACACTGCCCTGACCGCACCATTCACCTCGTAACACTCCCCCTCGCCGTCCCGGTTATCCGGGCGCATGATGTGGGAGAAGATACCTTTCAGCTGGCTCCCCGTGATCGTGTACCGTTTCAGGGTTTCGTCAAACGGGAAACACGCCCTGAAATCGCCAAGGGTTACTGCAGGGCCGAGCTCCTTTGACCGGATTGCCCCCGATCCCATCAGCATCACATCGCAGGTGGCGGTTTCCGCGAAAATGTCTGCCACAAGGTTCCCGAGCGTTGATTCCTCCTCGCGGCAGGGATGGGTCAGGGTTGTGGCGAATTTACAGAGCAGTGTCTTGTATTTCCGGTCAACAACGTCCCGGAACGAGTCGATGAATGCCAGGAGCTTCTGATCCGGCGGGGCGGTTTTTTCACAGACCGGCACAAGATTCCATGTCCACTCCGTGATACTGTTGGTGTCGTCGTCAACGGTGATGTCGAACCGCCCGATCTGGTTGGTCCCGACACCGGCCTGGACGATCAGGATATCGTTTTCACGTGCCGGCTGATCGAGTATCGTATGTGAATGCCCGCCGATGATAATGTCAACGCCCCACGCGGGATCCAGCATCCGTGCAAGCTCCCGATCCGATTCAAAACCGATATGGGTAAGAAGCACTGTGAGATCGATATCGCTGTTCTTATATGCGTTGCAGATCCTGCCAACCTCATGCCGTGCTTCCTCAAGCGAAATGAAACTCCCGATCTCGGTATCTCGGATGATTGAATCCATCACTTTTTCCGTGATAATCCCGATGAAGAGGATGTCGAATCCCGCTTTTTTGAGGATAACATGCGGCATCATCAGACGCTTGTGGTATTTTTTGATATACAGATTCGCATTGACAATAGGGAAATTGGCCATCCTTTCCAGGAAGAGGAGATGTTCAAGCCCATAGTCAAGCTCATGGTTTCCGAGCGTCGCAACGTCCGGGGAGAGATAATTCATGATCTCGATCGTTGAGACCCCGCGGTATTCCGAATCGATCAGGGAACCCTGGACCATGTCCCCGGCGATAACGTACAGGACGTTCTCTTCCTCACTTCGTACCCTGTTGATATAACCGGACAGGAGGGCAAGCCCGCCAATCATCTCCCCGGAACCACTGCCAGCCTCAGCGAGAAAATCGCCATGCATGTCGTTTGAATGCAGAATGGTGAATTTCTTCGTATGCATGCAGAGAAAATCCGACGGAAGACAGTTATGTGTTGTGATTTTATCCGGACGGGAACTGAGATATGGTCGGCGCTTTTTATGAAGATTCCCGGTTGATCCGGTAGAGTCCCCCGGGTATGGCAATCTCAAACCGGACTCCTGATCCCGGTACACCGGTCTCCTGGATAGTCATATCCGAGATCTCGAGAATGTCATGGACAAAGAACAGGGAGAAACCGGCAGCCGAACCGGCGCCAGGGACGAAGAGGTCTTTTTTCTTTTCCACGGGGATACCGATCCCGTCGTCTTCATACACGAGCACGAGCCCGGTTGCAGTCTCCTGGCAGGCGATATGGATTTTCGTTGCTTTTTTCCCGTGCTTCAGGGTATTTTCGATCAGGTGGGAGAAAACCTTCTCGATGACCGGGTCGCAGAAGAGCTCAAGGTCATGGAGCTCCATCTCGATCTTCAGCGATCCCATCTCCCTGACGGATACAATCGTGTGAAGTACCCGCGGGAGACTCACCCACCGGGGGGGATGGATGCCCATCTCCTGGTACTCCCTGGTATACTGGAGCTGGCGGTGGATGATCCTGAGGACATCTTCCCCGCGGTCCATGAATTTTTTCAGTTTCTCGTCAGTGAGCCGGTCTTTTGAGCGTTCCACGTATCCCATGAGGCCGGTGATCTTGTTCTGGATATCGTGCCAGGCAACGATATTCATCAGCTGCAGTTTCTGGTTGGCAATCCGGAGCGCACGCTCTTCCCGCTTTCTCCGCGATATATCCCGCGAGATGGCGATGACATAGTTCTTTTCCCTGAATTTTGCAAGACGTGTGCTCATCTCGACGGGCAGGAGGGATCCGTCTTTTTTTATCGTCTCGGTCTCGAACCTTGCCTCCCCGCGTGTCAGGAGTTCCATCATGATGGCCCGCGACCGCTGGGAAAGATCCCGGGAACAGAGATCGAGCAGGCTTTTTTGTACCAGTTCGTCCCGTGTATATCCGGTCTGGTGAACGGCCACCTCATTGGTATCCGCAATTTTTCCGGGCATACCCGATGCGGTGATCTCAAAAAGGTACATCGCATCGTTGGAATGCTCAAAGATGAGCCGGAACCGTTCCTCGCGCTCGATGAGTGCCTGTTCGGCACGTTTCCGCTCGTGGACGGCATGGGTGTTGATAACGATACCGTTTACGCCCGGTACATCGAGCAGGTTCACTCCGACGGACTCCACGTAGATGCTGTTCCCGTCAGCGGTGAGCATGCGGTACTCTGTCGGTACTCCCGGGTTTGTGCGGGAATACACCTCGTCGAGATCTGCTGCAACACGTTCGCGGTCATCAGGATGGATGAGATCGAGAAGACGCTGGTTATTCTGGGATTCTACGGGATACCCCAGGATCTTCCGGAGTGCCGGGGAGCTGTAGACCAGCCTTCGCTCCCCGTCAAGGATCTGGATGATGTCCGGGGAATTCTGAATGAGGGTTCGGAACCGGGTTTCGCTCTGTTCGAGTTCTTCTTCTGCTTTTCTCTTCTCGGAGATATCCCGGAAGAACACGGTCATCCTGTTCTGTGCCAGCGGGACCGCGTGAATCTCGAAAATGCCTGATCCCCCAACGGTCATGTACTCAAAAGCATCATCATGGAATGGTTTTCCCTCGCGTATGACCCTGCGGAAGGCTTCGGGTATCCCGGCGGGGGCAGGCATCGGGAAAGCCTCTTCAAGAGTCATCCCGATAAACCGGGTGCAGTCGGTACCAAGTATCCTGTCCGCAGACCTGTTTCCGCCGATAAACACCAGGCTCCCGTCTTCGTGCAGTTCACAGACGAAGGAGCCGAACGGCGCAACATCAAGGATCGACTGGAGCCGCTGTTCTGCTTCACGGAGTGCGGTCTGTGCCTTCTTCCGTTCCGTCAGGTCGATTGCGATGCAGTGAAGTGTTGTGCTCTTTTTTGGAATTTTTACAACGGCAAGGGTGACAAAGACGGGCACGCGTGTACGGTTCTTATTCAGGAAGTCGCGTTCTTCCAACGGCACGGGAATACCGGTCTTCTCCATATCCCTGCATGTTTCGGTAACCTCATCACGGAATTCGGGCGGGATGAGCAGCTCGCGGATGTCCTTGCCAATAGCCTCCTCTGCAGTAAACCCGAACATTTTCGCGCTGGCCTGGTTCCATGAGATGATCGAAAAATCCGGCCCGAACGCCAGTACGGCTACGGACGGAACGTACTCAAGGAGAATACGGAACCGCTCTTCGGTTTCTTTGAGTGCATCCTCGTTTCGTTTCCGTTCGGCGATCTCGCGGGCAATACCGATGATACCGGCAGTGTCACGACCATCGGAGCGGACTCGCATATTCACGTCGAACGGGATGAGGCTGTCATCCTTTGCCCGGAGATATACCTCAAAGAAAGCATCTGATGCATCTCCCTCTTTTTTTCTTGCGAGAATTTCCTGCACGTATTGCCGGGACTCCGGCCTGATGAATTCAAGAATGTTTCTCCCAATCATCTCTTCCGGCTGGTAACCAAGGAGCGGGATCACAGCCGGACTTATCGATGTAATCTCCCCGGAAAAACCGATGGTATACATGATATCGATCGACCGGTTCACCAGTTCCCGGTACTGCTCCTCGCTTTGCCGGAGGGCAACCTCGGCTTTTTTACGGCCGGTGATATCCCGCCGGATGCCCCAGAGCGCGGTAACACAGCCATCCCGGACAACACCGTTCAGGGTACTGGAAAACCAGCGGATCCGGCCGGTCGGGTCGCGTTCTTCGCTCTCGTAACCCGCGATCTGATACCCGTTTCGGATGAAGGTTCGCATACATTCGATCATGGCGGGGTCATGAATGTCGATAACCAGCGAGAGTTTTTGCCCGGCCAGTTCCCCGGCATGTTCAAAACCATACATCCGAGCAATCGCATCGTTGCATTCAGCAATATATCCGGATTCAAGCAGGAGGGTAATCTGTTCATCAGCCGGAAGTGTTACGGAAATTTTTCTGTCTGATTCAGACCTGAAAATCCCATCGCTGCTGTCAGTGATAAATGCCCGGTACCGTTCCCCGCTCTGCCGGAGGACATCCCGGTCTTTCTTCAGTTCCGAGACATCGAAGAAGGACCCGATGAGCACATCCCTGCCGGAGATGTGTGCCGGTACTACGCTCATGTGTACCGGAATAGTCCGTCCGTCTGCGGTGCGGATTACCCGCTCCGATTCATCCACCTTCCCGCCGGGATCAGGTACCGGGGTCCTGCCATTTTCCGCAGGGCAGATGAAATTGTGGCAGACAGCACCGATAATGTTCTCCCGGGGCGCCCCGATCATCTCCCGTGCCCGGGGGTTGGCATCGGAAATGATATGGGTTGTCGCATCAACGACAAGGATTCCGGCATCTGCCGATTCAACGATCGCCTGGAACCGGTCTTTTGTCATCTGGGTTTCGGCCAGCTCGGTTTTCAGTCTCGTGATATCGGTGACGAAACCTTCAGCAGCCACAGGTTTGTTTTCAGTATCCCGGACAAGGGCAGTCCTGAAATATCCCCAGCGTACCGTACCGTTCCGGTGCACGATCCGGAATTCAGCCGGAGGGGGCGCCCTGCCCTGAATCAGGAGTTCCAGCTGCCGTCCGAACGCATCCTTATCTGACGAATGGATCAACTCATAGAGCAGGCCGGGTTTCCGTGCGAATTCTTCCGGAGTGTATCCGGTGAACGCGTGTGCTTCCGGGCTCACAAATTCATACTTCCCCTCCGGGAGGGACATACGATACAGGAAATCGGGTGCATCCGCAGCCAGCCGCCGGAACCGCTCTTCACGTTCGATCAGTTCCATCTCGTGCTGTTTCCGGGCTGTACTATCAAGGGCGATAATTGCGGCACCGGTGATACAACCCGTTTCGTTGCAGATCGGATAGGCGGAGATATCGATGAACCTGCGGTTGTGAGCGTTGTCCCCGAAGAAATCGCTGACAGATCCCTCGTCTCCTGCAAACGCCTGACGGACAAGCTCGTGGATATTCTGGTAATCTCGTTCCACATAAAAGGCCGTTTTCAGGTTTTCCCCCAGGCTGATCTCATTCCCGTACAATTCGCGAACAAGATCGATATGTTTCCTGTTGAAATTCGTATACCTGTATCCGGGATCAACGGAAAAAATCGCAGCATTGGCCCCGTCAATTATTGCCTGCAGCAGCGAACATCGGAGGTTCAGCCGTTTCTCGCTCTCTTTCAGGTTCTGGATGAGCGACCGGAGATCAGGTGGTTTTTTCCGGGATTCCTGCTGGTATGAAAGACGATCATCATTCTGGGAAGCCGCCGATATCTCCGGATTTTCCGGTATCTCCCTTCCGTTCTTTTCAGGCATAATTCCTCCCCGGATCCGGGAATACTCAAGGAACGTTTCTCCAGCTGATATGATAAAAAATGTGGTCGGATTGAGATTTTCTGATGGCACTATCTTTTTTCACTTTCGCCCCGCCCGGTCCGGGGTTTATTATGCTGGTGTATCAACAAGGTATGTGGGGAGGAGGTATAACCCCCAAACGAAGAGTCAGATGCCGGTTCGGTTCGCGCTTCGCTTCCTCCCGACCTCTCACAAACCCTGAATGCAAACCCCCCTCTTTTTGTTTTCACGCAGGTTCAGGACGCTGTCTCTCGGATATTCATCCGGTGCGGTTATCCGGATGGCAGGATCCTGATCGATCCAATCCCGGTTCCCGGTGAGAAATGCGCCAGCGGAACAACAATATATTTAGGGATCGTTTTTCTAATGTCAGCTATGGCGCTTCGATCCGTGAACCTTCCCGGCGTCGGGACAAAATATGAGGTTGAAACCGACAAAGGCGATACCATCGCCGTCTTTTTCACGAAGACCGGTTCGATCCAGATGTACACCCTCCAGAAAGGATGCCAGACCCCAAGTGCTGCCGAGATGTCACCGGTCGAGGCGCGGCGTCTTGGGAACATCCTCACCGGGGCCATCATCGAAGCAGACCAGGAGAGTGTTGAGATCGCGTTCTCAGCTCTCGCCGATCTCCGCATCACGATCCATACGTTCTTTATCCCGCGATCCGTTATCGGAAAAACGATTGAAAATCTTCAGGTCCGGGCAAAGACCGGTGCAACCATCATCGCCGTCTGTCGCCATGATAAGAATATCATCAATCCCCCGCCATCATTCGCATTTGAAGAAGGTGATGCGGCACTGGTCATCGGTGAGAGCGACCAGATTAAAAAATTTGAGCGCGAAATACTGGTGGAGTAATGGAAGGCTTCATCATCGCACTCTTCGTCTGTCTGATACTTGCGCTTATTTCCAAATATCTATCCATCCCTGCGATCCCCTTCTACATTATTGCAGGAGTTATTCTTGGAAAGACCGGTCTTGGGATTGTGCACGCAGATGAGATCAGCCGGTTCTTTTCTGACATGGGCCTGCTGTTCCTGCTCTTCTTCATGGGCCTTGAGCTGAAGCTTGACCGGATTATTGCCAACCCGCAGAGAGTACTGACCGGGGGGCTCATCGGTCTGAGCGTTGATATGGGTATCGGTTTTACAGCAGCCTATCTCCTCGGATTCACCCTCATGGAATCGTTCATCGTCGGGGCGGCATTCTATATCACCAGCACGGCGATCATCATCACCTCGCTCATCGAGAACCGGAAACTCATGAGCAGGGAAGCCGAAACGATCATCTGGGTGACGGTCTTTGAAGATATTGTCCTTATATTCATCCTTGCCGTGCTTTCGGCCAGCGACCAGAATCTCCTGTTGTTCTTTGTCAAGATAGCCCTGGCACTTGTATTCATGTACGCCGTCTCTTTTTACGGTAAGGAATTTCTTGTCTCCATTCTTGAGCGGGATGATGAGATCCCCATCCTTTTCACGTTTGCCGCGGTCCTCACGACTGCAGCGTTTGCAATATTTTTTGGCATCCCGCAGACCCTCATGGTGATTGCTCTTGGTGCTGCGTTTGCCACAACCGACCCTGATGCATTCGAACAGCATGCCAGGCCGTTCAGGGATGTATTCATGGTCATGTTCTTTGTTTTTTTCGGGGTCACCATCGACTTTACCAGCGGTGTGGACTGGTTTATCATTGCGGTAATCTGTACTCTTGCAGTCGTGAGTAAGCTGATCTCAGGTATGATCATCGGTGTCGTCATCCATGGCTCGACACTGTCCGGGCTCGAGATCTGGGCGAACATGATCAGCCGGGGCGAATTCTCGATAGCGCTTGCGGTATTATACGGGTCGCCGGTCATTGCAACGACAATCGCTGCAATGGTCATTTTTACCTCAATCGTCGGTGCCTTCACGGCAAAATACAGTACCTGGATGAGGAAATGTATCATCTCCCACAGCCGGCGAAAGGCTCTGATGTACCACCCTCATAATGGCAGGTAGCGGTTATTCGATCAGCACAAGCCCGATCGAGCGTATGCGGGAATGGATAATCTTCCCGTATTCCATGTTTTTACAGGGGATCGTGTTCAGTTCCCATCCGATATTGCGGGCTGTGGCAAAGACATCGATTCCGGCTGCCTCCATGCTGGGACGAACCAGATCCATGTGCCGGCATCTCCTCCGGTAACTCTCATCAACAATCCCATCAGCCTCCTCGGCAACGCAATGCTGGTGCTCGCACCAGATACAGGGATAGCCCCCGAAGCCGAATGCCTTGTAAAAGCCGTCATAAAATGCGCTTTTTTCGATATGATGGACCGTGCCGTTCACCCAGCGTATGAGATCCGCATACCACGGGTGAAAATCATCCGGAATATCGTCCGGCCCGAACTCCCCGCGGCCGGGAACCCCGTCGAACCGGAGAAGCAGCCCGATGGAATACTCGTCCACCATGCGGCGTGTGTCGTCCGGCACGGGTGCATAGGGGGGGCAGCCGAGATGTTTGCCGTATCCCTTGCACCCGTAGCGGCACTTGAACCGTACCCACTGCGAGACAACAATATCCTCCGGAGAGATCTCTTTTGCATCCGCTCCCTTATCCCGGGCAAGAGTCTTCAGGGCTTCGATCTCCGCCAGCACGTCTGTATCCATACGTCACCTGAATACAGAAGAATACCGGCCGGACTGCATAAGCATTACGGCTGACGACCCGGAACGTTTCAGTGATCCTTTTCCTGATCGCCCATATGGTGGAGGTCATGGCCCCGCTTGGTGATGATCCGCTGGACCACCAGCCGGGAGCTGCAGAGATCATCACCCGAGAATTTTCCGATGCGCACGATTGCCGGTGAAAGGCCCCGTTCGGCAAGCTGCCGTGAGAGAGTCTCTTCGGAAAACATCTGGTTGAACCCGATCGTGATAATATCCGGGCGTATCTTTTCGATCGGCCGGAACATGTCGGTCTGGTCCCCGAGCATGGCATGATCGACAGGTTTGAGGGCTGCAACCATGGCAAGGCGCTGATCTTCCGGGATGATGGGATGGGGCTTGTGTTTCACGTTCGCATCGCGTGCAACGATCACGAACAACTCATCCCCGAGTTTTTTCGATTCCTCAAGGTAAAAGAGGTGGCCCGGGTGGAGGATATCGAAGGTTCCCGTTGCAACTATCCTGCGGCCTGTCATGCGACAACCTCCAGCTCGTGTGGTGCTCCATCAGCTGTGAAGCACCGCCAGTCAGTCTTCCGGTACGGGTACCCGATGATCAGGTGGTATTTTCCGGTCCTTGGGAAGAACATCAGGTCCGCATCGGAAGGAAGTATCGGGCCGCTCGGGTGACTGTGGGCACTGCCGGCAACGTGGGTGTCGAGAGGCATCATATCGTAGAAGAGCGATGCGGAGTCCTCGCGCACGACCGTACCGGGAAGCATGTTTACTTCGTTGATATACCCGTCGTGTTCACGGAGGAGCGCCACGAACTCGTTGGGATGGCTGTCTTTTGCCATCCGGAGAAGAAGCGTGAGGATATCCTGTTTTATCCCGTTGATTTTCATGGTCCGCTCCTGCGGCAGTATTTCTGCATGCTGTACCCATCCTGTATGTCCCGGCTGCAAAAAAAACTCATCGTATGGAATCCAGATGAAGGATCATTTCTCGATCTGTGCAAGATCGCCGGTCAGGTCCTTCGACAGATCAACACCGGTAAAATCTCCGCTTGTCGGCAGAGCCATGGCAAATCCCGGCGTTATGTCGTACACGACCGTTGTATGTGCCGGTATGGTGATATCGAGGATATGCCCCCCGGTCTTTTTATCATCGCTGATAAAGTGGAGATGGTAGCCTGCAACATTGACGCCCCTGAAAAAGACAGGGGTGAAAAAACCGACTACCGTGCCGGTACTGTTTGTGTAGGTATATACCGACTGGTTCTTTGATGCTTCGGCAAGTGTCGGGAATGGCTTGTGCTGTGCGGGTATCGCCCGGACTTTTACCGAGGGGAATGTCCCGTGCATCCTCACGGCATAAATCATGTTTCCGGTGGGGAGCCTTCGTTCCATTGCAGAAGAAAATTCTGAAAGGTTCATAGGCTGTTCGGTAACCTCGGTACGATCCTGATCGAAGAACGTAACGGTTGCAAACGGGGTGGTCATCCTGTCATCGGCAGGGTATATCCTGCCATCAGCTTTTGCCTGGTAAACAACACCGTCCAGGACGATCATCTCGCCGTCCAGCGCATCAAAGGTACCGATTCCGAAATCACCCTGTCTGCGGATCTCCTTCACCGGCCTGATGCCGTCAAATACCCCCTGCATGAGGGCATCGATAGTCGAGACCTGGTAGAGGACGTCACGGTCCCCCGCAGCCGGAGCAGCAACTGCTGTCTGGTTTTTTGTCAGCCCCGAGTATACTGCTGCGCCGGCAAAGACAACAACAATTGCCAGAACGATACCGAGAAAAAATTTTGTGTCCATAAGGCCGGTGGGTTATTTCTTTCCGGTCACCTTGATGACATGGAACCCGAACTGGGTCTTGACCGGCCCGACGACCTTGCCGACTTCTTCCTCGAATGCGACCTTCTCGAATTCGGGGACCATCATCCCCTTCCCGAACCAGCCGAGGTCGCCGCCGCTCTTGCCCGAAGGGCAGGAGGAGAACCTCCGTGCGACCTTGTCAAACTCTTCACCGTCGGCAATGCGTTTCAGGATCTGCTTTGCCTGCTCTTCTGTCTTCACAAGGATATGGGATGCCCGTGCCTGTTGTGCCATGCAGTACAGGTGCATTGTCACGGGAGATAAAAAGTTCGGCTCTGGAGAAAACCTACTGAAATACTACTAAAATTATGATGGAGCCACGGGCGCTCGGGATCTGTCGCCCCCCGCCCCGTGGAGCATTACCTTTTCCGGGTATCTAAAAAAACCCGCATCAAGTCCATAACTTCAGAATTCCCCGTCCTGCTCAAAGCTCCTCCCGTACCGGATCGCGAGTTCCGCTTTGAACAGTTCACGGCCAAGATACCCTGCATGATCGAGGAGGGAAACATCTCCCTGGGAAATGATACTGTACAGAACATCCTGCCACCGGCGCCCCCTGACGGCTTTTTTATGGATAACCGCAACGATCTGGTCGCCTTCAATCCCAATCCGGAAATTACCTTTGGGATCATACGTAATCTGGTCAGGCATCGGGCGTGCCGGCCGCGAAGTGATGAAATCGAGCGGAGGTTCCCTCCGGCGCCGCTTCTCCTTGAGTACAAGGAGGTCGAGCCCGAGGTCCTTGGGATAGGGACGCCCCTGTGCAAGGACCATCATCTCCGTTGCCCGTCGCATCTCGCGGATGGATCCCTGTGTCTTGTCTGAATGCTCACTGGTGAAAATTACGGAGGCGCCGGCTTCAGCAGCAATGCCGGACAGGAGCGCGTTCATTCCGATGGAATCTGCGTCAAAGAGCTCCACGACATTCCCTGCACCAAAAAAGAGCGGGCAGCCGGTCTTTTTGAACCTGCCAAGGGAAGAGACGAACCCGGAACCGACCGGCTGGAGGAGCGGATCGGCAATGATGCACCGGATACCTGCTTTCTTTGCAAGAGAGATGTTTTTTACAAGCGAACTATTGCCCGGTACTACGACGGCAGCTGCACCCGCTTTTGCAATTTCTTTTCCAATCACGGGAATATTTGTCTCCTGCAGGCTGAGTATAATATCGGCACGGCCGAGTGCTGCCCGGATCAGTGAGGGATCCTGTGTATCAACTGCCAGCGGGGCATCGGTTTCCGACAGGAGGGAGAAGACCCGGGAGACATCTTCCGGTACAGCATCGAACCCGAAACCCAGATCGACAATATCCGCACCTGAAACAAGATACTGGTGGACAAGGCGCCTGATATCCCCGCATTTATGGGCATCCATGATCTCTGCAAGGACTTTCATCCGCGAGTCCCCCCCGATTTTTACACCCCGTATGATAAAATCAGGAACCGCATTCTTTTCCTGTTCATGGATCCGGTGAAGTGCCTGCTCCACTTTTCTCGCGGCAAGAAAATCGTCAGCAGGGATCGAGCGCGACAGTTCAGTGGTTTCCAGAAGCGGCAGTACAAGTTCCAGGTCCGCCGCATGGCGGGGCCCGCGGAATATGGGGACTCCGGTCTCACGTTCTACCTGTTCGAAGGATGCCGTGCACATGCCGGAGATAATAACGCAGTCATACGTTTTTCCCTTCAGGAGCATGCGGAGGGCATGGGGGGTCAGAAACGAGGCAATCTCCCCGGTCACCACGACATCGGCATCATATCCCGCTGCTGCGCGCTTCACCTGCGGTTCGGTGGAAGCCCCGGTGGGAAGGAGAATGCGCATAAGTTCCCTTAATACCAGAGAGATAAAAACACTATGATCAGATGCTGACCTGCGACCTGCATGTACATACAAACTTCTCAAAAGACGGCGAGAGCAGTGTCGAAGAGATCCTGAAACGGGCGGAGGAGGCCGGACTCGACGCCATAGCTATCACCGACCATGACTCGGTTGATGGTGCGAAGCATGCCCTCGCCTGCGTCACAAGCATCCTTGTGATCCCGGGGATCGAGGTCTCGACAAAACAGGGACACCTCCTGGTGCTGGGAGTCACCGAGATTATACCTGCCGGGCTGGATGTACTTGTCACCGTTGAGATCGCCCGTCGCATGGGAGCCCTTGCGATCCTTCCCCACCCCTATCATGTCTGGCGTCACGGGGTTGCCCGCAGGAAAAAAGCCGGGATGGCCGCAGTTGATGCGGTTGAAGTGTTCAACAGCCGTTATATCGTGGGATCGGCCAATACCAAGGCCGCACGGATCGCAAAGCGCCTTGGCAAGCCCTGCGTAGGGGGAAGCGATGCCCACCATGCCCGCTTTGTCGGGTTCGGAAGAACGTATGTCGATGCCGAAAAAAATGTCCCGGCGATCCTTGATGCGATCCGTGCCGGAAAAGTCTCCTGCGGCGGGAAAAAGACGCCGCTGCGCACCTATACGCGCCAGTCCATCAACAACACATGGAAGAAGATAAAACGGATAACCCGCCACGTCCATCTGCGGTAAGGCTGGCCTTCCGGGTCTCGTACCTCGGCAGCAGGTTCTACGGCTCGCAGATGCAGGCGCAAAGCCGCACGGTTGAAGGTGAGTTTATCGCTGCCTGCCAGCGGCTGAGCCTGTTCTCCGACTGGAGGCTGGCAGGATTCCAGTCAGCCGGAAGGACGGATCGTGGCGTCCATGCCCGCGGGCAGGTTATTGCATTTACCACGGACGCTCCCGATCGTGCGATCGCGACGATCAACCTCCAGCTCCCGCCGGACCTGTGGTGCTCAGCGTATGCAGCTGTTCCGGCAGAATTCCACCCGCGCTATGATGCCAGGTCGCGGACATACCGTTATTATTTCTCTGAATCCCCGAAAGAAGTGGAGGAGATGGAAAAGGCATGCCGGCATTTTCTTGGAGTTCATGATTTCTCGAATTTTGCCCGCGTGAAGGACAAGAACCCCCTGCGGAACATACTCGGGATTCGGGTTGCAAAAGAGGACGGTTTCCTGTATCTCGAAGTGACCGCGGAGAGTTTCCTGTGGCACCAGGTCCGGTGCATGGCGGCAGCACTCCTCCGCGTGGGATACGGCGAGATCGGAGCTGATACTATCCGGGAGTATCTGGGAGGAGTGATCGATAAACCCTTGTCCCCGGCCCCTGCCGAAGGGCTGGTGCTCTGGGATACCGACTGCGGCCTGAGCTGGGAGCCTCTTCCTGACCGGGAGCGCAGCAGTACATTCATGAACCATCTCCGCAGGCACCACGCCCTGATGGAAAAGGTCTGTCGTGTCCTCCGGGAGCCATGAATTCAGCAATTTTCCCTCGCGCGGGAATTCCTGACAGGATAGTTACCCGTCTTTCCTCCCGAACTCGCTGTCGATCCATGCTGATATTTGATCCCTGACCTTCCGATACCCTTCAAGCACCTCATCGTCTGTTCCCGGTGTGAGGTGGGGATCGGCAAATCCCTGATGTATTGTCTTTTTTGCACCATGGACAACCGGGCAGATCGCATGTGCGTTGTCGCACAGGGTTACGGCAAGATCGACAGGGAATCCATCAAATTCTGCAAGGGTTTTTGAACGGTGACCTGAAATGTCGATCCCAATCTCCTTCATCACCATAATCGCCCGTACACTCACCTTTGACTGGCGGGTTCCGGCGCTGAACGCGTCGTACCGGTCGCCATATTTTGCCCGGAGCAGCCCTTCTGCCATCTGGGAGCGGGCGGCGTTTGCCGTACACACAAAAAGAATTCGCGGTTTCCCCGTCATTCCATCCCCCGATCCTGATCAGGTTCCTGCTCTCCTGCAGCACATGATATTTCTGTCATAATCTCCCGCTAAAAGAATGTGTACCATCACTATTTGTACATTTTTTGGCATACCTGCCATACAGCGTTCTGACAGGTAATTCAGGAACGGCAAAAGGGCACAACCGGCCGGAATACTCGCGCAGTTTATCAGCCCCGGCGCCAAAAATCCGGTATCCATGGCAGAGTTTGTGTGTGACTGGTGCGGGAAATGCTGCAGGAGCTTCGGGGAATTTATCAGGATAGAACGCCAGCTGACGGAGCGTGATTACTATTGCCGGTACGGCATCACCAATGACCTTGTCCTTGTGCATGTCCAGCCGGAATATGCCGGGGAGATCTCCGACACATTTCTGAATACGCAGGAAACAGGAAACCAGGAAAAAAAGTGCCTGTTTCTCATAAAAAATCCTGAGGGGAACGGTTTTGTCTGTACGGTCTACCCGACCCGCCCGCCGGTATGCCGGGAGTTCCGCTGCTACCGGATGCTGATCCATAACCGGGAGGGGAAGCTCGTGGGCCGGGTCATCGGCCAGAACGAGATCCGGACCTCCGATGAGGCCCTGGAAACGATATGGAAAGAGCACATCTCCCACCTTCCGCACACCCAAAAACCGAACGAACCCGATCCCGGATGGAATACGCAGGTCATGGCAATTCTCTCCCAGCATGGGTATTGCGGCGATGTGGTAGAATAAAAAAGGGTATCGGGTCAGAGATCTTTTTTCATCCGGGCGACATACGACTTCAGCTCCCGTTCCATCGCTGCCGGGTCCCCCACGTTCCTGCCGACAATATCGACGATAGCGCTGCCGACGATAACGCCATCGGCACCAGCATCCGAACAGATTTTTGCATGGTCGGGGGTTGAAATGCCGAAACCGAGGGCAAGGGGAACCTTTGTCTGCTTCCTGACTCTCTGTAACAGATCGATTGCACCGGCCGAAACCGTATCCCGGACACCCGTGACGCCAAGGACTGCGACCAGATACAGGTACCCATGAGCCCGGGCAGCGATCTTCCTGATGCGGTCGTCAGATGTAGTTTGGGTGATGAGGAAGATTGGATCGATCCCGTAGTGGAGAGCTGTTTCGAACACGTCGTCAGACTCCTCGACGGGCATGTCCGCAATGAGGATCCCGTCAACCCCGGCATCACGCGCTTCCCGGTAAAACCTGTCAATCCCCCGGTGATAGATCATGTTGTAGTAGGCGAGGAAGACAACGGGGACACCGGTTTTTTTCCGGAGGGTGCGGACGATCTCAAAGACCGTGTCAACGGTCGTGCCCGCAGCAATCGCCCGTTCGTCGGCCTTCTGGATGGTCGGGCCATCGGCAACCGGATCGGAGAACGGGATGCCCAGTTCAAGGATATCGGTTCCGCCCTCAATAAGGGCAAGTGCTGCCCGGATGCTGGTCTCCCTGTCCGGGTCTCCTGCAACGGTAAACCCGATGAATGCCGGTCGATCAAGGTTCGCAAATACCGTTTCAATCCGCCCCATCATATCCTCCCTTCGAGCGCGGCCACTTCAGCCACATCCTTGTCGCCTCTCCCGGAGAGGTTGATGACAACAATATCGTCGCGGTCAAACCGGTCCGCATTCTTCATCACCCACGCAACGGCATGGGCCGATTCGAGTGCCGGGATAATCCCCTCGTTCCGGGAGAGGAACCGGAATGCCCCGAGAACATCGGGGTCATTTACAGCCGTATACGTGACCCTTCCGCTGTCCTTCAGCATCGAGTGTTCGGGACCGACACCCGGGTAGTCAAGTCCCGCGGAGATGCTGTGCGTCGGGAGAACCTGCCCGTTCGCATCCTGCAGAAGATAGGAGAGCGTTCCGTGCAGCACTCCGGCTTCACCGGCACAGAGGGTTGCCGAGTGTTTTCCGGTGTCGATCCCCTCACCCCCGGCCTCTACCCCGATCAGCTCCACGTCGTCCTTCACGAACGGGTAGAAGATGCCCATGGCGTTCGATCCGCCCCCGACACAGGCAACGATGGTATCAGGGAGCCTGTCCTCTTTTTTCATTACCTGCCGGCGGGCTTCCCTGCCGATCACGGACTGGAAGTCACGGACCATCAGGGGAAACGGGTGGGGTCCTACAACGGAACCGATGAGGTAATGGGTGTCGCGGACGTTTGCCACCCAGTCGCGGAGCGCTTCGTTGATGGCGTCCTTAAGGGTCCGGGTGCCCGATTTGACCGGTATCACTCTTGCTCCCATCAGTTCCATCCGGTATACATTGAGCGCCTGCCGTTTTGTGTCAACCTCGCCCATGTAGACCTCGACCGGCAGTCCGAGTGCTGCCCCGACAATCGCAGTGGCTACCCCGTGCTGCCCGGCGCCGGTCTCGGCTATGAGGCGCTTCTTGCCCATACGCTTTGCAAGGAGTGCCTGGCCCAGCGTGTTGTTCAGCTTGTGGGAACCCCCGTGGACAAGGTCTTCCCGCTTCAGGTAAATCCTGCACCCCAGCTCCCGCGAGGCGTTGGGGCAGAACGTAAGTGGCGTTTCACGGCCGGCATATTCTCCCTGGAGGGACGTAAGTTCCCGGGCAAAATTCCTGTCTTTTTTGATCCTTTCGTATGCGGTCTGCAGTTCTATCAGGGCACCCATGAGCGTTTCTGAAACATACTGCCCGCCGTATTTTCCATATCTTCCTTTTCTCTCCATTTCACACGCTCCTAACGGCCTCAACAAACGCCCTGATTTTTTCATGATCCTTGATGCCTGGTGAGATCTCGACTCCGCTTGCTACATCGACTGCATACGGCCGGACCCTCCGGATCGCTTCGCCGACATTTTCCTGGGTGAGCCCGCCCGCAAGGATAACCGGGATCTTCGAGCGCTTCACGGCATCTGCGGCGTACAACGGGTCGAAATCCCGGCCTTGTCCGTGACTGTCATCAACAATAATCGCATCGCAGTCTTCCGGCAGCGGATCTCCCCTCCCGATCACCCGGATGATCTTCACATCCGGTTTTTCGTCAAACCCGAACGGGTGGGATATCTGGATGGCGTGGGGCCGCAGGGCAATCATCCGGCGGAGTTCCTCTTCAGATGTAGTGTGGGATACAGCCACCGTTGTTGTGAACGGGCCGACCGCACCAAAAATCTCACGCGCCCGCTTGGGAGGGACGTGACGGCGCGAGACGCCCCCGGAGAAAACAACTACGCCGATAGCGTCGGCTCCCGCTTTTTCTGCATATTGGGCATCCTCCGGACGGGTGATACCGCAGATCTTTATGCGCATACGAATTCCTCCAGTTTTTTCCGCGGGTGTTCGTGAGACATGATAGACGACCCGATCAGGAATGCATCACAGTATGGTTTCATCTCCCTTACATCATCTGCGGAACGCATACCGCTCTCCGATACAACCAGCCGGCCTTCCTGCCGGATCCTCTCCGAGAGTATCCGGGTTGTTGAACGGTCGATTCCCAGGGTTGCAAGGTTGCGGTTATTGATCCCGATAATAGCCGCTTTCGTTGCAAGCGCCACGTCAGCCTCGTCTGCAGTGTGGACCTCGACGAGCGGTTCGAGACCGGTGCCGATAGCTGTATCAACAAAGTCCGGCAGCCGGTCTTTCAGGATTGCCGCGATAAGGAGTACTGCATCCGCACCCAGTGCACGGGATTCGGCGATCTGGCGCTCGTCGATGATGAAATCCTTCCGGAGCACCGGCAGATTCACGGCACTTTTCACGCGCCCGATGTCCAGTACAGTTCCTCCGAAAAAGTACGGTTCGGTCAGTACGGAGAGTGCGGCACACCCCCCCTGCTCCAGGACGCCGGCCATCATCGGAATATCCACGTTCCTCCGGATAATCCCGCGGCTTGGCGAGGCGCACTTGATCTCGGCGATGATCGCATTTCTTCCGTTCCTGTTCTGTATGGCATCCGTAAGTATCAGCTGCGGGCTCATTCCGTGTTCGGGAAACGAATCCGGGAGCCGGGCAACCCGCCTCTCGGTCCTGCGGATAATCTCATCAAGGATCATGAGGCGCACCGTGTCGCATCAACAAGGGCATCCATCCGCGCGCGGGCATTGCCGGAATCGATGGATTGTTCTGCAAGAGAGATCCCTTCATGGAGATCGCGGGCCTGTCCGCCTACGCAGATTGCAGCCCCGGCATTCATCAGCACGATATCCCGGCAGGCCCCTTTTTCCCCTGCAAGGATCTCGCGGATGATTCCAGCGTTCTCTTGGGTTGTTCCACCCCTGATGTCTGAGAGAGATGCAGGATTGATGCCGAATGTACTGCAGTCCAGCGAATAGGAACGGACCCTGCCTGCATAGAGTTCGGAAACCATGGTGACACCCGTTGTTGTGATCTCATCCAGTCCTGCTCCGTGGACGACCATTGCGCGGGAAAGCCCGAGTATCCTGAGTACTTCGGCCATGGTACGGGTCAGCGAAGGGTGGTACACTCCCAGCACCTGTGCCTGCGCGCCGGCAGGATTGGTCAGCGGGCCGAGGATGTTGAAGACCGTCCTGAACCCGAGTTCCTGCCGTGCCGGCATGACGTTGCGCATGGCGGGATGATGATTGGGTGCAAAGAAAAACGCGATCCCGACCCGTTCCACGATTCCGGCAAGGTTTCTGGGATCCACAGCGAGGTTCACGCCAAGTTCCGAGAGCACATCCGCAGAACCGCAGGCACTGCTGATGCTCCGGTTCCCGTGTTTGACAACCGGTATACCGGCCCCGGCAACCACAAAAGCGGATGCGGTGCTGATATTGAACGTGTGCATCCCATCCCCCCCGGTCCCGCATGTATCAACCAGGGTTTTTCCGGTGACCGGTGCCACCGTTACGGCATGGCTGCGCATGACCTTTGCAAATGCTGCGATCTCTTCAGGAGTTTCACCCTTCATGTGGAGAGCGGTGAGGATTGCCCCGACCTGTGCCTGAGTTGCCTTTCCGTCCATGATGGTGCCCATAACCTCTCCGGCACAATCAAACGAGAGGTTCTGCCGTTCCGCAAGGCGGGAGATGGTTTCCTTGAAATTCATGCGTTCACCTCAGGATGAAAGAGGAAATTTTGGATGATCCTGTCACCTTCCTGGGAGAGGATACTCTCCGGGTGGAACTGGACGCCGTGGATTGGGTAACCGGTATGCCGGACTCCCATCACGTACCCGTCATCTGCGCTGGATGCCGTTACTTCAAGGGTATCCGGAAGGGATTCCCGCTTTGCAACCAGGGAATGATACCGGGTGGCGGTAAACGGGGCCGCGACACCGGTGAAAAGTCCCCTTCCTTCATGGAGGATGAGGGAGGTCTTCCCGTGCATCAAATGACGGGCCCGGATAACCTCACCTCCAAACGCGGTACAGATAGTCTGGTGCCCGAGACATACGCCGAGCGTCGGAATCGTCCGGCTCATGGTTTCCAGCACGCTGCGACAGACGCCGGAGTCCTCCGGAGTACCGGGGCCGGGCGAGAGTATGATCCGGTCGCACGATACCTTCTGCAGCGTATCAAGCGGCGTATCGCAGGGAAATACCACCGGATTCCCGCCGAGCCTCCCTACCTGCTGGTACAGGTTGAAGGTAAAACTGTCGTAGCAGTCCACGATCAGGACAATCATGAGCACACCCCCGATTGCTCGATTGCCCGTTTCATCGCGGCAGCTTTGTTCTCGGTCTCGGTCCACTCGTTAGCCGGTACCGAATCGGCAACGATCCCTGCCCCAATCTGCAGGGATGCGGTCCCTGCCTTCACCACGATTGTCCGGATAGCTATCGCGAAGTCGAGGTTACGGTCGAAGCCGATGTATCCTACCGCACCTGCATACAGCCCCCGTGGCATGTACTCCTGTTCGTCGATTATCTGCATTGCCCGGATCTTCGGTGCACCCGAGACGGTACCCGCGGGAAAGCATGACCTGAACGCATCGTAGCAGTCGAGATTGTCCTTCAGGATTCCGCTGACGGTCGAGACGATGTGCTGGACGTGGGAAAATTTTTCAATTGCCATGAAATCGCTGACATCCACAGACCCGAACCGGCAAACCCTCCCGATATCGTTCCGTGCAAGATCGACGAGCATGGTATGCTCGGCACGCTCCTTGGCGTCATTCAGGAGGTCCTGTGAGAGCTGTGCGTCCTCTTCCGGTGTCTTCCCCCGCGGGCGTGTCCCTGCAATCGGTACCGTGGTCACTCTTCTTCTTTCTACCCTCACCAGCATCTCGGGGCTTGCCCCGATAACCTTCTCGTCGCCAAAATCAAGATAATACATATAGGGGCTGGGATTGATCTCGCGGAGCGCTGCATAGACGGAAAAGGGGTCGTCGGCGATCGTGCATTCAATGCGGCGTGAAAGGACTGCCTGGAAGATATCGCCTGCGATGATGTGCGACTTGATCTTCTCAACAGAACGCTCGAATGCATCCCGGGATACTTGCGTAATAAACTGCGTACCGGTTTTGATACCGCACTGTTTTTCAATTGCCGGTTTTTTCTGAGATGCAAGGGTGTTCACGCGATCTGCGAGAATCCGGATCCGGTTAGCACATTTCCGGTATTCCTCATCGCATTGAGTATCATACGTAAGGAACGGGCTTGAGAAGATGAACATTTTCCGGTCACAATGATCGATGACGATGCAGTCTTTTGTGAACATGAAACAGGCATCAGGCACATCGTTTTTGTTCCCGGGCCGGACGGTCTTTCCTTCCCGCACTTTTTCAAAGAGAGCATAGACACAGTCGTAGGCAAAATAACCAACCATGCCTCCGAAAAATCGGGGGGCTTTTACGTTGACGTAATGGAACCGGGAGAGAACGGATTTGATCCTCTCGACAGGATCCCTTCCTTCGGGATCCCGTGCAATGGAGACGAAGGGCTCATTACCGTTCAGGGTGACGGATTCCCCGATTGAGAGTACAAACTCCGGGTCAATACCGATAAAGGAATATCGTGCAAGTTTCTCGCTTCCTTCCATCGATTCGAGAAGGAATCCGCACCCCGTCCGGATACCCGTATACACGTCGAGAGGAGAGATATCCGGCAATGGCAATTCGGCGCAGAGGGGAATAATCAGGGGTTTGGGCTGGTTATTCACTGCCGTCAGATACTCATCGATCTGCAGGTTAAGCTGGATTTCAGGTGTCGTCATGTTCATTCCCTGCCTGCCGGACTCCCCCATGAACGGGGCTTTCCGGTAATTCCGGGTTTTTTATTGCAGGGCCCTGGATCACGGACGGGAACAGGGCGTTGCGAATTTCTTTCTTAAAGGTCTACTTTGTACATATTTATACATTGTTGTAGTTATTTGCGTATTGATGCATTTTATATTGCATTTATACGTGTCGAACCCTGCACCTGCCGGCAAGGAGAATCAGGAAAAATTCCCAACCGGGGGAAAATCCGGTTTTTCCCGAAGACTGCACCGGGAAAAATCAAGAAGACTATTTAACACAACCGGCAAATCCTGTACAGACTTTTGGGGGGAATGTGCTTGGGCAGCTACCGGAAGAAATCGTTCAGCTGGGTATTCGTTTCGCGGATGATAGGGATCATCTGCTTCCTGATCGTCGTGGTCCTTGCCAAGATCCTGACAACCCTCCTCCCTCCGGAGGGTATGTATTACAAGGCCCTCGAGGGGATCCTGTTCGCAAATTTCTGGCTGCTTCTCCTGATTGCAATCATTTTTTTCATCGCTGATATCTTCGACGCTTTCCCCTTCCCCCTCAATCTGCCGTTTCCGATTATCAAGGCCTTCGGCAGCATTTTCTGTATTGCATTTATCCTGAATGTCTTCAAGTGGATCGATGGTTCATTCAGTACATTCCTGTTCCCCCTGTTCTGGCTGCCTGCGTTAATCCTGATCCCTCTCCTCTTCCTCCTCGTGCTTGCCAGCGGCTACGTTGGGATCATGCGCCATCTCTGGCGGCAGTCAAATCTGGAGACAGATACGGATGCAGAAGTCGTCCACCAGGTGCGGGTTGAAGAGACGGAACAACCGGTTTCAGATGTGAAATCATGGGAAGAGATCGGTGCGGAATTCCGCATGATGCTCTATGATATTATCCACCGGTTCCGTCAGGAAATTAAAAAGAAGCAGTGAGTCTCCCCGTTTACCAGTTCGGATTTTCTATAAAAAACGATCTCTCTTATGCTTCGGGGTCCTCTGCAGTCAGATGTGAAGGCATGCAGATACAGCGGTGTTCGGTAAAAACTTCATTCTTGAATACACCCTGCGACTCACCCTGCCGGCTTGCACCGAAGACCCCGTCGTCGAAGTCATGATACATCATGGGGAGCCCATCCTTTACGGCAAGTTCCCTTGCCTCTTTCCATGATCCTGCCATGGGGGTTGTATTGACCATAGGATATCATGAGACTGACGGTTACGGAAGAATGCCATCCAAAACCGCTGCCCGATGGTGAAGAATCCTAAAAAAGAGAAAAATGATGAGATTAGAACCGGGGTTTCCGGTGCTTGGGCAGGCAGTCCCTGCAGTAGACCGGCCTTCCTTCTGTGGGCTTGAAGGGGACTTCGCATTCTTTGCCGCAGTCTGAGCAGACTGTTTTTGTCATTTCTCTGGGACCGAAGTTTCTCGGGCCACCAAAACTCTTTCTTTCCATTGTTTTTACTCATGCAGTTGTGATCTGCACATATACAATACGCGGTCCAGTATAAATACATCTCCCTGAATATTGATCTGCTTTCACCGCCGGAACCCCGGATAGTTCAGGGAATAATTTCACAGCCATTGTACTTTTCATGGCTGAAACTCTCTGCTGTGACAGTACCCTTATCAATGAGTTCCCTGACACGGGGAAGTGCACCAACGAGGGCAGTGCGGAGATTCTCTACTGTATCACAGACAATCCTTCGTTCTGCGGTCCCCCACGGACGGGTGATATTTGAATAAAGGCAGCGTCCGCCGCAGAATGATCGGATCCTGCAGTCCGTACAATCCCCACCGACAGGTACCTCGCTGAGTTTGAGCGGATGCGACCGGGAAATATGCCCGACATAATACTGGCTCATGCCGATCATCACCGGGCAGGGCCCGATGTTCCCGTCTGTCATGATGCTGTAATTGGCGTACCCGGATCCACACCGGAGCCTGCTCTCTCTCCCCACGAGGAGATCCTCCATTGTATCGAGGAACGGGTACCACTTCAATACTTCTCCTTCCCGCTCCATATGGTCAACCCAGTCCCCGACAAGCTGCCGGATGCCCGGATTATACCTGTCCCGGGCCCAGTCTGCAAACCCGCGCAGCGCATAGTCCCCTGCAAAATTTGCATCAACCTGCCAGTGGATGGAGGAGAACGGGAAATCCGGGTTATCCGCAAGGTAATGAACCGCTCCTGCAATATCAGAGCTCTCTGTTACCGTCATGCGTGCAACCAGTTCGCCCGGGTATCCCTTCGCCCGGATAGAACGGAGGTTTGCCATCACCCGATCGTATACTCCCGATCCCCTGTTTGCATCGGTCAGCTCCCTGTTCCCGTCAAGGGAAACAAGGATGGTCGTAAACCTGTTGATAATATCAGCCGGGAGACGGTCAAGCAGGATCCCGTTGGTCTGCATCATGAATCGCTTTACCGGTGCTTCCCTGACGATCCGCTCGATCAGATCGGAGCGGAGGAGTGGCTCTCCCCCGTAGAACGTGAGGGTGGGTGAGGGATCTTTTTCCAGAAACGCATAAAGGGTGTTGAGGTCGAAGTCAAGTTCAACCGGGAGATTTTCGTCTATTGTCAGGGCACGCTCCCCTTCGCTTTCATCCAGATCCTGGAAGGCCTTTGCCCTGCAATACCTGCAGCAGAGATTGCAGTTATCGGTCAGGATAAGGTGGAAGTACATAAAAACCCACTCATGATGGGAAGTCAGGTATGATAAATGCACACTTCCCATGACCAGTCATCCTCGCATTTATTTCCGTTCACACTCTATGTCTTTTAAGGAACCAACAGTATGCAGGAGCCAGACCTCTCCACGAAGCTCTCGTGGGATGCAAAAGAGTATTCTCATTATTCGGCATTCCAGGAACAGTGTGCTCAAGAGGTAATCGGGAAACTGGACTTACGGGGTTCAGAACATATCCTTGACATCGGTTGTGGCGATGGTCGCAGTACTGCTGAGATCGCGCGCCGGCTTCATCAGGGGCGGATTCTCGGTATTGATGCATCGGCGGAGATGATACAGTACGCCAGTAGCTGTTACCCGGCAGAAAAATATCCAAACCTCTCCTTTGCCGTGGCTGATGCGAGGGCACTGGAATACCGCGATGAGTTCGATGTTATTTTCTCGAACGCGGCATTGCACTGGATTACGGATCACCGTCCCGTTCTCAAGGGAATTTTCCGGGCTCTCCGGCCCGGGGGAAAGATGCTTGCTCAGATGGCCGGGAAAGGGAATGCAGCAGAGGCGTTTCTGGCTTTTGCCTACCTTGTGCAGGATCCGCCATGGAATCAGTTTTTTACCAGTCTCCGTACTCCCTGGGCGTGCTTTGGCCCCGAACAGTACCGTGAATGGGTTCTTGAATCCGGCCTTAAACCAGTACGGCTTGAATTGATCCGGCGTGATATGGTTCATGCCAACCGTGAATCATTTACAGGCTGGATACGGACTACCTGGCTTCCTCACCTCGATCGGATTCCCGTTTCACTTCGTCCTGCATTTATCGACGCACTCTATGAAATGTGTTGTAAGCTCTCCCCTCCGGATTCAGATGGAGTAATCCGCTTCAGTATGGTTCGGCTTGAAGTCGAGGCCGAAAAACCAGTATGAGGACAGATGATGTGCGGCAAAATCTATAAACAATACTCCGGTAATCAACTGATATGCCTGCTGCCTACTTCTCACCTGAAATTGAGACAATGGAGCGCAGCGATCTTGATGCTCTTATCGATGAACGTGTCCGGTACACGGTACACTATGCGGCGGAACACTCCCCTTTTTACCGGCACTGGTTCCGGCAGAACAGGATAGATCCCACTGCAATCCGTGTTCATGAGGACCTGCTTGAACTGCCCCTGATTTCAGGAAAGGCGATCCGCGAGCACCAGCCGCCGGTTACTCCGCAATTCGAATTCCTTTCCGCGGAGTGGTCTGATATATTCTCTATTCAGGAAACGAGCGGTACCAGCGGAACCCCCAAGGGATTCTTTCTCACATGGGATGACTGGAAGCGGTATGCAGAAAAATACTGCCGGAGCTTTGTATCACAGGGATTCACGAAGAAGGACAGGATTGTTGTCTGCGCTTCCTATGGTATGAACGTTGGAGCAAATACGATGACGATTGCTGCCCAGAAACTCGGGATGGGGATCATACCGGTTGGAAAATGCTCCTTTGATTCGCGCATCCTGAGGAATTACCGGCCGACATCCATCGTGGGAAGCGTTTTCAAACTGCTCCGGCTCTGGCGACGGATAAGCGCGGAAGGGATTAAACCCGGGGAGCTTTCCATTGACAAACTGGTTGCGGGCGGGGAGAGTTTTGCCGATGAATCCCGGAAGTACCTTGCAGACCAGTGGGAATGCCCCGTGTATAACACGTATGGCAGCACTGAAGGCACAATGTGCGGGGAATGCACGGAACTGAATGGCCTGCATGTACCGGAAGATCTTGTCCATCTGGATGTGTATGATCCCCGGATGCAGGGATTTGTGAAAGATGGTGAGTGTGGCAGGGGTGTTCTCACGACCCTTCTCCCGGTCGGCGGAAAGAGCGGAATGCTCCTGCTGAATTATGATACTGAAGACACCACGCTCGTTCTGTCCCGGGAACGCTGCGGGTGCGGAAGGACGCATATGCGGATTTTTAATCCGCAGCGCGAAGCAGAGACCGCATGGATATCAGGAACGGCATTAAACCGGGTTGATATCGAAACAGCGGTTTTTCAGCCTGAGAATATGGAGTATCTCTCGGGGGAGTATGAAGCATTCATCCATGATGGTGAAGCTCCCGGCGAAGTGATCCTCCGCATCAGTGTAGAATGTCTTGACCTGGGCCGGTGCGACCGGCGTGTTGTTCAGGATACCCTGATCGGGAGGTTCCTGAAATCCAAACCAGGCCTTGCCGGTCATTACTCCGATGGAGACCTGAAAATCATTGTTAACATGACCCGGCCGGGCGGTCTTGAACTCCATACCCAGAAAGGGCGTCCGAAACGGCTTGTTGATCGCAGGGAACATGCATGATCCGTTCTTTGCATATCGATGACGATGGATTAACCGGATTCGGACTCATCATGATTCTTGTCGCGGTTGCAGGTTTGATTGTTCTTTTTCTGTTTTATCAGGGAAGCGGGCAGGATTCTGCTTTTGGAAGGACGTTCCCGGGAGGTCTCGTTGCTGAAAGCATGTATGTATCCGGTGATAACCTGCAGCCGGCAGGAAGTTTATACGGTTTTCCTGCAATCAGCAGAACCGTGGGGAAAATGCCGGTACAGATAACGAACGAGGATTCGGACCGGCTGGGGATCGTCCGGCTCGTTGTCTCACTCTTTATCGGTGACACGGGAGCGATCGATATGGATCATCTCCAAGTTGAATGGAATACGGATACCCGTCATGAGATCATATCGCAGTCAACAGTCTCTCCGCTGGTCTGCCCGAACTGGACGATTTCGGGGAAAGCCAACCTGCTGCCCGGGCGAACCGCAGATTCAGATGACTGGCTGGAACCCGGTGAACAATTTGAGATACTTCTCTGTCCCCGGGAGGGCATTCGACCCTATGGTAAATTCACGATTGTAATGACTCCTGATGGCACAGCAATGCCGCTGAAAATCAGCCGCACGGTTCCCTTCAATATCCAGCCGGTCATGAATCTTGGCTGATCCTGCCGCACCCCCGGTAAAACACCCAACGAATACCGTCTCTTGCTGCGCTTCCGCTTCCGGTGCTCTAATCTGCCCCAGTGAGCATTCCGGGAGCATTCTGTCGATTATATTCGAAAACAGTCATTTTAATAAGGATTTCAAACGGACAAATTAGTGCGCCACAATGACCAAAAGAACCTTAAATAAGTGGCAAAAATCCGGACTTCGACGGGCTTTCGACGGAAACCTTTTATATAATCAGGCGGTAACTCTCATTATCAAAACCCAATAGTGGTTTTGAGGTGTTTAAATGGGAACCAAAATCGGAAAAGAAAAGATCCAGCGCGAAAAGGGCTACCTCTACTTCATCGGCAAGGATGGATATGTCTGGGCAGCCCCGATGAAGCACAACAAGGGCGGCCGCAAGAAGAAGGTCGGCACCGAAAAGATTGCCAAAGAAAAAGGCTTCATGTACTACATTGGCAAGGACGGCTTCGTCGCAAAGGCCAAGATGAAAAACGCATAATCTTCCTTTTTCCTTTTGCACGCGGTCCGTCTGCCACCGGAGCAATCCGGCTGGCGGGACTGCACAATATTTTCCCCTGCGGGGGAGGCTCTCGTTTTAACTCTCCTGTATCTGTCAAATCCCAATATTCAATTACCGGGCGGATCACAACAGACTGTGACAGACCGGCGGGTGTCAGTGATTGTCAACACGGGTTGATGATACATTCCGAGAATGGACGGATGGTCTTGACGATGGACAGAGCATAATATCAATCTTTGATCATATCCGGGATATCCCCTACTCGCTCTCTGTTCCCATGACCGATCCGGTCACCGCGCCGGAACAGATCCTTATTATCGGCAAGGGCTACTGTGCCCCCAAACACTACCTTCTCGCAGAGATGTACCGCCGTCTTGGATACGATGTTGCCTATGCCACGTTCCCGTTCCTCTGGAATGATCCGGATCTCGCGTACCCGCCGGAACTCCGCCGGCTTGCATCCGCCCTCCCCGTTGCGTACCATCTGGCGTGCCGGGTCCGGATCGGTTCCCGCCGGGTTCTCGTTGATGCAACCTGGGACCCTCCGCTTGCCCGGGGAGGTTTTCCGGTCAATATCCGCTGGGATGGACATTCAGACACGTTGTGTGCGGTAAAACCCCTTCGGTCAGCGGTACGGACAGCGTTCTGCAGGACAGCAACCAGCGAACCGTTCCGGAAGAGTGATGAAAAGGAACTGCTGGCCTGTGACGGCGAGGAGGATCATGCAGATGCCGAAGCCCGGGAGCGGTATTTCCGACACAGGGCCGGGAAAAGAACCCAGGAAGAGATCCAGAGGATCCTCCGGTTCAATCAGGAATTCGATGCATGGCTGGATAATCTCCGGAGACCCCCGTGCAACAAAGATCCGTGAGGGGGGTCTCTGCCAGACCCCCCACCTCAATTATGAATATCATGCTTTTTCTTACAACCGTTCCATCCCGGTCCCGCATGGAATTACTGTCGCTGGTGCAGATTCCGATCGTTACCCGGATTTGAGTAGGGGGGTCTGATCCGGCCAGAGGGGGGAGGGGGTCTCCCGCGGACCCCCCACCTCATGGCAGGGGGGTCGGATCATTTTGAAAAAATTTTGTGGGGGGGTCTCCCCGCCCGAATCAATAACGGGCGGAAAGGTGGGGGGTCCGATGCAAGCTCCATGAATACGCCGTCACGGCCAATCATGGACGCAACAATGCATACGAGGCATACACTCGGGCAGAGGTATTAAAACAGGCATGGGCCCGTCGTGATTCGAACACGAGATCTTCGCCGTGTGAAGGCGACGTCATAGCCAGCTAGACCACGAGCCCGCAATGCATCGACCGGGAATCGAACCCGGGCTATAGGCTTGGAAGGCCTAAGTCATACCTCTAGACCATCGATGCACTGTGCTCTACAATTTTGGGGGGGAGGAGTATTAAGTGTTACCTCAGCAGGTGAGACAGCGGTCATGGTAGCGATCACCGCACAATAGCCTGAAATACGACACGCCCATCGGCGGCCTGAAGTCTCCGAAACGTGTTCAGAAAACGTACCGGAAAAAATGATTGTCCGCTTTGTCTCATTTCCGGAAAGTCGTCAGACGTATTCGTCACGTTTACGCTTGACCGGAGTGTCTTTTTTCCAAAGGGTAATATCTCTCGAACGGTCAAAATAGAACTTGGCCTCTTCCGGCTTTCCCATCTCCTTGAAGCAGACGCCAAGGTGGTTCCAGGCACTCGCATTGTTCGGCATCTGGTTTACTACCATTTTAAACGTCTGGATAGCGGAATCGAGGTATTTGTTGCTCATGTACATGACCCCGATTGTTTCGAGTGTCTCCCCCAGATTGAAGAGGTATTCGGGATTGTCCGGAGATAATTCGACAGCCCGTAACAGGGATTTCAGGGCATTGGTATGATCACCCATCTCCCGGAAACAGGTCCCCCGTTCATTCCATACATGCGCCAGTTTATTATCCGCCTCGAGTGCCTTATCGAACTCGGCAATCGCCTCGGCGTGTTTCTTCTCCTTGACGTACAGGATTATACCGTCCTTGAAATGCGATGAGGATTTCCCGAGGATCTTGCCAAACAGCCCCCCCTTGGATTTTTTGGGTTCGGTAAACGAAGCTTCAGCAACCTGTGAAGCTTCATCAAGCCGTGAATCGCGGACAATAACGTCGCTGAAGGTTGTGGTCACGTCACGGATAGTACCAACGGATGCAATGAACTGGCCCTGGCTGTCATAGACCGGCATTGCTTTCATCCAGAGCGTCCATTCCCCTCCATCCTTTTTTTGTCCGCGGATAACAGCAATAACCGGTCCCTTCGGGACCCTGCTGACCAGCATGTATTTCTGGCGTTTGATCTCTTCGTCGGATTCAAAAACGAGATTGACGAGCATCTTTTTCCTTGTCCCGAAAAATGGCTCGGAATAGATATTGTCACCTTTTCCCATCATTGCAGTGGCAGGAACGTCGGTCAGCTGTTCCATGGAATCGTTCCATGCAACAACCTTTCCGTCGCGATCTACAGCAAAACTCGCATCAGAGGAGAAGTTGATCATATCAGCGATGATACGCTGGGTCGTTCCAAGAGCCCTGCCAAGGGAACTTCGTTCCATTGCTCTTTTGACCATGGTCACCAGTTCGCGGAACTGGTGACGGGGGTCCTCCCCTTTTTTTAAGAGGAAATTTGCACCATTGTTCAGTGCTTCGATTGCGGTGTGTTCCCCCCCGCGACCGGTAAAAACGATGATAGGCGTGGTATCCCCGTGTTTCCGCAGGATCTTCAGGAATTCAATGCCGTCAATCTCCGGCATATCGTAATCAACAACAATGACATTGAAACTCTTCTGCGCGAGGGTTGCCAGGGCTTCCTTGGCGGACTGGGTAGTCTGGACAGACATCTCCCGCGATCGTTCGGCCATCAGCTTAATGACCTCGAGAAGGGAAACGTCATCGTCGATGAGGAGAACGGAGGCTGGTTCGGTATTCATTCCCTACTATCTGACTGAGTGCCCGGAGATATAATATAAGCGGTTTGAATGTTCAGAAGATACACCTGCCGGAAATGCCGGTTTTCTGCGTTTGGGCAAAATACGAGCAGAATCCCGGGAAGATGGCATCCCGGTGCACAGGTATTCAATGTGCAGATACCCGCTGGAATGAATCAGTAAAAAAGGTTAATATCCTCTGATTTCGGCTTCGACCTTCTCGAGATTCGCAATTCTCTTCTCGAGCGGCGGGTGGGTTGATGTCAGTTCCCGGAGAAGACTTTTGGTCGATGCCGGGATAATAAAAAAGGTATTCGCGTTCGCGACCGGTTCCTTCACCTGATCCGGGAGAACATCGATCCTCCCGCTGATCTTATTCAGTGCTGAGATGAGTGCCCGCGGGTTCCGCGTAATCAATGCACTGCCCCGGTCTGCTGCGAACTCGCGGTACCGTGAAAGAGCCATAATCAGGAGCGTGCTTACGAAGTACACGATAATTGATACAACCCATACAACGATAACTCCCAGAATATTCCCTTCCCGGTTGTTTCCTCCGAATAGTGCAGAGAAGATAAAGCTCTGCATGATCATCGAGGAGATCATGGCGATGAAACTGGCAAGTGTCATCGTCAGGATATCCCGGTTCTTGACATGGGCAAGTTCATGGGCAAGCACAGCCTCAAGTTCGTCACGGTTCAGGAGGCGCATTATCGAATCGGTACATGCAATAACCGCATGGTTCGGGTTCCTGCCCGTGGCGAACGCGTTTGGTATCGGGCTTTGCATGATTGCGACTTTCGGTTTTGGAAGGTCTGCCTCTTTGCAGAGTTTTTCTACCATCCTGTGAAGCTCAGGGTATTCATCTTCTTCAACAATACGGGAGCCGGTTGACCACAGGACCATCCTGTCGGAGAAGAAGTACTGTACAAGACCCATCCCGACGGCAAGGAGGACAAGGAAGATGGTGCTGATACTCGGGAAGAGTACCAGGAGTATCGTCATGAACACGAGGTAGAGGAGTACTAATAACAGGCCGGTGAACCAGACCCGTGCGGTAAGACCCCAGTCACGTTTCCATTCCATAATTAGTACATGTTCGTACCGTGCACTCTTAAATCATTCGACGATTGCAATTCTCTGCGCGTATTCTCTCCCGATTCCGGGCAGTTAACCGGGACTGGCGGCAGATATCCGCTGAGATACGGACTTGTGGTGCTGAAGGATACCAAAACTATTTTTTTGCCAACATCGGAGTGGTACTCATGGATGAAGCCGATCCCGAAGCGCTGACCGATGTGGCATACGGCATCTTCGAGCATCTCCTGAACCGGAGCCTCCGTGCACAGGACAAGTACCTCTATGCACTGGTAGAAGGAGGAATCGATTTCAGGGCAGACCTTATGGCAATCCTGGAGAAATTCCGGGAGGAATATCCCCAGCTTGCACAAGCGCTGTCGCAACGGTTTTCAGATCCTGAAACCATATACACGATGCTCTGCAGCGGGGAAGGGGTCATCCCGACGAAGACAACCCAGATGTACTGGATAGTCCTGGATGCCCCGGGCAGTGCGCCCGAGGCAATTGAGGATGAGAATGCCGGAAAATGGCTGATCTTTCAGGATCCTGATCAGGTTGATGCAGCCTGGAAAAAGGTCAGGAACGCCACGGCAGCCGGCGAACTGGGGATCTCGGCAAAAGTCAGTACAGCCAAGCCCAACCCGGATTCCCGCGATAACCGGAAGGTCATCTATGTCTACACCCGCGACTGGGCGGACGAACCCGACGTCATGAGGGTACGGGAAAAGCTCCGCGAACTGGGTTTTGTTGACCGGATCGGGTACAAACGGAACCTTGAGACGTTTGCCGGGGAGTATGCCAAGAAAGGCAAACGAGTGACATATTACGCAGCGTGAAACCGGATCAACAGATTCCTGTTTTAAAAATCTTTAATCCGGTCAGGTCAATCTGCACCTGATAAATAAAAACGATGGTATGGAATCGAAAGGTTACGCTTTTCTCTCCTTGTTCTTCGGGCGCAGGTTCTGATAGCCGCACTTGCGGCAGGTGGTTGCGCGGATAGCATTGCGTGCATTACAGTGCATGCATATTTTTACGTTGAGGAGCCGGGCTTCGGCTTCCGGGAACTTTGCCATGTATGAAACACTCCTGTCTGCCCTTATACCAAAGCTGTAAGAGATATTAACCGTTTGCGTTATCCGGGGGATCGCGCTGAAACAAACCAGTCATGGAATAACGAAAGAGCACGGCCACGATGGGATATCCTGCTTTTTTCATCAAGAGAGATCTCGGCGAGGGTCATTGTCCCGATTTCAAAGATGGGATCATAGCCAAATCCGTTCTCTCCCCGGGGGCCAAAAGAGATTTTCCCCTCAAGGGTTCCGGTAAATACCTCGATACCGTTTGTATCGGCATAGGCGATTCCGGTAATGAACCTTGCTTTGCGATCGGAAACACCTTCCATCAGCCGGAGGATACCGGCATTGCCGATTGTATCCAGGACATATGCAGCATAGGGGCCGGGAAAACCTCCCAGCGCATCGATAAAAAAGCCGGTGTCATCGACAATGAGCGGGATTTTTAACTGACGGTATGCGTATTCAGCTTTTCCCCGTGCAATGTCTGCGACATCGCTTGAACGGTGTTCAGGAACCTCAAGCGCAATATGGTCCACCTCCAGCAACCCGCCGAAGAATGCTGCAACTTCTGCAGCTTTTCCTGCATTACCGGTCACCATCGTGATCTTCACAGGTAACGACCTCTCTGGCGGATCTCATATTCACGGTGTAGTACCGCTTCAGCGTCGTGAAAGGTCTCTTTGTATCCCTCAACGAATGCTGCCTTTAAGGATTCTGCACGATCGGGTGCTGTGCTTTCCAGCGTCTGGAAGAAGACATGGATATCAACGCCCTGCTGCTCGATCTCCTCAGTCACCTGTGCAAGGCCAAAATCGATCAATACGCATCTTTTGTCCTTTTTGCGGAGGATGAGGTTGCTTGTTGTCAGGTCGCCGTGCATGATTCCTGCAGTATGCAGTTTTCCCACGGTGATCCCTACTTCGCGGACGGTTGTTTCTGAAAGATTATCGGTCAGAAGGGTGCCACCGACATATTCCATGCAGATGGTATCAGTGGTGATATCACTCATGACAGGTGTAGGAACTCCTGCTCTCCGGGCTGCCGCAATCGTCCTGGCTTCTGCCCGTGTTCGTTCTGCTATCAGTTTTCGGTCAAGATCCGGCACCCGGTATCGTTTCGGGATACGGCGTTTCCCGGCAGTATTCCCGGTGATCGTGATCACAGCTTCCGCTCCCCTTCTCCAATATCGTGCATCGTCATGAGCCTGCCGGCGAACGTCATTTTGCTGAGTTTCGTGTTTCCATGTCACTTCAACCTCATCGGAGCGGAAGGAAGGATTGATCTGCGAAGTTTCGACCGAAAGACGTGCACCAGTGTCGAGCATCAGCTTTCCGGTATACGCAATCATGGCGCCATTATCACCGAGATACTTCTGTTCCGGGACGAAAAACAAGGCTCCGCGATCCTCGCACATCGTCCTCAGCATCTCCTGAAGACGCCGGTTCGCCCCGACACCGCCTACGAGGAGGACTTCGTTCTTCCCACTGAGGGACAAGGCCCGTTCGGTGACTTCAACGCACATGGCAAAAGCCGTTTCCTGGAGGCTGTAACAGACATCCTGCAGGTGAGCCCGACTCTCTTTTGCCGCGGATACCAGGCCGGAGAAAGCAAGATCCATTCCCTTCACGGTATAGGGAAGTTCGGTATATTTTCCCTGCTTTGCCAGTCTTTCAAGGTGGGGTCCCCCCGGATGCGGGAGATCTTTTGAACGGGCGAACTTATCGAGTGCGTTTCCGATACCGATATCGAGGGTCTCCCCAAAAACCCGGTACCTCCCGTTCAGGTACCCGATGACCTGGGTGTTTGCCCCGCTTGCGTACAGAACGACGGGGTCACGGCACCCGGTAGCAAAACACCCGATCTCGATATGAGCTACGCAATGGTTGACGCCAACCAGGGGAACATCCAGTGCCAGCGCCAGCGACCGGGCTGCGGTTGCAACGGTTCTCAGACAGGGGCCGAGTCCCGGCCCCTGCGAATATGCGATTCCGGTAATCTTGTGCGGATTCCCGAGTACTTCCCCGAGAACCTCTTTCATGACCGAAGCATGGTGCTGGGCAGCTTCCCTGGGGTGAATACCCCCCTGTGCCGGGCTGTAGGGTCGTGAAGCAAGGGTAATAAGATCCCGATCAAAAAGAGCGGCACTGAGGTTCCATGCTGTTCCCTCAATCCCAAGTATCTGCCCAAAAACAGGCATTGGTTGTTATTTTCTGAATTCTGTATATCCGCACTTGCCGCAGGTAGTCCGGTCCTTGTGGTCTGCCATCATGAAACCGGGTCCGCAGCGGGGGCAGTATTTCTTTGCGGTCGTTACCTTGGCGCCTTCGACCTTGAAATGGGCACCTCTCTTGGGTCCTTTTGCGGCTGCTTTCTTCGCTGCTGCCATGGTTATGCCGCTCCCTCTTCCTTGGGCTGGGGCACTCCGCGCGCTGCCAGGTGCGGGCGTTCGGTCTTGTTCCTGCTCTCCTCGTTGTCGTAGATGCGTGCGGAACCGGTGATTTCGGTCTTGCCAAAACTGCTGTGCAGCGTATCAAGGGTTATCTGGTGCTCCTTGATATTAAGCAGGGCGCAGATTTTGCCGATGATCTGCATGCGGGAGGGAGTTGCTCCGTCGTATTTGAGGGTAAACTGAACCTCTCTTCTGGATAAAAGTTCATTCCTTTTATCGCTGGTGATCTCAATGTCCATCGATATCCTGTAATCATTGGAAACCGGTATATTTAAAATATGACCCTGCCGGATAACCTGCCGGCCGAAGAGAAAAATGGAAATGGCAGTCCCGGCAACGCAGCAATCTTAATCTGTGCGGGTAAAATGGGAGAGAAGCCGTTTGGCGGTTTTGCGGGCTTCGTCGTCTATCGCGCGGAGCACGATTCCTTCGCCAGGCTGACCGTACAGAACGATGGCCCCATCCGGTGCGGTGAGAACCAGGGGAATGACTGCAAGGTCTTCTTCACCATCAACAACGATAGTTGACGGGGTGTTCCTGACCGCCAGTTCGAGGGCATGGATCAGGTCGTCGGTGATTGTGCCGGCAGGATTTTTTACCGCTATACACTCACCATGGACCGCAGGCATTTTCCTGCAGGGAGATCGCATGGTGTAACCGTCCACAATGGCGACATCCGGCCGAACCCCTTTTTTTTGCAGGTTGTGGGTAACAACATCCCCTACCGTGTAGACAATCTTACCCCCGATCAGGGGAATAACCTCATCTATTGATCGGCACAGTATGCCGAAGGGTTCCTTGAAGAGCCTGCGGTGCTCTTCCGGTAGTATGAGCATCAGCGGACCTTCAGGGCGTAACGGCCGGGGAGCTTGATATTCATCCTTTTTGCGACCTCTGAAGTCTCCGGATCGATTATCACGAGGTAGCCCGACCAGTCCTCACTCAGGTTTGACGTGCCGCAGACGACACAGCTTTCACCATCAACCACGCGGTGGCAGTCACGGCAGACTTTGCCCTGTTTCTTCTTATTCGCCGGCGGCATGGTCCTTCCTCCTGCTCTTTGCCTTGTCAGGCGCCTTCTCCCTGACGGAACCCGCCGGCTGGCCGGCGTTCTCTTTCTCCTTGTTCATCTCTTCTTCGAGCCAGAGCGCAGTCCCAAGACCGGCCTGTCTCATCGTCAGCCCTATCTTGCTGTCGCGGGGCTCCCGCTCGTTCAGGGAAAGGGTGACAACCCGCACGCGGACAATGTCCCCAACGCCGATGTATCTCTTCGATTCCTGACAGATGAGACGGGCATTTTTTTCATCGTAGTTGATGTACTCATCCGATATCTGGCTTACATGCAGCATCGCGTCGATCGGACCAAGGCTGACGAACGCGCCAAAGCTGGTCGTTTCGACAACAAGCCCTTCGATGACTTCCTGCAGGGCGAGACGGAGGACCATGGCCTCGAACTTCACGTCGTAATATACCCCTCCGTCCCCCGGAACAAGTTCTCCTTCACCGACATCGTGGACTTTTGTGATACAGATGAAGATCCCGATCTCCTTGTCAATACTTCCTTCGAGCTGCTCCTGGAGGACATCCAGGATCACTTTCTCCAGCTTCTCTCCCAGCCGCTGGGGGGGCACCCGAACCTTGTCTTCAAGCATCAGTTTGTGATACATTTCCGCTCTACCTCCGCAATAACTCCAGTTTCTTCTGTTTTCTCATTGATATTACACCGATCCCGCGTGCATACAGTTCATCCCGTAAACGACGGTCATTGGTGACAACCAGGCATCCGTTCCGTACTGCATAATCGACAACCTGTTCATCGACGGTTCCGGGTTTCAGATCCTTATCCTCGGCAACAGTACACCTGCTGCCTATGGTCAGGCCCATCCGTGCCGCGGCCCCCGTCTGCCCTTTCTCCCGGGAAATGCCCTCCAGTTCGTTCATAACCCGTTTCAGCACAAGCGGTTCATATCCCCCGACAAGCGCGCGAAGCTCATCAAAGAGATCGATCTGATACTGTGCCGGCATCATGAGTGCATTTGCGTCAAGGAGAATCTTTATTCTCCCAGTACGCCCATCCCGATCAGGCGCCAGCGTGCTCCCACCTGCCGGCTGATAGCAATCCGTGACCCCGTTTCAGCACATACGGGCCGCTTCAGTACGATCTCAACATGATCCTTTTTCGTGTTGCTGACAACGCCGACGGTTACCGCGGTTCCGACTGAAAGCATCAGGGGTTCTGAATGTTTCAGTGGTTCGATGATAAGTTCGCTTGTCGCACCGACAACCCGTTCCATCAGGGTAACACTGCACCGGATCTTATCCCACACCGGCGGAAGTTTTCCCTCGTGCCCGAGAACCTGCCCGGCGAGCGCATCGCTCTTGGTGAGTGCCGGGTCCAGTTTTGTCCCGATACCGAGCAGGCCCCCGGGGGTTGCCTCGTCAACTTTTTTGGATCCGGCGTTTATCGAGGTGATTGTCGTGACGATAGGGATCCATTTTATCCGGTTCTCGACCTGAGTCTGCCTCCCGGGCCGTATCTCAATTTTCTCATCGGCATGGAGAATGCCCCGGATAAGCGATCCTCCTACGACCCCTCCCTTGACATCCTTCCAGTTGCATCCGGGTTTGTTCACGTCGAAGGAACGGGCAATAAGCATGACCGGTTCTGCATCGGGATCACGTTTTGGCTCGGGGATCGTCTGATCCAGCGCCTCGACAAGAGCCCCGATGTTGATACCCTTTTGAGACGACAGGGGGATGATTGGTGCATTTTCTGCGATTGTTCCTTTGACAAATGCTTTAATTTCCTGGTAATTGTCAATCGCTTCTTTCTGGCTGACAACATCGATCTTGCTCTGGACGATAACGATATTCTTTATACCGACCAGTTCAAGTGCCATGAGATGTTCTTTTGTCTGCGGCTGCGGGCATTTCTCGCTCGCTGCAATTACCAGCATCGCACCGTCCATCAGCGCGGATCCCGACAACATGGTTGCCATCAGGGTTTCATGTCCCGGCGCATCGACAAAGGATATGGATCGGAAGGGTGTTCCTTTCCCCCCGCACACCGGGCAGTCCGGTTTTGTTGAGAACGCATCAGGGCCCTCGCATTTCCCGCACCGGTAGAACGTTGCATCGGCATACCCGAGACGGATAGAGATACCCCTCTTTACTTCTTCACTGTGCCGGTCTGTCCATGTCCCGGTGAGCGCGTTCACGAGCGTTGTCTTGCCGTGGTCAACGTGACCGACAACTCCGATATTGACACTGGGGATTGTCACATCATGCAAATGAAATCGAACCTCCTTACCGCGAAAAGATGGCCGGTCTGGCCACCTTGCCATGAATATTTATTGTTTTGGCCCTGTGGGATGCCGTGATACCACCAGATCCCACCGTGTTCCGGCCGATAGCTGATAATCATATTGCGCGCCTTATACATAAATTCAATCCAGAACTCCACATTTTCTTATCCTGAATGTCGGTCAAACCACGGAAATGCCCGGTTATTGCGCCGTTTGTTGATCCCCGGCACACCTGCCGGTTGTTCTTTTGGAAAAAACCAGAACTTCTTTTTAACGGTTCAGAAAAAAGGTAAAAATGAAGAAGAATTCGCCAAAGCTTTGCCGGTGTATCAGCCCCCGCCCTCACAGCTCTGGTCGATATTCTTCAATGCGTCCTGGAGACCGCTGCCCGATGCGAATTCACGTTCCCGTTCAATCACTTTTTTGGCATCTTCAATGGTCGATGAGACCGTTTTTTCAGTTCCTGTTACCGGGGAGAGCTGGTCGATACGGTACAGGAGATGGGTGCTGTCAAGTTCGGCAAAGGTTTCCCCCCTGATCTGCTCGATATGAAGGATTTTACCTGTTGTCCCGGTCTTTGGATAACGGACTCTTGTCCCAAGAGCTATCTCATCCGCTGACATACCGGAGAATGATTGTTTCCTTCCGATATATTTTTTGTCTGGATTCGACCCTGGTAAAAAAAGCGATCGTGATACAAAAGAAATTACTGGATTGTCAATCCCCCGGACACCGCCGATTCGGGTACTTCATACTCTTTCCCGGTCCCGGTGATGGTATATTTTCCCGTGGTTTTCACACCATAGGGATTTCCTGTCGTCGGGTAGGGAACGATGAATTCACCATTGACACTTGCCTGACGGTAGGTGAATGTTCTCCCGGTGTTGGTGATGAGAGGTACTTCAATGATGCCTTCACCTTTGATATGGGCCCCTTTCACATATTCGAAGACTTTCACATACCTGACATCCACACCGGTCTTGACATCGAATACATTCGTTGGTGATTCATGGACAAGTCGGTAATGCTGCAACGCAGGAACGGTATCGATCGGGCGCACGATATCGGACGTTGAATCCGGGTTCAGGACGACTGCATGCTTTGCGGGATTCGTGGAATTGAGGTTATACTGCAGGGCCAGGAGTCTCGCTTCTGCCGCATCCATTTTTTTAATTGTGGTAATAAGCGGGTAGTACGCTGAAGTGATGGAAGGGTCCGAATATTCAATATAATATGCAACGGTAGGGGTTCCCATCGAACCATCGAAATTATGGAGACGGGAGATGGTTGTCATATAATACTCCTGCTTATTGAGCCGGGCAAGATCGGCACTATTGGGATTATCATTACGCTGGAGGATCATGATCATCTGGTAGGGATCCGTGGCAAGAGTCGCGTTGTTCCATGTGGACATGGCCCAGAATTTTCCGGTGTCCATTTCAATATCCGTTACGATATACCGGGTGCCGATACGGTCAAGGATGGCATTTGCTGCATCTTCACTGGTTGACATGAAGTATGCAGCTGCCCCGTCAGAACCTGCAACCCCCTGCTGGAACGGATTGGCATTGGGAATGCGTTTTGCAATGAAGGTTATGAGGTGCCCGTAGTCCCACCAGGACATAATACCATACGATCCTGCAGGATATTCAAACGATTTCCGGTCGTAAATTTTCAGGTAGTCGACACCCGTTTCCGGTGTATTGTTTCCCAGCCATTCCATCGATTCCCGCCAGTCCGCGTTCATCCTCGTTGAGATGGCCACAGAACTTGTGTAACTATAGGAAACCGAGGTGTAGGCAAAAAGCAGGGAGAGCCCGATGGTGATAACAAGAATTCCCACAAGGGGATAATTGATTGTTGTGTGGCGCGATACGGCTTTATGACTTTTTTTCTGCTTCTTTGCCGTGGCCCCCGGAGCAGGTACATTCTCTTTCCCTGCCCCTTCGTCGTGATGGGAGGATGCCCCGGACATAAGGTGCCTGATATCCGGCAGTCCCCGGGTAAAAATATATGTTACACAGACTGCAGCGAGCAGGGCGACATTGATGGCAAGATAATACTCGTACCTGACATGCTGCCACGTGGAAAAGAACATGACGATAGACCAGACCAGGGCAAAGACCTGTTCGGGATGTTCGTTATGGAGGTTCTTGTATATCATCACGAGGATACCGCCGGCCATCAGGAGGAGACCGTAGTTGAACGTATGCCATGCCATGTCCAGCGCCCACCCGCGGGCTTCCTGAACGGTCTCGGTGACCGGAGCCTGGCCGAAGAATGAGAAGAGATCGTAAATCAGGAGTGTATACAGTTGCGGGATAGCCAGGTACAGGAATAGTGCAAAAGCGAGTCCGCATCCTGCAAGTGCAACAGGATAATAGATTTTCTCTCTCTCTTTCAGGTAAATCTGCAGGAGATACAATATGCCCGTCCCGATGATCATCCCGAGATATGCGATGATGTGGCCGACTGAGTACGTCGAAAGATCGATGCCCGGATTTTTAAATCCAAAGACCAGCATGCCGATGATTGCAATGATGAAGATCGTGATATTGATGAGAAGCAGGTACTCGCTTGATCGACCGCGCCAGACATCGATGATGAACTGGATAACGGTAAAAATCCCGGCGATCATCGCGAAGAGGATCATGGTCGGCATTGTCAGGAGACCAAGGAGGTATGCAATTCCTGCAAGGCCGGAGACCAGCAGGAGTGATTTGTAGGATCCGGGATTTTTCAGATCTATGTGCGACCCTTTCTCTGTCAGGATCGCATACATATAGAAAAGACAGAATAACGTTGAAAAAAGGGCTTCTGCAATGTGGTGGTCCATGTACCCGTAATGGGAACGGTAAAAGAACTGCCCTGTGATAATTGCGAGAAATCCCGCCGACATGACCCCCGTTTTCCAGTCGCCGCAGGTTTTTCCGACAAAGTACATGAGGGCGATCGTAGCCACTGCCATGAGCGGCGGGATGAGAAGACCAATGCTGATGATCTCCGTCCGGGTTGACGCGCCTGTCAGAAGACAACATATTGCAATAACGGTGGGAAACAGAGGACCCCAGTAGATCGGAGACCCGTGCGGGTAATTCGTCATCGGGTCAAACCATGCATACTCCGGGAAATTTGCGAGTATCTGCTCAACCTGCCGCAGGTTATAGAGCGGATCGTCGCTTGCCACGAGCATCAGGACATCGGTATTTCCGCTGACAAGCATGGGCAGGAGGCGGAGCCAGAGGGCGAAAAGGCAAAAAAATGTAACGAGACCGACGATGATATAGAAACGCCGGCTTTTAAAATCAAGTGTTATCATGGAACCTACCTTTTGTGGTAAGTACGTTTCAGCTGGGACCATTAATAAATTTGGATAATGGTATCAGACGAGACTTTGTAGGAGATCTTCGAATTGGCAGGCCTTCTCTTTCCAGCTGTACTTTTCAAGGTTGATACTGAACGTTCGGGGATTCTTCATCAATGACCGTATCTGTGCGATGTACTCTTCCTGTGTTTTATACACGAAAAGGTTGGGTCCTCCGATACGGGCAACATCCGGTATTGGTCTCATAACGATAGGTTTTCCGCAGGCTGAATATTCAAAGAACTTGTTCGGGAGTGCAATATCCCCCCACTGGGGGGGAGACAAGGGGATTGTACAGACATCCATGCAGGCAATATACCGGGGAAGTTCGTGGTATGGTTTCGTCCCGGTGAAGATCACCCGGTCGGTAACACCGAGGTCCCGTGCAAGGTTTTCAAGTTCATGCCGGTAATCGGTGAACAGGGATCCCCCGATAACCAGGAGCCGGGTCCGGGGATGGCAGCGGATTAGTTCCGGAAGTGCCCGGATCATGTTATCGATGGCATACCAGCGTTCCACACTTCCCGAGAAACCAATAACAAATTCATCCGCACCAATTCCGAGCTCAGCCCGTGCCGTGTCTCCGCTCATTGGCCGGAACAGGCCGGTGTCAACGCCATTGGTGATAAGACCTGCCGTAAAGCCCAGCCTCCCGAGTTTTTCAACAAGCGAGGGAGAAACCGTCGTGATGCGATCGCTGTCTGCCAGGTTCCGTTTCGTTATCTCCCAGACTGTCCTCCTGACCAGGCCCTGCATCAGCCGGTTCTTGAAATAGGCTGCTGCTGAGTCGGGGAACCAGTCCTTGAGGTCAAAAACGAGCGGCACCTCATATCTCTTCGCTGCACGGATTACCGCGGAACCGGCAAGGACATGAGCAGCAACGACCGCATCGAATCCCTTGTCTCGGAGGAGATTGTTAAAAACAAGGTAATGATACGGTGTATTCAGGGTATAATGGAAGAGAGGGCTTTGTAACGGGAACTGGGTCGCCTCCTCAACAATCAGCCGGGTTGGTCTCGTTTCCCCGCGGCTGACATGGAAATGGGCAACATGAACCTCATGACGCTCTGCCAGTTCTTCAAAAATATAATGATGACGCGAGGGAATCGGATGGTGGATGTAATCCTGGGTTGAAACAAGGAGGATCTTCATGGCAGAACTGGTCCGGATCTTTCACGATCTCGTCAGGTGAATGGATTATTATTCTCCTCTTTTTCGCATCTCTTCCGGAAGATCCCTGATCCTCGCAGGCGATCCAATGGCCATCGTATGATCCGGAACATCGCGGGTAACAACAGAACCGGCTGCAACAAACGCACCTTCACCGATACATATCCCGGGAAGGATCGTGGTATTTGCTCCGATAGCCACCCCGTCTTTAATCGTTGGACCGATGAGAGGTCCGGAGGAGGGAGGATACCGATCATTGGTCAGGACAGCATTCGGTCCTATGAAAACATGATCACCTATCGTTGTATTCGTAGGGATATAGACCATACTCTGCAGGCTGACACGGCTGCCTATTGTTGTATTCCCGTCAATGACCGTTGCCGTCCCGACAATGGTCCGGTTACCAATACGGGTTTTCTCGCGGATCACGCAATTATGGCCGCTCTGGAAATCATCCCCGATGATGACATCGCAGTAGATTATTGTTCCCGGCCTGAGAACGGCGTTGCGTCCGATCGTTGTACCCCGATAATCGCTTCTGCCGATATTTTCCCGGGAGGGAAACCCTATCGTCACCGGTTCGAATACCTGCACGCCTTGTCCTACCTGGTTGATACCATATTCTCTCATTCGACTGTCACGCTCTTTGCAAGATTTCTCGGTTTGTCGACATCCCTTCCGAGGGCTACCGCTGTATGGTACGCAAGGAGCTGCTCGATGACAAGACACGTGAGGATCTGGGTAAATAAGGGAGTATTCGGGACAGCGATAAAGAGGTCAACAATATCCGGAAGCTCCCTGTCACCGGTAACCCCGATGGCAATGACCGGCGCCCCACGCGCCTTCATCTCCTTGATATTCGAGATCATGACCCCATAGGTATTGCCGGGCATGCAGAGTGCAATGACCGGGGTTTCCGGGGAAAGCAGGGCAAAAGGTCCGTGTTTGAGTTCACCTGCGGTGTATCCCTCGGCATGGATGTAGGAGATCTCCTTCATCTTCAATGCCCCTTCAAGGGAGACCGGGTAAAATGGTCCGCGCCCTACATAAAAGATATTCTGTGCCTTCTCACACACCCTGACAGCCTCGCCGAGATCCATGAGCAGGATCTCTTCGACAGCCTTGTGTGCCTGCAGCAGTATTTCATCACATTTCCTGTCTGAAATCCTGTTGACAATCTGCATCAGGATTGCGAGCTGCGCAACAAATGATTTCGTTGCCGCGACACTGATTTCCGGTCCGGCACGCATGAACAACGTGGTATCGGCTGCCCGCGTGATGCTGCTCCCCAGTACATTTGTTATCGCGAGGGTATGACAACCGGCACTTCGGGCATACTTCATGGCCGCCAGGGTGTCGGCCGTCTCGCCGGACTGGGAAATCCCGACGACAAGTCCTGAAACCGGCGGGGGGAAATACTTGAATTCGGATGCAAATTCCAGCCGGGCCGGAATACCCGCAATCTCTTCGAGAAGGTACTTGAAAATCAGACCTGCATGATACGAGGAGCCGCAGGCAACGACCGTCACCGATGATGCCCGAAGAACTTCTTCTGGCAGCGCCGCGGGATCCATCGAACGGATGGTATTATAGAATGCCAGGGGCTGCTCGTAGATCTCCTTCAGCATATAATGGGCAAATCCGCCTTTCCTGACATCCTCAAGCGACCAGTCAATAAGTTCCACCGGCCGGGATACGGGTTTGCCATGGGAGTAGATCTCGACGTTTTTCCTTGAAAGGGATACCGTATCCCCGTCTTCAAGGTAAACTGCCCGCTCGGTGAATTCTATGACCGGGGTCATATCCGATGCCGCAAAAAACTCTCCGTCCCCGATCCCGATAACAAGGGGGCTCGCGTTCCGGGCTGCCACGATCCGGTCTTCGCCGGCAGCAAGGACAAGGATTGCGTACGATCCTTCAAGCCGGGGGATAACGGCCTGAACGGCAGCCAGCAGGTCGGGTTTTTTTGCATACTCCTCCTCAACGAGATGGACGATCACCTCGGTATCGGTCTCTGACCGGAATGTATGCCCCCGCGACTCAAGCTCCCGTTTCAGGGAGGCATAGTTCTCAACGATCCCGTTATGGACAAGTGCGATCGTTCCGCTGCAGTCGGTGTGGGGATGGGCATTCCTGTCACTGGGCACCCCGTGGGTTGCCCAGCGGGTATGGCCGATACCTGCTTTTCCTTTGAGCTGTGCAGCCGAACCACCCTTCTCTGATATACGTCCCTGGTGTTTGGCGATATCAATACCGGCACCCGCAGTCGCAACGCCAAAGGAATCATAGCCCCGGTATTCGAGTTTTTTAAGGCCTTCGATAATAAGGGGGGCTGCATCTCTCCTGCCAATGTACCCGATAATGCCACACACGTTATATCACCAGGGATCCGTCCGGTACGATACGGGAGGAGATACGTGCCTGGCTTTCGATCGTTACATTATTTCCGACGATACTGTTCTTGAATACCGTGAACGGGCCGCTGGAAACATTATCCCCGAGAACCGCACCGAACTCCGACCGGATGGCATGCCCTTCGAATTCCATGAGACCGGGAGCGGTGGTAACCGATGTATGATCACCAAGGCTGCACCGTTCGCCAATAACACTGTCCACGATCCGGGAATGCGATCCGATTGTGGAATCATCCATGATTATCGAATCACCCACGATGGAGAATGGATTCAGGCTGACACGCGAGCCGATGCTCGTGTCGGGCAGGATCACCGTGTTTGGCCCGATCTCGCAATTATCTCCAATAACAACGGGACCGGTAATAACCGTGTTCGGGCCGATTCTCGTTCCCTTTCCAATGCTGACCTGTCCCTGGATGATGGTCTGTCTGCTTGCGGTGCCTTCCCGTGCTTTCGGTATGTTTTTCAAAAGGCGCCTGTTCATTTTTACCAGGTCCCAGGCAAATATGGCATCCTGCCAGTCATCTGCCGGAACAGCCCGGACAGGTTCTCCGGCCTGGATCATTCCCGCCACGGCATCGGTTATATCGGTTCCCCGGATATAGGAGAAGAAGCTCTTTTTCAGGGAACAGATGCCCGTACTCACCATGAAACTCGGGGAATGTTCTGGCTTTTCCACGATATCGGTCACGAGGCCGTTATTCATGAAAACGACCCCGAAATTCGAGGGACTGGGGTGTTCCTTGACAAGGACAGCGTTTGTCGTATCGCGGATACGGGCGATGGACCGGGGGTCGATATAATTATCGCCCGGAAGGACGAGGAAATCTCCTTTGATCAGTGATTCTGCGCACTGGAGAGCGTGGGCCGTGCCAAGTTGTTTTTCCTGGACCACAACTTCAACCGGGACTTCGAGCCCGTTTAAAAACCGCGTCACCTGTTCCTTGCGGTATCCTACGACAACGATAATGTCACGGATACCGTTTTTCAGAAGTGCATCGATCACATATTCAATGATAGGGCGGTTTGCCACCGGGATCATTGCTTTCGGCCTACTCCTGGTGAGCGGCCGGACCCGGATTCCTTCCCCTGCTGCAAGAATAACTGCCTGCATTGTGTTACCTACCGGATACTTGCATTGTCTCCAATACATCCTTCAATGAATGAGTTCGGCGCGAACTGTGCGTTACTGCCGATCACAGCCCCGACATTGATGGAGCAGTTGATCCCGAACTGGACGTTGTCACCGATGATCGCACCGAATTTCTTCCTGCGAGTATCTTTCCCGCATACCCTGACGTTCGCGTGGTCATGCCGGAGATTTGCCCCCTTGGTGCCTGCACCGAAGTTACAGTGAGTGCCGATAACCGAATCGCCGATATAGTTGAAGTGAGGGACTTTTGTTCCCGTCATGATGATAGAATTCTTGATCTCCGTACAATACCCGATATGACAGTCATCACCGATGCTTGTCGACCCCCTGATATATGCATGGGGTCCGATCCGGCAGTTGTTCCCGATTATGCAGGGGCCCTCGATATATGTTCCGGACCTGAGAATACTGCCTTCCCCGACCTGGACCGGGCCTTTGAGTGTCACCCCGTCTTCAACGGTCCCGGCAATACTTCCGGGATTTTTCTCCATCAGGATTGCGTTCGCGTCGAGCATATCCCACGGATACCCGACATCCATCCAGTACGGGAGCCGGTATGTCCCGAGCTTCCGTTCTGCGATCAGCCCGGCAAGGGCATCCGTAAGCTCGAGTTCGCCCCTGGCCGAGGGTTTCACCCTGTCAACGAGGTCGAATATATCCAAAGAGAGGAGGTACAGCCCCGCATTGATGAGGTTGGATTTCGGGTGGGGTGATTTCTCTTCAAGTGATATGACCCTGTCATCGCTGACGAGCACAACGCCATAATCCCCCGGGTGATCTGTCGTACTGATACCCATACACGGGGCAGGGCGTTGAATGAAGTCTGCAATATCGGCATGGTTCAGGATCATATCACCGTTCATCAGGAGGAACGGGCCGGTCACCAGATCCCGGACGGACCTGACAGCATCTGCCGTTCCCTGCTGGTGTCGCTGGGCGGCATACGTTATCCTGATCCCGAAGCGGGAACCGTCGCCGAAATGTGCCCGGATCTCCCGTTCCCCGTATCCTACGACGAAGATAAAATCGCTGATCCCGGCATCCCGCGTCGCGAGAACCAGATGTTCCATCATCGGCCGGTTCGCCAGCGGGAGCATCACTTTCGGACGTTTCGCCGTGAGGGGGCGCATCCGCTTCCCCTCTCCTGCGGCGAGAACGACACATTCCATACCTACAGCTCTTCCTGCAACATTTAAGGGGTTTTCCCCTTCTGAATACGTTCCTTCCCCATGGTCAGGAGTTCTTTCGCCTTTGCGGGTGTCTTACCTTCAGCGGTAATCCGGATCTTGGGCTCGGTACCACTTGCCCGGATCAGGTACCATCCATCCTCCCCGCTCATGCGTATACCATCCGTCGGGCTGGAAGCGCCGAGCGATAGAAGGATGTCCCGGGCATTCTCACAGTGATACGACTCCCGTATCAGAGGGTATGATGGTATTTCATCGATTTCCTGTGCAATATCCCATTCAGAAGACATTTCACAAAAGAGGGTCGCGGCAAAGGGCCCGTCAGGACAGTATGAGATTTTCGGGAAGATCCAGGCACCGGATGGTTCACCCCCGAAATCACCCCATTTCAGGAGTTCTTCCGATACATAGGCATCGCCAACCGGTGTCCGCCGCACCTCCGCCGTGTCCTCGATAATCATCGATGCGTCGCTTGTCGTTACAACCTGTTTTGCACCCAGATATCGTGCAAAGAGCACAAGAAGGTGATCCCCGCTGATATACCTGCCCCTGTTATCGAATGCCATCATGCGATCGGCATCGCCATCGTGGACAACGGCACAGCGTGCACCGGTTTTTTTCACGATTTCCCCAAGATACGAGACATTCTCTTCCAGGGGTTCGGACGGGCGTCCGAAATGTCCCGACGGATTGCAGTTGATACAGGTTGTCTTCACGCCCGCATCCGAGAGAAGAGACGGGGTGAGCGTACTTCCTGCACCATTCCCGCAATCCAGGACAGCTGATCCGCCGTGAGGGATATCCACGCCGTCAAGTATCGCCTTTATATGGGGGGTGATGGCATCAAATGTGTGTTCATGCCCCTGGTGTTTCCAGTCCGTCCAGTGACAGGCGCCGAGCAGCTCTTCTGTCTCTGCCTGTTGTTTTTTTGTGAACGATGACCCGTCCCTGTTGAACAGTTTCAGCCCGTTGTAGTCTTCCGGGTTATGGGATGCAGTTATCATGCAACCGGCCTGCGCCAGCCGGGAACAAAATGCCACGGTCGGGGTTGGAACAATCCCTGCAGACCTGACAGATCCTCCGGACCCGAGAATTCCGGCAGTAACCAGATGTGCAAGAATGGGGCTGGTTGTCCGGGTATCTATACCAACGATTATATCAGGAGAACCGGATCCCAGGACAGAACCGGCCTTCAGGGCGATATCAGCAAGATTCAGGTTATATTTACCCCGTATTCCCGAGGAGCCGAACAGCATGCAACATCATTGGTTCTCTGTCTAAAAAGAGTTTTATCCCTGAAAAGATGGCAGAGGATTCCGGAAGAACGGATCTCATGAAGATCTGCCGTACGGGCACCAGTGTTCAATCTGGTGGATCCGGCATATCCCGGCAACGGATGGTCCGATACCGACGATTCTCTTCTTTTCCCGGTACCGTTCGATGAGGTTTCCGGTTCCTGAAATGACCATACCATCCCCCCCGATCAGGATGATATCGGCATGTTCCGGATCCGGGACGATCTGCCCTCTGAAGTGATCTCCGAATGCCGGAATTTCTCCGACAACGTATACCCTCCGGTTCCCGATATACGGCCGAAATTCTGCAAGACAGGCTGCGTGGGATGACTCCGGGCATGCATGGAGCACCCGTGACAGGCAGAAAAAGCCGGTGACAACATTGATGATGGCGGATGCAGCACCCCTCGTTGCCGGGGTATCGAGCGGGGCATCGTACATGAAAGAAATCCTTGTCCGCGCCCTGATGGGATCGAATGTTACAAAATCCGCAGTTCTTCCTCCGAATGATGCAGTCATGCACGCACCTTTCTCAAACTGGCAGTTCACAGCTTTTGGATTCACATCAAGAAGGACATCCCCCTCCCCGCACCCCCCGTGTTCCAGGAGTTCCCGAATCTTCAGTACCGAATCCCGTATCAAATCCATGGTTATTCCTCCAGGTGTTGTATAAGGACGACCCGGGCAGGCGCACCGTCAAGACCTTCAAGCCGGAGCGGGAGCGCCACCATCTCATAATCCCCTTCCGGTACTCCCGACAGATCAAGCACTTCAATGATGAGACATCCCTTTTCCAGGAGTTGCCGGTGCACGGAACCATCGCATTCGAACGATTCAATGGAGGGGGAGTCGATCCCGATGCATTCCACCCCGGCATCCGTGAGCAGGAATGCCGCATCGAGAGCAAGCGAAGGATATGCATTGGTAAAGGTATCCATACCTGAAAACCGTGTTTTAAGCAGTATCCGCGTTGCTCCCCGAATCATTCCCCGGAGATGAGCCGCCGTGATGAGGGATCCCGCCCCGCTCACATCGATGACCCGGCACCCGCCCATCAGGTTCCTGAGCGGGACGGTGTCAATGGTATCGCCGGATTTAAGATAATGTGCCGGTGCATCGATATGCGTTCCGGTATGGGAGCTCAGGTGCAGGTCGCTGATGAGATACCTGCCATGATCCGACTGGCTGAAGGACGGGATGATATCCCCGGGAAACACGAGCATCCCCTCTTTCAGTGGCCGGGTGATGTCGATGATTTTCAATGGTTTCAATTCTCCCACCCGTACCGGCCGATAAGCGGTACAAACCGTACCCCCCCGTAGTACTCCTGCCTGCAATTGCCCCCCTTTTTATGGAGGATGACCAGATCCTGGATGTCACGGCCGCCAATGGGTGCAACCAGGATCCCTTCCTCGGCAAGCTGTTCAATCACAGGCCGGGGTACGGCAGGTGCTGCTGCGGTGATGATGATGCCGTCATAGGGAGCATGAGCCGGATAGCCGAGAGTGCCATCGCCCTCGATGACCGTGACATTGCTGATGCCAAGAGAATTCAGGTTTCTTCGCGCGAGATCCGCAACAGCTGCAATGCGCTCGATGGTGGTCAGCTTCCGTACAAGCAGGGAAAGTACCGCAGCCTGGTACCCGCTTCCTGCACCGATCTCAAGGACATTATCAGTAGCTTTCGGGCGGAGCAGTTCCGTCATAAGCGCAACGATGTATGGCTGGGATATAGTCTGCCCGTTGCCGATCGGGAGCGGATTATCATCATATGCTGACCGATCGTAGGGAGGCGGGATAAAGAGGTGGCGGGGGATCTCCAGCATTGCCCCGAGCACGCGTTTGTCGCGGATGCCCCGGGCTGCGATCTGGCGTTCCACCATGATCCGTCGTTCTTCAGCCCGGGGATATGCTTCCATACTGTTTCAGAAACCTGATTTTTCCGCCACATCGATGGATGCATCGATCTGCTGCTGCAGCGCCTCGGGAAGGCCGCTGATCTTCACATCGAGGAATCCACGGATGATCGTTGACGTTGCCTCGTCCTCGTCAAGCCCGCGCGACATCAGGTATTCGATCTCGTCCTTGGCAATCTTCCCTACAGCCGCTTCGTGGGAAAGTTCCGTGCCGACAACCGAGCCTTCGATCTCCGGTATCGCGTACACGACCCCGTCCTGCAGGATCAGGCCCTTGCATTCGAGGTGTCCGCGGGTGCCGGCAACCTTGCCGTTGATATGGCCCCGTGAGATGATGGTACCGCCCTTCGTTATGGCACGGGTGATCAGTTCGGCGCTCGCTCCGGGTGCCTCGAGAACTGCCCGCGATCCGAGATCCATATGGGATCCCGGCGTGGAGATGACGATACTGCTGAACCGGGCAACGGAGTTCGCTCCCTTTAAGGTTGCAGTCGGGTACATCTGGACCTTCTTCACCGGCTGCATGCAGACGTAATTCGAGAGGAACACGCCGTTTTCCTCGACGATCGAGGCGCTCCGGGGATAGACTTCGATTTTCTCGCTCCAGTTGTGTATCATCGTGAAGCTGATCTTGGCATTCTTCTTAACGTAAAATTCCGAGATCCCGTAATGAGCGCCACCTTTGCCAACATGCTCCCCGCTCGTGCAGCCGGAGATGATATGAAGCTCCGCACCCTCCTCGGCGATGACGATATTGTGGACATGCTGGATCTGCTCGCGCCCGAGGAAAAGGCATGCCTGGATCGGGAAGATGTTGTTCGATCCCTTGTGGGCGATAATAACGTATCCCTTTGGCTCCTTCTGTGCTGCAACGTACCTGGTGATATCATCCTTTTCAGGAGAGACGACCTTCCACGCATACTCCTTGATCCAGTCATACTTTTCCATCGCCTTTTTGTATGACAGGACCTCGATCCCCTCCTGCGAGCACTCGGACTGGACGATGTCCTGGTCCATCTGGAGGTAGCTGCCGCACCGGTTCTTCATGGAGAGGTCGATTCCCGACTGGGCGAGGCGGTTCTGGTCGGCTTTCGACAGGTTTGGGACTCTTACTGGTTCCGGCATTCCATACACTCCCTGTACCCGCGCTGCTTGATGTCCTTTAAGATCTCCCGGGGGTTCCCGTGGCAACGGATCTGTCCCTCGCACATCACATGCCCCTTGTCGGCATCGAGGTAATCGAGGATATATCCCGTGTGCGTGATGACGAGCCCGCATTTCTTCCGTTTCGCAAGGTGCTTGTCCTTCTCGAGCAGCGCCCCGATGTTGGTACCGATGAGGGAGATGTTCTCCAGGTCGACGCCGCTCTCCGGTTCGTCGAGCATGATGAAGTCCGGGTTCTGGATCATCAGCTGCAGCACCTCGCTGCGCTTGATCTCCCCGCCGGAGAATCCCTTGTTTATATCGCGTTCGAGGAACCTGTCCATGTGGACGGTCTTTGCCAGTTCCGGTATGTTCTCCTGTTTTGTCTTGGAGATGGCGGAGAGCATCTTCCCGAGTTTCAGGCCGGAGATGGTAGGGGGGCGCTGGAAGAGCATCCCCATCCCCCGTTTCGCACGCTCGTTGGAATGCATCCGGGTCACGTCCTCGCCCTTGAAGGTGATCGTCCCTTTGGTTATAGTATACGTGGAGAACCCCATGATGGTCATTAAGAGGGTGGTCTTCCCCGACCCGTTGGGGCCGAGGAGGACATGGGTCTCCCCTTCGTTGATATGGAGGTTGATATCGCGCAACACTTCCTTGTCGCCGATATTCACGTGGAGGTGTTCGATATGCAGCATAGTACTACCGAAGAATGTATGGCGACTGCGGCATTAAACGCTTTTCAACGGGACATACCTGGTCGTATAACGCGGCGCGGGCCGGGAAGTTGGAGAAGGTTGGCAGGTTGTGCGCCGGGCATGGCAGGTTGGTTGGTAGCATGTTAGCAGGTTGGTCCGGGAGTGCCAGCGGTTCCAGCGTAAGTAACCATAGCGCATACTTAATGGATCTAAGGATATACTGGGTGCTTTCAATCGCGACCCGATTTGCAGATCAAAATCGGATCGCGATTGATCCGGATCGGTTTTTCAATCGCGATCGTGATCGCGATTGCGATCTGAAAATCGGGATCCGGTTTTAAAATGAAAACCGGGGATCGATTTTGATCTCAAAATCGAGGATCGATTTTCGTACGAAAATCGGGTTCCGATTTTGCGTTCCGTCTGTACTTTTTATCTGAGAACTGCTTTTCAATCGCGGATCGATTTCAAAATGAGAACCAGGGATCGATTATGAGATCAAAACCGCGGATCGATTTTCGTACGAAAATCGGGATCCGGTTTTTTAATCTCCAACGGGAATCCTTGGTCGTCAGTACATAAAAACGCACAAAACCAGCATTTGGTTCAGACAGCACGAACAGGCACCCTTTTACTCCTGTGCGGTAATGTGTACCCGGGATTACCGCGATGAAACCGGAGAAGGTCCGGGACAAGGAAGGAAAGGCCAGGATCCGGAAGGGATCCAAAGAGGCAAAACACACCTTCCGGTCTGAGGAATCACCCGCGTTATCTCCGTTCATCAACAAAATTATCTGCGGCGATGCCCTGAAAGTCCTTGACCATATCCCGGATCAGAGCATCGACCTGGTCGTCACGTCCCCCCCCTATAACTTCGGCCATTCATATGCCCAGGACCCCCACGACGATACCCATGAATGGAACGAGTATTTCGGGAACCTGCATGCCGTGTGGCGCGAATGTGTGCGGGTCCTCAAGCCGGGTGGCCGCATCGCGGTCAACGTCCAGCCACTCTTCTCGGATTATATCCCGACGCACCACATAATATCCCACCAGCTGGCCGATCTCGGGCTGCTCTGGAAAGCCGAGTTCCTCTGGGAGAAGAACAATTACAACGCAAAGTACACGGCATGGGGCAGCTGGAAATCACCCTCGATGCCCTATATCAAATACACTTGGGAATTCATCGAAGTATTTGCGAAAGAAACGCACAAGAAAAGCGGCAGGCGCGAGGATATCGATATCACAGCCGAGGAATTCAAAGAGTGGGTGCTGGGGAAGTGGTCGTTTCCTCCGGAAATCCGGATGAAGGATTATGACCATCCCGCCATGTTTCCCGAAGAGCTGCCCCGTCGGCTGATGAAACTCTTCTCGTACAGGAACGACATCGTGCTGGATCCCTTCAACGGTGCCGGGACGAGTTCCCTTGTGGCATACAAGCTTGGGCGCCGGTTCATCGGGATTGATGTGTCGCGCCAGTATTGTACTACTGCCCTTCAAAGGCTGGAAACTTCCTCAGGGGGAGTTGAAAGTTCGCCGAAGTATCCTGCCCCCGGGCTGATTGTCATTGAGGATTCCCGGTAGGGATCCCGATTTCCCGGAATATTTTCAGCATGAGCGGGAGACCGGAAAGCCGGACCCTGTTAATTGTGCTGTATAACCTCAGTGATATGTGCAATTGAATCAATAGTAAATGCGGGCTGTACCGGGGCCGCTTCAGCGGAATCGCGGCGGTACTTTCCTGTTCTCACCAGGATCCCTCTCATTCCCGCATGATACGCCCCTCCGATATCTGTCTGGATATCATCGCCGATCATAACAGCCTCGTCCGGACGGAGGTTCATGTCCTGAAGGGCAAGGCTGAAGAACGCCTGAGAGGGTTTTCCCATGACAAGGGCGGTTTTTCCGCTCGCATATTCGAGAGCCCTGACAACGGGGCCCGCTGAGAGGGACAGCCCGTCGGCAGCCATCCAGTACCGGTCATTCTCCAGCGCGAGCAGTTCCGCCCCGTCCATCAGGAAACGGAAAGCCGTGTTCATGCTGTCGTAGGTGACATTGTCGCCGGCATCTCCCACGACGACCCAGTCCGGTATCATCCCGGGTTCGTTTTTCTTCATGCCGGTAAAGTCCTTCTCGACATCGCCGGTTGCAAGAAGGTGGTAACCGGTTTTTCCGGTCTTTCGCATATGGGCAACTGCCGCAAGCGGAGGTGTGAAGATATGGTCAGCCGGAATATCGAATCCCATTGAAGAGAGGCGGGCTGCAATGGTCTGGCGGCATTTCCTGGTGGAATTGGACACACACCGGAAAACATACCCATGATCTATGAGGAATGCGATCGCCTCGCCAGCACCTTCAACCGGCTGGTTTCCTGTGTAAAGAACCCCGTCAAGATCGATGAGGAATCCCCGAACCTCTTTCATGAGTTCGATCTCCGTATTTTATTCTTGCCGAAACTTCCGTGCATGACACCATCCCTGGACTGGAGTTATCTCCCAACTATTATCCTCCTGCAGGTTTTTTACTTTCACCCTGCACGGCCGGTGTTTAAACCCGTTCTTCTGGCATGTTTATCTGACAATGACGGTCATGGAGGTCTCTGGAGCCAGGATTGGATCCCTCTGGCGGCAGCGCGTGGATACCCTCCAGGAATACGAGGTTATCCGTGACGGGAATGTATTTGCAGCAGGTTTCTCGAACAGTTACGTCTGTTCATCCGAATACGACAGGGCCCGGCAGTATCTCAGAGAACTCATCAACCAGTACGACGGGTGCAGCCTTGAAGCTGTGTTTTCCGGTGGCAGGGAACTTGTGAATGACGGGGGTTCCTGCTACCTGCTGGAAAGTTGCGAACCTCTGGAGAATCCGTGTTTCGATGAGGATCGGTTCCGATCCCTTATCTCCGGAGATCTTACGCTTGTTCACGGAATCGGGAAATCCACGGAAAAACGTCTGAAACAGCGGGGGTACCAGACGCTGTATGACCTGATGGAGCATCCCAGATACCGGACACCTGCAAGAAGAGCCGCGGACTGTATCGGTCTGGGGAAACCTGCGGATATCATGGACCTGATCGGAAAGCGGCATTCGAAATCCCATCCCTTCGTTCTCGGAACTGCCGGTCTTCACGAACCCGGCGATTACGTGTTTCTCGATATCGAGACGCTCGGGCTCTTCTCCCGCCCAATCATCCTGTTCGGTGTCGGTATCCTGGAAAACGGCCGCCTGATCGTCCGGCAGTACCTGCTGCGCGATATCTCTGAAGAACCGGCCGCCCTGATGGCAACCCTGGGATACCTCTCTTCAGACCATCCTGCACTGGTAACCTTCAACGGGAAGGCATTCGATGCCCCGTATGTCTCCGACCGGCTGGCTTACTACGGTATGGAAGCCATTAATGGTATCCCCCATTTCGATGTTCTCCATTTCAGCCGGAGAAAATGGAAGGATACTCTCTCCTCGCTGCGCCTCTGCGCTCTCGAGAAGGAGATCCTCGGCATCAGCCGTGATGATGATGTACCCGGGCAGATGGTCCCGGAATTTTACGAAACCTATCTCCGATCCGGCAACTGCGGGCCGCTGGTGCCGATTGTTGAACACAACCGGCAGGATGTGGCATCGCTAGCACGGCTCTTCTTCCGGCTCCTGGGGGATGTCTGTGGCGATCGCTGACCTGCTCCGGCTTCTTTCTGTCAATCCGGTGTACCGGAACCGTGTCGTCTTTACAGACATCACCGGTCCGACCGAAGCGCGATACGGGGAGCTCGGGACACCACTGTCCGCCTCGCTTGCGGCATATCTCAAACAGAAAAACATCCGGTTGTATACTCACCAGTGTGATGCCATCAACCATCTCCGGAACGGCAGGAACGTGATCATCACAACACCGACTGCAAGCGGCAAGACACTGGCGTTCAACCTTCCCGTCTTTGAAAAACTGGAACAGGATCCGGCTGCACGGGCCCTGTACCTGTACCCGACAAAAGCCCTTTCCAATGACCAGCTCGCGACACTTGAACAGATGGACCGGTTCACCACTACTGGTGTACGGCCGGCAATATATGATGGGGATACCCCCCAGTCGAAGCGGGCGGCCATCCGCGAGAATGCACGGATCATCATCTCGAATCCCCACGAATTGCACCAGGTACTGTCATGGCATGCAAAATGGCGTCCGTTCTTCTCCGGCCTCCGGTATATTGTCATCGATGAAGCCCACCGCTACCGCGGGGTCTTCGGGTCCCACATCGCACTCCTTGTCAGGAGGCTCCTGCGCTTGTGTGCCTTTTACGGTTCGCATCCTCAATTCGTGCTTTCCACTGCCACGATTGCAAATCCGGTCGAGTTTGCCGGAAACCTTACCGGCCGGTCATTCGAGCTCGTGCAGCAGGACGGATCTCCCCATGGCAGGAGAACCTTCGTCCTGTATAATCCGTTCTATGACGGGATCGGTGACCGTTCAGCGCACCAGGAAACAAAAGATCTCCTCCTCTCGTGTGTCAAAGAAGACCTGCAGACGCTCTGTTTTACCGGGTCCCGGAAGATGGCGGAGCTGGTGACGCTCTGGGCCCGCGAGGATGCCAGACATTCATCCTGTCGTCTTGCCGATGCCATCTCCGCGTACCGGGCCGGATACCTCCCGGAAGAACGGCGGGGTCTTGAACGACAGCTGAAAGACGGGATGATGAAGGGGATCGTGTCTACAAACGCGCTGGAGCTTGGGATCGATGTCGGGACACTGGATGCCGTGATCCTTTCCGGTTACCCCGGGACCATGATGTCGGCACGCCAGCAGGCCGGCCGTGCCGGGAGGAACGGTACCGATTCGCTTGCAATTCTCGTTGCCATGGCAAACCCGCTCGACCAGTACTTCATGAACCACCCGGACAGGTTCTTTTCCCGGTCCCATGAGCATGCCATTGTCGATACGCACAATCCCTATATCGTCTCCGGGCACCTCCTCTGCGCTGCTGCGGAACTCCCGGTGAACGACTCAGCCGATTCCCTCTTTTTCGGGGAATCCCTCTCTTCACACCTTGCAGATCTCGCCACGCACGATCTGGTACGAAAAACTGCGCGCGGCTGGGTCTATTCCGGACGGGGCCGTGCTGCGGAGGCTGTCCAGCTGGACGGGATCCCCGGGCCGACGTTCCGGATCATGCATAAGGGGAAGCTTCTTGAGACCATGGACCGGGGACACGCGTTCAGCGAGGCACACAAGGGAGCCATCATGCTCCACCAGGGCGTTACCTATGTCGTGAACGAAATGGACCTGGAAACCCACACAATACGGGTTTCCGAGACCGATGTCGATTACTACACGCAGCCGCTCAAGGAGGTAAGCCTGAAGATCGTCGAAACAACCGGGAACCGCATTCTCAATGATGTGAAGTGTGCGTTCGGCGAAGTTGAGGTGACCGAAACAATCACTGGCTTCAAGCTCAAGCGCGGTGATACGATCATCGGGATAGAACCGCTCTCCCTCCCCCCGACTACCTTCAGGACAAAAGCGTTCTGGCTTGTACCGCCGGAACGCATCGGGCAGAAGGTCGATGCAGGAGACCTCGATCTTGCGGGGGGACTTCATGGTGCGGAACATGCGATCATCGCGCTGATGCCCCTGCACGTGATGTGCGATCGCTGGGATATCGGGGGGCTCTCGTCACCGATGTTTGGTGAAACCGGGGAACCTGCGATTTTCGTCTACGATGCGTACGAGGGGGGTATCGGGCTTGCCGAAAAGGCGTACGACATCCTTCCCTGTCTTCTTGCCAGTGCCCACGAACTCGTGCGGGACTGCTCGTGCGAGAAGGGTTGTCCTTCCTGTATCTACTCACCGAAATGCGGGAATGACAACCAGCCGCTGGACAAGGAGGCAACCATCATCATTCTGGGAGAACTCTGTCGTCAGCCGGTCCCAGCCACTGCAGTACCGGATCCTGCCGTTTCCCCGACTGTTTCACCGTAAACCAGGATTATTCCACAAGAACGGTCCGTTCCGGTTCGGGACCATCGTCTTCGAAGATAAACAGGTCGTCGATGGTCGTGTGCAGGGCCCGTGCCACATCGTGGGCCAGTTTCAGGGACGGGTTATATTTCCCCTGTTCGAGGAACACAATGGTCTCCCGGCGCACGCCCACGACTTTTGCCAGATCTTCCTGGGTGATGGAGAACCTGGCCCGGTACTCCTTTATCCTCGTCTGCATGGGGTCCTCGGTATCCTGTATTCCGGATTGGTTGTTCCTGTTGACATGCTCTGCTATGAGCGGGCAGAAGCCCATTTACCCGACATCTCCTTTCCGGAAGAGCCAGGCCTGGAAGAGCACCGCAGACAGGGCGAGGACAAGGATCGAGATCCAGAGCGCATTCCGGGTGTCAAGCCTGAGCACGTTGAGATAATCCAGCCAGAATAATGCAGTCATGAAGAAGAGGCCGGTCAGCCATGCATAGGTGATGCCATATGCCCCGATCTTTTTCGACCGTTCGTCCGATTCCGGGTCATCGCCATACCTGCGGTGACGGAGGATTCCCGTGATCAGGAATGCAAGCCCGGCACAGAGGAGCAGTGTTCCAATGATCCCCTCCCCACCGCTCATCAGAATGGCTGCAACACCGCTGGCCGCCATCAGCGCACCGATAACGATACGATACATATTTCTGGGTTTCATCATAGTCTGCCTGTATGTTATATATTTCTAACACAAGGATATGAATGTTGTGTATTTCTAACAAAATTAGGTGCAATCTGCCCGGGCCGGTGGGGGGTGTCGTGGTGACCCCCCTCCTTTAATTTTTAAAACGATCCGATTCCCGGCCCACAGGCAGGGGGGGGTCTCCCGCAGACCCCCTCCCCCCTCCGCCCGGATCAGACCCCCCAACTCATTTCCGGGTAGGTTGCTCCTGTTCCGGGTATCGCCGGCAATTCCAGCGGAAGCGAAGGTACATCCTTTGCATAACAATGGATACTACTCACGGTTGAGTAGGGGGTCTGCCGGAGACCCCCCACCCTTCTTTTTGTAAAAACGATCAGACCCCCCCGCCAGGATGGAGGGGGGTTTGCAGCGGGCGGCCGGGTTTCCAAAAACGTCTCTGGAAAAAATTATTCCTTTATGATCGAGCGAACCGAAAGGAAGACCGGGCCCCGGACATCGACTTTCTTCTTGTTGTCCGTGATGTACCGCATCGCGTACTCGTCAATCTTCAGGTTGATATCGCTCGGGAGTTTTGCCATCTTGGCCTGGACGGTTGTTCCCTTCCCGCACCATGCCGCCTCTTCAATGCGTGCAGCGGCCATGGCCGAGACCGCGGACAGGTACGTTATTCCCGTTGGTGCCCCTTCGGTCCTGACCTGTTTCCACTTCTCTGCATCCGGCACCCCAAGGACCGATCCCTCGTACACGAAGATCTCGTTGGCACAGGCCGGCCCGCAGAGTTTCGCATTGGACTCCGTTTCCTCTACAACGACTTTCAAGGCTGTTCCCCCGAGTGATCCCTCCCATGCATCGAAGGCACAGGGTCCCTGTGACGCCCCGTTGGCTGCAGCAACCCTCGCAATTGCACGGGCGAGCATTTTTCCTTCGGTGGAGACCGGCTCTTCCTTGAGGTGTACGGCCCGGGCAATTTCCCGGTCGGAGAGCGGGTGAGGGAAGAACTGCGGGTACACGAGCTGCCGGACATCGTTTGCATTATACGCGATCATCGCGAGCCGCTCGACGCCGAGGCCGAGGTTCATGACCGGGACGCCGACACCGTACTCTGCAAGCGCGGATGGTGAGTACATCCCGAATGTTGCCACCTCGACCCAGCCATGGACAGGGTGCCGGGCGTAGACCTCGGTCTGGGTGTCGGGCATGTAATACTTGGAGCGCTTCTCGTCCGGCTGGAACCGGAAATCCGTGTACCCGAACGCTGAAAGAAGTGCCTCGCTGACTGCTTTACCATCTTCGATGGTTACGTCATCACCGGCAACGATACAGGATGCGGAGTGGTAGGTCATGAGCCTTGTGGGCCCTTCCGCCTGCTCCCGGCGGAAACAACGGTCAACCGAGAACATGCGGAGGGGCAGCGGGCTTTTGTCCCAGATGGATCCAAGGGTGAGGAACCAGCCGCTTGTCATATGGCTGCGGAGCGTGGAGCGCGAGGACTCGGGGGCAAGGTTCCGGAATTCCGGGAAAACCGAATCGAGAATGTGAACAACAACCCCGTCATCAACTCCGAGGACCTTTGCCATCTCGAAGGTGAGCTCATCCCCGTCTATCTCTGATTTCTTGTACGCGTGGAGTGTTTCACGGAGGCGTTCTTCAGTCTCGGGAGACATAGGTTTATACGATCCGCCAGAATCACTCGTTGCTCCGGCAGATCCGCCATGAGCGAGGGGACTCCGGTGGCTCAGGATGATGTCGTTGATCTCGTCAAGGCGGTCACGTGCGATTCCGACATTCGGGCGGGGGAGGCCACCGAGGTAGAAAACGCGGTCGAGAACGGCCATCGCCTCGGGCCCGAACTGGCGGTAGATATCCTTCTCTTCGATGATGACCGGGACTTCCGCCTCGTCGAACCCCATCGACAGGTAGGTCTCGCGGAGGCGGTTGATCGTGGCGAAGATCGGGTGCGCCTGCGCCCGCTTGTATTGCCGGCACGGGTAGGTCTCCGAATGCGCTGCGGGGGTCAGGACCGACGGGCCCTCGTGCCATGCACCTTCGAAGTTCTCGTGTGATTTCCGTTTCCAGTCTTCGGGATTGAATCTCATGATATACGCTCCAGAACAACCACTCTGCTCAGTTCGTTCTCATCCTTGTACCGGTAATCGCATGCCGCGGCAACCTTCTCCGCAAAGGCCCGTACTTCAGCATGCTCCGGCATGTTCTCTCTTGCCAACCGGTTTCTACTGTATCCCAGATACATGTATCCCTTTATCTCAACGAACCGGGCTCCCGAGTCCTGCAGGATTGCGGCATATCGTTCGGGAGCGAAGTCATTGAGCCCCTTCACGAGCGTAATCCGGATTGCCGACCTTTGGGAGCCAGGGAGCCGGAGGCTTTCCTGCACATCATCCCAGGTATCCCCGAGAGGGCGGCAGACTTTATAATAGGTTTCCCGGTCCGGTGCATCGAGGGATACATACATCTGGAATGGTTTACATCTCTCAAGCATTCCTGGATTCGTCCCGTTGCTGACGAGGAACGTTGTGTACCCCCTGCTGTTGAAGAGATCGATAAGTTCCGGCAGCCGGGAGTACAGCGTCGGCTCACCTGAGAGCGAGATCGCCACGTGCTTGGGGTCAAGTGCTTCCTGCCAGCGTTCATCGGTCACGGTATTGTCGAGCACCGCGTTGTACCCTGCGAGAGCCTTCTTCTGAAGCCGGTGGATTCCCGTAAGAATCGTCTCCGGGGGGCATTCCTCCTCCTCCGCAGGCTCGTGCTCGAAGGACCGCCAGCAGAAGAGGCAGCGCTGGTTGCAGCGGAGGGTGGGGGTCATCTGGACGCAGCGGTGGCTTGCGATGCCGTAGAACTGGTGCTTGTAGCACATATCGCCGCCCTGCAGGGCGCGTTTGCACCACATGCAGGGCTTGAGGGCTGCCGTGGAGGTCTTTGAAAAGAACTGGTACCCCTGCTTCTGCAGGGGTTCACATGGTTTCGATGGCATCGATCCCGAGTGTCTGCAGGGATTCTTTCAGGGTGTTCTGCACCGCCTTGACAAGCGTGAGGCGGCGATCGCGGACCTTCCCCTCGCTCTTCAGCACCGGTTCGAAATGGTAGAAGGTGTTGAATGTGTCGGCAAGCTCGCGGGCATAGACTGCCAGGATGTGCGGACGGAGTTCTGCGACAACCTGTTCTATCACTTCCGGGAACCGGGCGATCTTCTTTGCGACCGCAATCTCCTGTTCCGTCTCGAGTTCGAAACACTCCGTGAATGACCCTGCCTTTCCGAGGATGCTGCAGGCCCGGGCGTGGGCGTACTGGATGTAGGGGCCGCTCTGCCGCTCGAAGTCGAGGGCCTCCTTCCAGTCGAAGACCGTGCTCTTCTCCGGAGAGACCTTCACGATATCGTAGCGGATGGCTGCAAGGCCGACAGAACGGGCGATGGCCTTCCGTGTCGCCTCGTCCAGTTCAGGTCTCCGGGCTGTCACCTCATCGAATGCCCGCTTGCGGATCTCCGTGATGAGGTCATCGGCAGACACGAATTTTCCGGCACGGGTGCTCATCGAGCCCTCCGGCAGGGAAACGAACTCGAAATGGACGATCTCGGGAGCCTTCTCCCCGATCAGTTTCATGGTGCACTGGAGCTGGGCGCCGATGAGCTTGTGATCAGCACCGAGAACATCGATGATGCGATCGAAGTTTGCCCCTTTCCACGCATGGTACGCGAGATCACGGGCAGCATACACCGATGTGCCGTCACTCCTGCGGATGACATACTTGTTCGTGAACCCGAATTCCGACAGGTCAAGAGCAAGCGTCTCCTCCTCCCGGGCCTGGGGCATCCGCTTCAGCCTGTTGATAATACGCTCCGTATTCCCGTTCCGTATGAAATCACTTTCCCAGACAAACCGGTCATGTCGTACATTCAGATCCTTCAGGGTAACTGCAAACCCGTCGAGACAGCGCGAAACCTCTTTCCTGAACTTTTTCACGGTTGCAGGATCCCCGTTCTCCACGAGCTGCATGAGGGTGTTGACCTGCCGGGTGATTCCTTCGTCTTTCTCAATTGCACGGTTCGCAGCGATATAGATGCGGGCGATATGCGCATCCTCCTTCTCGTTATCCTGCCTCGCGGAATCGAGGTTATCGAATCCCCAGACAACGATGGCAATCTGCCGGCCCATATCATTGACATAGTACTGGACCTCGAGCGGATAGCCGGCCTTGCGGAACGCGCGGGCGAGCGTGTCTCCGATGATCGAGTTCCGGATATGCCCGACATGAAGAGGGCCGTTCGGGTTTGCGCTGGTGTGTTCGAGAACGACCCGGGTGGGCTTTTTCGGAAGATTGCCATAGCCCGGCCGGACGGCATCTTTGAGCACTTCGCTCACGAACGCCGATCCGAAGGTGAAATTGATGTACGGTCCCTTCGCCTCAACGGTGACCATGGCAATGTCGGGATTTTTCTTCAGTTCCAATGCAAGGTCCTGAGCGATCTTCACCGGTGCCTGCTTCTTCTGCTTTGCGAGCGCGAACGCAACTGTGGTTGCGAGATCCGCGTGTTCTCCCCCATCCACGAGAAGGGCATCGGGTACTCCGGTGAGGTCCTTGATTGCTTTCTCAATTCTGGTATACATTTCGTGGGGCATCAGTATCCCGTCCTGTAGCGGAGAATCGCTGCAATCCCGCCGAATGCTGAAAAGAGGATAGAGCCCTCTTCAAAATCATCGGAGATGAGTTCCACTTTCGAGCTGCTCATGTCTGCCAGTTTCGTGAGTTCGTCGACAATATCGGTCTCTTCTTCGAGAATGTTCGGCGCCGTGCATTTCGGGCAGTTCCCGAGCGGGATGTCTGCCATGGTCTTTCCCGCCTCGATACTAACGGTCTTTTCAGCAGTATAATCGCAGCTCTGACACCTGATTTTCAGCCGGGATTTGCGGAGCTTGGTGGAGAGGAGGAGGATATCGACGGCGCCAATCTCGAGGTTGTGCCGGATGCTCTCCTCCCCATAGGCAGCAAGCCCGTCGTCCTTGACCAGCTCTTTTAAGAACCGGTCCATGAATGCCTTTTCCTTGACAACGGTCATCCCCTTGAGGGCATCCTTCGCCGAGTCGACCAGTTCTGCGAGTCCGTCCTCATTGGTGTATGCGACATCGAAAAGCCCTATGATCCGTTTCTGGACCTCGTGATGGAGATAGTTCCCCTTTTCGAATTCCTCTTTTGTCGGGCTCGGTCCCCCAATCAGGAGGCCTTTGAACCGTTCGAAGAAATCTTTCTCTGCAAGGAAGATGGCGCTGGCCCGTTCGCCGATCTTGGTATAGAATTCATCGATCGCGATCTCGCGCAGGCGCCCGAACCGGGCTGCTGACTGACCGCCTTTCCTCATCTTACCCGGTACCGTTGAGTTCGCCCCGCCAACCGGTTCGATCCGGTTGCCACGCAGGAATCCCCAGTATGCTTCGCGCTTGTCGAGGACCAGCAGGCCGTACACGTACTTCTCCTCAAGCATCTGGAGGAGGGGTTCGAGCTCGAAGTTCGAGCTGCAGCGGTACATGTAGAGGTTCAGGGGCTCCGGCGGCTCGATGATTGTGCACTGGAGGTCCGTGCGGTCACCGTACGTTTTTACCGTGCCGCAGAAAACCGCGAGACCCTTCTCCGGAGGGCGCTTGTAGTACTTTAGGCGAGAGAGGATGGATGAGATGGCGCTCTGGACATTGGTCTTGGTCTGTTTGCTCTTGATGTTGGCACACTGGCCGTACTCGTCCTTCAGCTGGTTGGTTACGTCAAAGATCTGTTTGTCGGGAGGTATGTAGAGCGTGATAAGCTCCGTACCATCCCCCTGCTGGGACTGGAGTTTCTCCAAAACCTTCTTGAACTCATAGCGCCTGCGCGCCTCGTCCATCTCCACCTCTTCTGCCATTGCCGGGTTCAAACCTCTCTTTAAAGCTAGTACCTATACGCCCGCGGGTGCCATAAAATTACGCCCATTGCGCAATGATACGTGCGTCCACTTCAGGATTGATCCCATGCTCCCCGGAAAATTCCGTGAAGTTCTTCGGGTCACCCGCTTTCCCGTAGAGCTGCCTCCCGCTGGAAAAGGGAATGATGGGATCAGTTGCATTGTGGTACATCCATACTGGCCGCGGGGTAATCTTACCGATATATGTTCCGGGCTCAATCGAGGCTGCAAACCGTATTGGATCGCCGGTCACACCCTGTTCCCTGAGCGAATCGAGGAGCCCCCAGTCGGACGTCGATATCCCGATATATCCTGCGAATTCCGGATCGATGCCTGCTGCCACGGCTGCATAACGGCCACCGTTACTCGAACCGATGGCATAGACCGGGACGTTATACTTTCCTGCCAGCAGTTTCCTGGCAGACACTAGGTCACAGATGCTCAGGTAATACTGGGGCATCTCCCCCTTTCCGAACTTTGCAAAATCCTGCTGGATCAACTGCTGGCTGAAATGCAGCCCGGCAGTCTCGCCGCCATTCCCCCGGGTGTCAACAAAGAGGAATGCATATCCGGCCGAGGCGAACCTGACCATCCGCTCTTCGTGGCCGGCCAGCTTCTCCCCGGCACCCGGTGCATAGACGAATGCAGCTTTTGGTGCTTTCGGTGCTGCAAGGTATGTCGTCACATTTCCGCTTTTGGTAGTGAATACGACCCGCGATTTCGTGTAGGTCTCGTTCGAAAAGAACACAACCTCGCTTGTTGTCTCCGGGGCGCAGCTGAGCGTGAGGACTCCGTCAGAATCAACGGAATAGGTGGATTTGGCAGGAATGCTGTTGCTTGTGCATCCGGCACCTGCGAGGCAGGTGATAAGGAAGATGGCAATCACGAAAGCAGATCTCATCGGGGAACCCCGAGGCAGCGACAGATGAGGCAGATTGTCTTGGCATCGGTGATGGTTCCATCTTGGATCATGCGGGGCAGGTCCCTGACTGCCAGATCCAGTACCTCAATCACCTCGTCCTCGTCCCTGCCATATTCTTCTGAAGGCGTGAGCCCGTGCGCTTCATACAGGTAGATCCTTTCATCGGTATAGCCGGGCGTCGTGATGATATACCCGCGGGATTCGATGGTCCGCGCAGCAAAACCGGTCTCCTCGATCAATTCCCTCGCGGCTGCTGCCAGCGGATCCTCGTCCATTTCCAGTGCTCCGGCAGGCGCTTCAATGATGTAACCATCAATGGCATAGCGGTACTGCCGGATAAGTTTGCACCGTTCCCCCTCAACCGGCAGGATCACCACTGCATTGCTCGGATGGACAATCACCTTGTCCCGGCGAAGACCGTTCGGCAGTTGTACCGGCCGCTGCTCGATCCAGAGCCTCCGCCCGCGGAAGATCTCCATTCACACCTCGTATTCGATCGGGTCTTTCATCCCGATGGCAGCGAATGCTTCCTGCCGGAAGTGACAGGACCCGCAGGTTCCACAGGCTTTTCTCTCGTTCCGGTAGCAGGACCACGTGTGCTCGTAGGGAACACCCAGCTTCATGCCAATGCGCAGGATGTCGGTCTTGGACATGCGGGTGAACGGGGTCTTGAGAGTAATGTGCGTGGTATCTTTTGTACCAAGATCGATGACGCGCTGGAATGCTTCGATGAACTGCGGCCGGCAGTCCGGATACCCGCTGTAATCGAGCGACTGGACGCCAATGTAGATTGCCTCAGCATCCCTCGCCTCGGCAAAGCTGGTAGCGATGGAGAGGAGGTTGGCGTTCCGGAACGGCACGTATGTGTTGGGCATGTGCGCCCGCGCGGGATCGAACTCCTCTACTGCAATTTTACTGTCGGTCAGGCTGCTTGCCCCGAATCGGGAGAAGTACCCGACATCGACTTCCACGAATTCCTCTGCTTCAAGGAGGCCGGCGATCTTTTTTGCACATGCCAGTTCCTTTCCCTGTGTCCTCTGGCCGTAGTTCAGGTGGAGGGCGCAGATATCGTATCCTTCACTCTTTGCAAGATAGGCGAGCGTGGACGAGTCCATGCCCCCTGAGAGCAGACAAACAGCTTTCATCATTTCACTCCGATGACCTTGTGGAGCTGGACCTGCATCCGGGCCGGCAGGTTGTTTTTCAGGATAAATTCCGAGATGACTTTGTAATCAGTACCGCAGACTGGCGATATGAATATCTCACAGGGTATGCGGTGCGTTCTGATAATCCCCTGTGCATACTGACAGTCTGTTTCGTCTTTGACAACGAATTTGACGGTATCCTCCGGTCGGAGTTTTTCCAGAAGGGAGAGATCGCTTTGTTCTCCGGAGAACGGGCATTTCACGTCCATGCAGACAGATGCAAATGGCTGGAACCGGGAAAAGTCGATCGTCCCGTTTGTCTCGATATCGATTATTGTCCCGCGCTTATGGAGTGAGTCCAGGAGGCGTTCCAGCTCTTCTCCCTGCAGCAGCGGTTCCCCCCCGGTAATACAGACGTAAGGGGGATTGATTCTCCAGACCTGTTCGAGGATTGTGTCGAGAGACATCGTCACCCCGCCGCTTTGGGATCCGGGCGTGTCGCACCAGCGGCAGTTCAGGTTGCAGCCGGCAAGACGGATAAAAAGGCAGGGTTTCCCCTGGTTCTTCCCCTCCCCCTGCAGGCTGCGGAAAATTTCAGTGATCTTCATTCGGTAAGCTCGGCAAAGGCAGTCGGGGATTCCCACACCCGGATCTTCGGGACGGTTGCCCGAATCCCGTGCTCCCGGCAGAATGCGTAGAGGTCATCCCGGATAAGGGAGGCCATCAGCTCGCTGGTCGGGTCACCCGGTGTCGTGATCACCTCGTGGAATTCCCGGATGCGCGGGACCATGGGATCTTCCTCATTGAGGATGATCTGATGGTCGTACTTGTCAACGACCTTTTTTATCATACTGTAATCAATGAGGATCTGCGTCGTTTTATCCGGTTCACCCTCCATCCAGATCTCGACCTTCCAGCGGTGCCCGTGCAGGTTCGCGCACTTGCCCTCATAATGGAGGAGGCGGTGGCTGGTATCGATCTGTACTTCCTTGTAGATCCCCACTTTCATTGCCCAGTATTTGAGCTGAGGAGGATATAATGTTATTATGAGTGAGGATCAATAGTATAAGACAGGCAGGTGGGAGGCCACAATTTATAAATCGGTTACCCGCGTTAGTACATATCCCAGTGTGGGTTATCGATAACCACAAAAACAACGTAAATGAGGCTCTTTAATGGGACAGGGTAAATTTGCAGCCAGAAAACTGGTTCGGGACTCAAATAAGTTCCGGTGGGCAGACAAGAACTATGCCCGCCGTGAACTCAATCTCGATGTCAAGTCGGACCCCCTCGAGGGTGCCCCGCAGGCGAGAGGTATCGTACTGGAGAAGATAGGTGTTGAGGCAAAACAGCCGAACTCCGCCATCCGCAAATGCGTGCGTGTCCAGCTGATCAAGAACGGCCGGCAGGTAAGCGCTTTCGCTGTTGGCGACGGCGCCATCAATTTCATCGACGAACACGATGAAGTCGAGATTGAGGGTATCGGCGGCCGTCTTGGCCGGTCCATGGGAGATATCCCGGGTGTCCGGTATGTCGTCACCAAGGTAAACAACGTCTGCCTCCACGAAATGGTCATCGGCAGGAAGGAGAAACCGCGCAGGTGATCATGATGACAGAAGCAGAAGCAAAGACTGCAGCGGCAGGCCAGAAACTGTTGTTCAACAAGTGGGATGTTGCTGATGTGAAAGTCAACGATCCCAGCCTTGTGCGCTACGTCACCCTCTCCGCCCAGATCATCCCCCACACCTGCGGCAAGTTCTCCCGCCAGGAATTCGGAAAGAGCAACATGATGATTGTCGAGCGGCTCATCAACCGCCTTATGCAGACCGAGAATAATACCGGCAAAAAGCAGCTGGCAATACGCATCGTGCGGGATGCATTCGAGATCATCAACAAGAAGACAAAACGCAACCCGGTTGAAGTGCTGGTCGAGGCAATTGCCAACTCCGGCCCCCGCGAAGAGACAGTCCGCCTGAAATACGGTGGTATCAACGTCCCGAAATCGGTCGATACCGCGCCGATGCGCCGCGTCGACACAGCAATCCATTTCATTGCCGAGGCAACCCTGAAGGGCTCCAGCAGTGGCAAGAAGAGTGCAAGTGCGGTTCTTGCCGACGAACTTATCGCTGCATCCAAGGGCGACGTGAAGTGTTACTCGGTAGGTAAAAAGGAAGAACGCGAGCGGATCGCGAAATCCGCCCGGTAACACCATCTTTTTTGAGGTTTTTTCATGTCCCGAGGCAAAAAAACAGTTGAGCGCGTCGTAGAGCTCATGAAGGATCCGAAGCACATTCGGAACATCGGTATCGTAGCGCACATCGACCACGGCAAGACCACACTCTCCGACAACCTCCTGGCAGGTGCCGGTATCATCTCTGAAGAACTCGCCGGAAAGCAGCTCTTCATGGACTCCGACGAAGAAGAGCAGGCGCGCGGTATCACCATTGATGCATCCAACGTCTCGATGGTCCACGAGTACGAGGGCACTGATTACCTCATCAACATGATCGATACGCCCGGTCACGTTGACTTTGGTGGCGACGTCACCCGTGCGATGCGCGCGGTCGACGGGGCCGTCGTCCTCGTTGATGCAGTCGAAGGGACCATGCCCCAGACCGAGACCGTACTCCGTCAGGCTCTCAAAGAACAGGTACGCCCGGTCCTCTTCATCAACAAGGTTGACCGGCTCATCAATGAGCTCAAGGTCGATGACATGGAGATGCAGATCCGTCTCGGCAAGGTCATCGACAAGGTCAACAAGCTCATCAAGGGCATGAACGAGGAAGCCTATAACAATGGCTGGAAACTGGACGCCTCCAAGGGTACCGTTGCTTTCGGTTCCGCGCTGTACAACTGGGCAGTCTCAGTTCCGTTTATGCAGAAGAGCGGTATCTCGTTCAAGGTTGTGTATGAGAAGTGCCGGGCCGGCGATATGAAGTACCTCGCCAAGCAGAGCCCGCTCTCAGAAGTGGTTCTTGATATGGTCGTACGCCACCTCCCGAACCCGCTCGAGGCCCAGCCCCGGCGTGTCAACGTCATCTGGCACGGGGACAAGGAAACCAAGGAAGGCAAGGCCATGCTCACGTGCGACCCGAAAGGCCCTGTCGGCATGATGGTTACCGATATCTCGTTCGATCCCCATGCGGGAGAAGTCGCCACCGGGCGTCTCTTCTCCGGCAGCCTCAAGAGGGGCGATGTGCTCTACGTTATGGGAACCGCTAAGAAGGAGAACCGCCTCCAGCAGGTCGGTATCTTCATGGGCCCCAAGCGCGTGGAAGTCGAGGAGATCGTTGCGGGCAATATCGCTGCTGTTACCGGTCTCAAGGACGCTATCGTCGGTTCGACAGTCTCCACTCTCATGGAGATGACACCGTTCGAGTCGCTCAAGCACTACTCGGAACCGGTCATGACCGTTGCGGTCGAGGCCAAGAACATGAAGGACCTGCCCAAGCTCGTTGAAGTGCTCCGGCAGGTTGCCAAGGAAGACCCGACCCTCAGCATCTCGATCAACGAGGAAACCGGTGAACACCTCATCGCCGGTATGGGGGAACTTCACCTCGAGATCGTCACCGGACGTATCAAGCGGGACAAGGGTGTGGAGATTGTCACATCCCCGCCAATCGTAGTGTACCGTGAAACGGTCACCGGCACGGTGGAGAATGTCGAGGGCAAGTCCCCGAACCGTCACAACCGCTTCTACTTCACGCTGTCGCCTCTCCCCGACGAGATTGTCGCCCTGATCAAGAGCGGTGAGGTCTCGATGAACCAGCAGAACCTTGAACGCCGTGATGTGCTTATCAAGGCCGGTATGGACAAGGACGAGGCAAAGAATGTCAAGGATATCAAAGGCACCAGCATGCTCATCGATGCAACCAAGGGTATCCAGTATCTCAACGAGACGATGGAACTGATCATCGAGGGTATCCATGAGGCCCTCGCCGGCGGACCGCTCGCTGATGAGCCGGTCCAGAACCTCAAGATGGTCCTCACCGATGTCAAGCTTCACGAGGACGCGATCCACCGCGGTCCCGCACAGGTCATTCCCGCGGTCCGCGGCGCCATCAAGGGCGGCATGCTCCTTGCGGGCGACTCGCTTCTCGAGCCGGTCCAGAAGATCCAGATCACCGTTCCGATGGACCAGATGGGTGCTGCAACGTCCCAGATCCAGGGTCGCCGCGGCCAGGTCTTCGATATGCAGAGCGAGGGCGATACCATTACAGTTTCAGGCAAGGCCCCCGTTGCCGAACTCTTCGGGTTCGCGGGAGATATCCGGTCCGCAACCGAAGGCCGGGCAATGTGGAACACCGAGTTCGCAGGGTTCGAACTCGTTCCCAACAACATGGTCAAGGAAGTCGTCATCGGCATCCGCAAGCGCAAAGGTCTCAAGGACCAGATGCCTCAGCCCAACGATTACCTCTCATAATTTTTTCGTCATCGTCCTGTTTTTTATCCGCTTTCTGATCCGGATCTGCTTGTCCCGACCGAAACGGTAAACAATCTTTCCGTACTAATTAATGCTGATGGCAGAAGAGAAAAAACTCAAAATTGTTGTTTTTGGTGCCTTCGGGGCAGGAAAGACCACGCTGATCAAGACCATCGATCCCCAGTCGAAGCATATCGAGGCTAATTGTGCCGGGGGGACAACGACCGTTGCGCTGGACTTCGGACGGATCGAAAGAGACGGGTGTCACATCCATATCTTTGGCACCCCGGGCCAGGAACGATTCGAGTTTGCCCGCGAGATTATCGCAAACGGGATGGATGGTGCAATTCTCCTTATCGATGCCACCTGCCAGTTCGATGATTTCACCCGCCACCTGTCGGACTCCCTGCAGGAAGCAAAAGTCCCCTTCATTGTTTTCCTGAACAAGTACGACACGGTCGGGGCACATCCGGAGATGTTCAGCGGCAAATTCGGAACCGCAGAGATCCGGAAGGTATCAGCAAAAGACAGGCGGCAGAGTATGGATGCAATCCTCCAGTTTGCAGGGAGACTGACACCCCAGCCCCACAACGGGCACCATCATGCCCCTGAATAAAAAGGTTCCATCACATCTTCATTTTCTTGTGCACCGGATTTTTCCTGCATCCCCTGGTTGTGCATACCGGTTTTTCCTGAGCAGGACAGTACGATTGGAGTTGAGGGATCGCAGCGAAAAAGAATTCATCGCCCCCTTTCCCGTGCTTGAAAAATTTTCATCGCGATCCGGTTGATCACTCCGGGCGCGCACGCCGGAGGTTATGAAAAATTGTCGGTTGTACATCTATATTGTCGGATAATTATCCGATAATCGGTTCACTTACTGACAACCGTTTTTCGCGGTCGAAAATTTCCGGCCGAAATTGTTGGATTGTTTCCTGGTCCATACAGGTATACCCTTCAGGAACCAGGAACCGGTCTGTTCCGATAACGCACAATACATCAACGGATCACCGTACCACAATCTGACAGATAATCATCGTAGTATTATTACTGCTGCGGGATGTACCATTTTGCTAGATAATAGACACCGCCGAGGATCATAACAGCACTCACGAGTGCGATAATATATGCGCCGGTTTCCATCCCACAGGTCTGTTTCCCTGCGGTCTCTACAGCAAGCCGGGTACATCTCGTCGGGAAATCTATCATCAGGAACCAGATAATATAGCAGTTTGCGAGGATCTCACAGATCACACATATGGTAGGGATTGTCATTGACTTAAGACCAAAGTCTCTCTGGGGATCCGGTGCGCGATGTCTCATGAATAGTACATTACCCTTTACGGGTAAAAAAGTGAGCTGGATATTTTTCAGAAGTATATCGTTAAATCATCTCAGCTTTGACGATCAAAACTTCCTTTACCGGGCGGTCTGAGGAATCTGTTTTTGTTTTGGCTATCCTGTCAACGACATCCATACCTTCGATGACTTTACCAAAGACCGGGTGTTTTCCATCGAGGAAGTTGTTGTTGACAAGGTTGATAAAGAACTGCGAACCCCCGGTATTGGGACCCGCGTTTGCCATGGAGATGGTCCCGCGGTCGTTCCGGTTATCAGGAGAAAATTCATCCCTGATCACATACCCGGGTCCTCCGCGTCCTGTTCCGGTGGGATCGCCACCCTGGATCATGAACCCGTCAATGACACGGTGGAAGATCACGCCGTTATAATACCCTTTCTTCACCAGCGTCTCGAAGTTGCCTGCCGTAACCGGCATATCCGGAGCAAGGGCGATCGTGATTGTGCCCATGGTCGTCTCAAGTTTTACGTTTTTTCCTGCATCTGTCATAATGTTCCTCAATAGTATTGGGGGTACGGATTCATGTGTCTTGTGAATGCGGATGACAAAAATAAACGGAAAGGATTTTCAGACCATCGCAGCACGGATGATCGTGACATTCTGGAGCGGGCGGTTGCCACCAGATTTCCCATTGGTCGGAACCTTGCCGATTGCATCAACGACATCCATACCTTCGACGACTTTGCCAAAGACCGGGTGTTTCCTGTCCAGGTAATTATTATTGACCAGGTTGATGAAAAACTGGGAACCGCCGGTATTGGGACCGGCATTCGCCATGGAGATTGTGCCCCGATCGTTCCGGTTACCCGTTGTAAACTCATCGTTGATCACGTACCCGGGTCCTCCGCGTCCTGTTCCGGTGGGGTCGCCGCCCTGGATCATGAATCCGTCCATGACGCGGTGGAATATTACTCCATTATAGAATCCCTTACTGACCAGGGATTTGAAATTCCCTGCCGTTACCGGCATTGCCGGGTCGAGCGCGATGGTGATATTCCCCATTGACGTTTCCAGCCGGACTTTCTCCCATGATTCCACCGGGACTGCCGTCGTTACCGGGATCTGGACGACAGGTTCACCGGCCGGAAGAGGTGTCCGGGTACTGGTTATTGTATCTGACGTGATGGAATTTTCCGTCTGCCGGGTGCATCCCGCAGCGAACAGGATCAATGCGATGAGGATCCCACCCACTATAAATAACCGTAGAGATGACATCGGCATTCCGGTTTGCCGGAAAAGAAAATAGAGATTGCGGGGGGTAATTTTGGAACCGGCCGCAGATTTATTCGTTCTCACTCTTGCTTTTTAATCCAAATGCCAGAAGTGTGCCAAGAGCGATGAGCATCGAAAGAATACCCGTGACGAGGATGAGACCGCCTTTTGATGTGGCCGCATTATAGTCACGGGCGGACATATCGATCGCAAGTACCGCATAGGTGTTACCGGTCGAATTTTCGGTTGCATCATCGATGGGTGCATATGCTGACATAAACGAACCGTATTTGGTTGTGTATGGCTCTTTCGAAGCGGTCGGGACAGAGAGGGCGGAGAAGATCTCCATCTTATCCGGGCTTGTCGAGACCTCCCCGATCCGTGCAGAACCGGCAGGATCGTCCAGCATCAGGTCATCAACGAGGAATGTCGCAGTCTGGTCCGGGTTCACCTTGAGGATATACGCATTGATGATGGAATCATCGAGGCTTCGCATGGCATTGAGTTTTTTTACGACAGCGATATACCGGGGCGAGTTCTCGTCGCCCGGATTGATCCCGGCAATATCGCTTGCATCGATCTGTGTGGCCATAACAGCGGCGGTGGATTTCATGCCGTCCCGGACGGATTCTTTCAGGGCATTGTTTGAGCTGGTATACGCAAAGACGGTGAGCCCGCTGATAACAACAACGATGAGGAGCGCGCTCACCCAGAGTTTTGTCATTGCGGAACAGGTTTCTGTCATTTCAGGATCTCCTCCTTATCGATACACCAATACCAAGCATCACGAGTACTCCGCTCACAAGGAATACTGTTGAAGGTGCGGATTCCGGTGTGGGGGTTGGTGCAGGCTGCATAGCGATGGCAATCGGGGTAGTCTGGCCTGCGTTCACCTGTACGGTTGTGGAATAATCGACATACCCGGTATACTTCAGCAGCACCTGATGTTGCCCGGCTGTAATGCCGTTCAGGGTTGACGGGGTGTATCCCCTGAACAGGTTATCGACAAGGATTTCCGCTCCCGTTGGTGTCGATACAATATTCAGTCCGCCGGTTACAGGTGCGGGTGCCGGTGCACCTCCTGACGGGGTGAGGGTCACGCTGACAGGCGTAACGGTGTTGGGCAGGATATAGACAGTGTTGATCCAGTCGTTGTATCCGCTCGCTGTTACCTTAAAGACATGGTTTCCGCTTGTGATTCCGGTGAGTGTCAGTGTTCCGGAGGGGGGTACCAAACCCCGGGAGTTGCTGTCGATCCAGACCGTTGCTCCAGGCATGGCGGAAATTGCAACAGTACCATAAGCCGCAGCATCCAGGACAGCATTCAGCCTCTGGTTCGAATTGGCGCTGACAGAGATCGATGTGGTATAGTCGTTGTAGCCCGCGAGGCTGAGCCGGAACTTATGGTTGCCAGGATACAGGGTAATTGTCATCGGGGCTTTTCCCTGGTAATTATCATCCACATAGATGAGCGCGGCATTCGGTGTCGATGTCACAGATACTGTACCGGTACTACGCGGCGCCGGCGGGGAGGGCTGGAGGTTCGGGTAATAGGTGGCGGTCTGGCCGGCATAGACATTGATCAGCCGGGTGTCTGGTGTGTAACCGGACAAGGAAGCTTTCATCGAATAGGTTCCTGGCGGGAGGTTCGGGAGGGTAACCGGGGAATATCCCTGCAGGGCACCGTTCATGTAGATTGCCGCCCCCGCAGGATTCGACTGGGCGTATATTGCCCCACTCTGGACTGGCGGGATAGTGGTCTGCGTTGGTACCGGGTTGAGAGTTGCATAGACCGCGACATGCTCATTATCTGCCGGCATGCGGGGGAGTGCGCCCGACCATGTGACGTACCCGGGTTTGGATACCGTTACAGTATGGACAATTCCGGTGGGACTGACACCAACGGTACAGACACCCTGCGCGATGGTACACCGGAAATTCCCGTCGAAACTGACCGATGCCCCATCCACATTACAGTAGGTGTCGATATATCCTTTCCCGCCACCAGGAACAATATTGGTGACGGTGATTGTTACAGTAGGCTCTGAGGTCGGAGGAGCCGTTACCGTAGGGAACGATGTAGGGGCAATTGTTGTTGGTGCCGGGGTTGGAACCGTCATGGTAATAGTTGGCGGCTCAATGGTTGGTTCCGGTGTGGGTGGTTCCGTAGTTGGCTCAGTCACCGGATTGATCGGGTCATCCTCTGCAGCATCTGCTGGAATGACCGTGACGAAAAAGAGGGTAAGTACCAGAAGCATGATCAGTATTCTCTTGGATCTTTTCATGTATTCCCTTCCTCTATAGTAGGATAAAGAAAATACACGTATTTATAGGATAGTCTGCGTTTCTATTGGAGATCCCTCACAACCCGGGTAAGACGGTGCAATCCTTCGCTGATCTGTTCCTCAGTGGGTGACGAGAAGTTCATACGGATGGTATCGTTTCCTCCGCCGTCAACATAGAATGGCTGGCCGGGCAGGACAGCAACATGTTCCCTGATTCCCTCTTCAAAGATTCTGCGGGACGACAGGCCGGGCGGGAGTTCCGCCATCAGGAACATACCTCCCTCCGGATGCGTGTGAGTCAGGTCAGGAAGAAGATCATCAAGGAGTTCGCACATCAACCGGCATTTTCTCTGATACACTGATGTTATGGTGCGGAGCCGGGCGTCGATGTCGCAGGATGTCAGGTACCGGTGGAGGATCTTCTGGCAGAAGAAATTGGAATGGAGATCTGCTGCCTGTTTGGCGATGTTGAATTGTTGTATGATATCGCGCGGCGCAAGTATCCAGCCGATACGCATTCCCGGTGCGATAATCTTGGAAAAGGAACCGGAGATGACCGTCTGGTCCGGACAATATTTTTTTATTGGCGGGCGGGGCTTCGCATCAAAGAACAGCTCTCCGAACGCATCGTCCTCGTAAAAGATCGTATCGGATGGTGCCAGGATTTCAGCAACAGCTTTCCGGTTGTCTTGGGAATATGTTCTCCCGGATGGATTCTGGGAATTGGGGATACCGTAAAAGAACCTGGGATGTTCCCCTGATATTATGTGTGCAAATCCCGTCAGATCCAGACCATCATCATTCAGGCGGACTGCAGAGATGCGTGGTTCGTAAAATGAGAACGCCTCGATGGCCCCGAGATATCCGGGCCGCTCCATAGCCACAGTGTCCCCCGGGTTCAGGAAAATTTTCGCAAACAGGTCAAGACACTGCTGGGAACCGTTCACGATCTGGATCTCGTCAGCCGTTGCCGCGATACCGAGCCGCGCACGGTACCGTTGTGCGATATACTCCCGCAGCGGGAGGTAACCATCCGTAGTCGTATACTGCAGTGCAGCACCTGCATCATCCTCAAGCACCGCGTTCGTTGCCCGTGCAATACCTTCGGTATCTATCAGGGCGGTACAGGGAAGTCCTCCCGCAAAAGATATGATTGCTGGATCCGCTGATACCCTGAACAGTTCGTCGAGAAACGATTCCGGGACACGGGAAAGCCTTGCTGCAAACCGGAACTGCAGGATTGACACCTCTTACGTTCCGGATAGAACGGATCGGAATATATATCCGCATGGTGATGGTCCGGTTTCAATTCCTTCAGAAGAACAATGAGGGGTTCGACTGAGCGCAGTGGAATTCAACCAATTCCGCTGAAAAAAAAGAAAAATTGTCTTTTCCCGGGAAAACCGGGAAACTTATGCGGAGTCAGCGACTTCGATCTTGATGATCTCAGAATGAACAGCTGCAATGGTCTTGTGCAGTTCTGCATTCTGTGCTTCCCGCACCACTTCAATTGCTTCGCGGATCCGTGCCAGAGCTTCACCCTGGGTGTTCCCGAATCCCGTTGCACCCGGAATTTCCACGCATCGGGCGGTAAAACCGCCTTTTTCGTGGGGTTCCGTGATAATGGTGTAGTGCATAATCATAGTACGGTGACCTGACGATTGACATAGTTTGTGGTCAGAAATGCCCGTTTTAAACGTCCGGGGCAGATTTTTCTGAATCCTTTCTGCGCTCATATTCCCGGAGATGTCCCGTGAGCTGAATCCCGAATTCTTCCGGATACCGGGATAATTCACGATCAACAAGAAAGATCCGTGCCGCATCGCCGATCGCTTTATGTGGTTTTATCAGGTAACGGAATTTTTCCGGGAGGGTATAGGTGAAATGAGCAGAATGGATCGATGTCTTCATAATCCCGATATCCGTAATGAGGGAGACACGATCAAGGGAAACATGCTCTCTGAGATGAAACCGGGATCGTATCTCATCCTGCAGATCGCGGACAATAAAGCCGTCTGTCTGGATCCGGCAGTCCCTGAAGGTTTCCATCTCACGCCTCCGCGCGAAAAAAGCAAGCGTCCCGATATCTTTTCTGTTGAGTGTTCGCATGAATGTACGGAGATCCTTGAAAACCAGGGCAATTATCCGGCGTGCTTCTCTCTGCCCGTCTGCCCCAAGATGAAATTTCTTATCAAAATTTTTGGTTTGCCCCCGGGATGCAAGGTTGAATACCCTGCGCTGTCCCTCGATCCGTTTCCCGAGATCATCTGTAACATTCTTCCAGAGTTCGACATCAACAGGCCGGCTGAATGCTGTTCCGGCGAATGTGATAGTATCGCTTTCGGGGTGGTGGATAACCACTCCGATCTCGATGGGAATCTGCATGCCCTGGCGTGTGCCGTAGATCCCGGCAAATTCCATGTCGATATATGCCGTACTTGTGTTCATTCGTCAGGTTTTTCCAACGGGGCCTCGCGTTCTATGCGCTCCGACGCAATCCTGCAATATCGGGGATCAATCTCTATACCGATCCCCCTGCGGTTACAGAGCGAGGCAGCAACGAGGGTTGAACCGCTGCCCATGAACGGGTCGAGCACAGTATCGCCGATGAAAGAGAAAAGTTTCATGCACCGGAGCGGCAGTTCTACAGGAAAAGGTGCCGGATGACCGATTTTTGTCTTTCTCTCGCCATTAAAGGTCCAGAGCCCGTTCGTCCATGCCATGAATTCATCGCGTGATATGTCGGATATCCGGGATCCGCTCGTCTTTTTCCACGAATTCTTGTACAAAACAACGATCAGTTCGACCGGTGCTATCACATAAGGTGCAGAGGCAGAGAGCCATGAACCCCATGCAGTCCTGCGGGAAATATTCCCCTCGTTCCATATAATCGTTGAGTGATAGGAAAAGCCTGCATTTTTTGCTATCGTTGTCAGGTCAGCTCCAACGCTCTGTTGTCCTCCCTTGTTCTTGTCAAGCGGAATATTCAGGCAGAGCCTCCCGTCATCCTTCAGCCATTCATGGCACCGGCGCATCCATTGGTCTGAGAAGGCAAGATATTCCTCATAGGAACCCCGGTCATTGTGAGAATTATATGGGATATCGACATTATACGGCGGAGATGTAATGACAAGATCCACGCTGCCGGAACTGACAGCCCGGGTTGTGAAAACGTCATTGTTGAGGATTCTGATATCCCCCTTCTGGTAAAAAAAGTCCTCCCGCACGCAGTTTCTCCATTAGATCTCTGTCGTTCAGCGGTATAGTGTTTTGGAAAGGATGCATCATTCAAACGATCGGAATCTGCAGAGTCCTAATCCTTACCGGCATAATACAGCACAATGGCAAGGACGATTAATGTACTTGCTACAAAAACAGGAAATGTAAGGTCATCCTGTGGAGGCAGAGGTGTATCCACAGGTTTCATCAGAGAGGTGGTAGGAGAAGCAGGATGTTTTACCGTGAATGTTCCTGAAATCTTCGCATCTACGGATTTATCCCACGTGACCGTTAAGTTATAATCCCCGGGTGGCAGACCGGGTGCCTCGATGTCCCATGACCAGGTATTCATGGATTCTCCTGCAAGTATGGGGACGTTTTTTTCCGATACAATCTCAGGGGGATCCACGGTCCAGATCTCCGCGTTGAGTATGTTTTCAGGCCCGATATTCGTCGTTCCAGTAATGACGATCCGCTCTCCTGTAACCTGGTCGGGAAGCTGTAAACCTGAAGCAGGGATGATATCATTGAAATAGATTTTCGGCATAGCTACAAAGAAAAATTCTGCCTGGATGTTGTCATCGACTTTGGAATCCGACGAGGCGGACTGAATCTGATCGGCTATCATACGGATATTCCCTCCAAGTTCCTGGCGGGATCCAAGCCTCGATACGATCTTCCCCCGGTTCATAACAACAAGGTTCCCGTTGACATCTGTTCCACCCTCTATCTCGAGAATGCCATTTGTCCCCGGATCCTGGCAGAGGATGACATACTGGCCACTGGAATATTCGGCGGTAGCTGACGGTTTTATGGTCATCGTAAAATTTCCCTGACGATCGGGTGAAGTTGTCAGGATCTCAAAATGATCTCTTCCGATTATCCATATGCCAATTGTACCATTGGCTGCTCCTGTACCGGTTATCGTGAACTGATCTCCCTTGGTAATGATTCCCGGGGCACTTGACGTGAAATATACTGTAGCTGCAGCCGGCGCTGCAGCGATGGCGAGAACCAGGATAGATACCAGAATTCCACGATACGCTATACCCACAGGTTTCCACCCAATAATCCGATAAGAGTCTTTTTAATTCCGGATTGTTAAACGCTTTCTCTCATCAGCAACCTTCATGTTTTTCAATGACGGGATACTCCGGGGGCATGAATCTTTGTAGCTGAACAATCAATGACCAGATCAGAGAATCATGGATACAATCTGCCAAAAGTGCGGACACATTTCGCATGAGAATCAGCCTCACTTTTGTAGTTCATGTGGAAACCGGATGGATAATACAAGCGACACACCGGGCTCTTGTGGCAGGAGCCGGTATGAAGACGGAAAAAACCAGCAGGTTGCCGTAATCTGCTCATCTCTAATCCCGGGCCTCGGACAGATATATAATGGAGAAACGCTGAAGGGTTTTGCTTTTCTGTTTGGAACGGTTGTCGGATTATTTGTTCTTGTTCTCCCGGGACTTCTTGTCTGGATGTATAGTATGTACGATGCTCATATCGTTGCCGGGAAGATGAATGAGGGAACGCTCGAATCAGGACCCGTGAAACCGGTGATTATTGTGATTTTCATACTCGCAGCTGTTTTTTTGGCAATCGTCATTGTCATCGTAATTTTGATGGTCATGATCTCCCTTATGGTCAGCCATCTGGGTCCTGCAGGCAATACTGATTTTTTCCGGATGCTTGATGCCAGCAGGAGACTGTTTTGATATCTGGTATCCTGCCCTCCAGATCAGGAAGAATGACCCTTTTTTCACCGGTTTCTCCCGTTAAAACCAATTCCGTGAGTTCCAGAAAAATCGCCCGGTTATGTATATCAACCGGCGGTTTATGGTCAGTTCTTGGCAGAAAAATCACCTTTTTAATTTCGGTATCTGCCCTCGTATTCAGAATAGTACCCTTTCACGAAGCAATGGCGTTATGAGGAGAGAGGTTGCCCTGATGAGCGGTATGGTAACGGTATAAGTCCTCGGTTGTTGTGAAGGGGTGTTTTCTCGGAAGATTTTGAACAATCAGGTGGGTGAGCCATCCCGCCAAAGAAAGAGAAGAACCAAGGTTCGGGGATCAAAATGACCCTGCAGTTTTGCAGGTCATTGCAGCAGCCCTTTCCCTCTGATTCGCTATTACACCCGATTATCGTGAAAACCTAACAATTCTCTTGCTCAGGGAAAAAGGGGATTTATTTGAAGAATACGTTGGATTCTTCTCGTCTCTCGAGTCTCATGACCTGCGATAATTCGAAGATACTGATGAATCTTCTCGTACATCGGGTCTTACGACCCTCATAGAAAAAAGAATTAGATGTAGGGGTTCCGGAGAGCCTTGCCAACACCAAAGGTTGCGCGGCCTTCGAGAGTCTTCTTGTTCTTGGAGATCTTCTCGTTGGCGAGCTTGGTGACAAGCTCGAGGCCGGGCTTGACCTTCTCGATAGGCTGGGTCTCGAAACATCCTGCTGCCATTGCCTTCGCCCAGACCGAGTCACCGATCTTGGAGCGGACAAACACAGTTGACCAGCCGTCGGGGCTGCCGACGGAGCCGGTGGAGATGTCACCGAGGTTTGCAACATAGTCAAGGCAGACGTGGCAGCCGGGCTGCTCGTACTTGTGGGTAACCTTGAGCGGCAGCTGGACGACCTGTCCGCGCTTGCCGTAGACCCAGAACTTGCCCTTTCCGATCTCCATCTTCTTGACGGATTCCATCTTCATTGCTGCATGGTCTTCAACAAGCTGGAGGATACCCTGGTACGGGAAGTTCTCCATGCAGAAGATACCGACTGCGAGTGCAATGCTTGCGCCGACATCCCTCATGCCGACGGGGTAGAGCTGTGCCTTGCGGACTGCCTGCATCTGGCACGGGGTGCCGACGATACCGATCTTGTCAAGACCGAAGCTGCGGGTTGCCTCCTTGAGGAGTGCAATGTTCGGGCTGATGTTGTACTTGGTTCCTGCCGCTGCAAGAAGCTCAGCCTTGGTGTTGACGATCGCCGGGATTGGCCTGAACGGCTCGATCATGTCGAAGTTCGAGCTGTCCTGGATGCACTTGGCCGGATACTTTGCCGCGAACTCCTTGTTTGCTGCAACGATTGCACCGTCAATGATGCCCGCGTCGAGCGCATATGCAAAGAGCGATGAGACAATGCCGCCATCCTGGGCGAATTTGAGGATCTCCTTATCGGTGCTCCGGGCTGAGACGCATGATTTGTAAATACCGAGTTCTGCTCCCATTTCAATCACCTTCACTGGAGTGCCGCCATGATGGCCTCGTTAATCGCCTCGTAGTTCGATACCACGTCAAAGCTGAACCAGCTGCGCGGGCACTGGTGGTAGCAGGCACCGCACTTGATGCACAGGTCACGCTCTCCCTGGGGCTTGCCATATTCCATGGTGATGGCGTTGACCGGGCATGCTGCTGCACAGCTGCCGCATCCCATGCACAGGCCCTGGTTGATGACCTTGGTCATCAGGTCGCAGAAGCACGCGCTGTTGCCCTCGGCTGCTGCGGCCATGAGCGGCTTGAGGAATGCAGTTGCGAGGTCCTTCTGTTCCTTGGTTCCCTTGAGAAGCAGGTATGCCATGACGGCAACGTTCCTGATGAGCTGCGGGGTCGGTGCGCATCCGGGGATAAACACGTCGACCTTGATGAGATCTCCAATCGGCAGGTATGCCTCGTGTCCGGGCTGGTTCTGCTGGCCACCGCGGGAGAACCGGGTGATGTTGCCGTAGCAGGCACAGCCGCCGAGTGCGACGACCACTGCCGACTTTTCACGGGTTTCCTTGATCTCTTCCACTGCGAGTTTGTCGTTAATACAGACTGATCCCTCGACGAACGAGACATCGACCTTCTGGATATGCCTTGCGTCTGCAAGTGTTGGCATGTATTTCAGGTCGACATACTTGTCGAGGAGTGTTAATAATCCGGCATAGTTGTCTGCTAATGCCACAGTACAACCGGTACACCCACTCAGGTGTGTGTAACCTACTGTAATCTTGTCTGCCACAGGCTTAACCTCCTTTTTTGTTTCTGTTGTTTTTGGTGCTACGTCAGCACTTTTCGCTGCAGCCGCGGGTTTCTGCGGTACTGCCGCCGGGCTGGCGTTCTTCTTTCCGAAGATACGGTCGAGAAAACTCATTTTCCACCCCTATGGTTTCCAGTATAACCCGAATTGTTTTCGGAATTGCCTTCTGAAGTTCATCAGAAAGCCCGAGTTCAAACTCAGGGGCTGTAACCCGAGCCGGCTGAACTCCGATGATCGTAACCTCGATTTTGTCTTTGATTCGCTGGAGCGGTTCGGTGAGATCCCACGAGTGGGCATCACGGTATGCGCCCGGGGGTAAATCCTCAGGCCGAAGCTTGGCGATCGATCCAGGCTCCGCGCCAAAATCGGCAATATCGACGATAACGAGTTTTTTCGTTACTTCCGGGTCGAGCAGGGTAAAAATAAAGTGCGGGCCGCCAAGGCCTGCATCCTGTATCATTACATTGTCGGGAAGCTGGAGTTTCTCCATCTCTTCGATTACTGCCGGACCAAAACCGTCATCGGCAAACAGGGGGTTTCCACACCCTGCTATCACGATCTCTGGATACAGCATCGCGGGTTACTCACTGGATGAGCTTCTGGGCCACTACCTTGTTGCTCTCATCGACAACGATCATGTGGGTTGCACATGATACACAGGGGTCGTACCCGCGCATGATAACTTCAGCGAGCTGCCAGGGTGCACCGGTAAGTGCCTTGCTGCAGGTTGCGAAGTTCCATGTGGTCGGGACGAGCATGCTGAAGTACTGGACCTTCCAGTCCTTGACACGTGCAATATGGACATCGGTGCCGCGGGGAGCCTCGTTGGCTGCCCAGCCGAGAGAGCCATCGCCGTCGGGGATGTAGTCTGCAACGGTCTTCCCGTCCGGGTTGAGCTCGTCGATGCAGTCGATCATCTCGTACAGGCAGTCCTGGTACTCCATCTCACGGGCAACGTTCTGTCCCTGGGTGCCCTTCTCGTCAAAGTTCTTGTAGGTGACGAGGCGGGCACGGGGGCCGACTTCAACGGGCTGGCCGTCATACATCGGGATGCCGGTACAGGCTTCCATCTGCGGGTTGACCTTGGTGCCGAGCTTGGTGGTACCGCCGATCGGGTACTTGGGCTCTTCCAGGGTAACGTCCATCTCGCCCATGTACCAGTCCCATGGCCGTGCTTCCTTGAACCTGCGGATGTCCCAGCTGGGGCACTCGTCAAGGCTCGAGGAGCCGTAGAATGCATGGGTTGCAAGGTAACCCTGGTCGTGGAAACCGAGATCCTTGGGCATTGCCACCTTCATGCCGCCAACGTCCACGAAGTCTCTCTTGTGGTAGTTGCGGATGACTGCGATCATGAACTCCGACTGTGCGTGGGCAAGGACAAGTCCTTCCTTTGCAAGATCGTACATCTTCAGTTTTGCCTGCTCTGAGCAGTTGCGGTACATACCACCGATACGGGTGTTCCGCGGGTGGATGCAGTCGCCTCCGGCGATCTGGCCGATTGTCTGGCCGATCTCACGAAGCCGCTGGATCCGCTTTGCAACAGTCCGGACCGGCTCTTCTGCCGTGAACGGGTTGATCTTGGTCTCGGTACCCGGAATATAGAAATCGGGCAGGATCAGGATGTCGTGCAGGGCAATGCTGTGCAGCCGGTTTGCGAGCTGGAGGATGTGACGGAGCATCAGTGCATCCTTGGGGATCTCACACTTGATGGATGCTTCCATTGCTTCAGTACCCGCAAGGTTGTGGGCTATCGGACAGATACCACAGACACGGGACGCGATCTTGGGGACCTGCTCGGGGGTTTTTCCCACGGCAAGTTTCTCAACGCCCCTCACCGGGGTAATGGAACACCAGTTACCTGTCTCGATGATTCCTGCGTCATTAACCTTCAAGACAAGCTTTGAGTGTCCCTCATGTCTTGTGGTTGGGGAAATCTCTACAACTTTCGACAATATTATCGCCTCATGTTATGCTGAGTTGTTCGTATTACCGTACAAAGTTGCGTAAAGTTAGATCTCTCATCTCTAGAGATAATTGACCGTACAAAGTACGTTCATCTCTATCTTGTACTACCCATTTTATAACCTTTATGACTTGATCGCGGGACGAAAAAAGCAGATATTCAGGCGCTGTTTTGGGAATATCGCATTATATCGAAATATTTTTGATATTCGGCGAAAAACCGTTCACCAAAACAAAAATAACAGAAATTGATTTATTGAAAATTTATTCAACTGATATTTAAAAATAAATCAATCGGTATTGTGCTTATCGCCGTTCATTTCATCAACCAATTCTGCAATCGTGGCACGCCGTTCGGCATATGCGTCATGCTGATGGATACTCTCCTCGTTGGTCTGCTTGATTGTGACAACGGAATCCCCTGACAGATATTCAAATTCCGCGAGTACTTTCTTTGCCATTTCCCTTACGCAGTCTTCAACGAACCGCGGATTTTTGTGCGCGGCCAGAACCACTGCACCTTCATCCCCTCTCTTGAGGAGTTCATAAATCCCGCTGCTCATGGATTCCTTGAGTATGTGGATGATTTTCTCAAGATCTACGTGCTGGTCATCATCAGTTTCGATGCAGAGGAAACCCTTGCCACGCTGGTTATGGGTGGCCATGGGGATTGCTGAGAAGAATTCATCGATTTTGTCTCTGCCGACATCGAGCTTCTCAAGCACCCGCATTGCGCGTTCCTTCATAATATTCTGGGCGCAGGGACATGCCGTCATGCCGGTTACTTCCGCACCAATGCTTTTCCTTACGATCGGTGTTCGGAATGTCCGGCGGGCGATTGCACGTGCATGCACCTTCACCACTTCATCGCATGCCGTCTGGCTGACCGGAGTTTCACGCTTGACCATGTACTCGCTGCGCATAAGAACCTCAGTCCGGTCTGCGTATTCATGGCGATCGAGCAGTTTACGTGCAACGACACTGCAGAGTTTCTCGATCTGGTTGACTTCCCCATCAATGGCCTGCTGCAGGACTTCATCGATCACTTCAAAATTTCGGGAGAGGTTTGCACCCTTCAGGCTTCCCGGAAGGTCGACATAAACATCGAAATTGGATATAAAGATGACCGGTCGTTTTTCATGGCGGTGTACTTCGACCAGTTTCTTGACGTTTTTAACTCCGACACGGGTAAGGTTTATCCGGACATCTGGTGTGGAAGCCTGTACATCCGGTAAATCCTTGCCGAAAATTTTATCCTGTCCCTGATTGGTATTACTGGTTTTAATAGGTCATCGCATCCAGATGTGTGCTCTTTAGTTTTTTCATATAATATTTATGTGCTTTGTTGCTGATACTGTATCGATACCCTATGTTAAAAAAATATTATGAAGCGGATGCAGATATCGGCGTGCTGAAAGGCAAGCGCATCGCGGTGATAGGCTATGGTTCGCAGGGACGCGGGCAGTCCCTGAACTTGCGGGACAGCGGGCTTGATGTCGTAATTGGTCTCCGACCTGGTAAAAGCTGGGATGCCGCTGCCAAGGATGGTATGAAAGTCATGAAGGTTTCCGATGCCGTGAAGGGCGCGGACATCATCCAGATTCTTGTTCCTGATGAGCTTCAGGGAGGTATCTACAAAAATGAGATTCTCCCCCATCTCAAAGAAAACAAGTGCCTCATGTTCTCGCATGGGTTCAATATTCACTTCGGTCAGATTGTCCCGCCGGCAACCATCGATGTTATCATGGTCGCACCCAAGGGACCCGGCCGCATGGTCCGCCGCCAGTATGAGGAAGGAAAGGGCGTGCCCGCGCTCATTGCCGTCCATCAGGACCATACAGGAAAGGCACACAAAATAGCCCTCGCCTATGCCAAGGGTATAGGAGCGACCCGTGCAGTTGTGCTTGAAACAACATTCCGTGAAGAGACTGAGACCGACCTCTTTGGAGAACAGGCAGTCCTGTGCGGCGGCTGCACATCTCTTGTCAAGGCGGGGTTCGAAACCCTCGTGGACGCCGGGTATGCACCTGAGATGGCCTACCTTGAAGTCTGCCACGAACTGAAACTGATTGTAGACCTCATTTATGAGGGCGGACTTACCAATATGCGTGCATCGATCAGCAACACGGCGCAGTACGGCGATCTTACCCGGGGCCCCCGTATTATCGGCCCGGAAGCCTACGAGGCAATGCAGGAGATCCTCGCGGAGATTCAGTCAGGCAAGTTTGCCCGGGAATGGATGCTTGAGAACATGGTGAACCGCCCGGTATTTACAGCACTTACCAAAGCCGATGAAGGTCACCAGATCGAGGAAGTTGGAAAGGAAGTCCGCGGGCTGATGCCACAGTTCCGCAGCTAACAACCCTTTTTCCTTTTCCTTATGCAAAATCCGCCTTCAATCCTTTCCCGTGGGTATTATGGTGCACCATACTGAATCGGGCTTCTGTTTTCAGAGAATCCGGCTCCGCATCGTACCTCCAAAAAACAAACCCCGCTTCCGGGGAAAGCCTTTTGGAGATTCCGATCCTTTATAATATACAATTATGACGGACTCGTATGAGAATCTCCTGAGGAAGGCATATTCCAATATCACCGAGAAATCAGAATCGTCGGAACGTTTTATAGTCCCTGAAGCGAAAGCATACGTCGAAGGCAAGACCACGGTCCTTGAGAATTTTGCGGAAATTGCCGGAAAAGTCCGTCGCGATCAGGATCATCTCCTGAAATTCCTCCTTGGGGAACTGGGGACCAGCGGGAAGATTGACGGTAACCGGGCGATATTCAATGGAAAATTCGAGATCCCCCTCATCAGGATGATCATCAAGAGTTATGTCGAGGACTATGTTATCTGCTCTGAGTGCGGAAAGCCCGATACACGGCTCGTGAAGGATGATCGTGTCATGATCCTCCGGTGTGATGCCTGCGGAAGTCACCGCCCGGTCAGGAAACGAAAAGCACGGACGGAACCGGTTTCAGAAAACCTTGAAGAAGGGACTGTCATGGACGTGGAAATTCAATCCATTTCGAAACGCGGCGATGGCGTTGTAAAAATGGGTCGTTATATCATGTATGTTGCAAATGCGAAGCCCGGTCAGAAAGTCAAGATCAAAATATCGCGCATATCCGGTTCGATTGTCTTCACGGAACGGGCAACAGAATAATTATTCCATTTTTTAAAAAAAATATTTTACCTCAGTTGTTTCCTTGTTCCTCCTCTCCGAGTTTCCGTGATTTGACAGATTCATTGGACTCGTAGCCCGTAAAGTCAAAGCTTTGTTTTGTCGGGCCACCGGTCTTTACGATGGTTATCTCATACTTGAAAGGTCCTGTGTTGGAATATTCATTCTCGTACCCCATCCAGCGTCCGTCAACGACATATGTCAAAGGCATGGTATCTGTAAGCGTGAACTCCTTGGTTGTGTCCGTTGCTTTCTCGATAATCATTACGGGTTCAATCAGTCCCCAGTCGATACCCCCTTTTATATAAGACTGATACCGGGGAATGAGGGCGGTCAGCTGGCCTGACTGTAATGTACTCAGTGCATATCCCAGAACCGGTTGTTCTGATTTGATAGTGATCCGGAACCTGTCTTTTGGATAGAGGAATTTGTAACCCATGAGAGTTTTGAAATCGTATGTCTTGTAGGTCTTTGTTGTCAGGATTCCGGATTCGCGCAGGACCACAACCTCGGATGTCGTGACTGTTGTTGTTACCGTTGCCGGAGCGGCTGTTGTAACAGGAATTGTCGTCGGTTCCGGAGTCGCGATGGTTGGCGGAATCGTCTGGATGGCTGTCGGAGCTTGTGTAGCCGGGGGTGTTCCCGCATTGAAGGTACATCCAGCGATACATACTGCCACCATGATAAGTCCGGTCACAATAAGGAGCGTTTCTGTTCTCGTCATAGTAGGTACGGCTTCTTTTTTTATCCAGATAATTGTTATGGAAGAACCCCGCAGGATTTGGGAAAGGAATCCGTTTTCCTGATTTCAGGGATATAAAAATGTATTATAAAAAGAAAATCAGTGCTTTTTTAAATCCTTGATGAGCTCGTCGCAATGACCGGAGATCCGTTTACAGGCCTTTTTTATCAGGAGGATCGGATTCTTCTTACCCTTTGTTGTTACGAACAGTTCCGGATCCGAGAACTGGAATTCAATCATATATCTTGCAACGTCCACATCGGGATCCTGTAACAACTCCTCGATCAGGGCGTTCATGAACGTATGCCCCTGACCCTGGATGATAAGACGTGCCTTGTCTTTTTCGAGCTCAAGTACTTTTACAATCATGCACCTATCTTTGGGAACCTGATAACTATTAAAGTATGGGTGGCACCGGAAGCCTGTATCGGCGAATCGCCTGTATCTCGGCAATCCTCCTGTTACGGGAATTCAAAGATGTCTCCATCCCTGCCGCAATGGGGCAGATCCCACGGGAGCAGGTGGCTCTGGTGGACACAGCGGAAATCCCCGGGCCTGATCCGTTCTGCAAGTGCGTTCGCCTCGGAGTAGTTCATATGTTTGTGAATGGTGGTGATCTCTGAAGGCACGAGCGCATCCAGCAGGAGAAGGTCCAGATCTCTCAGGAGGTCTATGGTCTGTTCAGGGAGGTTCCTGTTCGTATCTGATGTGAATCCGACACGGGATTTGCCCGTATCAAAGAGCAAACCGCAGGTCTGCACCGGGGGGTGCGTGACCAGGAACGGGGTCAGGGTCATGCCAAAAAGTGAGAAGGGTTCGTACGGCCTGAAAATTCTTTTCTCAAACGAAAGAAAGCCAAAAATCCCCGAACAATAATCCATGACCTGATCGGAAGCATATACGGGGGGGATATCCTGTACGCGATAAAATTCCCCGAATCCCATAAAATGATCATAATGACCGTGTGTCCAGATCACCGCATCGATATGCGGGGATCCGTACTGCAGGAGCTGCTGCCGGAGATCCGGGGAAGAATCAACCAGCAGGCAATGTCCCCGGTTCTCAACAAGAAGTGATGTTCTCAGACGCGCCATACCGGTTGTCGTTGCATGGGAACACTGGGGGCAGGAACACCCGATTTTTGGCGTCCCGATTGCATCGCCGGTCCCAAGAAGGGTAATCTTCATGGTTATAACCAGTTCAGATTGCGGATTGCTTCCCTGTTTTTTACCATGCGGATTCCCTTATCGATATCTTCAGCGCTGATGTTCTCCCGTTTATCCATGAGAGCCGAAAGGATGGCTTCCTTGACCATCATCCGGATATCCGATCCCGAAAAACCTTCAGTCTGGGCTGCAAGGCGCTGGTAATCGATAGTGCAATGAAGCGAACCGGTTACCTTCCTCAGAATATTTTTCCGCATATCTTCATCGGGCAGTGAAAATTCGACAACTTCATCAAACCTCCTCCAGGCCGCTTCGTCAAGCAGTTGCGGGTGGTTCGTCGCACCTATCAGGACAACCCCGTGCTTGACGAGGTTCATCTTGTCGATGTTTTTTAACAGAGAATTCACAGCCCGTTTCATCGCCCCGTGATCATCAGCAACCCGGCTCTTTGCCACGAAATCAAATTCGTCAATGAACAGGATTGCCGGTGAGATCTTTTTTGCCAGTTCAAAAATGCGATCGATATTCTTGGAGGTCTCGCCAAGGAACTGCGAAGTAATCATCGAGAGACGCACTTCGAGAATTGGCATATGCATGGTATTGGACATGGCAAGGGCAAGGGATGTTTTTCCGGTTCCCGGCGGCCCGACAAAGAGAAGTTTTCCTACCTCATAAATACGATGCTGTCTGAGGAAATCCCGGTGGGCGATCGCATGCTCGATCTTGTTGATGATGGCCATTTGGTCAGTGGTGCAGACAAGATCTTCCATCCTCTGCTCAACCTCCTCGGGAGCAAGCACGATAACCAGATCAAGGGCCCCGCGGAGTTTTTCATCCTCACCGACCAGTTTTGAAATCCTTGTATCAAGGTATGTCTTTGTATCCTCGAACCGGGGATTTGCCGCCCTGACGCTCCGGTATGAGATTCCTGTCGAATCAATCCCTTCATAATAACATGCGAGTGTCGGATTTCTTGCAACGAATCCTTTTCCCCCCTGCTTGATGAACCATTGGGCTGCAGGTGCAAGTGCCGTGATGCGGAGACGCTGTCCGAACTCCTCATAGGATATAAAGGGATTTGCCGAGACCTTGTTGTGTGCATCAGGGATACCCAGCGTACGCTTGATCAAACCGTCACTCACAAAAACGGGTCTTTTAACGTCTGCGGCGGTGGTTATGCTGAAAATTTCACGGCAGGCCGGGGTAAGATCGTTGATATCCAGGTCAGTGTTCTGGTTGAATATCTCAGCCGTCAGCACGACTTCCATTATTTGCAGGGCGTCAGAGTCTCCGGTCATGGCTGTAACCTTAATTATTCATCTTGTCATTGAATAAGGCTATCTCACCCGGTGGTGACAATGCACCCGTCAGTGGTGACAATGATGGTATGTTCCGCCTGGGAGACAAGCGATCCCGGAATATCCGATAACACCGGATAGGCCCGGAGCACCTGCGAGCGGACAAGTGCAGGAAGGACAATATCCGTTTTCTTCTCGTTCACCCAACGACGGGAGAAGGGGAGGCCGCGGCGGTCCCGGATCTTTTCCAGAACAGCCCTGCCTGCAGGGATTCTGACAGGTTTTGGAGAGATCTGGGAGTAGATCTCCCGGCGAGTTTTCTCCATAACACGGCCGCTGCCGGTAGTAGCGAATGGTTCGATGGCAAAAACCATCCCCTCCTCAAGTACCATGCCACCTTTGATCCCGACATTGGGAATCGTCGGCGATCGGTGTTGGACATACTGGCCGAGACCGTGCCCGGTAAGGTTCGATACCGGCCTGTATCCGCGACTCTCGATCTCATACTGGATCGCAGAACCCAGATCGCCAACTGATACACCGGGCCGGACCCTGCGGATCGCGGCATCGAGTGCTGCTCTTGAAGCTTCCACAAGGAGGGAATTGGTCCCAAGGTCCACAGTCATTGCCGTATCTGCGATATATCCGTCAATATGGATACCTAGATCCAGTTTTACAACATCGCCTTTCGCAAATATCCGTGAATCCCCGGGAGAAGCTGTATCGTGTGCCGCGTCCTCGTTTATTGACAGGTTCAGGGGAAATGCCAGCCCGGCTCCTTCTTCGGTCACTCGCGATTCGATGGTTTCGACAACAGCAAGGTATGGTGTACCGATCCGGATCTCTTCAGCCCCTTCCCTGAGTATCTTTGCTGCAATGCGGCCGGCCTCGCAGTATTTATGAAAAATGTCATCGTTCATGCTATCAGGTCCTCGGAAAATGACGTGAAATTGCTAAATCCTGTTTTTGTCACGGCACCAATGTCCTCCACCCGGACACCCCCGATACCCGGGTAGTACAAACCAGGTTCGATAGTGATTACATTACCCGCTTCAAGGTTTTTTCCTGCAGGGCCAAGGGAGGGGAGTTCATGCACCTGTAAACCGACACCATGACCGAGACTGTGCATGAAACCCCGTGTATCGCTTTCGTATCCGTGTTCCCTGAAAAAATCAACAACAATCTGGTAGAGGTCTGCACCGCTCACACCGCTTTTAACCCGTGAAACGGCCAGTTGCTTTGCTTCAAGAAGGGCGGAATACATCTCGAGAATTTCCGGTGACGGTTCCCCCTTGACCAGCGTACGCGTCATATCCGAATAATATCCCGATTTTTCGTGCAGCGGGAAGAGATCGATGATAATGGGTTCGTCAGCCATCAGGGGGCCGGATCCCGTCATGTGGGGGATTGCTGTATCCTTCCCGCACGATACTATCGTGTCTTCTGCGCTGCAGCCGTGTTCCAGCAGAACACGATGCATCGCATATCGTATATCTTCCGATGTCAGGGGTTTACTATCATGATACAGGATCCCTTTTTTCACGGTAGCGCGCCTGATAAGCAAAACCGCCTGAGCCATTGCAGTCTGGGTAATTGCCTGGATCCCCCGTAAGCATCTGATCTCCGGCCTGCTTTTTTTTGCACGCATGGAAAGGACAGTGCCGGTATCAATCTTGACGGTACAGAACTCACCGAGAGCGCTTGCCAGTGCAACGGGGAAATTCGGCGGCACGAGAATTTTTTTCCCGGCCTGTTCCGCAATCATCAGTGCTGTTGCCCGGTAAGGATCTTTCTCTTTTTTCAGGATCTCAGGAAGCCCTGCCTCCGCGCGTGTCATAACCGCGGTTATACTTTCACGGGATGCGCGCCCCACCTCCATCTGGGAGATGATAATTGTCCCTCTGCTCCCCTTCTTTTTAAAAAAAACAAAGGGATCGCTTGTCGTAAAATGAGTGAGGTACCTCATATCGGCATCCCGCGAGTTGGCATATGCCACATATGCGTCAGCGCCGCTTTTCCTGATTGCATCTGAGAGAGGATCCATCTGGAGGTATATTTGTTGTGAAACGTCAAGTACTTTTATTCCGGAGTTGACGTACCTGCAATGGATGAGAAGGCAAAAGCCCAGTTCAGATGGAAATTTTATCGTCTGACCGTCGAATTAAACATCATCATCCTTCTCATCGCAATGTCGATTCCCGTGTTTATGATCATTCAGTCTCCCGTTACAACTCCTCTGATTTTCATCATGCTTGCTGTTGCTCTTGTCCTGTTACTGGATTTTATGAAAAAATACCGGGAAACAAAAGCATGGCTTGATGATAACGCAGACAAAGAAAAAGAACAAAAGGATGAACATGGATCATAACACGTTCCGCAGGGTTGGTGCGGGTCTCCTATGATAAAGAAGATGAAAGATGAAATTGAACTCCTCAGCCGGCATCTCGAAGTAGCAAAGGCGGTTGCTGATCATCAGCCGATCGGTATCATGAAACTTGCCGAGCTGCTTGATCTGCCCTCTCATCGTATCCGTTATTCCCTCCATGTTCTCGAGCAGCTCGGTTACATCCGTGCGTCTCCTGATGGTGCCATAGCGACACCGCAGACGCATGAATTATTCCTGCATCTCGATGAAGACCTGGACGCTCTCATCGGTCTTCTGTCAGCGATGAAAAGGAAATAACCCCCCGAAGCAGGACCCCCCGTTTTCTCTCCCTGATCCCTCTCATAGTTACCTTTAAAAGTACTCAGAAAGAATCTAATAAGGCGCATTAATCGTGCCTCCCTAACTCAGTTGGTAGAGTGTCGGACTGTTAATCCGAATGTCACAGGTTCGAGCCCTGTGGGGGGCGTTTGGGGGCCCGTAGCTCAGTCCGGTTAGAGCGCCCGGCTCATAACCGGGCGGTCATGGGTTCGAATCCCTTCGGGCCCACTGCCGGTTTTTCAATCGTCTTTTCTTTACGGCAGCGTATGTGGCGATGTTAATTGAAAACCTTTGTATGATGGGACATGCATAGGAAGCAGCATGAAGTGTCCCGTCTGCGGGATGGATTGCGTACAATCGGCAAAGGAAATTCTTACGACCCTCCCTGGCATCTTTCTTCCCTGCCCGAACTGTAGTATACGGGTACTTGACAAGCGGGCTCCCTCTCCATCGCTTGAATATGGACTGCCCTGTTCGTGCGGAAAACGGTTTATTGACGAGGTTTTTACCCACATGTACGTGATCATGGTCGAGGAGGGGGACCTGACAACCACTGATCCCCTGATCGCTGTCGGGTCTCCGCTCGTGCATCCCGGATTTGCGATGGATCGACCTCCCTTCCTTCCCCAAAAATCCCTGACCCTGCTGACATCTGCTGCAACCAGAAAAACTGCGGAACGTCTGATGAATGAAGTTCCTGAGCTGCGCGGTGTTATCAAAAAGGAAAATTTTATCCCGGGGATCACAAACCCGAATTTCGATTCCGTCCCCCGCGTCTATGAACTCCTGGCCGGATGCGATGTGAGGGCAGATATCTTCCCGCTCAGGACCGGGCCGCTCGTCATGTATAAACAACAATCGCGCATCCACATCGAGTTTCCCCGGGGGGGGTATCCAAAAATCCAGGCCGTTGTGCAGCATGTGGGAAATCCACCGGCCAAATTCTTTGTTGATGCGTGTTCCGGTGTCGGGACCCTGGGACTTGCGGCGGCCTGCCTTGGTGTCCCCCGCGTAGTCCTGAACGATGCGTGGTACGCATCTGCGTTCTGGTCAGCGTTCAACCTCGAGGTCAACAGGGAATACCTGCAAATCGACCGCGTCAGGATATATGAACAGGAAGAGGATATGGAAAAACATCCGGTCATGAAGGAACCGGTAAAGATCGCAGAAACAGAGGGTAAACAGAAGATTGAGGTGTTCCAGGGTGATTTCCGCAGGCTTTATACTGTCCTTTCCATGGATCCATCTCCAATAACGGTTTTCGACATGTTTGACAAGAGCGATACCCCTGCGTTGCACCAGATCCTCGATGAATGGAAGAAAAACGTTGGCGGAGAGGTTTTTATTCCCTGACGATCTCATCTCCCGGCATCTGTGTCCAATTGTTCTTTGGTAAAAAGCCTTTATTGGCCGGTGTACAAAGGTATATGGGGACTAGCCCGGGTGGCTCGGCGTCACTTGTAACCCGAAACCGTCGGTACGCGGGGGGCGAAGTTTGACTGAGGCTGCAACGGCCTTCTGGATCCTGTGTGTCCTGACGGTGAAACCTCGTCCCATGAGGTCGATGGCCAGGTATCAATATTCCGGAGGGAATAACGACCTGTCGCTGCGGGAACCGGTTCAGGCCCGGAAGGGAGCAGACTTACCGCAGACATCCGGCGCCCATGGGGTAACGGGGCTGAGGAGGGATGCTTTGGTGAACGGAGAAACGTACAGTCGACCGATAACCCGTCCCCATTGATGGTTATTATGGCAAAAGTGACCATTATCGGAGCAACGGGAAATGTCGGCATGTTTGCCGCCCATGCGATCTCGGCAATTCCCCATGTCAGTGATATCCTCCTCTACGGGAGGGAGGGGCGTGAATCCCTGTTACAGGGAATTACCCAGGATCTTATCGATTCCTTTGCTGCAAGGGGAACGGATATCGAGACCAGCTGGACGACGAACCTGAACGATGCCAGTGGGTCGGATATTGTTGTTATTACTGCAGGCGAACCCAGAAAAGCAGGACAGGATCGTCTCGATCTCGCGCTCGGGAATGCTAAGATTATTGCCCCGATAGCACGGACAATCGGGTCGGTTGCGCCGGAGACCAAGATTCTCATGGTCACGAACCCGGTTGACGTCATGACCAGTGTGGCGCTGAAGTATTCCGGTCTCAAGCCTAACCAGGTGTTCGGCCTTGGAACGCACCTTGATTCAATGCGCCTCAAATCGCTCATCGCCGCGTATTTCCGGGTGCATGTCAGCGAGGTACATACCAGGATCATCGGCGAGCACGGCGACAGCATGGTTCCCCTGTGGTCCGCAACAACGATTGGGGGCATCAAGATCTCCAACCTGCCGGAATTCTCACACCTGCCTGTTCAGGATATCATCAATTCGGTCAAGTGCAGCGGGCAGTTGATCATCCAGAATAAAGGATCCACTGTTTACGGGCCGGGGGAAGCGATAGCATCGCTTGTCCGGACTGTACTTGGGGATGAAAACCGTATTCTTACCGTCTGTACCTACATCAAAACCGAGGTGCATGGTATCGGCGATGTCTGTATCGGGGTTCCCGCGCGGGTGAATGTTAACGGCGTATTTCCCGTCACGATACGGCTTGACGAATCAGAAGTGATCGCATTCCGCGAGTCCGTTGAAAAGATACGCGGGAATACCAGAAAGGTCCTTGACGCACTCGAAGAATAAGGAAAAAGGAACGGAAGAACCGTTCAAATCAGTTCAGCGTTACTTCAATAATTTCTGCGCGTTCTACGCCGGGGATTGTACTTAAGGACGACTCGAGTTTGTCGGTCTCCCCGCCGGCATCATTGATGATCGCAGCGAACTTGATTGCCTTGAGCCCGAAACCGATCGGTTCCACTTTCATGTCCTGAATACCCGGCAGCTTCTGCTTCAGGGCCGTTTTCAGCTGTTCAAGGTCGACTTCCGGAGACTCCGGCATGACCCTCATGATGACTGCAACACTGCCCATGTCGTTACGGTCCCCCGAATCCGCATTTCGGGCAGGTATATGAGATACTCTGCTCGCGGCACCGGTAACAGCGGCAGATCTCCGCGCCGCAGGCCGGGCACCCGAACTCAGTTGCCCCCTCTTCAGCAAGCGGGGCGTTGCAGGATGTACATTTCTTGTCAGACATTTATGCTCCTCCAGGGATTCCTGTAGATTCCTATAGTATCTCTCTTGAAACCTTTAAAAGGTTGTACCAATCCATGTTCCCGGGACCACATCCCCTTTTAAAAAATGCCTGACGCGGCCAGGACAGGCCCCGTTGATAATTGTTGTCGTTACTTTTTTTTTCAGTACAAACGGAATAAAAAACGGATCGACAACGTCTGTGTCCCTCCTCGTCGTTACCCATTCCATAAGGTTCCCCTGTTCAAAGAGCCCATCGACCGATTTCAGGACCAGAAGGTCAAGGCCGAGTACATTTGCTACCCAGGCCGCAATCGAATCTGAAGTGACATCCCAAGAATGAGGCAGCGGATCGTACTGTCGCACGCTGCAATAGGGCAGGAGAACAGCGGGTCGATCCGGTACCTGGAGAGATGCCGTCGTTCCAATCCCATATGAGGAAATATACCAGCCATACTGGTCCATTGCAGCAACCGCCATCCAGTGTGCCGAATCATCATCTGTCTGTACTTTTCTTACAGCATCTGCAAACGGGCCCCCTCCGGGTACGATGACAAGGGGTCTGGCTGAATTGCGGAAGACCGTGGCCAGTTCTGGGACGTGCGGACAGAGGCTTCCCCCGAGTTTTACGACAAGCGGGGAACTCGGACAACGACAGGATGATGTTTTGCTCATGTGGGGCACCTCAGAATATTATTTCAGTATATTAATATGGAATTGTATACAACCTGATTTTCCATGCGCATCATGCTCGCCCTGAGTGTCGTTCTTTTGTGTGTGATGCATACCAGTGGCGCGGTACAGATTGTCGAGTTCTGTCCCGACCCTTACCTCCACGAGGATGCTGATGAATATATTGTCCTTTCCGGTAATGGGACGCTCGATGATATATCCCTATCAGATAATCACGGGGGATTCCGGTTCCCCCCGGGGACTGTAATCCGGGGATATGTTACTGTAGCCCGAAACGCGGTAGCGTATAACCAGACCCATGGCAGGTATCCGGATTTCGAATGGCTGGATTATTCCCCGGATGTCCCTAATGTGATCAACGGAGATCCACTCCGCCTTGCAAACACCCGCGATGAACTGGTTTTGTATAAAAATAATAACGCTGTCCAGAGTGTTTCGTGGCCGGAGGATGTGAGGCCTCGCGAGGGACAGGTGCATTATCTGGAGAACGGGACCTGGGATCGCCGTGTCCTTCTGATAGGGCAGTCGCGGTTTGAGCCGGCAGTATTCCATAATGCCTCGGTAACAACCTTTGTGTCTCCTGATTGCGCTGGTGAGGTTTTCCGTCAGGTATTAGACAACGCATCAGCTTCAGCCTATGTCAATATGTACGAATTTTCCAGTTCCTTTCTTGGAGAATCGCTGGTTGCGGCAAAAACAAGGGGTGTGGATGTCCGTGTCCTCATTGAGGGAGGTCCGGTCGGCGGAATCAGTCCCGCTGAAAAATCGCTGGTCTGGACCGTCAACCGGAGCGGCATTCCCGTCATGTCCATGGTCTCGACTGCCACAGATCATGCGCCCTACCGGTACGACCACGCCAAATACATCGTGATAGACAATACGTCGATTCTCGTTACCAGTGAGAATTTCAAGAACAGCGGGTTGCCACCAAAGGGGATGAGTGGCAATCGCGGCTGGGGTGTCCATATCAGAAATTCTGGTCTGGCCCACTATTTCACCGGAATTTTTTTTACTGATATCGGAAGCCGGTCGGTTGTTCCGTATTCCGGGACGGCGGGAAAAGCCGAACCGGCATTATCAGAAAAATATCCTGCCGAATTCACTCCTGCCATTTTCGAAGGTGCCACAGTCATTCCTGTTATAGCACCCGACACAAGTTACCAGATTACGGAGATGCTTGACCGTGCCAGGTCGAGTATCGAGATCGAGCAGGCGTATATTAAAAACGAAAGCCGGCTCACCCTCAATCCCTATCTTTCATCTGCAATAAATGCCTCGCGCCGGGGGGTTCATGTCCGGATACTGCTCGACTCATACTGGTATAATGTTGAAGGGCCCGGCAACAATGATGAAATGGCCGTACTTATCAACCGTATCGCTGCCGCAGAACATCTCCCTCTGGAAGCGAAATGCATCGATCTCTCGATCAGTCCTGTAGAAAAAATACACAATAAAGGCATTATTGTTGACGATGAACGCGTACTGGTCAGCAGTATCAACTGGAACAGCAACTCACCTGTATTCAACCGTGAGGCTGGTGTCATCATCGACCACCCCGGAGCAGCCCGGTATTTTCGTGCGGTTTTCGATGACGACTGGAACCCGGTGGCAAATAATAAGAAACCTGCACCAGATTATGTCAGAATCGCTGTTGGTATCCTGGTTCTCCTGTTCCTGTTTGCCGTTTATATCCGTCGTCAGATACTGTAAACAGGCATAATCTCTCGCCTGGCATTTACCACATTTTTTCCGGGAATGAATGAAAAGAGTCAGGACTTCAGATTTTTTTGAGTGCACACTGGCACACGTCACACAGGTTGATGTCGCTTTCACCGGTTACAACGGCGAGAGCCCAGCGGTCTATCATCAGGTCGAGTTCGCTTGAGATCTCGACTTCACCTGCCCCTCGTTTCCTGCTCAGGTACTGGCAGACTGCCGCCCGCGTGACGCCCAGTTTTTTTGCAGCATCACTCTGGCTGAGCCCCTGCTTCTGTACCAGCCGGGATACCATCTCTGCCCGCATGGGCGGAAGCAGAGTTCTGACCATGGAGTCGCAATGCATGAGAGTACAGGTATGTCTGGTCATACGCACGCTGGCTGTTTGTTATCGAGGGCATTCCGGTTCTGGTAGATGATCTGGCGGGCATCACGGAAGTTAAACTTCTCGATGATGAGTTGCCGCTCCTTGAGTTTCTTCAGTGCATAGCGCACGGTCCTTGGTGCGAGGTGGGTCTTCTGCACGAGATCCTTGTGGGTCATCGCGCCGCCCTGATCCAGTATCTCCATAACCGTCAGCGAGGACGGGGGGAGTTGTGTGGGTGTCATGGTACTGATGTTAACAGTGTTAACATATCAAGCTATCGATCATTTAAACCCCCGTTCTCAATATTCATCCATGTTCGAACGCCAGGAGCGGGTAGCCATAATCCTGCTGGTGGCTGTTGCAGTCGCGGTAACGGCAACACATCTCATCCTTTCGGGTCTTGGGAAGCAGCCGTTTTCGCGCCCGTATACCGACAATTCATCCGATGGCGATCTGGTATTTTTCGAGGGGGAGATCGACCAGATCATTCTTACAAAAAGCGGGGGACATATGATCGTGACCGTTAAAAATACCTCCGTTTTTCTGCCGGCGCAGGTTGTACAGGACATCACCCTCCAGAAAGGGGACCGGATCTTCGTATACGGAACAGTCCAGACATATCAGGGAAAAAAGGAGATAGTTATCAGTGATCCCGGGGATGTCCGGGTATCGTCAGTAAATTCCCCGTGATTCTCCCTGACCGGTAACGCGGTGAATATGGTACAATCAGGTATCTCATTTCCCTGGTTGTGATGATTTCTTATGAGGAATCATCATCAGTCTCACGATGGATTTCCGGAGATTGACGCCAGTGCAGCATTTACCGCTTCCTGCACATCGCTGTCAGAATCGCCAAGGCATTCCGTCAGCGCCGGGACCGCCCGCCTGTCGCCAATATTTCCCAGTGCCCAGGCTGCATTTTTCCGGACAATCTTCTTGGGATCCTTTAAGAGCAGGATCAGGGGATCTACCGCCCGGGTATCGCGGAGTTTCCCAAGACCCCACGCCGCCCCGGTGCGGAGCCATTTATCTCCGGATTTGAGAGCATCGATAAGTGGCCCGACGGCACGGGGGTCCCCGATCTTTCCGAGGGATTTGGCTGCAAGCCACTGGACATCGACGAACGGGTCCCGGAGCGCCTCGATGAGCGGTTCGACCGCGTCTGGATCCTTAAGATCACCAAGCGCCTCGGCGGCACGCCACCGGAAGTTGAGGTTTTCATCCTTCAGCAGCTGGATATATCCAGCAACCCGTTTCCGGTGTCTTTCCTCGCTGACTTCAGGTGTCTCCGGCTCTGGCTCAGCCCGTTCCAAAATGGTACTCTGCGGTTCAGTATTGCCCATACATCCCTCTTAAGCCACCCATACGTAGTATCGCACGATTAAAGTATTCCTTATTGTTTGAAGCGGCGAATCTGCGGTTGCGGGAAAGAGGGACAGAACAAGATACCGGGATCTTCTGAAAAGCAGGAAACGGTCAGTTAGTGGTCGTCGGGAAGTATTTCCAGGGTGATAGAAAAATTCCTGACTGTATGGGTGAGTGCACCCATGCTGATGGTATCGACGTCGAGCGTTGCATACTCCGGGAGCGTTGTCTCAGTGATCCCCCCTGATAATTCGATGGTGACATGGTCGCGGAGGCCGGCACGTTTAAGGTTCGCGAGAGTGGTTTTGACAAGGAGGGGTGTCATGTTATCAAGCAGGATAATATCAGCTCCTGTCTTTGCAGCGGTCAGGGCATCACGCGGGGTCTCAACCTCAACTTCGATTTTACGGTATGCCGATGCGGCCTTCGCTGCCTGGATTGCTTTTGAGAGCGGGACAAGGGCAAGGTGGTTGTCCTTAATCAGGATGCCGTCGCTGAGGCTCATCCGGTGCGGGTCGCCGCCGCCAAGCTGCACTGCTTTTTTGTCAAGGGCCCGGAGACCGGGGGCCGTTTTCCGGGTGGCTGCAATCCTGCACCGGGAATTTACAGAGGCAACGATATCGGAGAACTTTTTTGTCTGTGTCGCAATCCCGCTCATCCTGCCGATAATGTTGAGGGCGGTCCTTTCAACGAGAAGGATCGCCCGTGCATTCCCTGAAAGCGAAAGGACGACATCGTCCGATCTGACGGTATCTCCATCCATCTTTTTCTGCTTTACCGCGATCCCGAAATGTGAAAAGAGGGCAGAAGCTTCTGCAATACCCGCAATAATCCCGTTCTGTTCGGCCCGTATCACCGCACGGCAGCAACAGTCCGGAATAACTGCTTCTGAGGTAATATCCCCATACGGGGTATCCTCCTCAATAAACCGGAGCAGGTATTCCAAAGGGATCATCAGTTCCCCGCCTGTTCATTGCAATTATGTACCGACGACAATGGGATCATTCATTCTCTCCAGAAGCGAGAGGATCGAGAGGGCAGCGAGATAACTTGTGGCCTGGTTGTCGGGCGACGGTACGTTGGTTACTTCGATATGTGCCTCCCCGAAATCTCCTTCAACAAAAAGTTCGTGCACGTTCCGGTCGACTGCCGGATCCACCCAGAGCTCCACATCGGTATCCTGGCCGGCGGCAAGGCTCATTGCAACGGAGACATTGACATTCTTCGGGAATGCTTTGATGCATTCATTGGCTTTCCCCGAGAAGATCAGTTTCCTCTCCTTTGCCACGATATTCAGGGACGCCGGGCTCTTGGTGGTACGGAGGAGAAGGCGGGTAATCTTCGAGATCCTGCCGACTTTCAGGTTGTCAAGACCGAAAATTGCCCCGCTCGGTATGTAGACCTTTGTCCCTGACGAAAGTGCAGTCGAGCGGATCCGTTCCCGGAACGCCATGTCGGCAAGCGCACCCACGCTCATAATAATGAGCTTCTTTTTACGGGACAGGACATCCTCAGCATGCATCCAGACAGCAACGACCGATGCTGCCTCGACGATAACATCGGTATCTGCCCTGATGAAGGATTCAAAATCGTCAAATGCCTGCGCGCCGGAGATCCGGGCGATCTCCTGCGACCGTTCCGGAATTTTGTCGTAGACGGCGGTGATCGTAAAACCGGATGCATGCTCGGCAATGATATGCCCGATATTGCCACAGCCAAGCAGCCCGATCTTCATCATCATTATCAGATTACGGGTGTCATCGGTTAAGCATTGTGCTTAGACGGCGCGATGATATATGCAGAAACCGGCATTATTAGGGATTACGATCAACGGATCCACAGGATCAGGAATGAGCACCGCCAAAGAACAGGGAACAGAAACCCGAAAAGCGCTGGAATCCCTGCAAAATCTTCGCAACCGTTCCGTCTACATAGAAACCTATGGCTGCCGGTTCAACTTCGGGGATACGGCAAAACTGGTGGAAGTCCTGCGATCCCAGGGTTGTTTTTTTAGGGAGAGTCCCGATGACGCAGAGGTCATAATCATGAATACCTGCACCGTTGTCGGGCCGACAGAGCGGAGGATGCTCCGCCGGCTCGCGGGTTTCAGGGACCGTGACCTTATTGTAACCGGCTGCATGCCCAGAGTCCAGCGCGAAGCAATTCTCAGCGTGTGTTCACCCGTGATAATCGATCCGGAAATAATTCAGGAACTCTACCGCCCCCTCGGATCGGTCGCAGGAGGCGGAATCGGTATCGTCCAGCTGGCGCAGGGCTGTTCGGGCACCTGCACGTACTGCATAACCCGGTTTGCACGGGGTCCGCTGAAGAGTTTTCCCAAAAAGGAGATTCTCAGTCAGGTGCGGGCATTTATCCGTGCCGGTGTACGGGAGATCCAGCTGACCGCGCAGGACGTCAGCGCGTGGGGGCAGGATACCGGGGACTCGCTGCCGGAGCTCCTTACAGCACTTGACCGGATCCCCGGGCAGCACCGGATCCGCGTGGGTATGATGAACCCGGCAACCGTGAAGGGACAGACCGGTGATCTCATAGATGCTTTTTCCGGCGACCATATCTTCAGGTTCATCCACATCCCGGTCCAGTCCGGATCAGACGGGATACTCAGGCGTATGGGCAGGGACTATACCGTGGCCGAATTTGAGGGGATAGTCAGTGCCTTCCGGCAACGATACCCTGAGATCACGGTTGCCACAGACATGATCGTAGGTTTTTGTGGGGAGTCTCCGGCCGATTTTCAGGCATCCCTCGACCTGATCCGGAGGGTGCGGCCGGCAAAGGTCAATGTAACCCGGTTTTCCCGCAGGCCGTTCACTCCCGTTTCCCGGAAAGAGGACTTCCCGGATCATATCAAGAAAGACCGGTCCCGGGCCATGAATGCTGTTGCCGAAGAGGTATATTCCGCCATGAATGGCGCGCAGATCGGCAGGACCGTCCCGTTCACAGTTACGGAATTGCTCCGGAAGGGATCGGTTATGGCGCGCTCACCAGAATATACCGGGATTGTCCTCCGTGAAGACCTGCCGGTAGGATTCTGTGGAAAAGCGATCCTGAAAGCAGACAGAAAATATTTTTTTATCGGGGAACGTGTTTCCTGATCGTCACGGTCATGCGGCAGATATCAGGCAGGCATGGATCTGTATCCGGCAATCCAATCCAAGTGGTTTTATACCCTGAGTAATAACATTCCCTATCCCTGAGCGAATACGTACCGTGACAGGTGACCCCGATGGATGAGATAGAAACCGGATTTGCAAAGATTCTCGAAAAGATCGACGAACTGAAAAAGGGGGAGACGGAATACTCTGAAGAGGTACGGAAGAACGATGCAAAACTCCTCTCCCGCATGGCCGAAACGGCAGCTCCCCTTGTGAAGACCATCGGCATCAGCATGCTCAAGAAAGGAAAACAGGACAACAAGGGTGAGATTTACCACCCCCAGTATTACCCCCAGAAGATGATCATCCTCGGGAAAACCGAAACGCCCGGTGTCCGTCCCGACAATCCCCAGATGCCGGTCACCGACCAGTTCTGCGTCCTTTCTGAAGACGGCGAGTTGTTCGAACTGATGTACAGTTTCGACGGGTTCCTCACGGACTCGTACCTGAAACCGCTGGAGCCGCGGCGGGCTATCGATGAATACGGGTACGATGTCATGTTCATGCTTTATTCAGCAATGCATGATTACCTGAAAGGCGAAGAGGCCCTGATCCGGGCCCTCGACACTGTGCTCGGATATATCACAGCCAAAAAAACCTGAATTTTCAGGTCTTTCTTTTTTGCTACAGGTATTTCAGCCGGTTTCGGTTTCCTGCATCCGCTGACGGATTCGCTGTGATAAAAAGGATAAGAATGGGCCCGATGTGATTCGAACACATGACCTCCCGGTTATCAGCCGGGCGCACCACCTGGCTATGCTACGGGCCCAGAAGTTGCCGTGAATTTACCCTAATTACTACTCCATCAGAGTTTTTATAGGTTGTGAATCCCAGACAGAATGACAGAATCCCCTCAGATAGGGATATGTACACAAAAACCACGGTACTTATACGGATATGGGATCATGGAACGAAGATATCTCCTCGGAAACGAAGCGATTGCTCATGCCTGTGTCGAATCCGGCGTGGATTTTATCAGCGGGTATCCCGGCACTCCGTCGTCGGAAGTGATCGATACCCTGCGAGTACAGCCGGACCGTCCATATTATGTCGAATGGTCGGTCAACGAGAAGGTGGCGCTGGAGAATGCCCTTGCTGCAGCCTGGTGCGGTGTCCGTGCCCTCTGCACCATGAAGCATGTAGGGCTGAACGTGGCTGCCGATCCCCTCATGACAAGCGCATATACCGGAGTTACCGGGGGACTCGTCATCATGAGTGCCGACGACCCGTTTGCCCACAGTTCCCAGAACGAACAGGACACCCGCTGTTATGCTCATTTCGCACGGGTGCCCTGCCTCGACCCGGCGAGCGTGCAGGAAGCGCACGACATGATCCTTGAAGCGTTTCCCCTGTCCGAAGAATTCGGAGTTCCCGTGATATTCCGCCCGACAACCCGTATCTGCCACTCGAAGGGCGATGTGGATCTTGGACCGGCAGTTCCGGGAGGAAGAAAAGGAGAGTTCCACAAGGATCCCCGCCAGTATGTTGTCATTCCCGCTCACACGCGGGTCCTCCATAAGAAACTCAACGAGAAGCAGCCGGCGATACGGAAGCGGCTTGTTGAGAAAGGATTTAACCGGTACGAAATCCGCGGGAAGACGGCGATCATCGCGAGCGGCATCGGGGCGTCGTACGTGCAGGAGCTGCTCCCTGCCGGTGTTTCGTTCATGAAGATCGGGGCCTACCCGATCGATGAGGAATGGCTGGGGGATTTCGTCAGAAAGCACGAGAAGGTTCTCGTTATCGAGGAACTCGCACCCGAGGTCGAGGAAATTGTCCGGCAGGTTGCAGGGACCGTCCCGGTTTTTGGCAAGAAGAACGGGTATGCCCCGTACGAAGGGGAGTTGTCGCCTGCCACCGTCGCCGCAATCATGGAGAAGGCCGGGTTCCTTAAAAAGAGCCCGTTCGCACCCGCAGCACCCGTGCAGGACCTCCCCCCGCGCCCCCCGATCCTCTGCGCCGGCTGCCTGCACCGCGGGATGTTCTACGCAATGAAGAAAGTCTTCAAAGACGCCATTTACCCGAGCGATATCGGGTGTTATACCCTCGGTCTCCAGCTCGGTACTGTCGATACCTGTATCTGCATGGGAGCATCGATCACCGTTGCAAGCGGGATCGCACACTCCGGGGAACCACGGGATATTATCTGCACGATAGGGGATTCCACGTTCCTCCACACCGGCATCCAGGGGCTGATGAACGCGGTCTACAACGGTGCGGATATGACCGTCGTCATCCTCGACAACCGGATCACGGCGATGACCGGCCACCAGCCCAACCCGAATTCCGGTGCAACGGCCTGTGGTGTGGAAATTCCCGCGGTCTCTCTGGACGCGATCTGCCGTGCCTGCGGTGTGACCTTTGTCGAGACCGTGGATCCCTTTGATATCACCGGTACGGTGAACGTGCTGCAGGAAGCGAAAAAACGGAAAGGAGTGAAGGTCATCATCGCCCGGCAGATGTGCGTCATAACGGCCCGCCGGGCCGGCGTGAAACGGGGGAGGTACACGGTGGATGCGGAAGCCTGCACCGGCTGCGGGACCTGCGTGCGGTTCGGCTGCCCCGCCATTGAGTTCTCGGATGAGAAAGCACGTATCAATGATCTCTGCAGCGGGTGTTCGGTCTGTGCACAGCTCTGCCCTGCCGGTGCCATCGGGCGGGAGGGGAAGAAATGAGCGGCAGTTACGATATCCTGATCGTCGGGATCGGCGGACAGGGTACTATCCTTGCCTCGAACATCCTTGGCGAAGCCTGCCTCATCGAGAACCGGCATATCAGGGGTGCCGAAACCCACGGCATGGCCCAGCGGGGCGGCTCTGTCGAGAGCCATATACGGATTGGCGGCGAGTTCGGCCCCCTCATCACCCCGGGGCAGGCCGACCTGCTCATATCCTTCGACCTTCTCGAAGCGTTCCGGTATTCGCATTACCTGAAACCTGACGGGAAGATGGTGGTGAACAACCACCTCGTGCTCCCGACATCGGTCTTCACGCAGAAACTGAAAGCTCCCTCGGAAGCAGAGATCGTGGCTGAGCTGAAGAAGCACGCCCTCTGCCTACTCGATGCCGATTCCCTTGCCATAGCCGCAGGAAGCCCGCTCTCGGCAAACGTCGTGATGCTGGGTGCGGCAGCCGGCGTCATGCCCCTGAAACCGGAATCCCTGCTCGAAGCAGTAAAGCGGCTCGTCCCGAAGAAGACCGTGGAGATCAACGCAAAGGCCTTCGAGGCCGGCCGGAACGCCGGCGGTACGTTCAGATGAACCGTGACCTCGGGCCGTTCCGCGAGGATATGGTATACGAAGGGGATGCGCTCGATCTCCTCCCGCAGGTGCCTGACGGGATTGTCGACCTCATCGTCACGGACCCCCCGTTTGCCATCGACTTCAAAGCCCAGCGCCTGAATTATAACCGGACCGGCAGCCATGTTCTTGAGGGCTACCGGGAGATCCCCGGGGAAGAGTACGGGGAATTCACACGGCGGTGGATCACGGAAGCAGCGAGGGTCCTTTCTCCTGAAGGGAGCATGTACATCTTCTCCGGCTGGAACCGGCTCCGTGACATCCTCGAGGGGGTCGACGAGGCAGGGCTCACGACCATCAACCACATCATCTGGAAATACCAGTTCGGTGTGTTCACGAAGAAAAAATATGTGACCAGCCACTATCACATCCTCTTCGTTGTCAGGGACCCGAAACACTATACCTTCAACAAGATCGAGCATTACCCTGAAGATGTCTGGGTCATCAACCGCGAGTACTGGAAGGGCAGGAAAAAGACGCCGACAAAACTGCCCTCCGAACTCGTGAAAAAGATTCTTGATTACTCCAGTAATCCGGGTGATCTTGTTCTGGATCCGTTCCTCGGCTCAGGGACGGTTGCGGCCGTTGCCCGGGACGGGGGGCGCCACTTCCTCGGATTTGAGGTTGTTCCGGAATATTGTGCGTTTGCACGCGAATCACTGTCCCGGAAACCCGGCCGTCGATGAGGGCCCGGTGATCGCCCCGGACTGTATAAAACGGGGGAGGTACCCCCCACCCCCCCACCTGCGATCAGGGCCGGCACCACTCCCGATCTCCCTTCACCGGCGATAGGGCTCATCAGATTCTCTTGTCTGACAGGGGGGATACCCCCCACCCCCCTGCCATGCGGAAGGGGGGGTCTTCCGCGTTTGAAAAAAATCGGGTGGGGGGGTCCCGGGCAGACCCCCCTCCCCGGAAATGAGTAACGTACACGTTTGCGCACACGCGATACCTTCAATTCGCATGGAACTTCTGACGGGATCGGGAAAAAATGCGTCTTATCCGTTATTGAGTAAGGGGGTCTGATCCGGCCAACGGGGGGAGGGGATCCCCCCTGTACCCCCCCACCTCCTGCCAGGGGGGGGTCAGCCCCCCCAAAAAATTTCTCGGTGGGGGGTAGGGGGGGTGACCCCCCCTGTTCCCTGTGAAAAACCGGTGGTTCTGGTAAGAAACGCTGAGGGGGGGAATTGAACCCCCGAGGCACTTTCGCACCACAGGCTTTCCAGGCCTGCGCCCTACCGCTAGACTACCTCAGCAAAAAGTGTATCCTATTGGTATGCCGGGTATTTTTTTAATGGTATCTCTTCTTTTGGGGGTGCCGGCCGCCCGCAGCACCTTTCCTGTCATACGGTTTGCGGACCGATCGCGGCCCCTGTCGCGCTGCAGGCCGCTGATCAGGTTTCTGCTTTGATTTTTTTGGGGTTTTCGTTTTTTCAGGGAAGGTCCTGCCGGATTTCGTCCAGCCCCGGGGGTACGTTCCGGGCTGCAGGAATACCGTCGTGGGGGCAACAACGAGACCGGTGTCTCCCGGTTTGAATGCAGTCGATGCCACCAGTGCTTTCCCGAGGCAGACAAACTCGTTCTTCTGCGAGATGACTGCAACGGTATCACCCTGCCGGAACTCTTTCATGCTGATGATGCCGACGCCGGCGAGTTGTGCGCCCCGGCAGACAGCATCAATGGCCGCGTCGCGGATAACAACAATCGGCAGATCAGGGACTGCCGCATCAACGGAAAGGATCATGGCCTGCAGCGCAGCCGGGTCTCCGCCGCGGGCAGAGACTGCGGCGTCCTGCACGTCATGGAGTGTATGCATCCTGTCTTCCCCGAATGCACCCGACCGGGTGCGCCGCAGCTCCACCATGTGGGCGCCGGTACCGAGAGCAAGGCCCATGTGGTGACAGAGCGAGCGGATGTACGTCCCGGCATCGCACTCAACGCGGAACAGGACAAGCCTCCCGTCGATACCGAGGATCGCGAGGCTCCGGATCTCGCGGATGCGGAGGGCGCGCTTGACAGCGCTTTTCCGCGGGGGGCGCTGGTACAGCCTCCCGGTGAACTCTTCTGCAAGCTTCAGGATCCGGTCGCGGTCAGCGTTCCCGTGCAGCCGCATCAGGCAGACGTACTCCTTGTCGTGCCGGAGCAGCAGGGGGGCGAGGCGGACGGCGTTGCCGAGCATGACGAGGAGGACCCCGGATACCTGTGGATCGAGGGTTCCGGCGTGCCCGACCTGGCACCCGAGCATCCTTCCCACCCAGGCTGCCACCTCGTGGCTGGAGGGCCCCCGGGGCTTGTCGATGACGATGATCCCGGGCCGGCTCCAGAGATGGACCGCGCCGGTCGCCGTTGCATCTGGTGTCATCGTCCCGGCTCACCTCGTGTCGCAAGGAATGAATTCAGCGCGGCGAGCGTCCCTTCAAGGGAACCGTCGCCAACGACAGCCGGTTTAGTTCCCGCAGCCCGCATCGCCCCTGCAGTTATCTCGCCGATTGCCATCACGAGGAGGTCCGGGCGCGGTGCCCAGATGGCTTTTGTAAACGACATTGCGCTGGTGAACAGGACCGCACCTGCCCCGGCAAGGTCGAGTTCGGCCCCCGTCGGCTCAAGGGTGTAGCACCGGTACTCCTTCGCGATACCCCCTGCAGCGGTAATCGCGTCCAGGAGCGAGGGATTCGGCACGTCCGCCCGGGGAATCCCGATGCGTTTACCGCGGATCCACTCCCCGAGATAGGGCACGAAGTCACGGGAATAGAAGCTTGTGAGAACCTCGCAGTCGATGTTATGCCGGCGGAGTTCGCCTGCAGTCTGGGGCCCGATGGCGATGACGCGGGGGTACCTGTCCAGCCGGGGCGCAATAAGTTTTGCCGGGAGGGCGCTCGTAAAGAAGACGCAGTCGAATTCTCCCCTCCCGGCAGCATCGGCAAAGGCCGTGATCGCATCCTCGCGGACTACCGAGCGCAGCGGGTGGACACTGTAGCAGCTGTGTCCTGCATCTGCACACCGCGCCGCATCGCTCTGTTCCTTTCCCGCAAGCCGGGTGACTGCGATCTTCATTACCGATCCATCGCCTCGTTACGTATTGAGGGTATGCATTTCGGTTGATTTATGTCCATTCTCCCCCACCTCTTTTCATGCTGGAGATCCTGCTCGGCGTCTTCCTGGGAGCGCTCCTCGGCACCATCAGCGGGATCATCCCCGGTGTTCACGCAAACACCCTTGCCGGTGTCCTGCTGGGCCTGCAGGCCCCCCTCCTCGCCCTTCTCGGCCCGGTCGCTCTTGCCGGGACCCTGTTTGCGGCCCTGATCACCCATACCTTCGTGGATGCGATCCCGAGCACATTCCTCGGGATACCGGAAGCCGACACTTCCCTCTCCGTCCTGCCGGCACACGCCCTCTGCATTGAAGGGAACGGGGAGGAAGCAGTGCGGATCGCGGCACTGGGAAGTGCCTGTGCCATCGTCATTGCCGTTCCGGTTTCCATCCTCTGCTTCCTCCTCCTGCCCGCCCTCCAGCCGTTTTTCGACTGGTGGATAGGAATACTCCTCATTGCCTGCATCGGATACATGATCGTCACCAGCGAGGCGCCGGGCTGGGCGCTTGCCATTTTTGTTTTTTCCGGGATCCTCGGGATATTCACCCTGCATTACACGTTCCTTTCCTGGCATACCCTCTCCGGCGGGAGCGCCATCCTCATGCCGCTCCTTTCGGGACTGTTCGGTATCTCCGTTCTCCTTGTTTCGTCACGGGGAATCCTGCCGGAACAGCACTTCAGCGGGCTTCGTATCGGGGATACGGCCGTGATGAAATATTCCCTGCTGGGGACCGGTGCGGGTATTGCCGTCGGGTGGCTTCCCGGGCTCTCGACAGCATCGGCAAACGGTGTCCTTGCCTCCATGATCGGGTATGAAAAAGACCGGCGGTCTTATATCCTCGCAACGAGTGCGGCGAACACTGCCAATGCCTTTATCGGCCTCGCCGCCCTCTTCGCCCTCTCCCGGATGCGCAATGGTGTGATGGCTGCACTCTCTCAGCTCCCGCTGCCGTCCATGGGGGAGCTGATGGTCATCGGGATACTTGCTGCATGTGCTGCCTACGTAATCACCGTCAGGCTCTCTTCATCGGCAAGCCGGCTGAACGGGTTTGACAGCAAAACCCTGAACCGGAGTGTCATAGCTTTTGTTATCCTGCTCTGCATCGTCCTGACAGGCCCGTTCGGACTCCTGGTTTTACTGCTCGCAACGGCGGTCGGTCTCGTCCCCCATCTCGTCAATGTCCCGAGAATGTACTGCATGGGGGCAATCATGGTCCCGGTGATGCTGTACTCGTTTGGAATCGCATGGATTTGACGGGAATAGCTGGCATCCTGCCATCGCAGATCTATGGTTTTATACTCGCGAACACCAAATCTATGCTCCGATGCAGTCCTACTGGTTTGGGGATTTTACGGACGGACGATGCCAGCCGTTTACCGGTGATCGCGGTGCCCTTGTCAGCCGTATCCTCTCCCTCTCCACCCGGACGGATATCAGCGCAATACCCGACTGGCAGACGGCAGTCTCCTGCGGATTCTGTCACGACCGGGCTGAGTACCTTGCCCTGCTGCAGGATGCCTGTATCGCCGCCGCTGAGCGTTCCGTAAAGGAGCAGTATTCCGGGAAGGACGCGGAACTGTTGCAGATGGTGCGGACCCTCGATGAAATCGATACGGTTATCAACCTTCTCTCTGAACGGGCAACGGACTGGTACATGGTACGGCACCCTGCGTTCTCGCGGAAATACCGAAGGATCCCTGCGCATACCCTTATCCGGACCATGCAGGAAAAGAGCCGGGGAGCGCTCGGAAAGGTTGCCGGAGAGATCGCTCAGCTTGCCGAGACGAGAACCGCCCTTGCAAAAGAGGTTTCGGCACGGGCAAATGGAGTGATGCCCAATACCAGCGCCCTGATCGGCGGTCTGGTTGCCGCACGCCTGATGGCCCATGCCGGAGGCCTTCAGCCGCTCTCCCGCCTCCCGGCGAGCGCGATCCAGGTCCTGGGGGCAAGGACAGCCCTCTTTGCGCACATCAGGACCCGGACACCGTCACCCAAGCACGGCATCATCTTCCAGCACCGGCGGGTGCATAATGCCCCGCGCGGTATCCGCGGGAGGGTTGCCCGGGTTTTGTCGGGGAAACTCGCGATTGCTGCACGTCTCGATCATTTCCGCGGAGCTGCCGATCCGGAGTTCCTCGCAAAAGCCCAGGAGCATATCGATGCTGCCGGAAAAGGCGGTGAGGCATGATCTGGATCGGCGATGTGCTGGTCTCCCGGGGCGAGGGGGGAGTCTATAATGAGCGGATGCTCGCGGATGCCCGTGTATGGGACCCGTACCGGAGCAAGCTCGCAGCGCTGTATCATGTTGGAAAAGGCGTCGAACTGGAACCTTCACTGAAGGTGCTCTACCTTGGCGCAGCGAACGGGACAACGGTATCTCACGTTGCAGACTATGTCGAGGTTGTCTATGCAGTTGAGTTCGCCCCGCGCCCGATGCAGGACCTTATCGAGGTTGCACGCAGGCGCCGGAATGTCATCCCGATCATGGCCGACGCAACGTGTCCTGAGACATATCGGCCGGTTGTCGAATATGTTGATATCCTGTATCAGGATGTTGCCCAGCCGGACCAGGCTGCCATCGCTGTCCGGAACAGCGTATTCCTCAGGGGCGGGGGATATCTCATACTCATGCTCAAGACCCGGAGCGTGGATGTACGAAAAGATCCAACAGCGGTTTTTGATGAAACCCTTGCGGCCCTGGAGAATGCCGGTTTTTCTGTCCTGGAGAGCGTATGGCTTGCCCCGTATCATCAGGATCACGCAGCGATCGTCTGTAAAAAGCCTGAAATCCGCGGGGAGTGAACGGGATAATGGCCGGCGGCATCCGTTACTTCTCGGCAGGACCATTGACGGCACTCGTGATTCTTCTCCTCGTTGTTGTTGTCATTTGTATGATCCCCCTGGTTTTCCTCGGGATCATTGGTACCGCGTTTACGCGGCTTGGATTATCATGGATTGCGTCACTGGCACTTGTCCTGCTGATGCTTGCGGGCAGTTTTGTCAATATCCCGCTCTTCCGTATCTGTCGTGACATGACCAGGGCGGTTCCTCTGGACGCTGAGGGGAATGAACTGGTACACTCCTCTGAGGGCTGGCCGGTATGGGAGACAGTGGTCTCGATCAATCTCGGAGGGGCGGTAATCCCTCTCATCATCGCGGCCTACCTGATATACCAGGCAGTTGTGGCAAACGGAATTCCCCTTCTGGTTCCCGTTGCCCTGTGCACAGTTGTCTGTATGGCGATCTCCTTTATTTCAGCGCGTGAGATCCCGGGGGCGGGAATCCAGATCTCTGTCCTTATCCCCTCACTCACTGCCCTCCTTGCCGGGCTTTTTCTCTCGGGTGGTGGAACAGGTCTTGCTGCTGCGGTAACAGCACTTGCAGGAGGGACATTCGGGGTACTTGCCGGCGGGAATCTCGCGCATCTTCCCGGAGTACGGAATCTTGACATTCCTGAATTCAGTATCGGGGGAAACGGGTCGTTCAGCGCGGTCTTTCTCTGCTGCATCCTGCCGGCGCTTATAGCATGATGGTGAAGCGCAGTGAGAAATGCCAGATGTGAACCTGCAATGAAAAGAAGTAGCCCGGAGCAGATTCGAACTGCTGTCAGAGGATCCAGAGTCCCCTATGATTGACCGCTACACTACCGGGCTGTATGCCTCATACTTTTTGCCGCTGTTGCTTAATTAAGGTGACGGAGATCATCCGGTCAGGATCCTTTTGCCCGGTCGCACGCCCCGCAGGCTTTGCAGACTTCACGGATCGGGTGGATGAACTTCCCTTTCCCGCAGAACGGTTCGATATCGTGCATGTCCCGGATATAGTACACATGGGGCACAAGGGAAATGTGGGTATAGGTGCCGAGGGGCAGGCTCAGCTGGTCCGCGATGGATTTCTGGAGCTGGACAAGCGCGTACATGTTGGCACCTGCAGCAGTGAGCATGTCGTTCGATCGGAAAACCACCCGCATGTGCAGTCTGCCGTCCCGCACGGTGCACTGGATAAGCTGGAGACAGGGGCAGTCATCGAGTTTTTCATCGATGACGGGATTCCATGTGATAGCAATAGCCCTTCGTGTATTCGGTGAGGCCCGGAGTTTTTCAACAATATAGGCAATCTGGTCGATATGCACCGGAATCCCTTCTGTTGCGAGACGTTCGCCCCAGTCAAAGAGCCGGCCATGGTAGTCGTATTCAAACGAGGCATGGGATCCCTGCAGAAGGTCTTTTGCGTACTGTTCGACAAACTTCTGCTGGAACCGGGAATGCGGGCTTGTCATCGGTTCTGCAAGAGGAGTGTCTACCTGCATGGCAATTTCTTCGAACTCAACGGTAGCTTCAGAATCTTCAGTCCGGAGAATCCACCCTTTCTCCAGGATCATCTTGACCACCAGCTCATGCGCATGCCCGATGCTTGGTGCCCGGATAATTCTCATACATAATGCTGGGCCATAATACCTAGTATAGCTGTTGAAACGGCTGTGAAGGGGATTTGAGGCGTCTGGTTGAAAAAAAGACTTATACTTAGAATCTTTGTAATCAGCTATTTTGGTATGTTACCTTTTTTACCCTGAATAAAATTCCCCATCCTGCATCCCATCAAAGGGATAGAATATCTTCCCGGCGTTTGAAACCCTGAATACGTGGGTCATGAAAGAATCGCAGAAATCTGATTACTGATATGAGTTCTCACTCATTTTTATCGACAACATTTTCAATGAAGAAAGTTGTACATTAATGTGCAGTATGTATACAATATATTATAGTACACTGCCTGCGCGATATTGTTACCTATAATATGGGTTAGCCCGGGAATCCGATCTGCATGACATGTTGCAATCAATCATAAAAAACCAGTGTAAAATGCCCCGATCGCGAAAACGGTCGAAATCCTCGTCCTGATTAGGTCTGAAAAACAACCACAAAGGATATATTCGCTCTTTTACAAATACTGTTTCATATTCCGTCTAAACGGAGTATGGGGCTCGCAGAATCGTTATTCGGCATTTGTCGAAAGCGGTTCGCGGCTTGAAATGTATGATGTAACTTTGGAGGAAAAGAACACATGACTAAGCGATTAACGATTGCACTCGTTGCGGTCGCTCTGTTTGTTCTGATGGCAGTCATGCCGGTATCGGCAGCCGCCCTCTTTGCAAACGGGACCATCATCAACCAGGGTGCCACTATCTTCATTGGTGAAGAGGGACTTAACGTCACTCACGCCATGAACCAGGCTTACT
>NZ_MVQB01000061.1 GCF_002067035.1 Methanoregula sp. PtaB.Bin085 | reverse complement strand
TTATTCTCGCGATGTCTCGATCTGATAATTTACTCACATCGATATTTAGATTCGATGTCAAATGATTTCGGGATACCACAGGAAAAACCTGGAACGAAATTCTTTTTAACATTTCTGCTCTGAAGAGATCGTGAAGAGTATCTTGACGCTCCAGGAGCTCTGCCCTGCAGCTATTGCGCCCTAATTGCGATTGTTTAATATTACCAAAATCCTAGAGGCAGGTATTATCTGGGTATCACATGTGCCCCCGTCCCCAACGGGGGCAGGGTTGGCGGAATGGGGGTGATCCTACCAGTTGATGAAGGATTCCCCAGAGCGATTTCTCAATAATTCCCTATATTTCCATACAATGGAAAGTCTGGTTGCGATTTCATCCAGATATCCGGCAGTCTGTTCGATTATCAGAATCATCGCAAGTTTCTCTGGAGTTTAAAAAAAGAGAATAACCAATAACCTTGTCTTGTCAGGACTTGACCGTCCAGTCCATCCACTGCACGGACCGGAGCTCTTTTGCCGTGGCTTCGTCCACGCCATACAGGTTCTCGTAGAACTCAAGGAGCCATTCCGAAAGCTCGATATCGGAGAACTTGTCCGGGTACGCTGTTTTTGCGATCACCATCACATCGATCGGGTACTCAAGCCGCTTGCCGCAGTTGCAGGGTGTCCACGGGAGTGCCGAAACCTGCTTGTTCTTCACGGCAGTAAGTCCCTGGAGGTTCTGGTAGTAGGGGGCGTCGTAGAGTTCCATCGGGGGATGGTACCCGTTCGCGGTGCAAAGCACAATCTTGTCGGGGTTATTTGCCAGGATCTGCTCGGCACTCAGGGTCTTGAACGTGGCGCTCTCCTCGCTGTACGAGTTCTTCGCATTCACCAGGTCCTCGATGAAGAACGATTCGATAGTGCCCCGCCCGAAGACCTGCCCTGCCCCGCCCTGGCTCCGTGCCGTCGGGGAGAGGCCGAGGATGAGGACGCTGGGTTTCTGTGTATCGGGGATGTCGCGGGTCCTCTCCTTGATCATGTTGACCTGCCCCTCAAGGTAATCGCTCATCTTCTTTGCCTCTGCTTCTTTCCCGAACACTTCTCCGAGTATGCGTATCTCGTCAGTTATACCGGACACTTTTGCGGTCTTGTACGCGTTCGGCCCGTATGTCACAACGAGCGGGATGTTCAGCGACTCTATGGTCGTGATGGTCTTTTTCACATTTTCATCGTCGGGATACCGGAGCGTGCAGTCCCCGAGCCGGAGGATCACTACATCCGGCTTGAGGCCGGCCAGCGTCTCGTAATTGATGGCAACGCTCGATTCGCCGATCCGGGTGATGTTCCCGAGCTTGGGGTAGAGATACAGCACCGGGTTCATCCCCCGCACGTACGTGACATTCTTGCCTTTGACCGAGGGGAAATCGTACGTGAAGTTCCGTTGGATACAGCTGGAGCCGACCCCGACGATGGTGTCCTGCACGCCAAAGCGTATCATGGAACCTTCGACAAGCCCGTCGCTGATCGTGACGACCCGTTTGATATCGGTCGGAATCTTCACCGCAACCCCCCGGCTGTCGACCACGGTCTTGTATCCCGGTGTTGCGGTATCTGCCGTTTTTCCCACCGTTTTTTCTGATTGCGCTGCCTGCTGGGTGCATCCCGCACAGAGGAGTGCCCCGATGATGATCATTATTAATAATACATGCCAGTTTTTGTTCATGATTCACCCACACGTTCTGAAAAATTCTGATCTCTCAACTCAGTTATCTGCCGGAAACTCCGGCAGGGTTCAACCCCCGCCGTTCGGCCAGGTGTCCCACCAAAGGCGGGCGCCGGTTGTAGTTCCTGGGAGGAAGAACTGCCCGTTTTTCTGCACCAGGGTACTTTCAAGATATTTCCGGAGTATGTCTTCCTGTTCCGGGTTTGCGATTCCGAACTGCTCGCGGAGATCGGCAAGAGCAGCATCGATGTCCGGATAGAGTCGGGTATGATCCAGCAGCCCGACTTCTACATTCGGACAGATCCCCATGGACCAGAGGACATTGAAGAGGACATCCACTTTCGGGCCGGGCTGGTATTCCCTGCCATGCAGCTGCGGCCAGAGATCGACCATCGGTTTCTCCCACGATGTGATCCCCCCAAACCAGAAGAGGAAGACCCTGCCTGATGCTACGGCCGCCATCTTCCCGACGGCGCCCCTGATGTCGGGCATCCCGAGCGAGTGGGACGCGAAGACGATGTCGTACGGTCCGTCGAGATCGGCTGCCGGGTCGATATCCTCCCACCGTTTCCGGACAATCTTCAGGTTCTGTATTCCGTTCCCGAGAGCATACTCCTCCATCACGTCCGCCATCCCGGCCGCAGGTTCGACCGCGGTCACCTGCCGGGTTAAACGTGCAAGGGGAACGGCAAGCGTACCCGGGCCGGCACCGATATCAAGGATCCGGGACTCCGGAGCCGGCCTGAGAGCATCGATGACGTTTTCGATCCTTCCGGGGTCCTCCCGTGAACGGGCAAGGAATTCTTCAGCTTTCTTCCGCGATTCCCAGATCGTTGCGCACTCGCCTCTCCCCCGCGATGCAACGTTCCTGTTATAGAGATCTTTCCAGATACCGTTCCAGTCCATTGTCTCAAATTCCATAATGTTCGTCCCCGTCAGGGTCATGCCTTTTTTCCCCGATAGAATCCTCCGGCAGTCTCCGACAATGCGATGGCCTGCCCGCTATGGTCTTTTCCGTGATACACCGGGGCATCACCATTCTCACCCCGTTGTCGGACCGGACCGAGCAGGTATCCTTGTAGATCCGGTCCAGCACCTCGTCGGTGATGACATCCCGGGGATGCCCGTCAGCAACGATCCCCGCGTTCGAGATGACGATCACCCTGTCACAGAACCAGGCCACGTGGTTGGGATCGTGGCTGCAGGCAAGGATGGTCTTGCCCTCCTCCGTGATGCCCCGCATGATCTCCCAGATCTTCATCTGGTTGTGGAAGTCGAGTGTCGAGGTCGGTTCATCGAGGAACATCAGGGGGGTGTCCTGCGCAATGGCACGGGCAATAAGGACCAGCTGACGCTGCCCCCCGGAGAGCTGGTTGTAGGGCCAGTCGGCGATATTGGAGATCCCGAGCCGGTCCAGCGCGTCGAGCGCCATCTCTTTGTCCCTCCGCTTCACGCCGAAAAAACCGCCAAGGTGCGGTGTCCGTCCCATCAGCACGACTTCCCGTACAAGGTACGGGAACGGCGGCTTGTGCTCCTGCGGGACGTACGAGACAGTCTTGGCCAGTTCCTCCACCTTCTTTTGAGATACATCGTCTCCTCCCATATGCACCGAGCCCCTGTCCGGGGTCAGAAAACGGAGGCAGCACTTGAAGAGGGTGGTCTTCCCGCAGCCGTTCGGCCCGAAGAGGCCGCAGAGTTCCCCCTCGTATACCGAGAACGAGACCCCGGAAAGGACCGGGTATCCCGCATACGTGTAATGGATGTCCCTGACCTGCAGCATACTACTCACCCAAAGATGACCCGTCCCTTGTTCCTTAGCAGGTAGCAGAGGTATGGGGCCCCGAGGATCGAGGCGATGATGCCGACGGGGATTTCTGCATTCGTCAGGGTCCGCGCAAGGGTGTCGCAGATAACAAGGTAGATGCCGCCCATCATGAAGGACGCCGGGATCACGTACCGGTTGTCCGGCCCGAGGAGGATGCGGGATGCGTGGGGCATCATCAGGCCGACCCAGGCAACGATGCCCACGAGAGAGACAGCAAATGCCGTGACCGCTGTGGCAATCCCGATGACGATGAACTTGTACCGTTCCGGGTTCACGCCCAGTGTCCGAGCCTCATCGTCTCCCATGGAAAGGATGTTAAGCTTCCACCCGAACGCCCACAGGATGATAAAGCCAATGGTGACTACCGGGGCAATGACCTGCACATCCTTCCAGGTCGCATAATAGAACCCGCCCATCATCCAGAACACAATCTCCCGGAGCGCCGCATCGGTAGAGAGGTATTTGAGGAGCGAGACCAGCGCCGCGAAGATCGAGCCGACGATGACGCCGGCAAGGATGAGCGTGACGATTGGGGTCTCCCCCCGCACCCGGGCGAGCAGGTAGGCAACGGCTACAGCGAGGCCACCAAAGACGAACGCGGAGAGCTGGATCGAGATGAAGATCGCCGGGTAGACGATCCCGAGCGCGGCCCCGAACGCGGCTCCCGACGAAACACCGAGGATGTACGGTTCGACAAGGGGGTTCTTGAAAACGCCCTGGAATACCGCCCCGGCAACAGCGAGCGCGCCCCCGACAAAGATCGTAAGCAGGATCCGCGGGACCCGGATGTCCCAGATGATGGTGTTGTTGAGTTTGTCGATGGCTGAGGTGTCGCCGAAGGTGAGATGCACGAAGATGGTCCTGTACACATCCATAACCGTGAACCCGTACTTCCCCATGACCACGGCCACGACTGCTGTCACAAAAAGGACCGCAGCGATGGCAGCGAGGACCAGAATCTTGCGGTACTCAGAAAACCCGCTGACATCTTCGTATCCCATCGTCTCCAGCAGCCGTTTCAGCTGTTCGGTTCCGGTCATCATGATGTGTATCCTGCAGGCAGCAATCCATAAAACCAGAGGGTAGCCTGTTTTTCATTCCGCAAGCCTTCTTGTGGTTTAAACAGTTTTCTTGCCTGCCTTTCCATTATGTATTACATCATTTAATTTATGTATTACTAAATGTTAATTTTAACATTACATGGGATACGATCCACGGAATTCAATAGATTAAAAAGATAATCAGCCTACACCCGGTCATCGAATTCGGGTTCCCGTTGATCCTGTAAGTGATTGTATCTCCGTCACATCCCCCCCACTATGAGCAGAAGCACGACCATGCTTGCCGTTGCTCCCTGCAACATGCAGAAATCGATGGCAGAGACCCTGAATCCCAGAGATTTCCCGAAGAGCGCGACATTGAGGGGAAACCCTGATTTGATCTGGCCGATGCCCAGGTGGAGCGCCCGCGACAGGACGTAGATCAGAAGGCACTGGATGAGCGTCAGGCCCTCCTGAGTGGCCACGGTTCCTGTTGCAGCAATGGCCGCCATCTGGCTCATGAAGGCGGCGACAAAAACCATGATGCTCGAGGCCGGCAGGTTGAGCGCCGTCAGGAGCGGCTGCAGGAAATAGGCGAAGGAGTCCTGGACGCCAATATTGAAGAGAAAAATAATAATTGCCCCGGTTGGGACGAGGACGATTGCGGTCTCTGAAAACTCCTTCAGGCTCCCAATCAGGCACAATTTCAGGATCCCTGCACGATATCGGTTTTTTTCCGTATCGCTCTCCTGGGTATCGGCAACCGTCCGGTTACTCGCGATGCCGGCATCTGGAAGATCATGCCCGGGGTTCGCCTCGAAGAGGGCCCTCCCGGCGATAATCCCTACAAAGGTGATACCAAGACAGATCAGGAATTCTATCCCGATGATGCTCCCACCCATCCAGAGACCAAAGACCGACAGGGCAACGGGAGCAAGGTAGAACGTAACGCTGTTGATGGACTTCGGGAAATATGCGATGAGAACTGTAATAATGACCTCCCTCTCGCTGATGATCTTTTCCCGGAAATTCTCTGACAGCATCCCCAGCGCCGAATAAGAGTTGAGGAGGTAAAAGGAGAAGATTGCAGAACATGTTTTCGGCAGATGGGCGGCCCGTGCGATATATGACATCGGAAGCCCGATCAGGTCGAGATACGGAGAGGCCTTGATCAGGTTCGCGATGAAGAATCCGAGGAAAATGTACGGCAGCGTGAGCCAGAAGAAGTTTAGTATCTGCTGGAGGATATTCACAAGGTCCATGAAGGCATCCGCATCCCATCTGGTGACGGAACCAGTCCTTCAGGCAGGTACGCTGAAATCCCCCATTCTTGTGAGGGAGCGATGGCAGAGGACAGGTTCTACTTCAGTTCCTTATGATATGCATTTTTTAAGTAAATAAATAACTTCTTTTTTGAATTGTTGCTATCATTTAATAAAATTTTATTACTTGCAGTGCACATCTCTTGATTGGTTACAAAACCGGAAACAGGTGAAAAACATGGACAAGATGGTTCTGATGGTTTTCGGCCACGAGATCTGGCTCGAGAATGTAAAGGGCAGGGGAACAGGGACCGGCATCAGGCTGATGTACGGCCACAACATGAAGACCGATGGGAACGTTGACGCGAAACGGATATCATCGGTCGTATATGGTCCCGGCAGGAGGAAGATCCTTCCCGCAATCAAAGCGGATACCGATCATCACCTTGTGACATTTACCGGGGAGAAAGCAGGCTATTACATTCCCGTTGTCGATCTCTCGCCGCTTGTAATCTCGAAGACGAAGAAGGACGAGTATAAACAGGGATCGCGGAAGATGTACAAGGATATCGTCTATGCCGGTGCATTCCACCAGATGGCCAAGAAGATTGTCCCCGTCGGAGAGGTGGGCAGATATACCCCCCGGCATGTCCACGGCATCCTTGATCTGATCCCGGAACGTCCGGTGCTTACCAAAGGTACCAACATCAGTATGACGCTTCTCTATGAAGGAAAACCTGTCAAGGGCGTGACCGTGAAGGCGATCTCCAAAGAAGAGGGCAAAGAGATGGCGGCCGGTATCACCGATGCGAAAGGGATCGTAAAATTCCCCGTCACGAAGAACGGCACCTGGATGTTCATCGCACGGCACAACGATCCATCAAAAGCGGTTGCAGATGAATACGACGAGACTGTATTCGTCTCCACGCTGGTGATGGAGACCTCCTGAACATGATCAGGATCATTGCAACAGGGAAAGGCGGGGCGGGCAAGACAACGGTGATTGCAACCATGTCCCGCCTCCTCTCCCGGGAGGGGTATCGCGTTCTTGTTATCGATACCGACCCGAGCATGAACCTCGCCATGTCCCTTGGAATACCCTTCACAACAACGAGGACGCTTGCCGAAGACAAAACCGGTATACGCGAACAGCTGCTCGGGGATGATCCTGAAGACGGTCATGGGCACAACCATGAGCACAACCATCCAGTCAGTATCGACCAGCTTCTAAGATTGTACGAAGTGTATGCACAGGATAACGTGAGAGTTCTTGTGATGGGGACCATCCCCTATGGGGGTGCCGGGTGTATCTGCTCTTCGATCTCATTGGTCAAGACTCTGATCGAACAGATAGCTTCCCGGATAGAAAGGTATGATTTTATTATCATTGATTCCCAGGCCGGCTCGGAGATCCTGGGGCGGGGCCTTGCGGTTGATTACGATTATAATCTTGTTGTCACCGAGGCATTCCCGAAGTCCATGGAAGTTGCACGGCACGTCATGAAGCTGGCCGGGGACCTTCGTATCAAAAAACAGGTTGTCGTTGTCAACAAGGTCAAAGATGGCAATGAGACCGATCTGGTCTTAAAATCGTTGTGCCTGAACGCAGAAATCTGTTATCCGGTTCGATATGACGAACGGGTAGCCGAGGCTGACAGGAATGGTCAGCTGATTCTCGATACTGCGCCGGATTCCTGGATGGTTGGCGACATCAAAGAAATCATGAATATGATTCAGGTATCTTGCAGGCCGGAAGGAGGTGCCGGGTAATGTGCGAATTTACTGTAATCCTTGAAGAGAACAACGAAAAGAAAGAGATCTGCGGAAATGTTGTGAAGGCACGGCAGAAGGACGGAACCGTTATCATTGTCGATGCATCAGGATCCCGGATAAAGGTTGACAGAGCAACGATCGAGGTTGTCGACACCCTCATGCAGCAGCTGGTCCTGAAGACATCTTAGCCGATGGAGCATCCTTCCGGGGGAAAGTCCGGATAAGGAGAGATCGTATCGGTAACATTCCGACAACGAGCCGGAGTTCAATATCCTTTTCCCCATTCCGGATCTTTCCTTGATAATCGTGTGTAATCTCTCAGGCACGGCGAAATTTCCTGGGCGGCAACAGCAGTCCTTATCATGAGCCCCGCCACGTTCCCTTTCATATGACAATAGTGTCCGATCGTGGGTCGATGATCTTCCGGAGCTCGGAGCCAATCAGGTTCGTTGCAAGGACGAACAGGACGATCATTGAGCCGGCCGAGAGGGCGATCATGGGTGCTTTTTCCAGCATGGTCAGCCCCTGGTTGATCATGGTTCCCCATTCCGGTATGGGCGGCTGGACGCCAAGGCCGAGAAACCCGAGCGATGTGATCGTGATGATCTTGGAGCCAAGTCCGAGTGTCGCAATCTCGATGATCGGCCCGTAGCAGTTCGGCAGGATATGCCGGAACAGGATATGGGTATCCGTTGCTCCGGCTGCTTTCGATGCCTCAACAAAACCGCTGGATTTGACCGAAAGAGTGCTGCTGCGGATAACCCGGGCGAATTTTGCCCAGCCCGGGAGCAGTATGGCAAGGATGATCCCCAGAGGTGTCGGTCCCACGATCGCAATGATGGGGAGCGCGAGGACGATTGCGGGAAATGCGAGGAAAATATCGGTCATCCGCATCAGGGGAGCATCGAGCCGGGGATAATACCCGGCGTACATACCGACGAGGATCCCGATCAGGACGCATGCCACGGTCGATATTACCGCGATGGCAAGTGAGATCTGTCCTCCGTACACCGTCCTGCTGAAGATACACCGGCCGAACTGGTCGGTTCCCAGCGGGTACTCAGGGGTCGGGGAAGCGAACCGGTTCCCAAGATCCTGCTCGGCCGGGTCGTGCGGGGCGATGACCGGGGCAAGGATCGTGATGAGAAATAAGGTAAAAAAAATGACAAGCCCTGCGGTCAGGGTCACATTCCCGCGGAGAACATCCATGATCCCACGCAGGGTGGGAAAACGATCCTGCAGGTTCACACAGCCGGCATCCATTTCACACCTCGTCATACCTGATGGCCGGATTGAGCCAGATATAGGACATGTCGACTGCGAGATTGACGACAACGAATATGATTGCGAAAGTGATCATGCATCCCTGCAATACCATGATATCCCGGGTATTGACAGCATCCACCGTGAGCCGGCCGATTCCTGGCAGGGCAAAGATGCTCTCCACAACGACCGCCCCCCCGAAAAGCCAGCCGAACTGGGTGCCCATATACGTGAGGACCGGAAGGAGGGCATTTTTGATTGCATGCCTGGTAATGATCGTTCCCCGGTCAAGTCCCTTGGAACGGGCGGTCAGGATATAGTTCTGTTCGAGCACATCCAGCATGCTCGTCCGCATGAGCCGCGACGTTATCGCGATGAGGCCGACGGCAAGGACAAGGGAAGGGAGGATGAAGTACTGGATGCCCCCGCTCCCTGCCACCGGTAGAATCTTCAGCTGGATGGAGAAGAACAGCAGCAGGAGAATCGCCAGAAAAAATTCCGGAGTCGCGTTCCCGACGACAGAGAAAAGCCTGCAGACATGATCGATGAGCCCGTTCTGCCGCACGGCTGCAGCAATTCCCAGGGGAATGCCGACAATGATAGAGATTGCCATTGCAAGCGTTGCCAGGTAAAAGGTTGTCGGCAGGGCATAGAGGATCTCGTGGATTGTGCTCTTGTGTGAGATATATGAGTATCCAAGGTCACCCTGCAGAACGCGGGAAAGCCAGATGAAGTACCTGATATGGTATGGCTGGTCGAGTCCCATCTCGGCTCTCATCAGGGATATTGCTTGCGGGGAAGGATTGTCGGTATCAAGGATTGCCCGTAGCGAGATTTCAGCCGGATCACCCGGTGCCAGCGCTATCAGGATGAAGGTAATGACCGAAATACCGATCAGTACGGGGATAATTTGGAGAACCCGGTTCACAACAAGTGCGTTCATGATGCGTTCACTGGACACGATGTCCCGAAAAAAATGGGAATCTTTTACTCAGACTATACAAATCTCACGTTCTCCAGGTGGTACGAATACTCGTTGGGATGGCTGTCATAGCCTTTGATCTTATCGTTCGAGATGTCGAGGTTCACATAGTAATTCAGGTATAGAACCGGCGACTCGTCATACACGATCGACTGGACCTCATCGTACATCGCTTTCCGGGCTGCAGGGTCGTCGATAGTCCTGGCATTCCCGATGAGGGTATCGACCCGGTTGTTGTTCCAGGCAACCGCCCCGTATGCATTAACCGCGGTACCGCTTGAATGATAATCGGTCATCATGATCTCATCGGGGTCCGGGGTGAACAACACGCCTCTTCCCACGAGATACATGTCAAACTGGCCTTTCTTAACCAATTCGTCACAGGCGGAATTCTCCATGACCACCACTTCAGCGTCCATGCCTGCTTTTTTCATCTGTTGCTGGATAACTTCGGCCGTGGGGGGGAGCTCGGCACGTGTGGGATATGTGATGAATTTTACTTTGAAGGGTTTTCCGTCCTTTTCAACAATCCCGTCGCCGTTCGTATCTTTCCACCCCGCTTCTGCGAGAAGCCGGCGTGCCGTGTCCGGGTCGTACGGGTATGGTTGTATCGACGAGTTCGCCCAGTAGGAACCCGGCGGGAACACTCCCGCTCCCGGCGTGCCGATGCCCTCCAGCACGCTCGTGATGATAGCGTTGCGGTCGATCGCGTAACTGACGGCCTTGCGTACCCGGGCATCGTTGAAAGGCGTTTTTTTGTTGTTGAAAGAGATCATGCGGACACGCGGGATCGACTGCTGCTCGACAGTGTACATGGACTGGTTCATGTACCCGACAGCGATTTCCGGGGGCATAATCATGGCGACCTGAATTTCCCCGCTTTTCATCAGCATGCTCCGGGTTAGTGCTTCAGGAACAATCCGGTACACGACCTTATCGACAGAAGCCTTCTGGCCCCAGTAATTGGCATTTTTCACCGTCACGACCTCTTCTTTCGGTTTCCAGGACTCAAACACGAACGGCCCGGTCCCTACAGGCTTCACGATGGTCCCGTTGACATCCCATGACGAGGAACTGAGGGCTGCCGCCTCTCCCTTGGAGAGGTATGCCGGGAGCGGGATGAACGACTTGTTCAGCCGGATGACAAGGGTCTGCGAGTCTGGTGCTTCTATCCCGGCGAAAGGTACCTCGGCGAACACCTTGGATTTTTTCAGCGATCGTTCAAGGGATTTTTTCATTGCGTCAGCCGTGAAGGGAGTCCCGTCATGGAACAAGACACCTTTTCTTAAAGTGAATGTCCATGTCTTCCCGTCAGGAGAAACCGTCCAGCTTGTTGCAAGGCTGGGCGTTACCTTCAGTTCAGCATCGACACCGGTAAGCGATTCCGTGTACCCGAGCCGGTGAGACAGGTACCCGTACTCGTGCGGATCGATCGTTTTCGGTTCCCATTGGGCGGAGATGGTAAGTGTTGTCGGTTTGGCCGACACTGCTGCACCTGCCGGTGCCCCCGATTGCACACTGGTCTGAGTTCCCGTACATCCAAGTGCAAGTACTGCAATGATAAGCAAGAGTGTCAGAATACATGTATAACGTTTCATATTACTTGATCATACTTTTTTAGTTATTTTTCATATTTAGTGCTTTTTATTTGCATTCCCTCGACAACATAATGGCATATCCGCGAGGGACATTAATGTAAGTAAGTATGCACAGGTATTTCCGTGTAGGTGAATGATCGACGGAAGGATATTCCGGATTATGACAGAGAGTTATTCTTCACGCCACCATGTGGCAGCTGACTCTCCTGTCACCATAGTCTTGTATTTCTGGGAGTGTATGGCACCGGCCTGTTCCCCTCGGGCAGAACGGAAGGTACGTACATGCGCCCGGAATAATTTTACAGTCCTCGGGGAGTCCATTTCCTTGGGAGATCCCGTGAGGTGATACAATTCTTTGGGTGAACGGGTGGAGCGGGTGGTCCAGGATCTTCTCACCTTCCTCGACAATACGACCGCCCAGCATCACTGCCACCCGGTCGCCCAGGATCCGTGCAAGCTGAATATCGTGCGTAATGAAGAGACAGGCGCACCCGATCGCTTTTTGGCGCTCCTGCAGGAGGCGGATGATGGATGCCTGGATGGATACGTCCAGCATCGAGGTCGGCTCGTCGCAGACAATGAATGCGGGATCGAGCGCGATAGCCCGCGCGATGACTGCCCGCTGGAGCTCACCTCCGCTGAGCTGGTGGGGGTACCGGGCAGCCTGTTCAGGTTCCAGCCCGACCAGGTCAATCAGCCGCTCCAGTTCCCCGTTCATACCTCTCCCATTCAGACGTTTGCTGTGGATACGGAACGGTTCAAGGATCGAGCGTGCGACCGTCCATCGCGGGTTCAGGGCATTGTCTGGATGCTGGGAGACGATCTGGAACTTCCACCGGAGCGCGCGGAGTTCTGATCCGCGCATCTTTGCAAGGTTTTTTCCTTCGAAGAGGACGTCGCCGCGAGTCGGGTGGATCAGGTAGAGGAGCATCCGCCCCAGCGTCGATTTCCCGCACCCGCTCTCTCCGACAAGGGCAAGTGTCTCTCCAGGGCCGATATGGATATCGACACTATCGACGGCAGCTGCTGACGGGTCTCCTAAAAATCCCGCATCGAAATACTTTGTCAGTCCCCTTCCTTCAATCATAGTTCCAGCACCTCACGGCGTCGTCATGCCTTGCACGGATCAGCGGGGGTTCCTCTGCACACCGTTCGCCGGCACCGGGACACCTCGACCGGAACCTGCAACCGCTGGTGAAAGCCCCGTCCCGGGCTGTCGCTCTCCCGGGGATCGGGACCAGACCGTTCTCCGGCAGGGACCGGAGCAACCCTGCCGAATAGGGGTGAAGGGGTCTTTCGAAAAACCGTTCCTTGTCGCTGATCTCGAGAACAGCACCGTTATACATAACGACAACCCGGTCCGCCAGTTCCCGCGCAAAATCAAGATCGTGCGTTATCACCACGAGCGTTATCCCCTGGTTCCGGACTTCCCTGAACGCAGTCGCGATCGATTCCTTATTCAAGGTATCGACACCCTTTGTCGGCTCATCCGCGATAATGACCTTCGGGCTGGCGGAGGTCCCCATGGCGACAAGGGAGCGCTGCAGCATTCCCCCGCTGTATGAATCTGGATAAGCTTGGCTCCTCTCTTCCGGCGGTAATACCCGGAATTTTGCAAAGAGTTCGAGAACGCGTTCATGGATCCGCTCCCGTGTCCACCCGGCCTGCCGGGAAAGCGGCTCCCCGACCTGCAGGCCCGTTCGCATCGACGGATTCAGGGCGCTTGCCGGGTTCTGGGGAATCCATGCGATCTGAAGTCCCCGTACAGACCGGAGCTGCTCTTCCGACAGGCAGAGGAGATCCTTTCCCTCGTACGTAATTGTCCCAGATACCGTACATGTCGGCGGGAATAATCCGAGGATTGCCGTTCCCAGCACCGATTTCCCGCTCCCGCTCTCTCCGATGATGGCGAGCGTCTCGCGTTCCTCGACCGCAAGATCGACCCCGTCTACCGCTTTGACGGTCGCAGTGGAGAGGGGAAAATGCACTGACAGCTGGTTTACTTCAATAATTATGGACATTGTTCCTTTCCTGTCGCGGTACCGACACGGCCCGGTTTTATGATAATTACAAATATTGTAATACATTATAATAAGTTTTATCAGTTTCGTATGAAAGATGAAATACAATATACCCCCGGGCCGGTTGGCTCCGGTGCGGAGCACAAGGGAGTGAACATATGGATATGACAGTGTCAATCGACTGGGAGATTGTCTGGAAGGAGAGCGTGGAGGAAACGGGCCGCGTCAGTACAACCGGCTACTGGAACTCGCGCGCGGATGACTATTCCCGGATGGTGAATACGAGCAACTTCGATCACGGCCGGAAGATCCTGGACCTGTTTCTTGTCCTTGGAATTGTCCGCAGTGACTGGGACGTGCTCGATATTGCATCCGGCCCGGGAGCGCTGACGCTGCCTTTTGCCGGATGTGTGAAGAGCGTATCCGCAGTCGAACCCGCGGCACAGATGGCGGTCAGTCTCATGGAAAACGCCCGGAAATCCGGGCTGTCCAACATCTCCATCATCCCAAAGACATGGCAGGAGTTTCCAGTCCTGGACTATGAAAAACGGTTCGACATGGTCACCTGCTGCCATGCGCTCTGGCAGTTCCCCGATCTTCTCAATCAGGTCCGGCGGATGGAGACTGTGTCAAGGGGATACTGCTGCCTTGCCCACGGGATCGATACCAGTGAACGGATACTGAAGGAGCGTCTGGGAGTACCGGTGGATGGCCGGGACCAGTTCATCACGCTCTTCAATTTCCTTAATAATGCAGGGATTTATCCCAATGTAAATATCGTCGAGTATTCCCTGATGTGGCCGGTCGAGGCAGCGATAGCATCCAAGGAGCGGTTCGTGGAGAAATACCGTCCACTGACGGATACGGACAGGGAGATTATTCACGAATACATTGCACGGCATACTGCTGACGGCATCTACCGGATCCCGGGCAGTTTGGGTGTCTTCTGGTGGGAGGCGGAATGACGGCTACATCAGCTGTGGACTGGGTCCGGCACTGGGAGGAGATCTATGACGGGCGTCTCCGGTCGATGCAACGGGACTACTCCATCGACGACTGGACGGAACGCGCCGGGGATTATTCGGAGCGGCGGAAAACCAACCAGTTTGAATTCGGTGATCGCGTTTACCGTGCACTGGCCTCCCATGGGGTCGTCGGGAGGCAGTCGCGGGTTCTCGAAGTGGGATCCGGCCCGGGAACCTTTGTGATCCCGTTCGCGAAACGGGTGAAGAGCGTGACTGCGGTCGAACCATCCGATGGCATGATCCGGATGATCCGGCAGAACACAGCCGAGGCCGGCATCGGTAACTACGACATCATCCGGAAGACCTGGCAGGATGTGAACATCCCCGATATCCGGGGGAAATACGATCTGGTTATCACCTCGACAGTCATCTGGATGTTCCGCGATATCCTGCAGCAGATAGAACGCATGGAGGAAGCAACCTCGGGACACTGCTGCGTAGTGGAAGAGATTGACGGGACCGACGATCTGGGCAGGAAGATCTGGCGTACGATCATGGGTGAGGTCCCGTGCCCGCCTTTTCCCGGGTATCCTATCATCTACAATATTCTGTACCAGAACGGGCGGGTCCCGCAGGTACGGATTGTGGATGCAACCAGCCGCCGCACAACGGAGAATCTGGCGAAGATGTACCGTATCTTCTACTCGCTGTATACTGACGTGACGCCGGAAATCGAGGAAAAGATTGGTACCGCACTTGCTGCTGACAGCAGCAGTGGCATTCACGAAGGGACGTACCGTTCAGCGGTTGTCTGGTGGGATCCTGAAATCCGGTGGGAGGCGGACTAAGATAACCCTTTCATCATCCCGCCTTTGTTTTCACCGCAGGTCTATTAGCTGCGCCGAGTTTATTACAATGACAGGGATGGACGAGAGCTCGTGCATGAGCGCGATGTTCTTTATACTTGGTGTTACGAAATTATGTTTAAATCAAATCTTATGGGTGTATTATATTACATATATAAGATCTGCCGGCAACAGGAAATATCATATTGTCTGAGATATCCTTCTCTTGAAGGTCGTCGGAGGATTGAGAAATCCCCCTGATCACGAATGATGGTTCCTGTATAATGGAATTCATACGTCTATCTCGTTTTCTTATAGGGTGCCGGTGAAATCTCAACCGGATATGAATCTGTCTCCTTTGCGGAAAGCATTTTTGCAGATATAGTAATACTTTTTATTCTAAAATTCTTACATTTTAGTGAAAAATCCGATAGATTAATTACATTTTATGATAAAATTTTGGTATAAAATTTTTTACCCCAACTATTTCAGAGGAGAAAACCGCATGAGAAAGCAATTCATGATTCTATTGGTAACATTCACCCTGTTTCTGTTTATTGCAGTGATGCCAGCTTCGGCTGAAGGCCTCTTTGCAAACGGGACCGTCATCAACCAGGGTGCCACTATCTTCATTGGTGAAGAGGGACTTAACGTCACTCACGCCATGAACCAGGCTTACT
>NZ_MVQB01000060.1 GCF_002067035.1 Methanoregula sp. PtaB.Bin085 | reverse complement strand
GACGAGTACATTGTTACTGAATCCGCAGTCATCCAGGAAGCAACCGGTACTGCACTGTTCAACGTTCTCGAGACCGTCGTAACCCCGGTCCCGACCACCGTTGTAGCAGTCCAGACAACTGTCGCAACCCCCGTCCCGACCACCATCGCAACCACTGTACCTACCCCGGTCCCGACCACTAAGTCACCCGGCTACGGTGCACTGATTGCCCTGATCGGCCTCGGCGCTGTTGCGTTCATCGTTGTCCGCAGGCACTGAACCAAAACCTAAACTTTCTTTTTTTTCAGATCACGTTCCCGAAGCGGGTTTCCGCATTCATCGTTTCTTTCGGATATTCCCGTTTCTTCTCCCAGGGTTACTGACGCCGCGTTCGCGTGGCACCTTTTTATTGCCGGAGCGGTTAACCTACATATAAAAGGGATACTTTATTTCATGTTCAGGAAGTATCCCGTGGAGGAGCATAACGTGAAATTCATGGTAAAAATACTGGATATTGCCACCCGGGGCGTGCTTCTGAACCGGGCCGATGCCCGCAGGATAGGAGTACTCGACGGCGATCGGGTCCAGATTATTAATCCCGAGAACGGAGTAACTGCAACTGCGTTTGTCGAGACAACCCTGACAATTGCACAGCAGGGAACAATCGGCGTCTACAGCATTACCAATGAGAAACTGCACCTCGCAGATGGAAATGAGGTTGAGGTCCGGGAGGCCGGGCGGCCGAAGTCGCTGGATTTTATTAAAAAGAAGATGGATGGCGTCAAGTTGTCCAAAGAAGAAACCCTCACGGTCATCAGGGACGTTGTCAACGACGATATTTCTGCTGCTGAGCTGACCGCGTTTATCACTGCGACCTACATCAATCCACTTGATATGGATGAGATCGAATACCTTACCCGGGCGATGGTAGAAACCGGCGAACAGATCAAGTTCTCGTCCCGTCCCATTGTCGACAAACATTCCATCGGTGGCGTACCCGGTAATAAAATATCGCTCCTTGTCGTTCCGATCATTGCAGCAAGCGGCCTGAAAATCCCCAAGACCAGCTCACGGGCTATAACGGGTGCCGGCGGTACGGCGGACCTTATGGAGGTACTTGCGTTTGTTGAGTTCTCCTCAAGCGAAGTCCAGCAGATGACGGAAAAGATCGGCGGCTGTATCGTCTGGGGCGGAGCAACCAATATTGCCCCGGCGGATGACCGGATTATTATTCAGGAATACCCGTTCAAGATCGATGCCCGAGGTCAGATGCTGGCCAGTGTCATGGCAAAAAAGTCTGCTGTCGGTGCAAATCTCGTGGTTATCGATATCCCGGTTGGGCTCAACACGAAAGTCCCGACAATACAGGAAGGCAGGAAACTTGCCCGGGAATTCATCGAGCTCGGCGAACGCCTTAACATGAAAGTCGAATGCGCTCTTACCTATGGCGATACCCCGGTCGGGCACAGTATCGGGCCGAAGCTGGAAGTTATTGAAGCCCTGAAAGTTCTTGAAGGCGCAACTGAGCCGAATTCCTTTATCCAGAAAAGCATCTCAATAGCCGGTATCGCGCTCGAGATGTCAGGAAAAGCAGCCCGGGGAGCCGGTGCAGCCATGGCGTACGAGCTTCTCGTCAAGGGCAAGGCCCTTGAAAAGTTCCGCAGGATTATTGAGATCCAGGGGGGCGACCCGAATGTAAAATCGTCGGATATCCTCCCCGGCGAACACCAGTTCGTAGTAAATGCTCCGACATCCGGGTATATCATCGAGATGAACAATAAATCCCTGATCTCCCTTGCACGGACAGCCGGAGCACCCCATGACCGCGGAGCGGGTGTCCTTCTCCACGCCAAAAAAGGAAAACTTGTCAAGGCGGGTGAACCCCTCTTCACCATCTATGCTGACCGGAGCTGGCGGCTCCAGCAGGCAATTGAGGAAGGCAGGCGCCTGATGCCGGTACTGGTTGAGGGTATGCTGCTCGATCGTGTGCCTTCTACAGTCGAACTCTAGACCGATGTCCTGATATATGAGCAGGTGGCGATATTTTATCATGTATCGATATCGCTCTCCTTTTCTCCTCCTTTTATTATGCCTGTTCCTCCTCTGCAGTACAGTCCAGGCTGCGATAGATCTGCAAATCACCGTGCGGGACAGCATCGATAATACCTCAATTCCGAATGCGGTTGTCTACGTCAATGGTCAGGACTTCGCACGAACCAACAATAACGGCCAGTATTTCCTCTCCCACAACGGCCAGAATGACCAGCGTATCCGCATCTCTATGGTCGGGTATACCGATTGGGAAAACATTGTCCCGAAAAACCAGGAAACGCTTATTGTTAACATGAGCCGGAAGGCTGTCACCCTGACAATAAATCTGTATGACTCCGATACGCTCAGCCCTGTCCCCGGTGCTGTTGTTAACATATCCGCGATGAACTCTACGCAGAGCAAGCAGAGTGATGCAGCCGGCGTGGTTACTTTCATTGTGAATGCCAATATGCTGTATTCTGTGGATATTAACGCACCCAATTACGAACCCCGGAGCGGCACAGCGGATGTCGGGATGGATAACAAGGCAATTCAGTTCTGGCTTCTTTCAGGCAATAAATATTCATTCGTGGTAAAGGACAAAGCATCCAAGGCACCGGTCCCGGGTGCCGAAATCCGGCTTAATTCAATCCCTGCAGGAAAGACCGATGAACGTGGAATCCTGAGTACTCCGGTTGCCCGGGGCAGGACATATACGATTGAGGTAAAAAAGGATGGGTACGAATCCGTTACCGAATCGAGAATCATCAGTCAGGGTGATGCGATTTATATCATAGAGATCGCCAAAGCCCCGATAGGTGCTTTTGTGTATGTTTATGATGAAAACAATAATCCGGTGAAAGGTGCGGAGATCTATATCAGCGGAAACCTGTCCGGAACAACGAACGAGTACGGGCGTCACACGTTTCCCGATCTGGTTTTTGGATCCTATCCTGTTGAAATAAGAAAGACCGGGTACAATCCTTCAAACCGGACCATCACTGTTTCGAATAAAAGCGAGGATTATTCTTTCACGCTGACTGCGGAAAGTTCCGCCCTCACCATCTCTGTCAGTGATAAAGAGGCAAAAGAGATTCCGCAAGCAGTGATCTCCGTTGATGGAACCGTTATCGGGCAGACCGATGATCACGGCCGGATCATTACCAGCGTCAGGTTCAACAGGGTTTATAATATTTCAGCAACCCGGGAAGGTTACCTGCCGGCTTCTCTCCAGAGAGAGGTTGTCGCAGGCAACACTACCGATTCCGTTACTCTCCGTCTCGATAAATCCATGGACCTGGGTTTTCTCGGGATTATCGGGGGTGTCATTCTCGTGGTTCTTGCCCTGTTTGTGGTATTCAGGAAGTTCGGCAGAAAACCCGGCCACCATGTCACGAGAAGGAATGAAATCTGATTTTTTATAATTTGACGGTTAATCCGGCAAAAACCAGGTAAATCCAGCGGACCCAGCGGGAATCGAACCCGCGTCCTTGGGTTCGAAGCCCAAGAGGATATCCTCTACCCCATGGATCCTGCTCAACTTCTTAACATCAAAAGATATTAAGCATTCTCTACCGATAATTTACCGGATGATATTATCTGCCGCGGAGACTGAACGCCGCCTCGGACTTACAGACGATGAGGCCAGACTTGTCATACGCCCGTACAGCAGCGAAAGCCAGCAGCCGGCGTCGTATGATCTCCGGGCAGCGGAGGAGACCAGACTTCCCCGGGGAATCTGCACCCTTATGCCAACACTGGAATGGGTTGAACTGCCGGGGGACCTTGCCGGCACACTACGGTGCAGGTCATCCTTCGGGCGACGCGGAATCCTTCTTGGTGCCGGATTCGTGGATCCCGGCTTCCGGGGGCAGTTAACGCTCTGCCTGAGTAACATGGGGGCCGAGGAGATCACGGTTAAGAAAAACGAGCGGGTGGCTCAGATGATACTCCATGAGGTACGCAATCCGGCGCAAAGCTATAACGGACGATATCAGGACAGCCTGGGTGCGGTGGAGGCGAAATGAGCATGATCCGTACAGAACGAAAATATATCGAAATCTTACGTATTCTCAGGGAACACCAGGAACCCATGGGGGCAAAGCGGCTCTCGGAACTGATGGCAGAGCGGGGTTTTGTCCTGAGCGACAGGGCCGTCCAGTATTATCTCAGCTACCTTGACACCATGGGTTTTACTGAAAAGATTGGCAACCAGGGCAGGGTGCTGACCCCGGAAGGCCGGCAGGAGACAGACAGTGCTCTTGTTGATGACAGGATTGGATTTATCATATCAAAACTGGAGCGACTGGCATACCGGAGCACCTTCGATCCTTCCACCGGCACGGGGGATGTGGCGTATAACCTTTCCATTGTTCCGGAATCATCCTTTGAACAAACAAAAGCATCGTTTGACGATGTAATTAAAGCAGGCTGTGGTTTTTTCTCGTCATACCGCATCATCGACAAGGATCCCCGCGTTCCTTCCGGTTCGGTCGGATTCATCTCTCTTTGCAGTATCTCTATGGACGGGGTGTTCCAGAGAAACGGTATTCCGGTGAATATGGCTTTTGGCGGAAGGCTGGAACTGGAACAGGGTATGCCGAAGAGGTTCCGGGATCTTATCGGCTACCGGGGAACAACCATCGATCCTCTTGAGTTGTTTATATCTTCCAATCTCACCACAATCTCCGATTTCACCCGGTCAAAAACCGGGATTGCCCTTGCAAATGTCCGCGAAGTTCCAAGTGCTGCCAGGGAAAAGGCAGAGGAAATAATCCGACTGATGAATTCCTGTGGTTTTGTTTTCCCGATCGCGATGGGTAACCAGGTTTTCAACCTTCCGGATAATCCGTTCCGTCTTTCTATCGTTGCGTTCAGCGGGATGAATTTTACTGGAAACTGCGTGGAGCATGGGATCGAAATAAAAACCGAGATTGGAGCCGGAAATATTCCTTTTTCAAAGATTATCGAGAGCAATTGATCGATTGATTTCGGTTCATGATTTATCTTTCCTGATTCGATTTTTTCCGATTTGAGTGTCCCGATCCTCTGTCTCCGGAAGGACAGTATCATGAACGTCATCTTCTCTGTCCACGGTTTTTTTCTTTGATTTCAGCTCGGTATGGAGGAGTGTAGAATCCCGAGCCGGCGGGAGGGTGGTTTTTCTCACTCCTTTCCCGGTAAATATCTCGTCCCTTGCCCGGAATATCCTGTCCCTGATTTCTACGCTTCTGTTATCGTCATCGGACTCATCCGGATGCTGAGGTATGTTCTCCTCCTGGAGAGACGATGTGTCCTGCGCATTCTGTGGCAGGAGAGCAGATTTTCGTTTTCCGACGATGACCGTCCGTTTGTCAGAAGAGATCTCAATCTCTCCAGGTTCGATCACTTTGTGAGGCATCTTCTCCTCTGCATCTGTTTTTGTATGAGGCGTTCTTTTCTGGATGATCTTTCTCTCCATGTTTTTTTCGGGGGTTTTCCCGGCCTGAGGGGTGTTTTTCTGGGAAGCAACACCTATCGCCATCGATCTTTGCCGGCGTAACTCCCGTTCAATTCTCTGCCGTTCTGTTTCTTTGGCAGGCGGGCTGTCCTGATCGGAATGCAGGGGGGATATTTCCGTTAAATGGCGTTCAGATGGACTGCTCTTTCCAGGGCGAAGCCCTCCGTGAGCTGGCAATGGGTGCGAAGGATGGTGATGAGCGTGTTCATTCTCTGTGTGAGCAACAATGACCCGACGCCGGGAGGGAGGTACAAATACTTCAGGTGTCCTCAGGGGTTCTGGTTCAGCTGGCGGTTCGGGTGCCGGCATCTTCCTTGCCGTTGGAACGGATCGGGGAATTTCTGGTTGAACCGGCGGTAATGGTATTGCCGGTTCAACTGCGACTTCTTTTTGCAGGATTTGTTCCGGCTTCCTTGCCGGGGTTTCGTTTTCGTACTCCTCAGGAAGAGATTCATGGACGGGAGGGGTTCTGCGATCACTGTCATCGGATCTGGGCATACGGGCTGGAAGTGAAATCATATCATCCCTGATAACCGGGTGAACACGTTCCATTCCTTCATCCGGGGTTTCTGCCTGACCTGCATGTTTCCCGGGTTTTGATTGGGACCGGATCTCTTTGATCTCAGTAATGCGGGGGATATTTTCGAGCCCGGACAACATGACGATAATCGCCACGTTTTTTGTGTTCATGACAGGATAATCTCCTGACCGTGTCTCAAGCCCGGCAATGCTCCTGTCAATCCATTTCCTGACAGTCATGAATCCTTTCATGGAGAGTTCGTGCGAGGGACCGGCAATAAGCACCAGAGCTTTATGGGCACTGGTCAGGTCACAGGGTGTGGAGATCTCATGATAAATCGCCTGTTTTGCAAGCTCAACAATACGGGAAGCCCTTTTTTTCTGTTCTTCATCACTCAGTCCTGCTGGTTTCAGCCACGAAAGGAACCGAAGGGGGTCGTGGGGTAGTTTCTCGACTGCATACCCGATGGTGATAAATCCCATGCCTCTCATCGTGTTGAGTACTTCGCCGGAATCCAGGACGACCTCTGCAAGATCGATACCCCCGTCAGCTCTGAATTCGCCCGCGCGAAGTATGAGACCGATCCGTCGTACGATGGCCTCATTCAGGTTCCGGTACGTTGCCTGTGCCGGAGGAAGGGGTTTTTCGCTTTTAATGAGACCGATCTTTTCCGCAAATCCCATCTCCTTTTTCGGGAGGTTTGCTCTCTGCGTCTTGATTTTTTTATGCCAGGTCTCATTATCGAACACGATGATACCATCAAGCAGAGAAGAAAGCATATCGATATCATCCGCTGCTTTTCCCGAGATACGTTCTCCTTCAGCAAGGCAGGGAAGGGTGACAAGGCCGAATATCGGTTCAACAACAGACGATCTCAGGCCTGCGATAATATGGGGGGCGACATCCACCATGCTTCCGCCAAGACCGCAGCAGAGAAAAATTGCATCGTTTTCACCGGATTCAAGGTTCTGGACCCGGGAAACGATCTCATTGATATCGATGGGGGCTGTCGGTATTTCTGACCCGGTCAGATCAGCGATACCGGTGTCTGCGGAAAAACACATCCGCCCGTTATCCGGGAGGGCAGTCAGCTGTCGTATCGTTTCTTCGTCAACATCGATAGCCAGAGCCTGGACACATGCCACCCTGCTGCTGCGCCGGTCTATCGCATAGAGGCTGTTGACGATCCTGCAACCTGCCCCCCCGAGTCCAAGAGCAATTATCCGCATACATCAGTCCTGAATATCCCGATGGTGTAGTTATGGTTGTATTATACTATGATAGGTCTGTATTCAATATCTTATAGGATAATCGTCACCGGAGAAAAAAAAATTACGCCCGTGGATATTGGAACATTTTCCTGTGACAAAGTGATTCATTTTACCGGTAATATTCTATGCCGGCAGTTGCTTCAAGTCCGAAAAAAGCGCCATTTTCCAAAAAAGGGGTAATTTTATCCTTTTCAAAGAGATCAGCCAAAGGGATCAACGTAAAATGATAATTTATTTAAATGGTGGGACGGTAATACTCAATGAGGTGAACAAACCTTGACATATGGAATTGAATTCGTACCAGGAAATGTCAATGTGAAGCAAGTTGTCAACTTCTGTAAACTTGCAGAATCCAAAGACATTGATTTTGCATGGATCACCAACCACTACAACAACCGCCACTGCTACCCCACCCTTGCCGCAATCGCAAAGGAGACCACGACCCTGAAGATGGGTCCGGGTATCATGAACTCCTTCACCGACACCCCAGCGGCAATGGCATCATTCTTCTGCACGCTGAACGAGATCTCCGACGGGCGCGCAGTCCTCGGTATCGGCCCCGGTGACCTGTCAACCCTCCCGAAGCTTGCTATCCAGGCTGAAAAGCCGGTTGCCCGCCTCGAGGAAGCCATCACACAGATCCGCAAGCTCTGTGCCGGCGAACAGGTGAACAAGTCGGGCATGAAGTTCTTCGATTACGATGGTGCAAAGCTCACCGGTGTTACTCTCCCGGGCAAGAAGGGAGTTCCGATCTATGTCGGTGCTCAGGGCCCCAAGGTTCTCGAGCTTGCCGGAAGAGTGGGCGACGGTGCACTCATCAACGCATCAAACCCCAAGGACTTTGCCATTGCAATCCCGATCATCAAGGCAGCCTGCGACAAGGTAGGAAAGAAGAACTTTGATGTCGGCGCATACACCGCAATGTCAATCGATCAGAGCGAGAAGAAGGCCCGCAATGCAGCAAAGATCGTTGCCGCATTCATCGCAGCCGGCTCCCCGCCCGACCTCCTGACCCGCCACGGCCTCGACCTGAACAATGTTGCCAAGATCAAGGCAGCCCTCGCAAAGTTCGACTTCAAGAGCGTCGGAGACCTTGTCGGAGACAAGGAAATCGATGCATTCACCATTGCAGGTACTCCTGAAATGGTCAAGCAGAAATGCGAAGCCCTCACCAAGGCCGGTGTAACCCAGATCATCTTCGGCTCACCGCTTGGTCCGGACATGACCAACTCCATCCGCCTTCTCGGCAAATACGTCGTATAAGTGCGGATATCCGATACCTGCCGGCGCCATGCCTGGAGAATGGCACTGGTTTTCCGGCAGATATTCATCATTTTTCAGTTCCCCCCTCATGGGGGGATTTTCCCGATCCTTGTGCAAATGACTATGTGATGGTGCCGGAAATAGTATGGTGAAGGTATGTTCTCGGTACGGGAAGTTATTACCAGCAGGGGGTCTCTGCAGTTTCGCTCGGAGAATCTTACCGGGTTCAGATGCAGGATCAGCCCGGACCGGATGAAACGGCAGATTGATCAGTCACAGAACTCTTCCTCAACCAGTGACGGATGTCCTTTCTGCCCGGATTCCATACTGAAAGTAACCCCGACGTTTCCCGACGGTCAACGGATTGTGCGGGGTGAAAGCGTCACATTCCCCAACATGTTCCCCTTCAGTGAAAATCATGTTGTTACCGTGATAACACGGGAACATTCTGTTATTCATTTCAGCCGACAGCAGGTTGTGGATGCACTCCTCGCGCAGACCGAAGCTCTTCGCAGGGCAGAGGGATATGCCAGTATCAACTGGAATTTCCTCCCGTCATCGGGAGCAAGCATCATCCATCCGCACATGCAGGGATTATCCGATAATCAACCCTCAAGAATTGCCGAAATATACATCGGATCAAGTGAACAATACCGGAAAAAATGTGGCCGGATTTACTGGGAAGACCTGAGGGAGATTGAACGCCAGTCTGAACGGTACCTGTTTGGTGATGAAATTCTCTGGGCCGCCAATGCAGTTCCTCTGGGTGAGCGCGAAGTGAGAGGGATCCTGCCCATCTCAACACTCGGGGAGATGGAGAATTATGCGGATCTGCTTGCCAGGGGCATACTCGAGATCATCTCCCTCTACCGGAAACTGGGAACCTATGCGTTCAATATGTCGGTCTTTTTTGACAGGGCCGGCAACGATCACGGATACCGGGCGTTCTGTTCCATGATTTCGCGTATTAATCCCAATCCCGCATCTACAAGTGACTCCGCATTCATGGAACGACTTCACCTTGAGCCGGTAATAATGACCCTTCCGGAAGACCTCGGAAAATTCTATAAAAAGAGAGATAAATAGGGAAGGAACTCAGTCGAATTTTGCTACGAGCTTCTTCTTGGCGACGAGCGTTCCGTCCTTCTTGTGGGCCTGGCGCATAATGCTGTCGCCTGCCTTCTCGAGCTCGCGGGCTTCATCGCAGAGCACTGCAGCGGACCTCATCATCTCGTGAGCGCTGGCAACGATCGGGATGTACTTCTCCCATTCCTTGGTCATAAAGCAGCCCTTGACGTTCTGGCCTGCAACTGCCATCGCGATCTCGTGGGCGGCACGTGCCTTTGCAAGTGCGTAGGGGTTGGTGAACTCGCCTTCGACAGCCTTGTCGGTGGTCATGATGATCTTCGGGAGTTCAATTGCATCGCCCTTCTTGCCGGCCTTGACCTGGTCGATGACCTTGTCGAGGGCGACTTCGAGCTTGCGGAATGCACCGGTGAGTGCAAGGACCTTGACGAGGTTGCCGTTGTAGTCCGCCATCTCGACGGGGTCGAGAAACTCGCGGCGTGCACCGATCATGGAGTCTGCCTTCATGATGATGTATCCGAACTTGCTGGCCTTGACGCCTTCCCACTCCTTCTTGGTGGTTACATCATCGGTGATGATGACGACCGGGATGCCGGCCTTTGCAAGCTCTTCGCGGGCACTGGTCGGGCCCGGGAGGACACCGTTCGGGGAAACGACGATACAGAAGTCGGGTTTGTATGCCTTCAGGTTGGAAACGACACGGTCGACATCTGCCGGCTCGAGCTTGGTACCGCTGGTTGCCATGAATGTCTGCATGTCTTCACGGTCTGCTCTCTCGTCGAGGAGCAGCTCGGCCATGACACCGCTTGCGATGTTGCCGAGTTTTGCAACGCCTACTTTAACTACCATCTGATATCACCTAAAAAGTTTTAGCACGTTAATATGACCCGGAGTTCATATAAACATTTTGAATTGTATCCTCCGCCGGAAAATCTGCAAAAAAATCTTCCGGCTGTTTATTTGCATGCTCCGGCACATCCCGGAATCAACCCCCGAAAATCCCGCCCGGTATCGGTAAGGATATGTCAAAGTTAACGAAAAGTGTTTAAGTCTGCATTGAGAAGGTGTTAGCATGAAGGATGGGTTGCTCACCGATCGCCAGATGGAGGTGCTCCGGTACCGCAAGCAGGGTCTGACACAACAGCAGATTGCCGATATCATCTCAACGTCAAAAGCAAACGTCTGTACTATTGAAAAGAGCGCCATGGAAAATATCAGGCGGGCGAAAGAGACGCTTGAGTTCCTTTATACCCTCGATGCCACACATCTCTGCGTCATCCCAAACGGAACGGACCTTTTCGAAGTCCCGGCAATCATCTTCGGAGAAGCTGAGAAGATTAACATCAAGGTTAAATACGATACCATATCCCTCATCAATCGTATCAGGGAATCCCGGCCCCAGTGCTGCAAGGCCCGCTGTATCTGCGAAGACATCCACGTCTATATCACTGATGCAGGCGAATTGTATTTCGGCTGAGCAGCCTGCGGTGCCCATGCCGCACGATTTCCGTTTACCTGGCTGGTAAGATATATTTATATGCTTTTTTCTACAATACTAGAGGAAGCCGATATGAGGTTTACCTGAACCTGTGCCCTGAACGGTTTACCGTTCATGGCCATGCTGACGGCGTACCTGAATCTCCCGACACAGGATCGATGGTTATGCCGTAGGTGAATCCCGATTGGTGAATCCCCGGATGGGGATTAGACCGAGAAGGAGTTGTGATTCGTCACAACAGGCTGACAGAGTAGGAACTGACCGGGCGCAACGGGCCGACGTTCGTGCAACGAGCCCTTTTCCCTGAAACACCAGGGGATGCGCTATCGTCAGGAACTTCTTCCGCGAGACAGGAATGCTGGTGCACACCAGCAGGACGTTCAATCACGTCCCGTTGTGCATCTCAAGAAACAGGCAGGAATCACTGGTACGATCTCCTCCCGGGACTATTACGGGCCTCCAGGAGGTATCCTTACAGAAAAACTGCAGGTTCCCGCGTGTTGGCTTTCGCGATAAGCGAACCGTCGCACAATCTCGGATGAATCTCATACACGTGTCGCAATGAGAATAACCTACACGCAGAAAGGATTGATTCACACATGCCAAAAATCAACAGACCACGCCGCGGCTCTCTTGCATTCAGCCCGAGAAAGCGTGCAAAGAGCCCGATTCCGAAGTACCAATCGTGGCCAGTCTACGAGGGCACACCAGTCCTGCAGGGATTTGCCGGATACAAGGTAGGTATGACGCATGTCATCATGGTGGATGACCACAAGAACAGTCCCACCGAAGGCAAGGAGATCATGGTCCCGGTTACCGTGATTGAAGTCCCTCAGATGAAGGTCGCAGCCATTCGTGCGTACGCGAAAGATACGTACGGCAAACATGCATTTACCGACGTCTGGGCAGACCAGCTTGACGCTGTTCTCGGCCGCCGCATCACGCTCCCCAAGGATTACGACGGGGAAGCGTCAAGGAAGAAACTGACCGATGCGGTTGCCGCCGGCACTATTGCCGAGATCTACGCTGTTACCTACACGCAGCCGGCCGCACTCTCCGGTGTTCCCAAGAAAGTACCCGATCTGATGGAGATCAAGGTTGGAGGAGCGGACATCAAGAAGCAGGTCGAATTCGCTCTCGGGCTCCTCGGCAAGGATGTATCACTGAACAATGTTGTCCAGGCCGGTGCCTATGCGGATATCACCGCCATTACTACCGGTAAGGGGACGCAGGGCGCCGTCAAGCGCTGGGGTATTGCCCTGCGCAAGCGCAAGCACTCCGTTGGCGGCAAGGAACGCCACATCGGGACTCTCGGACCCTGGAACCCGCACCACATCCGGTGGCAGGTTCCCCAGATCGGCCAGATGGGATTCCAGCAGAGGACAGAGTTCAACAAGCGTATCCTGAAGTTCTCTGAGAATGCAAGCGAGATCACGCCGGCAGGAGGCTTCCTCCACTACGGCGTCCTCAGGAACCCGTACGTACTGGTCAAAGGCTCTATCCCCGGCCCGGTCAAGCGGCTGATCCGTATCCGCCCGGCGATGCGCCAGGGAGAACATGTCGTCAGGATGCCGGCAATCCAGTTCGTGAGCGTCCAGAGCAAGCAGGGATGATCAGACAATGAAAGCACAGGTAAAATCACTGGATGGCGCGGTATCAAAGAACATCGAGCTCCCGGAGATCTTCTCCGAAGCATACCGGCCCGATCTGATCAAGAAGGCAGTTATGGCACTGCAGAGCACCCGCCGGCAGCCGCACGGGACCGACCCGTTCGCGGGCATCCGGTCTTCTGCAGTCGGGTGGGGAAGCGGCCGCGGGTCGTCCCACGTGCCCCGTATCAAGAATGGCTCCCGTGCCGCCAAGGTCCCGCAGGCAAAGGGAGGACGTGAGGCGCATCCCCCGAAGGTTGCCAAGGTCCTGATAAAAGAAATCAACCAGAAGGAGAAGCAGAAGGCGTTCCGCTCGGCCGTTGCAGCCAGCGTCAACCCGGAGCTTGTCCGTGGACGCGGCCACATCTTCGAAGGCGAAGTCCCGGTTGTCCTCGAGGATAAGTTCGAGAGTATTGGCAAGACCGCGGAGATCATCACCGCGCTCACCTCAGCGGGTGTATACAACGACGTTGTCAAGGCAAAGGACAGCCGGAAGGTCCGTGCCGGCAAAGGCAAACTGCGCGGCCGCCGGATGAAACAGCGAAAGAGCCTCCTGATTGTCACCGCGGAGAAGCCTCTTTCAGCTGCACGCAACCTCTCTGGTGTCGATGCAGTCACCGTCGATCAGCTCAATGTCGAGCACCTCGCTCCGGGGATGCTCGCGGGCCGCCTGACGGTCTGGACCGAGAGCGCGCTCACGCGTCTGGGGGGAAGGTAAATGACCCTGAAATTCCCGTTCGTTACAGAAAAAGCGATGGTGCTTCTCGAGAACCAGAGCAAGCTCCAGTTCCTTGTAACCCACGAAGCAACAAAGGACGACATCAAGCGCGAGGTCGAGAAGGCCTTCGGCCAGAAAGTCAAGGGCGTCCGGACACTGATGAATATGCATGGCGAGAAGAAAGCCATCGTGAGCTTTGAGAACGAGAAAGCCGCCGAGGAGATCCTCAGCCGGCTCGGTATAATGTAGGTGGGGAACATGGGACATCGAATTACAACACAGGCCCGCGGGAAGGGGGGTCCGACATACCGTGCACCATCCCACCGGTACAAGGCTGAACTGAAACATATCGGTGACGACACGAAGAAGGTCACCGGAACCGTCATCGATATCGAACACGACCCGGCACGCAATGCACCCATCGCCCTTGTCAAGCTTGACAGCGGCGAGAAGGTTTACATGCTGGTCACCGAGGGTCTCGGGATTGGAGACGAAGTGTTCTGGGGTGCTGCCGGAGAGGTAAAGAACGGTAACACCCTGACCCTCGCGAACATTCCGACCGGTACATTCATCTGCAACATCGAGGCACGCCCGAACGACGGCGGTAAGTTTGTCCGCTCGACTGGTGTCCAGGCTGTTGTCGTTGATAAAACTGAAGACCGTGTCGGCATACGGATGCCCAGCGGCAAGACAAAGTGGTTCAACGCACGCTGCCGGGCAACCATCGGTATCGTCGCCGGTGGCGGACGGGTCGAGAAACCGTTCGTGAAGGCCGGGAACAAGTACCACAAGATGCACAATACTGCGGCCAACTGGCCCCGCGTCCGCGGCGTGGCGATGAACGTTATCGACCACCCGTTCGGTGGCGGAGGGCACCAGCACGCAGGACGCCCGAAGACGATCGCACGCGGCACATCCCCGGGAAGGACCGTCGGACACGTTGCAGCACGCAGGACAGGTAAGAGCAGGAAGTGATGGGTAAATGGCAGCACCAAAGAAGACTCAGAAGAGAATGCCACGGCGGCGTGAGGAGTTCACCTATCGCGGCTACAAGATCGACGAGCTCAAGGCGATGGGGATCTCCGAACTCCTCCCCCTGATGCCGGCCCGTCCCCGCCGCAAGGTTACCCGCGGTTTCTCCCGCGGTGAAGAGACATTACTGGCAAAGATCCGCGACGGTGACGAGAAGATCCGGACCCACCTCCGGGAAATGATCGTCATGCCGGTCATGATCGGAAAGACTATCGAGGTGTATAATGGCAAGGAGTTCGTGAAAGTCGAGTTCCAGCCGGAGTCGGTCTTCCGGTATATCGGGGAGTTTGCCCTGACAAGGAAGAGGGTCACTCACGGAAGCGCCGGTATTGGTGCAACCAGAGGCAGCAAGTACGTCCCGCTGAAGTGATGAACTATGGCACGAACTGAATATTCACAAAATGTCAAGGGTGACACCGTTGCAAAGGCAAAGGCCAATGAGCTGAACATGTCCCCCAAGCACTCGATCGAGATCGCCGGGTTCATCAGGCACAAGCGCGTGAATGATGCAATCGCGTACCTCAACGACGTGGTCAAACTCAGGAAGGCGGTCCCGTTCCGGTACTTCAACCGGAATGTCGCCCACAAGCGCGGCCTCCCCGGCAACTGGGACGCAGGGCGTTACCCGGTCAAGGCCTCGAAGGAATACATCCGTATCCTCGAGTCCGTCAAGAAGAACGCAGAATATCTTGGCCTCGATGCCGAGAACCTCGAAATCATCCACGCCTCGGCAAACCGCGGAAGGGCACAGAAGGCATTCTTCCCTCGTGCGATGGGCCGTGCAAGCCCCAAGGTGCGGGAGAGCGTGAACATCGAGATCATCGTCCGCGAGGTGGCATAACATGGCAGTCGAGAGGAAATTCATCAACGAAGGCGTCCGGAAAGCGCGTGTCGAGAAGTACCTGTCCAAGGAACTGAAGCGCGCAGGCTATGGCGGTATGGACATCGCCCGGACGCCGCTCGGCACCCAGGTTACCATCTTTGCCGAGAAGCCCGGTATCGTCATCGGGAAAGGTGGCAAACTGGTCCACCAGCTGACGCAGGACCTTGCCCAGAATTATGGCGTGGAATCCCCGCAGATTGAAGTCCAGCAGGTCAGCAACCCGAGCTTCAACGCCCAGATCATGGCAGAGCGGCTTGCAAACGCACTCGAGCGCGGCTGGTACTTCCGGAAGGCTGGCACCAGCATCCTGCGCCGGGTCATGGACTCCGGTGCACTCGGCTGCGAAGTCGTTATCGCTGGCAAGCTCACCGGTGCCCGTGCCAGGACCCAGAAGTTCACGGAAGGCTACATCAAGCATTGCGGTGAACCGAGCAACACGATCGTTGAAAAAGGCTATGCCGTTGCAATCAAGAAACTCGGCGTCATCGGTGTTCAGGTCAAGCTGGTCCCCGCAGGTGCCAAGCTGCCCGACCACTTCTCAGTCATCGAACAGGAAAAGAAACGCCCGGCTGCAAAGGCAACCGTCACCCCGGTAAATGAGGACGATGCCGAGGAGCCAGCGCTTCCCGACGAAGATCTCGGAGGCGAACAGTAATGGCAATATTCAGGGCAAAGGATGTCAGGCAGCTCTCGGATGTTGAACTGCAGGAACAGATGGGAAAACTCCGGATGGAACTTGTCCAGCACTATGGCAAGGTCAGTGCCGGCGGCGCCACCGAGAACCCCGGCCATATCGGGGAACTCCGGAGGACCATTGCCCGGATGATGACCGAGCAGAACCGCAGGAGAACTGCATGATCTCTTCCCGGAACATCCTGCGCCACGAGCTGATTGGTCTGGATGTTCTGGTATCGGGAGCTGCAAACCAGGATCAGAAGGGACTGTCCGGCCGCATCATCGATGAAACAAGGAATCTGCTGGTCATCGAGACCTCCAACGGAATCAGGCGCATCGCGAAGATGCACAACACGTTCCGGGTCTCGCTTCCCGGCAGGGAACTTGTGGAGATAGATGGATCCGTACTGGCTCTGGCTCCTGAAAAAAGGATCAACCTGCATGAAAAGAAGAGGATACCATAATGGCACAAAACATTGGATTGAACGTCACGGCTCCGCAATCGGAGTGCAAGGACGTTAACTGTCCGTTTCACGGCACTTTACCGGTGCGCGGCCAGGTGATCACCGGTAAAGTCGTGAGCGATAAAATGATGGGAACGGTCGTGGTTGCACGGAATTACCTGCATTACGTCCGGAAATACAAGCGGTACGAGAAGCGCTCGAGCAAGCTCCATGCCCACAACCCTCCCTGTATCGGGGCAAAGGCCGGTGACGTGGTGAAGATTGCCGAATGCCGGCCGCTTTCGAAGAGCACGACGTTCGTGGTCGTGGAGGTGCAGAAGCCATGAAGGCGAAGCAGTCCAAGACCCCGAGATCACTTGCCACAGGAACACGGCTTGCCTGCGCCGATAATACCGGGGCCAGGACCGTCCAGATCATTTCGGTCTTTGGCTATCACGGCGTCAGGCGCCGCCAGCCCAAACTGGGTCTCGGCGACCTCTGTACGGCAAGCGTCCAGAAGGGCACACCGGACATGCGCCGGAAGCTCGTACGCGCGGTGGTCATCCGCGCCAAGAAAGAGATGCGCAGGCCAAGCGGGATGCGCGTATCCTTCGAGGATAACGCGGTGGTTGTTGTCGATGAAAAGAATGAGCCGAAAGGGACCGAGATCAAGGGACCGGTTGCCCGTGAAGTGGCAGAGCGGTTCCCCAAGCTCGGGTCCATGGCAACGATCATTGTATGAGGTGTGAAGAATGGTACGACTGGAAAGCTCACAGCCAAGAAAACAGAGGAAGGCCCGGTATAATGCCCCTTCACACGTCAGCTCGAAATATCTCAACGCCCCGCTGTCAGCGGAACTGAGCGAGCAGTATAAAAAGAAGACCCTGCGCGTCGTTAAGGGCGACACCGTAAAGGTAACCCGCGGTGACTTCGCAGGTGAAGAAGGACTTGTTGATGCTGTCGATACCAAGAACGCTAAGATTGTCGTTCACGGTGTCTTCTCAACAAAAGCCGACGGGACTGAAGTCCCCCGTGCAGTCAGTGCATCCAATGTCCGGATCACCAAGCTGAACCTTGCCGACAAACGCCGCGAGGCAAAATTAGCGGAGGCCGAATAATGGGAGACCACTTAAAGAGACTCAACGCCCCTGACTCGTGGCATATCGCAAAGAAAGTCACGAAATTCATCACGAAGACCGCAGCCGGCCCGCACAACGCGAATGCCATGCCGATTACGGTCTGGCTCCGCGACCACATGGGCATGGCACGGAACCTCAAGGAGGTCAAGCAGATCCTCCACCAGAACGATGTCATCATCAACGGGAAACCCTGCCGGGACCCCAAGATGGGCATCGGGATCTTCGATATCATCGCCCTCCCGAAGATTAACAAGTATTACCGCATCCTCCGTGACAAGAACGGAAGGCACGTCTCTGTCGCGATCGATTCCGAAGCGGCAAAAACCCGTCTCTGCAAGATAAAGAACAAGACTATCGTCAGCAAGGGAAAAGTCCAGCTGAACCTTCGCGACGGCTCCAATATCCTGGCTGAAAACAAATACAAACCCGGGGATTCGATCGTGCTGTCGCTCGAACCGGAGAGCCGGTTCAAGATTGTCGATCACTTCCCGTTTGCCGTTGGCAACATGGCGATGATCATCGGCGGTAAACACTCCGGCAAGGTAGCCCGGATCAAGGATATCGTCAAGGTCCCCGGCAGCGTTCCCAACAAGATCATCCTTACCGACGAAGTAACAGGGACGACCTTCGATACCGTTGCGCCATACATCTACATGGTCGGAACAAAAGCCCCGGCCATTGCAAAATGGGGGCATGAAGAGTGACATCGATGCGCGATATCTATATCGATAAGGTCGTCGTCCACATGGGCGTTGGCGAAGCGGGCGACAAGCTCGTAAAAGCCGAGAACATCATGAAGACGATTACCCGGCAGACCCCGATTCGGAGCATTGCCAAAAAGACCCAGCCGGCATTCTCCGTCAGGAAAGGGATGCCTATCGGCTGCAAGGTTACTCTCCGTGGTAAACCTGCTGCAGACTTCATTGCAACCGCTCTCAACATCGTCCAGAAGACTCTCTTTGAGAGCCAGTTCGACAAAAGCGGAAACTTTGCCTTCGGTATCGAAGAGCACACGGATTTCCCCGGAATGTCCTACGACCCGCAGATTGGTATCTATGGTATGGACGTCAATGTCGTCCTCGAACGGAAAGGCATCCGGATTACCCGCAGGAAGATGGCGCAGAAGAAGCTCCCCCAGAAGCAGCGTGTGAGCAAAACTGATGCCATTGCATTCCTCAAAGAGAAGTTCCAGGTCGAGGTGCACTGATGGCAGGAGTAAGAAAGAAGATCTACGGTCGCGGTGCGAACGAATGCAAGATGTGCGGGCGCAAGCAGGGGCTCGTACGCAGATACCACATCATGTTCTGCAGGCAGTGCTTCCGCGAATGGGCCCAGAAGATGGGTTTCAAGAAGATGAGCTGAGGAGTGAGCGAAATGACACGACAGAATACCATTGCAGATGGCATGTGTGCCATAAAGAACGCCGGGGATACCGGCAAGGCCGTCGTCATTATCGAACCCGCAAGCAAGCTTCTCGGCGCAATGCTCCGAATCATGCAGGACGCCGGTTATATCGGCAGCTTCGAGTTCATCGATGACGGCAGGGGTGGCCAGCTCAAGGTCAACCTGACGGGCAGGATCAACCGCTGCGGTGCTATCAGCCCGCGGTTCTCTGTACAGCTGGATGAAATGGAATACTGGGAGAAGCAGTACCTGCCCGGGAAAAACTTCGGTCTCCTGATGCTCTCGACTTCAAAGGGTGTTATGTCCCATGAACAGGCGAGAAAAGAAGGCATCGGCGGAGAGCTGATCGGGTACGTGTACTAGAGGGTGCTTTGAATGGCAGCAGTAAGAAAAGTCATTATTCCGGATGGCGTGAAAGTCAGTCTTGACGGCATGCATCTTCGCGTGACAGGACCCAAGGGACAACTCTCCCGCAATATCCGGTTCCCTCAGGTCACCGTAACCTGTGACGGGAAAGAAGTTGTTATAGCAACTGAATCCCGCCGCAAGGAGATCACCGCGATGGTCGGTACGCTCGAGGCACATACAAAGAACATGTTCCGTGGAGTAACCGAGGGGTACGAATACCGCATGAAAGTTGTCTACAGCCACTTCCCGATCCAGCTGAAGCTTCAGGGCAACAAGCTTGAGATTGCGAATTTCCTTGGTGAAAAGAAGGCACGGCATGCACGGATCGAAGCGGGTGTCACGGCAAAGGTCGGCAGCGATGAGGTCGTCCTGACCGGTATTGACCGCGAACTTGTTGGAACAACCGCAGCGAACATCGAACATGCAACCCACATCCGCGACCGCGACCCGCGCGTCTTCCAGGATGGTATCTACATGGTTCAGAGGGGCTGAAGGAAATGGCAACAGAAATCAAGCGTCTGATCCAAGTCCGTACCGACAAGGGTGCGCGCTTCAAGCGTGACGGGTACGGCAAGAAACGCCAGCTCTCCGATTCATGGAGAAAACCTCGCGGACAGCATAACAAGCAGCGCGAGCAGAAGAAGGCAAAGGGAGCACTCCCCAAGCCGGGCTTTGGCAGCCCCGTGGCCGTACGTGGTATGCACCCGAGCGGCTACTTCGAGGTTCTTGTAACTTCCTTGAAGGAGCTCGAAGGACTCGATCCCAAAACACAGGCAGTGAGGATCGGTGCGACGGTGGGCATGCGGAAGCGTGTTGCGATCCAGGACCAGGCAATTACCAGTGGTCTTGGCGTCCTTAATGCAAAAGTTGTGAAGACAAAGGCAAAGAAACCTGCAAAGGCAAAGCCGAAGACGGAAGAGGGCGAAGAAAAAGCGGAGAAGAAGGCCACGGTAAAGAAAGCAAAGGCCCCGGCAAAGAAGGCCGCCGCCAAGCCCAAGGCCGAGAAAGCAGAGCCCAAGGCCGAAAAGAAGGCCCCGGCAAAGAAGGCCGCCGCCAAGCCCAAGGCCGAGAAGAAGGCCCCGGCAAAGAAGGCCGCCGCCAAGCCCAAGGCCGAGAAAGCAGAGCCCAAGGCCGAGAAGAAGGCCCCGGCAAAGAAGACCGCCGCTGCAAAGGCCCCCAAGAAAGGGGTGAAGAAGAATGAGTGACATCGCCAGCCAGAGACGTATCGTGGCATCCGTACTGAAATGCGGTGTCAACCGCGTCTGGTTCGACCCTGCCCGTCTCTCGGATATCGAGAATGCGATCTCGCGGGAAGACCTGCGGGCCCTCATTACCGAAGGTGCGATCAAGGCGCGCCAGAAGAAAGGCGTCAGCCGCGGCCGGGCACGGGCGCGCATCGCCCAGCGTTCCTACGGCCACCGCAAGGGTGCCGGAAAGCGCAAGGGTGCAGCAGGCGCACGGAAGCCGAGTAAAACCGCATGGGTCCAGAAGATTCGTGCAATACGAAAAGTACTCGTTGAGCTGCGCGCGGCCGGCACCATCGACCGGCACATGTACCGTATCCTGTACCGGAAAGCGGCAGGCGGGCAGTTCAGAAGTGTTGCGCACATGAAGGCGCAGATGGAGATCCTCTCAGGGAGGATGAAGTAACATGGCAACAGGATCACGGTATTTTGTCCCCTTCAGAAGAAGGAGGGAAGGCAAAACCGATTACTACCAGCGGACGAGGCTTGTCGTTGCAGACGTACCGCGCATGGTCGTCCGCAAGACCAACCGGCACATCATCGTGCAGCTCGTCACGGCTGAGATGGACGGCGACCGTACCCTCGTGGCAGCAAATTCAGCCGAGCTCGAAAAATACGGGTTCAAGGGATCAACCTCCAGTACCCCGGCAGCATATCTCACGGGAATGCTCTTTGCGGTAAAAGCAAAGAAGGCCCGGCAGGATGCGGCAATCCTGGACATCGGCCTCAACCGGGCAACCCCCGGTGCACGCGTGTTTGCAGCACTCAAGGGAGCTGTCGAGGCAGGTCTTGAGATCCCGCACGGCGAGGAGATCCTCCCGTCGGACGAGCGCGTCAGGGGCGCGCATATCGCTGCATACAACAAGAATGCAGGGGACATCGTGAAAAATGTCGAACAGGTGGCAGCTGCCATAAAGAAGGAGATGGCATAAATGGCATACGAACGCGAAGAATGGATCCCGGTCACCGGTCTTGGCAAGCTCGTTGCTTCGGGCGAGATCAAGAGCATCGACCAGGTCCTCGAGAGCGGCAGGCCCATCAAGGAGCCCCAGATCGTCGACCAGTTCCTTCCGGATCTGGAAGACGAGGTCCTCGATATTGCCATGATGCAGCGCATGACCGACTCCGGCCGGCGCGTCCAGTTCCGGGCAGTCGTCATCGTCGGCAACCGCAACGGCTACATCGGTTTCGGCCAGGGCAAGGATGTCCAGGTCGGCGATGCGATCAAGAAAGCCATCGTCAAGGCCAAGATGAACCTCATCAAGGTACGGCGCGGTTGCGGCAGCTGGGAATGCGGGTGCGACACAGCCCACTCTATCCCGATGCAGGTTGAAGGAACCGCAGGGAGTGTCAAGGTGACGCTCAAGCCGGCACCTCAGGGTATCGGCCTTGTGACCGGAGACATCAGCAAGAAAGTGCTCGAGCTTGCTGGTATCAAGGATGCATGGACGTTTGCCCGGGGACAGACCCGGACAACCATCAACTTTGCAAAAGCGACTTTCAACGCGCTGAATGAAACCAATATGATCAGAACCGGGAGGTCGCAGTAATGTACGCGGTTGTTCAGGTCCGTGGTGTTGTAAAAACACGCCAGGACATCAAAGACACCCTGAAGATGCTGCGCCTTCACCACATCAACCACTGTGTCCTCATCCCGGACTCTCCCCAGAACCTTGGGATGATCCGCAAGGTCAAGGACTACGTGGCGTTCGGCGAAGTGGATGCAGCAACCGTTGAAACGCTGCTGCAGACGCGCGGCAGGGTCATCGGCGATGCACCGCTGACCGATGAGTATGTCAGGAAAAACTCCACCTATGCGACCATCGGCGACTTTGCAAAGGCACTTGCGAGCGGTGAATCGAAACTCCGCGACATTCCCGGGCTCAAGCCGGTACTTCGACTTCATCCCCCGCGCAAGGGATACAAGACCACCAAACGTACCTTCCCCCAGGGTGGAGCGCTTGGCTATTATGGTCAGGAGATCAATACACTCCTGAACAAGATGAGGTGATGCGGATGCCAACAAACAAACGTTCAAAGTACCGCGGATCGCGGACATGCGGTGGCGGCACCCACAAGAACCGGCGCGGTGCAGGCAACCGCGGCGGCAGAGGTCGTGCCGGTATCAACGCTCACCACTTTGTCAAGTGGTATATGGAGATGGGCAGGCCGGTCTTTGGCAAGGACGGATTCTGCAACCAGACCGGCACCGATGTGACAACCATCGATGTCGGTATACTGGACCAGATCGTCCCATCGCTTCTGGCTCAGGGTATTGCAAAACAGGAAGGAGATATGGTAGTGATCAACGCAGCTGACATGGGCATCGAGAAAGTGCTCGGCAGCGGCAGGGTGACAAAAAAAATCTCCATCTCCGCATCGGCATTCTCTGAAACGGCGAAGGCAAAGATCGAGAAAATGGGCGGGAAGGCACTTGTAGCCTGATCAGCCCCCGATATTTTTTGGTGAAACAATGGGAGACCTGCTGGATCGAATGGAACCGCTGCTCGCAGCAATGCCTGCAGTCAAAAGTCCCGAAGGGCATGTTCATTTCAAGAACAAACTGCTCTGGACACTTGCAATACTGATTCTGTATTTTGCCCTGACGAACATCCCGGTTTTTGGCCTGAGTGCGGCAAACCAGGACCTCTTTGCCGCGTGGCGCGCGCTCCTTGCCGGTGCAAGCGGTTCGATCGTCCACCTCGGTATCGGGCCTATCGTTACAGCATCCATCGTACTTCAGCTCCTGAAAGGTGCTGACATCCTCCATATTGATACCAGCGAGACGCGCGGACAGGTCATGTACATGGGTCTGCAGAAGATTCTCATCCTTGTCATGATCGTTATCGAAGCAGCCCCGAACCTCGTCGGCGGTTTCATGACACCTGATCCGATCATTGCAAGCCAGTTCTTCGGCGGCAACCTGTTTGCAGTATCATTCCTGATTTTCCTCCAGATCTGTATCGGGGGCATCCTGATCTTCTTCATGGATGAAGTGGTCACGAAATGGGGTATCGGTTCAGGTGTCGGTCTCTTCATCATCGCGGGCATCTCGCAGGCGCTGGTCAGCGGATTCATCAACTGGGCGAAGATCACCGACCAGTATCCGACAGGTTTTTTCCCGCGCCTCATCGCCATCGGTCTTGACGGCGGTAACTACCTGACGTACTTTGGCAAGGACATCCTCGCCTTTATCACGACCCTCATCATTTTCCTCGTCATCGTCTATGTCGAATCGACAAGGATAGAGATACCGCTCGCCCACGCGCAGGTGCGTGGTGCCCGTGCGCGGTTCCCGGTCAAGTTGATCTACGCAAGTGTCCTGCCCATGATCCTTGTCCGTGTTCTGCAGGCAAACATCCAGATGCTCGGCATGTTCCTGTCGAATATCGGCATCACGACCCTCGGGCAGTTCAACGGATCAACCCCCACGAACGGTATCATGTACTTCCTTGCCCCGATTAACAGTCCTTCTGACTGGATGTGGTGGATGACCGATCTCGGCCACGCACCATGGGAGGTGCTATTACGTCTGGGAATAGATATCACATTCATGGTGGTCGGTGGTGCGGTCTTCGCCCTGTTCTGGATCAAGACAGCCGGGCTCGACAGCAAGGATGTCGCTCGGCAGATCCAGCTCTCCGGCATGTCCATTCCCGGCTACCGCAGGAACCCGCAGGTACTTGAGAAGTACCTTGACCGGTACATCCCCCGTGTCACGGTCATCGGTGGTGTTTTCATCGGCATACTCAGTGTCGTTGCAAACCTCTTCGGTGTCATAGGATCAGTCAGCGGGACCGGTCTTCTCCTGACGGTCAGTATCACGTACCGTCTCTATGAGGAGATCGCAAGCCAGCAGATCATGGAGATGTACCCGTTCATGCGGACGTTCTTTGGCAAGGAATAAGTCACTGGAAGGATGCTGATGGGAAAAAAGGTCATTATCACCGGTGTGCCGGGTGTCGGAAAGACGACAGTTGTCAACGAGGCACTTAAAAAACTCAAGGAAGAGGGTATCGAATACCAGTCGATCAACTTCGGCACTTTCATGTTCGATATTGCCGTTCAGGAGAATATCGTCACGGACCGTGACCAGATGCGCTCTCTCGACCGCGCGGTGCAGAAGAAACTGCAGCAGCGTGCCGGACAGGCAATTGCAAGGATCAAGGGAAATGTCCTGATCGATACCCATGCGTCGGTCAAGACCCCGAAAGGGTATATGGCCGGGCTGCCCGAATGGGTTCTCAGGGAGATCATGCCTGATATCATTGTCCTCGTTGAAACCGATGATGACCAGATTCTCATGCGGCGCATGACGGATGAGTCCCGATCACGCGACAAGGAAGGGGCAAAGGCAATCGCCGAGCACCAGCAGTTCAACCGCTCCATTGCTGCTGCCTATGCAATGCTCACGGGATGTACCATTAAGATAGTTACGAACGCGGATTTCCTGCTCGATCGTGCAGGGCAGGATCTTGCCGACGTTCTCAGGTGAACGGATGAATTTCAAGAAGGTCTGGAACGAGTACAGTATCTGGTTTACGATCGCGTTCATGTTCCTTATGATGTGGGCGTATACCGTTCCCTGGCTGCGGGACGGCATCGGCCAGGGCATGGATGCCATCTTCGCACCGCTTATCACGACATTCAGGATACCGTTTTATATCCTTATCGTTATCCTCTCTGCGTTCACGGGCCTCTATTCTTCGATCATACAGAAATACACGATCGATTATGAGAAGATGACCGAATCGCAGGAGAAGATGAGGGAGTTCCAGACCGAGTACCGGGAGGCCACGCTTTCACAGGACGAGAAACGGATTAAGAAACTGGAGGCCAAGCGGGATCGTGTCATGCGGGAACAGCTCGAGCTCTCCCAGCAGCAGATGCAGCCGATGATCTATATCCTGATCATATCAGTCCCGATCTTCTTCTGGCTCTGGTTCCGGCTCTCGCAGGCATCAACAACCATCACGTTTCCGTACTGGGGCCTGCATGGACTTAACGATTCTATCTGGATCCTGCCGGCGTGGATCCTCTGGTACATGCTTTGTTCGATCACGGTGAGCCAGGTAATCCGTAAAGCCCTGAACATCGGGGGTATCTGATGCGGGTAACGGTGAGCGGGCTCCCCGGCAGCGGGACAACCTCGCTCTCCCGATATCTTGCACAGCGCCACGGTTTTGAGATGATCTCCGCGGGAGAGGTTTTCCGCCAGCTCGCAAAGGAGCACAACATGGAGCTGGCCGCATTCGGCCGGCTTGCAGAGGAAGATCCTGCCTATGACAAGATGATCGACGCGCGCCAGAAGGAGATCGCCTCGCAGCGTGACAATATCATCGTTGAAGGCAGGCTGTCCGGCTGGATGGTAGAGGATGCTGATCTGAAGATCTGGCTGTACGCTCCCATCGGCTGCCGGATCAAGCGCATCGCGTTCCGGGACCAGACTGCCGATGAGGCAACTGCAAAGCAGCTCACGCTCGAACGCGAGAAGTGCGAAGCCGGCAGATACCTCTCCTACTATTCTATCGATATCGGGGATCTCTCAATCTATCACCTGATACTTAACTCTGAACACTGGGATGTCGAGGGATTAGGCGCGATTGTCGATACAGCGATCTCCCGGCTTGCGCGGCCTGAACAATCCTGAGTGTTTTGATGCTGTTCCAGTACCCGTTTATGTTCATCATCTTCCTGATTGGCTGTAACAACGGAATCGTTTAAACGGTTTCAGGGGCATGTTTTCTTGTGGCAGAAGGTATTTCTGTAACAATTGTTACATCATGGGATAGCGATGAGATAGCTGCCCTTTATAAAGTCGGGGGATGGTGGAAGGTGGAGCATCGGGCTGAGGATCTCCCACATCTTATCCGGGGCAGTTTTGCTTTTGCGGTTGCAGCAGATATCGCGACCGGTCGTGCGGTCGGTATGGGTCGCATCATCTCAGATGGAATCTCGGATGCATACATTCAGGATGTCGTGGTTCTGCCGGAGTACCGGAAAAGCGGTATTGGCAGGGATATCGTTTCCATCCTCATCGGCCACTGCCTGCAGGCAGGTATCACCTGGATCGCCCTGATAGCTGAGCCAGGAACCGAAAAGTTCTACCTGCCGATCGGATTCCGTCTCATGGAACGGCATATCCCGCTCATATACCGGGGTGAGCACTGATGCTCTCGCAGGATGATTTCAGGCCAGTGACCCTCGCAGACCGGGAATTCTTTGAGCGGCACTACGCAGTGTACTCCCAGAGCCACTCCGATAACTCCTTTGCGAACATGGTCTGCTGGAACCATTTTGCCCATTATACGTTTGCCCATGTGGAAAAGAACGTCATCATCGCGAGCACTATCGGCAACGTGACGCAGTTCCGTCCCCCCATCGGCCCCCGCAATCCTGCGCTTTTGCGTTCTCTGATCCGCTTTGCCTCTGATGTCGGCGAAAACGAACCAATCGGCCTGATCGATACCGGGACTGCCCACTGGATGAAAGAGGTCTGCCCGGCACTGAACCTCGTCCCCGACCGCAACCATTTCGAGTACGTGTACCGCGCAAGCGACCTTGCAGAACTTCCCGGGAAAAACTACCTGACTATCCGGCGACAGGTCAACAAATTCCGCAAAAACTGCACGAGCGTCACGGAACCGATCTCAAAAGAGAACTGGGCTGAGGTGAAACGGTTCCTGATCGAGTGGTGCGAGTGGAAGGGATGCGAGGGGGGCGACCCGGTTCTAGCTCACGAGAAAGAGGCCGTTTTTTTCGCCATCGACCATTTCGACGAGCTTCCTTTACAGGGGATTGCGATCCGTGTTTTTTCCAAAATTGGTGCCATCTCGCTCTTTGAGAGACAAACCGCAGATACCGCTCTCGTGCATTTCGAAAAGGGTCTCCCGGACTGCGAAGGCATCTATAAGGCCATCAACCAGGAGACGGCCGCGCTTCTTGTGAAGGATTTTATGTTCATCAACCGCGAAAGCGATCTAGGCGTTCCCGGACTCCGTGAAGCAAAAGAGCGGCTTCACCCCCATCATATGGTCGAGGTACACTCGCTGAAGTGCGATTCGTGATCGCATCTTTACCGCAAGGACGACTCGTTCCGGGCGGTTGGACAGCCGGTCAGATTGTCGCGATATAAGCCAGGATCCCTGATGCGATGATCTTGACCGCGATAGCGGCGACCAACATTCCCAGGACCTTTCCCATAATATCCGTGACAACGTCACCGAGGATCCGCTGGATTGTCTGTGCATAATACAGAATCAGCCAGGTGGCGAGGAGCGAGAGGGTGATCGCGGAGAACGTGATCAGCATCCCGTAATCCTTTGACAGCAGCATGACGGTTGTAATGGTACCGGGTCCGCACAGGATCGGCGTGCCGATGACGACACCAGCTGCCGAAGCTGCAGCATGCCCCTTGGTACGCCCGAGCTCGATTCCAAGGGCTTCCTGCAGGCCGAGAAGAAAGAGGATCATCCCGCCGGCGATCTGGAAGGCCGGCAGGGTGAGGCCGAGGATTGAGAATATCGTTGTGTTGAAGACCAGGAACAGGTACATCAGGCCTCCGGCTACCGCAACCGCGATGAAAGCCTGGCGGTGGATCTCCGCGGGAGTCTGCCCACGGGTCATTGTGGAAAAGATCGGGACGGATAGAAGCGGGTCGAGGATAATGAAAAGCGCCGCGAAACAATAGAGGATACCGGGAAGTATGTCCTGCATGGTCTGATTGAGAAGATAGGTGGTTTCTGCGGATAAAATGGCAGGGTGAGGCCGGTTATGGTACTCTGCTACATGAACATATACAGGATCAGGATTGCAGCCGTTGAAAATATGCCGGCGGCCGCAACCAGCCGGGATCGCGGTGCCGGGAGGAGAATCCAGGCCGCGAGGCAGAAGAAGATGTACGGGACAAGCGTTGTCACGACGGATAGTGAAGCAAGCGTGTCGAAGCGGTTGGAGATAAGCAGGAGGAGCATACCCGCCCCACACGCCATTGTCAGCGTCGCTACCGGAGTACCCTGACGGCTCAGGTGCCGGATCCCCTGTACAGAGAACCGCTCCCCCAGGGAATGGAGAATCCGGGACGTTGCAATGATGTAAGCGTTCAGGGCTGAGAGCATGGCGATGATCCCAATGAAGGCAACGATCTCACCGGCGTGCGGAAAGACTGCCCCGGCAGCCGCCGCTACGGGGGCGGGGGAACTGCTGAGAACCGCAGAACCGACGCTGCCGATAAGCGCTGTGTTCAGGACAAGATAGAGAGTAACCACGACCAGCATCACCAGCAGAAGCGACCGCCGGATCAATGCCGGGTCCTTTGTCTCCTCCACGGGAATGGCACAGATCTCGAAACCGGTGAAAGGCCAGTACACGATGATTACCGTTGCCAGCAGCCCGTTCATTGTCAGTGGCGCTGCGGGAACCAGGTTCTCCGGCCGGACAAACGGCAGGAGTACGATCGCGATGATAACAAGCGGGACGATCTTGAGCAGGGTTAAAAAATTCTCTGTGATACCGGAGAGTGCGATGCCGATACAGTTCAGGCAGAGAAAGAACGCGAGGATCGCGATCTCGACAAGCAGGATTGACGGGACGGAAAAGAACGACACATATTGCCCGATTCCCGCCGCAATGGTGGCAATCCCGAGGATTGAGGAAACGCAGTAGATGACCATCAGCGGGGCCGCGATACGCACACCGAAGACAGACTCGAAGAGGGAATAAAAACCGCTCGATGCGGTGAAGTGGTAGGATATCGAAGCGAGTGAGAGAAGGACACACGATGCCGAGAGAGCCACGATCACCCACGCCAGCAGGGAGAAGGGCCCGGTCATCTGTGCCGCGATCCCGGGAACCACGAATATGCCGGAACCGACTGTCCCGCCTACCCCGAGACTGACCAGCTCAATCAGGCCGAGCGATCTCCTGTACGACCGGCTTTTTTCCATCTGTACATCCTCCGAATCTCCTGCCTGATGTCCCGGAACCGTATGAAATTCTGGGGATTGGCTTTTAAGTCTGTGTTGCCCTCTTCAGGTATTAAGGATGGTATTTGGAAACGGGGATTCCCCGCTGCCGTTGCATCATTCATAATGTATATGAACAGCGCCGTCAATCATCCAGTAACGAGGTTTGCCTGATCAACCAGGGAAACCCCTCAGGTGAAGGTTCATGGCTAAAGCGGTTCCAAAGACGAAGAAGCCGGCAGCAAAGAAGATCTCCCGACCGGTCACGGTAAAAAAAACAGTCGCGGCCAGAAAAGGCACTTCGACAAAAAAACCGGCAGCAAAAAAAGCGGTGCAAAGGAAGTCAAAAGATATGGCCCGCTTCCGGTGCCGTCTCTGTGGCTATATCTATTCGCCATTACGGGGCGAACCCCACAATGGCATCCCTGCCGGTACGGCGTTTGAGGATCTTCCGGACACCTATGTCTGCCCGGTGTGCGGGCAGCAGGGGAAGGGCAGGATTGGCAAATGGGGATTCGAGGAATGGCGGGCAACCCGGTACATCTGTTCGATGTGTAATTACATCTACGATGAAAAGCGCGGGGAACCTCACCGCGGTATAAAACCCGGCACGAAATTCGAAGATCTCCCCGATGATTACAAATGCCCGGTCTGTGCCTTGGATCCCAAGATCCGGCTTCAGTTCGGTAAGGTATTAAAGAACGGATTCCAGCCTCTGGAATTATAACAGACTTCTCTTTTTCACTCAGGAATCCCTGTCTCCGTTCCCAACGCGCCGGTGTTCCAATAACCTGATTACCGTGGCCTGCAGGACATGCCGGATATCCAGCCAGTATTGAGAAAACGGGATATCGGGGAGCGCTGACTGCACATCACGTGAGCAGGAGACCAAAGAGAACTCCGGCGATACCTGCAGCTGATGCAATAGCCATGGTCTCAGTCACGGTCCTGAATACCGGCCGTTTTCCAGGTACCAGGGAAATAACCGGATATTACAACTCCCTCGTGTCAGATTCATGGACACACAGTACTCACAGGAAGGGAGGATCTACTCACGAACAAATCTATAAACCTGCCCGCAGTTTATTCAGTAGTACGTGATGATCGTGCACCTTTACCCGGAGCATTGGTGGTCTAAGGCCGGCATCGTGATCTGTCTTCTGTGGATCATCGCCTCTCCCGCAACCGCGGCGGATATTGACCGGGAAGGTTACCTTGGCGAGACCATCACCCTCCATGGATACTCATACGTAGGGGATTCAGTGTACCTTTTCCTCACCGGGCCAGGCCTGCCGGAAAACGGAGTGACGCTGACGAATACTGACCTTCGGGCGGACCAGGGTTATTTCACGGTTGTCCCTCTCGATGACAGCCAGGCATGGACCTATACCTGGAAAACATCGCGGATTGCAAACGAGATTAATCCCGGGACCTATACCGTATATGTGACGAATAAGCCTGTGGATAAGGCCCATCTTGGGGGGGTGGGTTACAAGACATTCGGGATATTCCTGAAGGATTCGGGTATTCCGAAAATATCCATAGAAGCGGCAAAAGTCCATACAAAGAAACCAGGTGAACAGACACCCGCGCTCCTTCCGGTGATAACGACTGATACCCCCACAGAAACGCCGGCTGTACCCCCATTCCCGTCGGCAACAGCGACGACAATCCCTGTTCAGGCCACGGTGGTCCCGGCAACGCGTGCAAAAACCGGTTCTTTTTCAGTAATCGTCGTCCTTGCCTGCTGTGCCGGGTTTGCTGCCCTCTGCAGGACCCGTCATTGACTTCCTGTTCCGGGAAGGTATTATCAATCCGGATGCACATCATTGTATGATCGATATGGATATCCGGGCAGTTCTTGAAGAAGCACACCGCCTGAAAAGTATGGGCAGGTATAACGAGGCGATCGCCCGCTATGACAGTATCCTTGCGAAAGATAACAACAATACCAGTGCACTCGAGAACAAGGGCGAAGTCTTTTATTATCTCGGGAGACATGAAGATGCAATCGCCTGTTACGATAAGGCTCTTGCTATCAACCAGAACCTCCCGACCGTGTGGTATGAAAAAGGGTATACCCTCCGCAAGATCAGGAGGTATGCTGAGTCCGTTGCATGTTTTGACCGGGCGCTCGCCATCGATCCCGATTATACGTTTGCACTGGCAAACAAGGGATACGCGCTCAACGAGCTCGGCAGGTATACCGAGGCGATTGCCTGTTTTGACCGGATCCTGGAAACCAGCCCGAACAACCTGCGGGCAATGACCGCGAAAGGAATTGCCCTCCGGGAGCTTGGGAGAAATGAGGAAGCACTCTCCTACTTTGATCGTGCTCTCGGTTTTAATCCGATCAACTCGTTTGTCTGGTACAATAAGGCAATTGCCCTGCGGAATTTGGGCCGTGTGCGGGAAGCGGATGAAGCTGTCCGGCTCGTCAACAATCCCCAGGCGCCCGGGACCTCGGATAATACCGGTGGCGGAGCAAGGAAGTAAGGAAACACGCTTGCGGAGTTGCCCCCATTTTTTTTAACTACATTCAGTGCATTTGAAACTGTTCATGTCGGTATTTCGGATCCGATGATTCTCTCAACACTTTAAAAATTTTACTTTGTAAATCTTCTCCTCCTCGGGGTTCTGATGAATCCGAACCCTTCCACAGGAGGTTGAGGACGAGAAGAGCAGGAGGCCATTCGAACCTCTTACAAGTCAAAGAACGCATATCCGTTCTTCTGCTGGTTCAAGTTCTTCGGACCCTCACCAAAAAAAGATTAGATGAGTTTGAAGATTGGGTGGCTTGGCGCCTTGCACTCGATGCCGAGCTGACGGGTGGCCTCGAGGACAGTGATGTCCGTGTAGGCCTGTGCAGTGATCATTGCTTCGACGTTCTCGATAGGTCCGTACATGATGAGATCTGCCCCGAGCGTGGATGCAATCATGTTGCAGCCAATATCGGGTGCGGACCAGGCGGCCTGCTTGATGCCTTCCATGCCGCCGAGGTAGTGGTGGGACATCTGCTTGAGCAGCTCGTCCTTGCCCTTGTAACCGTCTGCGAGTACAGAGGGGGTCTTCGAGGTCCCCTTCCAGCGCTTGAGCCAGGTCCAGGAAACGGTCATGTTGTGGTATGCACCACCGGTCGGGTAGCCGTGGATTGCCTTGCACGCAAGGATCTCACGGTATGCTCCGCCGGAGCCGAGGCCGAGCGGGGTTGCTGCAGTGTCGAGGATCGGGCGCTTGATACCGCATTCTTCTGCGATAGCAAGCATACCCTTTGCCTGTCCTGCAACGCCACCTTCGGTCAGAACCTTCTCGCGGCCGGCAACCGACGGGTCGCCAGGGTTGAAAGCGAGAACGATTGCAGCATCGACGTCACTCTTCTTGAGTGCCTCGATGTTCTCGGGCGGAATCGAACCGTTGATCGAGTTGTAGATCGCACGGTTGGCGAGACCGACATCCGTGACGTACTTGCACGCATGTGCAAGCGCCTTGGGTGCCGACGAGTCCATCAGGAATGCGGTCTTGTTGTCAATCGAGTCGAACCAGCTGAAGTAGCTCTCGAACGCTTCGCCGTATTCCGCAATGATCTGGATGAAGTGCGGGATACCGGTCATGTCCGAGAGGACCTGGCAGCGGTTCCACAGCGCTTCTGCCTTTGCCTTGTCGATCGTTCCCTTGTGATCGTCGAGCACACACTCGTGCTTGTTGTAGAAGATCGAAGCACCGAGCACGGTCGGGTATTCACCGGGCTGTCCACCAATCATGGTGCCGTTGAAGTCCCAGACACTCTGTTCTTTTTCAAATCTGAACATGTTCTTTTACACCTCCATTAGAGCATTCCCATCAGTTTCTGGTACAGGAACAACAGTATAACGAATACAAAGACGCCTGCAATGAGGCCGTACAGTATACCGATATCCCGTCCAATCTTTCGTCCAACACGCTGCGCAATCTCCGCATCCACGAACTCGATCTTCTTCTCAATCTTGTCGAGCCTCTTCTCAATCTCGAGGAACTGGGGGTTTGCACTCGCAGCGCCGACTTCGGCACCGCCGCCGGCGGCTTCCTTGACTTCGACGACCATTGCGTCAGCAGCGATAGCGCCCGGGTCTTTGCCCTTGAGTTCGTTGATCTTTGCCTTGATGGCGTTCAGATCCTCGGACTCCATGATGTTGACGACTTCGACCTGTTCCTGGAAGCGCTTGATGGCGTCGTCTTTTAAGTTTTCGATGAAGGGGATAGCGCCTTCTGCGCCGACGACCCTTCCTTCCTTGACCCCGCCCTTGTGGAGGGCGACGAGTGTCTGGCCGGAGAGGTGTCCCTTGACTTCGGTACCGCAGAGGAGGAGGAACCTGATGTTCGGGTTGGCGATGACGTTGGCGATAACCTTCTCGAGACCGAGGTTTTCGGTCTTACAGGAGCCGCAGAGTGCGGCGCCTGCATCGCAGATGCCCTGCTCGTCGAGGTGTGAACCCATGGTGACGACAGCGACAGGGCTGTTGGCGTCTCCCGAGTGGAAGTCACCCTTGATGAGCGGCCAGCCGCTTGCCGGTGATTTCTTGTTTGCCATCTTGATCACCCCATCAGAATTGCCGGCAGCACGATCATGAGCAGTGCTGTGAGCAGGCCGGCCACGAACCCGACGAGGCCCGATGCCGAGACTGCCGAGTCGATCTTGTTCGTCCTTGCCAGGATCTGTGACTTGTAGCGGATGCTCTCCACCATGTTGTCGATTGCAACCATCCTGACGGGTCCTGTTGATTTAGCTTCTTCTGCCATTGTGTATCACCCCATCATCAGGAATCCAACCAGGGCGAACGAAACGATCAGTCCAATCATGAGACCTTCGATCTTCCCGGCATAGACCCCGGCTGCAAACTTGTCCCGGTATCCGATATCCACGACCATCTTCTCGATGACCTTCATGCGTGCGGTGATGAGTGCCATCTCGCCGGAGAGCGGACGGACTTCCCCGCCAGCTTCCTCGGCACCGCCGCCGGCGGCTTCCTTGACTTCGACGACCATTGCGTCAGCAGCGATAGCGCCCGGGTCTTTGCCCTTGAGTTCGTTGATCTTTGCCTTGATGGCGTTCAGATCCTCGGACTCCATGATGTTGACGACTTCGACCTGTTCCTGGAAGCGCTTGATGGCGTCGTCTTTTAAGTTTTCGATGAAGGGGATAGCGCCTTCTGCGCCGACGACCCTTCCTTCCTTGACCCCGCCCTTGTGGAGGGCGACGAGTGTCTGGCCGGAGAGGTGTCCCTTGACTTCGGTACCGCAGAGGAGGAGGAACCTGATGTTCGGGTTGGCGATGACGTTGGCGATAACCTTCTCGAGACCGAGGTTTTCGGTCTTACAGGAGCCGCAGAGTGCGGCGCCCGCATCGCAGATGCCCTGCTCGTCGAGGTGTGAACCCATGGTGACGACAGCGACAGGGCTGTTGGCGTCTCCCGAGTGGAAGTCACCCTTGATGAGCGGCCAGCCGCTTGCCGGTGATTTCTTGTTTGCCATGGTTTAGATCACCCCTGGCTTGATCAGCTGGAATGCAATGATACCGGCTACGAACAGCCCGATTGCAAGCCCGTACCAGAACGAGGTCATGGTACCGGCAATCTTGAGGTTGTGCTCTCTGCCCGGGAATGATGCGAGCAGGTTGCCTTCTCCCGAGAGCATGTTGACGAGGTCGTCGCTGACTGCTTCGAGGATGCCGACCTTCTCGATGACGGGCGAGTAGGATTCGCCGGCGGTAGTAATAATGCCGGCAACGGGGTCGGCGACAAGGCCGAATTCAGGGAGTACCTGGATGTATGCCATAGTTAGTGTCCCTCCGTTTCCGGTATCATCTTCGCATCAAGCCATGCAGCAGCATCGCGCTTGGACATTTCCATGTACTGGGTGTAGGTATAGACCCAGCCGATGATGGCAATGAGCAGCGAGAGTATTGACGGGATGGGGCTGACCGTGATCAGGGCAAACGACATGACAGCAGCGACGATCATGCTTAAAAATCCGCACTCTGCGGTGAGCATGAGCATGCGGTCCTGTTTCCAGCCGGGGCCGAGGCACGCGTTGAACGGGTGCTGGATTGCGATGGCACCGAGCAGGAACGCGACGGCAATCAGTCCGCCTCCGATGAAGGTCTGCTGGTGTGTCTGAAGTGCCATGCCCAGGAACGTTACCGAGCCGGTTGTCAGGCCCTGGAACGTGAATACACCGGAGATCAGTGCCGCGAATCCCATGAGGGTCAGTGCACCGACAACAGCCATCTCGGTGAGCGCCTGCACCATGGCCGGGATCTTCATGTTCAGGACGTTGTTGGCAAGGTACCCGAGAATGAAGCCGATGACGGCCGCAAGGATGACCGCAACAATCGGTGCGAGCAGGACATTGCTTACCCGTGTTGCGAGCAGCATCGCGATGACACCGGAACCGAATGCGATCATACCCGCTGATGGTACACCTGTACCGATACCGTAACTGCAGAGCACCTTGATGGTGTGGCTACCCCAGATTAATGCCGCGACAACCGCAAGTCCCCCGAAGAAGGAGAACAGGGGTACCGGCGAGAAGGTGTTGAGATACGTGAGGTAGATGCACACGAGCGTGCAGACGATGCCCGCGATCATGATTGTATTGTGGGGGACACCGCCTTCGATTACTTCTACTTTGACTGACATCTTTTCCACCTCAGATTGGCAGGGGCACCACGATGAGGATCGCTACCAGTCCGCAGAGTGCCGATGCAGCTGCGGAAGCAACGATTGACCGGGGCCAGCGGCTGAATTTCGGGTCGTGGGGTCCTTCGATAGTACCCGTGATGTTGTATGCCGTGAGCACCGCATTCACGAGGAAGAGACCAACGGCGAACATACCTGCAGCGGAGACTGCGATTGGCATTATCTGTGCTTCAGGAGCGCCCATCAGGGTCGGGAGCGTGACCTTGTAGAGTTCAAGGAGCTCGATGTAGATGAGCGTACCGCCGGCACCGCCAAGGAGACCACCGATCACGCCGCCGACGAATGAGATGAATGGCAGGCCGTGACCTTCCGTTCCCTGGGACTTGTATTCTGCCTGGGTGTCTCCGGTGATCGGGTCCTTTGCAACCTTACCGGATGCCGAGGGAATACCCATGCCGAAAACGTAGACGAAGTTCACCATCATGCAGGTGATTGCCATCATGAGGCCGCCGCCGACACCACCGGTAACGACCGCTACCACAAGGCCCTGCTCAGCTGCCCATGCGCCGCCGAACAGCCCTGCAAGACCCGCACCTGCTGCGAGCATCGCAACACCGGTTGCGATACCGGGAGCCTGTCCCATGGCGGCAGGAGCGCCACCGACCGGGACGAAGTGGGTACCAAAGCCGATCAGCACGCCGCCGACGACGACGCCGATGAGCGCCATGAGGGCAACGGGCGGTGCCATGACGTAACAGATGCCAATGAGGATGAGTGTCAGAACTGCACCGACTGCCATGGCGGCCGGGTTCATTGCGCCGCCTGCTGCGGGCTTTGCTGCAACTGCGCTCATGAGGATGCCTCCTTGACTTCCGTGTAGGGTCCGAAGTTCCTGCGGGCCCAGTTCTCAATGGTCCGGTCGATTGCCGTGAAGATAAGGATCATGACAATACCGACGAAGATTGCATACCAGCCGGGCCCAAGGGCCGGGAATGGCAGGCTCTCAAAGAGGACGGTACGCCAGAGTTCAAGGAAGACAATCAGGCCGAAACAGATACCGGATGCAGAACCGCCGATCTTGTGGGTGAAGAACCCATTGTCGATCGAGTTCCGCTCGCCTGCCTCGGCATACCGGACGATGTTACCGGATGCGGAGATCGGGACACCGGCACCGAACTTCTGGTTCTGGTACTGGCGTTCCTTGCCGTAGTACGGGTTGCCTGTCGCAGAGCCTGCTGCACCGAGTGCAATGCCCCAGATCAGTCCGAGCAGCGGCAGCGGGAACGGGTGTCCCAGGCCGGTGTTGATCAGGTAGCAGATTGTAACGGTACAGAATATTGCGATAAAGGCATGTGCCATGGTAACCGAGGTCATGGACTTGAGGACGTCCACGTAGACCGGCTGCCCGAACTTGGCAAGACTTGCAGTCCTGCCCAGGTAAGCGGTGGTTGCATAGACGCCCTGGACGAATGTTGCGAGAACACAGCCGAGAACGATTGCGAGAACCGCGTTGAGTTGCATCGCCATGAATGCCCATGCGAGTCCGGCGCCAAGACAGCACCAGAGTCCGTATGCCGGGGGTTCACCGGCAACCGCCTTGTTGAAGATGCGGTGCAGGAATCCCATCTGCGGGGCAAGCTGAACCTGTGAGTTCGGGTCACCCTGGGACCCGATGTTGGATTCAGTATCCTCTGCAGAGCCGGCTACGGTGGCAAGAGCTCCTGTCAATGCAGTAATTCCAATGCCAAAGACAATATGTTCCATTTAGCCTCCTCCCTACGTGCGAATGCACGAGAGTATTCAAAATGCAATGCCACGCACAATGAGTACAAGTACATACCCTTTGTGGTTAGTGTAAAGTTGGTAAGATCTTCATTAAAAGGTTACGATTTTATTTCGGGGAAATCCAGATATTTACAGCCCTTTTTCATATTCGGGCACTGTATTGGAATTATTCACTCATGTGAATTTGTGTTAAGGAAAGTCTGGTTGTGTTGGCACCGGACACACTCATGATCGCGAATAAAAAAAGGGGTGATTTCAATTCTCCGGGTTTTGGGGTTGTGTGGTCCAGTTTTATCCGATTTTTTCATCTGGTTCTTCATCATCCTCCCCGGCAGGTTCTTCCGGTCTCCTTTTTTTCAGATATAGAACTCCTGCAGAAACCGCAATAATACCGAGAATGATTACCAGCAGCGATCCCGGATCTGCGGCAAACCCAATTGTCCTGGGTCCCGCTGCCATCTCCCCTTTCGGGCCTGGAAACGAGGTGCCGGACACCTCCACTCTGATGTCAACCAGTGTCGGTGTAACAACGTACTGGTGTAGGATGGAATTGTTTGCAATATCAATTCCCCGTGCATCGAATTCCGTGCCATTGATGCCCTGACCGCTCTTCCCGGTTACCGCAGGATCCGCGGCATATGCACATGGCAGTACCAGCAGCACCAGAATGAAAACAACTCCGGCATATCCTCTCATGGGGCCCTCATCCTCTCAGGAAAATCTGGCCGAGGACATCAAGGGTTTTGTGGTCGGAGCCGGAAGAGCGATGCCAAAATGCCAGGCTGCCGGATGAGAATCCCGGACCATAAAACCTCACCGGAAGACAAGGTATTGCAGTGTAACGGCAACGATCAGGATCAGGATGCCGGCGAGCGCGATGGGAAGGGTGTAGTACCTCACAACGGTCCTGATATCATCCCCCGTGGTTCGCTGGACGAGCCAGAAGAAGGGATCCGTCACGTACGAAACGATACAGGCTCCGGCGCTGATGAGAAGGATAAGGGGAATCGGGTGGATCGTGCTGATGACAGGGGATTTCGCAAGCACCTCTGCCGCGATCACTGCCGTAACGACCCGGGAACCCTGTGCCGTCTCGATGAGCGCGGCAAGAAAGAATGGCACGAGGATGACCGGGATGACCAGGGTCATCTGGTTCAGCGCGGTGGATGCAAACCCGCTCTGCACAATGACAAAACCGAGCGCTCCGGCCCCGCAGATATCGAAGATGATGAAACCCCCGTGTTTTGCCCCCCGGGACAGACCTGCGGTTCGTGCTGCCGGGGGTGCAAGGGAAATGGCAGTAACGGTTCCGGCCAGCATGATGATATTGATCATGCTGACGTGCGAGAGTTTCAGGAGGAAGAGCGAGACCGGGATTGCAAGGAGTATGACGATGAACGGCGCCCATGCCCTCCAGTGAATCCCCTGCGTTTTATCCGTTATGCAGTCTCCTGTCCCTGACGGCAGAAAAGCGGAAGAATCCCGCCGTGTTGCTGCATAAGGGGAAAAAAACCGGAAATAGAGCAGCACAGCGCCCAGTACTGCAAGCGAGAGCGGAACAGAAACAGCATCGAATGCAAGCGGGCTGATTCCCCGGGAGAACGCCCCAAACAGAGGAATGACAACGGGTGTGGGATATATAAGGGCATAAGAGATAACCCCTCCGACGGCTGCAAGGTACAGGAGCACGGTGCGCCCTGTCCGGTCCTTTCCGATACACTCAATGATCGGGATCAGCATGATATAGGAGGTGACGCAGCAGGTAACGGGAACCGAAAGGAGGTACCCGGAGGACCCGGCAATAACCGGCGGATGGTGTACGACACGCCGGATATCGGATACGATCTCTTCCGTCTGCTTCTGCTCTTCCATGAGTTTGGCAATGATTGCGCCGCAGAGGATGATGATACCAAATGCGGAGAAGACCCTGCCGACCCCTTCCACGATCCCCAGCATGGTCGCATCGGGAGTCATCCCGGCCAGGAGCCCGAAGAGGATCGCCCCGCCGATGAGCGTGAAAAACGGGGTAATCCTGTACCAGAGGCTGAATACCGTTATGAGGACGAGGGTAATGAAGAACGCGACCAGCGGATCCATCGATAAGGATCCTCTGTGCCGGGTGAAAAATATTGTGAAAATCCCCGCCGGATACCAGGTCTGTATTGTTTTCCGGACCTATTTCCCGGGACATATTTATGGCATCGTGCCAAACCTGACTGCAGAAAAACCGGCGGAGACGATCATGATGCGGGCGAAGGACAGCAACACGGGAGCGGTGTCATGCAGGACCCGGTGAAGGACCGCGGCGTCCTTGGTCTCCCGCAGGTGATCGCCCTCTATACCGGCGCAGTCCTCGGCTCGGGCATCCTGATCCTCCCCGGTCTTGCTGCCGAACTCTCCGGCCCGGCATCCCTGGTCGCGTGGGCCATGATGGCGCTTCTTGTCGTGCCGATGGCCCTGACGATGGGGTTCCTCGCGGCCCGGTACCCGGATGCCGGCGGGGTCTCGTCATTCGTGGCCCGGGCATTTAACCCGGAGATCGGATCCCTTGTCGGCTGGTTTTTCCTCCTCTCGACCGTTGTCGCAGCCCCGGTCATCGCGCTCACGGGTGCAGGGTATCTCTGTGCAGCCACCGGTCTTGGAGAAGGAGCGAAGTTCCTTGTCGCAACCGCCATGCTGGCAACGGCGCTCCTCGTCAATTACCTCGGCATGAGAATGACCGGGCAGGTCCAGGTTGCCGTTGTGCTTACGATCATCATCGTCCTCGTCGTGGCCATCATCGGGAGCGTCCCGGCGATCAGCATGGAGAACTTCTTTCCGTTCCTGCCAAACGGGTGGATGAGCGTAGGCCATACAGCTGCGGTGATCTTCTGGTGTTTCCTCGGCTGGGAGGCGATCTCGCATATCTCCGGTGAATTTGCCGATCCACAAAAGGACACGGTCCGCGGCACACTGGTCGCTGCTGCCATCGTCTCGATCCTTTACATACTCTCTGCGATTGTTGTTATCGGGACCATGAGCTATGGCGCTGCGCTCTCGGATACATCCCTTGTCCATATCATCCGGGCTGCGTTTGGCCCGGCCGGTGCGGTTGTTGCAGGCATTGCAGCGCTCTTCATCTGCATAGCGCCGGCGATCGCGTACACGGGCGCGGCATCCCGTCTCACCTGCTCGCTTGCACGGAACGGGTTTGCCCCCCGGCTGCTGGCATGGCGATCGGCAACGTACCATTCTCCTGCCGGGGGCCTCCTGTTCCTCGCGGCTTCGTATGCGGTCATCCTTCTCGTCTCGTACGCGGGGGCGGTCCCGCTTTCGGTTCTCATCCAGGTCCCGAGCGGAACCTTCATTCTCACCTATGTCGGCGGCTGTGCAGCCGGTATCGTCCTCTTGAAAGGCAGCCGGTGGGGCGTTCCCGTCAGCATCGTCTCCCTTCTCCTGACCGGTGCGATATTCCTCTTTGTCGGCTGGGCCGTCCTCTACCCGCTCGCCATAACCGCGATCTGGTGCGTCTTCATGGCTGTAACCGGAAGGTACCGCGGGATTCTTGCTAACGGCCCGTCATGACTTCGGGAAATAATCCGATACCCGTGTCATGTATCGGATCGAATACGAACAGGATATCCGTTTCTGACGCGTTTTACCGGCACCCTCAACGTCAGGGGATCTCTGTATCCCGCACATGATCCCCACCCTCGTTACCGGTGCGAGATCTCCCAGAGGTACAGGGATGCCACGGAACCATATGGTGAGTAGCGTCTCCGGTAGCGTTCGAACCGTGCCCGGTCGAGGGTATCGATCCCGTACAGCTGCATCATACCCCGCCGGATAGCAAAGTCACCCCAGCTCACGACATCCTGCCTTTGCATCGAGAAGATGAGCAGCATCTCTGCCGTCCAGACACCCACCCCGTCCAGCGCCGTTAGACGTGCGATTACTTCGTCATCGGAAAGATCCCAAAGCCCGTCCAGGTCTATCTCGCCGTTCAATACAGCATCTCCAATACTTTTAATATACCCGGCCTTTCTCATCGACATCCCGCATTGTTGTATCTCCTCCCGGGAAACGGCAGAGGTGGTCTGTGGCGTAACGGATCCGAGCAGGTTTTCCAGCCGGCGCCAGACCGTTTCAGCGGCTTTTGCAGAAACCTGCTGGCCTGCCACGCTGGCAACGAGTGCGGTAAAGAGATCCGGTGTTACCTTGCGCTCGATCATCCCGATCTCGTCGATGGCCCGCCCGAGACGCCCGTCTCGTCTGCGGAGATACTCGATCTCGCGGCTTCCATACTGGAAGGTGGCCATAGTAATCTCCAGGAGTGTTGTCGCCCGTGGGATTTTCACGTTTCGTTCCGGTCAGGCAGGTACAGGTATCCGGCATCCTCCGGTATCATTTCCGAACCTTTATCGCCCTGCTGTCAGATGATATTCCATGGAACGTGTCACCGCTGTTGCGCGGGGCCGGGTACAGGGCGTCGGGTACCGGTATTATGTATCGGAGTGCGCGCATGCAACCGGAATCCATGGCTGGGTGAAGAACGAACCCGACGGTACGGTCCGGATCGTAGCCGAAAGCTCCCCTGCGGCCCTCGACGACTTCATCCGCCTTGCCCATGCCCGCAACGATCCCGTCATCCGCGTGGACGAAATAACCGTGGAAAAAGGTCAGGCAACCGGAGAGTTCCACGGGTTCCGGGTCAGCTGGTGATAAAGGATTGTTAAGGTTTTCCAGGTTGCCCTGGTGTGTATGCATTACATGAAAAAGTTGGAGATTATTCTTTTTTTCCTACGGCCTTCATCCGTAGCAATTTCCGTGCAACAGGGACGGCGTCCTCAGCAGATCCTGTGACCGCGTCGGCTCCAATACGCTTCCCGAGATCCGGCAGGATCCTGAACGGGCTGCCCCCGACAATGATCTTTACCTTCGCAGTGTCCGGGGACGCCCTGAGCGACCGGATCAGGTACTCTGCATCGCGGAGCCGGGACGGCATGGTGACCGAGAGTGCGAGTACGTCCGGCTCCTGCTCCCTTACAGCAGCGAGGATGCTTTTTGGCGGTGTATTGGCGCCAAGGAAATAGACATCCCAGCCGTCCATCTCGAAAAAGTCCCCGACCATGCGGATCCCGATGTCGTGAAGTTCCTCCCCGACGCATGCAGCAACAACGCTCTTGTTTTGCCTGGTCCGCCGGGACGCGTCAGCAACGTGTTCATGGAGCCGGTCCATGCTCTGGCGGACAATGGCTGAAATGAAATGTTCCTGTGCGATCGTGGCATCCCCCGCCTGCCAGAGCCGGCCGGTCTCGTACAGCACCGGTATAAAGATGCGCGTGTAGATCTCTGCCACCGGTTTTTTTGCCGCGAGCGCTTTTTTTATGACCGCCCTGCATCCGGGAAGGTCTCCCGAGAGGCCTGCCCTGATGAATGCCCGGGCAGCCGGTGAGAGGGATTCCTGTTTTTTTCCCAGGCCAGCGTTCCGGGCAGCGGACCTGAGGGCTGCCGCCGCGCTTTTCGCATAGGCAGCGGCCTCCTTCCGGTAGTCCCCGGGAAGGTCCCGCGAAATAACCTCCGCAAGACACGATATGAAGGCAGCAGCAAAACCCTGGGGGTAATGCAGCGCCGCGAAGCGTACCTGTGTCCAGCGGGCGGCCTCTTCAAGGAATACGGGGGACCGGATGGCAAGCGACTCCTCAAGCGCCGTGATGGCGGACAGGGATACCTCCCGGACTTCAACGCGCCGCTCCATGCTGAGGAGTTCCCATGCTTTTCTTTCCCTGCGGGCGAGGGTTTCCAGTATGTTCCCGGCAAGGAACTCCCGGTTCAGGCTGACCGGGCGGTAGGATGCGGTTTTTTTTGCAGTCATGTCAGGGACACATCCGTTGATACAGAGAAATCCCGCTCGCGGGTAATGAGGATTATGGTGATGCGTACGCTGAAAGGTACCGCCGCTCCCTGCACTGGTACTTACCGTGTCACAATCGACCGCATCAGCGCCATCACGCCGGGCCTTTTCTTTCTGCCGGCCGCAGGCCTGCCGGAGCCCGTTCCGGATGACGGCTCATCGTACATTTCGCTGTTCAGCCGGTCATTGAGCTCATCGAAAATGCGCTTATAGGCGGTGCAGTGGGGGTCTGTGCCCTCGAGAGATCCGCCGGAGGGGGCGATAGCGTTGTACGGGCATCCGCCCCGGCAGTACCGGATGTGGGAGCAGTCTTTGCAGTGAAGATCCACATACTCCGAGAATGCGGTCATGCGCCTCCCCGGATCAGACTGCATCAGCTGCTCCATCGTCGGCTTGTCCCTGACGTTTGCCATCACCCATTCCGGCATGCCGACGAAACGGTAGCAGGGGTAGATGCTGCCGTCGGGCCCGATCGCGAAGGTGCTGCCCATGCAGTTGACGAAGGTGCAGACGCTCCCCCGGCGGGTGAAGACACACCGGCACAGGTCGTTGATGTTCATGACTTCCACCTTCCCGAGGTTGTCGAGCGCCTTGTCGAGAAGGTACACCAGCAGATCGCCATATTCAGAAGGTTCCAGCGCCCACTCCTTCGGGTTCTCCGAACGGAGCGAGGGCAGGGCCGGATGGAGTTTCAGGACAAAACCCTTCTCCTTGAAAAAATTAAAGATCTCGTCGCGGTGTTTCACGGATTTGTTGGTGAAGGTGCAGATGAACCGGACCTGCAGGCCGGCAGCGGTCGCGATCTCGTATCCCTTCATGCACTTCTCATAGTACCCTTCGCCCCGCTGGGAATCGGTGATCTCCTCCGGCCCATCGATCGAGGAACCCAGGGGAACATGATATTGGGCCAGCACTGCGGCGATCTCCGGCGTCATCCTCCAGAGATTTGTCTGCATGGCAAAATCGGGGGTGAGCTCCTTCAGTTCCCCGGCAAGCAGCGGCAGCGCCTGCCGGTAGAAGTCAGCCCCGGCAAGCAGCGGTTCGCCCCCGTGGAACGTGAACGTGACGCGGTCGGACCGGAAATCCCTGAGCCATGCAACAATGTCGTTCACCGTGTCGATCGTCATGATCGGCGACCCTTCCTCCGAGCTCCAGCAGTACCTGCAGCGCCCGGGACATCCCAGCGTCGGGATGATCATGATGTGGAAGGGATTTTTCATTGCATGTGATGTTGCGCGTGCGAGGGTATGAGGCTTACCAAAAACACTCAGCCTGACGAACTCAGTAAATCCAGCGGAACCAGTCGATTCCAGGGCTCCGTCCGTAGCAGGGAAATTATCCCGTAAGGAAATTTTCCAAAGAAAAGGGTGTATGGTGTTTCCAGGCTCAGTCCGATCCCAGGCCGGGGCTGTCGAGAGCATCCGATGCCGTAGTGTCCGCACTTCCCCTGCCGTAGTGCGACTTCACCGCATCCCGGAGGTTCTTGCGGAACTGTTTCCAGAGGGTCTTGAGTTCCTCGTTGACAGTCTTAAGCTTCTCCCGGTCCTCTGACCCGAGCGCCGACTGGAGGTCTGCACGCTTCCCTTCGATGGTTGTCAGCGTTGCCTGGCATGCCGTCGTGTCGATGGTGTACTTCTGCAGGATCGTCATGACCGCGTTCGCCTGCTGTACATTCATGTCGTAGCGGGCGAGACGGAACTGCATATGGCTGGCCCGGAGATCGTCTTTGAGCCCCGGGTCCACGGTGCTGATCTTTGCGGGTGATCCCGTGGTCGTGAGCGGTGCCGCGGATGCCGGCAGCGCCAGCATACCGATAACGCAGAGCGCCACGAGGGCGCCTGCAACGAGGTTCTTTTGCATGGTGTGGTCACCTGGTTCCTGATGCGTTGTTCCGCATCCTGATCCATCGTTTTCTCCGGTGGGTTATGTATTCGTAAAATGCGGGCATTCCCGCGTGTAAACGCCCCCGGCTCAGCGTTGAACCTGCAGGTTATGCTTCCCGGAAGGGCAGCCCCCGGAATCCCCGGTCGTTTTTATACCCGGCAGGACAAAACTTCCCTGAGATACCCTGTGCGCTGCAGGGCAGGCCCGAGTGATCAGCATGGAAGAACAGAAGACCATCGCTATTGCAACGGATCCCGTCTTCCTCGAGGAGTTGTCCGAGTATCTCGAGGTGTTGTCCAACCCCCAGCGGCTCCGGATCCTCAAGTTCATCGAGCGGGAGCCCCGGGAGACCGCGGCAATCGCAGAGTTCACCGGCATGACCTACCAGAACGCGAAGAAGCACCTTGACCGGCTGGTCAGCACCGGGCTCGTCACGCGGGGAGCCGGGTTCGGGCGGGAGACGGAGCGGGGCGTTGCCCCGGTCTGGAAGTACACGCTTGCACCGGGTGCGCTCGAGAACCTTGCTGCCACCCTCGGCGTCTTCTCAAGCATCGCATCGCCGATGGGGTACAACGATATCCGCGACCGCATCCGTGCCGTCCGGGCGGAACTACCGGCAACGGAGGGACAGGCGGGCCCCGTCCTCTTCCTGATAGGTGGCCCTGCAGATGGCCGGACCTTTATCCTGGACGCTGATCGGGTTGCGCTCGGCAGGGAGGACCCGGACCACCCGCCAGCCGGCTCCCGCGGGATGGTCGTCCTGCCGGACAGTTATCGTGCCGTGACGCGGGTGACCCGGCCACACGCTTTCCTGGTTGAGACGGCCGGTGGCTGGCAGATCGAGGACAATGCAAGCACCGGGGGCACCTTCCTGAACTCCCGGCGGCTCGACCCCATGAAGGGCATCCCCGTGCACAGCGGGGATGTCATCGATCTCTCGCTCGGGGCGAACAGCGCCCGGCTCCTCTTCATCGCGGACGAGTGACAGGTATGGGAAGCAGAACGCACGTACGGACATCTTCCGGCAGGGTATACCCCGGGTCCTGCCGGATAACCGCGGTCTTCCTCCTGCTGCTGTTCTCCGTCCTGCTTCTCATTCCCGCTGTCTTCGCCGGGCCGTCGGCTGATCCCCGGAAACAGCCTGATCCGGCCTCAATACGCACTCCGACACTGGTTCCCTCACCCGCAGTCACCCAGCCCCCGACAGCTGAGCCCGCCCGTGGAAACCGTACATCGCTCGCCCAGCAGCTCCGGGCGATCGACCGTCCGAAAGTGACCCTCCCGTCTGCCCTGTTCCTTCTCATTCTCGCAGTTGCGGGGATTGGGCTCCTTGCAATCCTGTATTTCCTTTTCCGCCGGTGGAAAGGGATTCCGGCCGGGAAAAACCAGCAGCCGGCGACCTTGCCGGGCAACCCGACCCTGGTCGGGGACACGTCGCCCCCGGTTCCGGAGGGGTCCCTGCTGCCGACCGGGCCGGCAGTCCTGTTCCCGCCATCGCTCGCAAAACGCTTTGCGCATGCCGAGTTCGTTGGCGAAGGGGGACTTGCCCGGGTCTTCCGGGCAACGAACACGAAGACCGGCATGACGGTCGCCGTCAAGGTACCGGTCCGGTACGATGAGGCGACCGGCACCCACTTCACCCGGGACATCGTCAACTGGCAGGGGCTTGAGCACAAAAACATCATCCGCATCTGGTCTGCGAATATCCTGCCCGTGCCGTACATCGAGATGGAATACGCCCCCTCGTCCCTCTCGTCCCTCGCCATGCCGGTGCCCGAAGAACGGGCTGTCGGGCTCGTGCTCGGGATTGCCCGGGGGATCGCATATGCCCATGACCGGGGGATCGTCCACCGCGACATCAAGCCGGAGAACATTCTCCTCTCGGAAGACGGCACTCCCAAGATCACGGACTGGGGCCTTGCAAAAGCCCTTGACGATCCCCGCCAGTCCAGCATGATCGGGTTCTCGCCTTCGTATGCAGCGCCCGAGCAGCTGGCCCCCCACCGCTTCGGCCGTCCCGGGCCTGCCACCGACATCTACCAGCTCGGCATGCTCATGTGCGAGCTCCTGACCGGCACAACGGCGTTTTGGCGGGAAGGGATGCTGGATCTCACGATAGCGATTACCGAGGATGAACCGGTCGTCCCCCGGTGGGGCGGCCGGCATGACGACGATCTGCGATCGATCATTCTCCGGTGCCTGGAAAAACGACCGGAGGACCGGTACTCCTCGGTTGACGATCTGATCCGGGATCTCGAACATGTACAAGCCAAAGGCTGGTGAAGGCAACCGGAAGGTACACCCGGTGAACGTGGCCAGGCTTCCGGAAAAAAGGAGGGTCGGATTCAGGAGATAAAGCCGGGGATTGAGATGAGCTCGCCCGTAACCACAAACAGGAATACCGCAAGGACCATGGGAGAGCTCAGGAAAATGATGGTAAGGCCGGTGGTCACCAGGGCAAACGACCTCGCAATCCCGCTCCGCATGTGATAGGCGCCAAGTCCGATCAGCCCGAATCCCAATCCCCCGACAATGGCGGGAACGATGGTCGCCGGGTTCAGGAACAGGTTGATATGGTACAGGAGCGAGTTGAACAGGGGGTACATCAGGGAATAGAGGAGCAGGGGGGTGAAGAACCCGGCCAGGATCGAGCTGTAGCGGAATCCCTCGATCAGGATGAAGACCGGTATCAGGATGGCAAATACGATGGCAGCACCCATTATGACCCGGAAGAGGGGCATCGACTGATCAAGCCCTCCTGCGATCAAAAAGAGGAACCACGCAACCAGGAGCGACTGGAGGAAGATCACCGCAATCACGACGATCTCAAGTTTTCCGAACGACATTTTCCACGTGATATCTTCCGGTGTTGGCAGTTCGTAATTCAGATTTGCTGTAGTCATAACTTCTTCAGCCCGTCAGAGTTCACATACAGATGAGTGTATGTCCCGTAAGATGGGTAATCTGTGATACTCCTATTTAATTCTCATCATTTAATTGACTAAAAAGCGATTTCGAGGTCAATCAGGCCGTTCCAAACCATACGTATGTTTAAATACTATTATTATTTTTACGGAATCACCCGTGTCCGGATGGACAGAAACCTTCCTGCCCGATCGTTCCGGCAGACCGGGTAACCATTAATATATCCGGGCAAGACTGTTTATCTATCATGGCCACAAAAGAAGTATTCCACGGTGTACCGGGTATCCTGCGTCCGTTCAAGGAATTCATTGCATCAAAGAATATCAGGAAGGGAGATCAGGTAGTGTATTACGGTATGCCGGGCACATGCGCCCCGTTTGTCGAGCTGCTTGCATTTGCGCTCCGGACGCTTGAGCCTGAGCAGATTTTTGTTCCGTACCTTGACGAGACCCGGGCAAAAAAGATCGGTTATATCGATGATGTCGGCATGCAGGCCCGCGTGTCCCCCATATCCCTGAAACCCAAAGCAGTTGTTATCATGGGGGGGCTCTCAATGCCGGATGCTCCTGTCAAAGCAGAGCAGGTGAAGGCTCTTATCGGGAAGTATCCCGGTGCGGCGGTCATCGGTGTCTGTTTCATGCATATGTTCGAGAAGGCCGGATGGCTTGGAACCATCTCTTTCGACTGCCTGATCGATGCGAATATCGACCCGGTTGAAGTGACGAGGAAATAGTTTTTTTTCTTCACGATTTCCTGCCAGGTGGCCTCCCTCTCTTCCGTGTACCGTGAGGAGGCGCTCTTGATCCTTCCAGTGCAGGGATACGATCTGCCCAGTCCTGGATACGGTGCAGGACTGCATCGTTCCTGTATGAGGAGATCGTAAGTTTCCCGCGGGATAGGTCCAGGAAGAACAGACCGGTGCCGGGTCGTTGCATTGCAGGGTGACGGAAAAAAGGTCGGATGCGGGATCATGGCGTACTTTGCCCCCGTGGGCGGCGACATTTGCCATATTGGAGATGACGGCGGCGATACCGTACTGGTACCCTTCAGCTGATGTATACATGTCCAGCCCGTTGCCGACCTGTTTTCCATCTGCATCTTCGTACACGAATTTTGCAGTATACTTCTCACGCACCTTCTCCACCGGGGGATGGTTCCTGCCCTTTTTCATGTATGAGGTGCAGTCAAAGGGATTCTTCAGAACGATCTCCCGGACTATTTCTTCGAATTTCCCGATGTCCGAAAATGGATGTTTCAGGTACCGGAATGCACTCTTTTTACCGGGTTTCTCGATGAAACGTGCCATGGTATGTCTCGTGTTCTGTCAGGAACCGTTTTCCCGGAGCAGCCAGCGCTCTTAATGTTTGTCCATTCCATTCCTGTACTGGTATGGTGGCGGGAATAGTCCGGCTCCTATGATTAGCAACAACGGGTGCTGACAAGAAAAACCTGGTGGTCGGTTTGACGACGGCAATGGGGGGTCGGATTTATTTTTTTTCTGCTGTCAAAACCCAAAGCCCGGAACCTGCCGGTATGTTCCGACGTTCCGGCAGGCCCTGTCCCTGCAGCTGACCGGTAATTTTCCGGAAATGGTGTGAAAAATAAATTCGACCCCCCCATGAACACTTTCCTTTGGGGTGTTGCTGTTCATACATTAAGGCGTGTTTTTCCGACGTAAGAGAGATGTACAGGAGCATATCGGCAGGGTGCGATACCTGTGGGGGGTCGAATTTATTTTTGTAGGATCCGACCCGCGATATCTGGTCAAATTGTGGCCAGGTATGGATCTTGCAAGCGGGAGACTTGCTGATCTTCGAGCCCTCGCGCATGTCAAAGAACGCTCCCGCGGTCTTCTCCAGCATCGGGGTCTGATAACCTTCGGAAAAAAAGATGAAGATTGGATTTACTTTGCGGGGATGATCAGCGAGCGCTCGCCGGCGGGCATGAACTCGCGGATTGCACCCTTCGCAAACTCGCGGCGGACTTCGGAGAAGTCGAACTTGAGCGAGGGGTCTGCGAACGTGATCTTGATGAGCGGGTTGAGGGTCCACGCGTCGCCGCGGGCAATGTGTGCCGAGGCTGCGATACCTGCGTAGCCGCCCTGGTGACCGACGTTCATTGCATAGTTCGGGTAGTTCGGGCCACGGAGTTCGCCAACACAACCCTCGTCGGGCCGGATGGACATACAGTTTGCGGAACCGCACTGGTCCTGCAGGTCGTAGCCGAAGAATCCGAGACGTGACCAGCCTTCCTTGTGCATCAGCATGGACATGTACCATGCGTTGAGACCGGCGTTGGAGTTCGCGGTAGCGAGCGAGGTGGTGACACCGGACGCTGCTGCAAGGACGGTTGCACGCTGGGAGCCGCCGAAGTGGGACTCGAGCGTGGTCGGGAACTCCTCGTACTGCTCCATACCGTAGAGGGTGACCTCCGAGGCGATGTCGTTGACAATCTCCTGGGTGGGCTTGGTCTTTGCAAGGCCGCCGTATTTCTTCTTGACGTAGTCGACACCGTAGGTGGTGAAGTCGTCAAGGATGTTGTCGGTGTATGCAGCGGTTGCATACTGGGTGAACCCGACACCGCCGGACATGTAGCTGCCGAGCCAGATCTGGTCGAACAGCATGCAGCCGCCCGCGACCACTTCAAGGGATGCCCTGACGGGGTCGTTGGGGTACTTGCGGTCGGACTGGATCATATCGGAGAACAGACCGAACTTGATGCCACCGGGCTCGTTCGGGCCGCGTGCACGGCGTGCGGGGAGAATCTCACCCATCTGGATAACGCCGGCGTGCTTTGCGGCGAATGCGAGGTCGGCGACTGCTGCCTCACCGGCGCACATCTTGTACGCACCGATGAAGGACATACCGATCTGCATTGCGGACCACCGGGAGGTCGTACCTCCGTCGCAGGTCCTGGATACTGTGGTGGGGATGTGCACTGCCTGCCACATCGACTTGCCGACGGCTGCCTTCAGCTGGGCTGCCTGCTTGGCCGGGAAGAGCTTGTCGACGTTCAGGACGAACTGGGGCTCGAGGTCGTCAGTCATTTCCTCGTCGCCCGTGAAGACCTTGACGTAACAGTCGTCCACGAGTGACGGGTGGGTCTCGACCATGTGTTCCTGCACGACGGCTGCACCGGGCATTGCGTGGTTCAGCACGTGGAGGTACTCGTTGATGGTCTCGGGGGTGACTTCCTTGCCCAGCCTCTTCTGGAGGGTGCCGTGGGCGAGGTCGAGGCCGACGATGATGGTCCTGCGGATATCGTCCCACATCTGCTGCATGGCAGCGTTGTTGACGAAGTGGCAGTCATCACCCTCGACGAAGACGCCGGTGGTGCTGATCTCGTAGGTCATCAGCTGGCGCTGGCCGAGCGGGATACCGCCGCAGTGGCAGCGTGCCGGGTCGTACATCGCGATGCCGCGGTCCATCTCGGCCTTCTTACCGGCCTTGACGAACTCCATCTTGCGCGGGGACTGGGAAAGGCCTTCGCGCTTGAATACGGTTGACTGTGCCTGGGGGTCCTCGGCAAACTTCTCCTTCATTGCCTTCAGGAAGAGCTTCTGGGTCCTCTCGATCTTTGCTGCTTTTGCCATGATTACGCCTCCTTGGGCATGAAGCCGTACTTGACACGGAGCGAGTGGATGCGCTGGATGTACTCAACGTACTCGGGGTCGTCCCGGAAGCCGATACCGGAGACAGAGTGGTACATGGTGGTGTTTGCCTTGAGCCACTTTGCATCCATGGGCTTGCCGATCTTGACCTCGGAGTCCAGCGGGACACCGACCTGGTCCTTGACGATCTTGACAACGCCTGACTTCTTGTCGAGGACAGCGCGCTGGAGCATGTCGAACATCATTCCGTTCTCATCGAGACGGAGGGAGTGTCCGTGGACAGTGCATCCGCGGATGCCGGTGAGTGCTGCATCGAAGAGCTCGGTTCCGACGAGTTCCTTTGCATATTTCTCGAGGTCGCGCTCACGGCACTCGACGATCTGACGGCCGGACAGGGTACCCGGGTCAATGCCGCGGAAGCGGTATGCCTCGAGGTAGGACCTCTGGTAGGGCTGGCAGGGTGCATTGTACATCGAGTCGGAGAACTGGATGTAGCGGACGCGGTCGCCGGCCTTTGCGCCATCGGTCGGGGTCACGAGCTTGCGGATCGGGCATGCGGGCTCCTGCTGCTCGGAGAGCGGCGGGTGGCAGCTTGGGTATGCCGAGCCGGGTGCACGGTGTCCCATACAGAGGACGAGGTCCTTGTCGGAGACATCCCGAAGCTTCGCAAGCTTGTGGTCCGGGTTCATCTGCTTGCGCCGATTCTCGGCGACAGAGGTCTGTCCGGGACCATACTGGGGTTTGTATGCCATTATTTTATCACTCCAATGATTCCTTCTTTTTCACGATTCTCATTACCGATGAAATGACTTCAGCCATCTTCTCTCGCGTGGGGGTCTGACCCCTTGTCACGCCGCTGACAATGGCCATAACCGTACCTTTCGTACGGATCCTGTCCGCGGGCGGCATAACGAAGGGCGTCCTGACGCCTTCCTTTGCGAGGTCCTCGTAATCGATCGGGCACTGGGAAACAACGATCGCCTTCACGTCGCAGGCCTGGAGAATAAACCTGACCTTCTGAACAACATGGGAACGTACGTTCCCGTGGTGAAGGATGGCAACCTTGTGTTTCTCTATCTGTGCGATCTCTTTGTCGGTGATACCCATTGCAGCGCCAAGGACGCCACCGGCCAATTTCGGTGCATCCGGGGGCACGCCGCTCCCCGCATACAGCACCAGCGTGCTGATGCTGTACTCGACGCCCTGCTGTCGCAGCCCTGAGGTGATATCGCATACCGGTTTCGTCACGTGTCGGCGGCCGGGAGACATCCCGACCACGATGACGTCCGGGTACCGGCATTCGGAGATGGTGCCCCGCTGGGCAATCCCGCCTCCTTTTCCCATGCCCATCGCCTCGCGGCAGTCAACAACCTGGGTTACTCGACCAATCGGCATTATTTGGTTCCCTGAATGATTACGGGTCTGGACTTGCTGTTGGGATCAGCAAGGCCTATCATATCCTTGTCCGCGTTCGGGCCGTATTTGCAGTAATCCACAAGTGACGGTTCGGTCTTCATGAACCTTCCTTCCTTGATCCGGAAGGAGAAATCCTTGAACACCGGTTCGATTGCGGCCCTGAGTGCAGGGATGACGTCACAGTTCTCGAGCTCGAGCAGGACCGTGCCTACATGAACCTGGAGTTCCATCTCCTGGTCGCCGACCTTGATCGTCTTCCTCATCGGGTGAGGGTTGGCAGATCCTTTGGCGGGACCGAAGGGAACAGTCGCGGGAAGGCGGGGTCCGTTGAGGACCATCCGCCGTACACCGGGAACTGATATGATCTGGTTCAGCAGGCGCTCGGTTGTCTCGGGGTTCATGAACCGCTCGGAATCGATCCTGCACTGGGGGAACGTGGCTTCTGTCATTTTATCAAAGGGGCTTATACAGCCTTTGCGATCGTCTGCATCGGCCTCTTGAACGCGTCAATCTGGCCGAAGGTGTCCTGGTAGACCTTCGAGGTTGCCTCGGGGCCGAACATCTGGGTGCCTGCATCGAGAGCGCATGCGGCTGCGATACAGGGCATACCGACACCGGCTGCGTGGCGGGTAACGACGTGGTTACCGTTGAATCCACCGGGGCCGCCGCCACCGTAGATCGAGTGGCTGAAGAACGAGAACCCGACTGCAACACCCATTGCACGGCCGAAGTCAGAGCCGGGGAGGCCCGTTTCGTGCTCGAGCAGGTCGTTGAAGTAGAGCAGGGTTGCGGAGACTGCCTGGGCGAACCGTCCTGCACCACAGTTGACCATGGTTGCAGCGAGGGTGCCTGCGGATGCGTAGGCGTTCCAGAGCATGGGGTCCTTGGTCTCGTAGAAGATGTAGCCGCTCTTGCCCTTCTTGCCTGCCTTGATGACCTTGTCCTCAATGGCACGCTCGACAAGGCTCTGGACAACAGTACCGATGGTACCGGTCTTGCCGTTCTTCTTGACGAGGTCGTAGACCATGTTGTTTGCGTTCAGTCCCTGGTATGCGTAGAGCAGGAGCTGGGCGCGCTCGAACGGGCCGATTGCCATGCCCATCTCGAATTCGCCGGCCTGTTCAAAGGTCGACATCAGGGCTGCTGCCTGGATTGCATTCCGGTGGGTCATCATGACCGCGTGGTTTGCCGGGATGTTGCGGAGTGCGTAGCCGAGGCCTTCGTTGTTCTGGGGGATGGACATAATGGAGACGATGTTGCCGCCTGCCATGTCCATGGTTACCGGGTAGGAACCCCAGATAGCGGACTTGACGTATGCACCGTCGAACATTCCAACCTTGTACTGGTCGATGACCGCGTAGGTGGTTGCTGCTGCAACCGCGGTGGACGCCGCATCGTAGGTTGCCGCGGCGTCGAGACGGGCGCTCGGGACCTCAACAAGGAGCAGCTTGCCGCCGCCGACCTTGGTGATCTTGGTGTTGTCGCCATCGGTGACCTGGACCATGTCCTTGATCCTGGCTGCGAGTGCATCTGCATCCTTGACACAGCTGCAGCTCATGCTGCGGCCGAGGATCTGGTTGTTCTTGCCACCCATCTTACCGGTCTTGAGTGCGTCCTCGATACCGGCGAGGTTGACTGCAACGGTCCTCTTGGTGAGGTCGATGATGCCTGCGGTTCCCTTGTTGACCAGCGGGCTGACCTTGTCGATGGTAACATTGCTCTTTAAGAGCTTACCCTCATCGTCGTAAAGGTCTACTGCATCTTTGTATTTTGCCATTTGAATTCCTCCAAATTGTCGTTTAACCGCTATACAGTACTGTCAGTGAGCGAGAGTATACCCTAGCGGGGATACTGGTAATGAATGAAAGTCGCTATTGCACGTCCCCTAGGAAGGGACATTGAATAATTCCAGATTTCGCCATATAAGTATTCCGATTTTATCCCGGAAAATCATTTTATTAATCACAGGCGATAATTCAAAAAAAAGAAGGAATGTTCAAATACTACATATTTGTCACGTTTCATTGTTTTACGCAGTATTACGAAAACTAAAATTATTATTACGAAATCGAATTCCATGGTATGAATCCTTCGATTTTCCGGTGCGCTCTGTATAAAAAGGGAGGGGTTGCTGTGCATTCCCGGAATCAGGAACAATCCGGGCATACGGCACCCCCGGAACCGGTTTGCAGTGCATCGTCTGGTGCGATAGGCGTGTCCGGTTTTTACATTATGCGACGGGAGAGTTATCTCCCCCGCCACAGCCTGGTTATTTCTTGAGTTCGGTGATGGGGCTGGGCCCGAGTTCGCGGATCGTCTTGACAACGTCCGTAACAACAGCGCCCCACTTTGCGCCTTCGGATGCCGAGACAAAGGTCATCCGGAAGCGGCGGTCGTCAAGGCCGATGCTCTTCATCAGGCGCTTGACCATGAACATCCTCTTGGCTGCCTTGTAGTTGCCTTCAAGGTAGTGGCAGTCACCGAAGTGACAACCGGAGACGAGCACGCCATCCGCCCCGTCGGCAAACGCCTTCAGGACGAAGAGCGAGTCGATACGGCCCGTGCACATGACGCGCACGATCCGGATGTCCGGGGGGTACTGGATACGGCCACCACCGGCAAGGTCGGCACCGGCATAGGAACACCAGTTGCAGACGATGCCCTGGATCTTGGGCTGCCAGATGCCGGGGCCTCTTTCGGGGATCGGGAAGTTTCCGGGTGCAGACATTTACTGCTCACCTCCGAGCAGGAAGGCATCGATCTGAGCAACGATCTGGGGCGTTGCAAAGTGATTCATCCAGATTGCGCCACCGGGGCAGAATCCGCCGCAGGTACCGCAGCCCTTGCACTTGGCCTCGGTGACCTGCATCACGGTCCGGCCATCTTTCTCTACGAGCGACAGAGCGCTGTAGGGGCAGAGGTTGACACACATGCCGCAGCCTGCACACTTCTCCTCGATACAGGAGGCAAAGTAGGGCTCGAGCTCGACTTCTCCCATGTGGATCGGGATGGATGCCGCGGATGCCGCACCTTCTGCGGATGCTACCGTGTCGGGGATATCCTTGGGCCCCTGGCAGACACCGGCAAGGAAGACACCGGCCGTGGTGGTTCCGCACGGGTTCAGCTTCGGGTGGGCTTCGAGCAGCCAGCCGTCCATGGAACAGGAGACACCGAAGAGCTTGCGGGTCCGGTTCGTGTCTTCTTTGGGCTGGATTGCTGCCGCGAGAACAACCATGTCGACTTCCATGTCAACAGGGCGGTTCAGGAGTGTATCGTCGGTCATGACATGGAGGTTCTTGGTCTTGGGATCCTCGAGGATATTGGCCACGCGGCCGCGGATGAATTTCGCACCCTCGTCCTGGATGCGGTAATAGAACTCCTCGTACATCTTGCCGAAGGAACGGATATCCATATAGAAGATGTAGGGAACGCATCCCGGGATCTTTTCAATGATCTGGTGGGCGTGCTTGAGCGAGTACATGCAGCAGAACCGGCTGCAGTAGGGCTTGCCGGTGCCGGTGTTGTCACGGGAGCCTGCACAGAGCACGAATGCGACCCTCTTCGGGGTCTGGCCATCGCTCGGGCGGACCAGGTGGCCGCCGGTCGGGCCGGATGCGCAGATAAGCCGCTCGAACTCGAGGCTCGTGATAACGTTCTCGAACCGCTTGTATCCCCACTCCTCTTTCTTCTCGATGGGGAAGATGTCGTAGCCGGTCGCGAGGATAGCCGTCCCGACCTTGACCTTGACGAACTCGTCCTTCATCTCGAGGTCGATTGCCCGCTTCTCGGGACCGCAGGCGGTCACGCAGAGGCCGCACTTGACGCAGGAGTTGAAGTCGATGGTGTAGATCAGGGGCACGACCTGCGGGTGGTTGATGTAGATGGCCTTCCGCGGTTTCATGCCGATCTCGAACTCGTTGGGCTTGACGACCGGGCAGACTGCCTCGCAGTCACCGCAGCCGTTGCAGCCGCCGCCGACGATGCCCTTCGCTTCCGCTTCCTTGGGCGTCATGACACCGCGGGCCTTCTTCCGGATGGTGACGTCGAAGTTTCCGATGTACCCTTCGACTTCGTGGACCTCGGACCAGGTCATGAGCTCGATCTTGTCGCTCCGGCCGACATCCACCATCTTCGGGGTCAGGATACACTGCGAGCAGTCGAGCGTCGGGAAGGTCTTGTCGAGCTGGGACATGCGCCCGCCGATACTCATGTCGGACTCGATGAGGTAGGTCTTGATCCCTGCTGCCGCAAGGTCAAGGGCTGCCTGCATGCCGGCGACACCGGCACCGACGACCATGGCTGCCTTCTCGACCGGCACGCTCTTGGGGAAGAGGTCCTGGAGGAGCGCTGCTTTGGCAACGGCAATCCTTACTGCGTCCTTTGCCTTGTCGGTCGAGCCTTCGCGGTCGTGCATGTGCACCCACGAGTTCTGCTCGCGGATGTTGGCCATCTCGAACCGGAACGGGTTCAGGCCGGACTCCTTGGTTGCGGTCCTGAACGTCGGCTCGTGGAGACGGGGCGAGCATGCAGCAACAACGACACCGGTCAGCTTGTTCTCCTTGACTGCCTTGTTGATGACACTCTGCCCGGGCATCGAGCACATGTACTTGTAGTTATCAACATAGGCAACGTTCGGGAGCGTCTTTGCATATGCCTGGACAGCTTCGATGTCCATCGAACCGGCGATGTTGGTACCGCAGTGGCAGATGAACACGCCGATGCGTGCGTCACCCTGCTTGGTAGTGCTGCCGACGGTTGCCTTCGCCGGGGCAGCTGCGCTTGCGGCTGCTGCCTTGGGCTTTGCGGCAGGTGCTGCTGCCTGCTTCTTGACTTCCTGTTTCACGGGAGCTACCTTCTTGGTGTCCTCTTTCTTGGACTCGGTTTTCTTGGTGGTTGCTTTCTTCTTTTCTGCCATTTTTACCACCTCACAGCACCTTCTGCAGGAATGGTTCGCAGCTGATACCGTGGAGGTCCAGCCCGAGTTCCTGCGGGCTCATTCCCTGTGCAAGGCCGAGGAGTTCGGCGAAGTGAAGTACCGGTATGCTGTGCCTGGCGCCGAGTTTCTCCTGGATCTCGATCTGGCCGCGGTCGAACTGGAGCTGGCAGAACGGACAGATATCGGTGAGGGCGTCCACCTTGACTTCCTCAAGGTTGTACAGCTTCTCGTTGGTGATGTCCAGCGCGTGGACGATATCGTACCCGCGGACACCGCCGCCGGCACCGCAGCACTGCATCTTGTTGCGGTACTCGACCGGGGTTGCGCCGAGGGCGGCGACAAGCTCTTCCATCCAGGTCGGGCATTCGGTGTTGAGCATGACTTCCTTCTCGAACTCGCGGTCCTTGTGGGGCTTGACCAGGTGGCAGCCGTAGTGGACGGCGATGCGGGCACCGGTCAGGGGATTCGTCACGCTGTCGCGGACTTTCTCAACGCCGATGAACTTGTCGTTGTACAGGAGTTCCGCGGTGTGGTACACGTTGATGGTCCCCTTGTACTCCATGTCGATCTCCTTGAGGACTTCGTTCACGTCATCGCGGAGGTCCTTGTTGTGCTTGAGCTTGTGGTTGACCTCCCAGATCGACTTGTAGCAGCCATTGCAGACAAGGGCGATGTCCATCTTCATCTGCTCGGCGAGCACGAGGTTCCGTGCGGCCATGGCGTAGAAGACCTTGAGGTCGATCGAGCCGAATGCACCGGGTGCGGGGCAGCAGCTGGCACCCTTGAGGGGGACGAGCTCCACGCCCAGTTTCTTCATGGCCTTGATGGAGGCCGATTCGACACCGGGGTACCGGTTGGGGGCGATGCATCCGAGGTAGAATGCGAATTTGTGGTTTGCGCCTGCTTCTGACATGGCTTATCCCTCCCTCTCCTTGACGATCCTGTCCGCGTTGGCCTTGAGCTTGTAGTGGTCGAGGATCTTCTGGATACCCTTGATGTATTCGGGGTACATGTGGGTGGTCGGCGGGTCGCGGGTCAGGCCGAGCTTCTCGCGGGCCGCCCTGTTGACGTCGTTGTTGGGAACGCCGTGGCCGGAGGAGTAGATTGCCTGCACGGTCTTGAGGAAGTTGACCGGGACGATATCCCTCTTGAAAGCGAGGTTCCTCATTGCCATGATGACATCCGTGGGGATGATGTCCCGCGGGCAGCGGTCCGAGCAGCTGTAACAGGTGGTGCACAGCCACAGGTCGGGGTCGGTGAGCGCCTCGTTCTCGAGGCCAAGGACCGCCCGCCGCATGAAGTGGCGGATACGGTAGGAGCTGCGGGGTGCCGAGGGGCAGGAGCCGGTGCAGGTACCGCACTGGTAGCACATGTGGGGGATGGTGCGGGAGATTGCCTTGACGTTCTTGGTGAAGTCCGGATTGGAGTCTTCACGGTAATATCGCTGGTCGCGGAGTTTCTTCTCCAGCGCTTCCGGGTAACCTTTCGTTCGTGCCATGATGATCATGCCTTCCCCATGACTTTGATGCTGACCTGGCCGGGCACTTCTTCCTTGACCTTTGAGGTTCTCTTGGTGAAGAGCTTGGCCTTGATCTTCTTGAACAGGTCAGTCTCGGTTCCTTTCATCCGGACACCGGTACGCTGCATGACGATGATGTCCTCGCCGGGGCAGGCGTTGACACAGGCGCCGCACAGGACACAGTAGTCCTTGTTGACCGCGATGGTCGGCTCTCTGCCATCACGCTTCATCTCCGCTGCGGCTTTGGGAGTCGGCAGGTAGATCGCGTTGGCCGGGCAGATGTCCGCGCAGGTCGAGCAGCCGCCGGGGCATTTCTCGGCGTGGAACTCGATGTCGCCCTCGAAGATCTTATCGACAGTGATCGCCTCGGTCGGGCAGTTGACCGCACACCACCGGCAGGTGCAGCAGTTGTCCTGGATGATGCTGACCTTGCCGTCAACCTTGTCGGAGATGATCTCGCGCTCGACGGTGATGCATTCCTCGGGACATGCCTCAACACACACCTTGCAGGCATCGCACTTGGTCTCGTCCCAGATGACGTCACCCTCAACTTTACCGGTCTCCGCCGTGAATTTCTTGTGCTTCACGGTAATGGCCGGGCAGAGCGCACCACACAGGCCGCACAGGGAACACTTCTCCTTGTCTACGGTAAAAGTCGTCTTCTTCTTCATCGCGGCTGCTTTTGGCTTGGCGCCGGCAACCGGTCCCTTGTACGTACCTTCGTACGCCGGGACATTGCGGTCGATGGCATCACGCGGGCAGACCTCTTCGCAGATCGTGCACTTCACGCATTTCTCATCATCGATCTCCGCCTTCATATCGTACTGCGGGAACCCTTCCTTCTCGATGATCGGGAGCCGCTCCTGTCCGTCAACCTTCAGGGTCAGTGCATTGAACGGGCACATGATGACACAGACACCACAGTATGAACACTTGGTCTCGTCGACATCGATGGGGGCTGCATAGTTGATTGCACCCCTCCGCGATGCACCGACAAGCCCGAGGACGATTGCCTCCTCGGGACAAGCGTCGACACAGATGCCGCATCCCGTGCAGGTCTCTGCATTGAGTATAAGGTTGTTGACGTTCTGGAGGAGTCTCTGCTCCATCACAACGTTAACACCGTCTTTCTTTTTTGAAAACTTGGGAAACAATGCCATGAATTAACCCTCACGTTGTTTCTTATTGCACTCCTGCCCTTTCCTTGAACACGGATTTACACCGGGTAAACAACACGGTTCATATAAGGACATGCAACCACACAATTATTACAGCCAGTACAATGTTCCTTGATAATTTGCACTGCAAATGCCATTTTTCACGCACCAGCTATAGATCGATTCTGAAAATCGACTAACAAAACGTGGTAAAAGAATGTAGATAAATGTTCTGAAATTGAACGAGAATTTCTGAGCTTTTATCCGATTTTCTTTTCCTCTTGTTTAAATACTTCCCGGAAAAGTAAATCGTTAAAATCGCTATGTTAATGATATCTTGTGTACTTTTCCATCCATTTCTTCCCGTTTTTTTCTGCGCTCTTGTATTCTTATCGTTCCGGTCAGAAACAGCCAAATCAAATTAGAAAATTTATTCAGTCACCATCATGGTACCTTTGTAGTACCGGAGGTTATTGTATGGAAATCAATGGCGTTACAATTGACAATACGTATGCAGAGGCATTCCCGACATGGGTTTGCCGGATTATCATAACTGCGGTCACTACTGAATGGGCGAGGAAAGCAGCAACTGAGGCAACCGGCTTTGCCACATCGGCAATCGGCTGCCCGTGCGAGGCAGGAATCGAGGGAGATGTTCCGGCTGGAGAAACTCCTGACGGGCGCCCTGGTGTTGCCATCCTGATCTGTGCCGGTAAGAAGAAACTGAAGGAGCAGGTTGTCGAGCGCCTCGCCGAGTGCGTTCTTACGGCACCAACCACCGCGGTCTTCAACGGCATTACCAATGCCGAAGAAAAGATACCGGTGAAACTCCACTTCTTTGGCGACGGATACGAGTACCAGAAAGAAGTCGGCGGCCGCAAGTGCTGGGTCATCCCGATCATGAACGGGGAGTATGTCGGTGAGGAAGAGTTCGGCATCGTCAAGGGTGTTGCCGGCGGCAACTTCTTTGTTATGGGTGAGAACCAGATGGCAGCCCTCATGGGTGCACAGGCTGCATCCGATGCGATTGCCAGGGTAAAGGGTGTCATCACGAGCTTCCCCGGAGGTATTGTAGCAAGCGGTTCAAAGGTAGGCAGCAACAAGTACAAATTCATGGTTGCTTCCACCAATGAAAAATACTGCCCGACCCTCCGCGAGAAAGTCCCCGACAGCAAGATCCCTGCCGGAATTAAGGCAGTGTACGAGATTGTGATCGATGGGGTTGATGAAAAGTCGGTTGCCGAGGCAATGTCCGCTGGTATCAGGGCTGCAGTCATGGTACCCGGTGTCAGGTTTATCTCGGCCGGGAACTTTGGCGGTACGCTCGGTCCCTATAAAATCGATCTGCACAAAGTCCTCTGACCTTTTTTTTTCATTTTCCGGTTCACATCGATCTTTTTAAATACGGTTATTGCCGATTATCTTGTTAACGAAAATTTCGGCGATAACATGATCACCCTGATTCCTGACGACGTGAAAAAGCGGTTCGGGCCGCTCTTTGCACAAAAATTCCTGGTACTGGTGGATGAACGGGCGGGCGTTGCCGAGATCCATGAGCAGTGCCGGGTCCGGGGCACAATTGAATGGGATGCTATGAACCGTCGCAGGGCCGGTGGTGCAGTTGTCCGGTGCGAGATTGAAGGGTCCTCCATGACCATTCACGCAAAGCTCGGGAAATTCCCGGTGAACTTCGGATCGGCAGCCGGGGATATCGGAGGGCAGGCGCTGGAAGGCGTCGAAGTCGCGGGAGACGAGGTGATCACCAGCTGGGCAGGGATTGCGGGTGCCGGTATTGGCGTTGCAGCCTGCCTCCCGCAGGCCCCCGGCGTCATCAGAACGGAATATCCTTCTGATGAGGATTTAAAAGTTGGCGGTGCCCGGACCAACCATGTCCGTATCGTCTCGCCGCGGTACGAGAAAATCTGTATCGGTATCGATGACACGGACACGAAGACAGACGGGGCGACGTGGGTAATGGCACTGAAGTGTGCCGAAGCCTGCAGGATGGAAGGAGTCGAGTTTTTGAATATGCGGCTCGTCCAGCTCAATCCCGCGGTCCCGCACAAAACCACGAACTGCGTCAGTACCTCCCTGAACTTCGCGGTGAAGCCGGCCCGGATCCCGGTCCTGCTGGAATCGGTCCGGGCATTCGTGGAAAAGAACACGTTCTCCAGGGAGACCGGCATAGCCTGTTACCACGGGATCAGGGATTTTTCCGATGCACCCGTTGCGAAGTGGATCAAGACCGAAATCCTTTCTATGGATGAGGCAGAGCGTGAAGCAGAAACGCTGGGAATCGAGTATCTCGACCGGACCGGCGGAAAGGGACGGATCGGGGCTCTCGGGGCCGTAGTATGGGGCAATAGGGGAACCGAGGCGGCAGGCCTGTATGGAGAGCATCTCTGATCCGTACGTGATCCACTACCCGCGGATCGCGGCGGTGGCCGATTCGGCAGGAAAGCGGGTCGAGCTCATCGAGTTCTTTGACTGTACCGGCGGGGCAATGTGGTCGAAAAAGCACTATGCGCAGAGTCCGATTGTTGAAGATGTCCGCTGTGTAGGTTCCACCATGCGGTATCTCCTGAAGGCCGGGAGTGTCGATCTGGCTCTTGAGGGTTCGCGGTTTCCTGCCGGAATCTCGTCCTGCATTGTTGACGGCGACGAGATCGCAGTGACGTATATCGGTATGGGTGGCGGAGGTGTGGGAGCTGCGGCCTGCCGGTCCGATGCCACAGGCGTACTGCGGAGCAGGAGCGATCCTGCCGGTGGCGGGAAAGTTGCCGGGGCCACCCTCTGGCTGCAACGGATGCAGCGGATCGTGATCGGCGTAGATGATACGGATACTCCTGATGAGGGAGCGACATGGACACTCGTCCACAATATCTCCCGTTCAGTTGAGGATGAACATACTGTGTACCTGTCGCATACGATTGTGCAGCTCTTCCCGGTTGCGTACCGCACCAAGAACTGTGTTGCTCTGGCTGCTGAGTTCGCGACAACTGATCCGGAAAGCCTCATCAGCAGGTTCCGTACGCTGCTGGAGAAATACACCCTCTCAACGAAGACCGGCATGGCGGTGTATTCCGGTTTTTCCGTATCAGACAATCTGCTTGAATACGGAAGGAAGGTCAAACGGGGAGAGGTCGATTCCGGACTCATTTCATCGATCCGGGACCCTTGTCTCCGTATTATCATCCACGGGCGGGGCATTACGGGGGCTGTGGCGGCAATCCCCTTCTTTACCCGGTATGAGGAGGCGCTGGAATTATGCAGTGGAAAGACCTGAAGGCAAGGCTGCTCGAAGCAGGGACGGCCCGGCTGAGCGGTGAGCCGGCGGACCAGTTCATTGCCCGTTCAGCTGCCGGCCCGGGAGCCGGTGGGAAGGGATCAGTCTTCTTTGCCATGGGGAGCCACCGCGTCAGGCTCGCGCTGGACCCTCTGGGAGATATCGAGATCGCCCACCGCGGGAACGGGATTGCGGATCTCTTCTATGACGGGAACCAGGCCACAGGACGGCTTCTGGAACCCGGGTACCACTGCCCCGACCAGGCGTTCATCACGGTCACCGGTAGTTGTATATTCAGGTGCCGGTACTGCCCGGTCCCGACCCTCGGGGGAAGGCGTAAGACCATCGGGGAGATCATGGGGATGGTTGAACCGGCAGTGCACCGAATCCATGCGATCTCCGTCACCAGCGGAGTCCTTGAGACCATCGGAGAGGAGGAGGCATACGTGCTGAATGTCGTAAAACACCTCACATTCTTTAACCTCCCCATCGGTGTCTCGATCTATCCCACGGGGCAGACTCCCGATCGGCTGAAGGCACTCGGAGTTGCGGAAGTGAAGTTCAATCTCGAGGCAGCGACCCCTGATCTTTTTGCACAGATGTGCCCGGGCCTCGATTACGGTCTGCTCTGGCAGGTTCTCGATCGATCCGTGGAACTCTTCGGAAAGAACCGCGTCTTTTCCAATGTCATCATCGGCCTTGGGGAAACAGATGATGAGATGGAGGCATGCATCCGGCAGCTGACATCCCATGGGGTCATCCCGGTCCTTCGACCCCTCAACCCGGTTGCCGGGATGGCCGGGACGCCCCGGCCGACCGCGGAACGGCTCAGGAAGATCTTTGCCATCCACAAAGACGCACTTGAACAAGCAGGTCTCGATCCCTGGCAGGCTGTCACGATGTGCACGAACTGCTGCGGATGCGATCTCGTTCCGGGGAGGGACGGATGAACGGTTCAGCGGTTGTGGCGGATGCACTTATCCGATCGACCGATCGGCTGTACACCGTTCCGGGCTACCCGATCACAGATCTTGCGATCCTTGCCGGAGCCAGGCTCGTTATCAACGAGAAGACTGCCCTGGAATATGCTCTTGGCGATTCTATCGCAGGCAGGCGGGCTGCAGTCATCGTCAAGAATGTCGGGGTGAACGCGTGTGCCGATCCTCTCGTCCAGGCCGTGAACCAGGGCCTGGTCGCCGGAGTCGTGCTCGTGGCCGGCGATGACCCGGAGGCAAAGGGATCGCAGACTGCCCAGGATTCGCGGTATTACGGAGAGCTTGCCGAAATACCGGTCATCGAACCGGATCCGTCCTGCTTCCACGCGGCGGTCGAAGCTGCGTTTCAGGCATCGGAAGAGTTCTCACGGGTGACCCTGCTCCGGCTGACTCCCGGCGTCCTGGATGCGGAGGCGAAGGATCTCCCCGTGCAACGCGCTGACCGGCGGGGCCGGCTCGCGAACCGGGCATGGACGATGAATGGTCGGGCAACTGCGGCAGGCGAGTTGTACCGCCGGATGTCCGACTGGTCAACCGATTCGCCGCTGAACCACTGGCATGGCGGACCTGCCGGGGCCGGCCCGGCTCCCGGAACGACCCGGATCGTGACCGTGAACCCGGTACCGGCACAGGCAGCAGGGATCCATGAGGTTCATGAGTGCGGTCGTGCCTTCATCCGGTACCATCGGGGAGTTCTGCCTCCGGAACCCCGGGGGCCACCTGCAACAATGGAAGGCAGGGGCTTCTCCCGGACGTTCTGCCGGAACTGCCCCTATCACCAGATGCTGAAGATCCTGAAGGAGCGGGGTATGCAGGTGATCTGCGATGCCGGCTGTTCGATCCTGGCGATGAACCGCCCGTACGAACTTGGGATGGCAAGTTATGGCATGGGAGCAAGTATAGCAGTCGCTGCACGGAGCACAAAGGTTGCCCTTATTGGTGATTATGCGCTGCTCCATTCCGGCCTGAATGCACTCATTGATGTATATACCGGACAGCTTCCGATGCTCTGTATCGTTATGAAGAATACCCGTGCGGCCATGACCGGCGGGCAGCCGGTGCCGGATCCCCTCCCTTACCTGTCATGGGCAACACCCGTGGTCTGCGGGGCGGGGGAGATCCGGACGCTTGAACGTGAACTCGTGGTGACGGACACGCCGCGAACACTTGTTGTGGAAGGAGTTTGTCCGGAGGGATGCAGTCATGAAACCGTTGCATATTGAGATCTGTGATGTGACCCTGCGGGACGGGGAACAGACGCCTGGAGTCTCGTTCTCCTGCCAGGAGAAGGTTGCTATCGCAACCAGACTCGACGAGATCGGGATCGAAGTCATCGAGGCCGGGTTCCCGGCGGTGTCGGCAAATGAGAAAGAGTGTGTGAAAACCATAGCACATCTCGGGCTCGATGCCCGTATCTGTGGTTTCTCGCGGGCAAAGGAAGCCGATATCCAGACCGCAATCGACTGTGGTGTCGACATGGTCAGTATCTTCATCCCGACCTCGGAACTCCATGTCCGTGTAAAATTCAAAAAACCCCGGCATCAGGTACTTGAGGACTCCCTGAGAATGATCGATTATGCCCGTGACCATGGTGTCCAGGTACGGTTTGCTGCCGAAGACGCATCCCGGACGGATCTCGGTTTCCTCAAGGAGGTATACCGGCGGGCTGCAGAGCACGGTGCAGTCCTGCTCTCGTTCGCAGATACCGTGGGCTGCCTCATACCCTCCGACATGCAGCGGATTATGACCGAGCTTGTCGCATCCGTAGACCGGCCATTCTGTGCCCACTGCCACAACGACATGGGTTGCGCGGTGGCTAATACAATCACGGCTGCTGAGGCAGGTGCCTTCCAGCTCCATACCACGGTCAACGGAATCGGGGAGCGGGCGGGGAACGCATCGCTCGAGGAGCTTCTCGTCGCCCTCCGGATGAAGAAGGGGATCGACCGCTACGACCTCTCGCACCTTACGGAACTCTCGCACATGGTGGAAAAGTATTCCGGTGTCTCCCTCCCGCGGAACAAGCCCGTCACCGGGGAGCTTGCGTTCTCGCACGAGAGCGGAATCCACATTGCCGCCATTCTCGACGATCCCGCCACGTACGAGTACTTCCCTCCGGATCTCGTGGGCAGCGAGCGGCATTTCATCCTCGGGAAACACACCGGGAAGAAGGCACTCGAACATGTCGTCTCCTCAATGGGCTGTGAGCTTTCGGAGAAGCAGGTCTGCAGGGTGCTCGACCTTGTCAAGGACCATTCCGAGCACAAGTGCAACATAACGCCGGAGGTGCTGAGGAAGCTGATCCGGAAAGTAAAGGAGTCTCCTGCATGAGCACGCTCTCGGAACGAATCCTCGGAGCAGATGCAGGGGAGTATGTGGACAGGAAAGTGGACCGGGCCTATGTCCACGACGGGACCGGTGTGCTGACACTCGAAACCTGGAAGCAGATGGGCAACCGGTTGAGCGACGATCCGGACCTGTATGTTCTTTTCGACCACATCGTCCCGGCGAACAACTCCACCACGGCCACCCTCCAGCACGAACTCCGTGATTTTGCCTGCGGGTCGTTCATGCACTTCTCCGATATCGGAGGCGGGATCTGCCATCAGCTGATGAGTGAAGGTGTCGTGTTGCCAGGCGAGGTGGTTGTCGGGGCCGACTCGCACAGCTGTACACCCGGCGCGTTCGGTGCGTTCGCGACCGGTGTCGGTGCAACGGACATGGCAGCGATATGGCTGACCGGAGAGACCTGGTTCCGGGTCCCGGACTCCATCGGCATCAGCCTCACCGGGTCGCTGCAGGGTAGTGCGGAGGCAAAAGACCTCGCCCTCCTGTATGTCAGCAGGCTTGGGATGGACGGAGGGACATACTGTGCCCTCGAATTTATTGGAGACGGGGTAAAGAACCTTGGAATGGATGACCGGCTGACGCTCTGCAATCTCTCGGTGGAGACCGGTGCCAAGACCGGCATGTTCTATGCTGACCACATTACCTTGCAGTACCTTGCAGGCAAGGGACAGAAAGTTCAGCCCCAGGTCCCGGACTCCTGCATGTACAGCCGGGAACTGGAATTTGATCTGAGCGATATCGTCCCGCTCATTGCGGTGCCGCCACGGGTGGACACGGTAAAACCCGTCAGTGACCTGGCCGGTATCCCTATCGACCAGGTCTTTGTCGGTGCCTGCACAAACGGGCGTTTCAGCGATCTTGCCCGCCTTGCAGGGATCCTGAAAGGAAAGAACGTTGCAGTACGGACCATTGTTGTCCCGGCATCGCGGGCAGTCCTTTCAGAAGCGATCCGCACGGGGGTTATCGCGGATCTCGTGGCGGCGGGATGCACGATCGGTACGCCCGGCTGCGGGCCGTGTCTCGGGGCGCACATGGGGGTTCTTGGTGAAGGCGAAGTCTGCCTCTCCACAGCAAACCGGAATTTCAGGAACCGGATGGGAGTTGGCGGAGAAATATATCTCTCATCCGTTGCAACCGCTGGTGCGAGCGCCCTCACTGGTGAGATCACCGAACCGGAGGTGGGATGAATGCAGGGGGGAGGTCATGCGGTCTGTCTCGGTCCGGACATCGACACGGATCTGATCATAGCCGGGCGTTACCTGAGAACAAAGGATCACGGAATATGGGTTTCCCATGTGTTCGAGGATCTCGATCCCTCGCTTGCAGCCCGGATGAACGGGGCGGTCATTGTAGCCGGAAAGAATTTCGGCTGCGGGTCCTCGCGTGAACAGGCAGCGCTGGCGCTGAAGGAAGCTGGTGTTACAGCAGTAATTGCACCGTCATTTGCCCGGATCTTTTTCCGGAATGCCATAAATGTCGGTCTTCCGGCCATAGAATGCAGCCTTCCGTGCGTGGAAGGGCAGAATGTGAAATTCGATCTCGCGGCAGGATGCGTGGAAACCGGCGGGAATACCTATTCTATCCGGCCCCTTTCCCCGAGGATGCGGGACATTCTCGCAGCGGGAGGCCTGATCAGGTACTGGAGGGGGCGTCCGTGATCTTTCCGGAGCACTGCAAGCATGTCGGTCATGCATCGGCAAAACCCTGCGACGAAAGGGTTTATTTTTTAAGCCGGTGGCTGCTGCGGGACACTTCCGGTGGACACGAGCTGCTCGAAGTTACCCTGGACCAGACCCACAAAGGCATGATGAGGCAGGTTGTCTCGAGTCGGGTCCTCGCCCGTGAGAACGAGGTCTATCACTATCCGGAAAAGGTAAACCTCCACAACCGCACACGCCTCGTTGAACTGGCTCTCGACACGGGATACCGCTGCACGATCTTTTCCGGCCACGACGAACACATGACCTTTGTTCTCGATCCCGATCTGTCAGGTTTCCTGAAGATACATGTCTATGACGTGAGCCCGCCACGGCCAAGCCTTTCGTCCGGTATCCGTGAACTTGAGAATGCCGGGCTTTTTGGCAACCTTAATGTGCAGTTCGTGCACCATATCCGGGATATCACCGAGGTTCGCGCGGATGTATACCCCTGCCGGGCCGGAGGGTTTGCCCGGACCCTCGATGCCGATGCCATGCATGGCGGGGAGCAGGTTGCCGGCTGTCTGACTGCCACCCAGTTCCTGAACGAATGTTACGGTTCGGATTTTACCATCACCAATATCTGCCCGCTTGAATGTGTCAGGGAAGAACCTTTCATAGCCCGCTGCTGCCGGAGCGAACGGGAAGCAGTGTCATCGTGGAACGGGAAAAGCGGCGCTATCGTCCACTGGGGATCAGAACCGGTAAAGATCCTTGAGGCAGTCCGGGCCCTGGCAGCGCGCGGGAGGCGGGGATGACCCGGATAGCAGTCGTGGAGGGTGACGGGATCGGTCATGAAGTTATTCCGGTTGCCCGCAGCGTGCTCGAACTGCTGCATCCCGAGTATGACTTTTTCAATGTCGAGGTTGGCTACGGCAGGTGGGAGAGGACAGGATGTCCCTGCACGGACCCGGATATCGCGCAACTGAAAAACTCGGATGCTATCCTGTTCGGTGCAATAACCACACCCCCGATGAAGGATTACCAGAGCGTTGTCCTGCGGATCCGTAAAGCGCTCGATCTGTATGCCAATCTCCGGCCTGTGAGGGGAGATGGCATCGATATCATGATCGTCCGTGAGAACACGGAAGGGCTTTACTCGGGCATTGAAGAGACGACCCCCGATCGCGCTACAACGCTGCGGGTTGTCAGCAGGAAGGGTACAGAACGGATTATCAGAAAAGCAATTGATCTTGCCCGGCAGAGAAAGGGTATCCTGACCATCGGGCACAAGGCGAACGTCATCAAATCAGACGTTTTTTTCCGGGATATCTGTCTTTCCGAAGCAAAGGCTGCCAATATCGCTTGCAACGACAGGTTCATTGACGCGCTCTCCCTTGACCTGCTCCAGCACCCGAAGAGCTACGATGTGGTTGTCACAACGAACATGTTCGGCGATATCCTCTCCGACGTCGCGGCATACCTCGTGGGAGGCCTTGGCGTTGTGCCAAGCGCGAACATCGGGGATCGCTATGCTCTCTTCGAACCGGTCCACGGGAGCGCTCCCGATATCGCAGGCAGGAATATTGCAAACCCTGTTGCAGCTATCCGGAGCGCAGCCATGCTCCTCGATCATCTTGGCGACCCGAACGGTGCCGGGTGTATTGAGGAATCCGTACTGCAGGTACTGAACCGGGGAATTCGTACCAGGGATCTGGGAGGAACCACCGGGACCCGTGAATTCGGCGATGCTCTGATACAGGAACTCAGGCAGAAGATATGAAGACCTGCCGGTATTCGTTTTTTTCACCGAATCACCGTGTACCCTTCCTTTTTGAAAACATCCTCAATTATCCTTTCCCACTCTTCCTCGTCCCGGGTCTGGACATTCCTCAGGGTTGTATTCCAGAGATCGAGAAGGAACCGGTCTTCTGTGACGAAGATGCGGGTTCCATCCGGAACCCGCCCTGCTTTTTTCCCGTTCGTGTTCAGTACGAGGATTCTCGAACAGATGTAGGCCCGGCAGAGTTCCGGCCGGCTTGAATGGACTGTACAGATCCGCTTTTCAGGGGGTTGCTTCCGGAGAAACGGGCATGCGATGGTTTTTTTATCTGTCTCTTCCCGAATCCGGAAGAGATCCCGCTTATCCGGATCGATGGAGACGATCCTCTCCTCCCCGTTTGTGAATCCTATCCGGAATTCCCATTGTCCGATCCGGTCACGGATCCTGATAATCTCTCCCATCGTACTGCAGCAGTCGCCGCATTGCTGGCATTCAAAGGTCATTCCAGAGTACCCTTCCCGACAGTTATCCTGATCCTGACTGCTGATTGGCGGATCATTCCCGGGGTGAGTAATATTTATCCCAACGGTTTTTCCTGACAAAGGTCAAGATCTGGTGATTAAAACTCCTCCTTCTTTCTCCAGACATGGAGAACCCAGAGGAAGGAGAACAGGGTTGCGACAACCGTTGAGATGACAAGCAGCGGTACGTACCACCACTGTTGTGCCATAGTCCCCCCCATAATTCCGCTGCCGGCAATGGTTGCGATGGTATTGGGAACGAGGAATGCCGTGCCAAGAACAGTCAGGTATGCGGTGACGAGGGCAAAACGGTTGTTCATGTTCTGCAGCTGGTTGTTGTAGATGCTCTGCATCACCTCGAGGCCTGATGAGAGAACATTGGACATCTGCTCGGAAAGCTCGATGTGACGATCGATGTTGTCGGACAGTATCCCGATCCTTCCGAGAAGTTTTTCATCATTCGTGATGATGTCGGCATCACCGTACCGCAGGGAATCAACCACATCCTTGGTTGCCCAGAGGACGTTGAGGTAATCGATCAGGACATGTTTCATGCGGTAAATATCGTGGGCAATCTGCCGCTTGGCTACGTTCTCTTCGATCAGGGACCTGCTGATGGTATCGCCATGCATTTCGATCTCGCGGAGGTATTCGAAGTTCCGGTCATTGTTCTCGTCAATGATCCGCTCAAGCATCAGGGTCATTTTATCCGGCGTGCATTCGGTCGAGATCCGCTTGAAGAACTGGGGTGCGTACCGGGACAGCCGCAGGAGCCGGTTGATTTCATCGCTGTGAACGGTGATAATATAATTGTCCCGAATAAGGATGAAGAGAGGGTGAACGGTAGTCTTTTCTCCCTTAACGGTCACTGAAGGCAGCATGATTCCCAGTTCGGTATCGTAATCCTCGTATGCAGAATAAAAACCCGTGGTCAGTTTCGGAATCGGGATCTTGGTAAACCTGGCAGCCTGGGCGATCTGTTCGATCTCCTTCTCGTCATCTTTGGTACTGTAATCGATCCATGCGAGGCTGACATTCGGGATCACAGCGAGATATTCGTCGAGCGGCCTGTCGATCAGCCGTTCGATCTTCCCGTCGGAATACAGAAGGATGCAGAAACTGAGGGGTACCGGCCCGTTCACTTTGGATGGCTGTGGAGTACTCTGCATTTTCATGACCATTCCTCATATATGCCGGTTGTGCCGGTTACTCGTGAAGGAGCTATTGATGCGGGGAGTGTATAAAGATAGGCTTCGGAAACGATGGACACGGTCCGGCTCCATTTCAGGAATGCTTAATACCCTGCATGCTCCTCTCCGGTTATGTATTCCTGCAGGTATGTGCTTCCCGCTCTTATCCTGTCCGTTCTTCTGGCTTTCGGAGGTTGCACTTCAATACCATCCTCCCCGTCATCGCCGCTGCCGGAACAGGCAGGTCAGCCAGTCCAATCCCCCGTATCATCAGGTAACCTAGCGCTTCGTGTCGGATCGCTGGGCCCGGGATCGGTCCTTCCCGATGCTTACACCTGTAAGGGTGCGGGTGAATCCCCACCGGTATCATGGAGCGGTGTTCCTGACGGGACAAAAAGCCTGGTCCTTATCCTTGATGATCCCGATGCTCCCGCCGGCATTTTCACTCACTGGCTGGTTTTCAACATCCCGCCCCAATCCACCGGAATCGATAAGGGCCAGTCCTACGCCAAGGTTATCGCGAACGGTGCGCAGCAGGGAGAGAGCACCCCGGGATCCCGGGGATATTATTATCCCTGTCCTCCGCCCGGTTCAACCCACCGCTATATCTTCCGGCTCTATGCTCTGGATGAAGTTCTTATACTGCCGACTGCAGACCGGACAGCAATCGATACGGCACTATCCGGCCACACGATTGCAAAGACCGAATTTCTGACAACTGTCAGCCGGTAAATTTTTTTCGGGTTGCGCTCTGCCATGTTTGCACTGGGAAAAAAGGGTTAGTCCAGTGTCCTGCGGTACGTGGAGATCCCGATAAGGATCGTTATTGTTGAAAAGAGCAGCAGTGCCACGAGATCCATCCCGATCACATCAAGCCCCTGCCCACGGAGGATGATACTCCTGAGTGCATCAACCGTATAGTATTCCGGATTGATGACGGTTATCCAGCGAAGCCAGTCGGGCATCCCTGCCGTTGGGTAAAATGCCCCGCTTGTCATGAACAGAATGAGGCTGAAGAATGCGGTGACGGAAGCGTATTCCTGCTGGTTGGAGAACCGCGATGCCACCGAGACCATGAGGCTTGTAACGCCAAGGCTCGCAATGAACAGGACGAAGAGAATGAGCAGGAAATCTTCGGTACTCTGGATAACGATGCCGGTGACAAGGATATCCACGATAAACAGGATAAATCCGGCAAAGAATGCCCGGATGGTGCCGCTCCCAATCATACCAAGGATGATACTGGACCGTTTGACCGGGGTGACAAGATACCCCTCGATAATGCCCATCTCGCGATCCTTGATCAGCGCGATGCCCCCACCCATCATCGTTGACATGAAGATAGCCATCACGATGACACCGACCCCGAAAAACTGGATATACCTGATATCCCCGTAGATCTTGTTCACCATCACAGGGTTATGCGCACCTCCTGCGAGCATGGCTGACTGCACACCGGCCTGGATAATGGTTGGGGTCATGTAATCCGAACTGTCTACGTACAACCGCACGGGACGGTTTCCTGAAACTGTTGAAGGAAATATAACAACGCCTTTGATTATGCCGGCCTTCAGATCGCGCTTGGCCTTGAGTTCGTCAGTATAGACCGTGAGATCAAACGTCCGGGGGTAATCCCGCTGGGCCTGGGTCCTGAGAATCCCGACAGCCGATGTGAATAAGGGAGTGTCGCTTACCGACGGCTCCTCCTGTACGACTGCAATGGGAATATGGGTGATAGTGCCGCCCATCGCGTTCCCGAAAATAATCAGATACATGATGGGCATGAACATGGTTATGATGATGACAAACGGGTTGCTGAGGAACTTCTTGAAATCCCTCATGAAGATGGCAAAAGCGCCTTTGATCATTTCCTGTTCCCCCGTTGCCCGGAAACCGTTGCGGTAGTATTCCCGTCATCGAGATTCTTACCGGTCAGGTAGATGAAGACATCCTCAAGCGAGGGACGACGGATAGCTATCGACTTCATGACAATCGAGTGCCGTTCGAGCACCGAAACGATGATCGGCAGTACAGTACTGCCGTTCTTTGCCGATATGTGCAGGATGCCGCCCCTGAAACTGACAGAGATGATCATGCCTGTCCCCCTGATCTCCTCCAGTACTGCGTCGTTCATGGTATCGGTCCCGATCTCGATGAGGTCGCCGGCAGGAATCTGTTTGCGGAGGTTATCCGTAGTATCAAGCGAGATAAGCCTGCCCTTATCGACAAAGGCGATCCGGTCGCAGAGTTTTTCTGCCTCGTCCATGTAATGCGTTGTCAGGATGATGGTTGTCTTTTCACGGTTCAGGGTGGCAATCTGCTGCCAGACTTCCCTCCGCGCCTCCGGATCCAGCCCTATTGTCGGTTCGTCAAGGAAAAGGATGAGCGGATGATGGATGAAGGCCCGGACGATCTCCAGTTTACGCCGCATTCCCCCGGAGAATGTTGCAACCCGCGTGTGTGCCCTTTCGGCAAGACCGGTCATTTCAAGAAGTTCCCAGATCCGTGTATCGAGCCGTTCGTCGGGAACATCAACCAGTTTCCCGTAAAAAGCGAGGTTGTCGTACGCGGTCAGTTCGACATCGAGTGTGCTGTTCTGCGGGCATACACCGATGATACTGCGGATCTTTTCCGGTGATGCAGTAACCTCATACCGGTCGACATATGCCTTCCCGTTCGTGGGTCGCAGAAGCGTTGTAAGGATACGGATCAGGGTGCTTTTTCCCGCACCGTTGGGCCCGAGAAGACCGAAGATCTCTCCCCTATTGACATCAAACGAGATGTCGTCTACCGCAGTTACGGTTTTAACCCTGTCGCCGAATATCTTCGTGATGTGTTCGATATGAATGATCGGTCCGGCCGGTCCCGTTATCTCCGGTGCGGTATGATCCGCAAGGGTTGTACCGGTCCGGAATTGTATCATGCTGCTCTCCATACCAGAACCTCACGGGAGTTTTTCAAGTATTTTTTTCAGGAGTTCCACAGAAGAACAGAGCTGGCTGATGTCCTTCTTCCCGAGACCGGACAACAGGGTTTTTACATCTTCCCTGCAGACTTCAAACGCCCTGTGCAGGTGTTTCTTCCCGTCGGGAGTGATAGAGACAAGGATCACCCGGCGGTCGTCCGGATCATGTCTCTTCTCGATCCATCCCTTTTCCATGAGGCTGTCGATAAGCACCGTCATGTAGGGTTTTGAAATATACAGCGCCCGGCCAATCTCCGAGATGGGCTGCGGTCCTGATTTCATCAGAACCCCCAGCACACGGTACTCGGCGGTCTCCATACCGGAAATGTGCCGGTTGATCCGGAATATGTGCCGGTGGTAGAGGGGCATCAGCGCGAGAAGGCCGTCCGCTGCCTTATCCATCAGGGAATCATCCATGAACCTTCACGGAGGGGAATTGGTTCAATGATCAAATAGTTCTTTTGATGAACTATTTACCCGATGAACCATTTTCCGATACATGCGGCCGGCCGAAGGATGCGGGATTTCCTTATTGCGGACAGGGATCCTGCAATGGTTTATCATCTCTGTGGTTATTCATTATTGCAGGAATTTTCAACGCCCGGAAGGAGGAAGGGAACCATGATATCGCTTCGTTTTTACCGGATTTACGATATCGGCAGGGAGATCGACCTTGACTGGCTCGAAAAGGCCCTTGCCCAGAATTACTTTACGGCGAGGACCAGTTTCGTACGGGTGAAGCAGAAATCGATCATGATCGAGGAGCCCCCGCTCATGATCCAGATGAACCCTATCCGCCTCGAACGTGACGGGAAGCCGTTCGAATTCTCGGTTGTCGCCCGCGTGTACGGCATCGGGGCAATCAGTATCTGTTTTTTCATGGAAAAGACGGATGGACAATATGCAGACCTCGAGGAGATCGGGTTCCTGTTCGCCGGGCAGGAAGGGCTGGGGGATTTTTATGTCCAGTATCTCAAAACCCTTGGCGAGATCATCAGACCTCACATCAGGAATTTTGCGATTGACCCGGATTTCTATGAGGATTATACCGTGTATGTCACCGATCACCGTGACGATACTATCGATCCCGTCCCGCTTCTTCTGGGTGAAAGGGCCCGAATTTCCCCGCAGATTCGCGAGGATGTCCTGAAGAATTCCCTGAGTTATTCAGCTGACGATATCGTCGTCCTGTCATGGGATTCTGCCCTTCTCTGCAGTCCGGAGAGCCCGACGGATATTATCGACCTGATTGAATTTGCCAATGTCCAGGTACTCGAGCTCAGGTATTATGATCGCGAGCTGACCCGGGAGATGGAGAAGATGTATGATGACATCGAGCATGCTGACCGCCTGTCACAGTTCCGCCGCAGCCGCCAGTACCATGCCATCATGGCAAAACAGATGGAAACCTCGGCAGAGATCTCCGAGATCATTGAAAAAGTCAATAACCTCATCAAGGTCACGGAGGATGTCTATTACGCACGGGTCTATGCCGTTGCCCTGAAGGTTCTCCGGAGCGGTTTGTGGAGCGAGAGCGTCAGCCGGAAGATCGATGTCATCCGGGGGAATTATTCCATGCTCTCGGACGAGGTCCGAATCCAGCATTCCAATTTCCTCGAGTGGGTCATCATCGTCCTCATTGCGCTCGAATTCGGCCTCGCAATCTGGCAGAGTATCCGGTGAACCGGATTCACCTGCCCAATCCGCATGGAATCATCCCTGCAAGGGATTTGCGTACAGGTGACATCGGTTGCAGCCTCCCGGTAATGCTATATAAATTTGTTGAACCCCCGGTATAGCACCATTGAACTGCCGGAATCTGGCCAATATATATCAAAAACTCTCCCTTTTTTTCTTAACCTATCGGACATGAACGAGACCAGATCCCGTCACCGATGGAATGGTGACATCTGACTCCCTTGTGATCCGGTATCGGGAATGGATTACACAGGAAGGTTAGGTATGACTGAATTGATCGTTTATTCCACAGACAAACACATGCAGTGCGAAGAACTCAAGGATGCCCTGAACGAAGCCGGGGCACGCTATCACGAAGTCGATATCCGCAATCCCGAAGCGATCAGGGAACTCCGGAACAACGGGTGCTTTGCCCTTGAACCCCCGGTACTCCAGGTTGTCCATGCATCCACATCACGAACGTTTTTCAAAAATGACGACCTTTTCTGGGATGGCCGCCTGATCCGTGAAGCGGTCCTGGACGTGACGCAGGTCTCACGCCCCCAGTTCTCCTGATACCAAAAAACCAATTCTTTTCTCTCATGACCTGAAAAAGGTCAATTCATTTTCTCCCTGCATACCAACCTGATTAATATCCACCTGTTCATCTGTTTTCTCAGGTCATGATCAGTAAAAGCACATACCTCAGGCAACTGACGGAATCGACAGTCCTGATGCGATCTGCACCATTTACAAAAGAGATTGCCGGCAGTTCTCCGCCATCTGTCTTTATCGGCAGCTGGAATTACCCGGATGTGTATGCCGGCCCGCTGGTCACACCCGAACACGGGAATACGTCTATTATGGACAGCCCGGAATCCTGGATTCCCGAAAACAAGACACAGGAGGAGATACTGGGATACCGGCTCAGCCTGATACGGGGCAAGCAGCGGGTTCATGCATGCGAGCTGAAAGGCCGGTTCATCGAGAAGCTCCAGGACATCTCGCTATCGGAGTCTTCCGTGGAAAGTGATGTGGTGTTTTCCAGTACCCCGACAGGATCAATGTTCTCAGAAGAACATATCCCCTTTGGCCCGAGTGCCCCTCTTGAACAGTTTGAGATCGAGACAGGGAGGTGGAACCGGGATCTGGAGAAAGTGTTTTACGATACCGACCTGAAAGCTTCGGAGGCTGTCACAAACCTTCATCGAAATGGTCTCCTGTTCTCAAGTATCCAGAAGGCGTTCTCCACCGGAACCATGGGGTCCGGAAACAAACGCCGTCTTGTTCCGACACGCTGGTCTATCACTGCCTGCGATACCACTATCGGGGATCATCTCCTATCTCGGGTGAAGAAATTCCCCGTTATTGATACCTGGCGGGTCCATGAATTTTCAAGCCTCCACAACAACTATGCGGTTATCCTGATGCCGACAGGATGGCAGTATGAATGGTCGGAAGCCTTCCTCCATGTCCTCAATAACGAGGAACTGGTCTTCTCGGATCATGAAGGATCAAAGAAAAAGACAGAATATTCTCCACTCGGGGGATGCTATTATACCTGCAAGATGGCAGTCCTCGAAGCACTCGCGCGGGAGCAGAAACAGGCCGGTGCAATCATCCTGCGGGAGGCGCTCCACGGGTATGTGCCCATGGGTGTCTTCAATGTCCGGGAGAATGTGCGGAATGCCATGCAGCAGCCTGCAAAGGAATTCGAGGATATTAAGTCAGCGCTCACACACATCTCACAAAAATTTACTCTTCCGGTAACCCGGTTTATTGAATCAGGCGAACTGCTCCGGGATACGATCCGGATGCGGCAGTGCACGCTTCGTGACTTCGCGTAACGCGGAATCTGTGTTTCGATACCTGTGATCAGTTGCCATCGGGACTGGTGTATCCGTTTCCCAGCGTACGGGATTCAGGGGGTAGGGGTATCTCCTCCCGCCAGGTTTTTCCGGAGGAGTGACCCCCCTGCACGACAGTCAGGCAGGCTGAATACCGGTTTCTTTCCCGGGATGCATCGTTCGGCGGAATAACAGGCATTCCGACCGATCGGACTCTGTGAAAACCCGGCATATATGGAACCGACAGTGTAGTCTCCCTGGGGACATGACACACAGTTGTCCCATTTGCGGTAAAAAAGACGCCCTGATCTGCGATGACGACCTTGGCGATGAAGGGATGTTCAATTCCTGTCACGAACACCAGGGGGTTGCGGCTCGACGTTCAGGCTGACCCCGAACGGTAAATGTGTCGATATCTTCTAAAATGGATCTCCCGAATCTCCTTTTTTCTTTCCGATATCATCAGATCATTGCCCTGCCGGGTATCTTTATGAGGTCAGCATCCCCCGGAGCGCGGGTTGTTCTGCTGAACCGCTCCTTAAATCTTGGTGAATGCAGGCGGGTATCGGTCTGTATCTTATCGTTCAAAAACGATTCGGGTGTTATCGATCATCCATTGATCGATATCTTCCGGTTCTGCAGAATACTCCCGGATCCGCCGGGCAAGAACAAGGAGAGCGGATCTGTCGCCAGTGATACAGTATCCATTGTCCGCAAGAACCTGTTCAGCCATGGCGAGTGCGATCCTTTCATTTCCCTCGCGGAACGCCGGAAATGCACACAGGGACCAGAAGACAAGCGATGCCCGCAGTACACCATTTTCTGTCATGTTTGCCCGGAACACCATCTGTAAGAGGTTGGCCTCCGACACAACACGGGTGTCACCGTGTGCTTCCTCTATGAGTCGCCTGTGAACTGCCTCCACCTGCTCAACGGTCAGGTTCTTCATCCATCGATATCTTTGCCGGGATATGATGCAAACATTGTGGTGGTTCTCCCGTACCAAACGCAGATATAACCCCCGCGGGAAATGGTGTACTATTGTTCCGGTGACTCCTGCATGAGCGATATGAACCTTGAGCTGTTCGACCGGATGGATGACGCCGACAAGCACCAGTACCTTGAATTCCTCCTCTGGCACTACCGGGTTGTCGATGCGTTCTGGTTCATTAATATCAATGACCGGTTCGGGCAGCCTGTTGCTGAACAGATCAACGAACAGGTCTGGGGGAAGGTTGCCGGCATGGCGGCAAAGGACATTATCCGGCGCTTCAGGATCTCTGAGAAGGGCCTTCCGGGATTCGTCCGTGCCCTGCGGCATTTTCCCTGGGCAATGATTGTCGGGTATACCATCATCGAGAAGGATGATGAAGTGATCATCGAGGTTCCGGCCTGCCCGACACAGCTGGCACGGCTGAAACGGGGCCAGGGGGAGTACGTCTGCCGCGAGATGCACCGGGCAGAATTTACCGGGTTCGCACGTGAGATCGATCCCCGGATCCGGGTAGAATGCGAATTTGCACCGCCGGATCCGCACCCGGAAAATATGTTCTGCCGGTGGCACTTCCGGCTTTGCGAATAACACAGCATCGTATCATCCTGCACTATGGTTGTTTCACTTTCCGGCATCTTTCCGCTCCTGTACACCGGCCTGAATATCCTTGCGTTTCTTGCGTTTGCTCTCGATAAGTTCAGCGCAAAAATGAAGGCGTACCGCAGTACGGAAAATTCTCTTCTCGGTGCTGCAGCCATCGGACCCTGGGGTGCCCTGGCTGCAATGATTCTATTCCGGCATAAGAACCGCCACGTGAAATTTCTCCTTGTGCCCTTCCTGTGTATCCTGCACCTGTTCCTGTTCTTCTGGTTGTGGCCGGGGGCTTCTGTGTAGTATTTCCGAATTGCTTGTACGAAAAAAGCAGGATGTTATTTCACGGGAACAAAGATCTCCGTGATGATCTCTTCCGGAGGCACGGTACGGGGATCGTTGGGATACGCCTCACGGATCGGGCCGCAGATTGTCAGGGATTGTTTCTCTATCGATGCAAAGAGTTCGAGATAGGTAGATTCACAGGTTTCGTACGGCCCTTTGTGGGTTCGCGTGTGCCATACGCCCTCCCGGGAGGACATATACCGGTATCTCTCTTGTTCCTTTGACAGGACCGGCAACCGGCCAAGCGACTTCAATAACCGCAGTCCCTTTTTCGTTCGCCTCCCGGACTGCCTCCGGTGAGATCTCGTGGCAGATGAAAAAGGGTGGACCGGTGACATTGAGCTTCTTCTTCCGGGCGTAGGAAAAAACCTTCAGGAGGAGTTCAGGGATCAGGGTATACGACCCCGTCTTTCGTGTTCCCAGCACGTTCATGGCAGGGACTTCAATGATGCTGATTTCTGTCATACATTCAGGTTTTTAATGGAGGTAATGAATGGTATTTTGATTGGACAGCGTGAAAGTGCTGTGTTCACAAAACCTACCGCTTTAATACCGGACTCTTCCATATTTTCTCACATGCGGACCAACAGGCATCAGTACTTTCTCGACCTGGCAACGCGGTGCGCCCACCAGGGGACCTGTCTCCGGCGGAACTTTGGTGCAATTATCGTCGATGAATTCAATACCATCGTGTCAACCGGGTATACCGGGGCTCCCCGGAAACAGATGGACTGCACCGAGCTCAACCGCTGCTGGCGCAAGGAGCATAATATCCCCTCAGGCTCCAACTACGAGCGCTGCCGGAGCGTTCATGCCGAGATGAACGCACTCCTGCAGGCCGGAAAGCATGCCCGGGGATGCATCCTGTACCTCGCAGGTTTCGACGTGGAAACCGATGAGACTACCCAGATATGGCCCTGTTTCCTCTGTTCCAAGATGATTGTCAACAGCGGGATATCGAATGTCATCATGCGGACCGGCAAAGACTCCTACAAAGAGATGGATCCGATGGTCCTGTACCAGATGCGGAGCAGGGAAGCGCTCGGCGAGGACGCAAAGTAACGGATAAGATCCCGGAGCAGCATTCCAAAAATCGTCTGTTTTACACGGCTGTCAGTGCAGGGACCGGATCTCGTTATAGAGTGCGACAAGGGAAAGGCTGATCAGGTTCAGGGTCGTTGCACCGTACCACAGGTAACTCTCGAACGTGGTCAGGGATGCAATCCATCCGGACCAGAGCATTGCACAGATGATCATAAAGGTGAGCAGGGTATCGATCGCAAGAAACACCATCGGCATGTGGAAAAGGCGGCCTGCCTGTGCTATTGTACAATATTCGAAGGGTGCCGGGCGGCCAAGGATATCGAAGAATTCCCGGCCGAGGTTCATGATCAGATCCGTCAGGGCCCATGCCGTAACAATCCACCCGGCGGATGAAAACGGGGATGGCAGATCCGATAAAGTCCGGATCAGCGTGATACCGAACAGGAGTTTGAAGATGCAGAACGGGATACCGATCGTGATGCTGAGAAAGAGCGGGCGGGAAAAGAACTGCTGGAGGATATCCGATTCCTGTTCATGGGAACAGGTCACTGTGTTTCCATCGTTGCGGGACATGGTTGTGTAATGGAGCGGAATTGAACCAGGAGTCTGTAAGGGATGGTCCCGGGGGGATGCTGTCCTCTCGCGGCTATCTCCCCACTATTCCCGAGTGTGTATTCACCTGCCGCAGGATTGTCGGTATTCTTTCTTCAGGAGGAGGCACACTCCTGCGGCTGCGATGCACGTTCCAATCCCTATCGGCGCTTTTTTTGTTGTCGGCACCGTTGGCGGGACTGTTGTCTGAACGGGTTCCGGTATCGTTGTCTGGAATGAGGTCGTTTCCGGAGGCAGGCTCACCACTGCGGTTGTCTGCTGTACGGTTGTCCTCTCCGTTTCCGGGACCGTGAATATCTCTACGGGTGAGGGGGCTCTCCTTGAAAAGACACGGAGTTCCACAAACAGGTTGTCACTGTCGACCGACCGGGGATTTTCGACCCTGACCGAATATGACCTGAGACCGGTATTCACGGACGTGAGGAATTCGACGGTCGCCTGCCCGGCATGATCCGTAGTCACCAGCGCGTAGTAGCGTGTATTTGACAAATCTGCCGTGGACGGAGCGATATCATCCCGTATTGTCTGCCCGCCCCCGTTGGAATACCGGTAAGATCCGATGGTATACGGTCCGTTCTCCGGATCCTGGGCAACATTTGCCTGGTTATCGGCAATAACCGGCGGCTGATCCCGGGGTTCGCCGGTCATGGAGGATGTGTGCGGGATCCATACGTAATACGATGAATTCGGGAGAGCCGTGATGGTAACGGTGAACCTGCCTCCCCGTGTCAGAGAATCTCCCACCGACTGTTCATATGATTTTACTGCAGAAACCGGTGGTATTGAAAACAAAATACCGGCGATAAGCATCATTACCAGGATCGTGTACCGGGCCCCCATCATCAGTGACTCCCGTTGCGAACAACTTCTACCGGATTGAGATTTCATCTGTACAGATAAAAGGATGCAGTATCGTTATTCCGGAGGGGCAGTCTGCCATCCGGCGGAAGGTACCGTACAGTTTTTTCCGGGGGACTGTACGGGCATACCCGGGGATCACCGGACCTGGAAAAATATACCATCTGCCGGTCTTTTCATCAAAACCAATTTATTATCCGGAACACCCAATTCACATCCGGTGTATCCATGGCTGGTGAAGGTGTGGAGATCAGGGTTGTGAAAATTCACAAACCGGAAGATGTGAATTTCATTCTCGGCCAATCTCATTTTATCAAGACCGTCGAGGATATCGCGGAAGTGGTCGTAGGGGCAGTTCCCGGTGCAAAGTTCGGACTGGCGTTCTCGGAAGCTTCGGGAGACTGTCTCATCCGGATCGATGGTAATGATGAGGATCTTATTGCCCTGGCGCGTGACAATGCGAAGGTCATCGGGGCAGGGCATTCGTTCATCCTTTTTTTGCGGGACTGTTATCCCGTTAACGTCCTGAACGCAATCAAAAATCTCCAGGAAGTCTGCACCGTGTACTGCGCAACGGCAAACCCGGCGGAAATCGTCATAGCTGAATCGCACCAGGGCCGGGGAATCCTGGGTGTGATTGACGGGCAAAAGCCAAGGGGAGTTGAAGGTCCCGAGGGTGTCCGGTGGCGGACCGGCCTGCTCAGGAAACTTGGCTACAAACGGGGATAAATCCCCGGAAGTGATGGATGTCAGAGGAACCGGAATTTTTTAATCTCTCGTTTTCCGGAGAAGAGCGAATAGCCCCAGCGTCAGTACGGCTGTTGCGGCAGGGAAGCCCGGGGTCTTCGGTGTCGTTTTCGCAAGCCCGGTGATATATTCCGATGTTGATCCCTCGCTGATGACAATAGTTGTTTTAAGATCCTGGTACCCGTCCATGATCAGCGTCACTTCATGCGGACCTTCCGGAAGCATGGGAATTGTTGCCGGGGACACTCCCTTCATCGCACCGTCCACGTAGATGAGAGCACCCGGGGGTGTGGTCGTGATCGAGAGTGAACCATACCCGGGGGTTTGTGCCGGCGTTGTCGGTGACGGGGATCCCGTTCCGGCTGCAGAGGTCTGGCCGGGCACAGGAGTGGTTGCAGGAGTGGATACCTTTGGATTGAGCACCGCGTGCAGCGACTGGTTGTCACCGGTGACTTTCACGGTTCTTGCATAATCCAGGTATCCATCCATTTTCATCAGCACCCGGTGGTCCCCGTTCTGGATAGCGCTGAACACTCCCGGAGAGAGTCCCTTGTATACATTGTCAACATAGATGTCGGCACCAGAGGGTGATGAGGTGATGGTGATACTGCCATACGCCGGTGTTGGCGGGGGAGTGGGTTCCCCGATCAGGTGGTCGATGTTCACTGCCGAGTACCCGATGGAATATCCCCGCGCATCCAGTTCCTGAATCCTTACGAGGGTTTTATTGGTCCCCCGGACGGTTCCCGCAGGGATTGTACCCCGGAGTGTAACCTGAACATCAACTTCGAACTGGGGTTTGTACGCCAGTTCAAAACCGCTGATCGTCAGGGTCTTGCCATCCGTGACCGGCCGGGTATTCTTCACCCCGTTCACGGAAATCGAATACAGCCAGCTGGGATCGTCGAGTTCCGTAACGAACTGCAGGTCATCGTACGATGGAAATGCTGCGCCGCTTGCAGCGTACACCGTATACGACACATTGACGGTGTCACCGGGATACAGGTTACCGGAAGGGCTGACTGAGACCGCCCCCACGCTGAAGGCGGTAACGCCATGGACAACGATGATAAGGGAACAGCAGACTATGGCCAGATTGAGAAATCTCCGGATACGGATCATCAAATCCAATGTCACGCCGTGCTTTTATAATAACTTCGTGGTATCCCGAACGTGGTCTCGTTGAAAAGTCAGAAAAACCGGGGAAGAAAAAATGATCTCTGTTACAACCGCGCTTTGAATGGCACCAGGGTATCGACGAGCTTGTATCTCTTCCCGTCTTTCATGGAAACATATACCATGACACGATCTGTACTCTTTGTTCCTTCCAGCGTCAGCTGATCATCTGCCCGGATCCCGACTTCCCCGGTTTTAACCTGTCCATCGGCCCGGTTCAGGGTAACATCGATCCTGTTGACCTGCTGGAGCCCGCTTCCTCCCTGAAATGTTACGATGACATTCCCGAGATGATCCTTCTCAACATTGATGTTGACGTTGTTTGCCGCGAGGATGCTGTCTGTCGGAGACGGGACGAGATCAGCACCGGCAGTAACGGTTGCGGGGGGGATTGCAGCCGCGGAGGTTACAGCGGGAGTATCGGCCGGTTTCTGTGTACCGGTGCATCCGGCAACGACAACAAGGATACAGACCAGCACGATTCCGGAAAGAATGGTTTTTTGTTGCATATCTGATCATCGGGGATTGGACATATCAGCATTATGGAATGATCTGTTCAGGATTTCAATTGACCAGATCCCATGGTGTTTTTCTCTCCACATTGGATTGAATCGCTATAAGACGATTAACCGATGAAAACGATCGGAAGAAGGAGAGTAATTCTTCACCGTCACTTCCGTATTTTACCTCCGATCCGTTCAAAATCGATAAACCCGTTGTAGGGATCTGTCTTCAGGAGCCGGACCCGCACCTTCTGTCCCACCCATAATCCCCGTTCGCCCCGCACTACCCGACCCTCGGCGGGGGGTTCGATAAGCCGGACATAGGTTCCTTTCTCGGAAGAGCCGGTGACAAGAGCTTCGAACATGGAGCCGATCTGGTCCTGCAGCAATACTGCTGCCGCAGCTTTTCGCATGAAACGCTCCACTTTTTTGGACCCTTTCTCACGGTCGGTAAGCCATATGGCATGGTCGACAAGGGAATCAAGGGTGTAGGGGCCTGGTGTTTTGTCGAGGACCGATTTGATCAGCCGCTGGTTGATGACATCGACGTACCGCCGGTTCGGAGCAGTACCATGCGTATAATCGGTTACTGCCATCGAGAAATGACCGGTCGGCGGAGCACCGGGCTCCAGGGGCATATACTCCCCCGGGCCCAGGAGCTTGATGATGGTGAGTGACAGGTCCGGAAACCGTTCCGGATCCGCTTCCTTCTGTTTCCTGAGAAACGATGCGAGCGCCCTGACATCCGGGGTTTTGGGCAGCCTGACGCCATACTCTGCTGCCGTCAGGATAATCTCGTCCCAGTATTTCGGCACTTTAACCACCCTCTGGATCATCGGGACACCTGCATCCCCGAGAAATGAGACCATGGTCCGGTTGGCTGCCACCATGAACTCCTCGATAACGATCCGTGCCATGTTCTGTTTCAGGACAACAAGCTTCTGGACCCTGTCCCCTTCGACAACTGGTTGTGCTTCGATGGTCTGGAGGTCAAGGGCCCCCATGTCCATCCGCCTTTTCCGGAGCCTGCGGGCTGTCTCGGCCTGGAGCTGGATCTGATCCCTGAGTCCGGGGATATCGCGTACGGGAGCAGGTATCGGCCCCGTGCCCTCGAGCCAGTCACCGAGTTCCTCGTATACGAGTTTTGCCTTGTTCCGTACAAGGGCGCGTGAGACGACCCCGGGGCGGAGATCCCCGTCGGGGAGAACAGTATATTCAACAACGATCGCGAGACGGTCCCTGTCCGGCAGGAGAGATGAGATGTCTTTTGAAAGCCTGTCCGGCAGCATCGGGAACGTAACGATCCCGGTATAGATTGAGGTGCCATTATGCGCGGCATACCGGTCAGCGTGGCAACGCCGGGGGACATAGATATCGACATCGGCTACTGCAACCAGAACCCGGACCCCCCCGCCGGATACGCGTTCGCAGTACTCGAGCTGGTCAAGGTCCATTGAATCGGAATTATCAATGGACGACCAGAGAAGGGAGCGGAGGTCCCCTGCCGTTCCTGTATCATATCCGGATACCTTGTCAGTCAGTGCCATGACTTCCTGGATAACCGTCTCCGGGAACTGTGGATTAAAACCATATTTTTCCATTGCTGTTACGGCAATGGCTTTCAGGTCGACCATGCGGGGCTGTTTCATGATGACTCATGAATGATTCGTCCGGATGGTTAAAAATCCTGCAGGTACCGTATAATGTTGAAGATCTTTTCCCGGGCAATATGTCTCTCGTAACGGCATAGATAAGGCCAACCCGGACCGGGATTTGGGGATGGGCCGGACAGGGAAAACCTTTTTTGCCGGCATTTATGACATTTATTCACATGCCTTCTGTCCTCTATGTCGATGATGAGCCTGAACTGCTCACCCTGTGCAGGCTTTTCCTTGAAAAGGATGGCAGAAACACGGTTGAAACTGCCGAATCTGCGGCGGAAGGGCTCAGGAAGCTCCGGGCAGGCCGTTTTGATGTTATCATCTCTGATTATCTTATGCCCGAATCCGACGGGGTTGATTTTTTAAAACAGGTCCGGGCAGAATTCGGGGACATCCCGTTTATCATCTTCACCGGTAAAGGGCGGGAAGAAGTTGTCATCGAGGCAATAAATCTCGGTGTAACGTTTTATCTCCAGAAGGGAAGCGATCCTGCATCCCGGTTCAGCGAGCTCAGCCGCAAGATCGATATCGCCGTTCACCGGACAAAAACCGAGGTCGCTCCGCAGGAGAAGTCCGGGGAACTTGACCAGTTCTTTACCCTTGCCCTGGATCTCCTCTGTATTGCCGACACCGACGGGTATTTCAGGAGACTGAACCCGGCCTGGGAAATGATCCTTGGGTGGCGTATTGACGAGCTGGAAGGAAAAAAATTCCTTGACCTGGTCCATCCCGATGATCTGCCTGCCACTGCCAGGGCCATGGAGGATCTGCGGGCCGGAAAAGGGATCGTGAATTTTGTCAACCGGTTCCGGTGCAAGGATGGCATCTACCGCTGGATTGAATGGCGATCGTTCCCCTACGGTGAAAAACTTATGTATGCTGCAGCGCGGGACATCACGGAACGCAAGCAGGTGGAACAGGCCCTGCAGCTGGCAAACAAGAAGCTGAACCTCATGGCCGAGATCACCCGCCACGATATCCGGAACAAACTTACCGTTCTGGGGGGATACCTGTCGCTTTTGAAAGAGTATCCTCCGAAAACACAGGCCTCCATGTATGTCGAAAAGCTGATGGAGACAACCACGATTATCGCGCAGCATATCGAGTTTACCCGGTTATATCAGAACCTTGGGGTAATCCCACCATCCTGGCAGAATGTGCAGACGGTGTTCCTCCGGGCCTGTTCCCATGCAGACCTGCAACAGGTCCAGGTACGCTCGGATCTGGAAGACGTTGAAATCTTTGCAGACCCCCTTCTGGAACGTGTTTTTTACAACCAGATCGACAACACGATGAGATACGGGGGACCCAAAAAAACCTGCATCAGTCTTGGAGCGCATGAAACCGATGACGGCCTGATAATAACGATAGAAGATGACGGCGTGGGCATACCCCCGCAGGACAAGGAGAAAATTTTCCGGCGCGGGTTTGGCAAGAATACCGGCCTCGGCCTCTTCCTTGCCCGTGAAATCCTTTCCATCACCGGTATCGGCCTCCGCGAAACCGGCGTCTACCTGCAGGGAGCCCGGTTCGAACTCTTCATCCCGAAAGGATCGTACCGGTTCGGATCTACGGCGAACCAACACGAAAACATCCGTACGGTTCCCTGAACCATACCGGTTTTTCGGCCGGTATTTCCCTCATTTTTTCTTCGGTGTTCCTGTCGTTTTCGGAGTAACCGTTCCGCGGATCCGGTGCTCTTCCAGATGGCCGTTGAAGTATACCATGACACGGATCTCCCCTCCCCGTCCGTATTCCCGCATGAGATCATCATGAATCTTCTGGACATGCCTGAGCCTGTTCTGTAAAAAGTAGTCACGAATGCAGGTGAGGAATGCAATCTCCTGCCTGATGACGGCAGCCTCGTACTCCCGGGTTTCGGCGGCTGTCTGACGACAGAGGTTGTCGGGTATCTCGGTGTGGTACTCCCCGTGCTCGTTGAGCCCTGCTATCTGCCTCCAGTCAATTTTCCCGTTCTGGTCAGGTTCACGGTGGAGCATATAGGGATAGACACGGCAGATCGAAAAGCGCCGGTCATATATCCTGCACCTTGTGTTCTCAAGGAAATAACAGGACCCGCGATCATCGTTCTTTGCTTTGAGGGCATACCCGGATACATAGAACGTGCCGTTCTGGTCGCAGAACTCGGGGAAGGGAGCTGGTTCAACCGACTGTGGATCGATCTCCCTTGCCCTGGCGGTATCCCGGTCAAGAAGAAATACATGGCCGTTGAACACCCGTGTGCAGCACCTGCTGCAGCAATCGCAACGAAATCCGACATCCCTGATTATCTCTTCAAAACGTTCCTGCGGGTATGCCAGCAGATCGGATAATTCGCGTTCAGCGGCGATGATTCTCTCCTGTATGGGAATCAGGGAAATTCTCTCCACCCCGTCATTCTTTACAGTATGGGATTTGCAGTATCAAGTATATTACCCGGGTTCCGATGGCGCATCCTCAAACAAATTAAGGGATCGCCGCGTATCCCTCTTGATGTCTCTTGAAGAGCTGATACTCCCGGTTGTCCTGGCTCTCGTCCTCGGATTTATCCTGGGCTATTCGTACGTCAGGGCCATGATTCCCGTCATCGAGGAACAATCCCGGGCAGAGCTTGAGGTCTGGAAGAAGGAGGCTGCCGAGGGGATACGGAAGGACTCCGTGAACCGGTCGCGTTCCACGCTTAAGGGAAAGATAGCTGAGCAGATGGCGCCGGTCCTCCCGGATTTTCAGTATACTCCGTCGGATGCACGGTTTATCGGGTCACCGGTGGATTATATCATCTTTGACGGGCTGACACGGGTTGCGGATGAGAAACAGGGTGAGATTCAGATTATTTTCATGGATGTGAAGAAAGGAGACGGAGCAGCGTTGTCACGCACCCAGCGGATTATCAGGAACGCCGTCGAACAAAAAGCAGTCCGCTGGGAGACAATGCGGATTGCCGGTGAATGATACGGATTTGTTGATCCGGATACAAAGGTTCATTTTCTGCAGTGAACACTATCCCATAAGGACCGGAGCCGGGGAATGCACATCATCATCAGGATCATAAGTATTTTTCTGGGATTGTTTATCGTCGTAAACGGCATCTGGATAATCCTTACCCCCCCGTTCGGCGACGAACCTCTGGCGTACGGAATCATTGCTGTCGGTATTGTGATCCCGGCGATTGTTCAGTATTATGCACAGATTGATGAAAAGCGCGAGGCCTGAAAAAAAAGATCAGTGATAGGTGCGGAACGGCACATAATCGTCGAAGATTTTTACCCTGTTTCCCTGCGGGGTTGTTGCATAAACCTCAACCCTGTTCACATTGCCCATCTGCGAGGTGACCGGCAGGGTAATCGAATCTCCGACCCGGTACGTTCTGTCTCTTTTGATATACCCGGTTTCAACCTTGCCATCGGCCCGGGTGATCCTGACATCAACCATCGTGATGAAATTCAATCCTTTGCCTCCACGGATGGTCGTTGTGATCTGCGGATCGATTGCCTCTCCGTTGCCTGTAACCTGCACATCAAGACTCCACATATCAGGAAGTTTCTCTGTAGGGCCGGGAGTCAGTGATAACGGTGTCGTGGGAACTGGCGTTGCGACTTCAGTTGTCGTCATAACCTCTGTCGGGGCCGGGGTTGCCGGGGGGGTTGCCTGCAGGCACCCTGCAATGAACAGCAGGGAGAGGATCACCAGGAAACTCCCTGTAACGTATCGGGCGTTCATGCACAGAAGGTGTCCGCGGAACATATAAGAGGTTTATGGGATATGTTCCGCCATCACTGCGGGGACGATCGCCGGCCCTGTCCCTGTGCCGGCTCGATCTTTGTCGGCTGGTTCCTGATGGTCCGTTCCTTCATGATCTCATAAACCTCGGCAGCGTGTTCCTGTGGGATCTCGACAAACGAGTACGAATCCAGGATCCGGATTGCCCCGATGGCTTTTCCCGGGATGCCCGTTTCACCGGCAATTGCTCCGACGATGTCCTTTGGCTGGACCTTGTGTTCCCTGCCGACGCCAAGGAAGAATCTGACCATGCCGGGTTCGGCACCGGTATCCGGAAATGTGATCGCGTCCCGGATTTCAGGAGACTCGGCAGTTCCCTGCTCCATCTGGAGTTTCAGGAGTGCTGCGGCAATCTCAACGGACGTGAGGTCGCCTTCCGCCTCCTGCTCGATTATCCGGGTATAGGTCTCCAGTCCCCCCTCACTGATGGTTTTCCGGATTTTATCGAGCATTGCAAGTGTCCGCGTCCTGGCCACATCGCCCTGCGAGGGTACCGGGATCCTCGGGATCTTCACCTTCGCATAGTGCTGAATCTCCCGGAGTTTCGTGAAGTCCCGGGGTGCCACAAAGGTAACCGCCCTGCCGCTCTTTCCCGCACGCCCTGTCCGGCCAATGCGGTGCACGTAATACTCGACATCCTGTGGCACATCGAAGTTGATGACCATGTCAACTGCTTCCACGTCAATCCCCCGGGCAGCGACATCAGTCGCAATCAGGATATCGATCAGTCCTTTCCGGAATCCTCCCATGACCCGGTCACGCTGCGACTGTTTCATGTCGCCGTGCAGCTCCTCGGCACGGTATCCCCGGGCCTTGATTTTGCCGGCCAGTTCTTCTGCCCGGCGCTTGGTGTTGCAGAAGATGATGGCAAGCCGGGGATCCCACAGGTCGATCACCCGGCAGAGTACATCAAGTTTCTCGCGGTCCTTGACCTCGATATAGGACTGTTCGATCTGGGGGACGGTCAGCTCGGTATACTGGACGCGGACAAACTCCGGCCGGTTCTGGAACCGCTTCGAGAAATCGATGATCGGCTGCGGCATCGTTGCCGAGAACAGGAGGGTCTGCCGGTCCTGGGGGACCTTTTTTACGATGAATTCGATATCGTCGCGGAATCCCATGTCGAGCATCTGGTCGGCCTCGTCGAGCACGACCGTTGCGACATCGTTCAGGACGAGTGTCCGGCGCTCGAGGTGGTCCATGACCCGCCCCGGCGTACCGATCACGATATGAACCCCCTGGTGAAGGGCACGGAGCTGGCGATCGATAGGCTGGCCGCCATAGACCGGCAGCACGGTGATCCGGGGGATATGTGCGAGAAGGCCGGTGAACTCTTCAGCGATCTGGATGGCAAGTTCCCGGGTCGGGCAGAGCACGATTGCCTGCACAGCCCTTTTTGCCGGGTCAATCTTTTCTATGAGAGGGATACCGAACGCGGCGGTCTTGCCGGTACCGGTCTGGGCCTGGGCTGTTACATCGCGCCCGGCCTGGATAAGAGGGATGGCGAGTGCCTGGATAGGCGAGGGCTCTTCAAAGCCCATATCTTCTATGGCTTTCGCGACTTCTTTTGACAGGCTGAAGTCGGAAAACTGTATCCTTGTATTCATATTGCACCACCATTTGGCGTCCGAGCTCATAAGATGGCGCACTGAGACAGGGTGCAGCAGATACGGAACTATCCCCCGGTTTTTTATTCTTTGATTCCCACATTCAGGGTACAGGTGTACCATGAAGGTAGTTGCATTCAATGGCAGCGCACGCAGGGATGGGAATACCGCCATCCTTGTCAATACCGTTTTTAAGGAACTGAAGAAGGAAGGGATAAAAACCGAACTTGTCCAGCTCTCGGGAAAGAAGATCCGGGGTTGCACAGCCTGTGGAAAGTGTTTTACCAACCAGGACAAGCGGTGTGCGGTGAAGGGCGATATCCTGAATGAATGTATAGAAAAGATGCTGGATGCCGACGGGATCATCCTTGCATCGCCAACGTACTTCACGGATGTTTCCACCGAGATGAAGGCCCTGATCGACCGGGCCGGGTTCGTGGCGAAGGCAAACCAGGACATGTTCCGGCGCAAGGTGGGCGCAGCAGTCGTGGCAGTCCGCCGGGGCGGGGCCATCCATGCGTTTGACACCATGAATCATTTCTTCTTCATCAGCCAGATGGTTGTCCCGGGATCATCCTACTGGAATATCGGCCTGGGGCTCGCACCGGGCGATGTGAAGAGCGACGAGGAAGGGATCATGACCATGCAGACGCTCGGGAAGAACATGGCATGGCTGATGAAGAAGATCGGTGAGTAACAATTTTTGGCTCTCTGGAAACGGGCATGAACCTGATAAGGCCCACATTCAAGGCTTGAAATCACCTGAATCGTGGTTAATTATGATGGCTCCCCGCCTCATGGCCTTCGAAGAACCTGATGGCTCTTCCTACATCTCATCTCTCCGGGATTCGATGCCTCGCGGGGCACGGCGGTGCAAGAGCACTTTCCCGGAAAACGGGACTTGAAGGCCGCCCGGGAGCGCCCCCGCGGGGCGGTGGCAACTATCCTGCAGGGGGTATGGGGGCATCAGCCCCCATCATTTATCTTCGAGCCTGATTTTCACTGGAAAATCTCCCTGCATTGAATCCGGTACCGGGGGCCGATCAGAGTTCCAGGGTAAGGCCGTCAGTTGCAGCAACAAGGCCGGGACAGAGATCCCGGTACTGTTCCTCAACTGCCCTGCGCTCGTCAAGGGTTTTGTACACTTCCGCACCGAAGTGCTGCAGGACAAGGCGTTTTGCGCCGGCTTTTTTTGCTATCCCGATTGCGTCCTGCGGGTTGAGATGGGGCCAGTCCGGGCTGCTTTCGCCGGGTTTCAGCCCGCATTCGGTGATGAGGAGATCGGCATTCCGGGCAAGCGTGACGGCATTGTCGCAGACGCCGGTATCCGTGCAGAACGTTACAGTCTTCCCGTCGATCTCTACGCGATAGCCATAACAGGGAGCGGGATGGACGAGTCTCCGGCACTCGACAGGGAACGGGATGGTGTGGGATCCCTCTTCAAGCTCGGTAACGGTCACCGGGTACGGGAGTTTTTCCAGCGGTACCGTGAACGGTTCCCCCGCGAAGGTATGGAGGAGAGCAGCGCCGCCCGGCATGCAGAAGATTTTCAGACCTTTTTTCAGCCGGAACTTGACGAGGATGTGGAGGCCGGCGATATGGTCGATATGGAAGTGCGAAAGAAAAAGGTACACCGGCTTTTCCTGCGATATGTACCGGTCAGCCTTGTATATCCCGTTGCCGGCATCGAAAAGGATGTCGAAATCCCGTGTCCGGACAAGGATTGAGACTGTGTTCCCGGTGGGGGTATCGAACCATCCGTTGGTGCCAAGGAAGGTCACCTGCATAGAGAATGATTGTCATCCGTTGCCAAAAAGGAGTATGATCTGCAGATCTGGCGGATGCCCGGGTGTTATGAGCGGCGGGGCAGGAATCGTTGCATGAGCGGGGATTCTTTCCGGAAGAATTCTCCGGTTTCTTCAGGCTAAATCCACGGGAACGCCTTCATTGGCATGAGCGCGACAGAGCGGACTGTCTTCAAGCACGTTTCGATTAATCCGGCTTACGTTTTCAATCGCGATCATGATCGTGTTTGAAAAACACCAGTCAAACCTTGCAGAAAATTTTTCAATCAAAGTCTGCTGAAAAAAATTTAATCAGGGTTTGCCTGCAAAAAGTTAAGCTGATCCTCCACAGCAACAATCCGGGGAATACGTCGGAGCATTTCATCATGCAGCAGGTTTTTAATCAAAGTTCACCTGCGATTTTTCAATCAAAGTCTGCTGAAAATTTTTCAATCAGGGTTTGATGGAAAAATGAAAATCAAAGCTTGATTGATCCGAATCAGAATTTCAATCGAGATCGTAATCGCGTTTGAAAATCACTAATCGATCCTTGCTGAAAATTTTTCGATCAAAATCTGCTGAAAAATGCTGGACACTCTGAGTCCAACAAGCGGGTACAGGAATACCCGCAATTTTCATCCAGGGTTTGATGAAAGTGAAAATCAAAGATTGATTGATCCGGATTCTCCCAAGATTCCCGGGAGGAATGATTTGATCTGGTTACCGTGCAGAAAAAAGTGGATTTCTGAAGGGATCTATCCGAGTTCGTCCCAGTGTGAACGCTTGCGGTAGATGAAAACACCGACAATGACAAGGACGACCACTACAACTGCGATGATGGGGACGATCGGGAGTTTCCCGAACTTGGGTATGGGCAGGTTTGCAAAAAAGCCCTTCCCGATTTCAGTCTGCCTGTTCAGGGCATCGGTGTAGGATTCGTTACCCTTATTGAAGGCATCCTGCGCCTTGACCCTCGCCTGATTGTAGTTGCCATTGTTGATTTCGTCCTGGGCAGTAACGAGGTAACTCACGGCAACCTCGCGTTTTGTCATGATGGTGGCGAGCTGTGCGTCATCCCTGGTGCTTGCATTGGACCTGAACCACGCAATAATCTCGTCGACTTTGTTGATGGGGATCTGGGCATTGGCAAGCTCGCTCTCTGCCCATGCACGGTCGAGGGCAATCTCCCCGTCTTCAATGGATCGTTTTGCAGCATCCAGGTTGCTGTATGCCTGGAGATACTGGGTCGATGGCAGGCCTTTTGCAGCCTTGATCTTCTGGTCGGCCTCTGAATATTTTGCTTCTCCGGACGCAGTGTCGATGCCAAGGGCGGACTTCTCATCGATATGGCTCCTGTATGTCTGGAGGGATGCTTCCATCTCCGCTATTTTCTTCGTTATCTCTGCCGGGTTCACGATGATCTGAGTCTTTTCCACACAGGAACTGGAGAGGAGATTGCCATGACTGTCATATTCACATACCTTGAGCATGGTCTTGTTCGTCGTCTGGGTAGAAGCCGGTGCCTTACCCTGCAGGGTAACCTTCATCGATTCTTCCATGGAGGAAGGATAGGACAAAATCCAGCCGGAAACCGAGAGAACCCTTCCTGATGTTGAGGGTTGCACGGTATCCACGCCGTCAAGGACAAGGGACCAGGTCCACTGGGCCGAGTCCAGGTCCGTTGACATCTGCAGTTCATCTCCTGAAGGGAATGTCTCGTCCCCGGATGCGGTCAGGTCGATCTTGAATGTGATAATTACGGGAGTTCCGGCGGTCAGCGGCCCGGGAGGATCGATGGTGACCGATGACATTGCAAATGCAGATACTGCCGGGAAACAAAACATCAGCGATAATGCAAGAACAATACACTTAGCTATACCCTTCATCAGAAACCTCACTCAAATAAGGGGTCGATACCCTCCTCAAACATACTGCTCTTTTTCTCTTTTGATTTAATAACATCTTCTTTTGTCTCCTTTGCGATATCAAGGAGTTCCTTGATCCTCGGTGCATTGCCGACTGTTGCCAGCATGACGACTGCAGCGACATACTCGCTCTGCACCGGGTAGTCTCCTCCCCGGACTTCAACGCCGGCGATATTCTCCTCGACCCAGCTCTTCGCTTTTTCAACACCTTTCCGGTCCATTTCGTCAGGAGGGCCGGCAATGATAACCAGCGCCCGTTCCGCGGTCGAATAATCGCAGGGTAGTGTCAGCCTCCCCAGCATCGCCCTGCGGACGAGGGCGACGATCTTTGCCGACCGATCTTCCCCGAGAAGAACCTCTTCATTTGCTTCTTTCCTTCCGCCGAGTTTATTCTTGAGACCCCCGATAAGCCCCCGCTTGTCCTTGGTGCGCTTGCTCATCACTTCGCTGATTGCATATCCCACGGAAGTAATGCCTCCCCCGCGAAGGGTGTTGATGATCTCACTGGAGTCGACGACCATTTCGCCTACGCCCATCCGGGTCACTTCACCGGCACGGAAGAGGACACCGAATCGCCGGACAACCTCATTGTTCAGGCGCTGGAATGCACCCTTGACACTCTCCCCCTCGTTCTTCCAGGCGCTGTTGTCAAAAATAAACGTATTGTCGCATTCATTCACGAGGGTTGTGAGACTCCGGGCTGCATTGTAGGAATAGAGGCGGCCTTCTTCCGGTGCCGGGATGATCCCGAGGGCATATACCGGCTCCCGGTAAATCCGCTTGAGGTGGCGGGCAAGGACCGGTGAACCTCCGGATCCGGTTCCCCCGCCGAGACCGGCAACAATAACGAATGCATCCACATCATGGGTTCCGCGTATGTCTATGGCGCTGATGATGCTGTCGATCTCGTCAGCGGTGACCCGGGCACCGGTCACGTTATCGGTGCCGACACCATGCCCCTTGACCATGGTCTGCCCTATCAGGATCCGGTCTTTCATCTCGATGTTCTTGAGTCCCATCAGGTCGGTTCGCGCAGTATTTACAGCAATCCCCCGGAAACTGTTGGTCCCGAGCTTCCTGTCCTGTTCGATGAACATATCGACAATTTTGCCGCCCGCTTGACCAAACCCTATGAAAAATACGCGCATCTGGTTACACCATCCAATGGGCTAACGGATAATTATTTTCTTTTAATTCCTTTTAAGACCTTTTACTCGTATGAACTTGAATTCAACAGTACAAAAACTTTCTTATCGTATCTACGGGGATGTACTGCTCTTTTCCGCTCTATTACGGAGCCTTTTTCATTTCGCCATGAAAAATACTATGGATCAGGAACCATGCGGATCTGTATCATCGGCGGAGGATTGACCGGCCTTGCAGCTGCACATATGCTTGCCGGTGAACACGAGATCCATCTGTTCGAGAAGATGCCGTACCTTGGTGGCTGCCTGTCCTCGTATAATGTCAATGGATACTGGATCGAGCGGTATTACCATCACTGTTTCTCCGGAGATAACCACCTGTTTGCCCTGATGAGGGAACTGGGAATCCATGAGAGTCTTGAATGGAGGACCGGGACAACCGGGTATTACTCCGGCGGTACAGTCTATCCCCTCAATACGCCTGCGGAGATTATCCGGTATCCCGAACTCTCTCTTCTGGGGAAAGCCCGGCTCGGATTGCTGACCCTGACAGCAAAAAAAACGGATCTCGCCGCTCTTGACGATATCCCGGCGGAGCGTTATATTATCGATCATCTCGGTGACAACGTCTACACTTCGTTTTTCGAGCCGCTCCTGAAAAGCAAGTTCGGGGATCGGAGAAAGGAAGTCTCTGCTGCATGGCTTTTCAGCAGGATAGCGATCCGGTCTGATCGCGGAGTATCGGGTGAACGCCTCGGGTATCTCAACGGGGGCTTCCAGCGCCTTATTGATTCCCTGGAAAAATCCATAGAAAAGAATGGGGGGATCATCGGGAAAGGGACTCCGGTTACCTCGCTCACCCGTACAGGGGAGAAATGGGCGGTCAACCATACGACGTATGATGCGGTATTATCCACCATACCTCCCCAGGTACTGCAGAAAGCCGGCGGACCTGCTATTCCTCCGATTCCCTATCAGGGTGCTGCGTGTGTTACGCTCGCGATTGACCGGGATGTGACCCACGGCATCTACTGGCTGAACATGAAGGACCGGGCGCCCTACGGTGCTGTCGTCAGTCATACAAATTTCATCCCCCGTGAACGGTATGGCGAACACATCATATATCTTGCCTCGTATTTCTCCGGCAACCTCCCGGCAAACGCCGACAGGGTCATGATCGACGATTTCTGCACCCGGTTTTCTGTTGCACCGGCAGAGATCCGGTGGCACAGGGTTGCTGTCGATCCCTTCGCCGGCCCGGTCTACACTACCGGTTATAAATCGCTGATTCCCTCGTATGAGCAGCAGGGCCTCTACATGGCAGGTATGTTCTCCCGGACGAATTATCCTGAACGCAGCATGGAGGGGTCAGTCAGGGCAGGAAGAGAAGCAGCTGCATGCATCAGCGGGGGAAATATCCATGGCTGAGACGGCGATAACCGCCATCATTCCGGTCTTTAACGACCGCCCCTCGCTCGAGATCGCTCTTGAGACTTCTGTTGATACACTCTCTGCAATAACTCCCGATTTCGAGATCCTTGTTGCCGAAGATGGCAGCACCGATGGAAGCACGGAATATGTCCGTGAGTTTGAAAAGCGGGACCCCCGTGTCCGCCTCCTCCACAGCGATGAACGCCAGGGACGGGGAAGGGCGCTGAACCGGGCTATCCGGGAAGCCCGGGGATCAATCGTCTGCTATTACGATGTGGATCTCGCAACAGACATGAAACACCTCCCGGCCCTGATATCCGCAGTCCGTGACGGTTCGGATATATCGACCGGCTCGAGGCTGCTGCCTGACAGCGATATCGTTCGCTCCGGTGACCGGGAGATCGCGAGCCGGGGATACAACCTCCTCGTCAGGCTGATCCTGCGGAGCAGCATATACGACCACCAGTGCGGGTTCAAAGCATTTAACCGGGATCGGATTCTCCCTGTTCTTCCTGCCATCCGGTCAAATCACTGGTTCTGGGATACCGAGATCCTGGTACGGTCCCAGCGCAAAGGATACCGGATTTCAGAATTACCGGTACGGTGGCGTGCAGGGAAAGGCACAACAGTACGGTTCAGGGATGTGTTCGAGATGGGCACTGCAATCCTGCGTTTGTGGTGGCAGATTCATGTATCGGAAAATTAGCGCCATTGCCATTCCGACGCTCATTGCTGTCGGGATCCTCGGCTATATGCTCTACAGCATCCGGGACGATCTCATCGTAGCAATCCGGCATATCATCCCCCTCTACCTTGCGATCGCCGTTGCCATCTGCCTGTGTGCCTGGTGGCTCCGGGGCTGGCGTTACCACTCCATCCTGAAAAGCCTCAATTATACTGTCAGCGTCACCGTTTCAACAGCTTGTATTTTTGTCAGCCAGACCGTGAACCTGATACTACCGGCCCGTCTCGGTGATTTTGTCCGGATCTTCATCCTGAAACACGAGTACGGCACCACATACTCGGAAGGGATATCCTCGCTTGTTGTCGAACGCGTCTTTGATATTATTACGGTCGCCCTGCTCGGAGCAGTCTCACTCCTTTTTATTTTGAATGCTCCGGCGTGGTTTACAACCCTGATCATTGTTCCCCTTGCAGCAGGTGCGCTGTTTTTTCTCTTCCTCCTCTTAATCGGCCGGTTCAGTTCCGAAAACAGGTATCTCATGATTATCCTGAATATGCTCCATGAAATCCGTCGGGCATCCCTCAACATCAGGTCCATTATTATCCTGAGCATATCTTCGATTATCATCTGGCTCCTTGACGTTCTGGTCTGTTATGCTGTTGTAAGGATGTTTGATGAGCAGATCCCCTTTGTCATCATTGTCCTTGGGATTGTCATCGGAAACCTGGTCAAAGCGGTCCCGCTCACGCCGGGTGGCATGGGTACCTATGAAGCAGCCCTCTGGTTTACCTTCGGGCTCGCAGGAGGGGTGTCGGCCTCTGCTGCAATCCTGATTGCAATTATCGATCATCTCATCAAGAATCTTGTTACTCTTGTTGGTGGTATTGTCTCGATCTATTACCTCGGTGACTGGGTGGTTCCCACGATAAAGACGGCACTTGACAGCAGACTCGAAGGGGGGGAACCGCCTGCCAGCTGAACAGCAGGCCTTCTGTGTTATCAGCTGGCTCGTTGTCCTCACGCTCCTCCAGCTCTCGCTTTACCCGTCACTGAAGAAAACATTCGGACAATTTGCTTTCCCTGCTGCGTTTCCGGCATCGGTCCTTCTTTTCACCATACTCTCATGGTACTGCGGACTTGTCCGGCTGCCAATCCATCTTGCGCTTCTCCCGTTCCTTGCTCTTATGGCATACCACCTGTACCATAGAGATTATTCCCCTGAAGAACTGAAATCCGTCTGGCACTGGGAAGCTCTTTTCCTCATTGCTTTCTTTTTCATGCTGGATATCCGCTTTGCCAATCCGACTATCTCCTATGCCGAGAAGTTCATGGACCACGGTTTCCTCGCTTCCGTGATACGGGAGCCGGTTGTCCCCCCGCTCGATCCGTGGTTCTCCGGGGGTTTCCTGAACGTCTACTATTATCTCGGCTACTGGATGCTCGGGTGTCTTGCGATAGTCTCCGGCGTCCCGTCAACGATTGCATTCAACCTGTCTCTCCCGACAATCTTTGCCCTTTCTGCGATCAGCCTCTATGCCATCGGTACTCTGCTCCTCGACCGCCTCCGCTGGCTCCCCCTTGTCACCCTTGTAATGCCAAATCCGGCACTGATCTATCAGATTATCACGGGAAAGGCAGTCAATCCGGCATATGATTCATCCCTGTCATGGCTGGGGACCCGTACGATAACCAACACCATCAACGAGTATCCTCTCTTCTCGTTTGTCTGGGGGGACGTTCATGCCCATGTGGTTTCCATCTTCAACCAGGTCTTCCTGCTCTTCCTTCTCATCTATGCATACAAACGCTGGGAAACGCTGGAACGGGCGGGGAAATGCTGGACCATGGTACTTGTCGCAATAAGTCTCGGGTCCATGCCGCTCTTCAACACATGGGATGTGCTTCTCTACGCTCCCCTTGTGGTCATCACGGCATTTCTCCTTATCTGGAGACACCGGTCTTCCAGCGACCGGTCTGCCTGGGCATTTCTGCTTGTGATTCCCCCCGTATCGATCCTCTGTTATCTGCCGTTCTACCTCCAGCTGAAAACCCACACCGGGGCAATTGCACTCGTCCGAACCCCCTCGGATCCTCTCCAGTTCCTCTGGGTGAACGGTATCTTCATCGCCCTCCTGTTAGCACTCCTTGTTCCGGAGATCCGGAAAAAGCCATGGCTCCTGCTTGTGTGCCTGCCGTTTGCCCTCCCCGGGTACGTTGCGGCAGCGATCGCGGTCATTCCGTTCGTGTATCTCGTTGCAAAAGCCGACCGGGATATTCCCGGCATCATTGCCGCATTCGGCCTTGCGATTCTCATCGCATGCGAACTGGTGTATATGAAGGATAACATGGGCGAAACGTTTTTCCGGATGAATACGGTCTTCAAGTGCTACCTTCCCGCATGGCTGATGCTTGGAACTGCTTCGTTTGTCATGGCAGGACGCTGGTGTGCTGTTTCCCTGAGACTGCCTGAGTTTTCAAGGACAGGAACTGCGATCCTGACCGTTGTCACCATAACAATCCTTTTCATCCTCCCGTTCGTGATCGTAGCACCGGTCAGTTATGCTCCGGGAACTCTCGACGGCCTCGCGTATCTGGAAATCCAGAACCCTGCTGATGCCGGTGCGATAGCGTTCCTCAGGTCCCTTGACAGCCGGGAGATCCTTGTCGAAGCCGAGAAGGGCGATTATTCGTATTATTCCCGGGTCTCGTCATTCACGGGAATTCCCTCAATCGTCGGCCAGCCGTTCCACGAGTTCATGTGGAGAGGCAACGATGACGGGTGGTACTCGGAGCGCCCGGCAGATATCAGGGCAATCTATGAGCAGCCGGAAATGACCGTACCGCTGATGAAAAAATACAACGCGACCCTGCTCTATGTCGGCACTCCCGAACGCGAGCGGTATGTGGTGGCGTTACCCGCTGATGGACTGACGAAAATATATTCATCCCGCGGAACCGATATCTACCGGCTCGTGTGATGCCCTGCGGATAACAAACGGTGTGCCGTTGTCACCCCCGGATCACCTGTGCACAAACCTTTATTTCCGTTCCTGTTGAATTGATATGGCTACATCATTGCTGACTGATGAGTAATGAAGGAGCGATCAACTCCTGAATGAGGTGAGTTATGGCAAAAGGTTATGTTAAAACACAGGCTCCCGAGGAGCTCCAGAACAAGGCGCTTGAAGCCCTTGAGGTTGCAAGAGACACCGGAAAGATCAAGAAGGGATCCAATGAGGCAACAAAAGCCATTGAACGCGGAATTGCATCCCTCGTCGTGATCGGTGCAGATGTCGAGCCCGAAGAGATCGTCATGCACCTTGCTCCCCTTTGTGACGAGAAGAAGATCCCGTATATCTTCATCAACAAGCAGAACGATATCGGTGCCGCAAGCGGCCTCGATGTCGGCTCCGCGGCTGCAGCCATCATCAAGCCTGGCAAAGCGAAGGAAACGATCGATGAGCTTGCAAAGCAGCTTGCCGCGCTGAAGGCGTGAGGGTATTACCATGGCAGACGATGCAACGCCGGCAGAAGTAATCGAGGTCGTTGGCTCCACCGGCATGCACGGTGAAGCAATGCAGGTCAAGTGCCGCATCCTCGATGGCACCAACAAAGGCCGGATTATCACGCGCAACACGGTCGGCCCGATCCGCGAGGGGGATATCGTCATGCTCCTTGAGACCGAGCGCGAAGCAAAGAAGATGTCAAGGAGGTAAACAATGGTTGAACAAAACGTGTGCACCTTCTGTGGCGCCCAGCTTGAGCCGGGTACCGGTAAGATGCTCATAAAAAAAGACGGGACCATCTTTTACTTCTGCAGCACCAAGTGCGAGAACAACCAGAAGCTCGGCCGGGTCCCCCGCCGCGTTGAATGGACTTCTGCCGGAAGGAAAGCCTCCGGCAAGAAGGAGTGAGCTTTTTTTTATGGACCGCACCTTCGTCATGATCAAACCCGACGGTGTCCAGCGGGGACTTGTCGGGGATATTGTTTCACGGTTTGAGAAGAAGGGGCTGAAACTCGTTGCAGCTCGGTTTGAAAAACTGCCGGAGGCCCGTGTCACCGACCAGTATAAGGAACACCTCTCCAAACCCTTCTTCCCCTCCCTCAAGCAGTATATTATGGGAGGCCCGGTCTTCCTCATGGTGTGGGAAGGACGGAATGCGGTGACGGTCGCCCGCAGGATTATCGGTGCAACAAACCCGCAGGAGGCAGCACCCGGCACTATCCGCGGGGACTACGGCCTCGATATCGGGCGCAATGTCATCCACGGATCCGATTCACCGGAGAGTGCAGCCCGCGAGATCGGGATTCACTTCAAACCGGCAGAACTTTCGACGTACACGCGGATTGACGAGGCCGTGCTGTACGAATACTGATCTCTCACTTTTTTCCTGTACGGGATTGAAAAGACTCCCTCAGCGTTCTCCGAACTCCGGGTGGTTTCGGGAACCACGATATTGAGAAAAACTGCCGCAGCAGATGTTCGGGTGGACCATAACCTCTATTACTTTTTGCAGCCGCACTATCCTTCATGGCGGGAGATATCATCAGTTTTGCCCTGCTGGCATTATCATCTGTCCTGATTATTGTCAATCCGCTCGGGGCAACCCTGATCTATGTCTCTCTCACAACCGGTCTTGATCATGAGGTCCGGACACTCATTGCACGGGATGCCTGCAGGTATGCCCTGTTCATCCTCCTCTTTGTCGCAGCACTCGGAGCCGCGATCCTCCAGCTTCTTGGTATCAGCCTTGAGGCGTTCCGCATCGCCGGCGGAATCCTTCTCTTCGGAATCGGCATGGAGATGGTCTATGCCAGAACCTCGCGGACCAAGCTGACGGCAACAGAAAAATACGAGTCCCGCGATATGGAAGACATTGCGATAATGCCCCTTGCTATCCCCATGATCGCGGGACCGGGGGCGATTACCACCACTATCGTGCTCATGAACGAGGCAACGGCTATAGCGCTGCCGGCAGTCGGGGTTGTTGTGCTGTCAGTGGTGCTCTCCATCGTGATCACCTATTATATGATGAAAAATTCAGACTATATCATGTCAAAGATCGGCCAGCGGGAATACCGGGCGATAAACCGTCTGATGGGTATGCTGCTCATCGCCATTGCCGTGCAGTTCGTCCTCACAGGAGTCAGGACCGCATTTCCCCTGCTGGCGGGAGGGTAAGTGTGCAGGACTGGGATCTAACGTCCATCGGACTTGTGCTCATCGGGAGCAGTATCACGGTTGCCGGCACGATCATCGGTGTCATGCTTCTGGGGGTCCGGATTGCATCCGCCCCGTACCTCCTCCTGACAAGTGCTATGCTGATTGTCATGAGTGCCGGCCTGATAATTTTCAGCATGCCCCGTGAGCAATCCTGAGGATGTTTTCATGCAGCCGCCATCCGCCCCCGTCAGGATCTGCTGTGCACAGATCAGCAGTGTATGGGAAGAGCCGGAAAAGACCCTTGAAAAGGCAGCCGTTTTTATCAGGCATGCCGCTGCATCCGGTGCATCCCTGATCTGTTTTCCCGAACAGTTTGCAACCGGGTGGGATCCGGAATCCGGCCGGAATATTCAGGATATCAGAGGGAATATTGTTTCCAGACTCAGGGAACTCGCAGGACAGAACCGGATCTGCATCCTTGGATCCTTTCGGCAGGGGGGCAGTGGAAAACCCCGGAATACTGCGATCGTGATTGATCGGGAGGGCGGGATTTCTGCCATGTACTCAAAGATCCACCTTTTCAGTCCCGCACATGAAGAGGCCGGCTATGATCCCGGTAACGAACTCGGTCTGTTCACTCTCGGGCCGCTTTGCTGTGGGATGGCGATCTGTTACGATCTCCGTTTCCCCGAACTATTCCGTCTCTATGCCCGGGGTGGTGCTCACGTGGTTTTCGTTGTGGCGGCATGGCCGGCACAACGCCAGAACCACTGGGAACTCTTTATCACTGCACGTGCTGCCGAAAACCAGATGTACGTGGTCGGCGTGAACACAACCGGGACCAATCCTGTTGATATGTATACCGGGGGATCCATGGCCGCAGATCCTCGCGGTTCTGTTATCACCAGAGCAAACGATGCAGAACAACTGCTGTTTATCGATGTCGATCCTTCAGTTGTCGATTCGACCCGCCGTCAGTTTCCTGTTGAAAAAGACCGGAAAGAAACGCTCTATCGATCGCTTTCACGCGACACCAGCGCACGATAACCCATGGATCAGGAAATATCCCGGCCTGCCTGTTCTTCGGGCTGTACAGGGAACCGCACGCCTATATGTATCCGGAGGGCCAAAGTATTCACATGTACCATCTTGAATGCGTCAGTTGCGGTACCACCTTCCCGGCTGACGAGGTCATCTATACGTGCAAAAAGTGCGGGCATCTCCTCGCGGTGAAATACCCGCTCGATACCCTGACTATAAAAAGGGCGACCTGGAACAAGCGGCCAATTTCTGTATGGCGCTACAGGGAACTGCTGCCCGTAACCATCCCGCCGGTTACCCTGCAGGAAGGGGGCACCCCCCTCTATCACCTTGAACGTCTCGGCAAGGAGATGGGTCTTAAGCACCTGTATGCAAAACATGAGGGCATGAACCCGTCCGGTTCCTTCAAGGACCGGGGTATGACGGTCGGGGTTTCGATGGCCCTCCAGCTGAAAAAGAAGAGTGTGGCCTGCGCCAGCACCGGAAATACCTCCGCGAGCCTTGCGGTGTATGCAGCAAAGGCAGGTATACCGGCAGTTGTTCTGCTCCCGGCCGGGAAGGTGGCGGTCGGGAAGGTGGCCCAGGCCCTGATGCATGGTGCGAAGGTCATTTCCATCCGCGGTAACTTCGACCGTGCCCTCGAGATGACCCACGATCTCTGCCTCTCGCACGGCCTGTACCTTCTCAACTCCATCAATCCGTTCCGTCTGGAAGGCCAGAAGACCATGGGGTTCGAGGCACTTGATCAGCTGGGGGAGGTCCCGGATCGGTTTGTGCTGCCAGTGGGGAACGCTGGAAATATTTCAGCAGTTCATAAGGGATTCATGGAACTTGAGGAGCTTGGATTCATCGACAGGCTGCCGAAGATGACCGGCATCCAGGCAGCCGGCTCGAGCCCGGTTGTCAGAGCGATCAGGGAAAACCTTGCAGAAGTTATACCCGAGAAGAATCCAGAGACTGTGGCAACAGCGATCCGGATTGGTGCACCGGTGAATGCGGAGAAAGCCCTGACGGCAATACGAAAAACCGGTGGCATAGCTGAATCTGTAACTGACGAGGAGATTCTCAGGATGCAGAGGGATCTCGCCCGGAAGGAAGGTATTGGTGTCGAACCTGCATCAGCTGCATCGGTTGCCGGTATTCGCAAGCTTGTGGAAACGGGTGCAATTGACCGGGACGAGAAGATTGTCTGCATTGTCACCGGGCATCTCCTCAAGGATCCCGATACGGTGATAAAACAATGCGAGCCCCCCACGGAGATCGACGCCGATCTTCCTTCGCTGATCTCTGCGCTGCACTTGTAATCCTGCTGATAATGGCTCCCTTTGCCGGAGCCCTGTCGGCAGATTACATTATCTTCTCAAACGGGACAGCGTACGAGGCAATCGTTGAGATTAACGATACCGCCCGGTATGAATTTACCGACGTCGGTTTCATGGGTGAAAATGTACCTCTCACGGTAGGGGATATACGTCTCACGGCAAACGGAACACCGGTCCCGTTCAACACCAGCACACCATGGGGCAGGCCCGGTTCCATCACCTTCGAAAAGGGGAACTATACTGTATCGTATACCGCTCCTCTCCGGGACAACCACCTGCAGGCTGTATTTACCAGGCCGTATCATGTGAACGTGACCATCCCCGAGGAATTTAATGTGCAGAATCCGCTGCTTGCTGGTCTCAGTTCAGGTGCGAATGTCACGAAAAACCCGGACAATACCACAACGGTCCGGTGGAACAGAACATATGCTTTCGATCTCAGGTTCTATGATGATACCCGTGAACAGATCCTGTACTTCTTCCTGCAGTTCATGGGAATACTCATCGTTGTGCTCGTTGTTGTTCCGTATATTCTGTCAATGAAGGCGTCGGAGTAATTTTTTCAGATCCCGATGTTCTGCTGACCGTTTTCCTTATGAATATGCCCGAAGTACATCGAATTTTCCGAACCTGGTTTTGTCAAAAAACCCCCGGGAAAACGGGAGGATACATCTGGGGTACTGGTACGAAAAAAGATAGCAATTTTTGATATACCGTTCTATTTGAGGAGTCCGAACGATTTCAGGGTCACATCGGTGTTTACGGTTCCGACATGATAAACATCGCCTGATGTTAACTCGTTGATAATGACCTCTGCGGGCGAGAACAGAGAAGTATCGATCTTGTAGAAGTCGTAGCCGGCTTCCTTGAAGATATCGTTGAATGGCTTTCCATATCCTTTGGACTTGTTGCTCGGAATCTTCTCGAGATAATCCTTGATCTCGGGTGCTTTCAGGGTCAGGCTGATCCTGCCGTGGTAAATGGTAGCGTCGTTGGTTACACCCATTGCGAGCTTTGCACCCCGGACGGGCGGGACCGGTGCAGTACCCATCGCAGCGATGACCTTTCTGGTATCGAAACCGAGTTCATTCAGTTTGTAAATTGCCGTCTCGACACACCGCCCGGCAACCTGGACCGAACCGACAATGGAGGAAGTCGGTGCGACAACAGCACAGACATTGGCGACATCGACATGACATTCCTCGGCGATCTTGGTCATGACCTCCGCGTTCGGGAGGTGGTCGCTTTCGAGACAGATAACGGCGCAGTCAAAATCATCATCGTATTCGATGACTTCGAACGTGTGCTTTGGCTTGAGGGAGAGCGCCCGCGCGGGACCGCTTCCCATGGCAAAATAGTTTCCGACCTTAACCGTCCACCCGGCCTTCTGGGATCCGAGACATGAAACGGCCGGGAAATCCGTTGCAACCTCGATGAAGGGCATCGGGAACTCCTTGATCTGCCCCATCCGGAAGTTTACTTCCCCAAGACCTCCCATACATATTTCGGTGAAGGCCCTGCCTGCTGCATACCCCCCCCGCGTGCTCACACCGCAGTCAACGATGCGGGCACCATTATCCAGTTCATGGTATGCGCAATTGAATTCCTCGGCCAGATCGGCCAGATTATCAAAAATCTCTAGTGCCAGTTCGTTTACACTTAACATGAAAGAAAACCCCTGTATGATTAAAGAGGGGTTTTTGATAGATAATATTTTTGAAACATTTGCGACGTTGGTTCAGTATAAGGTTACCTGAGATACTCGAGCACCTTGTGCGGTTCATACCTCAGGGTGATGATCCGCGTCCTTCCTTTTCCCTCGCGGTACTGCAGGTTGATGAGGCGCATCGCATCCATCTTTTTTACTATCTCATAAAACCGGGTATATCCGATGGCGTTTGATTCCCTGATCTCCTTGTATACATCACCCGCGTTCATCTCGTGCGATTGTTCACTTCGTTCTGCAAGGGATTTGAGGACAAGGCGTTCCTCGTCCTTCAGCGTCTTTACGGTATAGTTCAGGTGCAGGTATTTCGATATTTCGTAGGCGCCGCAGATATCTTCGCGTTCGATGCTCCTCCGGGCTGCCCGTTCCGCTGAAAGTGTTGCGCGTTTCAGAAGATCGATACCAACACGGAGATCTCCGCTGCCGGTAGTCTGCCGGACCACGAGATCGAGGAGTTCATCGGAAAGGACGCCCGGGAACAGTCCCTGGGTAACGCGGGCTTTCATGATCTCGCGGATCTCTGCATCGGTATAGGGGGCAAAGTAGATCTCGGTCGGGCGGAAAACCGAAGCAACGCGGGCATCGACAGCCCTCGAGAGATCCACGTCCATGTCGCTGATGATAACAATAACCCCGATCCTGGTCCCCTCGTATGTCTCGTGCGAGCGCAGCAGGGTATAGAGCACTTTGTTGATCTCGTTCTCGTACAGGAGATAATTTGCATCGTCGAGCGTCACGAGGAGAACAATATCATCCTTGATGAGGATGCGGGCTACTGCATCAAATACCTGCTTGAAGGATGTACCGGAAGACGGAGGGAGGTGGCCTGAGAGCTTTTTGTAAATCTGCGAGATGATAGCGAACTTGGTATTATCGATCTGGCAGTTGATGTAGACCGGGACAAGCTTCTTTGTCGTTTCCTCGATCTCGGCAAAGAGTTTTTTGATACTGGTGGTCTTTCCCGTACCCGGGAGGCCTTTGCAGACCGTGTTGAGTGGCCTTCCCCCCCGGAGCCCGGGGCGGATCTGGAATGCAAGCTCACGCATCTGGTTTTCACGGTATTCGAACTGCTCGGGAACATAGTCTATCTCCAGCACGTCAGGGTCACGGAAGAGCGATTCGTCCCACATCAGCAGGTTCTTTTTCATTGTAGTACACGTTTACCGCATCGGTAATAACTGCATTGGCGCAGGGTATACCTGCTCTGAACACAATTAAAAAAACGAGAACCGGTCAGCCAGATCGTATCCCGATTGTCCATTCCCCGTCAGCGGTGATATCGAGTGTATAATTTCCTGCTGTCAGGTTCTCCGACTTTTTCCCGTTGTATTCACCAATCTCGTTGGCAAGCAGCGAGATATATCTCCCATCGCTATCTTTGAGGGTTATTGCAAAATTATGATCCCCGTCATGGTGCATCGTGAAGATTTTCAAACCTGATTCCGTTGTATTGAACAACCGAATATCATTTCCCCGACCAGCCAGGTTTATTGCATTTACAACGCCTGATCCTGTTGAATGCAATTCAGCAAATGCAGCGTTTTTTGTCAGGATTACAGTCTCCATGGCATCACGGTACCGCGAGAATCCTGCGGTGCTGCCATCCATCATTGCGAGCGCATTCATCATCGCTGACCGGTACGCCTTCACCTTCTCGGTTCCGGGCATTTTCGATTTGACCAGAATGGCAGTCAACCGTTCAGCCTCCTCGCGTGAGGCCGCGTTGTATCCCGTACTGATGGAATATGAACCCGGATTTGCATATGCAAGCGATTCCATTGACTCAAAAATCTTGTTGCTATTGACATAATCAATGAATTCTTCATCCAGTATTTTCTCAGGGCTCGCGGTGGGGGGTTTTATTTCCGTGGCCGTTGTGGGAATCGTTGTAGGCACGGGTGTCGGTGTAACCAGTACGGTAATGTATACAATTTGTGGTGTTACATTGGATGTCTCCTTATTTGCGCATCCGGCCACGAATAGGAATGCAATACAAAGGAAAACAAACAGGATTCCCGTGCTTTTTTGCATGAATCAGCAGTGGTGTTCCCTCAATTTAAATATTTGTTTTGATGAATTTCCGGCGATATCCACATCATTATGGGAAAACCACGGCATCAGATCATGTTTTAAAAAACCCATGATGGAAACATATTGATGTATCAAGAGAGATAATTACGCCGGTAAGGGTACGGCAGATGATGAAAGTTACCCCCACTGATCCATGATGAAGCAGGGGACTGATGCCACCCTCTCGTTACGCGAAGAGGAATTCAAGAAATTCCGTTCCGTTTCGTATCCCAAGTCCGCCGGACCTTCCCGCCGCTTCTGAAAATGCAGCGCTCCCGTCCGATCCCTTCCCTGTGACAACAAAGGGAACCGGATCACGGGTATGGGTCCTGACACGTATCGGTGTCGGGTGATCGGGCAGCACTGCAAGTACGCCGTCAAACGTATCTCGAATAGTACCAACGACACCGTCGACGTGTTCAATGGCTTTCACTTTTTCCTCAATGCTCCCGAGATGACCTGCTTCATCCGGGGCCTCGATGTGGACATACACAAAGTCCAGCCGTTTGATCGCCTCGAGCGCGTACCGTGCCTTTGCATCGTAATCGGTGTCAAGATATCCGGTTGCTCCCGGCACGGTGATCACGTCCATTCCTGCACAGCGGGCAATCCCGTTGAGAAGATCGACGGCCGAGATAATCCCGCCGGTCTTCCCGTACTTCTCGGCAAACCGAGGGAATGCCGGCTTACGCCCCCCGCTCCATGGCCATATCCCCGTTGCCGGGCGCTTTCCTTCTTTTATCCGGGCTGCGTTAACAGGGTGCCGGCTGAAGACCTGTCGGCCGGCCTCCATGCACCGGAGGAGGATCCCGGAATCCTCCCCCGTGGGAAGGTATTGCGAAACCGACTGACCGACAATATCGTGGGGAGGTATAGTGACAGCACCTTTTCCACCATGGACCACGAGCAGGTTGCGGTAGCTGACACCTGCCCTGAACATAACCCCGGGCACAGCTTCCTGAAGCGATGCGAAGAGGCCGGCACCCTCCCCGCTGGTAATATGGCCGGCCGAGAAATCGGCCATTGTATTCTCTTCAATCGTGACGAGGTTGCACCGGTACGCGATATCGTCAGGGGCGAGATCGATTCCCATGCTGAGCGCCTCGAGAGGACCCCTCCCGGTGTAGTACTTTTCCGGGGCATACCCGAGGACTGCCATGTTTGCGATGTCGCTGCCGGCCTCGAATCCATCGGGGATGGTCCGGAGCATACCGCAGGCGCCTTCAGAAGCCATTCGATCGAGATTCGGTGTGTCGGCATATTCGAGGGGTGTTTTCCCCCCCAGTTCAGCGAGCGGCTCGTCCGCCATGCCGTCTCCAAGGATGACAATATACTTCATTTCGCCCATCACGATCCTGACAGCAGGTCTCTTATGGCGAGACGGACACTCTCCCTTGATCCCATCTGGGGTTTCCAGCGGAGGGCCTTGATTCGGTCGAGCGAGAGCTGCATCCGGGGCACATCCCCGACCCAGCCCCGTTCCCCGCCGGTGAACCGGAGTTTTGTCCCTTCGAGATGCATCTCTTCAATGACGATCTCTGCAATCGTCTTGACATCGATCCAGTCCTCGGATCCGATATTGAAGGTATTTACCGTGCCCCGTGCCTTCCCGGTGGCAAAGAGCATAGCCGCGATGCATTCGTGCACCTCAAGATAGGATTTAGCCTGCCTGCCATCACCAAGGATCTCAAGTTCGGCGGGGTTCGCGCGGAGTTTCCTGATGAAGTCCGTAATAACACCATGACCGCTCCGTTCGCCGATGATATTGGCAAAGCGGAAGTTCCAGGATTTCATGTCGAATGAATGGCAGTATGCCGAGATGAGCGCTTCACATGCCAGTTTGCTTGCGCCATAAACCGAGATTGGTTCGAGTGGTGCATAGTCTTCCGGTGTCGGGATGATTTTTGCCTCCCCGTAAACCGTTGATGTGGACGTGAAGACGATTTCCGGAACATCGTGGAGGCGCATTGCCTCAAGTACCCTGTATGTTGCAACAACGTTGTTCCTCATCGTGGGATCCGGGTTTGCCGCGCTCTGGCGGACATCCGGATCCGCGGCAAGATGGAAGAGCCGGTCGGCACCCTGAATCGCGTTCTGCCAGCCGTCCTTCAGCAGATCTTTTTTCAGGAACCGGACTGCATGGGAGTCGATATGCCGTGCGATAGTCTCCCTGCGGCCGGCAACGAGCGAATCGATGACGAGTACCTCATTGCCCTGGGCGACCAGTGTATCCACGAGATGGGAACCGATGAAGCCGGCTCCACCTGTCACCACATCAAACATCATTACCTAATATGTCCTCCATCCTATAGGATTAGTGGTATGTTCATTGGTATCGACCATGGCACTACGGCGATGCGTTTCGCCGGGGATAACGGCGTGTTTGCGATCTCCCGGGAAGCGGCAAAGGAGTTCCGCATCAACGATCTTTCGCGTCTCTGCCCGATCGGAGGAATCGAAGGGATTGCAGTCTGTTATTCCATGGGTGACAATATCAGCGCGATTACCGATATACGGAATGTGAAGAACAGGGGAATTGTCAGCCGTGACGGGGCCGGAAAGCATATCGGCGGGGGGACCCGGGTTTTTGACGAGGTGAAGGCAAGCGGAATCCCTGCAATCGTGATGCCGGGCCTGCATCGAGGATCCCCCACGGATCCCCGGTTCAAAGTGTATTCCCATCAGACCAGCCCCGAGAAGATCGGGATTGCTTATGAAGCCTGCAGTACCATGGGAGGGGATGTGATAATCTCCGATGTCAGTTCGAATACCGTCTCACTCCTGGTCAGCGGGGGGAAACTTGTCGGGGCATTCGATGCCTGCATCTTCGCCCCGGGCACGTTGCACGGTGCACTTGATGTCGATGCCATCAGGAAAGTGGATGCCGGGGAGTGGACAGCAAACGAAGCCTTCCAGCATGCCGGTGTGAACTTCTCGCTGCCGGAAGGCGAACGGATGCGTGCGGTGGCAATGTTTGCCGCAATGGAATGCGCAGCGCTCCGCCTTCTCAACACCCATGCAAAAGTGGCGCTTGCCGGAAGTCTTGCACCGGTAATCGCGCAGGAAGTGCAGGAACTCCTTGGTTGTACTGTTTCAGTGTATGACGAATGGTGCGCTTCAAAAGGCCTTTCCCGGATCGCCCGCGACGTTTTCTCCGGAAAACGGGAGGTCCTCGGGATACGGGTGGATCTCTAGATTTATATTGATTTATCATGTAAGATTATTAGGGATTTTTTGTGAGAGAGCTACGTATCCACGGCAGGGGTGGCCAGGGGTCGGTCACCGCTGCCGAACTGATTGCAGTCGCTGCATTTGAAGGCGGCGTCTTTGCCCAGGCATTCCCGGCATTTGGCGTTGAACGTCGCGGGGCGCCCGTGCAGGCCTTTGTCCGGTTTGACAACAAGAAAATCCGGAAGCGGAGCCAGGTGTACGAACCGGACTATATCATCGTTCAGGACAGCACGCTGATCAAGGATGTCAATGTCTTCCACGGGGTAAAAAAGGGCGGGATCGTCATCGTCAACACGGAGAAGAAACCGGATTACCAGGTACCGGAAGGGGTGAAGCTTATCATCATCGATGCAACATCCATTGCCCTGAAAGTGCTCGGTCTGCCCATCACCAATACCACGCTGATGGGGGCATTTGCCGCAGCTTCCGGAGAAATTGAATTTGCTGCGCTTGAAAAGGCGCTGAGGCACCGTTTCCCGGGAGATCTTGCAGTAAAGAATATCGCGGCGGCAAAAACAGCATTCGACACCGTAAAGGGGGCCGCATAATGGCACTTGCAGTTGGCTGCAGGGCACGGCCCGGAAAGTCCCGTGATAACAAAACCGGGTCATGGCGTGTCTTCAAACCCGCGTTCGACAACGAAAAGTGTTCCAAGTGCGGGATGTGCCAGACCCTTTGCCCCGAAGGTTGTGTTCACGAGAATACTGACGGATTCTTCGAGCCTGACTACACGTACTGCAAAGGCTGCGGGATCTGCGCTGAGGAATGCCCTAAGGAAGCGATCACCATGAAACAGGAGGAGAAGTAGATGATGGAGATAACCGAAGGATCGCACGCGGTTGCAGAGGCGGTCCGGCTCTGCCGCCCGCAGGTGGTTTCTGCATATCCCATAACGCCACAGACTCACATCGTCGAGGCGCTCGCAGACTTTGTTGCGAACGGGATGCTCGATGCAGAATATATAACAGTTGAGAACGAGCTCTCGGCACTTTCGGCCTGTGTCGGCGCGAGTGCAGCAGGATCCCGTGCCTACTCCGCTACCACATCACAGGGCCTCATGCTGATGGCCGAGGTTGTCTTCAATGCCTCAGGAATGCGCCTGCCAATCGTTATGTCGATTGCAAACCGTGCCATGGGTGCTCCGCTCTCTATCTGGAACGATATGCAGGACTCGATCTCGTTGCGGGATGCCGGCTGGCTTCACTTCTATGCCGAGGACAACCAGGAAGCGACAGATCTTCACTTCCTGGCCTACAAGGTTGCCGAAGACCCGGCAGTCCAGCTCCCGGCGTTCGTCTGCTTCGACGGTTTCATCCTTTCCCACACGTATGAACCGGTGGACATGCTCACGCAGGCAGATGTCGACAAATATCTCCCGAAATTCAATCCTTCCGAGAAACTTGATGCCAGCGATCCCATGAGTTTTGGTATGTATGCCACGCCGGAGTATTACCTCGAGTTCCGGTACGAGATGGACCAGGCCCTGAAACGGGCAAAGGGTGTTATTGCAAAAGCCGGCAAGGAGTTCGGTTCCCTGTTTGGCAGGGATTACAGTGCCCTCATCGAAACCTACCGTCTTGAAGATGCGGAGACAGCAATCGTTGCCATGGGATCGGTCTGTGGCACAGTCAAGGATGCAATCGACGAGATGCGTGCCGAAGGCATGAAGGTCGGGCTTCTCCGGATCCGGGTCTTCCGCCCCTTCCCTGCAGAGGAGATCGTGAAAGGGCTTTCGCATGTGAAACGGATTGCCGTACTTGACAAGAATGTCTCTCTCGGATCCCGTGGCGGTGCAACAGCAATTGAGGTGCGGGATGCAATGTACGGTTCCACGATCCCGGTGAAAGGGTATATCCTCGGCCTTGGAGGCCGGGACATCCGGAAGAAAGATATCAAGGAGATCGTCACACTCTGCGAAAGAGGAATTGGAGACCAGTTCTATGGCCTGCGCAGGGAGTTGATCTGAAATGGCCGAACCAAAGAAGACCTGCGAACTGTTCGACTGCGGGCACCGCGCCTGTGGTGGCTGTGGGGCTGCACTGGCAGCCCGGCTTGTAACGCAGGCAGCCGGGACAAACACCATCGTGGTCAACTCGACCGGGTGCATGGAAGTATTCTCCACACCGTATCCCGAGACTGCCTGGAAGGTCCCGTGGATCCACTCGCTCTTCGAGAATGCTGCGGCGGTTGCATCAGGGATCGATGCAGCATTGAAAAAGCAGGGCCGGAACGAGAAGATCGTGATCATGGCCGGTGATGGTGCAACCTTCGATATCGGTATGATCTGTATCAGTGGTGCATTTGAGCGGGGGCACGACTTCACGTACATCTGCTACGACAACGAGGCCTATATGAACACCGGTATCCAGCGGTCCGGAGCAACGCCCTATGATGCGAGCACGACAACGAGCCCGGCTGGGAAGTGTTCCTTTGGGAACAAACGGCCCAAGAAGGACATGCCGGCGATCCTGGCTGCCCATGGCGCACCGTATGTGGCCACGGCATCTGTTGCATATCCTGCAGATCTGAAACAGAAAGTCGAGAAAGCGATCAACACCCCGGGGCCCTGCTACGTGCAGGTCCATGCCCCGTGCTGTACCGGGTGGGGTTTTGAAGGCGAACAGACCATCGCCATTGCCAAACTGGCGCTCGAGACCGGCCTCTGGGTGAACTTCGAGATGGTGGACGGAAAGGTTTCGAAGGTCAGGAAGGTTGTCAGGAAACCGGTCGAGGAGTACCTGAAGACCCAGAAACGGTTCCGCCATCTCTTCAAGCCCTCGCGGCAGGACGCGGAGATCGCCGCCATCCAGGCCATCGCCGACCGGAACGCTGAGAAATACGGGATCGATATCAAACTGAAAAAAGAATAATCCGGAACTCCAAAAAAGGATTTTTCCCTTTTTTCCATTCTTTGAATACCGGAACCGGTGATCTATTCAGGATACTTTTGAACGGCTTAAACACGACGGACCGTTAAAAATTTTTGAAGATGATTCAGTTCCGGAGACGTGTATAGATACAAAAATTCACACCCGGATGATGAACATTACAAGAATTCGGGAATTTTTTTAGGGTATAGTGCCATTTTAACTACCAGATCGTTAAGGAATTTAAGAGAGAAAAAAAAGAGTCAGAACATTGTTCCAAAATTCGGATCAAAAAAGTGTTCATGAGAAAGGACAAAAATATTGACGCTCCAGGGGCTTCGCCCCGCCGCTATGGCGCCCCAATTGCGATAACGTTGCATTATCAGGATCAGGCCTCCCGGAAATACAGAAGAATCACATGCGCCCCCGCCCCCAACGGGGGCAGGGTTGGCGCAAGGGGGCGTCCATCAGAGTAAAAAATTAGTCGCTGAAATGTGACTATACCCTTTTTTTAAAAAGGCTCCCCGCGACAGGAAGCTGTCATAATCCTGCCTGCCCCGCAACAATTCTTTCAACCGCACATCGATCTCCGGAAAAAAATTTTCAACCGACCCCTCATCCCCTGCCCGCGATTTTTCAATCGGGATCTGCTTGATCGGCGGTATCGCTCACGACGGAGACCGAAAAAAGGAGTAAAGTACGCTCTGAGTGAGTTAAGTACGTACCCGGCAGTCAAATGAGTTATTGACAACGTTTTTCACGATTGATACTTTTTCAGCAGGATCTGACGAGAAAAAAAAATTCGTTAAATATCCGATTCCGGAAGTGTTCTGGAAATGGCTGGCACTCCCTGATCCGGCCATCCCGGCGCAATGGCATCTCCGGCACCTTTGTGTTGAATACCGCCGATAAACAACGGGCGTTTCAAGGGGTTCTCCAATGAGCGTTTTTATGGAACCGGCTCGGGCCCCGCCATACCGAGGCCTTGAACCGGAGATCTATTGAAAATAATCCTGTTCCTGCGATTTTCAGTCTCCTTGTGTGAACCCCGTTCATGCCCGTTCCTGCTGAGCCGGTGATACAATAAACCAGCGATCCCATCATGCTTTTTCAGATGCTCTGAAAATACCCGAATCAGACCGCTATGTTTATTTTTAAAAACGAATTCTTCATTTAGTATGAAAGTTTTGCATTTCGCCTGTATCGGCCTGCTCGTCATGGCCGCCTTTATTGCCGGTTGCGCGAGCCAGCCGGCGCAGACCCCGGCAATGCCGGTATCCACAACCACGCCGACACCATCTGCCGCACCTGTCACGGCTGCAGGACCGACTCTCACCAGTACAACATGGACGCTTGGATGGTTATCCGGTGAAAATAAAATCTGGTCCAAGGTGGCAGAAGGGAGCACCATCACGGCAACCTTCCTGAATGAAGGGAAGGTCACGGGATCCGGAGGCTGCAACGGGTACTCATCAGATTACCAGCTTGGAAAAGAGTCCCGGATCTGGTTCAGGCGTCCGGTTGTCCCGCAGAATAACCTCTGCCAGACCCCCGTCGGTGTCATGAGCCAGGAATCGTATTACTTCACCGATCTCCAGGATGCAGAAACCTACTCAATAACCAATAACCAGCTCATCATGTTCGACCGCGACGGCAGGAAGATCCTGCAGTTCGATCCCTCCCCGTAAGTCATCAGCGCAGGTTGCGATGGAATGGTTTTGCATGGGGTTCGGGATTTCTCCCCCCATGTTTCTTTCACCTCATTTAACACCTTCTTCCGTCCTGCCATCAACATTATTAATAGGATACAGGGTGACATAGTAAGAGTCTGGGGCTCGTGGTCTAGTCGGTTATGACGTCGCCCTTACACGGCGGAGGTCGCCGGTTCGAATCCGGCCGGGCCCATCGTTTCTGAATTATTGTCTGGAATGGGGATGAATGTAAAATTCCCGTTGCTTTGCATAACGCTGGCAGTTGTACCTCAGAAAAAAAAGAAAGAAACGGGATGCTATTCTTTGCTGAACCCGATGAACTGAATCGCGAACGTCAGGTTCTGGCCGGCCAGGAGGTGGTTCTGGTCAACCGTGATGCTGGAATTATTGAAACTGAGTATTCTGACATAGGCTACAGCGCGGTCATTCGTCCGCCGGATCGAATAGGTATGCCCGACTTCCGGTTCGATATCCGGCGGGAGGATGGACCTGTTCATAACCATGATCAGATCTTCGCGGTACGGTCCGTATGCCTTATCGGAGGGAATAGTCACGGTCTTTGTTGAATTGGGTGCCATGCCGGTTACTGCCTCTTCAAGACCGGTGATAACTGCATGGTCACCAATGGTGAATACCAGGGGATTTCCTCCGGCATTGGAGTCAAATACCGTGCCGTTCTCAAAGGACCCGGTATAATATATCATTACTGTATCGCCGTTCTTTGCAACGAAAGGATTGAAGAGGATATACCCGGCAATGAGCGCTAAGAAAATTATCGCCGTTCCTGCAACGGCATACTGCATGCGTTGTTTCTTCCGGGCAGTCACGGCTTCTTTTCCCTTCAGTTTCTCGGACTTCTTCATGCTATCCTCACCTATTGTTCAGCCTGCCATGATAAACAGTTGTTTGAACGGTTGCTGAAAGCAGGGTGTACCATGATCAGCACGATTGTACTTTATTTATAGGTTAACAGCGCATCCGGTATACTGTTGAATATGGCGGACCAGGTACGGGTTGCAGACGTTGCGGGACGGAAGGTACAGTGGGATGCCGCGCAGATGCGGAAGATCCAGGAACATCCCTGTTTTTCGGAGAAAGCGTGCCACAACTTCGGCCGGTGCCATATACCGGTTGCCCCGAAATGCAATATCCAGTGCAATTACTGCATCCGCGACTTCGACTGCGTGAACGAGAGCCGGCCCGGTGTGACGACGCGGGTCCTGAATCCCGATGAAGCCATGGATATGGTAAAAAAAGTGGTTGACAAGTATAATTACATCAAGGTGGTCGGCATTGCAGGGCCCGGGGATCCGCTTGCAAACGAGGAGACCTTCGAGACTCTGAAACGACTGCACGAACAGTACCCCAACGTCATCAAGTGCATCAGTACCAACGGCCTGCTGCTCCCGGACAAAATCGACCTCCTGCAGAAATATGATGTTGGTAATATTACGGTAACGCTCAATGCTGTGGACCCGGAGATCGGAGCGAAGATCTACCAGTTCGTCGATTACCACGGCAAACGGTATACCGGGATTGAAGCGGCAAAGCTGCTCCTCTCCCAGCAGCTGAAAGGGATCGAGGAAGCGGTAAAACGGAATATGATTGTCAAGGTCAACACGGTTTATATCCCCGGCATCAACGAGGACCACATCCCCGCCATTGCAAAAAAGGTCGGCGAAATGGGTGTATATACCTTCAACCTCATCCCCCTCATCTCCCAGTACAAGTTTGCCGACATCGCCCCGCCAACGCAGGAGATGAAGCGCAAGATGCAGGATGAATGCTCAAAATATGTCAAACAGATGCGGCACTGCCAGCGATGCCGTGCCGACGCCATCGGCAAACTCGGGCACGATGTCCAGTCCTGCATGTACGAAAACCGGTAATTTTTCCGATCCTTCCCTTTTCATTTCCTTTCCTCAATACGCGTTTCCGGTTTTTTCCGGACCTGCCGGTAAAATTCACCGTTGCAGAAAAAACTGTATAACCGAACTGCATGCCCTTCCTTAGGGAGTCAGGCGGTAGCGTGGGAGGTCGATCGGATTCTCAAGACCGTTCTCCAGATAACGGTCCAATTCCCTGATGACCGGTTCCAGGGTGGAAGGAATTGCCGTATCTTCGGTAATCACCGTCTTGTTGCGGTAACTTATTCTGTACCGCAGGAGATCTGCACCACCACGGGCTGAGGTAAAATTCCCTTCAAGACTCACAAACCTGCTTTCATTGAATATCGCAATTACCGATTGCAGGTCGGACTGGTTGAGCGTTATCTCCCTGCTGATGCTCCGGCTATGTACGATGGCGGCACCGTTATCAAAGACCACCAGCCGGTCGTCTATGTCAGCGATCCCTCCAGACCTCTGGTAATCGATGAGAAGGGTGGGGTTTAGCGGGGATGGTTCCGGAATTGTTTTTGTACCGAGACATCCTGTCAGTGCTGTCGCTGTGATTACCAGTATCGCGCATAACGCTGTCGCCACCCTCATGGATATCCCGAGCTGATTGGGTTTTTCTTGTTATATCTGCAAAACGTCCGGTTTAGCCTGTTTCCCTGAAACCTTGCGTTCCGGGAGCACTTCCTCGAGCGCGGAGATCAGACCGTCAATCTTTTCGTTGTTGAAAGCAGCCCGGAACGCAGCAAGCTCTGCCGCGTTCATGATCATAATTCCTTTTTTCTTCATCGGGAGCCCGTTGTCGCCAACCGGGTTGATATCAATTGCCAGGGAAGCGGCGCGGTTCTTTGTCGCCGGGAGCCGGATGATCGACACTCCCCTGACCGACGTGTGTTTGCGTTCCCAATCCTGTCCCTCTTCAATAAAAGCCTTCAGCGTTGCTGCCAGTTCCATGACAGGAACTATTGATTTATATATTAAAATCATCTTCGTTCTTATCCTGCCTTCCCGGGAAGTGTCTGGAAGTTCGCTGCCTTCAGAAACAGCATAATAAGTCTCCGGGATAAACTGGTGAGGGTATATATCCGATGCCTTGCCTGACACTTCGACACGACCAGCCGTTCAGTCTGGATGCCACCCTCTCCTGCGGACAGGTGTTCCGCTGGAACCGCATGGATGACAGCTGGTGGTACGGGGTTGTGGGTGACCGTGTCATCAGGATACGGCAGGACGGGAACCGGCTGACGTACGAGGGAGCGCCTGCATCGTTCATCGTTCATTATTTCTCTCTCGATACCGATCTTGTGGCAATCCTCAACTCTATCGATACCGATCCGTTCATCCATGCATGCATTGAAAAGAACCGGGGGCTCCGCCTCGTACGGCAGCCCCCGTGGGAATGCACAATCTCCTATATCTGTTCCACCAATTCCAATATCCCAACGATCCGCCGCAGGATCGCCTCCATCGCGGAGAAGTTCGGGAAACGCATTGAATTCCGGGGGCGCGTGTACCATACGTTCCCGGAACCGTCCTCTATTATCTGTGAAGGCCATAGCGGGCTCACCGAATGCCGGCTCGGGTACCGGCAATCCTATGTTTTCGGTACATCATCCTCAGTTACCAATGCAAAGGACTGGGCAAACGCGATCAGCCGGCTCCCTTACGCGGATGCCCGCAAAGAGCTGATGACACTTGAAGGCGTCGGCCCGAAAGCTGCCGACTGCATCCTGCTCTTTGCGTTCCAGAAGTACGAGGCATTCCCGGTCGATGTCTGGATCCGCCGGATCATGGCGGAGCACTACCTGCCAGAGTTATCTGCAGATACCCCGCTTACGAACCGCGACTATGATACGATCCACCGGTTTGCCCGGAGGCATTTCGGGAACTATTGCGGATGGGCGCAGGAATACCTGTACGCGGGGAGGGTGAGGTAAGGAGAATAATCGGATGGTGTTTCCCTGGAAATGATCCCTTCACAGGGAATATAAAAAAACAGGATTGGATCTTACGTCCCGATATCCCAGCTGCACGAGTATTTCTTCTGCTCTTTGGTGAGGGTATCGATGGAGAGGCCCAGCGATGCGAGCTTGAGGTTTGCCACCTGCTCGTCAATCTCGTTTGGCACCTCATATACACCGCCCTTGAGCTTCTTCCCGTTCTTTGCGATATGGAGCGTGCAGAGCGCCTGAAGGGCGAAACTTAAATCCATGACCTCGATGGGATGGCCCATACCTTTGGGGGTGGCGAGGTTGACGAGCCTTCCCTCGGCAAGGACGTGGACGGCCTTCTTCCCGAGCATGAACGTCTCGATGCCGTCGCGCTGGATGATCTTTCCGGCGTTCTTATGAAGCCAGTCGATATCGATCTCGACGTTGAAGTGACCGGCGTTCGACAGGATGGCACCGTCCTTCAGCTTTTTAAAGTGCCGTGCACCGATGACCGCAACATTGCCGGTCGTTGTGACAAAGATATCTCCCACTGCCGCCGCTTCATCCATCGACATGACCATGAAACCGTCCATGTGGGCTTCAAGGGCACGCCGCGGGTCGACCTCCGTGATGATGACCTTGGCGCCGAGCCCGTGGGCTTTCCGTGCAAGGCCGCGGCCGCAGAACCCGTACCCTGCAACGACGAAGTACTTGCCGGCAATCAGGGTGTTCGTCGTGATCATGATGGATGACAGGGCACTCTCTCCGGTCCCGTGGACATTGTCGAAGAACCGTTTCATCGGGGTATCGTTCACCGCAATGACCGGGAACTCGAGCTTCCGGTCCGCTGCCATGGCACGGAGGCGGTGGATCCCGGTTGTTGTCTCCTCGCAGCCCCCGATGACATTTTTTATGAGGTCGCGGCGCTTTGTGTGGATGTAATGGATGAGGTCCATCCCGTCGTCGATGGTAATGACCGGCTTTGCATCGAGCACCCGGTCAATTGCCTCATAATATTCGTCGACCGTGCATGCCCGCTTTGCATAACAGTGCACGTTCTTCACGTGGTTGAGGGCCTCGGCAACATCATCCTGCGTTGAGAGCGGGTTGCAGCCGGTGATGTGCACCGTTGCTCCCCCGGCGGCAAGCGTGGAGACGAGGTTTGCGGTCTTGGCCTCGACGTGGAGCGCCATACCGATCGTCATGCCGGCAAAGGGTTTCTCCTTCTCGAACTGTTTTTTTATGGCCGCGAGCACCGGCATGTACTGCGCCGCCCATTCGATCTTTAATTTTCCTGAGTTCATGGAAATCCTCATGGGGGGAAATCCCGGTAAAACCGGCTTTCCGGATACTGACTACCCTATGAATAGGGACGGCAGGTTACATAAAAACTCCGCGGGGTATCCTGCGTGGGAAATGTAGATAGTTCCGGCCGGGAAAGAATGTACCCGATGGTGCTCACGCGACGGATCATTCCCTGCCTCGATCTCAAGGATGGCAGGGTTGTGAAAGGGACAAACTTCCTTGGTCTCCGGGATGCAGGCGACCCGGTCGAGCTGGCCGGGCGGTATAACGAGCAGGGAGCAGACGAAGTGGTCTTCCTCGATATCACCGCATCGAAAGAGAAGCGGGGGATCATTGTCGGACTCATCAAGCGTGCAGCCGACCAGCTCTTCCTCCCGCTCACCGTCGGGGGCGGGCTGAAATCGATTGATGATATCCAGCAGATCCTCCGGGCCGGCGCCGATAAGGTGAGCCTCAATACGAGTGCTGTGCACGATCCCGCGCTCATCACCCGCGGGGCTGAGGCTTTCGGCACCCAGTGCATTGTCTGCGCAATGGACGTGCGCCGGAACTTTACTCCCAATCCGGAAGCAATCCCGGTACAGCTCACTGACGGCAGAACCTGCTGGTATGAAGTGGTGATCTATGGCGGGAGCAGGCCAACCGGCATCGATGCAGTTGCCTGGGCAAAGGAGGCCGAGGAACGGGGAGCCGGTGAAATCCTTCTCACCAGCATGGAAACCGATGGCACGAAGAACGGGTTCGATATTGCGATCACCTCCGCGATATCCGATACAGCCGGTATACCGGTGATTGCGAGCGGGGGGGTTGGCACCCTCGAACACTTTTATGACGGGTTTGTGAACGGGAAGGCAGATGCCTGTCTTGCGGCAAGCGTCTTCCATTACGGCGAATTCACGGTAAAAGATGTAAAAGAATACCTCAGGGGCCGGGGTATCCCGGTACGGCTCTGAGGTCGAACTCGAACGCTGCAACAGGGTGCTCGAGCTCGAAGGCGGTGAGCACGGCAGGGTGGATCTCGCCGAAGACCCCGACTCTTTTTCCGGCAACGATAATATCGCCGCGCCGCCCGTCGATAAAGGCCGGGTCAGCCGATTCCCTCACGGTATAATCGACAGAGAGCTCGTGAAGCACGGCATCGGCCGATGCGTACGCCTCCGAGAAATCCGCATCGGGATGAGTGCTGACGCCCGCTGCCTGCTGATGGGTCCTGCAGTCCACGACAACGTCGCCGACCGTGAAGAGGCGCTGGGGGAGCTCCCGGTGGCGGTTGAAGGTGAGGAACTCGAGGAGCAGGGGGAGAAGTTCCGTCCTCACGACTGTGTTCTCGACAGTGATCGGATGCAGTACGCGAAGCACACCCTTTGTCTCCGGGCGCTGCATCCGTGCGTACATGACTTCCTCGCTGGTCAGCGTGAACGGCATCACCTCGAGATAACCGAGCCCCGTAAAGGCTTCCCGTGCAAGAACCATCGCGACCTGGACAGGGTGGGGTTTACCCACGGTGGAGGTCTTCGGCGGGTGGGACTCAAGCCTGTCATACCCGTACGCGATCCCCACGTCCTCAAAGAGATCCCAGTCATGCATGATATCGGCCCGGTAACAGGGCACTTTCACCATCACCGTGTCTGCACCGGCAGGTTCAGCTCCGAAACGCATCCTCTTCAGGAGTTCCGCCATCGATGACGCAGTCAGGTCAGCACCGAGGAGGCGGGAGCACTCCTTCACGCTCACGGTCCGTTCAGCCGGTGTGAGGGTGGGGGTCTGTACCCCTTCGATCTCCACGCTCCCGATGGCCGCCCCGGCCTCTGCCATGGCCGTGCAGATGATGTTGACGGCAACAGAGACCGCCCGCCGGTCGGTGCCGGTGGTGTCGAGCAGGATGTTCTTCGTGTTGATGGTCACCCGCGTCCGCTCGCCGTTGATGATAGGCGGGAACGAGAGGACATGGTCGTCCCGGTCAACAATAAGCGGGAAGAGGGGGAAGTCATTCACGATCTTTGCATAATCCCTGCCCTTCGGGTGCTTTTCAAGGATTTCGTCCATCGTCATCTCTTCTGAGTAGTCGAGCGGCACGAACTTCCTGCTCCGGGGGGAGGCAAGGTAGCGGAAGGGCGGTTTCACGGTATCCATGTCATGGATCCCGATGGCAACCTTCGACCGGCCCCGGCCGACTGCCCAGTGGAGAGACTCCTGGAGGGACATGATGCTCTGGATGGACTCATCGTCAAAAGAAACACCCCGTATTACTGCAGCACCCAGGACCGGGCGGATGTTTGCCAGTTTCGGGTCGATGGTGAACGAGATACCTGACGGTTTGACCGGGTACAGGGGGAGGCCGGTCTCGATACCGAGATACCCCCGCATGGCCCGGGCAACTCCTTCCGGGGAGAACAGGTCAGGCCGGTCCGGGAAGAACTCCACGTCCGCGTGGTCTTCCTCGAGGCGCTCGATATCGGAACCGATGAGGGGCACCTTTTCGAGGATTGTTTTCCGATCGGTGCGGGTCAGCCGCTCGAGATACCTGTAGGGGAGGGTGATGACCGCCATTTCAGATCCCTCCCCTTGCCCTGCGAAGCGATGGTGTCTCGCGGAGGAACGCCACGTCGCTTTTGTGGAGGAGCCGGAGATCCTTGAGACCGAGACGGAGCATCGCGATACGGCTGACGCCAAGGCCCCATGCAAGGACCGGGTAACTGATACCAATCGGTGCCGTGACCTCCTCGCGGAAGACGCCGGCCCCGCCCATCTCGATCCAGCCGATGCCGTCGATATACACTTCAGCATCGAGGCTCGGCTCGGTGTAGGGATAATAGGAGGGCTTGAACCGCACGCTCGTGAAACCCATGCGGTTGTAGAACTCGCGGAGGATCCCGAGCAGGTTCGCAAACGAGACATCCTCGTCCATCACAATCCCTTCGAGCTGCTCGAACTCGGCAAGGTGGGTGGTGTCGATCGTCTCGCGCCGGTAGACCCGTCCAACCGCGAACGCTTTGACCGGAGGATTCCTGTTCCGGGCAAGGTGCTGGATTGAGAGGCTTGTTGTGTGGGTGCGGAGCACGCACTGCTCGGCCTTCTCCTCCTTCCAGGTTCCGCCCCAGCCGGTCGAGGACGTCTCGCCGCCGGACAGGTGCATGGCCTTCACCTTCTCCCATCCCGGCGGAAGCGGCAGGGTCTCTCTGAGGTAGAACGTATCCTGCATCTCGCGGGCCGGATGGTCCTGCGGCTGGAAGAGGGCATCGAAGTTCCAGAAGGACTGCTGGACAATGTCTCCGTAGAGCTCCTCGAAGCCCATATCGAGCAGGATCTCCCTCATCTCCTGGATGATCCGCTGGTAAGGGTGGATCTTCCCGGGGCAGGTTTTCTTCGGGAGCTTGGTTACATCATAGCGGCGGAGGTTTGCGGTCTTCCAGCTTCCCGACAGGATCATCTCGCGGGTGAGGGTGCCGGTCTCTTCCCGGAGATCGAGGCCTTTCTTCGCGAGTTCGAGCCCTGTGGGGGTGATGGCAATGACATTCCGGACCGTCTCACATTCCTGCAGGATCCCGCGCCTGATCAGTTCTTTTGTCCTCGGGCTGGTGGCATCCGGATTTTTCAGGGCCGATTCATCCTCATCGGTCGACGCACCCGGGACTTTTGATACCTGTGTCCCAACGACCGTGATCAGTTTCTTCTTCCGAAGCTGGCCGAACCCGATCCGGAACGCCTCGTGCTTCTGGAGATCGGCAAGTTGTGTCCCCGGCAGGATAAAGCGGAGGAGCTGCGTCTCGGGAAGGCCGTTCTGTGCATAGGTCTTCCCTTCATCGGTGAACGTGAACTCCTTTACCACGATCCGTTCCACCGCGGCAAGTCCCTTGTCTTCCAGCAGGTGGCCCCACTGCACGACCGCCTCGGGAGTTGCACCCAGCAGGCCGGCGATATGCGGGGCATCCGCTTTCTTTTCCTTCTCAAGCACAGCAAGCAGCCGTTTCTCGTTCTGTGTCAGTTCCGCCATCTTACACCTGTATCCTGTCCGCGCATGCGTCCATCTTCTCCCGGAAATCTTTCAGGAACGTAACAACCCGCTCTGCAGTCTCCTTCTTGCACTGCCCGCAGGTGACCTCGCCGGCCATGCACTTCCGTTTTATCTCCGCAAGCTCGGTATCGTCCGTCACCATGTGGAAGAGGTTGAGGAGGTAGAGCGAGCACTTGTCCGGTTCGCCGCCAAGGCGTTTCTGCTCCTCGAGGGTCATTCTCCCGCCGGTGATCCCGCTCATTACCTTCTTTCTCACGACCGCCTCGGGCTCGTAGAACGAGATGATGCTCTCCGGGATGCTCGACGACATCTTGCCGCCGGTGAGTCCCGGCATGAAGATATGGTAGGTGGATGAGGGGGTATAGAACGCGAACCCGCCGTGTGCCCGCTCGATGGTACGCACCTTCTCCTTCACATCGGCGCACTGCGCCCCTTTGATGTCCACGTGCCCTTCGTACTTTTTCGCGTGCGGGAAGGCTTTTTTAATGGCTTCCATTGCTGCATCGGGGGCATTCTTCGACCGGACACTGATGTACCCGTCCCGCTCCTCGACCGTGAACATCCGCATCTTGTGGGCGATCCCCCGTGTCAGCCGGAGATGCGGGTCCTGGTCGGTTCCGACCGGCACGAGCGTCGGTGCCGGTTCCCGGTCGATCTGGGGGTAGAGGATATCGGCCACCTGCGTGATGACGGCGTCCGCGTGGGCGAGATCAGTGTCGGGGCCGAAACCGTAGATCGCCGTCAGTTCCGAGAAGTTCACCTTTGTCGCCGCTTCGAAAGCAAGGTCCTTGAGCCGGTTGTTCCTGCTCTGGAAATACGTCGTCCCGTCAAAACCGAGCGCATACAGGCAGGCAAGGTATTCCTTCCCGAACTCGTTGCACTTCTCCCACGACAGGCCCCGGACCGCGTGCGCTTCGCGGTCGGCGATCGTGATATACCCGTTCCCGCCCTGCTGCACATGCCAGACCACCTCCTTCATCACCATGAGGTGGCCAAGATGCGGATGGCCGCTCGGCATGAACCCGGTGAGGATGTGGAATGGCGTCTTGTTCCGGATCGCCCGTGCGATCGGGAGGTAGTCGCGGTGGCCGACAACGATGCCCCGCCGCATGAAGTACGGGATCTCGGGGAGTTCTGCCATCACCGGTGCGATGGGGTCGATACCGAAATCGGAAAACGTCTTCTCGATATCAAGGGACGGGGTGCTTGACCAGGGGTTGATCTGCGGTTCTGCCATGGTAGTGACTCTAGAGTTTGATCCGGGCGAATTCCACGAACTGGATTCCGGAGGAATGTACGGCGCCAAAGAACATCTTCTTTTTGACCGAATGCGCCATCCGTACGGATCGGGAGATGATGCTCATCGGGAAGGAAGCCTCCTTTTCAACGGCATGGACGAGCAGGTCGGAGTGGACATTCTTCCCGCAGTACACCCGGAAGTGGTGCCCGAACTTGTAGCCGGTCCGAGGCGTATAGTCATGGGACCGGAGCTCGGCATAGACCGCATTTTTCAACCCCAGCTCGGCGTCGGTCTCGCCGGCAAGGGTGGTGAATTCTTCCAGCCCAACGGGTTCTCCATTGCGCATGAGAGTGACGGTCCCTTTCCCTATCAGAAAGGATAGTTCTACCGGGGACAGTATCAGCCGGCCGGGATCGAGGCGTTTCCCGTACCCTGCCTGTTCAAGATCGGATCCTTCGGGAACGGAAACCATCGCGGATTTCCCAACGAGCACCGCATCATGCCGCCCGGGTGCAGGGAGCGTGCTGCAGGCATCGGCGAGCTTCGGGAGCTTGATCTCGTAATACGTGAGCTCGTCCTCGTCATCAACCACTGCAAGCACGTACTGCTTGCGCATGTTCTTTGAAGCGACGACCTCCTCGATAAGTTTCCCGAAGCGGATCGGGTCGCGTTCCGAGAGGACCCGGACAAGATACAGGGACTCGCCCTTCCCGGGCCCCTCGCCGCGCCTGAAGACGCGGAAGTCGTGGGGGCCGGTCTGGACAACGTACCCCCGCTCCCGCAGGTCGCGGTATACAAGGAAACTTCGCAAAAACCCGGGCTGTTCCCCGAATTCCGCGAACAGGGACTCGAACGTATGCCCGGGCACCTCGATCTTCTGGCGGTGGAGGAGGTAGAGGGTTTCCTGCGGCGAAAGCCGCAGGCATTCGCCCTCCGGCCTGCCGTACCCGCTCTGGTCATAGAGGGACCGCCCGTCCTTCCCGAGCCTCACTGCCGTTCCATCAATAACCGCTTTCACTACCGGATCTATTGTTGCCGTGGGGATATAAGGGCGGCGGGGGGAGAGTGGCCAGGTAATACCGTGCGCATCATGTGGTGGCATTCCCTGTTTACTTAGGGATTACGATCCGGCCATTTTCCTCTTTCTGCCAGCGCGTGGTTCGTGTCCGGAAGGCATGGGAAGGAACCGAAGTACTCCTTAGGAAATACAAAAGAAATACTGACAAACTGCGGGCCGATCGCCTTTAAAAAGGGAAAAATCGAACCTGTATAGTCCAATCGTATCTCATAAGTATGCTGAATTGCACGTCCCCGCGGATGAACACCATTCCGGGAAACCTCGGGTAATACTATAGGATACACGGGCCCCCACACCGGAATTGTTTCCCGTGCCAGAACAGGTGGCGGAAAGATGATGGTGACCGAATACAACGACCCCGGATACCGGCCGATGAGCATGCTCAACCTCGCGGGTTTCCTCTCACGGTCCGCGGTGAACGGACCGGGCATCCGGGCCGTTGTCTGGGTGCAGGGATGCCCCTTCCGCTGCGAAGGGTGCTTCAACGGGCAGTTCCAGTCCTTTTCTCCGGCAACGCTGGTTGATCCCGACGACCTTGCCAGGGCAATCCTTTCCATCCCCGGTATTGACGGTGTTACCTTCTCGGGCGGAGAACCGTTTGCCCAGGCCGGCCCGCTTGCGGAACTCGGGGAACGGCTCCGCAGGGCCGGCCTGTCCGTGATAACCTATTCCGGTTATACCACGGAACAGCTTGCAGAAGGAAACGATCCCACGTGGCCCGCACTCCTCGCAGTTACGGATCTCCTCATCACCGGCCCCTATGTTGCCGGCCTGGCGGCACCGGACCCGCTGAAGGGATCCGCGAACCAGCAGGTGATCGCGCTTGGCACGAGGATTCCCGTCCCCCGGAAAGCAGCCTGTCCGGCCGGCGCCGGCAGCAGGATGGAATTTACCATCGCCCCTGATGGCACCGTGACAACGACCGGGTTCCCGACACCGGCGCTCGTCACAGAGTTTTCATCGCGCTGCGGGGGTTCATGAGATGTCGCATTACAGCCGGGTCAAGACGCAGTTCCGCCACCGCGAGGCGCTCGTGACCTGTCTTGAGAACCTCGGGTACGAGGTTGAGACGGATACGGTGATCCGCGGCCACCATGGCGAGCACGAGGTGGACATCGCGGCGAAGATCCGGAAAGGGTACGGGATCGGTTTTGTGAAGAGCCCCGATGGCACCTATGACATGGTCGCCGACTGGTGGGGCGTTGCGGGAACCGACGAGCGGAAGATCACGCAGGAACTTGCCGGGCAGGCCGCTTCCATCCAGAAGGAGTATGCCAGGAAGATGGTCCTCCAACAGGCAGCGCAGGACGGGTTTGAGGTCATATCCCAGACCGAGGAGCAGGACGGCACGCTCCGGATCGTTGTCAGGAGGTGGGAGTGATGCAGTTCCATGAACCGGATTTCTCGCGGAGGCTCAATGTCTCGCTGCGTGCCCGCGTCACCCTCATCGTCGTGATGACGCCCGAGGAGGAGCGGGTGACGACAAAGATCAGGGAGGTGTGCGACACGTGGGACCCGCCCCGGCAGTGCGTGACTTGGGATGCCGTTGACGGGTTTGCGGTGATTGCGGGGAACAAAAACTTCCACACCCAGTCCCGCGACCCGCTCGCCGCGCTTGACGATATCCAGAAGACCGACGAGAACGCGGTGATCGTGCTCAAGGACTTCCACGAGTACTGGAACAACCCGCAGGTCAAGCGCCGGATCCGGAACTTCTCCCAGAAATTCCGGTACAACCGCCGCACCATCGTGATCATCACCCCGGCCACCCGCGTGCCGGAGGAGATCCGGGACGATGCGGTCCTTGTCCACTTCCCCCCTCCGGGGGCAGCCGAACTCTCGGCAGATCTTGACCTGCTCCTTGCAACGAGCGGCATCACCCATGCGCTGACGAAGGCAGGGCGGGAGAAGATTATCCAGGCGGCGCTCGGCATGACCCTGAACCAGGCCCGCCGCTCGTTCTCCAAGGCTATCGTGACGAAAGGAACGCTCGACGATTCCGATATCGATGCCATCATCGCCGACAAGCGGGATATCCTCTCGCAGTCAGACGCGCTCGAGTTCTACAGCCTGACCGAGACCCCCGAGAATGTCGGCGGCCTTGCAGTGCTCAAGGACTGGCTCCGCCTCCGCGAGCGGGCGTTCACCGGCGAGGCCCGGGACTACGGCCTTCCCTCCCCCAAGGGGATCGCCCTTATCGGCATCCCGGGCACCGGCAAAAGCCTGACCGCGAAGATGATCGCGGACCTCTGGCACCTCCCCCTCCTCCGCCTCGACGTGGGGGCTCTCTTCGGGAGCCTTGTCGGCGAATCCGAGGAGCGGACGCGCCGGGCCCTCTCCCTTGCCGAGACGATCGCCCCGTGCATCCTCTGGGTGGACGAGATCGAGAAGGCGTTCGCGTTCGGGAGCGGGGATGCCGGCACGAGCCAGCGGGTCTTTGCCCACCTCCTGACCTGGATGCAGGACAAGACCTCGCCCTGCTTTGTCGTGGCAACGGCGAACAACATCGCAGCCCTCCCGCCTGAACTCCTCCGGAAGGGGCGGTTCGACGAGATCTTCTTTCTGGACCTGCCGAGCCCTGCCGAGCGGCGGGAGATCTTTTCCGTGCACCTGAAAAAGCGCAAGTGCGTGCCTGCCGACTATGACCTTGACCTGCTCGCCCGCGAGAGCGAGGGGTATGTGGGGGCAGAGATCGAACAGACCATCATCGATGCCATGTACCTTGCCTTCAACGACAGCATGCGGAGGGTGACCACGGAAGATATCCTCTCCTGCATCCGCAGGCAGGTCCCCCTCTCGATCTCCCAGCGCGAGACGGTTGCGTTGCTCAGGTCGTACCTTGCTGAAGGGAGGGCGGTCTCTGCATCCCGCGCAGCCGCCCGCAGCGAGGTCCCGCCCTCAGAGAAGACGATCGCGCTCGAGACGTTCGACACCGCACGGACGTGATGCGGATGGAGTCCTGCGGCCGTTTCCCTGTCATCAGCCCGTTGCTCTACCGCTTCTCCGTGCGGGGAATTGCCCGGCGGGTGAGAACCGGGGACGTATCTGCTGTCCGGAAACTGGCTGCTGTCTTCTGCACCGCAAACGATCCCGGCACCCGGCATATCGCATCGGAGGCGCTGATGCGGCTGCAAAACCCGGAGCAGGCGGCAATTCTCTGCAGGGAATGCCTTCTTTGGGACAATGACGAGCTGATCGCGCTTGCCACCCGGTGCGGGTTCGAACCCGCTGACCCGGCCGACCGCGCCCTCTGGCTCTTCTGCACTTCCCGGAACAGAGAACCTGTCCGGCCCGGTCCCGGCGGACTTCTCCCGCTCCTTGCAGCGGGATATACCTCTGCAGATGGACCGGTGCGGCTCAGGATCCGGGAGGCTGCCCGCAGGAACGGCACCGCAGGGTTGCTTGCCCGGGCGCTGGCGGGACCGGACGTGACGCGGAATGCTCCCCGCTGGTCGTACGGGGAGTGGGAGATCGTGCTGGCCGGTCTCACCGAAGAAAAGCGGTGGGGTGACCTCTGGCTCCTGGTACCCCTTGCCCCCCTGTCCCTGGGCATGGAAGCGGTCCGTGCCCTGAGAACCGCGGGATGGGCGCCCCCTGGCGACGACCGGCTTCTCTGGGAGGATCTGGCAGAGACGGTACCGGATCGCTGGCTGCATCCTGCACCTTCGGCTGAACACCGGCAACCGGCGGGCAGGCCGGCAGGCCAGGTGACCCGGCTCTGCTTCTCCATGGATGGCAGCCTGCTGGCAACCGGCAGCTGCGACGGAATGCTCTCGGTATGGCGGACGGCTTCGGCCGGTCCTGCCATGGAATTTGCCGCCGGACCGGGATCGGTCCGCTTCCTCGGCATCCCGGAAGACAACACCTGCCTTGTCAGCACCAGTGACGACGGCACGGTCCGCTGCCATGGCTTTTCCGGACGCACGCCGGTCTGGACATGGAATGGAGAGGGCAGCGGAACAGCAACAGCCCTTTCTCACGACGGTACATCAATCTTTGCCGGTGATGCTGATGGCCGTTTGACGATACTGGATATCCGGGCCGGCCGGCCCCTGTATACCCTTAGGCTGCATCCTTCGCCACTTACCTGCATTGCGCCCGCACCATCAGGACAAATTGCTGCCTGCGGTCATGCGGATGGCACGCTCTCGGTTGTCCGGCCCGTGAACGGGACCAGCCCGCAGACCCTTCCCGGCAACGGCAGCCCGGTCCTGCATCTATCCTTCGATCCCGGGGAGAGATCCTGTCTTGCGGTCTATGAACATGGCCATCCTGCGCGGTGGGATGTTGTGACGGGAGAGAAGGAGTGCACATATACCGGCCTTTCCGGAAGAGCGCTCTGCAGCGCGGTACCCCGGGAAGGCAGGTGGTTTGCGGTGGGGAGCGACCGTCACGCGATCGTCTGCTGGGAGGCGGAAAAGACGGTGCCGGAGGTATCCATCCCGCTCTACAGCCGACACGTCACCTCCTGTTCAGCTGCAGCCGACGGCAGCATCCTGGCGGCAGGGTTCCACGACGGCTCTGTCCGCATATGGCGCATGCCGGACGGAAAACTCGTCCGGGAGTTCAGGGGCCACAAAAAGACAGTCACAACCTGCACTCTTGCCCAGGGGAGCGCAAGGCTCGCCACGGTCAGCTGGGACGGGACAACGAAGCTCTGGCGGGTTCCTGGCGCTGAAATCGTCCGGACATTCGATGCGCATGCCGGCGGGATCGCCGTTCTCGCGGGTCCTGCCGGCAACCTTGTCGCAGCCGTGACGGAAGACGGTACTGCGCGGCTCATCGACGGATCGGATGGCACCCTTGTCCGTGTCCTCGACCTCTACACCCCTTCCGTCAGGGCAGCTGCCATGAGCCCGGACGGGACGTTTCTCGTGATTACCGGGGCGGACTCATCGATCCGCTGCTGGGATATCCGAAACGGGAGTCTTGCCGCAGCAGGGGAACGGGCGGGGACATCGCTCCGGTGCTGCACGTTCGTCCCGGGCGGGGGGCTGCTGGTTACCGGCGGCTGGGACGGTGCCTGCAGGTTTTTCCGGGTGCCGGAGATGACCCCCGGCCGTGCATTCACCGGCCACACGAGCACGGTCACCTGCTGCACGGTATCGCGGGACGGCTCCCTCCTCGCTACCGGGAGCAACGATACCACGGTCCGGCTCTGGAGGATGGAGAGCGGGGAGCCCTGCGGGGTCCTCCGCCATTCCCGTTCGGAGGTGGGGGCGCTCGCATTCTCACCGGACGGGACCCTCATTGCCGCCGGGAGCAGCGACAGGGTCATCCGGCTCTGCCGCCTCCCCTACGGTACGACTGTGCAGGATCTGCCGGGTCTTCCCGGCAGGGTCACCGCCCTTACGTTCAGCGGGGACGGCTGCACCCTCGCGGCGGGATACGACACCGGCACCTGCGCCTTCTTCTCACTGGTGGACAACACCCTCATCCGGACGGTGCCGGCCCATGCCGGAGCCGTGACCGGCCTTGCGGTTCTCGCGGATGGAAAGACGCTGGTCAGCTCCGGCGGGGACGGCCTCTGCCGGTTTCATGCGTTGCCGGTTATCCCCTTCCCCCTGCACGCCCGTCCTGCTGCTGCCGGCACAGCACCGGCCGGGGAGGAGCCGGGATGCGGCAAGGCAAAGTACCACAATGCCCTGCTTGCTGCCCGTTTCCAGGGGGAAATCGGGATCTGTGCTCCCACCGATACAGCCGGGTGTTACGATATCCAGATCGCGGGGTGAAGAGGATGACAGTGGAACGTGAACAGGGAGATTGTGGTGTGCGGCTTGGTATCGACATCGGGGTAAGCGCTGTTGTGATCGCTGCCTGCGGACCGGGCGGGGAGTGCCGCACCCTTGCGTTTCCGGGCATCTCCCGTGAGGTTCCCGCACCGCAGGGAAGTCTTCCTGTTCACCTTGTCCCCGCTCTCATCGAATACCGTGATGGCGGGGTGGAACGGAGGGGCGATGCGGTACTGATGGCAGGGACCGCCGATTCTCCCGGAACCGCCCGGTGGCTGCGGCAGTACCTCTGCGACAACAGCCCCGTGCAGGTGCCGGCCGGGAATGGCCGCATGGTCCGGTACGATGAGGCAGCAGCTGATCTTCTGGCACCGCTCCTGTCGGATGTGTTCCGGCAGTATCCCGGGGCCCATCCGGTTTTCAGCCTGCCGGATGGGGCACCGCCGGGATATGCTGAACTCCTTCAGCGGATCGCCCGCAATGCCGGTGCGTGCTCCTGTTCAACCATCTGTGAGTACGAGGCTGTCCTGGAAGGGTACGGGTATCTGCCCGCTGACGGGGAACATGTCCTTCTCGTCAGCTTCACGGAAACCGGGCTGGAAATTGTTGCGCTTGCCCGTGCAGGCCATTCATCTTCCGGTGGCGACAGGAGCGGGCTGCGGGTGCTGGCGCGGGCAAACGGCCCGGTGAGTTGTCGGGAAATTGACGCATGGATCGTCCATGACCTGCTTGCAAGGTTCCGTCTGCCGGAGAGCGATCCGCGGGCTCTCCGCCTCATGCCGCAGCTCTGGTACGAGGCATCGCTGCTCCGCGAACGACTTCCAGCGTCAGGGGACAAAGTGATCCGGATGATCGATACCCTTTCGGGAAGGACGTTCGAAGCCCGGTTCGGGGCAGCCGACTTCGACCGGATCCTCGCCGCCCGCGAGGTTGTCCCGCTGGTTGAGGAATGTATCGGGAGGGTGCTCTCTTCGCTCCGTACGCACGGAGTGTCCGCAGGCCTTCCCGGTACAGTCTTCCTCGTCGGTTCCGGCTGTGCTATCCCCGCCATTCAGGAAGCGGTGCGGTCGCGGTGCTGGGGAGCGGCTGTGTATGACGGCCACCTGCTGGATGCGGCGGCGCGGGGGGCAGCGGGATACCGGACCCCGTTACGGACGGCGGACCGGATCGCCTGCTCGTACGCGCTGCGGTACTGGGACCCGGCCGCACAGGAGCACCACTACCGCTTCCTCGTGCACAGCGGAACGCGGTACCCGAGTGCCGGGCAGGTGGCCCGGGTCATCATCAGTGCAGCGTACGACGGCCAAACCCATCTCGGCATCCCGCTTTACGAGATCGGGGGGACGCCGGGGGATACGGCACCCCGGATCGAACTGGTCTCGGACTCCGGCGGCGGAGTCCGGCTCGCGGGCCCGGCGCAGGATGCAGACCGTGCGGGGCAGGCCGTGCACGCCAACCAGCGCTCGCCAACACTCCTGGTCGCCACCCCCCCGGCACGGAAGGGCGAACCGCGGTTTGAATGCACGTTCACCATCGATCCGGAGCGGAACCTCTGCCTCTCGGCACGGGACCTCCTGACCGGGGCGCTAGTGAAGCTGAATGCGCCGGTACACCGGCTTACGTAACCAGACTGGAGAGAAGAACCATGGAAATGCAGGAACTTGAGATAACGATCGACAGGGAAGGAAGGGTGCAGGTCGCCGTCCGAGGCGTGAAGGGCGAAGGCTGTACCGGTATCACGAAGAATATTGAAAATGCCGTCGGAACGGTGGAGGGACGGGAGTATACCGCCGCGTATTTTGAGCAGCCGGCGGTGGTACACGACCACCAGTATGTGAACCGCTGAAGGTCCCGCTGCACTCCAAAATCCGGTATTCAGCAGAGATCTTCGGTGATGAAGACCAGATCGTTCTCCCCGACAACAACACCGATTCCCTCCCGTGAAAGATCTGCGTCGAGCAGGTTCTCGCGGTGATCCGGGCTCTTCATCCACCCGTCTACGGTCTCCTCCGCAATCATCTCTTCCGTTTTCCAGCCAAACCCGGTTGCGCTTCCGTGAATGAACAGGACCGAATCATACCAGTACGTTGCGAACAGGTTCTCGGCAATGGTATACGAGTAATACGGGTCAGCATCGCGGTGGCATTCATATCCCGCTGCGGCACCGCGGGCGGTCGCGTCACGCTCCTGAAGGTTCACGTGACCGAAATACCCGTGCGATGCCATGTCCGCGCTGTGGGCAGAGGCAAGGGACGTGAGTGCCGGATCAGTACGGAGTGCAGGAACTGCATGCGCCTGCCGCTCGCGGTTGACCAGGCCGTGAACCCGTGCGGCAAGTGACGTGGCATTGATGACCGGCACCTCAGGGACGCTCCAGCCGGGACTTCCGTTCAGGTCCGGGGAGAACGGAATCGGCGTTGTAATGACCCCGGCAGTATCACCGGAATCCGGAATCATGGCCGTTGTGGTGGGGGGAACGGCCAGACCTGCGGCGGGTGCGGGGGTTCCCTGGAGGGTAAAGGTCTGCATGAGGATTCCTGAACCGATGATGACGATTATGATACCGGTGGCGATAAACAGGATAAAGAAAAACCTCCGGTATCCCGTTGCGCGAATCGTACGCCTCCCCGCAGGTCCGGAACCATCGGGACGGCCTCCGCACTCAGGGCTGGAAGAATTTCCCATGATCGCTCAGTGCAGGGTCGGTGCCGGAACAGATAAAGGATATATGAAAAACCGCCCCCGAAACATGTCGGGGGGTCGATTATTATTTTTCCCGCAGACCGGGCATCGCGACCTGCAGGGTTCACTCCCGTAATTTTCCTTTCAGGCCGGATTCCGAAATGGCATTAGTGGAAAAAAATAAATTCGACCCCCTCCAACCGCCCTTCCGGACTCCCGATATTTTTCCCTTTTTTTATGAGGTAAAATTGCTGCATTTCGTGTACTGGCTTGCAAGGGGGGGTCGAATTTATTTAATTGGTAAAAACGGTTTTAACCATCTGATCGGAATCGAATGGAAAAAATAAAATTTTTTTATGGAGTCTGCAGCAGCCGAACGAAAAGAGGCAGACCGCGATACAGGAAGTATCCCGCTCACCGGGCCAGTTCCCGGACCTTTGCGATGTTGCCCCGGTCATCCCGGCGGTCGTCGACCGGCGTCTCGCAGATGAACGGGAGGTCCCGGAGGGCCTTGTGATGCAGGATACGCCGCATGCCGTCTTCGCCAATGAATCCCATACCAATGTGCTCGTGCCGGTCGAGGCCGCTAGCCCGGTCACCCTTCGTGTCGTTCAGGTGGATGACCCTGAGGTTTTCCAGCCCGATTTGTTCGTCGAATTGCGCAAGAGTATCGCTGATCCCTTCATCTGTCCGGAGCTCGTAGCCGGCGGCGAAGGCGTGGCAGGTGTCGAAGCAGACCCCGAGCCGGCCGGGGAACGTGAGTTCGTCCATGATACCCCGGATGTGTTCGAAAGAACTGCCCACGCTGTTCTTCTCGCCGGCGGTATTTTCGAGGAGGAGCATAACGTCATTGTCGGCTTTTTTCATTGCCGTGCTGATAGCCTTTATCACCCTCATCCGCCCGCCCGCAATCCCGTCGCCGAGATGGTGGCCGAGATGGGTGACGAGATACGGGATCTTCAGCCGGCCGCACCGATCCAGCTCTGCGGTCAGAGTTTCGACAGACTTATCGAACATATCCTGTTTCGGTGTGGCAAGATTCGGCAGGTAGGGCATATGGTCAACCGGCATGATGCCGGTAGTTTTTACCTTTGACCGGAACAGCGTGGCATCCTCTTCTGCAAGGGGCTTATAGTTCCATCCCCGGGGATTCCGGGAGAACATCTGGAAGACGTCGCATCCCGCATCCTTTGCCCGGTCCACTGCAAGGTCCAGTGATCCCGCAATCGAGACATGCACGCCCACTTTCACCATTGCCTGATCCCGTCCTGCATAGGCATCTCCTGATCATATCCACGTCTGCGTGGTATTTGGGGATTGTGATCCGGGCCGGTGTAAAGGAGACGATCCCTCCATGTTACCTGCGAAGACTGCCCGTAACTACCTTTTTTACTTCTTCCACCCGCCCGGGAATCTGCCGGATATCCTTTAGGGCATCCATACTGTCGATCAGCACATGCCCGGCGGGTTCTATCCCAAGGTTCCGGAAAAACGGGATGATCACCTTCGTGATGCAGGAAAAATTGTCCTCACCCATGCGGCCGGCAACCGACAAGAGTAACCCTTTCTTACCGTCATTGTCTCTATGGAGAGTCCGCTCCGCATGGTAGGCCTGCATCCGGTCGATCACGAGCTTAAGCCCGGCCGGAACCGTATTGGTATATACCGGGGAACAGACGATGAAAAGCCGGGCACCGCGGACGGCATTAATAATACCTGTCATATCATCATCGAACACGCACGTGCCGGTGTTATAACACTGATAACAGCCGATACAGCAGTGGATATCGAGATCATGGGGATAAATAATCCGTACCGTCTGCCCGGCCTCCCGTGCGGCTTCTGCTGCCAGACCGGCCAGAATGCTGCAGTTGCCGTCCGGCCGGGGGCTGCCCTGGAGGATGATGACACTGTCTCCCGGAGTCCCATGTATCCCTTTCTGATCCGGGGGATATACTGAGAAGACTGCATCCGGGTCCGACACGAGTTCCCGTTTCCATGCGGTTACCTTATCCCGGACTGCGGTTTCAGCGGCGAGAGGAACCTGCGGGGAATATTCGAAAGTATTTGTCCGGAAGACAGCACGCGTAAGATCCCCTTCCCTCGCGGACAGGATATACCGAACCATACCGGGATACACAGATGAGAAATCCTCGCGGGAAAGCGTGAGTACAAACTCACGGCTGCCGTGCCGGACAACCTCTTCCTCCATTGTTTCCCGGGCCGGTTCCATGAGCATACTGGCATGCCGGTAAAAAAATATTTTTCCGCCGGCAGGAAACAGGGGATCGCCGGGTAAATGGATTCTGGTATGGAAATACGAAGAACTCTTTTCCGGCAGATGATGATTAATGAAACGTATCTTGGGATCACGGGCATCCTCCGGCCGTTCCGGGGTACATCCAGGGCTGCGCCTGCAACCGGGCGACCATATCGTATACTATGGCTGTACGGGAACCTGTACACCGTTTATCGGGGTGCTCGCAATGGCCGGTCGCGGATTGCACTATCACAAGGTGTTCGTACCATATCTCGATGAAACAAAGACGCAGAAACTGCACGAGGTCCCGGATACTGGTATGCAGGTGAGCGGTGAGACAGCGGCTGTGAATCCGAGAAATATAATAATCATGGGCGGCCTTGCAATGCCGTACATGTCGGTAACAAAGGAGCAGGTCCGCAATCCTGCCGCGCGGTATGACACGATAAAAGTCGTTGGTGTCTGTTTCCAGAATATGTGAAAAAGGCCGGCTGGCTTGATACCGTGGTGTTCGATCTGCTTTTCAGTGCGACGATCGATCCGGTAACTGTTAAGAAACGGGAATACCCTGGCGATCTCATTATCCGGTTTTATTCGTATTGATGTCATGTGTGAGGTTCGACAAGTCGAAGAACCCTTTGGCTGCTTCTCAGGTCTCACCCCGCCTCGCGAGATTCGACTGAAACAAAAAGTATATTACCGGTTCAGCCAATTCTCCGTACTATATATCCGGCAGGAAATCAGGACCTGTCGGTTGAGGATGATCAGCGATGAAAACAATTGATTATTTCAGGACTGTTTTTCTTATCGGACTGGCTGCAGTCCTGTGCGGCACGGTGAGTGCTGCCGGGATGGGAATTGTTGCAGAGCCTCACGAAACATCGGGCGCGGATGCGCCGACATGTACCGCCCCATGCGAGTGCATGTCCCTCACGCAGGCCATGCAGCGATGGGGTACTGACGGGTATGAATATTGCAGCAAGACCGTGTGCGGGCAGAGCGCCGATGCGATGGTGCAGTACTACTGCCTCCACCAGAAAGGATCCTCGGCAGCGCCACCGGCACAAGCCCAGGCGCCGGCTGCCGGGGCACCTGCTGCGGCAGGAGCTACCCAGAAATCCCCTTCAGGGATTATCACGATTCTTGCAGCGATTGGACTGGTACTTCCTGTTGCAGCAGGCCTGAGAAGGAAATAATCTCCCTTTTTAAAAAATAAAAACAAACCGTATAATACCGGGTCAACCGGATCATCATATGAGAATCCCGGCGCGGTGAAGGGGGCCGGTGAGTGGTGACAGGAAATGATAAGGAACCAGTATGTCAGGATTGTGCTGTTCATCGGAATGATAGCAGTCATGTGCGGCATAGCGGGCGCAGCTACGTCAATCGGCGCAGAAAATGAGCATCCCTCGGCCGGAGGGCAATATTATACCTGCAGTGCGCCATGCGAATGCATCTCGGAAAATGAAGCTGCAGCACGATGGGGTCCCGAAGGGTACGATCGGTGCAACAAGAATGTGTGCGGCCAGAGTGCGAATGCAATGATCCAGTATTATTGCCTACATCCCATTGGGGGCTCAGCCTCGGCAGCTACAACGACCTGCCAGGCTCCCTGTGAATGCCTTTCGGAAGGTAGTGCTCTCTCTAAATGGGGAACGAACGGGTACGTGCAGTGTACGAAGACGACATGCGGCCAGGAATCAGTATCCGGCGGGTCAGTTGCAAAATACTGTTTCCGGCAGTGGGGATCATCAGGGCTGGTTGTTGGCGGCGCTGCAACAACGACGTTGAAACAAACGACGGCTGCAGCCACCGCTCAGAACACCGTCCAGGTACCGGTCCAGACACTTGTGCAGACACAGGTGCAGGAAGCTGCTCCCTCTCCAACCTATACCTGGCCATCAGGCCCGGCTCCCATCCAGACAAAATCCCCGGTGGGATTAACCACCATCCTTGTCGCAATCGGCATGGTGATTCTCGCGTTCGTCACAATGCGCAGGGAATAATTTTTCGTTAGAACCAGTTGTCCCTGTTGATCCAGATCAGTGATCGGGCATATCCCCCTTTTCGGGAAAATACCTGAAACCAGGACCCGTGAGCATTGCAGATCCGGTCAACACCCGGACGGAAAGTATCTTCCGGTGCCGTTAACGGGAAATAACGATGTTTTCGAACCGGATTGTCAGATCTGCACTCTTCAGGTTCGATGGCAGGGGGCAGGAGATCATCGTTTCCGTTATAACATGGCCGCCGGCTTTCAGGGTCCCGAAGTAAACGGTCTTCCAGCAGATCTGGCGCCCCCCATAGTACAGGTTTGCAGATGCCGTAACAACCCTTGCATCGGCATCCCCGACATTAAATCCATTGGCGTGGATAAGGAGGGGTACCATGTTTTCGGTAGTACCGGAAGTTCCCGGCGGATACATCCAGTAACCGTCGATGTGGATATCCGGGTTTCCCTTCAGCGCTGTGGCAGTGACTGCCGGAGTGAATGTCACCGGCACGGAGGTTCCGGGGATAATATCCAGTGTTGCCGAGATGTTCGCCAGGCCCCCGCGCTGTATGATAACAGGAGATGTCCAGCGATCATACCCGTTCGCACGCAGCTCAAGCGAGTAGTTACCTGCCGGGATACCGCTGATGGCAGCGGGAGTCGTCCCCCGGTATTCCCCGTTAAGATAGACCTCCGCTCCTGGAGGCGACGAAAGGATCCTGACAGATCCTGTGTCCGGTGTCAGCGTCCGGGGATTCTCGGCGCACCCGCTCAGAAACACTCCACACAGGACAAGACAGACTGCAGTTATGAATGGAATTGCTGGTATGCGGGGCATGAGTACAAGAGTGCAGGATGTGTTTGATGATATCCTTTGTGCCCCGCAAATCCATAGCAATATTAAACCGGCCGGTGAACGGGTACCAGAACTTTTCGCAGGTTCCCCATGAGTGACATTATCATCGGTGCAGCGTTCCTCTCGTTCCTTGGTTTTTTTATTGCAGGGAAGTACCGTAAATATCCTGCAATCGCCGGCTGGACCTGCATTGTTCTCAATCTCTGGTCAGAGATGCCCGCTCTCCTCCGTGAAGCGAACTTCCTGTATCCCCTGCTGGCCCTGGTATCGCTTCCTTTTCTCGTAATAACCGTGGATTGTCTGCTTCGGGAAGATACCGTTGTTCTTCAGCTCTCCCGTGCCGCGGCGATCGCCACCATTATACTGGTGCCGTTCATGCTTGTTCCTGCCCTGGGAAACGGGCTCATTACGCTTGTGGTCACGATATCGTTTATGATCATTACAGCACTCGGCCACCATCCCAGGATGCTTGCATGGGATGTGATCTTCGAGAACGGGTTTGCCAACCAGATCATCCTTGGCTGCACAGGTATTGTGGCGATAGCGATGATGCTCGGGATCGTTGCTTCAGAAAAGGATCTCACCCCCCGGCAGGCTATCCAGGCATTTCTCATCATCGTTCCCCCGATATTCCTTCTTAACCTGCTCCGGGTTTCCGTACTATTCATTGCAGTTTCAGACAAATGGTTCGGTTCATTGCCGGATCCAACGGGGACCGGCGATGCAAACTTCTTCTGGGCACATAATGTGTGTGCTGAGATACTCGGGCTCATCTTCCTCCTGGTACTGATGGGAGCAGTAATCCGGATTATTCCCCATCTCAGCATCTTTGGCCGTGAGGTTGTCGGTGTTTATCGGAAGCGACTTCTCAGTCTTGGAGGAAGAGCATCCCCCTGACAGGTTTTCTGCTCCCATTGCAAATCTTTTTATTTCTGAAATGTGGATTGAGTTTTGATTTTCAGCATAACCGTCAGGGTGTGGTGGGATCATATGGTAAAGGGCAAACGGCGCCAGTCAGCAGACAAGAGCGGTAATGCCGTCGACAGGCACATCAGAAGGATAAAGAACGACGATCAGTGGGGTGAGCGGGATCCTGAGGATGATCCGCTACGGGATCTCCGGCCGTATGAAGATGATACGAGGAACCCTGCCAACGACGAATATCTGTGGCCGGAAATGAACGATGACTATGAAGACGATGACTGACGTATTCTGATGTGACTGGATCGTTCTTTGCGTCATTCTGAACTTAAGGTTACTGTCCTGAATGCTCCTTTTCTGATGAAGTCCCCGATACGTCATTAAATCTACGAGGGTACTGACACGATCCCTTCCGGCGCAACCACCCTCATTATCTTACCAACAACCGCCTCGAAATCCTCATCTGAGCAATCGATCGTGAAATCAGCATACCGTTCATAGAGCGGGATTCTCTCGTCATACATTTCATGGAGCGTTTCGCCGGGTGAGAGGATGATACCCCGCGTCATGATATTCCGGAGTCTCTTTTCCATCTCTTCAAATGAAACGTGCAGGTATATGATAATTCCATCCCGACTGAGATGCAGCATCGAGCGGCTGCTGAAGACCACGCTTCCGCCCGTGGCGATAACCGAATTCCTGGTATGAAGGGAAAGGATTGTCTCCTCCTCGATTCGCTTGAGTGCATCGGGCCCATCGGTATCAATGATCTCCTGCAGGAGCCTTCCTGAACGCTCCTGTATCATGATGTCAGTATCGATGAAATTGCGTCGCAACGCTTTTGCGAGAATAACACCGGTTGTGCTCTTTCCAGCGCCCGGCATGCCGATAAGGACAATGTTTTTCATATTCCCTTCCGGCCGGTTTCCGCACATATCTGGTTTGGTTGCCTCCCTTTTTTTGATTTTACGATTATCTGAAACTGATTGCTCCGGTTCAGTGCAGTATGGATTAAATGCCGGGAATTGAACCCGGTACATCAGTTCTTTCCTTCGGTCCTCCTTTTCAGCAGGGCTACGTCCGGAGGCAGGTTCAGGAGATGCATCTTCCGGTGGCAGTTGGGACAGAGGGCAACAACATTCCCGATCACATCCTCCCCCCCATCGATGAGCGGAATGATATGGTGAATCTCGAGGTATGGTTCACCATCTGCTGTAACAAAAGGTGCATTCTGGTTACAGAGCTGACAGGTGCCGTTTGCCCGGCGCCTTGCATATTCTGAAACGATCCGGTCGGGCTCGAAAACCTCTGAGACCACTTCCCGCCTGCCTCCCGTTTTGACTGCATACCGTGCCTGGAACTCCAGCTCGGGGAGCGGCAGGGGCTTTCCTTTTTTCTGGGCAGACCCTGTAATTTCTTTCGACAGATCTTTCCGGGTAACCGGCGGCCGCCCTCCTCCTTTGAGTTTCAGGGGAAAGACATAGACATCATGCGGATTTTTCCCGCCGTCCGCCTGCCGGGAACGGTAGGGGCTGTCTGCGAGCTCTGCTTCGCCAATGAACACGTATTTTGCATCTTCGAACACCTCGAATAAAAAGAGCCTGATGCCGCTCTCCGGTGACCCAGCGAGCGTCTTGTTGAGGGGAGACGACAGACCCCGCTCGTTCCCGGATCCCGGACCGGTAAAGTGGAAGACCTTCCCGATCCACTTATCCTCGTTCGAGGAGCTGGTGTGGTCAGACACAAGGACCAGGCTGTTAATGCCGTGGGACCGCCGTATCGCACCCTGCGGACCGCACCGGAACGCGGTCCTGAGCGTATCGTTGTCAACCGTATCCCCTGGACTGTACGGGACTTCGAAATCACCTGCTGTTTCCTGTGAGCAGGCCCCCTCGAGTTCCAGGTCAAAATGGTCGGGATCCCGCCTCCTGGTAAACTGGATCGTTGGCGCATCAACGGCTTCAGCCCGGGTTTTTTTGAAGAAATCAAGCCACAGGGGATACTGCTGGTTGAGCATTGCTGCAAAATCTGCTTTCCATATCATCCTGGTTACTGGTGAGGTGTGGACGGTTTTCTCAATATACGTATCGAACCTGCGGGTGCCATAAAGCAGAACGAGCCGTTTCTTATGGCCGGGATCTAGGTTCAGGACACCGAAAAACTCCTGAACTGGCAGCGGAAGGATCGTTTCCCGGTACAGAAAAGCAGCCCTGTCGGTTTGTTTTATTGCGGTATTTCCATCGACTATTGTCCATGTAAGCGAAGCGGAATCCTCGTCATCATCCGGGAAATCCCCTGCATCTTCTTCTGCTGAGGCAATGATATCCTCAATTTCTTCCATACCGGTTCGTCCCCTTTGATTGTTTTTGTCTTCCGGCACAGCGGAAAGAGTCTTCTGGTGAGACGTTTGTCGACATGGGTTAAGTATTTTCTACTCTCTGGCCATAAGGTATCGGGAGCAGTGACCGGATCAAGTCATGGAGGATAATTCACGACAATCCGGAAAGAATAACTGCAATTCTCATCCAGATCGATTATTTGTCTGACAGGAAAATGTGAAAATTATAGAAATATTTATCAGTCGAATTCCCCAAAACTTCCCTATGGCGATTTATTCTGATGAAAGACGTCCGACACTGGCAAATTTAATAAAATTCACCCTGCTTGTCAACGTCGTCTTTTTCATCATCCTGATCCTCTTTTGGATACTCAGGTCGGGAATCGATGCAGCCCTGGTACATACCGGAACGTTTGCTACCATTCTGATCGGGCTGAATTTTGCATCATTCCTGATTTACGAGCAACTCTTCCGGCCTGACGACGATCCCCTGCGCAGGATTGCCGAAATCCTTGGATCCCTCCAGGTGCTCTTTTCAATCATATCCCTCCTCCTCCTCATCGGGACCATAGCACTTGCCATTGTGCCGGGGCTTGGGGGAGTCCTCCCGGTTGCCTCTTCATCGCAGCCTGTTGCATCATCCCCGACACCTGCCAGCGGGGTCACAGCTGTCCATACTCCGGTTGTGGCAAAAACCACAGATTGTTATCAGACCTCCACGGGATGCATGCCAATCGCACCCGATCCCACGGTACCCCCACTCGGGAAACCTATAGTCCAGAACGATCCCGTTATCGGTTCGTTCATCTTCGACAAGCTGCAGTTTGACCCGAAAACCAATTATTACTCAAGAGCTGGAAATTACGAATACAATTACAAGTCCGTCCCGCTCGATCACTCCCCGGATATCCGATGGACCTTCAGAGAAGATGGTGTTATTTTATTTTATGATAATAACCAGGGAACGCTTCTTAGGATGGGAACCTGGTCGAAGGCCGATCTCGGCATGGGGAGATATGAGTACCGGATAAAGCGCGGTAACTATAATTATCGTGGATCGTTCGATGGCGGGTCCTTCCGCATTACTGATCCGGATTTCTGGAACATGACAAAAGTTGCATAAGCAATTTTCTTTTTTCGCCAGAACCCGAAGGATTATCTTCCCTGATACTTCATGGACTGGATATGAAAACAGCAGGAATAATCCTTCTTTGTCTCCTGACCGTTGCTGCCAGCGGGTGTACTGCTGCAGCACCTGCACAGCAGTCCGGGGCTGTTGGCGGCGGCTCAACATCAGGAGCCGGTATACCTGATCTGACAGGCACATGGACCGGACCCATGCAGGGGTATGACCAGGGAACGGGCTTTTCAGAGTACCACAATCTTATTGTAAAAATGAATGTTACGGAGCAGAAGGGCCGCATCTTTGCCGGTAAAATTCTGTTCACGCTGAACGGCAATGAATCCGTATCCGGATTTGCCGGTGCAATCGGGCGGGACGGCAGGACGCTCTTTATCACTGAAGAGTACGGCGGGTACTGTATCGGCGAGATCGTGGGGGAAAACGAGATCGAACTGATCTATATGGAAGACGGTTCTCCTTACAGCGTCGCAATCGATTCGTTCAGGCGGGGCTGATGTCCCGGTCTTTTTCTCCGTATCCCAGGTACTTCTCCCTCCCGATAAGGAAGTCGCGGTAAACCTGGTAATAATCCGTATCCTCGTACGTGACCTTCTGTATCGGGGCCTTGCCAAAGCTGAATATTTCCGCCTCCGGCAGCGCAAGGAGGAGCGGGGAATGGGTGGCGATGATGAACTGCGCGTCCCCGCGTTTTGAGAATCCCCGAAGCAGGTGCAGCAGTTCAAGCTGCCGTTTTGGCGAGAGAGCATTCTCGGGTTCATCGAGCAGGTACAATCCTTTCCGTGCGAAGCGGTTCTCAAAAAACGCCATATGCGACTGCCCGTGGGATTTTACTATGAGCGAGGTGCTGCCGAAATAGTCAAGACAGCCGGCATCTGCCCTGCTCCACTGATCAAGAGCCTCGGCAAAATGGCGGAAATGTTCTGAAGCAAAAAACGATCCCGTCACCTTCCCTTCTGACCACTCGATCCGGAGAACCTGGTGCAGCAGGTCTTCATGCAGGTTTCTGCTGTCCCGCCTCCCCTCATGCTCTTCCCAGACATGAATGCCCGCATTCCGGGCGATTGCCCGGAGCAGTGTTGATTTCCCAGTACCATTCTCGCCAATGAAGAAGGTGACGGGCGTATTGAAGGCAATCTTCTCCGTGCTGGTGAAAACAGCAAGGTTGAACGGGTAACAATCTCCTTCTGGGAACCTGTCGTGAAGGAATGTAAGCGATCGTATATGCATATCCGGCAGATCTTTTCATGGGTATCGTAATAGAACTTTCACTGTCTGCTACCCCGAAATTTTGAAAGCATGATCTGATGAGATGGTTACAATAAAAAGGGAGCTGGTAAACAGGATTCCGGAATCCCAGCACGCTGTTCAACGGGTCCGGAGAATCTCCGTATATTCATCGGCATAGTCCGGGTGAACCTCCTCCCGGGTTATCACGGCGATTGCCAGGATAATTATTCCGAGTGCCAGCGAAAGGAGGAATGCAAGGTCGAACCCGGCAGAAAGCACATGCAGCTGGATATCCATCGGAGATGATCGTGTTACATCGTGATTTTTCGCGATGGCAAGGATTCCCTGAATGAAGATGAGGTTGTATGTGGCAATCCCGATAGAGAGGGGTGCCGTCCGCAACAGGGTTGTCAGGCTCGAGATCATGCCGGACCGGCTCCTTGGGACCGCCATCATGATCATGGTCGTAACCGGGGTGACAACCAGCCCAAGCCCGAACCCGATCAGAAGGAGGCTGGTGACGATATAGAGGGTGGATGTATCAATGTGCAACCGGGTCATCATGAAATACCCGATGATAAGGGGGATTCCGGCAAGGATGCAGAGCCTCCGTGGTCCGAGCCGGTTGAAGAGTTGTCCTGAAAGGTAACCTGCAGCCATCATCGCGAACGACAGCGACGTCAGGATCAGGCCGGCGGTCGATGTATCATAGTTGCCGATGTATTTCAGGTAGAACGGGAGAAGATAGTTTATCCCGGAGAAACTGAAGAACACAAAAAAGAGGAGCAGGTTTGCAAGGAGGAAATTCCCGTTCCAAAAAAGGTTAAGGTCAAGAAGCGGATCGGGAGCAGAAAGTTCATGTCGGATAAATCCTGCAAATGAACCGGCAGCAATGAGGGCAAGTCCGAGGATAACCGGGGATGTCCAGCCAAGGGTTTCACCTTCCGAAACAACGAAGACCAGCGATGCAAGACCGGCGAATGCCAGGATGGCACCCGACCGGTCAAACGGGGCAGAAGCTGCTGCCGGGGTTGCAGGCGGGATGACCTTCGCCCCGAGAAGGACTGCAACAATTCCCACCGGTACATTGATGATGAAGATCCAGTGCCATGAAAGATACTGAGTCAGCACTCCTCCGATTGTCGGACCGAGTGCCGTGCCAAGCGCCGCGAAGATCATTATGATTCCCATCGCCTTCCCCTTCAGGTCAACGGGGATATAGGCCGTGATCATTGCAGGGGCGATTGCAGCGATCATCGCACCGCCGATTGCCTGGAACATGCGTGACGCGATAAGCGCGTAGAATCCCCCGAAGATCTCCGGCAGGACACCACACGAAAGAGAGCCGAGCGTAAAGATGGTAAAGCCGGCGAGGAAGACCCTCTTGAACCCGATCATGTCGGAGATCTTCCCGAATACCAGCACACATCCGACCAGAACCAGCAGGTAGGAGGTTGCAACCCAGCTCACATCGGTTGCGGAAATTCTGAATGACTCGGAGATAGCCGGAAGTGCGATATTGACGATTGTGCCGTCAAGACTTGACATAAACATGGCAAGAGAAATGGAGAGAATCAGGAGAGTGAATCCTTCTCGCCTGATGTCAACTGTATTATCCATGGTTGGGTTGTATTGGTAATCAGAGAAGATGAGTATTGCGGATAGATAGCGCCATATACCGGCTGACTGGTGAGATATCGTTTGCAGAGTCTCATCGAACGATGGCGTGGATGTCCGGGGATGGAACCGGATCGTCCGGGCGGTTGTTTTCATTCCCCTGCCCATCTTCTATTTCGATATTTACATGGTATTTGTGGTGATGGAGTCGCAGTATCCGTCCCTAGGTGAGGAGCGAAAGCTTCCTTCATCTTCTTCGTTTGTCAAGGACCGTGCGAAGTTCCCCGGAATCCTTTATCGTCCCCCCCGCCAAACAACGAGTAATCATGGATACGGCGGCTCTTTACGACACCTTCACTCACCCGAAAGTCGTGACCAGCATGCTGCTCGCCGGTATCGGCCTCGGTCTTCTCCTTTCGGGATTGCTGTATTTTTTCCAGGGAACATGGTTCCTGCCGGTTGGATTTGCGGCTGTGATACTCGGGACCGTCATCGGTTACATGGTCTGGCTGGATCGCCAGGAGTTCCGGACAGATGAAGTTGTTTTGGCAGTTATATCCGAAGGAACGCCGGCAGGGACGCGTATACTGATCCATGCCGACAGCCCTTTTGATATCAATACCCGTTCCGGTTCAACATTGTTCACCGATACCCGGGTTATCATGAGCATGCTCGCACTCGCCACAGGTCTCGGATTTGCCGTCTGCGTTGTCATTATTCTCTTCCGGGGAACGTGGTTCCTCCCGGCGCTTATCACCGCTCTCACGATCGGCACGGTTACAGGATATCTCTGCTGGCTTGACGGGCTGGGCCCCCGTAACAGCTGAATTCTCCCTGCCTGTATTGATTTTTCCTCGTAAAAGATCTGGAAAGTACCGATTTATCCCCCACAAAACCTTGATTCCTGTTTTGGTCTATGAAAAATAATTCATGTCCGATGACAGTCGCGATCCCGCGTTCCGAGGCAGAGCGGTGAACGGGGAGATCCCTTCAATACCATTATATTCCCCCGGGCGTACCGCTTCATCATGCCGGGTATATCGAGCTGCTGCCTGATGAGTGAACCGCTTGCACAAGCACTCGACCGGCTCTCCCCGCTGACGGATCTCATCGAGATTATGGATGAAGGCCCCCATTTTATTCGTGATGCCAGCCTGTTTGAAAGTTATAATCGAAAATATATTCTCCACGCACCGTTTCATGGCGTCAATGTTGCCTCACTCCTGGAACCTATCAGGAAAGCAAGCGTACAGGTGACATCGGATTGTTTTGCCCGGGCAGCCGCGGTTGGGGCATTGGGTGTTGTCGTTCACCCGGGATATTATGCCTGGGAGCAGGAACGCAATGCGGTAGAAAGGAAATTTCAAAAATCCCTGCGGGAACTGAACCATGCGGCGCGTGAATATTCAGTAACCTTCTGGTTCGAGAATATGGGCAACATGAACTATTTCAACCTCAGAACACCGGAAAGCCTTTCATTGATCAAGGGTTCGGGCCTTACACTGGATACCGGCCATGCTTACCTCAACGGGTGTCTTGATGAATTTCTGAAAATCCCTTTTTGTCATATGCATATCCATGATAACAGAGGAAAAACGGATACCCATAGCGCAATCGGTGAGGGTTCGATCGATTTTGCGCCGGTTTTCAAGGCGCTTGAACGGACCGGTGCAACATCAGTCCTCGAGATGAAAGACTTTCCTGCAGTTGAAAAAAGTCTCGGGATGCTGAACCGGAGAAAACACAAGAAAATCCACAGCGGAAAACGGCAGGGCAAAAAACGGATTATGCCGGCAGAGGGGTAAAGACATCGATATTGATGCTCCCCATCTTCCCGTCCCGGCGAAGGTAGTATTCCGGCAGTCGTTTTTCATTGTCATAGAACGAGAACCAGTAACTGAGTTTATAGGTCTTTTTCTGGTATCCGGGTATGGAGGGGTAACTCTCCGTATCATGAAGAATAATCACTCCGGGACTCTTCTGCGTCAGCGTATCCGTGCTCATCTGACTGCCATAGAATTCTATCTTGTTCCACCGGTCGCCCCGGTAATACCACGGAAGCGGCCAGTAGTCCTTTGAAGCAATGACAACATGGTCGGATGCATCCATCAGGGCCATCACTTCGCGCATATCCTCTGAATTCTGGACCTGGACGATGGGTTCGTTGATATCAGCAGGGATGAAAGCCACGTGCCAGGTCATTACAATGAGGAAGATGCATCCTGCAAGTGCGAATGCAGCCTTCTGCCAGTTCAGTTTGTATGTGGCAACGAAACACATCGGAAGCAGCTGGGCGATGATGAGCCAGGGGACCTTCTCTCCCACGTATGCATAAAATGCCATCGTCCCGATCATCCAGACAATACAGAATCGGAAGAATTCCTCGGATTTCCGATCCAAATTCTCACCGCTCCGAATTTGCATGAGCGTGACAGCAGCAAGATCGCGTATGGGGAGGCTGTATCTGCGTTCCCGGATCCAGTTCTTTACCTTTTTCAGGAAGATCAGGGGGTGGAATCCCGCGAGGAGAAACTGGAGTGTCCCGATGATCGCAAGGATGAAGATCGGGAGCTCGTACAGGAGGAACAGCGGCACATAGTAATACATCGGTCCGCCAAGACGCTGCTGGTTGTGCATTGCCGTCCAGTGCTCGATAGCACGGTACCATCCAGTTGTATTCGTCTCAAAATGCAGTCCCTGCGCCGTGATCGAAAAGTTCTGGCCGATCAGCGTGTCGATATGATAAAAGAATGCCGAGTAAAGGACGCTCATGATAGCGACTACCAGCACACATGAGACAAGAAGGTCGGTTTTCCACTGTGATGGAAGAACAAACCGTTTTTTCCATGCAGCGAAGGAAAAGAACAAAATAAAAATGATAACAATTACCGGCATCTCTTCCTTGCAGGAGAGCGCTCCTGCTGCTGCAACAGCCGCGAGTGCGGCAAACCGCGTCTGGCCCCGTTCGAAATAATACAGGATTGCAACCAGCATGAGCATGGTGAAGAACAACATGAATATATCATGACGGAGGAAACGGGAGAAATACACCATATCGGGGGATATGGCAATAAACAGGGAGGCAACCAGCATCTGGTTCCTGTTGATATAACCAATCCGGTAGATACAGTAAACCAGCGGGATGATGGCGAAACCAAAGAGCGATGGAAGGATACGGGCAGCGATATCGGATGGTCCTATCAGCGCAAACAGCCCGGTAGTTATGAAATACAGGAACGGCCCGTGATAACTGGGATCGTACTGCCACGCACCCTTGGTCAGGAGTTCAAAGCAGAACCATGAATGGATCGCCTCATCGTGATGCAGCAGTTTGAGGTCGAGCTGCCAGAAGCGGAGGATGAATGCGAGGATAAGGATGAGGAAAAATGCGATTGTTGTCCTGGAATATTTCATGGTATTCTCCTGCCAGCGGATTTCGTAATCCCAATCGAATTTTTCGCGATGGCAGTACCAGCAGTTATTGTGCCCGAAATACCGCTTCGGCTCATGTCGGGAATGCACCCACTCATTGGATACCTAAGGTCTGCACGAAGCGGTAAATAAGTTATGAAGGCCTGCAATCTTGTCAGGAGATCATAACAAATAACGCACGGAATGCCTCATCATGGTGACAGTCTGAGGTCGGGAGAGAAGAAGCGAAGGAAAAACGCAAAGAGGAGGATGAGGATTAAGATTCTGTTAAAAGTTAAGATTAATTTTTTCTGCCGGGATATGCCCGCGGCTTACTGCACGCGAGTAACTTCAACTCTCTAAGACTATTTCAATGCCGATATCTTTGGGAACCTGGATGCGCATAAGCTGCCGGAGTGCACGCTCGTCTGCATCAATATCGATGAGGCGCTTGTGAACACGCATCTGCCAGCGGTCCCAGGTTGCGGTCCCCTCACCGTCGGGGCTTTTCCGTATGGGAACAACGAGCCGTTTTGTCGGAAGCGGTATCGGGCCGGCCAGATTTACACCTGTGCGCTCTGCAATCTCCCGTATCCTGTTACAGACCATCTCTACCTTGTTGAAGTCCGTCCCCGTCAGGCGAATTCTGGCTTTCTGCATCATTTTCACATCCAAAAAAAATTTATCTCAACTGCTTTGGCTTGATTGCGATGCACATACCAGCCGCAATGGTCGATCCCATATCACGGACGGCGAACCTGCCGAGCTGCGGGAGTTCCTTGACATTCTCGATGACCATCGGCTTTGTCGGTGTGATGGTAACGATTGCCGCATCACCGGACTTGAGGAATGTCGGGTTCTCCTCCTTGGTCTGACCGGTACGGGGGTCGAGTTTCTTTTTGAGCTCGGTGAACGTGCAAGCAGTCTGGGTAGTGTGGCAGTGGAAGACCGGGGTGTATCCGACGGTCAGTGCGCTCGGGTGCTGGAGTACAACGATCTGTGCTGTAAACTCTTCTGCAACTGTCGGGGGAGCCTCGACAGGACCGCAGACATCGCCGCGACGGATGTCGCCCTTGCCGATACCGCGGACGTTGAAGCCGACGTTGTCACCGGGTACTGCCTGCGGGATCTCTTCATGGTGCATTTCAATTGACTTGATTTCCCCGTCTTTGTTGGCGGGCATGAAGGCGACCTTCATTCCCTTCTTCATGATACCGGTCTCAACACGACCAACGGGCACGGTGCCGATACCGCTGATACTGTATACGTCCTGGATGGGGAGACGGAGCGGTTTGTCGGTTGGTTTCTCGGGCTCCTTGAAGGTATCGAGTGCCGGGACCAGTGCCGGACCCTTGTACCAGGGGGTTTCGGGGCTGTTGGTCTTGATGTTGGTCCCCTGCAGGGAGCTGACGGGGATGAAAAGAGTTTCGTCGGGCTTGTAACCGACCATCTTGATGAGGTCTGAAAGATCTTTCTTGACCTCGTTGAACCGCTTCTCATCATACTTGACGGCGTCCATTTTGTTGACTGCGATGATGATCTGGGTGATGCCAAGGGTCCTTGCAAGGAAAACGTGCTCCTTGGTCTGTTCCATGACACCGTCGGGAGCTGCGACGACAAGGATGGCGGCGTCGGCCTGGGATGCGCCGGTAATCATGTTCTTGACGAAGTCGCGGTGCCCGGGGCAGTCGACAACCGTAAAGTAATACTTGGGGGTGTCGAAGCGCTTGTGGGCGATATCAATGGTGATACCTCTCTCACGCTCTTCTTTGAGGTTGTCCATAACCCATGCAAATTCAAAGGTAGCCTTACCCTTGGACTCGGCCTCCTTGCGGTAACCTTCGATGATATGTGCCGGTACTGCACCGGTCTCGAACATCATCCGTCCCACGGTGGTTGACTTCCCGTGGTCGATATGGCCGATTACGGCGAGATTCATGTGGGGCTTGTCAGATGCCATTTAATCGTTCCTCCAAAGCAGGACTGTGCGCTTACAGTCAGTTTGTGCGAGTATTACTTATATGAGCCCGGTCTATATAAACTCTACCGGTTTACGGGAGAAATGCCTGTAACAAAATGCAATGGAAAATGATCCTGAATCTGAAATGGTAACCCTGATATCGGAAGCGAAAAAAATCCTGAATTATGAAGACACTCGAATTTGTAAGGGATGAGAAAAAGGGGCGTGTTACCGTTCCGTGCGCGGATGGGCCGGTCTCTGTCACCAGTAAATGTGCATACTGCCGACACTGTACGGGGATTATTCTCGGAAAGCGCACAGCACCTGCACCCCAGAAGGAAGCGCTGGACGCAATCCGTTCGGGCAGAGGGTCTGATGATACCCTCATGAACGCAGCGATGATGTTCAACACGCTTGTCCGCGACGGCCACGCAATCGCCTGCGATGACGATGCAAACACAGGTTATGCAAAGTTATACTGATGATCGGGTCTTTGATATGCCCCGAATCTGGTATACTATATCGTGACGTATTTTTTATCTCAGACATTCCTGTGAAAAAACAACCAACCCTATTTTACGTTGAAAATGGTTTCGAACGGTGGATATTCAGCCGAAACGTTACTCATCGGAATACGAAAAATTGCCACATATGAGCATTGCAGGATAAAAACCCGGAATCGCTGGTGCGTCACCGGACTCCGGAAGGGATCCGTACAGGAGGGAGAGGGGGAGGGGTACCCCCTCCCCCCTCTCCCGCTTTCCTCCATTGACCCTCAAGGGATTGCCGTCGATACCTGTAATCCCGGCTCATATTTGAAATGGGAGGTGTCCCCTCCCCCTTACTCCCTTATGGCTGGGGTACCCCCTCCGGAAAAAAACAGGAAGGGGGTGGGGGTACCCCCCCCCACCCGGAAATGGAGTTTTGTACTGTTGCCACTGTTTCCGCTCTGGTATTTCGCATGGAAAATCCGGCGCGAATCCGAAAAAAAAATGGCTATCGGGGTTTGAGTGAGATGGTTCGGTTTCAACCTGCATGGCAGGGGGGGGAGTACCCTACCTCCCCCACCCCCCAAGGGATTGGGGAGTGGTCACCACCTTCCGGAAAAAATAGAGAAGGGGGGTGGAGGTACCTCCCCCCTCACTTACTCTCGGATTGATTACCTGATCAGATCGTCCTACTGTCAATTAAAGCCGGAATTCTAAGCCAGCACCATCGCGATGATTGCCAGCGCCCGGGTAATCTCGTTCGAGGCACCGACAACGTCTCCGTTTATCCCTCCAAAGAGCCTCCGGGACAGGAGAAGGAGGACCGCCGGGCAGAGGATCATCACAGCACCGGCAGCGCCGATCTTCACCGGTGGAACGGGGAGAAGGAAGAGGGGAATGCAGAGCAGGATGGCAAGGAACGGAAAATCGGGGCGGGCGAACCCGTGAAGATAACTGTGGATTCCTTCGCGGAATGGTTCCCCATATGCCGTGAGGTAGGTCATGGAGACCTTGGCACAGACTTCTCCGATGATAATGGCAGCGGCGATTGAAGCGGAGGCCTGTAAAGCGGAAAAAAGGAGGAGGGTCGTGACGATACCGGCGCAGACACCCCCGGCCCCTACCTGACGGTCGGTGAGTGCCCTGACCCGCTTCTCCCGGTCGCCATGTGCCATCAGACCGTCACCGAGATCGAGAAGGCCATCGAAATGGTGGGCACCGGAGAGAAGAAGTACGACCGCGATTGCGACTGCAGCAGCGATTGCATGGTCCGCAATGAAGAGGACGGGGAGTGCGGCAAGGCAGCCGATGACATACCCGGCAAGGGGGTAGATCCATGAGTGGCGCGCAAATTGTTCGAGATCCTGCGGTTTCCCGAGCGGGAGGATTGTGGCAAACTGCAGGAGGGAAACAACGGCACTCATAGGCATTCGCTGTACAGGCGGGAGGTACAGCCAGCGATCAGACCAGCAACCGCATCGTCAAGGAATGGCCCGAGGCGTGCAAGGATGCCAGGCTTCTTCTGGTCGTATCGCGTGAACTCGAAACGTGCATAGGTACCGCCGATGCATTCAGCGATCGCCATACCGAGGATCTCGTCGCTTAATAAGAAGATCGGGTCGTCAGCTATCTCAGAGTTCTTCCGTTTTGTATAGAGCTCGTCCTCGAGAAGGATCGCACCGAGAAGGAGCGAGGCAACGTTCGGATCGTCAAGATACTTACGGATCTTCTTTCTAATCTCGATCGCCGCGTCTCTGTCAGACATACCGTGGGAAACGTAGAGTCCCATGGCAGCGTCGACCATGTCGTCAAGCGTGATGCCACGGTCGGCAAGTCGCTTTTCTATCTCAAACATGTACCATGAGATACGGCCGGGGCAGTATTAGAGGTTTGGAACCGATCGCAATCTTGAAACCGGTCAGGAACCATTAGTATATTGACTGATACGCATGGAATTCATCTCGGAAAAACCGGACTTCTCCTTCAGGTCGCCCCTCTTTGCAGGCATTCTCGCGAATACGATCCTCTCCACGGTACCTGGAATATCAGGCGCCGGGCCTTCTCCGGAAAAGACTCTTCTGACACCGAATCTCGATGCAGAACTTATCGTGAACGGCGCGATTACCAGTGTGCCGGTAAAATCCGATACGCCAACCGGATGCCCCACGCCAGCTACCATAACGCGAGCAATGATGATGCTGACCGGCCAGACACCGCTATTGATCAATGCAGGGCTCCGTCATGCACCGGTAGTCCCCTGTCTCGACGTGTATGGCGAGCCGGCCGGTGATCCCCGCACGAATGATGCCTTGCCTGCTGCCACCCGATTATATGAACAAGGCCAGCGTATTGGTAAGTTCCTGTCAGCCCGCTGCGATCTTCTCGTTCTCGGTGAGAGCGTACCCGGCGGAACCACCACAGCACTCTGTCTGCTGCGGGCGCTGGGTTACAATGCATCAGTGAGTAGCAGTTACGTTAACAATCCGGTATCGCTGAAAGAAGAGGTTTGCCGGCAGGCACTTGAGCGGGTTATGAAAACCGGGTATACAACTCCTCATGATCTGGTCCGTGCACTTGGCGATCCCATGATGCCGGTCGCTGCCGGGATCTCGAAGACGTATTCCGGCACACTGATTCTTGCCGGAGGGACGCAGATGCTCGCGGTCAGTGCGCTTATCCGGGCACTGGACCAGCCTCTCCCTCGCGTTGTCACAACATCCTATGTGCGGGATGATACTTCAGCCAACGTGCAGTCGCTTGCAGAAAAGATTGGTGTCCATGTCTCATATGTTAATCCCGGCTTCGATTCTCTCGGACATGCCGGCCTTGCCCGGTACTGTATCGGTGAAGTCAAGGAGGGGATGGGGGCCGGAGGGGCAATGTATCTCGCGTTTCTGATGGGACATTCTCCGGCATCAATCCGACAGGAGATCCTGAATATGGTCACTTCCTATAGTTGAACAATATTATAGGATCGCACTGCATTCTTAGTGAATAAACCATGCTCCCTATCTATGTGATCAACAACTTCGGGCAGTTCAATCACCTTATCCACCGGGCCCTCCGAGATCTTGATCTTGATGCCGTGCTGGTCCCAAATTCCACACCGGCTGCAAGGATTGGTGAGGAGTGCCGGGGGATTATCCTCGGTGGAGGGCCGGATATCACCCGGGCAGGTAACTGTGCAGAATACCTGAATCTTGGCCTTCCCGTGCTTGGCATCTGCCTGGGCCTTCATATCATTGCAACAAAATATGGCGGAAGCGTTCATCCAGGTCAATCCGGAGGCTACGGACCAGTCGAGGTCGAGATCTGTGAGCATAACGATATTCTCAGCGGGTACCCGCACCAGGTAACTGTCTGGGCATCGCACGCAGACGAAGTAACAAGGATTCCTGATGGATTCACACTTCTTGCCCGTTCCGGTGTCTGTGGCGCAGAGGCGATTGCAAAGCCCGACCGGCATATCTACGGGCTCCAGTGGCACCCGGAAGTCAGCCATACGTTCGAGGGGAACCGGGTATTTCTGAATTTTGACAGTATTATCCGGGAAAATAGTTGATCCTACCATCAGCCATTTTTTGTATCCTGGATTTTTTCTGGTGATGCTAACGGCTGATTTGACAAGTATATATAATGGGAAATGTCAAGGTTCCTTATGATCAACAGATCCGGAAAAATCTTTGCAGTATCGATTCTCATACTGCTTGTCATCCCTGCGGGGGTTCTTGCCGCCCTTAATACAATCACACCGGGTAACGTGGTCTTTCTTGGTGAAGAAAACCTGAATATCGTTGCCGCGATGGATGGGGATTCCACGATCGCCTGGTGGGCTTCAGCTGCAGCAATTCAGACAAGCTCCCCGAGTTATACAATCTCGGTTGCAAATCCTTCAGCCTTTTTTATTTCCCCGACGGAATTCTCAGGGAAACTTGGTCCATGGTACCGTCTTAACACATCCGGAAAAGTCAATGGCACCGCTTTCATCGTGTCAGATCCGAACCTGGACTTACGGGTCATGGATGCAACACTTGGTGTTGATGCATCCGAAAACGGATGGATCACCACGGGTTCCGAAGTCTCGTTCAAAATAACGACAAACCTCTACCAGATGAGCCAGCGCCCCGGAGTGACAGGTGCCCCTGTCACTATCAAGGTCCAGGCACCAGATGGGGCAATTTACTCAGCCCTGACCAACAAGAATGGAGTCACTACGAACATCGACAATATCGCAGTCCCAACGTCACCCTATTCAACCGGTGCCATATGGGATACTGCACGATCGGCTCTCTATCCGTACGGGACGTACAGGATTTGGGCAGAATGCAATGCAAATTCCATGAAAGATAATTACGGAGATGTCGGGAAAACCTACACCTCTGCGTGGGGTATTCTCGACCAGGAGAGGAATCCGCTGATTGGTGCTTCTACCCGGACAGCATTACCGACAACCATTATCACTTCACCTCCAACGACAGTTAAAACAACAACACCTACAACGGTAGCTACCACTAGTGTGACCACAACCCTCGAGCCGACACCTCTCCCAACAACAGCGACTGTGGTTCAGACAACAGTCCCGGTAACAACAACCCCGGCAAAATCCCCCGGTTTTGAATCTGTCCTTGCAGGCACTGCGTTACTTATTGCAACAGCCTTGATCTTCAGGAGAAACTAATTTTTTTACGAGATTATATTTACCCCTCTTTCCTATTCCGGAATATGAATGTTGTAACAACCGTGATAAAATCACGCCACAGTGTCCGGAAATTCAAACCTGACCCGGTGGCGGATCTCGTTGTCAACGATGCCCTGGAATGTGCAGCAAGGGCGCCGACGGCGATGAATGTGCAGCCATGGCTGTTCGGCGTCATCAGGAATAAGAAAACACTCTCTGAGATTGCAGCCATGACTGATTACGGGAAGTTCATCAGAGATGCCCCGCTCTGCTTTGCGGTTTTCGGCGATAAAAAACACCCGTACTATCTCGAGGACTGCTGTGCAGCGACTGAAAACCTGATTCTCGCGCTGCAGGCGTACGGGATCAGTTCGTGCTGGGTGGCCGGTGACAAGAAACCCTATGCAGAGGATGTCCGTAAACTCCTTGATGTTCCCAAAGAGTATACGCTTGTCTCCCTGATAGCAGCAGGGAACCCGGCAGATATTGCTATTGTGCAGAAAAAGACAATGAAGCATATTACGTTCTTTGAAAAATTCGAAAAGGAATAAATTTTTGGTGATTGAGTAAAGTCCACGACTGATCTGAAGGCAGGGTGGATGAAATGAGAGGTATGAATTTTCGGGATATCTGGGAGTTGGTTTCTGAAGATAAACACTCCCTGGAATCTGGAGAAAACGGGGAGAACCATTGTATACCGAATCTCCAATGAATGACACTGTGTAGTAAGGACGACGGGGCTCAATTGTTTACGCCGACAAATGGTGCGGTTATGACTCGATCATGTTCTGCGGTTATCGTCACCTCCGTATCGATCATCAATACAAGTTCAAGCAAGGAAAAGTGAACATCAACGGTATCGAAGGATTCCGGTCCTTTGCCAAAAGAACGTCTGATGAAATATCATGGATCTCAAAAGAAAAGTTTCTCTATTCCCTCAAAAAGATGGAATGGAGATACAACAATGGAGAGAAAGATTCAATTGAAATTCTTGTTGATTTGATGTTGCATTAACTGGTCTTTGTGGTGGGTTATACATCATCACCATTTTTTTGCATTTGCGCGGCCAGCATCGCAGAAATATACCCTGTTACGGGTAATGATTAAACATCAGGTGAACCCAATCATTGATTATGAAAAAGGCGATTCTGCAGGTAGCGCTCGACCTCCTTGAATTGAAACGGGCATTGCAGATAGCACAGGAATCAGTGGACGGTGGCGCCGACTGGATAGAAGCCGGAACACCCCTGATTAAGAGCGAGGGAATCCAGGCAGTCCGTGAACTCCGTGACAGGTTTCCGCAGGCAACGATTATTGCCGACATGAAGGTTGCCGATACCGGAGCAATGGAAGTGGAGATGGCCGCTAAAGCAGGGGCAGATATCGTCTGTATCCTTGCCGATGCTGACGATGCGGTTGTAGCTGATGCTATCCGCGCCGCCAGGCTCTATGGCATCCGGCTGATGGCGGATCTGATCAATACACCTGATCCAGAGAAACGATCTGTGCAGCTTGAGAAGATGGGGATCGATATCGTCTGTGCCCATACAGGAATCGATCAGCAGATGACAGGAAAGGATTCGCTTTCCCTCCTTTCAGCCATCGCGGAAAAGGTCCATGTCCCTGTTGCCGTTGCGGGGGGCATCGATGCGGATGGAGCAAAAGAGGCTGTCAGGCGCGGGGCAGATATTGTCATCGTTGGCGGCTGGATTGTGCGGTCTGCTGATGTCACCGCGTCGGCACGGAAGATACGGGAAGCGATGGATAAACCTGTGGGAAAAACACGGACAAAGAAGTCCGGTGATGACGAAATCCGGACAATTTTTATGAAAGTATCAACACCGAACATCACGGACGCGATGCACCGTAAAGGAGCCATGGCCGGACTCCTTTCCTTCTGCGGGAACGTGAAGATGGCTGGCAGGGCAGTAACCGTGCATACCATCGGTGGTGACTGGGCAAAGCCGGTCGAGGCTATCGACGTTGCAGGTGAGGGGGATGTTATTGTCATCAACAACGACGGCATCACTGATGTGGCCCCATGGGGTGAACTTGCGACAGAAAGCTGCAGGAGGAAAAGAATCGCCGGTGTCGTTATTGACGGGGCTGTCCGGGATATCGATGATATCCGGGCAATGAAATTTCCCCTGTTTGCGAAGGCTATCGTTCCTAACGCGGGAGAACCCAAGGGATTCGGAGAGATCAATGCCGAGATCCGCTGCGCCGGCCAGTATGTCCGCCCGGGGGACTGGATCATTGGCGATGAAAGCGGGATTGTTGTCGTTCCACAGGAGCGGGCTTACGAGATCGCGAGGCGAGCACTCGAAGTCCGGAAAAATGAGGAGCGGATCCGGGAGGAGATCCGGAGAGGGAGCACTCTCTCCAAGGTGACTGAACTTATCAAATGGGAAAAAAGGTAAGTACCATTTTAATGGAAGACCGATCGCTCAAGGAGGGTTGCTCCCGAAGCACGGATCTTCCTGATAGCATCTTCTACCTGATCGACCCGGAGAATAAGGACCGCACCGTCTTTGCCGGAGTAGGCATAGGAATATTCGATGTTGATTCCTGCGTCGCCAAGGATCTTTGCAACTTCATATAATCCGCCGGGCTGGTCCTTCATCTTGACTGCGATTACATCCGTAAATGCGATATTGAAACCGAGCGCCTGCAGTTTGTTGTGCGCTTTTTCCGGATTATCAACGAGCGCCCTTACTACGCCAAATCCGTTTGCCTCGGCAATACTGAAAGCGAGGATGTTGATCTTCTCCTCTCCCAGCGCGTGGGCAATGGCTGCCAGACGCCCCGGGCGGTTTTCAGAGAATATCGAGATCTGCCTGATAATGTAATTATGGGTGTCCATTTACATCGACCTCTTGTCAATAACCTTCTTTGATTTTCCCTCAAACCGGGGCAGCGATCCCGGTTCGACCAATTCCACGTCTGCTTTTACATTCAGTGCGTTAAGGAGTCTGTGTTCGACTTTCTGGCGTATGGCCATGATATCCGTGATTTTATCGGAGAACGATTCCCGGTTCAGCTCGACGCGGACGAGCATATCATCGAGAGCTCCCTTCCGTTCAACTACGATCTGGAAGTGCTGCCCCACCTCGGGGATCGTCATCAGGGCATATTCGACCTGCGAAGGGAAGACATTGATACCCCGGATAATCAGCATATCATCAACACGGCCAGTGATCCGCTGGATGCGGGGATGGGTTCTCCCACAGGTACAGGGACTGTCATCCATGGATGTGATGTCTCCGATACGGTACCGGATCATCGGGAGGGCTTCTTTTTTCAGGATTGTGATGGTGAGTTCGCCTTTCTCCCCGGGAGTAACCGGCTCCTCTGTCTTGGGATCGATGACTTCGGTCAGGGCCAAGTCACCCCAGACATGGAATCCTTTCTGCTCAGTACATTCAGTAAACATCGGGCCCGAAAGCTCGCTTGTGCCATAGATATCGATTGCCCGGATACCAAGCCACTCCTGCATCCTGTTGCGCATACTCTCTGTCCAGGGTTCTGCCCCGAGAATCCCGGTACGGAGTTTTGTGTCCTTTTTAATGCTGACTCCCATCTTTTCTGCAACTTCTCCCATATGCAGGAGGTACGAGGGGGTGCATGCGATTGCCGTGGACCCGAGGTCCTGCATCAGCTCGATCTGGCGTTCCGTGTTCCCGACACTTGTGGGAAGAACCGTTGCACCGATGCGTTCTGCTCCATAGTGGAGGCCCAGCCCTCCGGTGAAAAGCCCGTACCCATAACTTACCTGAATTACATCCCCCCGCCCGAGACCGGCTGATGTCAGGGCACGGGCGAGCGATGTTGTCCAGAGATCAATATCGTTTTGGGTATACCCGACAACCGTTGGTTTGCCGGTTGTTCCCGAAGATACATGATACCGGACAAGTTCGTCCTGCGAAGCGGTAAAGATCTTATCAGGGTATCCGTCACGAAGATCCCGCTTGAACATGAACGGAAGTATCTTTACATCGGATAATTGTCTGATATCATCCGGGTGGACTTTCTGTTCTTTCATACGGTCATGATAAAATGGCGAAAAGCTGTACAGCCGGTAGACAAGGCTTTTTAAAAGTTTGTACTGCATCCGCTGCAGCTCTTCCTTTGGCATCTCTTCGATGCGCGGATCCCAGCATACCATTACTCTTTTTCCCTCCGGTCGATAACGCGTTTGGCTTTGCCTTCGAATCGCGGGAGCGAACCAGGTTCCACAAGTTTCACGGTTGTCCTCAGCTCTAGGGCATCCCTGAGCTCCTTCACAACCTTTCTCTGGAGGTTTGCAAGATCGGCCAGCTCACCGCTGAAGTATTCGCGGTTTATCTCCACTTCAACTGTCATCTCGTCCAGATGATTAATTTTGTCAATATAAACCATAAACTGGTTCCCGACTTCGGGGATCTTCAGGAGTACGTGCTCGATCTGGGAGGGGAAGACATTGATCCCGCGGATTACCAGCATATCGTCGCTCCGTCCGGTGATCCGTGCGATCTTCTTCCCGCGGCGGCAGAGGCAGCCGTCTTCCATCAACATTGTCACGTCTCCGGTACGGTAGCGAAGCAGAGGCATAGCCTCTTTAACGAGCGGAGTCACGACGAGTTCACCGTGTTCACCATCTGCAACATGCTCTCCCGTCTGCGGATCAATGATTTCGACGAGGTAACAGTCATGCCAGATGTGCAGGCCATCCCGTTCCTGACATTCAAAAGCCACGCCCGGTCCAAAAAGTTCTGAGAGACCATAGGAATCATACGCAGTGATACCGAGCCGGTTCTCGAGCATCTTACGCGTGCTCTCAGACCAGGGTTCTGCGCCAAAGAGGCCGGTCTTCAGGCTTCCGAGAGAGACGTGGTTCTCCTCTGCGACTTCCGACAGGTGCATGGCATAACTGGGGGTGCAATGGATAGTCGTGACGCCGAAATCATGCATCATCTCAAGCTGGCGTTTCGTGTTGCCCGTTGCGCTGGGAATGACGGTCATACCGATCTTTTCTGCCCCGTAGTGAAATCCGAGACCCCCGGTAAACATCCCGTAGTTAACCATGTTCTGGAAGATATCATCTGCGGTGATCCCGACCATCGTCATGTTGCGGGCGATAAGATCCGACCATGCGTCAAGATCGTTTCTTGTATACCCCACGACCGTAGGTTTACCGGTGGTACCAGATGTGGTATGAATACGGACGATCTGCTTCATCGGCACAGCAAAAAAACCGAACGGATACCCATCCCGAAGATCCTGTTTTTTTGTAAATGGAATCTTCGTGATGTCATCCAGCGTCTTTATTGACGATGGATTGATCCCTGCGTCCGCGAGTTTTTTTTGGTAAAACCCTACATTCTGCACCTGCTTTAAGGTCTTTTTCAGGCGTTTCAGCTGTATCTCCTTCAGGTCAGCTGTTTTCAGGGTCTCCATCTTCTTGTCCCAGTACATGAACACTCCCTGTTATGCTATTGCATGACAACGGTATATATGACCCTTGATTCGGTTTATATCCACCGAAATCACGGCGGTCTCTTGAAGCGGCAGTCAGAAAAAAACGATGGCTTAATCAGGCGATATGTGGTAGTAATTAGAACAGATGAACCATTTTTGGTGTTGATTGTGAAAGAGTACCCGTGGATTACCGTCAGCGGTTTTGGTGCCCATATCAAATCGACTCCGAAAACCCTGATCATCCATAAGAAAAATTCAATAGAGGAGTACCCCATAACGGATGTGAAAAACCTCCTCATTGTTGGGGGGCACACAATTCACTCATCCACCGTGTTGAACTTGATCCGGCACGGAGCTCTGATATCATTTTTCGAGGCTGATGGAACGCCCGCCGGTACCATCCTCCCTTCTGGTGACCGGAATATTTCTGAACTCTGCGAACTTCAGAGAATGATTCCTCACCAGCGCTTTGCTACTGCACTTGCGAAGAACTCCGCCCAGGCGCGGATTCTCCTCATGGAACAGGAAGAGCAGCTGAAAAACACTCACCTTTTCTATGAGGGTGAACTGGAATTTCTCCTCAAGTCCAGGGATGAGTTCGCATTTCTCATCAAAATAGATGAAATCCGGCGCCTGCACCGGCTGGTCTCGGATATGTACTATGAAATAATGGCCCGCAGTCTGCCGCCGGATCTGGGATTCAGGCGTCGGACCCCCCGGCCTTACGTAGATCCGGTCAATGCCATGCTCTCCTTTGGATATGCACTGCTGTTAGGTAACTGCACTATAGCATCGTTTGGTGCCCGGCTCGATCCGGATGCAGGTTTTCTGCATGACGGAAAAAACGGCCTAATTTATGATCTCGCCGATCCCTTCAGACCCGGAATGGTCGATTCCGTTATCTTCCGGAGAGTAAATGAAGGTCTTAACAGCGAGGATTATGAGCTGACGCCAAACAGATGCATGCTTTCTGACGATCTTATACAAGAGATCACCCGGCGGCTCCACTTGTCAATCAATACTGAAAAAATCAATAACCTGGTGTCAGATCTCGCGGATGCGATCCGGAAAGGCAGTGAATTTACAGTTCAGTACTGATTCTGTCTTCATTTTTTATAATAGAAAATCCTTCAAATGTTCTTGGAAGGATTTCTGTATGTTTTACATCACGGATGACCGCACGCGGACATCCATAGAGCATTGAGATGAATTTTTCAAGTATCATGGATTCTCCAGTGGCAAATACTTGTACCCTGCCATCCGGAAGATTCAATACGGTACCGGTAACAGAGAGATCAGCAGCAATCTTCCGTACACATGCTCGGAATCCGACTCTCTGAACCCGTCCGGAGATAGTGATCTCTATGGTTTTCACTGCTCCATCTCCTGCATGATCCGGATTGCAAGGCCGAGTTCATCAAAAACTTCATCCCTGAGCGCAGACTGCCTGATGTTGGTAGCTGCATCGATAGCATTATCGAGGATATCCTGCGCTGTGCGGACACACCCTGCTGCATGGAGTTTGAGGGCAATATCGCACATGATATAGGATCGCCGCGAGAGCGGGCGTATGATCCGTGCTTCCCTGACAGCATTCTGGAGCATCCGTGATGCAACCTTTTCTTCCTTTGCTTTTCTGAAAAAAATGGCGAGCTCTGAAAAGAAGAGGGCTTCCCGGCCACGATCGGCAACGGTCATTACCAGACGTTCCAGGACTGTTACCTGGTTCTGATGGAATCCCTCGGCGATCATTTTTTCCGAAAGAGTTTTTATCTTGACATACTGCGGGGGGATCTCGTAGGTTTCCGGATACCCGATCTTTGTCAGGTAATTCTGCCGGAGATTATCATCATCGATGTTCCTGATGACAGCGATTGCTGAGTCAATGTATTTCTTATCAGGATTGTTTTGTGCAAGCATAATATAGATTTGTGCAATATTATCGCGCATCCTGTCGGCAATGAACTGGATGTTGATTTTTTTTGTCAGTACCTCTGCCTTCTTCAGAAGTTTTGAGGGTGTGTCACCATTGGTGCTCTGGATCGCAAGCGGGATGATATCAAGAAGTGTGGAGACCTTTTCATATGGCGATGCGATCTTTTCTACGGCATCTGTCATGTAGCCAAGAATCTCGTTTCCCCGCTCATGGTCCTCTCGGATCATACCATAAACCGCGATAAGGGAATTGATATATTCGATAGGATCGGTTATCTTGCTGATCACCTGCAGGGCAGTATCCACCCAGCGGGATTCGGGAAGTACAGTGTTAAGCCGGACAATAGCAAAAACAATCTGACGGCGGGCAAGAGCTTCCCGGTTATACTCGACCCCCTCAAGACGCCGTATTCCTTCCCTGAGACACTCTGAGGCTGTTCCGGTATCGATACGGCAATAGAGGATTGTCAGATCGGAAAGGAGGAGGATCTTCTGATATTCCGCAGGGAGATCTTTTAATCCGTTTTTTATCTCTTCCAGAACAGGTTTTGCCTGTGCGAGGTCCTGCAGCTGGATTACAGACTCTGCGAGACCGGCAAGGCCGGATAACCTGACAAACGGATCGACAATCATCCGTAGTATACGCGATACCAGATCGATGACGTCGGGATCCACCTTTGCCATTTCACTTCTCTGGAGGAGGTATGCCATGATCTCATAGGGATCGGTAGAACTCGGGTGAATGATATCAGTCTGAAGGCTTGAGATGATCCGCGACATCATCGCATCCCTCTCGAACGTATTATGAATTTCCGCTGTGTACATTGCTAGTGGAATAATAAAATCGGGATTGCTGCTGGACTTTGAATGGTTTATTATTATATCGATAATGCCGGCAATTTTCAATGAAACCTGAGGAGATTTGATATCCTGATTGATGATCTCAAGACCCCGGGAGAAGGCTCTCTTGGCTGATGCAAAATCTTCCTTAGCTGAAGAAGTGGAGGGCTCTTTGAGGATTATACATCCGATCCGGACAAAACATTCCGCGATCCGCTCGAACAGCTGTGCCTTCAGGGAGGGATCGTTAATTTCTCGTGCAATGAGATATGCTTCCTCGAGGGCATCGGACGATTTTTTATCAATTGCGTATTTAACAACGCCGTCAATAATGTTAGCCATCGCGTAAACGGCAAGTTCCTGTTTGAGGAGTGAGCTGCTCCAGGCCCGCATCCGGAGGAGGAGGTCGAGATCTCCCTGTTGTGCTGCAAGCAGCGATGCTTCGTCGATGATACTGCTCAGGGTTGCTGAGCGGGTCTCCTGCCCGTCAATCTCACAGGTGAGTCCGACAGCCCGCTGCAGATAATCGCGGTTTTTTATCTGAACCCCAATCTTGGCAATCTTTATGACAATTGATGAGACAGCCCGTTCCTTTATACCTTGATCAAAAATTGCTTCTGCCAGACGAATAAGAATACCGGGATCATGAATATTGAGAAAGCCTCGGTCACCAAGAATCGTGATACACTCAAAAAAGAGATGATCTTGCCGCGGGTGGAGGACGATCAAATCATTGAACGAGCGGATATGAGAGACTATGTCCTCAAACGGGGCTTCCTTGGCAATTTCAACAGCAGCCCGGTACACAGCTCCCGAGACCGTGGTTTCGTTGAGTTTGGCAAGAAGAATTTTATCCACGATAGGTATACTGTCATCCCGGAATCCCCCTTTCAGGATCTGCGTGAGAATATCGGAATACTGGGGATGAGTTTCGGTATCATGGCTGATTTTACCAAATAATTGAAGTGCTGATCCGAAATCTCCTGATGCGAGCATTATCTGGGAAAACTGGAGGTAGGTTCTCGATATTCCGACAATGCTGCTGTTCTTTTCAATTACCGGTATCAGGTCATTCAGGACCTGCATATTGCCTGTTGCCGTCGCAACCGCGATTGCAGCATGGATCATTTCCCGCAGAGGATAGGATCTGCTTTCGCCGATATGCTGTTGCAGATCAAGTGCAGTTGAAAGGTACCAGAGTTCCCCGGAACGTTCTGCTTTCTTTAAAAGATCAATGATGATTGTCCCCGTTGCGGAGGGTCTTTTCCCGCAGATAGCCTGTAGGACGGTCTCGATCTGTTCCTTATCCTTTATTCGTTCCAGGAGCTGTGCAGTCAGTGCGCTGATAATCTCAAGTTGTGCTTCCGGTGAAATTGTCCCGAAATTATCAATAAACTGGGGGATATCTGCCATCTCTTTACCAAAGAGCGATTTTGCACCTCTTTCAATGATGGCTGCAATGCAGGTCTGCCTTCGGATCTTCTGGTGTATCTCGGCAGCGCTTTGGATACTGTAGAAGAATGCAGTACGGTCTCTTTTCTGGATGGCGATGGTCGCGAGAGCCTTGGAAAGCTCTGCATGAAGCACGGATCGTTTTGAAATGTCCCCGATCTCTCCGATCAGACGAAGGGATGTACAAAGCAGTTTCTTGTCGTGGATAGTGACAGCCCAGACAATCAGAAGGGGGATGATATCTATCATGATATCAGACCGGTATTTCCGGAAACTGATATGGCCAAGGATTTCCATACCATTTCCAATGAAATCCGGATCTTTTTCAGATACCCCGGCATCGATAAGATCACGGGCAACCATGGCGAAGACGCGGGACTGGTTGCTTTTTTTACCCAGTTTTTCTGCGAGTGAATAAATTATCGTATACCACTTATCACGTTTCGATGAAATATACTGACGGACAATCCGTGAGAAGAGATCATCGATCTCACTTCCCTGAATATCCGGTAAGGCCAGAAGGATGCCGGGTCTATCGTTTTTAAGTGCAGTATCAATGATAATTTGATTGATCTGACTGATAAGGATCTTCCGGGATTTTCGCACCTGCTGGGCTTTTAATTCGAGAACAGGAGCCTCAACACTGAGCCAATCCTCTTTTGAGAGGGTGTGTTGTATTTTTTCAATAATTTCTGTCGATCGGACCATTGGCGAATCACAGGAGAATTATAATTGTTGGTACAGACAATTTGAAGTAATCCATTAATATGCCTTTCGAATCGTTTCAGCCTTAAATCTAATCTCATTTTGAATACTGAACAATATTTGTGAAAAATCGAACCGTATGTGTTTATATAGAAGTTCCATGAGATTGGTATTTTTCGATTCTCATAACGACAGAAGAAATGGCCGTGAACAAGTCATGGAAAATCACCGATTCGGATTGCATCAAATTCCTGCTAGCGGCGAAACAGATCGAACTGAGGTATTACCAATGAACGATAAGCACCATTCGAAAGAAACGATTCAAAGGAGAGATTGAAGGTGATAAATGTTCCTTTGGAGGACGGAGAAAAGGTAAACGTTGCATGGGAGCGGCCAACAAGATCCCGGTATTCGAAATCATGGAACGCGGAGAAAAGAACCGAATTGATGCTGTTGATGATGTTAAGGGTGATACGCTCCAAACTCTGACATTAAAAAAGTGAAACGTGGAAATCTCATCTACACGGATAAGTTCCGATCAGTATAATCACCGGAACGACAATGTTTTGATTCGCCCTTGAAAATATAAGTATGGTGAATCTTATCGAGTAATCACCCATAATTATTCCGATGCTGCTTATTCCAGGAGTGTCTTTAAACGGGATTTCAGATCCTGATAGAATTCAGTACCTGCTGAAGAACTGTTTGTATCGATAATAATCCGGATAATCGGTTCTGTTCCCGATGCCCGGACAAGGGCCCACGAGTCACCGTTATATATTTTTACTCCGTCTGTAAGGTCGAGCCTGCTGTCGGGATAACACCGGGGGAGAGAAGCGATTATATCAGCACCATTTTTTACGGCAATTTTCTCTTTTACGATGTATCTCTCCGGAAGGTAACTGATAAGATCTGAAAGTTTTTTCCTTGATTCGGCAAGGAGGGACACCATCATGGCAGCAGTCATACCCCCGTCCCGGCAGAACTGGTGATCCGGAAAGATCAGGCCGCCATTTCCTTCCCCTCCAAAAATCACCGGTTCTCCGTTCTCAAGGAGTGTACGCATCGTCCGCGCTACATAGATACTACCGACAGGAGTATATCTGACAGTACTCCCTTCGGCACGGGCAGTCTCTTCGACTACCTGACCTGAGCTTACCGGTGTAACAATTATTCCTTTTTTCTTCCTGCAGATACTTTGTACGACAAGGGCAAATTCTGCATTTTCTTCAATATATCCGCCCTTCTCATCGACAAAAACCGCCCGGTCAGCATCTCCGTCATGGGCAACTCCAAAGGAAGCCCCGCTGCTGACTACCAGATCTGATAGGTTTTTCAGGCCTTCTGCAGAAGGCTCCGGAAGTCTTCCGGGAAACGTTCCATCCATAATACCGTTGACCGTGAGGACCCGGCAGCCAAGTCCTTCCAGGATCTTTGGTGTGGTGATACATGCAGGGCCTGACCCGGGATCCACAACAACAGTCATTCCGTTTCCCGGCAAACCAGGAAACTGGCTGATGATTCCTTCAATATACCGGTTAATGAGATGGGTGACCTGTTTCTCCTTACCCGCCCTATCCCATGATGCTGCCTCCGATTTGGAAGAGAAGATCAGCCCCTCCAGGCGGATTGTTTCTTCATCACCCATTTCTGTACCGTCAGGTTCGATAATCTTGACACCATTATATTCAGGAGGATTGTGGGAAGCAGTGATCATCGCGCCTCCGGAATACCCGTCTCTGACGATATACTGGAGAGCTGGTGTCGGGAGAATACCGCAATCGTCAACATCACATCCGGTTGCCAGCACACCGGCCTTGAGTGCCTTGCCGAGCGTTTCACCAGAAGTCCGGGTATCGCGGCCGACGGCTATCCTCCCCCTCCTCATACTACCCAGCGCCAGGCCGATAGAAAAAGCGAGGTCCGGTGTCATGTCTTTCCCTGCAATCCCCCTGACACCGTTCGTGCCGAACAATCGTTTTTGCATTTTTTGTGTAGTCATACCCCTTCCCTTGAACCCTGTATTAATTGTAAGTATCAAACTGATCAACTGAAGATACTACATCTTCTACGGCAGGATCGCGTAAAATACATCCTTCAATCTGCAGATCGCCAATGACGATTTTCTTGAAATTACGCTCCTTGAACCCTTCAATAACAACATAGTCCATCCCAAGTGCCTTGAGCAATTTGAGGATCGTGTCCAGCGAATTGTTCCGTATAGCAACTACTGATTTATCCCCGTCGATACCCGTAGAGATATCTGCACCGGCAGCGAAAAACAAGGTTGTGTCTTTTCCTTTTTCAAGTATGTATTCATGGTCAGCAAGGTGTTTGATCACCGCAACCCTCCCTTTTTTATTCAGTTGCGGGATGAGGGTTTTAATGAATGTTGTTTTGCCGGAATTGGATCGTCCGGTAACCTGAATGATTTTCATGCATCATCCTTTTCCGGGACATTCTCACCGGAAGGTATGTTCTTGTCTGTCTGTGGTTCAGGATTATTCATATCTGCGGAATATCGTGTGGTCCCGGTATCCTGTCGTTCAAGGTCGGACATGTCTCCTGATTTATTAAAAACAGGGACTTCATGGGAATTTTCCCGTTCAGTATCATGTACTTCTGATTCCGCTGCAGGATCCGAAGGTGTCGGGAAAAAAGCAGGAGAGGTTTTACTATCATCAGCCATTGTTCCCTCGGGAGGGTTTCCGGATTCCCCTGGCTGCCCCTCCCCACCTGCAGCAATTGCTTTAACAACCGATCCTTCCGGTGTATCTTGGGAGCGGCTTTCCTCTCCCCGATTTTTCAGGAGGGTTTTGGCAGCCTCCCCTACTCCTCGCATCACCTTGGTAATACGATCCTCAATATCAATCTCTTCGTCAATATCCAGCGTTGTGCCTTCGACTTCGAGTAGAAAACGTGCTACCTCACTTGCTTCAAACAGCAGATCGTCCAGTTCGTCAGTGGTAAAAAAACCGCACATGGCCCCGTAAAAGAAGGTAGCACTCGATTTACGCACTTTTTTCTTGAAGGCGTTGCGGGCCTGGTTCACTGCCTGGGGAGTATAGGTATCTTCCATGAATGGAACAAGTTCGGGGAGATGCTGACCGATAAATGTCATTTCAGCACCGCCGGAGGTACGGAAATCCGTGCAGAGACGGGCGAGGGCCCATTCCCTGGCTGTGATATATGTCCGCTTACGAAGGAAAGCATTAACCTTCCGGTATGCTGCTCCGTCAACTTTTTTGAATTTTTTATATTTATTTATCTCCTGCCGTGAATCCAGATTATCCATTGCATTACTTCCTTTCCATGTCGTCGATAAAGGTTTTTTTTCAGACCGGATGTCATTCCGGTTACCTATAGGGTATTATAACATATAGCAGTATTTGGTTTACATTAAGGATTAAAAATGCGATTTTACGTCGGAGAATGAATATTGCCGGTCATCAGGAATGCGTAAGGCCGGTCACCATGCAGGTACTATGATAATACACTCGCGCAATGTGTCGTTCATTGTTAATCTTAAGGAATTAGGGTCGTCCACCAGAAAAATATCGAGTGCATATTTCAGCTGAGCCAGATAATCTGCATGGCCAGCTTCTGGAATGCTCCACGCAACATAGTTCTTTAAGATTGCGGTGATACCAGCTGATATCCTGAAGATTTCTTCTGCCCTGGTGATCCCTAGTGAGGAAATTCGTTGCCCGGAACCGCTCTTTCCCATCCAATCCATACGAAAACTCGAACAAACTCAGATTCTTCATATGAACATTCAAGCCATCGTCAGGAATTGTGAGGGAAGATATCGGGCGATCGTCGGTATGGTCCGGGTTTACTTTTCGGTTCTTCCTGATGCGTGTGAATCAGTTCCCTCCGACATTTCAGGCTGTCAATTCCGGAATACCAACTCTCAAACATTACGAAATACGGTTGGGACCCTCTCCATGATGCTCCCTTGAGCAGGTCCCGGAAATGATCGTTCCTTGAAAACGCATCGCCGTCTATATCATAAATCCGGCAATCGACCGTGTAAGTATTGACATCATCGTTCCGGACAAGAGTTATCATACCGATTCTCTTAACTCCTGAAGGGTGCTTGCAACTCCATCGGTAATACCTCAGTTTGATCTGTTTCTATTGGATTGCACCGATGACCGTTTCGTGTGGTATCAGCCAGCGACATCTTCGTTCAATATATCGTTCAACCTCGTTCCACAACTCTCCCGGAGTTAGGGACCGCCTTGTCAGAAACGGATTGATTCTGTCATGCGCTCCTATCAGATCGTTAACCGAATAACACCCGGCTGTTTACGCACACGATTCATCGGATTGCGCCGCTACCAGGTATCTGATGTAATCGAATTGGTGATTTTCCATGACTTGTCCTCGGTCATTTCTTCTGTTGTTATAAAATTTTGATCTGCTGGTTCGAATACACTCTTGTGTAAGCCCATGGAAGTAAAACCGGTCATCGGAGACTAATATCCTCATCGAATCAGCTTATTGAATGATGATGAAGGTGCTTCAACTTTCGGATTTGCCGTGATAAAGGCAGGTTCGTAAGAGGGCTTTCATGAAGAAATACCTGCAAGAAGCGAAATCTGCAATTATTAGCGGAAGGGGGCTAGAAATTCCCCTTTTTGTTATAGCAATATATGGTTTATAATAAGAACCGGGATTTCAATTGGTTCTGTTTTTATATCGAAAAATCTCGGTTAGATCGCAAAAAGAAGCCTAATTTTTAATCTTTAAGGGCCGTTGATACAATGGGAAACCCTGGTGAGCCGAATCCATCAGACACAGGTACAACAAGTATCGGAATCCTATCGATGAGAGATATGGGGAGTCCTATGAGACCACTAATGCCAGGCGGAGTCAAATGACATGTCCCGGACACATGTACGAAGAAAATCCCGGGATGTTTCCGGTTAATGCTCTGATTATCCTCTCACCATTCTTCCGGTCTTCAATAAATCCTGAGCCGGCAGGCCTCTGTCGGGTTGTTGATATTTTGTTAATTGCGCGGTATTTTCCTCGTTAATAATCGTGTATGATTTTGGTATAATGATAAAAAGTGCGGATTTATTTTGCGTTCCTGATTTTTCAGCGGCGGTTTATTCCCGATAATTATTTGTATATCAAAAGAATTCGATTCTCTAATCTCTCATCATATATCGAAATTTTTCGAAATCAAATCAGGTTGAATGAGAAAATTCGAATCTCAATATTCCAACACCCTGCATCTGCCTACTTCTCCCGGTGGATATCAGATCCGTGCTCAACAGACCAAATGATTTCATTCCAAATACGTATCGGATAAAAATCCTGATGTTAATTGGAAAATCCTGATATTCAGATATCCATTTTATCGTCATGAAGAATAAAAGCATTGGGAAACCTATTTTTTGGTACTTCGCGTTCAATACTCATATTTATCGGAGTAATCCGGGATAGTCATCAAATATTATTGCTGATTGCGAAAAATACGTCATAAATTGGAAATGCTGAATTTTTAAAATTCTGGTTATTGTCGTAAATAGTAGATTTTTTTGGATTCAGATATATTGGAAACATTCTGTTTGATCCTGTCAGATTGATATTCATCGTTTTTCTCTCTCAATAACACCCTTTTTCCCTTGAAAATGATTCCAAATTGAAATAATTTCCTGAAATTACCCAAACAAGAAATGTGAATCTCAAAACTTTAGATAATTATTTTATCTCGTATCTTATACAATTTTTTTCGGATTCCAATTGAACTGGATCATATGTCAGGATAAATAATCTGCCCTCGTGATGCCTGGTCTATACCACAACCTTCTCAGATACAATCGGGAAAAATGGTGCCCCCATTTTTATTATGGCATTTCTGTCTGATAGCCGAGGCATCCAGCAAGAAGGTTTCAATCCTCTATTCCGTGTCTATTACGATTTCCCCTTTACCCGGTGATACTGGAAAATTATTACCCCGATCATTTTTATCCTACGAATTCCTGTTTTTACCCCATACTTTGGAAATCCGAAATTTCTATTGTTTCATACATTCTTACGGAGATCATTATATGTGATGCCCGAAAATGCATTGGAGCAAAGCAAAAAACCGGAATTTTCGGAAATGTGCGGAATTGGGATAACTGTCTTCCGACAATCAGGCCTCGGTTGCACCAGTCTCTCTTCGACAATATTTTCCTTCGGGATGATAGCGATGGTTATTTGCTATTCTCATTGGTTTACATGAATGAGACATTATGCATTCTGTCTCAGGCGAGAGTGATTATTGTAACTTGCCCTGATTATCCGTGGCTCTTGACCTTCATCACAATTCCAAACAAGCCATGGTTGAAACGCGGACGGGAGGATTCCTGCATTGCGGTTATTTCAACCAGTAAATTCCCAACAACCATATCTGTGAAGATGCAGATTGTCTAAAAAATCTGATTCCGAACCAGAAAATGTGGTTTGCGTGGCTTGGGAACCGCACTCCTGGAAATTGATCTCCCTGGTACTATCTTCCAGTTTTTCGTGTATGAAATTACGGTGCTGTAACCGTTCCTGAAAAGGTTACCGTAACCCGGCATACAAGATTGCCATAGCCCCGGAAAGTAACAACAAAGATCCTTTCAGGGCCTGATTGCTGGAGAGAAACAGGTTATGGCAATCCTGTCAATATCAGATCGTGCCCCTGATGATCGGGAGGAAAGCAGGAAAAACCCTGTATCCTCCGGTTGCATATCCTGAAGACCAGCTGCAGACCCGCCAGGGATTTTTTTTCATTTCCTGCATCCCGTTTTCAGGTCATAATCCATAAAAGTATGCCCGCTCGCTGTTCACCATAATGCGATGAATAATACGGTCCCCTGGAAGTAACGACTGAAAATCCTCATATTCGCGTTCTGTACAAGGATCCTATAAACTTTGGATGAATTGTCAGCGGCAAATGAAAAATCGGTCGTTTTGCATGATAAGGCCCAACCATTGTTTCCAGTGGAGTTTGTTTCCGGCGGGAAGGCAGGAATCATCCCATCAGAAAATTTGCGCGATTTCCTGTGGAGATATCGCAATTTGGGCACTTCGCAGAACGTCTATTCTGCGCAAACCTTTATTATTTGGAGATAAGATAGAATAGAGCATGGAAAGCGGGTATTTTTCTGAGTGGCTCAAGAGCTACCGGAATTACCTCCGTATGCGCAACTATTCCCCCCGTACCCTGGACAGTTACGAACAGGTCATCAGGCACTTCGGGTACTATATATGGCTCCGCCGCAACACGGATGTGACGAAGCTCGTTTTCTACTGGAAGGACTTCGAAAAGGCCCGGCTCGACACACCTGTTGAGGTGAGTCCGGTCATGGTGAATGATTTTTTATCGTTTGTCTCATCGATGCAGACCTATAAACCCAAGACGTTCCACCGGATTATCTCGACACTCAGCTCCTTTTACCGCTTTCTCTACTCCCAGAATGTTGTCAGGGCCAATCCCCTGACCGGGATCGACCGGCCGCGAATCAAACAGCAGGAAGTAAAATACCTGAAACACAATCAGGTTCTCCGCCTTATCGATTCCATCGGGGACATCCGGGACAAGCTGATTGTAAGGACCATCTACGCAACCGGGGTCCGGGTCTCGGAGCTCTGCAGCATCAATATCGAAGACATCGATTTCGATGAACATACCATCAGGATCCGCGGGAAGGGTGATAAGATCCGGACCGTTTTTGTTGACGAGGAAACCCTTGGCGAGATCTCGAAGTTCATCGGCAACCGGATCATCGGGCCGCTCTTTGTCGGACAGCAGGGAAAGCATATCTCCTCCCGTGCCATCCAGCATATCTTCCGCCACTACGCTCCGCAGGGCATCACCCCTCACAAGATCCGTCACAGTTATGCAAGCGAACTCTACAAGCGTTCGAAGAACCTCCGCGTTGTCCAGGAGAACCTCGGCCATACCTCCATCAAGACCACGGAGATTTATCTCCACACAGATATTGATGAACGGCGGCAGGTCTACCAGCAGTATTTCCCCCTCTCCGGGACAGATGAGAAGGCATAAGCACCCTGTTTCTTGCGTTCATCCTGCGGTTCCGGTGACTGTGAATCCTTTCGTACGGAAATCCCCCAGAAAGGTCTCTTTTTAAATTCCGTGTCTTTTAATTTCATATTTTTCTCTCCCGAATAACCGCGTCGCCCCTTATCATAAACCACATAATGCTATATAAAATCGGTGTATTTTTGACCTTGATCTCTTATATTTTTGTATTTGATCTTCTCCAGGGGCGGTTTCTTCCATTCCCGGATGTGCGTCGCTCCGTCCCGCACATCGATTCTGGTATTCTTTCCCCCGTATCCATGTGAGGGACGATGGCAATTGGACTCTGATCTCGCTATGCGGCTTTTGACAGCGCCGGTGGTATTCCCCGGCTGGATTCCGGCCTCGTTATAGGTTTCATTGAGCATCCGAAAATTGTAATCGAATCAACTTCTCTTCTCCTTCGTAAATTATGGAATTGTGAAATTTCAGGGCGTTGATTTTGTGAACATAATCAGAATTCTTCAAATTCTACATCTGAAAATTTCGCCCTCTTAATTTTTTAAACATTTAATTATCGGTGTAAATCATTGGATATTCCTGGATTTCCAATTATAATTTTGGAAATGACGATATCATTGTCCTGTCGGTTTGTGATGAATTTTTTTGTTTTCAATTTTTTGATTTCTTACATCTTAATACTTTAAAAAGCAAATTTTTTCATTTTCAAATTGCAGTCGTGAAAATCCATCATCTTCATTTTTCTCTCACGGAGTTGTGCCCCTGGCAAGCCATGGGCTGGAAACCTCCTGCAGCGTACCTCTCCCGGTTCTATTGTTTGCCACTGATTATTCTGAATCATTTAATCATCGTCATTATTTGAAAAAACCTGAATTTTGATTTTCAATTCATCGGATGGAGACTATATGGATTGAAAACTTTCGATTTCTATTGTAATCCGGACATTCCGATGAATATCAGTTTCTGGAGAGAAACCATGACCTGAACGAATCCATTTTTCAGGTAATCTCTGTGACAACGGCAGAAAGTATGCGATCCAATGAATGAAGTCGCATGATTTTATGACGGAGTAACGTTCAAATCAGAAAAAATCCAATCTTTTGACATGCCCCGTGTCCACAAACGCAAATACGAAAAGATCGACCAGTCCGAGATTGACCTCGTGGTCCAGTGCCAGGACAGCCACGAATTCTACAAGCGTTACCGCGAAACCTTTCCTGACAAGAAGAAGGGCGTTGACTCCATCGGCAAGATATGGAAACGCCGGGGGGAATTTATAAAAAAACTCCACCCGGAGCCCGAGATCCCTGAAGGGGCAGCAACGATCCCTCCGGAACTGGTGAATATGATTGCCACCCAGAACAAGGTCCTTACTGAGATATCCGTCCTTGTCAGGGAACAACTGCAGGTGACAAAAGAGATTCTCGGCTATCTCCCCAAGTGGACACCGAAGACCGAGGAACATATCCAGAAACCTCCTGCACAGCCCAGATCCCCGGAGCACAAGGAGCCGGTGAAAAAGCCGGGGCACGAAAAGCCGCCTGCGGATATCATGATCGGGTCATGATATCGGTTTTTCCATTTCTCTCCAGTCTTCGCCGTTAAATCTCCGGATTGCACGGCAGATGACGGCTGTCGTGCCTGTCCGGGATCATTCCGAAGGTATCCTTATCACACCGGACCTCCAATGATATTTCGCCTTTTTCCTGTTTCAGGACAGGGCAGAGCACCAACCCCCGTAGTGTAGTAGAACATCAAGACCACTACACTTATCTTCCGCATAGTCTTCATTTCATATATGCAGGATCACGTTTTTCACCAAAGGGACGGTCCTGAATACATTGATTCCCGTCTGACTCCACAGATGGAAAAAGGTCGGCTGAGTCCCTCAGATGTATCCCTCATAAAAGAATTCCTCTATGAGCGAAAGGCCAAGAAGAATTTATCCGGGGGCCGAATTGCACTTTATGTTGATCATCTCATCAGACTCCGTGATTTTTTACCAGGGCCTTACAATGAAATGACAACCGGCGCATACATGGAGGCAATCTCCAAGATCAAGACCGGCAAGCGGCTTAATGGTGACAAGTTCTCGGAAAATACGATTCACGATTATATCCTCTCCCTCAAGGTTTTCTCGGAATGGCTTGTCAAGAAAAAGATCGTTAATATCCCGATCGAGGAAATCAAGGAGATCAAGGTCCCCAAGGCCCCGATGATGACAAAAACTCCTGACGACATGCTCACGGAGGAGGATGTGCAGAAGCTGATTGGTGTCTGTGAGAACTCCAAAGAGCGGGCCCTGATCGCGTGTGTCTTTGATGCGGCCCTGCGCATCGAGGAGGCTGGCTACCTGAGATGGCGGCAGATCCAGAAGCTCAAACACGGGATCTCCATCACGACCGACAAGAAGACCGGCTATCCCCGGTACATTCCCTGCCCGACCGCGTGGACCTATCTGAAGACCTGGAAGATGGATTATCCGGCAATCCACGGCATTCCGCCTGAAGGCGATAACTTTGTTTTCCTGACGCATGAGGGGAAGCCATACCTTTACAGCGGATTCCAGTATCTCATGAAAAAATTCAGCAGGAAGCTGAAGCAGCAGGGCGATAAGGTGCTGGCCGACAAAATTCACTTCCATTTGTTGCGGCACTCAAAGCTGACCCATTACGCGAAGCAGAACATGAATGAATCAATCCTTTGCAAGATCGGCTGGGGCAAGCGATCCGGTATGGTCGAGAAGTACGTGAACCTCTCATCTGTTGATGTAGAGAACGCGGTGATGGGTATCGCCGGAATAAAGGATATGGAAGTGCAGAAATCGGTTTTTGTCCCTGGTGTCTGCCCGCATTGTCTCTGCAAGGAGGTGCCGCCGACTGCCACATACTGTCCGGAATGCGGCGGCGAACTTACAGAGGAAGCGATGGATGATACCGAGAGGATCGCCCGGAGTGTTCGGGAGAATCCGCAGTCCCTCAGGAAACTCGTCGATGAGATGGTTGAGGAGAAGATGGCGAGGGCCGGGGCAAAATAGAAAAAAATTACTTATACATTTTTTTATAACAGGTATAGCAGACGGGTTTTTCAACGGATTGTTTCGATTCTTTTCCACATACATGACAATATTTCTCTGGGTAGGTTCTGTCAGAATATTTTGCCCAGACCGGATAGCATTTTGAGCACAATGGTTTATCCGGATTTAGTTCCATCTGTGCGTGACACCGAATACAAAAACCAACATTTTTTTCTGATTTGGGGAGGGGTTTTATTACTGGCTTTTCTTTGGCTGGTTCTGCCTTTGCAGGTTTCGTTTGTTCAGTGTCGTATGTAACTTTATATTGGATTTTATCAGCATCTTCGATTAATCGTGTAACTTCTTTGAGTATTTTGTCGTAGATTTCCTTATCTTCCGCAGCGTCGAAAATCAGACCTACTTCTTTGTTATTTTGCTGGGAATGCATGTACAGATTCATTGAAGTGATTATCGCCGTAGATTCGTTAAGATATATTTTTGCATGGAGACCTTCAATCGATTTGATTTTCGCGTTTTCAAGGTCTTGAAGAAAACTAATATCATCGGGAGACCATTTGCTGTCTGTCCGACAAACTACCTTAATATCGATTAATGGCTGACGGTCTGCCTCTTTAATCAAGCTTCTCAAATTTTTCGAGATTTGAAGATACGGACTTATTAGAAATAACTGCTTACGAGCATTCTTCACTAACTCGTCTAAGGCAGCTGAAACGCCATTAGTTGTATAAAATTTTACCATTCACGCACCTCAATACATCGTTCTTCTCGCTCATATGATAAATGTGTGATTATTTTTTTTACGTTTTAGGTTCTAATGCGGCATCTCCCGCCTCTGTAAAACTTCCAACCACAATCTTGATGATAGCCTTTCCAATTTTCAAAATTTTTGGCCGCGCTATGCATTTTGGTGCAGTAAAATCAACTCTTTGTCTTACACTTGTATGACAAAAAGCGCCCATGTAACTCGCTGGTTCAGAAAACCCTTTAAACAACCACGAATTTATAAAAGTATTACAATGCTGTGCTACTTCCTAACACAGACGGGTAAACGACTGAAGGCTGCGGCAGAATCGATCGGTGATCGAATCATTGATTTGTTCCGCAGGCCCGACCCCGTTACTCAGCTGAAGTGCCAGGCAGGGCTGAACAGCTTCGCGTCCAAAGCCGGATGCAGCATGAACACGGGACAGTGGAGCCGATTGACGCAAAGCCACGCCCCGATATTCTCTCTCTTTACATTCTTTGGTGATCGTCAGTAGTTCCGGATAACCGGCAACCGTGATCCGTTCATGGCATTAATCCAATAGGCCACCTGCCGTTTCGAGAAGAACGACATCTGACCGGATTATAGCCGTGGCTCTTTTCGGCCCGGACCTTCGGAACACCACGGGAAAAGCGGGACGTGTGGATGTGGGCGCCCCGGATGCAGAGGAGAACAACAGAACGATTCAACACATGGAGGAAAAAAATGCAGAACGCATCTGCACACGCGGCGGTGCGGAAGGACATTCCCACGCCGGCAAACGTATCGAATGGAACGACGACTGAAGAACCATTGATGGTCACCCAGGAAGCTATCGAGGCTTACGAGCGGCGGACCGGGTTCGTAGGTATCGGGAGGATCATGGTCGAGGACGGGCACTGGATCATCGTCACGAAAGAAGAGCTTGCACGGTCACGGGCCCAGGCGCACGCGAACCGTCATCCGGACACGCGCCAGCGGGGTGTAGCATGACCCGCTTCTCTGCCGGCATCGTCATGACCGGGAGCGACGGCTATGTTCATGTGCGGATCTGGGACAAGTCGTACTTCATCTGTCCCGAAGATATGGGGATGCTGTTGTTTGTCGGCGAAACCGTGCCGCTGCTGCACAAGAATCCGGATCCGACCGGCTCATCCGTTACCTCCGGGTCCGTCTCGCTCAATCCCTCGGGCCGGGCCGTGATATTGTCGATTGGCAGCATCCGGTACATGCTCCCCCGCGACCGGTTCATTGCGGTTGCGCTCGGTGAGGATGTGTCCTGCATCCTCTTCGAGGTCCCAGGTGATGTTCCGGAGCCGGAGATAATTTCACCGAAGAAGGGAGGTGTCGCCTCATGACCAGCCGTCGCGGTACGCTCGTGGAGGACGGGGCCCGCGAGCTACTCCGCCTGCACGGCTATGGAGTCGAGGTCATCCCGCCCGGGTTCAACAAGAAGTACCCGCCGGCTCATCTCGTTGCGACCCTGCCCACGGGCGAGACGCGGTTCATCCGCATCCGGAAACTGTCGCATCTGCCGTCCACCATTGACACGGTGATGCTGAAGTGCCGGATGGACCTGGCACAATTCCGGAAACACCTCGCCCGACATGCACGCGAAGCCGGGTACCATTACGAGATCTGGATCTACTCGCTCACGCATGGGTTCCGCTGCTTCGAGGTATTCGGGGACAGCATCCGCGAGATCCCAAAGCTCACGCTGCAGGACCTCAGTGTATCCCGGGCCGGAGGTGTGGCATGATCGCGAAGAGCACTTTTGTTGTCTCGCTGGAACGGGCAACCGAACTGCTGGCGGCCCGGGGGTACGAGCCGGTGCTGCCGGTCGAGAGCAGTTTCCTTGCCCGGTACATCCCGGTCCACCTGGTCGGGCTGCGGGGCGATTATGAAATGCTCGGCGTGAAGATCCGGGCGGCCTACGGCAGCGTCAGCGAGCCGTATGTTGAATCATTCTGTCGGTTTGAGATCTGCCAGTTCCGCTCGCTCCTGACGATGAACCCGGGCAATGTCTTCATCCGGTGCGAGGTCTGGGTCATCTCGCCGAACGGCTCGATCCACTGCTATGAGGTCCTGCCCGACTCCATCCGGGAGGTGGCTGCCTATGCCCGATGAGAAGCAGAAGCCTGACGTCACGACCGAGAAGATCGAAGGCATCCCGCTCTACCTGATCCCGAAAGCGATCGCGGACCTGATCAAGAAGAAGGGCGAATCGGTCTTTCATATCTTTGTCGAGCGCAAATTCCATCACCGCTATACCGTGAAGGTCGAGACCTTCGACGAGCACGCGGAGCGGGTGAAGCAGGAGGAGCCTGCCCCGGAAGAAGGCGACGGGCATGGCTGATCCCGAATGTTTCGCGCAGCAGACCAGAGCGGGGAACCGGGTGGTGACGTGTGGATGGTCTGCTCCGTGATGCTGTCAGCCTTCTAGCCAGGCCCGGGCAGGTTGTCGAGGTCCGGGCGCTCACCGACCTGTTCACCCACAGCGGATACTTCAGCGATCCCGCCGCGCTTGTGCGGGCCGTTGAACCGCTCGATGCCGATAACACGGTTCACGGCATCTATGTGACTCTGAACGAGGTGAACCCGGCCCTGCTCTCGCGCCGGGCGAACCGGATCAAGATGCGCCTGGGCAAGAAAGACAGCACGACGAGCGATGCGGATATCCTGCGCCGCCGCTGGCTGCCGGTCGATATCGACCCGCTGCGCCCGAGTGGAATGTCGAGCACGGATGAGGAGCACGGCCTTGCGCTGGCGAAAGTTGATGAGGTTGCCCGCTGGCTCGCCGGGCTCGGTTTCCCGGACCCGGTCCGGGCCGACTCCGGCAACGGGGCCCACCTGCTGTACCGCATCGACCTGCCGAACGATGATGCGGCCCTGGCCCTGGTGAAGGGCTGCCTTGCCACGCTCGATGCGCTCTTCTCGGACGACCGCGTGACAGTGGATACGGCGAACTTCAACGCCGCCCGCATCTGGAAACTCTACGGCACGATATCGCGGAAGGGCGATAGTACGCCCGAACGCCCGCACAGAAGAAGCCGGATTCTCTCGGCCCCCGCTGAGCTGAAAGTCGCGACAGTTGAACAGCTCAGGGACCTCGCGGCCCGGCTGCCGACAGAGACCACAGCGCAGCCGCAGCCGGCCACGGCAAAGGGCAAGGGTTTCGACCTGCGCCGCTGGCTTTCCGATCATAGCATTGGGGTGCGGTCCGAGAAGCCGTACAGCGGCGGGACTCTCTTCATCCTCGACCAGTGCCCGTTTTCGTCGGCCCACAAGGACGGGGCCTTTGCTATCCAGTTTGCGAATGGCGCTGTCTTCGCCGGCTGCAAACACACATCCTGCGGCGGCGGAACGCAGCGGTGGCAGGAGCTCCGCGAGCGGTACGAGCCGGACAGAGCAGCGAAGCGGAAGCAGTGGGAGCAGAATCAGCAGACCTCCCGGAGGGACCGGGCCCGGGCGAAGGCCGAGCAGGAAGGGAGAACCGACCCGGGGCCGGCCCCGGTCGCGGCTTCTCCCGACACTAAGGCTACGGCTCTCGACGTTCTCGAACACGGCGACCCGGTGGCTCTGATGCTCCGGACCTTCGCCCAGGAGCATGTCGGCGACGAGATTGTAGCCCGGTGTATGATCCTTTCGATGGCATCGCAGCATGTGAAGAACTCGGACGGGCTGCATGTCTCCGTGACCGGGGATTCCGGCAAGGGCAAGACCCATGCCTTCCGGAAGATGATGCGCCAGGTGCCGGATGAGTACAAGGTGAAGGGCACGGTGAGCAACAAGGCCCTCTATTACATGAAGGACCTCCGGCCCCGCACGGTCCTGATGAGCGACGACACTGAGCTCTCGGACGGGATTCAGGAAATCCTGAAGTCCGCGACCTCGAACTTCCACGAGCCGATCACGCATACGACGGTCACCAAGGACCTTACCTCGCGGGTCTGCACGATCCCTGAGCGGTGCATCTGGTGGATTGCGAAGAAAGAAGGGACCGGGGACGATCAGGTGATGAACCGTATGCTCACCTGCTGGATTGACGAATCCTCGGAGCAGGACGCCAGGGTACTTGTGGCGAAGCAGGCCCGCGAGATGCTGGACCCGGACCTCTTTGTTGAGGAATCCGATGAGCTCAGGACCTGCAGGGCCATCTGGGAGATCCTGCACGATAAGCTGATCTGGATCATTATCCCGTACTCGCGGCAGATCCGGTTCAACGCCATCTGCAACCGGCGCAACCCCGACATGCTCTATGACCTAATCAAAAGCCATGCAGCCCTGTTCTTCATGCAGCGACAGCAGAAGATGAGCGAGGACGGGACGCTCTGCGTGTACGCGAACGAGGCGGATTTCACGGCAGCGAACGATGTCTTCACACTCCTGAACGGCACGGCGGGCGGGCAGGAATCGAAGATGACGAAGAAGGAGTCGGACCTGCTCGCGATCATCGAGAAGGCAGACCTGCCGGAGTTCACCATCCAGGACCTGCAGCGGTTCACGGGCGGGTCCTACATGGGGATCTATCGGATGCTCAAGGGCTACGACAGCCGGGGGAAGAACTACACGGGCCTCTTAGAGAAGTGCCCGGCCCTCTCGTTCACGGACCGGACGGTAACGATGAGCGACGAGGAAGGCGTATCGGTCCGGCGCAGGACCGAAGCGTTCACATGGAGCCGCGAGATCTACCGAGAGTGGGTGAATGGCGGGGCCTGCTGGCTCGACCGCGACCCGAAAGGCGGCGATGACGACGGTGGCTCGGGTTCGTTTTCAGCATTACAGCATGTTTACAGCAGTTTTACAGCAACTGCTGTAAATCAAAATGGCAAACCCGGAGCGCCCGGTTCCAGCAAAGAAGATGATTGTACAAATAATTCTGTACTAAAAGAAGGTCATTTACAGCAAAACCGGAATTATGGAGACGGTCAAAATTCCGGGAAAAATACAGATCCGTATCTCCATGATTCTGAAAATGCTGTAAATAAAAATCGATCTCGGACCGGAGCTGGACAAACAGCGAATCCGGGCCTACCGGTCACCCCGGATTCTTACAGCACGTGCAGTAAAACTGCTGAAATGAACCCGGATCCGGACCCCCCTGCAGTAAACACGGACCAGGTCCGACCCATCAGAGCCCGCGACTACAAAAAACTCGAGGTCCCGGAGCCGAAAAGTCCGTGCTGGTCCTGTGGGAAGAAAGGCTCCCGTTATGTTGAGAAGTACACGGCAGAACGGCGGGCTCGGCCAAAGGACCAGCAGCAGGCACGGCGGATCTGCCGCACGTGCTTCAACGAGTCGGTGAAAGCGGAGCAGACCGCCTCGGTCCCGCTGCCCGGAGCCGTGGAGATCTCCCGATGTAGTCGGGTGACCGCTGATATCGGGAAGTGCTCGATCTGCGGGGTTGCGAAAGCGGTGTGGCTCGACCCCGAAGCGGGCGTTAAGCTCTGTGAGCATTGTTACGGGAGAGGGTTGAGAGAAGAGGCGGAGGAGAGTGGGGTGGTGTGAATATGGCTTTTTGAATCAGACAATCATCCGAGGAAGTGGCATTCCGCCAATAATCAAACAAACCGATTTCTTTATAGTTTGGCAAGTTGCCCATGAAATGTTGAAAGGGAAAATTCATGGGATGGAAACATATTCAAAATGACTCCAAAAAAATAAGAGCAAAACTGGCTGCCAAAGCAAAAAAAGTGATCGAGGAAACGCCGGGTCTTCATATTTTCTCAAATATCACCCTGAATGGCTACAAGGTTGAACATCATTATTCATTCTCGACTTTCTATTTTCGTCAAGAAGTTGCTTCTCTCCTACCACGTGAATTAGCCGATCGCTATGTTCAGACGACAGAGACGGGAGCGAGAATTCTTAAAAAAAGGTGTTTGAAAGTGATCCTTAAACAATTGGATATCCCCTTCTTTAATTACCTGGATGAATCAAATTACCAGTTTCTTCTGATTGATCCGGGAGTCTTGGACATTAAGAAACAAATTAAGACAAAGATGATAAGACTTCATAATCTGAGAGACCCTGAATCATCTGTTGAAAAAGCACGAAAAGAATTCTCAAATGCCTACACTCCATGGGATTCCAATGAGGATTCAGATCTGGAAAGAAAATTTCTTGCCGGGAAAAATATGCGGGAATTATCTGAAATCTTTCAGCGTCAGGAAAGCGCTATTGAGGCGCATTTAAAGAAATTAGGGCTGATGGACTAAATTTTCTTCAATGAAAAGCTTAATCCGCCTACAGTGCGTATGATCGTACGATCATACGCACACACGATCACTTGAATGATCGAAATCTATTGCGTTTTTTAAACTTAATGCACCGAGTCCAACCATTCTGAGTCATTTGACCGGAGCAGGTTTCCGGTGTGTTGTTGCAAACGTACCATCATGTTTCCCCGTGCACTGAGTCTTATGTTACCATTCTGAGTCGTTTGACCGGAGCGGGTATCCGGTGTGTTGTTGCAAACGTACCATCACCTTTCCCCGTGCACTGAGTCCGATGTTACCATTCTGAGTCGTTTGACCGGAGCGGGTATCCGGTGTGTTGTTGCAAACGTACCATCACCTTTCCCCGTGCACTGAGTCTTATGTTACTTTCTGAGTCGTTTGCTTAACGTGTAAAAAGTACCCTTTCCGGTTATTCCCTGCTTTTCGAGGATCCCTTTATGAACAAGATCGTTCAGGTCACGGAACGCGGTCTGCCGAGAGATTTTCGCGAGAGTGGAATACTCAGTACTATTCACACGACCCGTGTCTCTTACAATTTCTATGGCGATTTTTTGCCGGGCACTGATCCCTAATTCTTTCATTATCGCATCTGTCAGCCAGTCTCTCCAAAGTGTGACAACGAACTGTCCTCCGCGCTGTTCGAAACCTGGCTCTGGAAGACCCGCCTCCTTGCAATACGTGATTATATCGAGCGTTCCGGTACCGGCTTTCTCGATATAATGCGTTAAATACAGTGGATGGGCAATGAGCGGGTTGTGTGGAATTGAGGGATGTTCTGCCTTGAGGCTGTCGGGTGTCAGGTCCGAGGGCAAGGCTCCAGGATTCCATACTTCTACTCGGTCAGTGAAAACCATAACCTGAACTGCTGCCTTGGATGTGTAATCCCGGTGGACAACAGCATTCACAATTGCCTCATGAATAGCAGGGACCGGGATCTCATAGTCGGTATCACTCACCGGTGTTTCATCACGTGCAGGAACGCGGCGATCGAGTTTTGAAAGTACAAAATCTGCAGCATCATCCACCTGATCGAAGAGCGTCCCAGTGTAAATCTGATAGGAGGGAATTGGTTTCTCGATCTTTGTGCCCCGGAAGCTCAGGCATTTGATCTCCGCTGATGGGAGAAAATGGTGACTGTTTTTCCCGAAGAGAAGTACCGCTGCATGCGTAGGCTGTGATCCATCAAGCAGATTTAAGTGAGACAGTACCACCTCTACCGGTGTGCCTGCCCGGAGGGGAAATTTCCGCTCCTTCTTTGAGACCGAGAGGAACCAGGCGATTTTTTCCGGAGAAATATCGTCGATCGATGCACCGTTACATATCGCTTCGTCAAAAGGCTTGTGTCGCAGAAGGCCATTCTCGCTGAGGTATTGGACAAGCGCCGCATAGACCTGAGTTTTCAGATCTGAAATATCCGTGAAACGTCGCCGTATTACCTGCCCTGCTGCTTTCCGGATAAGAGCAGACATCTTGTCGTGCCTTCCTGCGTCATCGGAACCCTGCACGAAAATCAGCCGGTGCTTGCATTGTTCGGTTGCGCGATTAAATTCCTTTTCAGTCGGGGAAAGTCCTTCTGCGTCCTCTGGTCCATAGTGCGTTCCGTAAATTCCCAGATATATTGTGCACCGATTCACTTCATCAAGATAGACTTCATCCGGCCGATGATCGGCAGCAGGGAGGTCCTCGAATATGAATGTATGAAAGAACTGTTTCAGAAGAGGATCATTGTGAATGAATTCACGGACTTCACGGCGTTCATCGCTGAATTCCTTCTGCACGCTACTGATGAAGATGCCAATCATGTCGTTGTCCTGCTTGTTGTTATCATCATTGTCATGGTCGTGCTCATCATGGAGCAGAAGATGTTGATAAGATGAATATGAGATATTGGGTGGCCGATGTAAATATGCTTTTTAATATTATGTGCGATCTTTGTCCCCGTCCTGCGTGCCAGTCTTCAGTAAAGACTAAGCCGGTGATTTTACACATCCTCTCATCATATGACGGTCCCGCCAGCCCTGCTCTCCCATAAGAGCACGGAGCACTACACGCCACAGTACATCCTCGATGCAGTGATTGCGTGCCTGGGCGCGATCGACCTTGATCCAGCCAGCAACAGCCGGGAGATCCCGAATGTGCTGGCAGCGAGGCACTATACAGCTCAGGACAACGGGCTTGTGCAGCCGTGGGTAGGCCGGATCTTTCTCAATCCTCCGTTCGGACCCGGTATCGAGCGATGGTTTTCAAAGTTATACCAGGAGCGAACCGCAGGCCGGACCACGGAGGCGATTGTATTATGGAAGTCCGCGACCGAGACCTCGGCATGGAAGACGTTGACAGCGATATCGTGCCGGGTATGTTTTCCTTCGGCCCGCATCCGGTTTGTTGGACCAGCAGGAAATGAGTCGGGGCCGACGTTTTCACCGGCGCTATTTTATGTTGGGGAGAGACCGGAACGATTTGAGAAGGCGTTTGTGGGGATAGGGGCGGTGTGGGTGGTACCAACCAGGGTCGAAATCTAGAGAAGATTTAAATATAAATAAAAAAGTGAGTTTCTCAATTATTTATATAACCGGTGTCGGTAATGGGCGGAAATCCTTCAAGAGTATTGATACTCATCAGTGGGGGAATTGACTCAACCGCCTGTATCAAATATTATCAGGACCTCGGATTCAAAGTTGAAGGTTTTTTTGTTGATTATGGGCAAAAAGCTCGTCTAAAGGAGTGTCAGTCTGTTGAAAAAATTGCTGATTATTACAAAATTAATTCTGACACGCTGACAATCCACAACACCCTGAATCTGTCATCTGGAGAAATCAGGGGAAGAAATGGCTTTTTAATTATGGCCGCATTACTTGCAAAGCCAGATTTTTCAGGATTGCTTTCCCTGGGCATTCACAGGGGAGTTCCTTATTATGATTGTTCTAAAGAATTCATCAAAAAAATGAACGGTGTCGTAACAGAATATTCAGATGGCCAGATTAAAATTGACACCCCATTCATCGATTGGGATAAAAAAATGATTGTCTCGTATTGTCGGGATTCGGGAGTTCCTATTCATTTGACCTATAGTTGTGAAACCGGGGACGAACCCTGCGGGAAATGTCTTTCATGCCTTGATCGGAGTGCACTCAATGTTTGCTAGAAAATTAAAAATACAATCTGAAAAATGGGGTGAAGTCGGTTCTACCCCGATGCTCGTTCCATCATTATCAAGCCGGGTAAATATTGAATATCGAAAAACATTGGATGTTTTAAGCGAGGTTATTACCGGCCCGTTCCTATTGAGTGCCTATGATTTTTATCACACAGATCCGTTTCCAAAAATCACATTCTCTGAGTTGGTATTTTTTGATAGTGGTGGTTACGAATCGGCAATAGATAAAGAAGTTGAGGAATTCGGCTTATACAAACCCGACCCCTTTGAATGGAACCGAGCCAAGCATTCCGAAGCTGTCAATCGTTTCGATGAGGAGATCCCTAAGGTAATCATCAGCTATGATCATCCCTCCGAAAGAATGACTATTGATAAACAGATAAAGCATGCCAACGAACTATTCAGGACGAAAGAAGGGATAATCAAAGAACTCTTAATCAAACCCGAATCCGAAAACTCCAGACGAGTCAAGCTTGCAGGGTTTTTTGATAACATTGAAAGCATTTCAGACTTTGACATTTTGGGTTTTACGGAAAAGGAACTCGGAAAATCAGTCCTTGACAGGATGACCGCAATCGCGAAAATCAGGCAACAGCTGGAAGAACATTCTATTGAAATTCCATTACATATTTTTGGCAGTTTGGATACAATAACGACACCTTTGTATTACATTTCCGGGGCTGACATTTTTGATGGGCTATCATGGTTGAGATTTGTTTTTGATGATGGACAGACTCATTATATTAACACATATGGTCCTGAAAAATTTGGCATTCATGAGAATTCCGACGGGGTGTGGATACGGAGTGTCTACCAGAATTACAACTATTTGGGACGATTAAAGATCAATCTTGAACATTATCAATCGACCGGAGATTTCACAAAATTAGGAGTTAAGTCAGAATTCTTTCAAAGTGCTTTCAACGATTTAAACGAGAAAATGGGAGGTGTTTTGTAATGGGTGGTGGAGGCGGCGTTTTCCATAGTAGATCTCCTGATGATTATAAACGGGAGATCCGGGAAATTCGTGACAAAACAAAAGATGAAGCATTTGAAACCGGCGTGAACGAAAAAATCAATGAAAAACTTGGATCCTATAATGCCAGGGATACAGAAACTCATCGTGAACACCTGAATGATATCAAACAAATAATTGAATCTGATAAGGATGGGGATGTTGAATTAAAATTCGCCGGTTCCGTCAGTAAACATACATATGTCGATGGACTGAGCGATGTTGATGTTTTAGTCCTCGTCAATAATTCAGAGTTGGCGGACAAAACGCCCGCGGAAATAAAAGAATATATCAAATCCCGATTGCAGCAAAAATTAACAAATGTCGAAGAAATCCGCACTGGAAGTCTTGCAGTTACTGTTCGTTTTAAGGATGGTACTGAAATTCAATTACTCCCTGCCCTTAAGAAAGGGGATGGATACCGGATCCCGGCAGAAAAAGGAAATACCTGGTCCAATGTGACACGTCCTGATAAATTTGCGGCTAAATTAACTGAAGTCAATCAAGCATGTGGTCAAAAGGTTGTCCCGGTTATAAAAATCGCCAAAAGCATTAACGGACAATTACCTGAAGATCAGCAATTATCAGGATATCACATCGAGTCACTCGCAATTAAGATTTTCAGGAATTACCCCGAGGATGCCCCGAGAACGCCGAAAGCAATGCTAAAATATTTTTTTGCAGAGGCAAAGGATGAGGTGAAAATACCCATCAAAGACAGCACTCAGCAATCTATCCATGTAGATGATGATCTCGGACCGGAAAATTCTCCTCAACGGTTACGTGCAAGTTATACTCTCTACCGAATCTCCAACAGAATGAAAAATGCGGATGCAAGCGCCAATAGTGAAGAGTGGGATAAGATACTCGGGGATGTCAATGGACAATAGTCTGATGCTGAAATACGCATTTGCAAAAACGATCGTCCAAGATGAGGGCTTTCAGGATGAAATATCCTGGCAATCCACTCTTTGTTTTAATGATCTCAATGAGACCACATTTCTTCGGGAGATCGCATGGGTGATTTTAACATGTGGAATGAAGGAATCCATTATTCGGAACAGGTTTGAAGACATTTCCCGATGCTTTTTTCAGTGGTCTTCCGCTCAAAAAATTTTATCTAACCGTGAAAAATGCCAAAGATCGGCTCTTAAAATATTCAACAATGAGCAAAAAATTGCAGCAATTCTTTATGCGGCGGATCAGATCAACAATATTGGTTTTAAAACAATTAAGAGGAAAATTCAATCAAATCCGATAACATTCCTGCAGACATTTGATTATATCGGCCCTGTTACGGTCTATCACCTTGCCAAAAATATTGGACTACCGGTTGCCAAACCCGATCGCCATCTTGTCAGAATCGCAACACAGGAAAATTATCCTGATGTTCAGTCTTTTTGCGGAGATATTTCCCGAATGTCCGGAGATCCCATACCGGTTGTTGATATTGTATTCTGGAGATTCGCAACAATTGACCATGATTATCTGAATGTGCTCTCTTCGCTAAATGGGGGTAATTATGAACAAAAAGACAACCGTTCTTTATTCGAGCAGAATTATTCTTATATGCCTGAGCTCTCAATGTTTCAATGAAAAAAAATAAAGAAAAATCTTGAAGAGTGATTGATTTGACCGATGTTGAGCATGTTGTTCGGGATCTCGAACGCAAGGCGGAGATTTCCCGGGAGATTCATATTGCCAGTTCAAAAAAATGTAAGCGATGGGCAGATCTCATTCTTCTTCTCACAATAATCCTTACTATGGCGATTACGTTCCTCTCTCTCGCTGTTCCTTTTCTGATTTCACTTGACGACAACGGAAAAAATATCTTTGGAATCGTAATTGCTCTTGCCGGCCTGGCAATTTTGTTTCTTTCCATATCGGACCGAATATTTGGTATAAATGAGCGATACGCGGGACATATTCAAGGAACTAAATTATTGACTGATTTCATTCGGGATTGTCACCAGTTCCGGCATGTCGAAATAAAAAAATATGGTGAAGAAAAAAAATTGATGAAACTGGATTCACTACAGAATAGTTATTCTCAAATACAGCAGCTATTGCCCACAACTAATATTTCAGATTCTGAATTTTTAAAAATCAAACAACAATTCTATCGGAAAGTCGATATAAGCAGAAAATTAGATGAAGATCATAATCTGGACATAGACCAAGCAATGAAAATGCATGAAATGACTGAAAATTTAAAGAAATAAAATTATTCTTCTCTTAATTCAACCCCAATTTGCTCAAACGCCTCTTTAATTTTATTTTCATAATCCTGTTCGGAAAGTGAGCCGTCCTGTGCATTGATGATGATATCCACGTTCTTGAACCGATTTGTCAGGAAATTAATAACTCCGAGGATGTTGGACACTTTTCCCATTGGGATTGTGAATGATAGTCGGAGGTTTTTCATGTCTGTTAATGAGGTCTGGGATTCCCCACTCTCTTTTCCGCCCTTTACGGTTGCCCCTCCCGTTGCTCCTTCGCCCCGCGATCCGGTATCCTTCCACACATCCGCAGGTGGTTCTTCCCGAGCCTCCCTGCAAAGACCCTCTACGATAATAACTTCATTTGCCGATAAGGAGACTGAGGGCGTTTTCCTGAAATATTCACATTTTGGTGTATTATTCTCAAGAATTCCTAGACCGAAGATTCCATTCTGAACTCCTTCAGAGATTGCATTCTCAAGGATTGATTTATTCACAAACCGGGGTTCACCAGGAGTTTTGAGTGTTGATTGATAGATTTGTTCGGTTGAAACGAATTCATTCTTTGAGAGATATTTTGTTTTAAGGAACAGCGGGGTTGTCCGTTCAAGGATCTCCCCAGCGGTCCGCAGATCATCAAAGATCTTGGCATCCAATCCCCTGTTCTCTCCAAATGTTGGAATGCCGAGATCAGATGGCTCCTTTCCGGGAACCCACACTATACGATAGAGCCGCTGCACACACTCTTTGACAGTATCTTGGAATTTTTTGTGTTCTTTGCTAATTTCACGCCGTTGCTCTTCAGATATCCCCAGTTCCTTATCTCCTTCAACCTGGGCGTAGGCGATGCTTCTTGATAAAGTTTGGAGATAAACAGGACGTTCACTTTCTAGCGGACACAGGAAGAAGAGCGTGTTGCGATAGACTCGGGGTGTCCCGCCTTTGTTCTTAATGATATCCTCAATGGTTTTCTTATTTTCTTTCCGAAGAATAACCAGTTTCAGTTCATCAGTATCAGGGATATCAGCAGAGTTTTCTGTCCACAGCGATATTCGGAATTTCCCGCCTTTGAGATTGGCTTTAAGGTTCTCCTTTTCCGCTTCAACAATTTCCGACTCCTTGATATTGTCGATCTTTGAGAGAATTATTCGATTGATATTTGGCTGATTTTTGAAATAGTATTTATCGCCGATGTTCTGGAGGTAGAATAATTTTCCTTTCAGTAAGTCAACAGCTACAACAATCACGCTGGAAGGATTGTCCATAGTTGTTGCAGAGCGTTTGATTTCCCCAACGGTTGTCCCTCTTTCTGCCCCTCCTGAGAATGAATACATAAAAATTGTTGTCGCCGTTCTTCTTCCTAACTGGAATCCCTGATATGCATTGCCGATTTGTGAATCGACAAGTTTTGCTCCTGCGTGTGCGTCGGTAATATCTGCTGCGAGTACGCTGTTGTATTCCGCTCCAATATGTTTGAGTAATTCCTGGCGTATTTCCTGGTTGGATAGATCAAAATCTGCAAGGCTGATGTAAGGTTTGTTCAGACCTTTGATAGCATAAATTACGAGGGAGAGAAGGCGAAGCACACCCCGGGTCCGCTGGAATGTCGGGAAGCTTCCCCACTTGTGATAAAGTACATCGATTACTTCCGGCATAAACGGGTAAGAAGCAACGAAGCGGTCCCGGTACTCGCTGGGCTGGACACCAGCGGGAAGGATACCCTCCTTATCGGCATAATCCATAAATTCCTTTACGACTTTTTTTGCGTATTTATCGTCGATAGTTGAGAACAGGCGGCGACGGATAATCATTGTTATCTCGTGTTCTTCGACGGGTGTATAGATTTTTTCAACGCGGCCGGATACTTTTTGTAATTGCTGATAGAGGGTTTCGGCTTTCTCATCATAATGTTCGAGAATACTTGCAGGGAGGGTGACGGCCAGACAGACCTTTTCACATATCCCGGCGCATTCACTCAGTTCCTGCATGAACGCAATGCTTTGTGATGCAAGTGTACTGTCCCCGACTTTCACGCCAGCAGCCTTGGTAACGTACTCGAGGACCTCATCCATAAGGATGAGAACCGGCTGGTGAGAATCCAATAAATCTCTTAACACTTCTCTGCCAGGGGCAGTCTGTCCTTTGCATTTTGTAATCTTTCCGGTGAGTTGTTGTTCGAGTGCTCCCCAAAGCGTGGTATCAGTACTTAATGCTGTTCCAACGATGACAATCGTTTTTGAATCCCAGATTTTTGCATTATGATAGAGTGCAATGAGAGTATGGGTTTTGCCGCCACCAAAAGGAGTCTGAATCTGGATAACGGGATCTCCACCTTTCCCTTCGAGGCGTTTCTGAACAACATCGAGGAGGTTAGAGAGTCCTTCTGTGCGATATGTATGCTCGAAGAATCTCTTTGCATCGCGATATTCATCTGGTCCCCGGTTCTTGCTGACTTCCCACAGATCCGCAGCAAAAACATCCATGGTGAGTCTGCCGTCGAGAATATCTTTGTGGGGCACCGCTACGGTATGAAATGCCTTCATAGTTTACCCTGCCCTCTCATCCAATAATTTTTCTCTGATATCATACATCCAGCCTCGCTTGTCTTCCCTCTCTTCTTACCTCTTCTGTCAACCGCTCACGTCCGGCAGTGAAGCCTTCCAGCAATTTCTTCTCCTTGCTTTCATTTGGTAAGGATTCAGAAATTGCCTGCGCCACACGATAGAATGCTTCACTTTTACCATACCCTGTCTGTTGTAAGACTTTGATCATTTCATCCCGTTTACTTCTTTCCCAGAGGAGGAGGACCTGGTGGAGGACATCAATCATATCCTTCGATCCTTCCAAGTCCTCCAGTTTCCTCTCCTGCGGACCGAGCAACCGGACAAACTCCTTATCCTTTTTGATAAATCCGGTATGGCTCCATTCATGCGAGATATCGATACCACAGCTCTGCCCGAGTTTGCGGGCTTCATCGAATGGCACTCTTGCCTCAGAATAGTTCCATCGCCAAAGAACATAGAGCCGAGCCATGTCCGATATCTCGCCAGCGAATCCATTGTGGAGGATCTGTCTCACGGCATAATCGGTCGCGATTTTACGAACATCCAGGAGTAGCCGATCGGCTCTGACAACGTTGCCCTCGTAATCCATTACCTGCTCATATTTTCCAAAAACCTCGATGGCGGAACCGATAGCTGCGATGAAGAAGTCTGCTCCTGAAATCCCTTCGTGCCAAAGTCGTTCGAGCTTTTTATTCAGATGGGTTTTGAGTTCTTCTTTCACGTTATTGTAAAATCCGGTTGGCTGCCGTTCCATTTTACGGGCGACGATATAGATTGAAGAGGCGAGAGCAGCAGAATCATGTGAACGGAGGCGGCCTGCTCTTTCGGTATTGATTGGCCATGCTCCTGAAACAATCAATCCAGAGTCTAGTAAAGAATTAATGAGTGTTTCCCACCCTTCTGTGGATTTATGAGCGTAAACAATAATTGCAATGCCGTTCGGTTTTAATACGCGGAAAATTTCTTTAAATGCTCTCTTTAGCATTGATTCAAAATGTTCTTTGGTCTTAATACCACTCAGATTTTTCGAAGCTTTTTCTTTATTCAATCCTCTTAACAAGGGTAACTCAGCAATAATTTCGTTGGATTTTGGAGTTGCGGGAGTCGAAAATAGTTCTGGATATTGGTCTCCGATTACTCGCTTTGACCATACGTAAAAAAAATCAGAGAGGTCCGCGTACGGAACATTATCATAGTAAGGTGGGTCTGTGAAAATAGCATCGAAGTGATTTTCAGGATATTCCAACGCCGTTGCGGAGAATTGTGTAATCGTTGCAAATTCTTTTGATACCGATGAAGTATGCTCAATTACTCTTAAAATCCATTCCATTGCGGAATTCCAATCACCAGTAGCATTACTATCTGGGTATAACTCGAAATAGTCCCACACCATTGGAAGAGCTTGACGACCGAATGTATGAGCCACAAATTCTCCCACCGGTACCCAAACACAGAGAGACGAATTGTAATCAAGCTGACGAGCTAAAATAAAATCAAGATATGTGAGAATTGCTTTGGAATACTCCGGATCTAAATTGTTTTTCTCCATTAATTTGAAGGATTCACGGATTTTCTCTGAAAAAGTAACCATTGCTAATTTTTGACGAATATTAAACAGATCTCGCCATTTTGTCAATCCGTATAAAACCACAGGAGTAAAATTATACAATAAATTTCCCGGTTGGTATTCTCTATGGTCCGGTGTATGAATAGGTTCATCGGGGACTGCTTCCATTCCCCATTTAATTCTTAATTCCTCCTCTTTTTTACTTAAATACAAACCCGATTCTTTAAAAATATCCAAATCCTTTTTCGTTGGAAGCCTGTAAGTCCTTCCGGGTGCGCCTTTTTTATGAGAAATAATACATAGCATTCTTTCTTGTGAGGTTTGGTTTTGGAATACTTTTCGATTGGATTTAGCATCTATAGTTGAACCACAAATTGGACAAGACACCACTGCCCCAGAGATCGTTCCTTGATCTGGATCGAATCCATCAGGTATATCCTCATAACCGTCACCAACGATTTTGAATTGGATTTTTCCTTTAACACCAAAAGGAAACAATGCAATCTGTTTTTGCTCTTTTTTGCAAAGCCAATATTGTCTTAATAATGGGATTTCCGCACCACACGATGGGTTCTGGCAAGAGGCCGTCCTAGCCCAAATATAACCAATAGGAACAGATCCATCAGGATCGGGGGGATAAAATTTCCCAATCTCATTCATCGTCTCTTGAAGTACCCAGTTTCCCCATTTTTTTACATCTTCAATAAGGGGATTTGTAGTTCTTCCTGAAAGTTCGCCCCAATTGTCTTTGTGTGATTGATATCCATATTTTTGTGGATATTCAAGCGTACACTTCTGAATTAATACCGCAACGGGGTTGTAATCGTTAGAATATGTTTCACAACCAAGTCGTAATGTTTCGAGAGGTATAGATCCCCCTCCTCCAAAAGGATCTAGTACTTTTGGCGGCATACCCCCGTTAGCCTTGAAGATATCTTCTCTGGCTTTTTCGAGAAGTGGATGATTGTTGGAGTTTTCCCATTTCGAGAGTTCAATAATAAAATCTCTTTGTTTCTTCTGTTCAGATTCCCCTTTTTTGGGAGGAACAAGCGCCGCGTAAGCAGTCGCACGAGATGATGCAAGGGGACGGCGAGCCCACCAAATATGCAGCGTTGAGATGTGGCCATGTCGAATAGATTTCTCACGAGCAGATTCAAGTCCGACTTCTTTGACCGGGAAAGATTCTTCGATAAAGCGTTTGTCCGTGGTCATTGTATTCCTCCAGCTTTCTGAATCTCCTCAAAAGCAATCATGTACCTCACGACATCAACCCGCTCTTCCGCCTTGATTCGTTCAACCGGGTTCTGGATGATATAGAGCTGCGGATTCGACCCGGCATTCATGACTGCGTACAGGTAATAATCATTCTTGAACCGTTTTGCTTTGAACCATTCGTTTTGCGTGAGCGCGACTTTACCAATCTCAGCCCGGGCTTTCACTTCGATATACCGAATGCTCCCGTCTTTGGCTGTTGACCGTATATCAAACCCAAGATTTTCTACCGAAACATCCTCCGGTATTCTCCCGGCTGTGCGTTCATGCTCAATGACAAATATCATGCCAATCCGCTCGATTTCTGCATCGCTCCGCATCTCACGACCGATATGCTCGGGCGGTTGCACCCGTATGATACCGACATAATGCGGTGCAGACATCGTCAGGCTTGTCTCTTTCTTGATGAGGTCTTTGAGATCAACCAAGGCATGCTGATACCCGGATTTCTGCAATTCCTTATTCCGGATCGGAAGATCAACGGCTTCACCCCGCTCCTTACGGTCGTTCAGCGTGATAAGTTCCTCTTCGAGTTTGTAGATCAAATATTCAAGAGACTTCTCGCCGTATTTTGTCTTGATCGATGCCTGCCGTTTCCGTTCCGTTAAAAGTTCCTGCTGATAGTGCTGAAGCTTTTCGAGAGCATACGTGAACACCAGATTTTTGAGGTCCTCAACTTCGACACATTGTGGAGTTGTAATGGTGCTCTCGGCGAGATCCCAGATTACATCGGAGGCAATCGGTGTGACATTTTTCCCATCAGTGAAAAATGCGAAGAGTCGTTTGCCCGCAATTTCCAGGGTGCCGTCGCGGATCTCCCCTTCAAAGTAGAGAATATACCCATCAAGGACGCCATCAGGATCAATAAAAGTCGCACCATTCCTAAGTGCCTCGATAAATGTTTCCTCGGTCCAGAGCATGACTGCCTCAAAAAGCGGATGACCAAAGGATACGAATTCTGCTTCCGAGTTTTTAAATGCAACCTCTTTGTCAAATACGATGTAAGGATACCGTTTCAATAACGTCCCGAAGGCCCGCTTGAAGGTATCCCGCTCTGAAATCCGTTTAATGTCAGCGGATATGGTATCAATCGTCAGACCGCCATTCTTCCGTTCCTTGAGAGTTCCGCCGGTTTTAACAAAAGCTTTCTTGAAATAACTCTCGGTGTACTCTGGGATCAACCGATACTCGCGGGCCCGCTGCGCCATCTCTTTTATTTGAGTATAATCGATAAACCGGGTCGCAAGGGTCTCCCCGAGATTTTCTTTTACTTTGCTGATATACTCGTCATCAACGGTGAATTCCAGGTCTTTCAATATCTCGTCGATATTACGGGCATTCGCGGCAGCATCCATCAACAGTTGCGTGAGGCTGGTATTGTACAGCACTTCCGAGAGCACATCAAATACCTTATCGTTCCCCATTGCATCTTTGATTTCCTTGAGCTTGGCGAACAGCCGAACAAGTACCTGACCTTCCCGGGTATCTTCGGCAACCAGATTAACAACATAGACTTCCTTCTGCTGGCCATACCGGTGAATACGCCCCATCCGCTGTTCAAGCCGGTTCGGATTCCAGGGAATATCATAATTGATCATCATGTGACAGAACTGCAGGTTGATACCTTCTCCTGCCGCTTCGGTGGCGACCATCACCTCGGTCTCATTCTTGAAAACCTTCTCAGCATTTATCCTGTCATCGAGCCGCATTCCACCATGAATCACATTAACAGAATAACCCCACTCCCTGATCTTTTTCTCCAGATAATCGAGGGTATCCCGCGATTCGGTAAAGATAAGGATCTTCCGGTCAGGTTTATTTGGGAAAGTGGAACTCAATCGTTGGAGGGCATCGCGCAACTCCCTCAATTTTATTTCATCTTCTCGCTGGATGATGGTCTTCGAGTGGGAGATCATCTGATCAATAATGCCGATCTCTTTCCGAAGATCCTCCCGGTTCTCAGCGACACTGAGGGTCTCCCAGATTTCCTCCTCTTTCCAGCGATCTTCCTCACTTAACTCCTCCAGTGCGTCCAGATCAGAGGCAAGATTTGGTGCCTTCAATTTTTCTTGGGCTCCTTCGAGCAATTCTTCCAGCCGTTTTTTTCTTCGTTCGAGAGACCGGAGGAGGGCAAATGTACTGGAAGCGAGGCGGCGCTGCAAAATTACCAAAGCAAAGGCAACATTCCGTTTTTTATCCTTACTCAGGACCTTGTTATATTCGGTATTAACATATCGCGACAACTCATTATAGAGCCGCATCTCATCCTGTGAATCCCGCCCGAGATTAAATTGCTGGGTCCTCACATGGCGGGGGAGGAAGAGTGGCTTTCCCTCGAAATCTTTGAGATCCTCTTTCACCCTCCTGATGAACAGGGGATTATCTTTTCCCCGAATGGATGCATTAAGCATGTCATTCGTTGCAAAGAATCCCGGTTCAAGGAGATCAAGAAACAGCCTGAAATTCTCCGGGTCTCCCCGGTGAGGAGTTGCCGTGAGGAATAGCATGTGCTCAGTAATGCGGGATAATGTCTCACCCATCTGATAGCGATCGGTCTTCTTGGTATCATCGCCATACTTGTATGCGCTCATCTTGTGAGCTTCATCAACAATGATCAAATCAAACCGTGTTGAGGCTATTGTGGGAAGAATTTCCTCTCGTTTCGCAAAATCAATCGATGTGATAATCTGGTTCTCACGCTCCCAGGCATTCTCTCCAAAATGAGCATCAAGAATGCTCCGGTCTATGAGAGTGAAGTGTTCTTTGAACCGCTCCAGAAGTTCCCGTCTCCATTGATCTTTAAGATGCCCCGGGGCAACAATGAGAATTCGGTTTGCCTGATTTCTCAATTTAAGTTCTTTTATGATGAGACCGGCCATGATGGTTTTCCCGGCACCAGGGTCATCTGCGATAAGGAAACGTATTCTAGGAAGTTTCAGGACATAACCATAGACAGCTTCGATCTGGTGAGGGAGCGGATCGACTTTTGATGTATTCATCGCAAGGAGGGGATCATACATTGATGCATAACGATAGCGGAGTGTTTCAAGGGCAAGAAAAACTTTGAGGGGCTCTTCACAGCAATTGCATTCCTTTCCCAATACTACGAATGAATCAATTGCTGAAACCGGGATTATCTGATCGATATGTTTTTTTGAAACCGTCGTGGCTCCAACGATATGAACAAAATTTCCAGTTTTATTTATCGATTTAATCTCAATTGGTTCCGGCCAGAGAGAACCTTTGATAATATTGCCTGGTTGAATTTCCTGCGTATGAACACCTTGCTGAATCTTCATTTTTATGAGCGTTAAAGGTTCGGTTTTCCCTCTTTTCCCCCCTTCAGCAAAGGCTAAGCCCCCTGTCTAATAGAGTACTGTTCAGCCCAAGGGCCCAAGGGCGGGAGTGAAGTATGGCAGATTTCGTACAGAGTGCAAATGTCAAGAGTGCAACCCGCACCCTTGCAGAACCCATTGCGGATGTTGCGACGTTCAACACGATCGTCCAGTCGGTCATCACCGACAATCCCTTTGAGTGTGTAGCGTATATGACTGCCGGTGAGAGCCACCCCCCGGTCGAGAAGACCAAGGAGGCATACACCGCGAAGTTCGTCTATCAGGACACCGAAGCCAAGTCCGTCGGGACGGGCAGCCACAAGTTCGACACCCTGGCAAAGTTCAATGCCGGTGTGACTGCGATCATTGCAGCCGCTGCGGTCAGCACGGCACACGGCGGCACCGTGGTCCACGATCTCGGGAAGGACGCATTCTCGGCAACCCTGCGGTGCCACGACGCAAACGGTGAGATCTACATGGTGAACTTCAGCCGCGACCGGGTCACCATCACCTCGTACTCGGATGACGCAATCCGGACGAACGTTGAGACCTGGGCGGACACTGTGGCAGCTCTCGCCTGAACAGCCTGACGAATAGAGCCGGGAGGGAATGTGACCCCCCGGTCACCCTCTCTTTTGGTTCTCTCGTCATTTCGGAGGACCGTTATGGAAACGGAAACCCTCGGGATAGTGCTTGCCACTGTGCTTCCGCTCTATCCTATGCTGTTTGCGATCTACCAGAAGATCGGAAAATACGATGAAGTCGTTGAGGAGTTCAAGAAACTCCGGGACGAGCACGAGCAATGTAAGGAGGAATATCATGGATTCTGAGAATGTGCAGCCGGTTGCAACCGTGACCGGCCTGTATCGCGGGAAATTCGGCGGACTAGAGCCGCTGACGGTCGATACACCGCTCACCCGCGATGAAGTGCGGCGTAACCCAATCTTCTATGAGCTGGAACTGCACCCGGAGCAGGAGGATGAAAACCTGATCATCGATTTGATCTACGACAACATGTCGCCCTTGCGGCTGCAGGACCTGTACCGGGGCACGGATATCCCGCACGGTGTCCGGTTCTGGCCGGACTGGTTCGATATCCCGCCATATATGGAGATGCACGATATTGACGGGCGGCGGGTGTATCCCCGGGCCCCGGGCATCCATACCGTCCAGATCCGCACGGGACGCCGGAAGTGGGCCCAGATGGGCCGGGTCCGGGACTTCAGCCCGGCCAATGGCGGGTACACGAGCCCGGTCTTCCGGATCCGGATCGCGGAGGACGACGATGTTTGAGAACGAGGTGCAGACCCGGTGCGCTATCTGCGGGACCGGGATCCTGCTCGGGCTGGTCCTGGTGCTGGCCCACCTCCCGATCATCCTGCTCATCGGCCCGGTCATCATCCTCTTCCTTGGCATCATTGCCGACCCGGAAGAGACGCACGCGGTATGGTATGGGATGCTGAACACGCTCGGCATCTTCGATCTGTCAGCGCTGACAGATATCGAACGGCTGACCTATGCCGAGAAGCGGCATTACTTCTGGTTCGGTGAGGTCGGGATGGCAGCGATCCTGGCCGGGGTGTTTGCGGTCCCGCTCGGGATCTTCATGGCAGGCCGGACAGAGATCTCCCTTGCGTTCATCGGTGCTGCAGTCCTATTCCTACCGCTCTTCTTGTTCCTGCCGAAGCTGATTCAGCAGGCCATGAAGACAGATACGGATGCAGCGATCGAAGCGTTCGGGAAGAATGAGCAGGTCAAGAAAGTATTCTGGACCCTGTTCATCTCGATGGCTGGGCTGGTCCTGACTCAGGTCCTGGACCCGGCAACAGCTCAGCAGATTGTCGGGATGATAATGGGAATGGGTGTGTGATTTTCACATTATTCCTTTTTACCGGTAAACCGCCATGCCCCCTTCGGTACTGTAATCTCAAACCGTGCCCCCTCACCCTGTACCCCATTTTCCACAATGGACATGCCGGTAATCTCAAGTATTTCCCGTGCGAGATAGAGGTCAAGCCCCTTCTTATGTAAAAAATCCCTTGAAAATATTTCCCTTTTCACATTTTCTGCAATACCCTGACCATCATCCTGGTAAACAATCTTCAGGTCTCCATCGGACATTTCAACACAGGTAAGCGAAACCTGCTTTGCATTACCTCCGTGGGTGATGGTATTTCCGGCAAGGATCTGGAAAGCCCGTTCAAGCAGCGGATCTGCAAAAATTTCAAGCCCGTCAAGTTTCACGATGTGTTTGATCCTCGAAAAATCCAGATGGGAGATAGCAAGGAGAAATATCTGGTTTACTTCCGACCACCGGGGTGGTTTCATACCCATGTCCTGATAACTGTGTGCGAATTCCAATGAATGGGAAATCTTTCCCAGAGCCTCTTCCAGTTTACCTGCAAACCCTGCCAGTTTTTTGTCGGAAATTTCTCCTTTGATCAACT
>NZ_MVQB01000059.1 GCF_002067035.1 Methanoregula sp. PtaB.Bin085 | reverse complement strand
GAGCATATTCGGCGCCCGCCGACTATTTAGATCTTACTGTTCTCTCAGCCCGAGCTAAAAATTAGTGAAGTACTGGGACTGCTAAAGGAGTTCCGTTATTAAAAAAGCGCTCGATTACAATATCTTCGGCAGCGGCTTGTTTTTGAATTTCTTGTAATGCAGCCATATATTAGACGAAGGAACTTAACAATAAAAAATCTTTTTAATTAAATTTTTTTGCACAATACTCCCCCATCTGTTTCCCATCCAATTCTCGTGTTTCTGCATCTAGCCGAATGAAAAAATACTCTTCATTTCGGATCGTTAGAAACACTGGGATTTTTGATCTTTGAATCTGAATCCAACAAACAATCTTACCTTCGATTTCTGGGAATGTTATCTTAAGGTAATCACTAAAGTGGTTGAAAATTTCCGACGGGAAATATTTTCGAATAATGCTGTCAACAACCATTCGACGATATCCATCAGAACATGGATCTTCGAGTTTACCAAACTCACTCTCTATGCCAATGATTTCATCAGGTTTTTTTGTTTTATTTTCTTTGATACCGATTATCAGATTCCCGCCATGGGTATTCATAAAACCGGCAATTGTTTTACCGATAATTGCTCGTGAAGCCTCTCGACCAAACTTCCGAATATCTGGGGATGCATTTGGATCCTTGAGTTGTTGTTCATTCAGATTTTTACTCCAAAGAGCACTTGATTTAAACTCTACAAATTCATTCTCTCCATTTTTCACGAGTTCGGTAAAATCGATTTCATTGTTTACTACTGGGGGTTTAACAAGTATTGTCGAAGAGATTTCTGAAAGAATCTTCTGAACGCGTCCGATCTTTCCATCCTCCAAACGGACCATGATCCCATGAGGATGAAATGAAGAATGCGTGAGAATTTCACTGACAATCCCCTGAATGGGATTTTTACCTGATCGATCCTCCTTCAGAATAATCTCAACGGAGATCCCGGTTTTAATATTCTCCAGATGTTTTCCTGCATCATCTGCATCCATCATTTTTTCACCCGGTAAAGCCGTTCTGAATGACGAGGCCGGTCAACCTTATATTCTCCATCACTTAAATCTGCGATCCATTTGTATAACACCTGAATATTCCCAGTCAAATCTCTTCTGCTCGGAACCGGAACATCCTCACAATTTTTCTGAATCCATTCTTTTACTTCACCGAAATAACGGCCATTATCTGTAATGAATTCCAGTAATCGTTGGATAAACTTCGACGAAAAAAAACGTTCTTTAAGTATATTCCGGAATTTTTGATATTCAAGGTTTGGAGGAAGGTTATAGAGTATAATATCGTGGATTGCACATTCTCTTTTTTCTTCAGATTCATGCTCGAATTTATTCGAATAAATTTCGAATAACTCCTTGATGTCATAACTCATAGGAAGAGCCGAGATAAGGAATTCCGATTTCCGGGGTAATGAAGAGATGTCTGGTTCATCCAGTTCTGGTAATGGTTCTAACCTTTTTACGGCATCCAGGTATATTTTATAGATTTCATCATTGACAAGAATCGACTCATTCAGAATCTTTTTAAATCTTATAATAGTCTCAGCGTCAATAATTTCGACTTCTCCATCTAGCTCATAATTATGATCGGCGACGAGTGCAAATCCCTTTTTTGAAATATTCGCACTCCCGAAAATGCATGTTGAATAATTATTCACAAACGCTTTCAGATGGATTCGGGGATTGAGATAGAGAAAAATTCCCCTCTTTTTACAATACTGATACAAATCGAGTTCGGATGCTCCTAACTGGAGATCCCGAAGTTTCCAGGTTGTGATAATGTTGATTTTTGCCGAACATTTTTTTAAAAGAATATCAAGAACATCAGTTTTAATGTACGGGGAGATTATCAGAACTTCACAATCTGTTGCTGAGAGAAAATCCTGGACTTTCTTGAGGAAGATCTCCTCTTCGGAAAAGTAAAGGTCAGACATTCTCCTCCCAGTATTCTCCAAAATACTCGTAAACATTGTCCGGACTATTGTATGCTTCTATATTATCGATGACATCGATTAATTTGCATGACTCCTTTCCCCCGATCGCCGGACCGCGTAACCCACGGCCAACCATCTGACTGTATAATACGACCGACATTGTCGGTCTACCAATGAAAACAACATCAATTTTGGGTGCATCAAATCCTGTCGTCAAAACGCCAAAATTACAAATGATATTGAGATCTCCACTTTTAAATTCTGTGATAATATTTCTTCGGCGATCCCGTTTTGTTGATCCATCCAGATGCTCAGCTCTGTAACCCATGAAATTCAGAATCGCACAGATGAATTTTGACTGGTTAACTGAACCGGCAAAGAAGAGAATTTTCTTCCTGAGTTCACACTCTTTTTTCAATTTTTTAATAATTTCAAGATTTCTCATATCATCAAGAGAGATCCTTTCGAGGAACTCCATTGAAAAGTCATAATGACTTTTCAGGTATTTTTTCTCTGCAGGAGTCAATTCGAATACCATATTCGTATACAAGGGGTCTTTTTTGATATGTGCGAGAATTTTCTTATGGCGGAGATACTGGAAAACGGTCTGATTACCTGATTCAATATCAATACGATTCCCGGAAAAGAAACCGATTAACTCTCGTGTTTCTTCATTATCCAGATTTCCACGACCGGGGGTTGCAGTCAGTCCCAGCATATGGATACTGAAATTATCTTCCCTCAATTTCGTAACGACTTCCTTGTAGGTTGGAGCCATGACCTGATGAGCTTCGTCGATAATGAGTAAATGAAGATTATTTGAAATTACTTTTGCCAGCTCAGGATTTCGTTTGAATGCAGAATGAAGTTTCGCAAAACCCGCGACGAGAAAAGAGCTGTTAATGGGATACTTTACATCATTTGGACCCCACGCCCGGATAATATCTGCATCAAATGTCCCGATATGAGACCATACATCCCTGAAGCATTCGACAGCCTGCTCGCATAATTCCTCAGAGTTGGCAATCCAGATAACTGATTTTCCCGGATTTTTATTCATTTCGGCACAGATAATCTCCATCGCTGTCCGGGTTTTTCCAGACCCTGTTGGCATCTGGATCAAAATTTTTTGGAGCGGATTTTCGAGATTTCCTTCAACTTTTCGAAATATTTCATTCTGATAATCCTTAAGGGATTTATAAGGACTTTCAGGTCTTTTAACAGTTTCAATATTAGGAATGACAGTTCGAGCGCTGGGAATGTAACTTTCCGGCAATCTCAAAAAATCAATCAAAATCTTTGTTTCAGAATTGTCTGTCCATGCCTTATGACTGATCAGGTTTACGAGATCAGAAAAAGGTAGCAAATCAGATAATCCTAATTTTTGAGCGAGAGATCGTATTTCCTCATCAGAAAGTCTGCTGATAATTTTTTTCCTAAATTCTTCTTTCTGAAAAGCATCCTGACCGGCAAATGATAGGAAAATACGCTCGAGATTTTGTTTCTCATAGATGTCATTCGGGTGAGATATCCCGCTATTTGGAATGAATTGGATTATTGCTGCAAGTCTCTGAAGGGTTTCTTTTCCAACGAGATCCTGCAGTTCCTGAATCTGTAATCTGTTGATCATACGTCTTCTTCAAACAGGTGTTCCTTTTCATAGGCCCGGGTATATGTGTGAAGATATCTGCCCCAGTCACGGACGGTATATTCCATGATCTGTTTTACGGAATATTCTGAGTCTTCATCAAATCCCTGACGCGCCCGAACAAATGACATCAGCAGTATATCGATAAGTTCGTGTAGTTTTTGGGCAAGCTTGACTGCCTTTGTCGGATCATCCATATTCTGAAGTTGTTTTCTGATATTACTCATTTCTTCGAAGAAGACATGATTCAGGTTATACTGGAGAATTGCTTTTCCTTCAAGATAATTCATGTCGATGAATGTGTCTCCCTTCCAGTGACCGTCCATAATGGTGAAGGGCTGACTTTCAAATTTTACCCTCCATTTTTGTGCATCAGTCTCATCAAGTTCCCTCGTCAGATTCTCAAGACGATTTTCCTGTTCTGCAGGTGTAAGGTTTTTTCCGGCTTTCGGTTTCTCTGGGATTTTTGTGGTTTTGGCAAGTGTCTCAGCGGTGGCATGAGTTGTTTTAATATCAGTTCCTGTCTCAAATTTTCCCCGTTCCTGATTAGCTTTTACACGGGCCCAGTGAGCCTGGACTTGTTCAATACATGCATCCCTCACTGGTTTTATGAGAGAATATAACGCAATTTTTAATTCTTTAGCGGGAACTGCACCCCTTTTGATATTTTTTACTGTGAAATGCTCATCAAGTTCAGGTGTGAAGCTGATTTCACAACCCCACCAGCGATCTTTATCCTCCCAGTTTAATTTTTTAACACGTCCTTCGCCAAAATAGGGGATTTCATCATAGTAGACTTCTCTATCACTCCTTAATATGGAAATTCCCTGATTTTCTTCGATGTATCTTCCTTTGAACTGAAGACCGCCTTTACTAATGTTTTCCCGATAGAATTCAGGGAGCAATGAAATTTTTATTTTGATTTTCGAGGTTTCAGATCCACCTTTCTTTCCATTATGGGAAACATTCCAGTCAATCTCCTTTTCGAAGATAATTTTTGCCTTGGGGTCTTCCGGGAACTGATTTTTCTGTTTGCTGATAAAGAGCGGATCAAAGCTATATACTTCCTGGTCATTCAAATTGATTTTAACGCCCTGCCAGATGAATTTCCTATATGTCCTGCCAATCCAGTGATTCAGATATCCATAAGGATCAAGCGAGTCAGGAGCCTCAAAGCCATCAGAATATGTTGTCGCATGAAGATCCTGTTCCGCGAATTTATCAAATCCCGACCAGATTACAAGAGTGCCCTCACTCTTACCAACTAATGTTAAATATTCGGCAGGAGGTTCTTTTTCGACAGGTGGAGCTATCCCCTCATTGATATCCTCATCATTATTCAGATCGAATATAATGTAATTCCACTTTTTTCCCTTCTGCTTTGAGTAAACCTCAATTTTAGTGGCAAATCTGATCCCGGCAAGAGTCATACCGACACCAAACCGGCCTATACCATCCCGGTTATTAAACCTCGTGGAATATCCTAATTTGATACAGCTGTGAAGTGTAGATCCCGGGGTTGCATCCATACCATATCCATCATCAGCACAAACAATTTCCTGAATCAGCTTGTATTTTTTATGAGTTCCTGCAACGACATCTTTCACTTTAATGTTTACTGTTTTTGCATCTGCCTGAATTGAATTATCAATCAATTCTCCGATTGCGCTTGGGATATCAAAATCGGAAGCACGTAAGGATTGTAACAGATGGGCTCCTTCAATTGCTGGTATTCTTCCCTCACTTGACATTTAAATCCACTTCTGGTAAGTTTTTACACTGTGCTAGATTTCATTTTACGAGATGTTGACCGATATATGTTTTCATTTGTGCGCACCATTATTCTCTATAAAATATATTTTAATTGATAATCACACATTTTTTTGTCGACTATAGTCTGCGATAACCACAAGCCCCATTACCAGAAATCTCTGCTCCAGTGACACCGACCAAAGAAGAGATCCTCGGCAAAATCCTCCAGGAAGAACGAAAAGCCAAAAAGATCTCGCAGGAAAAACTCGCAAAACTCACCGGCCCCGGCCGGACCTTCATCAGTCTCACCGGGAACGGGAAGCGCAACCCAACCTTTACGACGATTTTGAAAATTTTTCATCAATATTTATTAAAGAATGGATAGAAAACGTGGATTTCCAGATCCAGGTTCGGCCTTGATTCTTAAATTCCTACGCTCATCCCGGCAGCAGCTTGTCGTCCGGAAAACCTTCATTGCGCCCGGGTACTCTTCGGGAAATTCCCGAAATAACCGAAAAAATTAGAATTCCTTCGGAAGCGCCGTGAACTGAATGGGATATAACACGAGTATCTCCCGCATATTCCCATGAAGAACAAAGCAGGAATTTTCCTTTGCTGATGCTTTGAAATCATAGAGTCGGTAAAGATAATAATTGTCCGGGTTCTCAGCGGAAAAAGCAAGTTCCGTGTCGGAGATCATGAACCGGGAATTCTTCTTCCCGGTTGTTGTTTTCACTTCGATGTACTTCTTTTGCCCGTTCGGCGAGAAAGACTCGATATCGTATCCTTTACCATCCCCTTCCTCCTTTGCTGTATGGCGCACCATTGCCGCGAGGTCCGGTCTTTTGCTGACTATAAGATGATTTTTCTCTGCGGTCAGGACATACAGCTCACCGGCATCGCCGATCTGGTTATTCCGCAATTCGTCTTTTATTCTCTTTTTCCGTGTTATCGGATTGAACCGCCGGACACCGCTGGGTATGAGCACATCATTGGTTGAAACGCAGTATGGTTCGGAAAAAACCAGTTTCGCACCTTCATTCTGGGCCGGTTTCAGATCTCCTTTTACTATCTGCGGATTATGAGCGATGACCCAGCAAAACGAATGCGCATCGATCAGTGAAACATTTTCTTCAAACGCCGGTGCAAGAAGCTCCCGAACTTTCGCAATTCTCGTGAAGAACCCCAGGTAATTTACCCAGGAACAACGTCCGGACATCCGGAAAATAAATGAATCTCCCAGTAATTCGAAAGCCTGCTGGAAACTATTCGGCCGGTTCGGGAGATACAGGAGAGGGTCCTTGATGAAGAACAGGTACGAGACAAGATCATAATACTTTCCTAACGCTCCGGCATCAGTTAATTCATCAAATAGCTCATCGTCCGTATTTTTCTCTGTATACAGCCTGAAAAGTAATGACTCAATCCTCTTCATCCGACCGGCATCGCCATTTCTGATCTCGTCGAAATCTGATTTCTGATGCCAATCAACAAGATTATTGCCTTCATTCTGGGGAATATAATTCAGGGCAGCCATGACACGGGCATGAATTTTCCCAGAACCGATCCAGGATTTTTCCCATTCATTGATATGAAGTGACTTTTTTGCACCCTCCGGAATTTTTTTCTTATAACCTTCCTGATCGTTCAGCCAGCCGTCATTAAATGAAGAGGATCCATCCGGATTCTTTTCCGCAACAAATCGTTTAAACTTCTCAATTATTTCCTCAAAGTTTTGGATTTCAGATTTGGATGACTGCATGATGAAAAGTACGGTTCGATCCGGTAAAGGGATATCGGTTTGAGGTTATTATCTGTTGAGGGGGATCTCAGGGGAACGTGTAAGAAGTTGAGAGTTGCCAAATTACAAAAGAGGATCGGTCGGGCAATCCACACTCAATTGAGCATACACCTTCCTATCAAAAAGCAAAATTTTTCCCCCATCACGCCAAGTATTCTAAAGATCCTTTGTATAAACATCGTCCCGGCGATCCCGGAACGCCCCCCCTTTTTCTCCCAATTTTTTCATCTCACCCTTCATTCACCCGTATCAAACCATAGGGACGTGGCGACGACACGCTTTCCAGCGAACCGTCGGCCAGGAGAGAACCCGGAATGATCGTGCTTGAATACTGCCTTCAGCAGTGCCCCGTGAAATGGCTGAAAATGAAGGTCTATGATGAGAAGGAGATCGCCGTCGGGTGCTATATGCCCGCGAAAAAGAATGTCCCTGTTTGCCGGAAACGGAAGATCACCGTCGCCGTATTTGCGCCGGCAATCGGGCTGATGGGAGATGAGACGGCTCTCCCCGTTGTGGGAACCGTCCGGAAATTCCGGAAAAAGGACCGGAAGATCGCTGACTGGTACTTCCGGGAGTTATGCCGGCTGTACAAAAACGGGATCGCGAATGCCCGGGATGAGACCCGGGGGTTCTCGATCCGGTTTGAGTGATGAAGTACGAGAAGCAAAAATGATATCTCTGGAAAAACCCACCAGACTAACCGACCCCGGCCGGACCTTCATCAGAATCCAATAAGAGAATTAAATCTTGAATAATCCCTTTTCCAAATTTGCTGTGTGCTGCCCGCAATGTACCTCCCGCACCCCCGCCCCCACCAATGCAGCGTATGTCGAAGCCATCCCAATCTCCTTTGGGATAAAAATAATGAACCCATCCCGACCTCGGGTCAACAAGACCCGATAACTATTCATTCGTAACCGGTGTGGATCTTTCGCCTTTGAGCGTTTTGCAGCAGGGCTCTTCCACATTCCATCCCAAACAAAATCGTTGCCCCAACATACTATTGGGAAATCAAGTTCCATTCCTTGACAACCGAATTCTGTAACTACCTCACGCAAAGAACAACAGGAGGTAAAGGAATTTGGAGGATCGTTATACCAATTTCCAACGCGTATGTTTTGGGTACAATTAAAGGAATTGTTGATACCCCATGCGGGTAAGTTTTTTGCTTTCGAAGAGGCAAGTAATCCATATCTCTTCTCTTCTTGTCCTTGATACCGCTCCTTCACATAATTAACGGCTACATTAATGTCCTGCGTGATGTATGCGTCAAAGCCCTGGCTCGTGACGCGTTCGGCAAGCATCTTTGCCTGCGTGAGATCACCGGAGAGAATGGCGGCGATCCATTGCGCTACATCCTCGGCAAGATGCGAGCGGAGGGTGACGGAGAGATCGAGAACGTCAGTTGTCAAGCAATTTTTAACAACTGGAAAATTGCCGGCGATCTTCGTGGGGCAATGAACAACCCACGGCTTTTGCATCTTCGCAAGTGCATCGTTCCATTGCGGGAGACCGGACTCTTCGCCAAGGTGGATCTCTTGTCCTTCGCCAATGAGGGCAACCATCAAGGCCCACGAGTTCATTCGCTCGGCAAGTTTGAGGAAATCCTCTGGCTCACTCGTAGCATGGCCGCGTTTCTCACTAACCCGCTCCGCATCCCAGGCTCGCTGGGCCTCGTCATACACCCAGATGTGCTCGTGTGGGATCTTGGCAGTCGTGCCGCCATACTCTTTCAAGAATCCATGGACATCTTGGACAAAGATGTTGTTCTTCAAGGCATGCTGCAGGACCTTCACGAGCGGACCATTACCGGAGAGGAAGACGGCGATGTTTCGAGATGCCGGGTTTTTTTCACGCTTTTTCTTGCCATAAGCGAGTGTACCCGAGTCTGCAATTGCCGAAGGAGCAATCGGTTGGGACAATGCAAGAGGTGATGAAGGGAAACAGACCGGACTTGGCGCAAACGTTTCGAGATGATTCTCATACACCAGCTGAATCCCGACAAGAGTCTTGCCAGCCCCGGGAACGCCGGTCACAAGCGCAAGATGCAGCTCATTCTTTTCTTGGGCTTCCTTTGCAATACGGATGAGTTCGGCAATCGTCTCCGGGATGCCGGCACTCTGGGCTCGTTTAATCTGCGGGAGGGGTTGTTTCTCCCAGATGGTCCGGGCCGCTTGGATCAGCGACGGTAGTGGAGCGTATTCAGCGGTGATCCACTTCTGCGGATCGATTAGAGGTCCGTTCTCCAACTCAACTTCCACATCGAAAACATCTGCAAGATGATCCTGTGAAATGACTAGCACATCTTCATCACGTTGAATGAGATCCTTTGCTCGGGCAAGAACTAGGATAGGGAGAACTGTGTACTGCTGCGATCCAGCGTGGTAGTTCTTCAGATCCCGAGCATACGCTGCGACTTGATCGCTATGGGCTGCAAGGAGTTTTGCATAATCCTTGAATTCGAGAACAAAGACGCAGGGGCCGAGAATCACAACATCAGGCCGTCGGCCTCGTTCCCGTGGCAATTCGTATTCGAAAATGATCGCGTACGATGCAATTGCCGGTTTGATCTGAACGAGTTGTTTGAGTTCTCGTTGGAGGATTTCAAACGAATAATCCCATGCAAGGATCTGGCTCTCATCAGCGGGAGTATTCATGCACCTCTTATGATGCTCCTGCATCGCGATGAGCCAGTGCGGCTTGGAGAGGCTGAGAAAATTGTGAATGGCACCGGACCAGCCGCAGGGTTTTTTTTCATCCATCAGAGAAACAACTCGTGATGAGGAGTAGGTAGCCTGGGCTGATCGATAAAGATTCGGATTAAAATTCCAGGGAAGCCCACGCGGCGAGGGGCGAAGCCCCGTTGAGCGTAAAATAAAAAATTCAAAAAAATCATTCTCCATCTCTTTGAAATAAATCCAACTAACCGGTTGAGAATCATATCTGTCTGTTTTTTTCCCGGTCCGGATGCCCCACCCGGCCCCCGATACCAATAACCCCTTGCATAACACCGGTTACTCCAACGCATGAGAATCTCCCTCAGCCCCCAGCAGTTCCGGGAACTCCTGCTCTCCCACCACCCGGACCTCCCGGCATTCAGAAACGACGTGATCATAATCAACAACAGAAGAATCTGCGCCGGCTGCCTGCTCGGCTACCCCGCGGCTCTCATAACGCTCGTTCTCCTGCGGCTGTCGGGATTCGAAAGCATCCTGCTGGCGTTGCTCCTCGCCATCGTGTCGCAGCTCCGGAAGTTTTCGGGGAATGTCGCGGTGCAGCATTTCGGCAGGATCGTTGCCGGGGTTGCGCTGGGATTCGGCCTGGGCGGGGCATGGTGGGCGCTCTTAAACGACGAATGGGTCGCACTCCTGCTGCTGGCAGCGGGCGCAGGACTCTATCTCTTCATACGGGTCTGGTCGGTACAACGCGAGCTGGAAAAAGAATTCCGGAAAAGGGATGAGAAACGATCAGAATAACTGCATGAATTCCGCGGCATCTTTTTTTGCCTGGGCGGTGTTGCCGATGACATTCATCGTGACGGGGGTTGTTCCGCCAAGCGAGACGGTGACCTGGTGATTGTGGGTAAACCAGTAGTAATAGACAATGGCGGGGATAAGGCCAAGGCAGCAGAAGACAATAAAGATCAGCCAGCTCACGTCACGATCCTGGGACTCGAACGAGACAAAATAGTCGGTCTGGGCCTGCACGGCATATTTTTTCGCGGCAAAGAACGGAATGGCCCGCTCAATGATTTCCGTACGGGACGCGGTGATCTGTTTCGGGATCTGCGCAGCGGGATTCGCCAGGGTGTACCCGCAGGAAGAACACACCCGGGTAATGTCATCTGTTACCGCTTTTCCGCAATTCGGACAGTATCGTACCATCATTCTCCTCTCTGGTGCTGATAATTCAGGTACACCGGTTCAACGATTAAGGTATGGTATTGTGGTATGGTGAGGAAAAATACTGTCATCCGGAAGACCTGTGCCGGAAGTTGAAACCCCGGCAGATTTTCATGAAAAATCCTGCCCTCAACATTTTCCTCTCCCCGGTAAAAACCCAATCACCGTATTCCCCCGCCCATCGATTGCCAGCCCGGAAACAAAAATCCCGGAAAGATCCGGCAAACCTTCGCGAAATCCTTCTGACGGGAGGTCCTCCGGAATCCTCTTAAATAGGTGAACTCACATATTCCTGTGTGGTGATGCGATGCCGAACATAACCCTGTCACTCCCGGAAGATGTCCACCGGATTGTCAAGGCGCACAGCGAAGTGCGATGGAGCGAGATTGCGCGGCGTGCGATCGAGGATTACGCAAAAAAACTGGCCCTGCTTGACGCCATCACAAAGCACAGCGCGGTTGCGGAAGAGGATATCACGGCGCTCGATTACAAGGTCAAGGAAGGCATCCAGGAGCACTACAAGCGGAAAGCATTGAAAAAGACCCGCAGCTGAGCACGGACCGGAACGCATGAGACTTGTCATCGATACAAACCGAATCATGGCAGGTCTTTTAAAAGACTCCACTTCCCGGAGAATCATCCTGCACCGCTCCTTTTCATTTTTTGCGCCCGATTATTGCGAGACCGAACTCCTGAAGCACCGGCAATATCTCATGAAAAAGGCAAAGATCACGGAGCAGGACTTCGATAATCTCATGCAGATCCTGCTTGAAAGGGTTGTCCTTGTCCCGTTCGAAGACTTCGAATCCGAATACCTGCACGCGATACAGGTCATGGAACCCGTTGATGAAAACGATGCACCGTTTCTGGCAGTGGGTCTCGCTCTTGGCATCAGCCGCATCTGGACAGAGGACCGGCATTTCCTGAAACAGGATTTCCTTAACGTTTGCACTACCCGTGACCTTATCGGGATGATCTGATCGGGAGAGCAAAAAAGGCTGCTGTCCGCAAGGCCGGTGCAGGCATGGATTGCGATTCATGCACATCTCGTGATGAAAGAAGTCCGGAAATAATTTCCTGCCGGGTCCATACATCTTTGCCTCCCCTCCCTTTTTCATCCCGCCCCGCCCACACATACAAGGATGTGATGCCGGAGGAAGCCCGCGGGCTTCCCCAGGGGATCGCGTTTTGTTTTACAGGACAATGCTCAAAGACGCCCGGCGCCGGAAAAATTCTCCGGAAATTCCGGGCCGGGATTTTTGCAAAAAAAAGAAACGCGGAAAAGAACCTGATCCGGGTCCCCCCGGAGAGACCCCTCCCGGGAACAGGCCCCGGGACCCCCCACGTCCCCTAACACGTTAGATCCCTTTTTCCGCCGCCCCAATCATGCCATATCCTGTCACTATTCTCCGTCATGAAAACGCCGGTTTTGGCCCGATACCCTGCTGTTTTTCCCCGCAACACTGTCAAACGGGGTGGAAAAGTGGTCAATCCGGGCTCATTACGGGCCCGGATGGAATCAGCCCGTCCGGGGGAGGGTGGACCGGTTACAGATCCCCGATCAGGGGGGAACAGGTCTCCTCCGGTCCTGCCCGGCCGGCAGCCCGCGGGAGAACCCGGGCGCGGGCAGGAGCGAGAATATAACCAGCAGAAAAAATACCTGTTATGAATACTGCCGGCAACCGGAAAAAACCGGGAGGTACCGCGAAGATTTTCCCCGGGATCCTCCTTCTTGCATGCATTCTTGCTGCAGGCTGCACGCATCCGGGAGACAGCCGTGTACCGGAAACCACCGTGCAGGCACCGGTCCCGCAATCGCCCGTGCCGGCATCTGCGGTGATACCAGAGGAAATTCCGATCGCCCCTTCGGTCCCGGCAGCAGCCGGGACAACGGAACGGGCAACGCCCGCACCGGAAAAAACCCCGCGAATCCTCGATGACGGCGCAATGAATGCCCGTGTCCAGGATGCAAAAAACAAGCTGGAGATATACCGGAACAGCGACAAGGCCGGGACCGTTGTTTCTCAGTCGGAATCCTGCTCGATAAAACAGTCCCGGGAACTCGGGTACGTCATCGACACCGAAACCGGTGAAGACGCATACATCTCGGGGGATTACGGGTCGATCAACGGCAGTGCCTTCCGGCAGCACATGCTCCGGAACCATTCGTATCTCGTCTTCCACACGCACGCCAGGGACTGGTTCATGTGCGGGGGGAGCGGGACCATCGCCCAGGATACCTTTTCGTTGAAGGATCTCTCGTTCCCGTACAACTTCACCGCAGACGGGTACCATATCAGGAGAATGATCCTGATCAGCGACAAGACCTACGAGATCTATCCAAAAACCCCGGATAACTGGAAACCGGAGAGGGAAGTGTCCAGAGCCGTCGCGGACCTCGAGAGCCGGATGGAGGTGAAATTTTCATACACCGATTTCCCGGGCAATACCACCTACTATGATGTGGACAACATGATGCCATTGCTGGTAAAGAAGCTCGATTACGCGTATATCGTCAATGAAAATACCATAAACTAAAAAAAACTTTTTCCGGGAGGTATCCGGTCACCCCCGGCCGGGAACCGGAATGACAACCGAAATGACAACCGAAATGACAACTATCACCGGAGGACGTACCGGGCTCCCCGCCGGTCGCCCTCGCGCAGGATCAGGTCCTTTTCCATCATGGACGTCAGTTCCCTGAGCGCTGCCTGCCGGGAAATCCTGAACATCGATACCAGGTCCCCGCTCTTCACCGACCCGTTCGCGTGGATGAACTCGATGATCCGCATCTGCCGCTCGGAAAGGGCCACCTGGCCGCGGGCCGCTTTCCGGTGCTCATCGGACGACAGCAGCAGCACCCGTTCCTTTACCCGCGAGAGCGAGATCTCCACGCCCTCCAGGAAATATTCCAGCCAGGCGGTGCAGTCGGGATACGTCCCGTTGGTGCGTTTCAGCACTGTATAGTACGCGTTCCGGTCGCTGTCATAGAAATCATCGAGCGTAAAGAACCGCCTGGTATCGAACTCCCGCATCGTCAGGACCAGGGTTGCAAGCGCACGGGCCGTCCGGCCGTTGCCGTCCACGAACGGGTGGATCCGGACCAGCTCGTAATGGGCAAGGCCGGCAACCAGGACCGGGTGCAACCGGCGGGCATCGTCCGAGTTCAGCCAGGCAACCAGCCGTTCGACCTGCGGCCGGACCTCCCCGGGAGCCGGCGGCGAGAACACAACCTCCTTCGTACGACGGTTCCCGACAACGACCCGCACTGTCCGGAACGCCCCTTCCGCGGCCGGATCATCGAGCGTATCCCTCGTGATGTCGCGGTGCAGCGCAAGAATTTCGGTTTCAGAAACTATCTGTTTTTTCCGGTACCTGCCGATATGCTCCAGCACGTGCAGATAATTCAGCACCTCGGCCCTGGCCCGGCGGGATGCCATGACCTCCCGGCCGTCTGCCAGCCGGCTTACCTCCTCGAGGGAAAGGGGGTTGCCTTCAATCGCCGTGGACGCATGGGCCGCACGGACGAGCTGCTCCCGCCGGACCGAAACCTCCCATTTCGGAACAAGGTGCGCATGAAGGATCACTTCCCGTGCAGCAGTGATGGCTGCCAGCCGCCGGACCATATCATGGGAGTAGGTAAAGACCGGGACAAATGCAGGGGTATCCTTCATGAAATCTCCAGATCACGACACGTTTTCGTTCCTGAAAAGTGATTATGGTGCCGGAGTAAAAAAATCACCCGGTCTTCCGGAGGCGGCCCCGCGGGAATTTTCCGGCCGGTATTTGGGGGCGGCCTCACCCCTCCCGCATCAGCGGCTTGACGATCGCAGCAATCCTGGCATCCAGTGCGGTAATCCGCTCAAGGATCCGGACTTCCGTCTCATTGTCTATCCCGTTGAAGATCACCGGCTCGTCGCGATCGATGCACATCAGGCCGCTGTCATCCATCCCGGCCGACCACGCGTGGCACCAGACCGTGACCTTCGGATCGAGGTCCAGGTTTTCCGGCCGAAGCAGCTTCGCGATGTCAGGGCCAAAGCGCGATTCGAACGGTTCGCCATCGATCTTCCCCTGCCGCAACTCATCCTTCTGCTGCAGGTCAACGGCAAGGGCCGCGAGCAGCCGGTCCCGCACTGCGGGAGAGAGATCTTCCGCTGCATTACTGCAGATCTCCCGGATGCGGGCAATGCCGGCATCGACCGCCGGCACCCCGTCGCGGAAGTCGTGGTACACCTCCGCTGAAAATATCATCGCGGCCCGGTCGCCCGGTCTTCCCGGGTCCGGCACGGCATCGACGCATACGCATACGATCTCGATCATGCCGTCGCGGATGAGTTCTTCCTGCGCTTCGGGAATCATTGTTTCAAAGAGTTTTGTCATCGTTATTTCCTCCTTTGCTATGGTTGTTCATCTTCTGTTCCTGTCGAGGGAAATGGGAGTCTGGTCCGGATGATACCAGAGAGTGCTCCCGGAAAACCGTGTGTTGGATCCCCCTGCGTGCTGCAGGTCATCGGGCCCCCTTTTCCGCAGCCCCAATCCTGCCATATCCTGTCACTATTCTCCGTCGTGAAAACGCCGGTTTTGGCCCGATACCCTGCTGTTTTTCCGTACAACACTGTCAGAAGGGGTGGAAAAGTGGTCAGTCCGGGCTCAATACGGGCCCGGATGGGATCAGCCCCGATAGGGGAGGGCGGATTCACCCCCTGCCGGCGGGGGATGGGTGTCCTCTCGCTACTCACCCTCCTCCCGGGCCTTCCTCAGCCAGGAGATCCGGCAGTACAGCAACAAGAGCGGATGCGACCGGGTTTTCCGGAGTATTCCCGGCAGCAGCAGGTTCCGGCGCTGCCGGTTTTTTTTCTTCCGGTTCTGCCGGATTTTTTTCTTCGACCACTGCCTGAATTTTTTCCTCCGGTTTTGCCGGTCCGGCCATAGCCAGCTCTTTCCCGTCCGTCCCGATCTCCACAATGCCGTGATCCAGCACGCGGAAGAACCGGAGCACGCCGTACCGCGAGTACAGCCAGAGCTCGCGGGAGACCGGGCTGCCGGCCGGATGGAGCCGGAGCCGGGCAATGGGATCGGCAAATTCCCATTCAATCTCCGCGAGGTCCAGGTACAGCCGCGGGGCGTACCGGATCCGGATGATCGCGATGATCCCGCTGCCCGACACCATCAGGTCGGCTGTGCCGCCCCGCGTGCGCCGGAAGAACTCAACGTGGCCCCTGGCGAATGCAACCGGCAGGGCTGCATCAAATCCCCGGTCCGGCTGCGGTCCCTTGCTCATACCGCACCCCCGGCCGCCCGCGCCACGCGGCGGAACTCGCGCCGGATCGGCCGGGTCCGGATGCTCACCGTATAGAAGCGGAGCTCCGAGCGCTTCACCCGGATCCATTCCAGCTCCTCGCCGAACCGCCGGATCCATTCATAGATCACTTTCGGGATGAGCCAGAGCGGGATATCCACGTCGTGCGCTGTCCGGCGCCGGGGCATCACGTCCACCTCCGCTCCTCTGCCCGGAAGAGGTGCCGGGCAAGGCGGTCGATCTTGTTTGCCAGCCGATCCGGTAACCGGAACCGGTCTCCGGCACGGAGGAAGAAGCCGGCCCTGCTGTGCCGCACCGCTGCGCAGTCTTCAGCCGGTCCTCCGTCACATTCATTCATCGTATCTGCCGGGCCTGCAATCTCCCGGCTGTAATTTTCGCTTTCCATTGCTATCACCCCGATATCTGGTGAATGTGTTCAACGTTCATCGCCGCACACTCCCGGTCAGTCAAAGAACACAACACGTTCTTTTCCTGTTTCAGCCCTGACGGGCCTCAGCATCCGCAAACCCGGGGCTCACCATCCCCGCCCGGAACAACGGCAGACGTCCGTACAGCGTACAACAACAACGGCCACCGCCGGTAGAGCGGGAGGACAACTATCGTGCGAAAACTGTGCGGGGATCGCCCGCGGAATCAGAAATACCGGAAATAATCCCACCGGTGCAGCGGTGCCTGCGGGCCGGCCCGGGCACGGGGCCTGCCGGCTCCGGTTCCTGCAGTACGATGTACTCAGGCGCCGGGGAGGCAAGGCCCATCATAGCCCAGAGCAGGACGACCGGGAGGACGAGGAGAACGGCAAACCGGCCGGTCAGTACGACCGGGCGGCCCTCGCCGATCAGCCTCATCATCACGGGAATGCAGGACTCATCGCGCATGGTGATTAAACTCAGAAAGATAATTGAGAATAAATAGTTCGTGGTCTCCCTGAACCCGCAGGTATAACCCTGCACCGGGGGGATCAGGGAGGATGGGAGTCATTCTTCCGAAGAGTCGGGAGGTAGCAGGTGCTCTGAACGTTTCTTGGTACACATTTTCCGGACCGGTGATGCCGGGTTCAAAAAAATCCCGGACGAAAGTAACCGGTTAATCCTGTTCTTCGGTAAGGACTTCCGGTTCAAGAATGGCAATAAGGCGGGGGATATCTGTTGTCACCGTATCCCAGATCTCATCAAGGTCAACCTTGCCGTAGGAATGGATGAGCATGTCCCGCATTCTTGCCATTGCCGACCATTCTATGGCAGCAAACCGTTGGATCGTTTCCGGTGAGAGCCGCTTCGATACTTCACCGATCACTTCAAGGCAGCGGATGACCGCATACTGGCACTGGCGATCAGCAGAAAAAGAATCCCGGGTCTGGCTCCGGATAAATTCATGAGCATCCTTTGCCATGAGGAGAATGTCCAGCAGGTACGCATCGTCACGCACCATAGACCTTCTCCAGGGATGCCAGAATGCTTTTTTTCCGGATGTAGTTCCGGCTCTGTTCCACCGCCTGCCGGGTAAGGAGGTCGACACGCCTGCCAAAGATCCGTTCGAGATCCTCCTCCATCCGGGCGAGCTGGATGAGGGTATGACGGGATCCCTTCGGGAAATCCACAACGATATCGATATCGCTCTGTGGACCAAAATTATTGGTAGTAACCGATCCGAATACCTGGAGCTCCCGTATATTCCATTCTTTACAGAAGGCTTCAATCTGTTTTTTCCGGCTCCGGATGAGTGCATTCATGAATCGGTATCACACGGATCAATATACAACGGGAGCCCTTTTTAATTATTATCCCGGCAGATCTGAAGAGATATTCCCGATTCCACCGGACAATATACAGAACCCCGGAATGACCCAGCCACCTGTTGCCGGGTCACCTCTCCGGGGACGTGCAGATCCGCTGTCGGGAGCGGTTGCAGGGGAGGTAAGGCACATCCCGCCCACACCCATGCATCGCCCACCCACGCCCGCTCTCAGAACAGCGGCCGGAGAACCTGCCGGGCCTTTTCAGGGAGGAAGCCGTACATCGAGCCGGCCATGACCGGCAGCCAGGCTAGGATCTCCTCCCGGGTCCGGCCGGTGGCCCTGCAGTACTTCTGCAGGTACATCTCCTCAAGCCCTCTGCCGCCGAGTATGAGGTCCATGTACGTCCGGGCGGCATCGGCTGCCGGGTCGCCGACCGCGACCTCGGCCCAGTCAATGATGCGGTACACGCCGTTCTCCAGGAGGATGTTGCCGTGGTGGAAGTCCCCGTGGCAGATGGAATAGCCGTCGGGGAGCTGTGCCATCAGCGCAAAGAGCCGGTCCTTCTCGGCCTGCCTCAGGCCCGGGCTGATCATGATGGTGCCGTAAAGGACGAGCTTGATCGGGCGGAACTCGGTTGTCTGTACCTTATGCATCGCGGCCTGCAGCTCAACGACCCGGTCCGTGCACTCCTCCATCTTTGCCGGGTCACGGAGCATGATGTCCATCAGCGTGTCGCCACGGACCTGGTCCATCAGGAGCGCCGTCCGGTTGCGGAAGGTCTCGACCCCGTACACTCTCGGGGCCGGGATGTTGTTGTCCCCGACCACCGCGAGGGTGAAGGCTTCCTGGAAGACCTGCTTCCGGGGCTGGCCGGTCCGGTACACCTTGGCCACGATACCGTCCCGGGCATAGATGACCGCGGACTGGCCGGCGCCGATCCTCTCTCCGTACCGTTTCACGAACTCCTCTTCGTGTTCCTCGCCCCCGCCGGGAGCCTCGATGCAGGTGTCTGCCATGCTCTGTATCTCCTCACAACGACCGGTGTGTGTCCTCAGTATTGGGCTTCATTGCTCCTAAACGCTTCGCCGGGGGAGGGGGGAGTGCTGACAAAAGATTCTGCTCCTGAGAAAACTTCCCGGGGGAGCGACAGAGCGGGATGGGGCCACGGGCGCCCGGGGTCTGCCGACCCCCGCCACGCGAAGAATCCTACGGATTCTTCTCATCCTCACGGTCTGTCGACTGTTCGGACCGTGAAGCATGAGCTTATCCTTGCATCAAAAAAATGGCAGGGGGTCAAGGGGGCCTGCCCCATCGGGCTGCATCCCCCTCAAGGGGAGAGAGGGGGTCACCCTCACAATTCCACTCAGTGCATTGCAGGAGTGGGTTTCTCCGGAGCAAAAAATCCCGGAGAATTGTTCATGAACCGGAATTCATATCCGAAGAATGAAAATTACACAATCCGGGATATTTATGAGTGGTCCCCGCTTCAGGGCCCCTCCCGGGACACGGCGGGGCCAGAGCAGGTTATGGAAAAACCGGCAATTGAGGGCCACCGCGGGGCGCCCCCGCGGGGTCCGAATGGTTCGTAAGAACCATGGGGATGAGAAGAACCCCCGCGTTCTTCGGGGAGACGGCAGGGATCCTGACCGGGGGTATGGGGGCATCAGCCCCCATCATTGGTCGAATAAAATGATTTTCAACGGAAATTATTTTCATAGGATGAGAACACGCTCCTTCGCGCCATTCCGGACCCCGTTGGGGGTGTCAAGGATCGTCAGCTCTGGTGCAGGAGAATCCCGAAAGTCTTCAGACTCCAACGATGAAATGAACAAGTTCTTGGAAGACCACCCTGTCTTCAACCCGGGGGCGCTGGAGATTCCGCAGCTTACAAAAACGATCGCAACCCACCATACTTCCGGCAGAAAAATCACAGGACTGCATGGCCGGCAGGCAGGAACAGTCGCCTGCGCCGGCACATGCACCCAGGGATGGTACGTATGACAAACGACACACCGCACACGGCACCGCAGACCCCGGCTCCGGCCCGCGGGTTCGATTTCACGCTCGAGCCGGTCATCCTGCTCGTCCTCTCTGTCTTCATGCTCCTCTTCGGCATCCTTCTCGTCCCGATCCATACCGGCACCCTCCCGTACGCCCCTGACAGCACGTACGGGCTCTTTCTGGTCATCATCGCGCTGCAGGTCATCACGCTCGGGCGGACACCCTTTGGCAATGTGCGGCGCTCGTGGCTCGTTATTCTCGTCGGCATCGCGGCAGCCGTCACGGGTATGGGGGCCTGCTTCATCCCCGGGGCGCTCTCGGCAACGGTCCGCACGCTGGCCGGCGCCATCCTCCTGCTCGGCGGTGCGACCCTCCTCCTCCGGCACGCGATGGACCGGGAGCGGGCACGGAAATGGATCCGTCACGGGGGCGTCCTCTCCCACCTTGCCCTCTCCTGCGGCCTCGTGTACCTCATGGCATTCCTCCTCGGCCTGGTCACGCTCGTCCCTGCCGTCACCACGGATTACCTCACCGCTGCCTTCCTTCTCATCGACGGGATCGCCCTTGCCTGGCTCGCGTGGAGCATCAATACCGTTGAGCGCCTGTACCCGCAGCCAGCCCCCGCATCCGCCCCGGCATGGGAGGGAGGCTGCCCGTTCTGCCTCCTCCTGCAGGACGCACCCCTTGATTTCACCACCGCCATCCTCGTCTTCCTTGGCACCCTCCTTGCGTTCCTCGCGATCCTGCTCGTACCCGTCAACCTCGGCACCCTCCCGTTCTCTCCCGACGGGCAGCTCGGCCTCCTCCTCGTCATCATGGCGATCCAGGTGCTCGCGGCGGGCGAGACGCCGGTCGGCCGGTTCCGGCGCTCGTGGCCGGTCGTGCTCATCGGCCTTGCCTTTGTGGCGCTCGGGGTCTTCTCCTGCGTTGTCCCGGGAATCGTGACAGGGATGCTCGTGGTCATGCTCGGGGCTCTCAACATCGCTGGCGGCATCGTGCCGCTCGCCCTGAGGGTGTACCCGATCGTGCAGCAGGTGAGAAATCCGCCCGCTGCGCCGGTCGCCATACCGCCGGTGCTCAAACATCTCCTGATTGTCCAGACCGTACTCAACATCGTGGGGATCCTCTTTGGCGCCTCCATGTTCCTGCCCGGGCTCATCCCGGGAATGGTGGTGGCGGTGATCCTGTTCTGCAACGGCATCCTCCTCTTCGCCCTCGCGTACATCCTCGGCCGGCTGCCGGCAGCGGCGTAAAGGATCCCCCTTTCCCCGCCCGGCACAAAAAGGAAACTGCAAATAGCGCCGGCCATAACAGAAAATTGGGAACCGCAGACGCGTTTCCGGAATGATCAGGAATGCGGATTAACAACAGGGACGAGAAGGTCACGCGCCGCATGCCGGCCCATTTCCGGCAGTGGATGCCAGCCGGGGGCGTATGCCCCTACGACGACTGTACGACAATCGAGATCAGGTACACGACCGACGCGGAGAAGCTCCGGCAGTACGTGCCGGAAGAGTTCGCCGTCACCCGGCCGCTTGTCATGCTGATGTACGAGCGGTGCTGCGGCGTGCAGTGGATGGGCGGGTCGGCGTATTCGCTCGCCTCCGTCTCGGTGCCGGTGCAGTACATCGCCGGGAAAGAGCCAATCGACGGGGTCTACCATCTCGTCATCTGGGAGGACAGGACCGAACCCGTCATCGGGGGGCGTGAGGAAGCCGGGATGCCCAAGGTCTTCTGCGACATCCCGCAGTACCGGAGGCTCGGCAACGATCTCTCGGTCAATCTCAGCCACGAAGGCCGCACGTTTCTCGAGATGGAACTTGCCATCGGGCGGGACTGCACCGCGGACGAACTTGCTGCGATCAACGCGGACAGCGGCCGCATAGTCCAGTTCGGCTGGCGCTACATCCCGAAGGTCGGCCCGTTCCCGGGCCCCGCCCTCTCCGAGGCAACGTACTATCCGGTGGACAACGTGTACACGGCCGTGTCTGCCTGTACCGGAACGGTGAAATGGACCGTGCCGCAGTCCGGCCAGCACCCGACCCAGCACGGCATCATCGCGGCCATCGCGGCCCTCCCCGTGTATGAATACCTCCCGGGCTCGTTCCGGAAGGGATCGTGCACCATGCGCATGGACCTTGCCCGTGCACTCCCGTGAGGCGACACCATGAGCACTGCATTCGCGGGAAAGGTCGTGATCGTGACCGGGGGAACCTCCGGGATCGGTGCTGCCCTTTCAGAGGAACTGCTGAAACGCGGGGCAACCGTGTGGGTCATCGGCAGCCGTCAGGAGAGCGTTGAGAAGGCAAAGAAGGTGCTTGGGGCGTACCCGAAGGCGAGGTTTGCTGCCGTGGACGTCCGGGACATTGCCGCGGTGGAGCGGATGGTAAAGGACTGTGTCAAAAACGACGGCCGCCTCGACTACCTCTTCAACAATGCCGGCATCAGCCAGAAGAATCCCTATACCGAGAGCACGCTTGCGGACTGGAAGGAGATGATCGACATCAACCTCTGGGGCGTTATCCATGGCGTGAACGCGGCCCTTGCGGTGATGGAGAACCAGGGAAACGGCCACATTGTCAACATGTCGTCGGTTGCCGCGCTCTACGGCACCCCGTACCAGACGCTGTACGTTGCCACCAAGAGCGCGGTCATCGGCCTGACCGACTGCCTGTACTACGAGTACCTGCCAAAGAACATCTTCTTCACCGTGGTCTGCCCGGGCGATGTTGCAACGCCGATCTTCCGGGGCCGCGTGCCGGAGGGTGCCGTGCCGGCGGAGGAGGCCGCCCGGATTATCCTTGACGGCGTGGAAAGGAAGGAACGGCTGATCGTCTTCCCGGACTTCATGAAGGAGGTGCTGGAGAAATGCAAAGACCCGGAATTCCGGGACCTTGCGCACAAATATTCCGAGAAGGAGTCCCGCGAGATGTTCGAATCACCGGAGTACCGGAAGTTCGTGGCAGACGGGAAGAAGGGGCAGAAACCATGAGCGTGCGGCATGCATGCCCTGTGAGAAGGTGAACGTGATGAGCAATGCGTTTGAAGGAAAGATTGCCGTCGTGACCGGGGGCACCTCCGGCATCGGCGGTGCGGTATCGGAAGAGCTGCTGAAACGCGGGGCAACCGTCTGGGTCATCGGCAGCCGGCAGGAGAGTGTTGAGAAGGCAAAGAAGTCCCTTGCGGCGTACCCGAAGGCGAGGTTTGCGGCCGTGGACGTGACGGTCGGTGACCAGGTGAAGGAAATGATCGGGACCTGCGTCCGCGTGGACGGCCGGCTCGATTACCTGTTCAACAATGCCGGGATCGGTATGACGCACCCGAGCCGTCACCTGACGCTCGACATGTGGAAGAAGGCCGTTGACCTCAATCTCTGGGGCGTCATCTACGGGATCCACTATGCCCTGCCGGTCATGCTCGCGCAGAAGGGCGGGCACATCGTGAACACGTCGTCCGTTGCCGGGATCATCGCGCCACCGTCCCAGGCCGTGTACTGCGCCACCAAGTACGCCGTCACGGGCATGACCGAGTCGCTCCGCTACGAGTTCTCCGACCAGGGCATCTCGTTCACGACCGTCTGTCCCGCGAACGTCGCGACCGCAATCTTCGGCAGCGCAGAGGTTCCCAAAGAGGCGATCCCGGCCGATGAGGCGGCACGGATCATCCTTGACGGCGTGGAAAAGAAGGAGGGGCTCGTGATCTTCCCGGAGTTTGCCAGGAACCTGTACGAGCGGTTCCTGCATGACCCGGATCTGAAGGAGAGGTTCATGCTCGAGTACGCAAAGCGCCGCAATGCCGGCTGGGCGAGCGGGGTGCCGTACCTCGGCATCCCGGATGATATGCTCGGGATGAAGTGAATCGTCTGTCTGTTTTTACCGGCCCCGTTCCCCGGGCCCGGCGGGCTGCGTCCCCTCCCGGCGAGGCCGGATCCTCCCTTTTTCCTGCATCCTGCCCCGGACCCTGCCCGGCTCCATTCCACAATCCTTTTACCCCCGCTTTCCTTAATGGGAATCCTGAGGTCTCCTCCATGGTCCTGCCCTGCCGATCGTCCGGAAATGGCCCGTCCCGTTCCGCTGCATGTATCGCCATCCTCCTGCTCCTGCTCTGCTGCCCTGCCATCTCTCCCGCCGCTGCGGCTGCCAGTACCGGCAGCGGAAGCAGCCTGGTCCGGCTCACGGTGAACCCGGACATCGTGCTTGCAACCACCACCACGACAGCACCGCAGCAGACCGTCACCTGCCAGGCGCCCTGCGAGTGCATGCAGCGCACCTCTGCGATCCGCCTGTGGGGTGAGGACGGGTTCACGCAGTGCAATGAACGGCCGTGCGCAGTCACGTACGGGGTGACTGCCGCTATCCCGTCGTCGTACTGCTTCAGAAAGAAGGTCACCGCCATCAGGACCGGCCCTGAGGTACGGACAATCAGCCCGGCGCTCTTTGTCACCACCACGACCACCGCGGCCCCGGTCGCCGTCCAGCCCGGCATCACGAAGATCGCGGTGGCGCCGCACGTGAACCTGACCTGCGCGGGCGGGAGCGACACCGATTACGGGATGTCGCAGTGCATCCAGACCGGGCCGCTGCCGGGCGACAGGCTCTGCAACCCCGTGGCGGACGGCATCCCGGATGCCTGCGACAACTGCCCCGCAGTCTACAACCCGGGGCAGGAGGACTCCGATGAAAAGCAGGTCTGCAGCGTGCTGCCGGAGAGCATGGGCGGCGGCACGAAGTGCGATATGAAGTCCGACGGGTTCGGGGACGCCTGCGACAACTGCCCGCACGTCTTCAACCCCGGGCAGGAAGATTCAGATCTCGGGACCACCTGCCACGTCCTCCCCGTGAACATGGGCGGCGGGATCCAGTGCGACCCGAAGCCGGACGGTGTGGGGGATGCCTGCGATAACTGCCCGTCCGTGTACAACCCGGACCAGAAGGACACCAACAACGACGGGGTCGGGGATGCCTGCGACCCGTGCGTGAAGATCGGGAAGGCCAACTGCACGGGCACCTGCCGGGATGTCTCGGGCGATACTGCCAACTGCGGCGCCTGCGGGCATGCCTGCGCCGCGGGCCAGACCTGTTATGGCGGCCAGTGTTATGACCCGTACGTGAAACTCCTCTTCGTGCCGCTCAACTGGAATGGCAACCAGGCCAGCTTCGATGCCGCGGTGGACCAGCAGGTACAGTTCTTCGCCGGATCCATCCCGCTCGCGTCCTGTCCCGGCCGGATCGGCGTCACGAAACTGAGCGTCGCCACCCAGAACTTCAACACCTTCACCTGCGTCAAGGGCTCCGACTCGGGCCTCGGCCACATCCGGGACTACGTGGACGGCCTCGGGATCAACCGGGCGGATTACGATGCCGTTGTCGGGATCGTGCAGGCGTCCCCCTGCCCCAACGTTGCAGGCTGGAGCAACCTTGCCGATACGGTCTGGGTCCTGCATATCGCGAACTACACCAGCTGCACGGCCCACGAGCTCGGGCACATCTACGGGCTCTCGGACGAGTACTGCAGCAACCCGGCCGGTTCCACCGACTGCCGGTGCAATGACGGCGACAAGGCGTCCACCACCTGCGGTGTCAGCGGCGGCGACGGGGCAAAGACCGGCGACCGCAACTGGCTCGATTCGAACCTCGGGTGCAGCCCGTCATCGGGAACCTGCTGCAGCTGGGACAACAGCCACACGTGCTCGGTGGTGAACTACAATATCTGCTGCCGGGGCAACCAGGAATCCTACGGCGGCCGGTGCGTGATGTCCTACCTGGATGCCTCGGCTGATCCCCGGAGTTTCTGTACGCACTGCAAAGACTGGCTCGCGTCGGTCCCCCAGCTCCAGTGCCACTCCCCGCCCCTGCCGCTCAACAGAACCATCGTGGAGATCTCCGCCACCATCCATGACGGCGGCATGGTGAGCAACGACCGCATCGTCCTCACTGATGGCAGGCCATCGTCCGGTATCGCGAGGAGCGGTCAGTACCGGCTCACGGCGGCTGACGGCAGCGGTGCGGAACTGTACAGCCACCCGTTCGACGTGTACTTCGATTACGACGGCCCCCGGCTCCTGGGAGAGGACTATTCCGGGATCGCGACCAGCGCCGTGGAGATCAGCTACCGCATCCCGTACACGGCCGCGATGAAGAAGGTGCGCATCTACCACGGCGACACGCTGATCTTCGAGAAGGAACTGGACTTCTGCAACAATGACGGTTCCTGCGGCTCGTCCGAGACCCATGCCACCTGTCCCGCAGACTGCCCGCTCGGTAAGAAGGACACCGTCTGCACAAAGGACGCCGACGGCACCTGCGACCCGGACTGCAGCGCCGGCATTGACCCGGACTGCGGCGGGGCGGTACCGGCAGGCGGCGGGGGAGCGGGATTGCCGCCGGGCGGGATCCCGTCGTGGGTGCTTGTCCTGGCCGGGATCGTTCTGCTGATCGCGGCGGTCACCGGCGCGGGCTGGTTCCTGCAGCGGACGAGATAGGAAGTTCCCTTTTTTTGGATTGCCGAAAGACCCCCCGGCGGGCGATGCAGGCAAAAAGGGGGGTGCGGGATTCCCCGGATGATACGCCGGGGAAACGGGGGCGGTGAAGGGTCTGGTAAAAAGAGTGATCCGAAGCCGGGGCCGGGGGGAGTGCCGGCTCAGGAGTCCTCGAAAAACCCGCTGGAGACCGGGCGGACGGGGGCGGGCACGTATGCCGCACGTCTCTGGGGGACGGACACATGCGCCGCCGGTTTCGGGGGGACGGGCTTGGTCGCAGGCGGTTGTACCGGGGCCTGCGTGGACAGAGGTGGTTTTGCGGCGGATGGCACGATTGCAGGCGGTTGAATCGGGGCGGGCGTGGACACACGCGGTTGTACCGGGACCGGCGTGAACAGAAGCGGCTGTGCCGGGACGGGGGCCGGCATGCGCCCGCTGCCCGCAAGCAGCCCGGCCTGCCGGGCAAGGGCGTCAACATAAATGGTGTGGGCATTCATTCCGAATCCGGTGCGGGCAGACATGGTCTTCATCAGCTGAACTCTCCTGAAAAAAGATGGGCATGCCGGGCTCATATATTCGCCAAATCCGAAGGGTTCATTCAGCTAACCGTGCGGTTCAATGCACCGGCCGGGTGCCGTCGGAGCCTGCGAATGATCGGAATAATATTTCAAAAGATATATACCGCACCGCACCGACTTTTTCATCGCATGACGGTACGCCCTTTTGATCCCGGGTGCTGCAGGAGATGGCCCGTGAGTGCAGTGGTAGCGATGCTGCTGCTGTTCGCGATGGCGATGGCGGCGGGGTGCGCTGCTTCACCAGGCCTGAATAACAGAACACAGGTCATACCGGAAGACAAGTACATTTTCCTTGAGCACCACGTTAACACAAATGGTGTCACCGTATCCGGAGAATGCTCGCCCCTCCTGATGATTGACTTCCCCTTTTATCATTTTGACAGAAACAAACGGATATTGACGGTTACGGTTCCCAAAGGCGAATGGGTAAATGATTCGTTGCTCATGTTCTACGGCAGTGGCGAAAGCCTGAGCGGAGTGCAGGGAGGGGGCGAGAGATCCGGCGCAGGTCCTGTGTATGCATTGCCCCGGTCAATCGGCGATATGACCCTCGATTCCATCATGGCAGACGGGACGGTTCATTTTCATTATCAGGACAGGCAGTTATCTCTCAAAACGGGTGAAAGCTGGGAAAACATCACCCGTGTTATGGAAACACGCAACCGGCCGGCATACAGTAAAAACTGTACTGCAGAGATCATTACCACCGATGCATTCTATAATGCCGGTCTCATGGATAAGAAAAGCATCGTTCTCCGGGTACGCTAGAGGAGGAAATGACTGTGTCGCGGTTCGTCATTCTCGTGATCGTTCTGTTTTCAGCGGCGATGGCGGCGGGGTGCACAGGAGATTCAGAGATGCCCTTTGAAATTCCCGGGAGCACCAGCGTTGTGGTAGCTGGAGCAACTTCCGTCAGCGGGCTTGGTGAAAAAGGTGTGCAGGATCCGGAAAGCCTGAGGCTTCTTCCCTCATTACGCAGGTTCGATCTGGTTACCTTCGATCACGCAGCGATCAACAAAAAACTGGAGTCCGGGCAGGGACTTCCCGTACGGATCCGGGGGAAAGAGTATACGGCCACCATGAGCCGGATGAATTTTGCAGCAACCGATAACGGGATTTATTCATACCGCGGTAAGCTGGATGGCGAAAAATCCAGCGAGGTCCTGTTTACGACAAGTTCAAACCTTCTGACAGGACGCTTTACCCTCAACGGGGAAACGTTCTGGATCGAAGCCGTTGAAAACAGGTCCCGCGGCAGGGACAATCCGGCCCCGCTGCATGTGATATACCGCTCAGAAGATGTCGTAAACAGGGGCCCGATCAAACTCTGCGGGGGCGGATTCGAGGTATACCGCCTGAATCAGGATCCCCAATGTGAAGGCGAGGTTATCAGCGTCACGGAACAGGATATCGCAAACCTCCCGGAACTCGGGGAAGTACTACGCGGAGAGAAAGAATCATACTGCACGAACCGGTCCTTTCGGATTAACACAACCTGTGCAGGCGGTGGCTCATATCACTGCGAAGATGGAGCGAACATAAGCAGGTATGCCAGTCCTTCAGGATATTCGTCGAAATTTCGTAACTGTCTCGAATACCGGGGTGTATATTACATCCTCTCTAAAACATGGATTTCCTGAAGGGTATGACCGAAATGACCGCACGCCCGATTGTCACTGAGCGCCAGAGGCCGGTGAGCGCAGCGGCGGCGCTGGTGCTGCTGCTCGCGATGGTGATGGCGGCGGGGTGCACAGCACCGGTGCAGGACACACCTGCCACCCCCGCGATCTCCCCCACACCAACCGCTCCGCTGACCGACAGGGAACTTGCGGAAAAAGCCATTGCCGATGCAAAGATGCAGATAGAGAAGACCGATGCTGTTATCGACTGGTTCAGAGGAAACCTGAGCACGAGAGATGATTCGCAGCTCCCGGTGATCATGACGAAACGGGAAATTGCGTATAGTTACGTTGTTGCCGCGGAGGATGAGTTAGCACAGGGGAATTATCAACGGGCACGCGAAAAGGCACAGGATGCATTCACCAAGGCGAATGAATCGTATACCGAAGCACTGCAGCGCCAAAGATTCGGTGTATCAGAAGGTTGCGGAAAGATCAAGTCCTTGGATATCGTCATTATTTTTATTCTTGTTATCCTGTGCAGCTTCCTTCCGGCGCTTCTGGCAGCATACACCTGTTCGCTTTTCAGGATGAACCTCGTGCCCGCGGCCGGGCAAATCCGCACATACGCAAGCCGTATCACTGACGAGCACGTCTTTACCGGGGCACTGGTCACGTTCTCCGCCATCCTCTTCATCGGGGTTGTGACAAAACAGATCTTCCATCCCCGCCTGCCCTTATCCGGAACCACCATTACCATCACCGCCTTCTGAGCAGGACTGGTTATCCTGACAGCGGTCGTTTCTGTCGTCATCGTCGCGATGGTCGCCGCGGGGTTGATCGGGGCACATTTGAAGGCGGGCCGGAAAGGATCCTGGCCGGACGGGGGAGCGCAGGCACACCAGGGGCGGAACATGCAGGCTCTTTATGAAATCCTCGCCGTCATCCTTCTTCTTATCCTTGTGTATTTTTCCGTAATGGTTGCCTTGACCATCCGGGGACCTTTCGTCATGTGCATGTGATAAAAAAAAGACCGTGGGATCCTCCTGCCGGCAGGAGGATGTCCTGTTCACTCCACGAACCGGCAGTTCTCCGGCGGCACCGTCATCTCGAAGCGGGCACCGGCGCCGGGGGTGCCGGTCTCTTTGATCGTGATGCCGGTGATGTCCAGGATCTCTTTTGAGAGCGCAAGGCCAAGACCGGTGTTCTTCCCGAAGCCCATGTCGAAGATCCGCTCCTTCTCGTTCTCCGGTATACCGTCGCCGTTGTCCTCGCAGATGATGACCGCCGTGCCGTCATCCTCCTCGCGGGCATAGAACTGGACTGCGGTAATCTTGTTGCCGTACCGCACCGCGTTGTCGAGGAGGTTGTAAAAGACCTTCACGATGAGCGGGTCGGCGAAGACCTCCATGCCGTGCGGGAGATCGTTGTGGACGGCGATCCGCCCGAAGTCCCCACCCGCCATCCCGTCCACAATGGACCGGCAGTCGTGCCAGACCGGCGCGGAGATCCCGATCTGCTCGTACTCGCGCGTGAACTGGATCATGCCGGCGATCTGGTCGGCTGCGGCCGTTGCCTTCTGGCAGTATACCGCGAGTGCCGGGTCGGTCTGCTCCTGCTCGATGAGGCCGAGGTAGATCTTGAGGCCCGTCAGCTGGTTGTTGATGTCGTGCCGGGTGATGGAGGAGAGGAGCCGCTGCTTCTTGTTTGCGACCTGGAGGGCGTTCGAGAACTGGAGCAGCTGGTCCGCCCGCTCCCGGAGGAGGCCCTCGAGCGCCTTGCGCTCGGTGATGTCGATTAAGAAGAAGAGGCCCGCGGGCTCGCCATTGTACCGTACCGGCCGGCCCTTCACGATAACGGGGCGCCGGAACCCGTTGGCGGCAACCAGCATTGTCTCGTAGAACGGCGGGTCGTTGGTCTTCCGGCAGGCCTCCATGTTGGCTGCCATCGTTCCCTGGAACTCCTTTGCGATATACGCGAGGAGGGGCACGCCGGCCATCCCGTCAGCGGTATACCCCAGCGTCCGCACCAGCGCCGGGTTCGCGTACAGGATGTGCCCGTCGGCGTCGTACACCACGATGAAATCGGTCTGGGTCTCGGCACGGGACGGGTAGAAATCGTCGGCGCTGCCGGTCTTCTTCTTCTTTTTAGCCTGTTTTTTCCCCGCGGCCTGCGGGGATACCGGGGCGGTTGCGGAACTGCTCATAATCACACCGCATTGAATGCTTGAGCTCATTTTTGAACCCGTTGGTTAAACCGTTTCCGGTCAGCGGGGTGAAAGTGAAGGGGAGGGAAGGGGCGGTGCGGTTTCCTGTGGAGGGGGGCCGGTGAAGTGCTTTTTTCATTTTCTGCATATGTTCAGCCATACCAGAACTATCGCAGCGATCGCCGGGAAATCCAGGAAACCGGGAGCCGATGGTGTCTGCTGGTCTGGTGAAGGGATCTGCTGACCTGGTGAAGGAGTCCGTGGGGAACGATAAGGGACACCGCAGAACTCTTTGAGATATTTTCCATCAGAATTGAACTTCAGGATGCAGTTGTCGGCACCCGTGGTGACATAGATATTATCATCACGGTCTGTCGCAGCATCATAAAATGTGGCCTCCGGGTTTTTTGAAAAACTCTTCAGGTCCCATTTGAGCAAAAATGTCCCGGAACCGGTAAATTTCTGGATGCACCCGATTTTTGGATCAATCACATACACAAATCCCTTCCGATCAACCGTGATACCGAGGGGGAGCATGAACTGGCCGTTGCCGGTTCCTTCCGAGCCCCATGAGGTCAGGAACGTGCCGTTGGAGGAGAATTTCTGGACGCGGTAGTTTCCCTTATCAACAACAAAAAAATTTCCCTGCCTGTCGAAGGCAATATCATACGGCTGGTTGAATTGTCCGTTACCCGATCCTGATGAACCCCATTTTGCAATGTATTCTCCGTCCTGTGTCATTATATAGATGCTGTCGTGCGCCCCATCAGCGATATACAGGTTTCCCTGAGTATCCACTGCTACTCCACTGGCAACATGGAAGAATAACTCATAGACACCAAAGGAACTCAGCGAACTCAGACATCTGATCCCATCGTTTTCAAGGAAATCCCAGTGGGTGATATATTCCCCGTCAGAAGAAAATTTCTGGATGCGGTTATTCACAGAATCGGTGATATAGATAAAATCCCGGTTGTCAATTGCGATATTCTCAGATTCCCTGAACTGCCCCTTCCCGGATCCGTATGAACCCCAGTACGCAACAACCTCTCCCCATGGAGAAAATTTCCAGATGGTTGCATTAATGCCATCAATCATGTAGATATTATCAGCAGAATCCAGGGCGATTCTCTGAGGCACTCTCCGGACAGAGATATTAAGAACCTGTTTTGCAGCAATTGACCTGATGAGGGGTATATCATCCCGCCGGAGGATGCTGAAACCGGATTGTTCAGGCACCTGTCCGGGAGTTTCCGGCGATGTTTTCCATTTGTAAAGAAAAACACCATCCGCAGTGAATTTCTGGACACTCTCATCCGAGGAATCGGTAACATAGACATGATCGGTCTCATCGATCACAATGTCAAAAGGTTTCAGAAACTGACCGTTCCGGACGCCCCGTGTCCCCCATTTTTTTACAAAAGTCCCGTTACCCGTGAATTTTTTCACACAGGACAGACCAGTATCGATAACATAGACAAAGCCATTTCGATCGACTGTAATACCTCCGGGCTCTAAAAATTGTGTATCACCGGTTCCTTCCGATCCCCATGCAGTCAGGAAGGCACCGTCTGATGAAAATTTCTGGATCCGGTAATTTCCATAATCAGATACAAACACATTTCCCTCGCGGTCAACAGCAACATCCTGCGGGAGGAATAATTGTCCGTTTTCCCTGGGGACAACAGCGGGGATCCCATCAAAAATGAAAATTTTCCCGCCGGCACCATCTTGTGCGGTCTCAGTCTGAGGGGAGAGTTGTTTCCCGGTTCCTGTACCGTCTGGTCCCCATTTTTCCAGGAATTTCCCGTCGGATGTTATGACGGAGATACTATTATTGAGTACGTCGGCAATGTACAGATTTCCGTCAGGACCTGCAGCTATCCCGCCAAGGGAATGGGTTGCCATATACCAATTACTGTCACACGTTGTTCTCGGTACCGGGCACCACCCGGGATCATCCCGGAAATAGTCCCAGTGGGTAATGTATTCACCATCATGAGAAAACTTCAGGATCCGGCGGTTTTTCTGATCGGTGATATAGACAAAACCCTGGCTGTCACTCGTGCTGTATGTTGCCCAGCCAAGCTTTCCTTCATCAAACCCTTCCGAACCCCATGTTGAGATAATCTGACCCGATGGTGAAAAAGTCCGTACTGCATGATGCCGGATTGTCACAAGAATATTCCCGGCAGGATCCAGAGCAATACCGGTTGAATTCTGAAAGATACTGGCATCCGGAACGGGCTGCGGGGGTCCGGCACAACTACCGGCAGCCGGCGCGATCAATAATGCTGCCAGAACGAAGGAAATTGCGAAAATTGTTTTTATCTTTTTCATCGGTAGAGTTCCCCTGAGACTGTCCTGTGTTATCATGGACTGGTATCAGACACATTCAGGGTTCGTGAGCCCGATTTATTAATATCGCGATATTTATCCTGCCAGCCGGAGACGTCCGCGATCATGCGAATCCTCCATTCCTCGTAACCCACATCTCTTTGCCACGCTGAGTATCAGGCCTGCGAAGTAGGACTGATTTGCAGAAGCCGTCAGGCTTCCAGGTGTGTGGGGTCATCAGAACCCGAACATGAGAAACCACAGGTTTCGAGCGGCGAGCGCCCGTGGCCCCATCGCAATACTATCAAAAATTTCGTCAACTTTTCTACAGAATTAAAAAAAATGAGGATACCCGCTCCTACTTCACCTTCACCCGCTCCGGAAACTCCAGCGTATGCTTCAGGCCCCAGACCTCGTACTCGATAACAACCTTCAGCACGTAGGTTCCCTTTGCCGGCGGGAAGAAGGTGACGGGGAAGATGCGGCTCTCCGCGGGCCCGAGCCCGGCCAGCTCGTGCACGGTTGATTCGCGTTTCATGTCGGCAGGGGGATTGACCGTGACGCGGATGGATGAGATTTCAGCAGAGCCGGTATTGGTGATCTCGAGCTCGATGCCGCCGGGGTCGCCGAATGCCGCCTCCTTTGTCATACTGACAGCCGGCCGGGGGATCACCTCAGCGGGTGTCTTCCGGTGGAAGACGTGACGGTGGGTATACACGATGTACGCGATGATGATGAGGAAGATAAAGGTGACCATGACCGGCACCAGCGGGACCAGGCTGCTGGTTCCGGTCTTCTGCGGGGCAGCGGCTGGTGCCGATCCGAGCTTTGTCACCGAAGCCTCCGGTTCTGGATCGGCCGCGGGGCGGACGCGGATCCAGTCGACGTACTGGGGGTAGTCAGGCTGCTCGTCAGAATGGTCGAGGATCAGTTCGACCGGCAGGGTGTCGGTGGCAAGGTGGCAGCCGGTCGTGTTGTACGTCACGTACGGTTCATAGTCCTTCTCCACGGCCATGCGGTCGGGCTCAAATGAGAGGCTGTAGGTATGGTACCCGGAGGAGTCCCAGAGCGGGGTTGCGGGGTACAGCATATTGTAACAGTCCTCCGTATCGCCGGCGTTTCTGAGCGTCATGCCGGTCCCCTCCCAGCCGTGGGCATTGATCCATTCGCCCTCTGCCGCCCCGGCCCAGAGGTTCGTGCCGCTGAGCCGGCCAAAGCCGATGTCCACGTCATTGCCGGAGGAGGCGTGGAACTTCCCCCGGACCTCGAGCACCTTGTCGTAGATGCCCGGCACGGCCGTGGTGCCAAACAGGCCCTTTTTGCCGGTGCTGATCAGGATACCGTTGGCAAAGGTGGCTGATCCACCGCCAGTTGCGGTCCATCGGCCGGTGTCCAGCGACGGGCCGGAAAAGTCATCGAAGAAGGTGAAGACCGCTGCCCCGTCCGACTCCGCTTCCGCTGCCGGGTTCCCCGAGAGCATGTAGAACGATCGTGTGCCGGACTCCGGCACGTTCACCCAGACAACGGCGCCCTGCAGCGGGTCCCAGGACTCGATCCAGTATGCAAAGGAGGTCCGGTCCTCATCTGCAAACCGGAGGTCTTCCCCGTGCGCCTGCGCACCGGCAAAGTCAAAGATCGCCGGGGAGAGGGAGACTTTTACCGGAAAATTGTCCGAGGGTGTCGGGCGGGAGAGATCGATACGCCACTGCGAACTCCAGGAATCCCCGCCCGTGTCCGCCGCAGGAACGGCCGGCGCGAGGAGGAGGAGCGCAAAAAGAAGGAGAATGTGCACCTGCTTCATCGGGAGCCACCTTATACAGACGGTACTCGATCCGGCAACCATAAAAAACCGTCGGATATGTGTTATCCCGGGGCCGGCAGGCCGGGACAGGCATCCCGTGACAGGCGGGGGCGGGGAAACAACATGCCCCCGGGCTGCCCGTGGGGCACCGGACTGATGGGGTGAGCGGGCCGGATCCGGGGACGTATGTCGAAGAACGCTATGCACTCAGAAGAGGGGAAGCGATGCCGGCCTTTGCGGCTGCAGGCCCTCAACAAACCGCACAATCTATTTCACCCTTAATTACAAACTCCGGATATTCAGGAGTGCCTATGAAACACGCTGACAATCTCCCCATGTATATCACCATCGCCGCGTTCGCAATCGCTGCCGTGCTCGCCGCCGGTTGCGCATCCGGGCCGGCCACCCATGTATACACCCCTGTGCCTACCGCACAGCCCGTCGCTGCTGCCGGCGCTGCCGGCCCGGGAGCGGCCACCCTCCCGTACGGCGTTACCGTCACGGTTCCCGCGGACTGGTCGCGGCAGGATGTCATGACGAGCGATATCCGGGACTATGGCAGGCGGGCGGTGCGGATCGCTACCTTCTCCTCCCCCGTCACGATCCCGGGCGACGCAAAGTCGGTAAATACCCTCAGTGTCGACATTGACGAGAATCCCGGCGCGGACTTCGAGGCGTACTTCAACCAGGCAACCCTTGCGCTCCAGGATTACTACAAGACCCGGCTGGACTCCCACAGCATCGTCAAGAGCAGCACGCTCACCGTTTCCGGCACCAAGGCGTACCAGCTGGACTTCCAGACCGAGGTGGTGAAGGGATACTACATCTTCACCAAGACTGACAAGGGGATGTATATCCTCGCGTTCCGGGGCGAGAACAAACCCACGGCCGTCCGCGCTCTCCAGGGCCGGACAGAAGAGATTGTGAAGTCGGTCACGATTGCCCCGTGAACGGGCCGGGCCGGCAGAGCGCCGGCATGAGAATTTTTTTTCAGGTTCAGAATCTCCGTGAGGAGCACGGGTGCAGGAAATCCGGTACCATCACTGTCTGGTAAAATAGAGGGGAAGATTACCAGCTGCCCTTTGCATCGACCGCGCCGGTATAGACGCTCGTGAGGATGCGGTGGAACACCTCACGCTCGTGGGGCGTTGGTGGATCGCGGCTGTCGGAGAGGGCAGTCTCGATCTGTCGGATTACGTCTCCTAGATTGGTCATGGGAAAAAAACCTCCATCCTGCCGCACGTCCGGAAGCATGCCGCAGAGATGATCATACGGTTTGCAGGGTCAGGGAAATATTGCCCCAATAGTCCGGGTTCATGGATTGAACCGGGCGGTTAGGGGAATGCCGGCGGACCGTCGTGAACCCGCCGGATCCATATCGGCACGTTCATTACCCATAGGATATAATTCCAAAGAATTCGCCGGGTGCCGGAACGATCGGGGAAGGTGGTTCCGGGCGCCCGCGGGGCAATGCCGTGGACGTGGATGATGGGTAAACGGGAAAATGTTCTGTTTTTTTCGGTATCGCTGATCATCGGGCTTCTGGTGCTGGCAGTTCCGGTACAGGCTGCGGATATCACGATTGTACCAAATGATCCGGTCCAGGGATCGATCCGCGGGGCAATTATCAATGCGAGCTCCGGGGACAGGATCATCCTCGGAGCGGGGACTTATAACGAGCATGATATCCTCATCGACAAGGACATCACCGTCCGCTCCCGGAGCGGCAGTGCCGCGGATACGATTATCGATGCAATGCGTGCCGGCAGGATCTTCGTCAACAGTGCGGGATACGCACTCACCATTGACAGCCTGACCCTGCAGAACGCGACGATGATGAATGTCGATTTTGGTGGTGCGGTTTTTAATGACAATGGCGGTACCCTGACGATCACGTCCTCCCGGTTCTTCAACTGCTCTGCAAATGTCGGAGGCGCGATCTTCAATAATCATGGAGGTACCGTCACGATCACCGGCTCTGCCTTCACCGACTGTTCATCATGGTTTGGCGGTGCGATTACAAATTATTGGGAGAGTCCCGGCACTGTTACCATCACATCCTCTGAATTCCTCCGGTGCACGGTGTCGCCCGATCCATTTGACTATGAGGCAGAAGGAGGTGCGATCGGTAACATGGGTACCCTCGTGGTCACGTCCTCCACGTTCACCGACTGCTCAGCGCAGGCTGCCACATACCTGTCCGCGGGCGGCGCGATCTATAACTATCAGGGAACGGCGACCATCACCTCATCGGTGTTCACCAACTGCCATTCCGGGGCAGCAACCTATCATTACTGGGGAGGCGCGATCCAGAATGTGGGGGGCACGCTCACGGTCACATCATCGGAATTCAACGGCTGCTCTGCACCCGGCGGCGGTGCGATCCATGTCACGGGCGGGTCCGCTGCCATTGCCGGCTCCACGTTCACCGGCTGCTCGGCTGAAGAAGGCGGTGCGATTTACAGCGAGGCCCCCCTGACCATCACCGGCTCCACGTTCTCCGGCTGCACAGCAACCGGTCGTGGCGGCGCGATCCGTACTACCAGTACCCTCTCCATCACCAACTCCATCATCTCCGGCTGCTCGGCGGACACGGGCGGCGCGATCCTGTCCAATGGCGGCACGGTGGATGTCATCAGCTCCACCATCTCCGGCTGCACGGCAGCAGACAGCGGCGGCGCGATCGGGAGCAATGGCGCCGCTATCTCGATCACATCCTCCACCATCTCCGGCTGCACGGCAACCGACAGTGGCGGCGCGATCGATGCAACCGGTGGTACGATACTCATCACGGGCTCTGACTTCACGGGTTGTTCGACCGGCATGGATGGCGGTGCGATCGCGATCGACACCACGTGCGCCGTGACAGCCGCCGACACAACCTTTACCGGCTGCTTGGCAACCGTCGGGAATGGCGGCGCGATCTTCAACGGCGGGGGTACAGCAACGGTTACCCGCTCCACCTTCACCGGCTGTTCGGCGGGCAATGTTGGCGGTGCGATCTACAACACGTGGGGCGGAACCGCCGCCGTCCATTACTCACACATCTACCAGAATACTGCTGCCGGCGCGCCCGGGTTCTACTGCAGCGGCTCATCGGTGTTTTCTGCAGAGAACAACTGGTGGGGCACCAATGCAGGCCCGGCTGCGTTCATCAGCGGCCCGGTCGCTGCCGACCCGTGGCTTGTGCTCGGCATCACCGCTGACCCGGCATCCATCGATACGGCAGGGACCTCCGCGATCCGGACGAACCTGACGTTCAATTCAGATGACCTTCCCCCGGGGGGTGGATATGTCCCGGATGCTATCTCGAACACGTATGCCATGATCTCCGGCTCCGGTTCGGTCTCGCCCCTGACCGACTGGACGGTGAACGGCGTTGCAGAAACGACCTTTACACCGGTCTATGGCGAGACAGTCAACATCTCCGGCACGGTCGACGGCCAGACGGTGTACATTGACCTGCCGGTTGCGCAGGGTGCACCAGCGATCACAGGAATCACCCCGAATACGGGTGTCAACTCCACGGGCATCGCCATCACGAACCTGGCCGGGTCATCGTTCACCATTCATGGCACAACCGTGGTCCGCCTGATGCGGGCCGGGCATACCAATATCACGGCAACCGGCGTCACGATTGTCAGCCCGTCGCAGATAAACTGCACACTGCCGATCGCCGGTGCAGAGGCCGGGGCATGGGATGTTGTCGTGATCAACCCGGACGAGCGGGAAGCGGTGCTCCCCGGGGCGTTTACGGTCACGCCTGCAGCCCCGGTTATTTCCGGTATCACTCCGAATACCGGCCTGAACGTCTCGGCCATCGCCATTACAAATCTTGCAGGCTCGGGATTCCTAAGCGGGCCTGCGGTCCGGCTGGTGCGGGCCGGGCATACCAACATCACGGCAATCGGCGTCACGGTCGTCAGCCCGTTGCAGATAACCTGCATACTGCCGATCACCGGCGCAGAGGCCGGGGCATGGGATGTTGTCATGATCAACATGGACGGGCAGGAGGCTGTGCTCCCCGGGGGATTTACCGTGACCGTACCGGTTCCAGTTCCAACCCCGCTCCCGACCTATTCCCAGCAGGACACCGGTGAAACGCTTGGCGACTTCCCCAATTCCCCCACAAACCCGCTCATGACCGTGACCGTGAACATCGGCGGCGACTCGAAGGCCTGGCAGGCGGTGGTCACCGGCACGAACCTCCGGGACCTGATCGTGACCGGCACGGAGCAGTACGGGCCCTTCGGCAGCTGCAACCCGCCGGCCGGCAGCGTCTTCCAGTACCTCGGCCTCGAGCCGGCCCGGTACGGGACGATCACGAATACTGTGATAAACTTCACCGTCCCGCAGGCGTGGCTGGACGCAAATAATATCGCACCCGGCAACATCGTGCTGTACCACATGACACAGGACTGCTGGCAGGCACTGCCGACAACGTTCCTGGAGGCGAAGGACGGGACGGTATATTACTCGGCGCAGTCGAACGGGTTCTCGTCGTTCGCGATCGCGGGAACACCAGGGGAAATGACACCGGCCATTGCCGTCACAACATCGCAACCGGGTATCGCTGAGGCGGCACAGCCTCCCGCACCGGCAGCAGTCGCGAAGGTGCCGGTGACAACGCAGACCACCACCCCGCCGGCCCCGGCACAGGCACCGGCCAAATCCTCCCCGTTCCCGCTCGTACCGGTGGTTGCCGTTATCGGCTGCATCGGACTCATCGGCGGCGGCTGGTACGTCCGCCGCTCGTGGATCCGCCGGCAGAACCCGGCCCTGTTCGAAGAAAGCTGACGCAGTCTTCTCGTCATCCTGACCTGATGATCAGGCAGACCCCGGGGAATTCTGACGGATTCCTCTCATCCTCCGGGTTTTGTGAAACCAACACAGACTGCTGACGTAGTTTTCCCTTCTCCCGGCCTGACAGCTTTCACGATTCCGGGAGGATGGCTGACGTGACCTGGTGACCGGGCACGAATTATTACGTAGAGCCGGCACCATCCCTCATTCAATGCCGGATATACCGGACAGAACAATAATTCCTCCATAGAGGCACCGACGGTAGATTTAGAAACGAATAAGAAGGCAGGGAAATCATGTTTATCGTTTATCATTTATCATACGGGCGTGCGCAGTGCAGCTGCATGTCCGGTACAATGATTCTCATATCCTGTGGGTGCATGATGGTTGCAGTACGGAAGAGTCTGGTTTTTGCAGTGTTGTTGATCGCGGTGCTTGCGCTGGCAGCGCCGGTATCGGCATATTCCCACTCGGTGCCGGGATCCTTCAACCTGACGGAGGCACTGGCCCCGGGACCAGCTCCATCCCCCTCGCCGCACGTCATGGACGCCTCCACCCGGGCGATGTTCGATGCCATGGCGGTCAATGATACGAGCGCCTTTGCGCCATCCTCCATGGTTATGGAAAGTGTCCATCCCGGTGAGTCGCTCCAGGCTGCGATCGATGCTGCACCCGCCGGCAGTGTCCTGTACCTTGACCCGGGAATCTATTATGAGCATGATCTTATCATCAATAAACAACTCATCATCATGGCCAACGCGACTCTCGGTGGCACCCGGGCAAACACCATCATTGATGCCCGCATGGAGGGCAGGATCTTCAATGTAACCGGTGCAGGCATGTTCTATTTCGATAACCTGACCCTGCGGAACGGGTATGTCAGCGATGACGGCGGAGCAATCTTCGCAAAGAACGCCTTAACCGGCATCATTTCCTCAACCATCACCAACTGCTCGGCTGCGGGGAATGGTGGGGCAATCTGGTCCGGGGGTATGACGACCGTCATCGGGTGGTCAACAGTTTCCCGCTGCACTGCGGTGAATGGTTCCGGCGGGGCGGTCTATTCTGATGACAACATCTTCGGTGCAGTCTACACGACTTTTACCGATTGTTCTGCACCGGACGATTGGGGTGGCGCGATCGAGGCCGGCGGCCAGCTCATAGTCTGGTACTCGACATTCACCCGCTGTTCCGCCATCGACGGCGGGGCGCTTGATTTTTACGATGAGGGCGCCCAGATACTCGCATCCACCTTCACGGACTGTACGGCATCGGGATATGGCGGTGCAGTCTGGGCTGACGGCGGCCCGGTCTACATCGTTGGATCCTCCTTCACCCGCTGCTCGGCGGATTCAATCGGAGGTGCCATTGCGCTCGGCGAGGAACTCGTTATCGACAGCACATCCTTCACCGGCTGCTCGGCCGGCATGGCCGGTGGTGCGATTGCAACAGGTGGCGACATCATCACCACCGGGAGTACCTTCCAGGGCTGCTCGGCCGACCTTTTTGGCGGGGCGCTCTATATCGGATCCTTAACCGGGGATATTATCAACTCAACGTTCAGCGGCTGTACAACATCCGGGAACGGTGGTGCGATCGCATCACTGGGCAGCGATCTCACGATGCTCTCCTCCTCCATCACCGGCTGCTCGGCTGCACAGGGCGGTGCGATCTGGAACTATTACACCACGGCCGACATTCACTTCTGCCGGATATACGGGAACACCGCGAGTATTGCCGGCCCGGCCATCTATACCTCAGGTGCGATCGATGCAACCCACACCTGGTGGGGCACCAACAGCGATCCCGGGGCGATGATGAACGGCCCGGTAGCATATGATCCGTGGCTCGTGCTCGGCATCACTGCAACCCCTCAGGCAATCACGCTCCCCCAGACCGCGTACATCCGGACAAACCTGACATATGACTCGAATGGCGTCGACACGATCCCGGGCGATATCTTCGTACCAAACGGCATCCCGAACGCGTACGCGGTAATCTCCGGTACTGGTATCGTTGCACCTGCAACGGCCGGTACGGCCGGCGGCGCTGCACAGGGAACCTATATCACCACGGTTGCCGGCGCCCCGACCATCAGCGGGACGGTCGACGGACAGACGGTGTACATCACCCTGAATGTTGCGCAGGGAGACTGGACGCCGGCACCCATCCAGGTTCCCAATGACGACGACTGGCCACAGGTCAGCAGCGGGGTATCAGGAGGAGGTGGCGGGGGCGGAACGGCAGCAACCGGATCCACCGGATACCCCGTCATGACCGTGACCGTGAACATCGGCGGCGACTCGAAGGCCGGGCAGGCGACCGTGACCGGGACGAACCTCCGGGATCTTATCGTCACCGGTACCGTGCAGCACGGTCAGTCCGGCAGCTGCACCCCACCGGTCGGCACCGTCTTCCAGTACCTCGGCCTTGAGCCGGCCCGGTACGGCACGATCACAAACGCCGTGATCCACTTCACGGTACCGCAGGCATGGCTGGATGAGAATCACATCGATCCAAAGAGCATCGTGCTGCACCATATGACCCCGGACTGCTGGCAGCCGCTCCCGACAACGCTGCTCACCACGAAGGATGGCACGGTGTACTACTCGGCGCAGTCGTCCGGGTTCTCATCGTTCGCAATTGCCGGGACAACGGCTGTTGTGACACCGGAGGTTACGGCCACGCAGGATATCGTCAGCACGCCGTTCACGGAGCAGGTGACAACCCCGCCCGTTACCACGCAGGAGCCGGTAACAACGCAGACCACCGCACCGGCGGCTCCCGCACAGGTGCCGGCCAAATCCTCCCCGTTTCCCCTCGTGCCGGTGATTGCGGTTATCTGCTGCGCCGGGATCATCGGCGGCGGCTGGTACGCCCGGCGCTGGTGGATCCGCCGGCAGAACCCGGCACTGTTCGAAGAGTGCTGATGCACTCTTCTCACCCTCATGGTCTGATGACCTTTCGGTTTCGAAGATGTCTGACGAAATCTTCTCGTGGTTCGGGTCAGATAACCCTCGTTAAGGCAGCATTCTCATCCTTCAGGTTTCGCAGCCTTCAGGATTTTGCCGGGTACCATTAATCGGGCGTGGCTCTCCCAATCATTTCACACCAGTATGACTTCCTGACAAACGTGCAGGCCCGCGGGTTCTCCGATCCCTCCGGACCGGCGGACAATCCGATATTTTTTTTATGTGCGGGAATGAATAAGACAACGATGAGGCATTTTCTCACAGTCCTTGTTACCCTGGCAGTTCTCATGACCGCAGGATGCGTTGAAGAACCCGCTCCCGCAGCAACCGTGACCGCAACACCGGTGACCACTGCACCGGCCGCTGCGCCCGATACTCCGGCGTCAACACCGACACCTGCCCCGGAAGCGGTTGCATTTATCTCCGGTATCCAGTGTGCTGTCGGCGACCGTTCGGAGGCAGCGTACCACTGTAACGGGATCGTCCGCATCCCGAAAGGGGCATACGAGGATGTCCAGGTCATTGCCATGTATGATGACAATAACACCTTCCGGTCCGGCTCGGTCCCGCTCGGAGGCAATGAACCTGTCATGAAACCGTTTGTCATATTCCCGGATATCAAATACCAGGGCAAGACCCCATCCTACTTCGTCAGGCTGGACGGCATGTTCTGCCCGGTCGTCTCCGGCGCTGCCATGTCAAATATGCCGGTCCCCGATGCCGTGAAGAACCACTGAGTGTGCGGCAGCATACGGCAAGCCCGCGCCCGGGGGGATCCCGCCTTTTTTCGGATATGCCACTTACAGAAGAGACCGCCAAACGAAAACGGTTCCGGGACTGATGGGTAAAAAATAAAAAAAATGCACGGCAGGGAGACCGGGCGATGCGGGCCTCACGTGCTGCTATAGATTCGGCATTCGCCACCGGTGCAGACTGCACCGTCAGGACAGGTGTAGCCGCACAGGCCGCAGTGTGCGGCATCGGTCTGCAGGTCAACGCACTGCTTTCCGCAGGCCCGGAGTGACGGCGGGCAGTCCGGCCGGGTGAGGATGCCGGAGAAGAACACGATGAAGGAGTCGACCAAACCCTCCTCCTTCCGGATCGCCGGTACCCTCCGGGGGGCACTCCCGGATGCGACAATGGTACTGCCGGTGTGCAGGGATACGGCCGGGGTGCCGGATTGCGTTATCCGCTTGTCCGCAGGGAGCGTTTCCACAGCCGGGGCCACCAATGTCCCGGCGGCCTGTTTCCAGGTTCCGTTGCAGCAGTACTCCGGCACGGATTGGTTGCCTGCTGCCGCATACCCGCAGATCATGGTGCCGTTCCACCAGGTCCCCTCAAGGAATACCTGTTCCGCACGGGCAAGGGTCATGCAATCCTGGCCTTCAGGACAGGTGCCGGGGTTTTCACCATCCGGAGCGGCTGCCGGCAGGATGGATTCCGGGACAGGCTGCAGGGTCCGGAGTATCCCGGCCGGTGCAGCTGACGCATCGGCAGCAGCAAGAACCGGTACAGACAGGATGAGGGCAGCAAGCATGAAGGGACAGATATACTTCATTGCACAAGATACCGCGGGAAAAGACGATTAATCTTACGGCCGGGTCCTGCCTGCTCCTTCACCTGCGCCGCGTGAGGACGGCCAGGATTGCAAGGGCGGCAGCGCCCGGCGCAAGGAAGGGATCGGCCGACGATTTTTTCGCACCGGGAGTATCCGTCGGCCAGGGTGTCGGGATGACGATCGATACGGGAGTGTATATCGTGCCGGTTACCTGCAGGGCCGTTTGGGTCACCTCCGTTGTCGTGCCCGCCGGCACCCCGGTTGCTGGGACCGAGGAGGTCTTTACCGTTGCCGCGGTCGTTGCCGTGGTTTTGGCTGTGGTCGCTGGTGTCGTCGCTGACGTGGCAGTTGGAACGGTGGTGGTCGTGACCGCGGAGCGGGGGGTGAGTGGTGCGAGGAAACCGACACGTCTCCCCTCATAGATCGTGACTTTGGACTCGTACTCGGCGTACCCTTCCTTCCATGCAACAACGTTGAAGGTACCGTCTTTATCGGTATAATATACGAACGGGGTTGTGCCGATCCGTTCCCCGTCAAGGGAGATCGCCGCGCCGGGGGGGTTTGAGTCGAACAGGACGCTGTTCTTCCCCTGCGGGGTCGGTGCCGTGGTCGTGGTGGTGGTTACCGGGGGGATGGTGAACGTGATGACAGGATCCGGCTGGCCGGATGCCTGATACACGGAGAAGGAAGCGTAGGAGACCGCCCAGACTTCCTGCCCCTCCCAGAGGGCGCTCAGCGAAACATCGTACGGGCCTGCCACCTTGTTCCGGAGATCGAACGCGGCAGTTACGGAGTCGGAGTCCTTCCGGAGAATGGTGCCGGAGAACGCGGGCTGGCCGGTGCTGCCGGTCCGGGCTGCACACTTGTTCAGCCGGATCACCGTTGTTGTATCGAGACCCGTGCCGGTGACCGTGATGGTGACAACACCGTTGTTGGGGCCGGATATGGGGGTGACCCCCGTAATGGACGGGCCGATCGCAGCGGGTACGTGCGGTACCAGGACGAGAAGGAGAATAAGGAGGGCGGGGATTGCCAGGCGTTTCACAGCGATGATCTCTTGGGATGTGATTAAACAGGTTTCTGCACGCGGGGGAAAAACCTTCTGTCCGGGGAGGTCCGGAGGATCCGGCGCCCTGCAATCCCCCCCACAGCCTGCCCGCTCACGCCCCGCGCACGAGCTGCTGCGCCCGGATCAGCCGTTTCCGCTCCGTTGCCCGGAGCACCTCGTCAAAGACCGCAGGGAGCCGGGCATCCAGCACCTTCACACCCTCTTCGGTGATGCCACCCTTTGTCGCCACCCGCCGGATGACCTCGTCAAACCCGGTCCCGTTCTCCTCGAGGAGCCGGGCTGTCCCGGCAAGGGTTTTCCGGACCAGGAACTCCGCAACAGCGGGCTCCACCGCGCCTGTCCGCACCGCTGCGGCGGCATACTCCCGCATCATGGCGGCAATGAACGCCGGGGCGCAGCTCGTCAGGTCAGCGTAGAGGTCGAGGTTCTCCTCCTCCGTCTCCACGGCAGTCCCGATGGCATTGAAGAGCGAGAGGACGAGCGCCCGGTCCTCCGGTGTCGCGCCGCGGCCGAAGGCGACAAGTGATACCCCGGCTTCCTGCTCCGAGGTCACGGCCGGAATGACCCGGGCCACCCGTGCGTGGAGGCCGGCTGAGCGTGCGAGTTCGGCAAGGGTGATGCTGCCCGCGATGGAGACCACCAGCACACCGGGCTGCAGATAACCCCAGACCTCGTCGAGGACTCTCTTCACGTCGGCCGGTTTCACGCAGAGGAAGAGGACGTCTGCCTCCTGAGCAACCGCGGTGTTGGATGGAGCGGCGGTGATGCCGGTCTTTTCTGCCAGTGCCCGGGCGGAGTTGCCGCTCTTCGAGCCTGCCGTGATGTCCCGGGGAGCGATCATACCGGTGCTGATGAACTTCCGGATGAGCATGCTCCCCATCGATCCTGTACCGATGAAACCATAGCGTGTCATTTTTATGCCTGTGAATGCGGAGGTGATCCGTGCGGTCCTGCGGGGGCAGGCCGTGACGGGTTCATGATGCGGTACGGCCGGGACAGCCCGGAACGCCCGAAAAAAAACGTGCCGGGGAACCCGGCAAAAATGGTAAGAAAATTTACTTCTTGCCGCCCTTTGCCGGGGCAGCTCCCTTCTTCTCATCCTTGGCCGGGGCAGCTCCCTTCGCGGGTGCTGCTCCCTTCTTGTCGTCGGCCTTGGCCGGGGCGGCTGCTTCCTTGCCGCCCTTGGCTCCCTTGGCCGGTGCGGCTGCTGCCGCTGCCGGCTCGGCTGCTGCCTCTTCGGTCACGACCGGTGCTGCAACAACCTTCTCGCCCACGAGCTTCGGTGCCGCAACGATCCTGCCGCTGACCTTGATGGTGGAGACCTTCAGGTGCGAGGGGCTCGGGAGCTTGTGGCCGGAGTGGCGGAGGGCATCCTTGATCTTCTCGAGGTACTGGTGCTGGGAGAAGACCGTCATGATCTTCTGGCCCGGGTCGACCCGCGCGGCCGTGCCGACGGCCTTGCCGAACGCGAGGCGCATGCCTTCACTGACACGGTCGGCGCCGGCGCCGGTTGCCTGCTTGTTCTCGCGCAGGACGTGGTGGGGAAAGACGCGGACCTTGAAGTGGAAGTTGGAACGGCCAACGTCTTTCAACAGCCGCCGGTTGGCGGTGATGCGTGCTGCTTCGAGGGAGCTGTGCCGGATCTGGCATGCTTCCTCGATCACGAGGTCAACCTGGAGGGGGAACTCCTGCGAGAGGTTGCCCATCTCGTACTGTACAATCTTGTTGCCGGGAACACCGCCCATGTACTCGCGCCGGGTATAGGCCTTCTTGGAGATGTTCCTGTACATCTTTGCCGGTTTTCTTACCATGTCCTGCTCCTGTGATTGGATGTGAGTGATAAAAAGCGGGCAGGAATTCCGGGTATTTCACCAAAAATCATGCCGGTACGCTTCCTCTTGACTGCTTTAATAAAATGGAGATGTGGCGTATTAAACCTTACTGGATTGAGCACTTCTGGCTTATAAGGTCAAGGACCTCGCGCCGGACCTCAGCGAACTTCGGGCCCGTGCGGTCGCGGGGCCGTGGGAGGTCTACCGGGAATATCCGGCAGACCCTGCCCGGGCGGGGCGTCATGACCACGATCCGGTCAGCGAGGAAGACCGCCTCATCGACGCTGTGGGTGATGAAGATGACGGTCTTTTTCGTCTTCTCCCAGATCTCCAGGAGCTCGGTCTGGAGCATGTTCCGCGTCTGGGCATCGAGCGCCCCGAACGGCTCGTCCATGAGGAGCACGGACGGGTCGAGTGCCAGCGCCCGGGCAACGGCCACCCGCTGGCGCATCCCGCCCGAGAGCTGCGACGGGTAACTGTCGCGGAACTGCGCGAGGTTGACAAGCTGCAGGTACTCCTCCGCCACGCGGTACCGCTCCTCCTTCTTCATTCCCTGCATCTCGAGGCCGAAGGCGATATTGTCGATCACGGTCCGCCACGGGAAGAGCGAGTACTCCTGGAATACCATTCCGACTTTGTCGCTCGTGCCGTGCATCTCCTTACCATCCAGCAGGATGGCGCCCGACTCTGCGGTGTCGAGACCGGCGATCATGCGCAGGAGGGTTGTCTTGCCGCAGCCGGAGGAGCCGAGGATGCAGACAAACTCTTTGTCCGCAACCTCAAGACTGATGTTCTCGAGCACCACGAGCCGGGAGCCGTCGTCGCGGGCAAAGGACTGGGAAAGGTTCCGTATCTCAAGACCGCCCATCACGCAACCTCCCCGGTCCGCCACTTCAGGAACCGGCCCTCGATGTAGTACCGGAAGATCATGTCGATCACAAGGCCGATGAGGCCCAGGAGAAGCATGAAGACGACCACGGAGTCCATCTGGTGGATGTCGTAGAAGAACCAGAGGTCTTTTCCCAGGCCGTTGTTGGAGACGCCGAAGAGTTCGGCCGCAACAAGGCACATCCAGCCCACGCCGGTCGCGATCCGGACGCCGGAGATGACGGACGGGAGGGCCGCCGGGAACGCAATGTGCCGGATCTGGGACCAGGTGCCGGTGCAGCCAAGCATCCGCCCTGCCTCGACAAAGATGCGGGGCACCCCGCGGAAGCCGGTGTAGGTGTTGATCAGGATCGGGAAGACCGCGCCCATGAAGATGACGAATCCGGCCGAAACGGGCGTGAAACCGAACCAGATGATGGCAAACGGGATCCAGGCAAGGGGGGGGATCGGGCGGAGGATCTCGATAAGGGGGTTGAAGAATTCATCAGCCCGGCTGTTCCAGCCCATGGCAATCCCGATCGGGATCCCTGCGAGAAGGGCCGCACCGAGACCAATGGCAAAGTGCGTCAGGCTCACCCGGAAATCGATGAGAAGCCGGCCTTCCTGCAGGAGGCTGACAAAGGCATTGAGAACATCCAGGGGGCCGGGCAGCAGGAAGGGGTTTTTGATGATGAAAATGGCATAAATCTGCCAGACTGCCAGCGCAAGGACGATGGCAAGGATGCCCGGCCAGTGTTCGCTCACCCGTTGTGCTTTGCCTGTGATGGTACTCACTTCCCTGGAACGGCTGCTCCTGTACTGATACTGAAGGACGTGCCGGTTCTGATTCTCATTAATAGTACCTGTGCAGGACTAGAAAAAAGGTTGGGAAAATTTCCTCAGCTCGTCTGGTAAAAGGTGAGGTCGAAGATGTCGTCTTTGGAGAGGGACTTCCTGATGTACCCGAGGTTGTACTGCATGGTCGCGTAATCGAGGACCGGGGAGACGATGATGTTCGGGTCGGAGACCCAGCTGCCGTCCCATTCCTCAAGCGAGGACTTCACATCGGTCAGGTTCGCACTGGTCTTCTTTGCATAGATGGATGCGGCCTCGTCAAGGTTCGCCTTGTTGAAGGCAACGGCACGGTCGTTCGTCTTTATGATCTGCCGGACGACCTCCGGGTGCTCGCGGATCAGCTTTCCGCTGACAACGATGACACAGCAGGTGTGGTTGGGGTACATCTCACCCGAGTGGACCACGATCTTTCCCTTGCCCTGGTTGACAACGGTGCTCGGGGAGGGGGTCGGGAGGAAGACGCCGTCGACCTTGCCGGCCGTGATGGCCGTGACCGCGTCACCGGGGGCCATGCCCTTGATGAAGACATCCTTGTCGGGAACCAGGTTGTTCTTCTTGAGCCAGTCTTTCAGGATCGTGTCCTGGATGCTCCCTGCCGGGAACGTGGCGATGGTCGTGCCCTTCAGGCTCTGCGGGCCCTTGTAGTCGAGATCGTTCCGCACGACCAGGTCGGAGCCCTGCGAGTTGGCACCGGCAACGATCTTCGCGTCAAGCCCTGTGGCCAGCGCGGTCAGGACCGGGGCAGCGCCAACGTATGCAACATCGAGTTCGCCGGCCTGCATGGCCGCCATCTCGGGCGGGCCGCTCGGGAAGACCTTGTCAGAAACGTTCATGACGCCAAGCGGGGCAAGGTCCTGCTGCCACCAGCCCTTCTCCATGGCCGTGATCTCGGCCATCTGGTGAGTGCTGGGCTGGTACCCGATCTTCAGCTCCTTGATCGGCGCTGCGGCGGTCGGTACGGCGGTGCCGGCAGGCGTTACCGCGGTCGTGCCGGTCTGCTGCGTACAGCCGGCAATGAGCATAAGGAAGGCCAGGGCAATGCATGCCATGGCCGTGAACTTCATCGCGTTCATGGGCACACTGTTGTATTGTCGCAAATAAAAAAGTGTCTCTATCGGTAAGAAAAAATCTCTTTTTGTAGCAGATTTTTCTAAAAAATATGACAGAAATAGACAAATGGTTGTCCTCTTGTCCACTGGAAGGCAGGAGGCCCGGGCCTTTTTCAGGACAAAAAGAAAAAATTTTTCTAAAATCAGCCTGATTGTATCCATTATATGGTACAGACCGACCCGATTGACCGGCTCATGCGCGCTGCGCTCACGTCTGATGAGGAGTTCGTTGCCGCCCTCGACGAACTGCTCCGCCGTGATCTCCGGATCAGTATCCGGGAATTATCAGAGACCAGCGGAATTGCCCAGAGCTCGCTGTACAAGATCCTGCACGGCAAACGGTCCCCGAATCTCTCGACCCTCCGGGCGATCTTCCGTGCCATGCGGAAATTTTACCGGGCCGGTGAGGGTGAGTTTATCGGGCTCATCGTTGCCCGCCCGGTGCTCGAGACCATCGAGGAGCGGACGGCCGAGGTCGATGCAAAGCGGGTAAAGGTGCGGGAGTACCCGGTCCACACCATGGAGGACGCCATCATCGCGGCCGTCCGGGCCGAGCGCGAGGGAGCGGTTGCCATCGTCTGCGCCCCGATCGTTTCGAGTGTGATCGAGCAGCTCGTTCACATCCCCGTGGCAACCATCATCCCGAAGGAGTCGGTCCAGCGGGCGATCGAACTCGCTGCGCGGAAGGCGTGGCTTTAATCAGCGCGCAGCCAATAATTACACGATACAGAAGGGTGAACAATGCGAACCGATGTTGTCCGGCTGGGACGCCTGTCGGGGAAGCGGAGCGGCGCCATGATGCACTTCCTCTCCTCGATGCAGGCCGACCGCCATATCGCGGACGCGGATATCCTCGTGGATATTGCCCACGTCCTGATGCTCGACAAGCAGAAGATCCTCGACCGGAGCGTCACGAAGAAGCTCCTTCCGGCCCTGCTGCAGATGTATGATGAGGGAGTACCGGAAGAGGCCTTTGACGACCGGTTCGAGGACATCCATGCCGGAATCGAGTCGTTCCTCATCGCCGACGCCGGGCCCGAGATCGGCGGGCGGCTGCATATCGGCCGGTCCCGGAACGACGAGGTCGCAACCTGCATCCGGATCCGGCTCCGCGAGGAGATCCTCAAGCAGATGGCGGCAATCCTGAAGATCCGAACCGTGCTGATCGCACTCGCCGACCGGCACAAGGACAGCGTGATGCCGGGCTTCACCCACCTGCAGCACGCCCAGCCGACAACGCTCGCCCATCACCTGCTCGCGTACGAACAGTCCTTCTCCCGCGATTTCGACCGGCTCAGGGATGCATACACGCGGGTCAACCTCTCCCCGCTCGGCGCTGCCGCGTTCGCCTCCACCGGCTACCCGGTCAACCGTGACTATACGGCCTCGCTGCTCGGATTCGACGGCCTGGTCACCAACACCATGGACGCGGTCGCCACGCGGGATTTCGCGCTCGAAACCCTCGCCGATATCGCGATCCTGATGGCGAACATCAGCCGGCTCTGCGAAGAGCTGATCGTCTGGTCCACATCGTTTGTCCGCTTTGTCTCCCTCGACGACGCCTTCTGCTCGACCTCATCCATCATGCCGCAGAAGAAGAACCCGGACATCGCCGAGATCATGCGGGCCAAGTCCGGTTCGGTCTTCGGGGCGCTCACGGGTGCGCTGGTCACCGTCAAGGGTATCCCCATGAGTTACAACCGCGACCTGCAGGAACTCACGCCGCACGTCTGGCGCGGGATGCACGATGCCAAGGAGAGCCTCCAGCTGCTCGGGGAGATGCTCGCGAGCGCGGAGTTCGACACAGCACGGATGAAGGAGGAGGCGGCAAAGGGCTTCTCCACGGCAACCGAGCTTGCGGACTCGCTTGCGCGCGCCTACGATATCCCGTTCCGGACCGCCCACAACATCGTGGGCCGGGCCGTGCAGAAAGGCGACCTTTCCCTTGCAACCCTCGAGAAGGCGGCAAAGGATCTGGACTGTGGCATCTCGTTCAGGAAACTCGGCCTCACGCAGGCGAAGATCAACAGGGTGCTCGACCCGGAGTACTCCATCAGCCTCCGGAAAGCTCCCGGCGCACCGGCGCCGGTGGCGATCAAGGGAGCCATCCACGACAGGAAGAAGCAGCTTGCTGCCGACACGAACCTTGTCGAGCAGAAACTGACGAAGACGGCAAAGTCCAGGACCGAGCTTATCGCCAAGGCCCGGAGGCTGGTAGCATAACCGCAGTCTTCCGATCCGGCGACCTGGTCCGGTGCACGTACCGGGGAATGGACAAGAAGGGCGTGTACATCACCGAGCGCGACCGCATGGCCGTCATCAAGCTTGACTCCGGGTACAACATCGGCGTCCCTCCCGTCAGCTGCACGCTCATTTCCCGGGCAGCACCCGTCACGCCGCAGCAGCCGCAGATTGTGCAGGATGATAAACTCCCCACCCTTGCCATCGTCTCGACCGGCGGCACCATCGCAAGCCGGATCGATTACCGGACCGGCTCGGTCACGAGCCAGTTCAATGCGGCCGATATCCTCACGGCAATCCCCGAACTGAAGGAGATAGCGAACTACCGCACAATCCCGCTCGCCACTATCCTCTCGGAGAACATGACGCCCCCGATCTGGCAGGAGCTGGCGCGGGCGATCTTCCACGAGATAAAGGGCGGTGCACGGGGCATCATCGTCACGCACGGCACGGACACGATGGCCTACAGCGCTGCCGCGATCAGCTTCATGGTGGATTCGCCGGTGCCGATCGTCTTTGTCGGATCCCAGCGGTCCGCGGACCGGCCATCGAGCGACAACGCGATGAACGCGGTGTGCGCTGCTGCAGCGGCGACAAGCGATCTCGGCGAGGTCGCGGTCGTGATGCACGGGACGACAAACGACGACGCCTGCGCCATCCACCGGGGCACACGGGTGCGCAAGATGCACACCTCCCGCCGCGACGCGTTCCGGAGCCTGGGCACGGAGCCGATCGGCACCGTGGAGTACCCCTCGCGGAAGGTCACCCTCACGCCGGATGCGGTCCGGCGGGGTACGCGGGAACCGGCACTCCACGACGCGCTGGACCCGCACTGCGCCCTGGTACAGTTCTTTCCGGGCATGTCCGCCAATCTCCTGAAGGCATACGACGGCTACCACGGTCTCGTGATCGCGGGGACCGGCCTCGGGCACACCAGCACCACACTCATCCCGGTGCTGAAGCAGCTTGCGGACAACGGGACGCTTATCGTCATGACCTCGCAGTGCATGCACGGCCGGGTCTGCGACCGGGTGTACGACACGGGCCGCGACCTGCTGGACGCTGGCATCATCGAGGGCGGCGACACGCTGCCGGAGGTGGCGCTCGTCAAGCTGATGTGGGTGCTTGCCAATGCGCCGGACCGGAAGACTGCCGTCGGGATGATGCAGGACTGCCTCAAGGGCGAGTGCACGCGGAGGAGCACCCATGGATTATAAGGCGCTCGGCCTCGTTGCCGGCATCGAGATCCACCAGCAGCTGGACACGAAGGAGAAGCTCTTCTGCCACTGCCCGACCGCGCTGCGCGAGACCGCGGAGCACAACGGGGAGTTCTCCCGCTACCTCCGGGCAACGGTCAGCGAGATGGGCGAGATCGACCGGGCGGCAAAGGAGGAGATGAAGAGCAACCGGATGTTCCGGTATTACACGTACGACACCACCTGCCTTGTCGAGAACGACGAGGAGCCGCCGGCGCCGCTCAATGACGAAGCGCTTGCGGTCTGCCTCACGATCGCGAAGATGTTCTCCATGACCCCCGTGCCGCAGGTGCACACGATGCGCAAACTTGTCATCGACGGCTCCAATACGAGCGGGTTCCAGCGCACGGCGCTCGTAGCGTTCAACGGAGCACTCCCGGACGGCGGGCAAATCGAGACGATCTGTCTTGAGGAGGAGGCGGCGCAGCGGGTGAAAGACGAGGTCTTCAGCCTCGACCGCCTCGGGATCCCGCTCGTGGAGATCACCACGGCGCCCTGCATGCACACGCCGGAGGAGGTCGAGCAGGTTGCAGGGTACATCGGCATGGTGCTCCGCTCAACGGGAAAGGTGAAGCGGGGGCTTGGCACGATCCGGCAGGACGTCAACATCTCGATAGCATCCGGTGCCCGGGTGGAGATCAAGGGTGTGCAGGAGCTTGACCTGATCGCTGAGGTGGTCCGGCGCGAAGTACAGCGGCAGCAGAACCTGCTTTCCATCCGTGACGAGCTCGTGAAGCGGGGGGCTTCGGTCGATGCAGCCGGCGGAACCGATGTCACGGCCCTCTTTAAGGACACAAAGTCCGCGGTGCTCAAAAAGGCAAAGAAGATCCATGCCATCGTTCTGAAAGGGTTCGCCGGCCTCGTGGGAAGGGAGATCCAGCCGGAGCGGCGGCTCGGGAGCGAGATGTCGGACTACGCCAAGAAGTGCGGCGTCGGCGGTATCTTCCATACCGACGAACTGCCGGCCTACGGCGTCACGGCTGAAGAGGTGGCACAGCTCCGCAGCCATATGCACGCGGTGGAGCCGGACTGCGTGGTGATCGTCGCGGGTGCCAGCGAGAAGCAGGCAGCCTGCGCCATCGGCCAGGTGATCACCCGGGCAATGATCGCGTGCTCGGACAGACCGGTGCCGGAGGAGACGCGGAAGATGCTCGAGACCGGAAGCACCGCCTACATGCGCCCGCTCCCCGGGGCGGCCCGGATGTATCCCGAGACGGACGTGCTTCCGGTCCTCATTGATGATAACCGGTGGGCGGGCGTGGAGATCCCCGAGCTCCTCACCGCACGCGCCGAGCGGTTCTCCGCGGAGTACGGGATCGAGAAGAACTACGCCCTCCAGCTTGCCTCCTCGGATAAGCTCCCGCTCTTCGAACAGTCCGTGAAGGAAGGCATCAGGCCAAAGCTCGCGGCCTTCACCATCCTTTCCACCACCACGGAGCTCCGTCGCGACGGTGTGGACATAGCGAAGATACCGGAGCAGGCATACCTCGATACCTGGCATGCCGTGCAGGACGGGAAGGCCGCAAAGGAGGCAATCCCCGAGATCTTCCGGAGTATTGCCGGGGGAAGTACCTTTACTGAAGCCCTCGCAAAGCTTGCCCCCTCGGTCTCCCGCGACGAGCTCGAAACGATCGTCCGGAAGATCATCGCAGAGCGGAAGGACTTCGTTGCCCAGAAGGGGATGGGTGCGCTCGGCCCCCTGATGGGCGTTGTCATGAAAGAGGTGCGCGGGTCGGTGGACGGCAGAGTCGTGAGCGAGATCCTCAGAAAGGAGATCGCGGCGGTGAGCGGGGGGAAGTAAACCGGTTGCCTTTTTTTCAGTAAGTGTCGGTTTTTGGGGGAACTCTGATATAAACTGAATGATCGCCCCCCTTGCGCCAGCCCTGCCCCCCCGTCGCGGGGGGCGGGGGCGCATATGATGCCTCTGCATGATCTGCATGGGAGTACTCGTTTTTTTTTCCGGAGTTCATTGAATGTTTTGTGAACCGGTAATGCTGCGCTATCCTAACTGCACCCCGTCCCCCCCCATGGGGGGACTGGTGGCGCAAGAGGGGGGGGCGGCATACCAGCAAAACCATCCGATGATTCACCTTTTTTGTACCTGAACGATCTCTCCTATCAGGCGCGAACCTTTATGAGCGGGGCGGAAGAATTAGATAAGGAGTTCAGATTATGGGCAAGACAGGAACTACAGCCTGGGCACAGGTAAAAGGCGTCAAGGGCCAGATCCGGCTCGTCCCCAAGAAGGAGGGGGAGGCCAAGACACCCGGCCCGAACCAGCGGTTCAAGGCCGGCGCAAACGTCAAGCAGATCGACCAGATGAACGAGGCCATGGCAGGCCGCGGCGGGCGTGGCGGCGGGCGCGGTGGCAGGCGCGGAGGCGACCGCTCGGGTGGATCCGGTATGAACGAGTCAACGGCAAACCCGATGATCCGCAGGCGCATGAAACGCTCGAAGGCTTCCGCGCTCGGTGCAAAGGCAAAGTCCAAATAATTCTGTTCACAGTCGGGATACACCGGGGACCACCGGTTTTTTGCCCCCGCATTTTTCTTTGCAACGGAACATTGTTTTCGGCTTCAATCGTCAGGGAAAACACTCTTTTATCCGCAACAACCATGGTGAGTATGGATCCGAAGGCTGCAGTTATGAATTACCAGTACGGGGAGCGGGCGAAGTCAGGCCTGATCATCCTGTCCCAGCTTGCCATCGCCTTATCCGGGTTCCCGGACCAGGAGAAGGCCGGTGGCAAAAAGATGCTTCTGATGATGATGGAGTCGGTACGGACCGAGCTTGCGTTCGCCCACCGGGGCACCTCCCACCGCGAATTCAACCGGGCAATAAACTCCCTCAGCGAGGCTATCTCCCTTGTCGAGAGCAACCAGCCGGAGCAGGCATCGCAGAAGATCGCACAGGCGGTCAGCGCGGTCACCACCCCGGCTGCAGAAGCATGGCAGGTACTGTCGGAGCATGGACTCGTCTGATTTCTTCGGACTCTGTGCGGGCAGGTCATCGGTGCGCGAGTACGACGACGAGCCGGTAACGGATGATGAGATCGGGTACGTCCTGAAGTGCGCCGGCACAGCCCCCAGCGCGGGGAATCTGGAAGCGTGGGACGTTGTCGTTGTCCGGGACGATGAGACGAAGGAGGCGCTCTCTGAGGCCGCGTTCTCGCAGGAGCATATCCGGCTGGCCCCGGTGGTCCTCGCTGTCTGCGCAAATTATGTCCGGTCCATGTCCCGGTATGGCGAACGCGGGATCCTGTACGGTCTCGAGGATGCCACCATTGCATGCACGTATATGATGCTTGCAGCCCATTCACGCGGCCTCGTGACCTGCTGGACGGGTGCGTTCGATGACGAGGCAGTCCGGGAGGTCCTTGATCTCCCGCAGCACTCCCGCCCGGTCTCTCTGCTTGCCGTTGGAAAGGGTCATGCCCCCGCACAGCACACGGAACGTATGAGCATCGGGGAGCACGTCCACCGCGATACCTGGTGAGGAAGAATGCCGGATTTTATCGTAACCATGGAGGCCGCGTGGCTCGTTCGCGATGTCAAGTCACTTGACGACGCGATCGGGATCGCCATCAGCGAGGCGGGAAAACGGCTGAATCCGGCAGCGAAGTTCGTCGAGGTCGAGGCCGGGTTCCTGAGCTGCCCGTACTGCGAGGAGACGCTCTCGAGCGCCATTGTCGTTGCCGATACTGCGCTTGTCGGTCTCATCCTCGAGATGAAGGTCTTCCGCGGCGAGTCGAAGGAGCATGCCGAGCGGATCGCAAAGTCGGTTGTCGGCAAGGCCCTCCGTGACGTCCCGCTCAAGGTGCTGGACGTGGAGGAAATATGATCCATATCGTCGGGCATACAGCCATCGATCACATCTCGAAGGTCCCCCACCTGCCGAAGGCCAACTGCTCGACCCATATCACGGACCGTCAGATCTACTTCGGCGGCGGCGCCTCCAACATTGCCGCGGGGATCGCGACACTGGGGGAGGAGGTGATACTCCATTCCTGCATCGGTGGCGATTTTGCCGGCAGCGACTATGACCGGTGGATGCAAAAACTCGGGATCTGCCGCGAGTTCTTTGAGGTCCCTGACGCCCATACCCCGACCGCCTTCATGTTCACGGACGACAACGGCGACCAGATGACCTTCTTTGAATGGGGGGCCTCGGCGGCGTTTGCGCGGTCAGAAGCCCCTGCGCTGCCGTTCGTCCACATGGCAACGGCGGACCCGCACTTCAACTGCCGGGTTGCGGAGAAGAGCGAGTTCGTCTCGTTCGACCCGGGGCAGGATGTCTTCTGGTATGATAAGGAGACGCTCGGCACCATCATCGAGAATGCCGACATCCTCTTTGCCAACCAGCACGAGGTCAAGCAGATGTGCCAGACGCTCTCCATCAGCCGTGATGACCTGATAAAAAAGGTGGATATGGCGATCTTCACGATGAGCGGCAACGGCAGCACGCTGTACACCAAAGGAGATGAGCACTTCATCCCGGTTGTACCTGTAACGCTTGCCGACCCGACTGGCGCCGGAGACGCGTACCGTGCAGGGTTCCTGTCGGCATACGTCCGGGGATACCCGCCCCTCACCTGCTGCAGGATCGGTACGGTCACCGCATCGTTCGTTGTTGAGCACGTCGGGTGCCAGACACACCTGCCGGACTGGAAGGCCATGGAGACACGTTACCGGCAGCACTTCGGCACCCTCGAGGCACCACAGAACCGGTGAGCGTCATGAGCTGGGCCGCACTGACATCGGGCGGGAAGGACTCCGTCCTCGCCTGCCAGAAGGCAATCGATGCCGGAATGGACGTGGGGTTCCTCGTCACCGTCAGGCCAAAGAACCCGCACTCGTACATGTTCCACTCTGCCAACCTCGATGCAGTGCCGGTCATCGCGAAGGTTGCCGGGTTGGAGTACGTCGAGATCCGGACCCACGGGAAAAAGGAGGAAGAACTTGCCGATCTCGAAGAAGGCCTCGCAGCGCTCGACATCGAGGGGGTCACCGCCGGCGCCGTTGCGTCGGAATACCAGGCTGAGCGCGTCCGGGCGATCACGGACCGGCTGGGTTTAAGCCTGTACACGCCCCTCTGGCACATGGATACTGAACTGCTGGTGCGGGAGGTCGCGCAGCGCATGGATGCACGGATCGTAGTCACGGCAGCAGACGGGCTTGACGAGAGCTTCCTCGGCGCCCGTTTCGACAATAACCTGATCGCGCGCCTGAAGGCAGTTGCACGCTCCCGCCACATCAATATCGCAGGGGAGGGCGGGGAGTACGAGAGCCTCACGCTCAATGCCCCGTTCTATTCCCGGCCGGTCACCTATACGACCGCGGAGGTACGGTCGGCGGCAGGCCGGCACGAGCTCATCCTCGGGGGGTTCGCCTGATGGCGCACGAGGGCGATGTGAAAATGGGCCAGCTCGCCCGCTTCATCTTCACCGCCCCGTCCTGGAAACGGTCCCTGTTCCTCATCCTCATGCTCGGGTTCTTCATCGATGCGGCGGGGGTGAAGTCCTGGCTGGTGCTCAACCTCTCGGGTCCCGTCTCCTTCTACCTCCCGACAGTCATCAGCAGCACGCTCTTTTTACCGGAGAAGTTCGTCTTCTCGGGGACCCTCATCTTTACGATCCCGGCGCTCTTTGCCCTTGCCCTGACAAAACCGGTCATCGAGATGGGTGGGAAGACGATGACCTGGAACCGGTCTGCCCTCCTTGCCCTGACCTGCACGGTCTTCTCCGTCATCATCACGCTCTGTGCCCTCGCGGCTTCCGTCACGCTCCTCCCGCTCACGTACGCGATCTCGCTCGGGTTCATCTTCGGCCTCCGGCTGCTGGTGCTGGCGGCTATCGCGGACTACCGCGTCCCCCGGATGGTCGCCCCGGCGCTCACCCAGAGTCTCGCCGGGATCATCGTGGGCATGGTCCTCTTTTCGCCGTTTTTCGTCGTGTATGCGCTCGTCCTCCACATCGTCTTCGGACTCGGGTTTGGCATCCTCATCTGGATCATCGAGATCCCCCTCAAGCGGGCGTTCGGGATCCGGGGGCTCGCGTTCATCAACGCGTTCATCGCCCACATGACCGACGGTTCTTCCCACGGGATGGAGAACTTCTTCCGGGAGATTGGTGAGGAGATCTATGTCCCGCAGGTGAGTTTCTTCTTTAAGCGCGAGAGGGGCAAGCAGGTCATCTTCACGGTACCGAATCTGCACCCGGGGCCGATGGGCGAGATCGGAGGGGGAAACCTCCCCAAGATCATCCACGACAACTTCGAAGAGGAGGTGCTCGTTGCCCACGGGTGCGCGACCCACGACTTCAATCTCGTTTCCGAGTCAGAGATCAACAAGGTGATCGATGCAGTCCAGCGCTCGAGGAGTAACCTGGTGTATTCCTCGGGCGCAGGCAGGTCCGGTCGGATAATGGCCGGAACGGTGAAGGTGCTGTACCAGAGATTCGGCGACTCGGTGCTGCTCGTTACCACCCGCTCGCCGTACCGGACCGAGGATGTCGACTTCCCGGTCGGGATGTCGATCATGGCTGAGGGGCACCGCTGGTTCCCGCATGTTGCTGTCGTGGATGCACACAACTGCATGACCGACCTCTCCTCACCGGTGCTCCTTGCAACACAGGCAGCGCGCGAGTACCAGAAAGCTGCAGCCGGGGCAATGGAGGCCTGCCTGACTTCCTCGCTGCAGCCGTTCCGTGCCGGGGTTGCGCACCACACCCTGCCGTACAGCCGGGAGAGCGGCTTTGGCGACCTCGGGGTCCAGGTCCTCGTGATCGAGGCGGACGGGCAGCGGACGGCGTACATTCTCATCGACGGCAACAATATGGCGCTCGGCGCACGCGAGGTCCTGCTTTCGGAGATCCTCAAGATCGTTGACGACGCCGAGATCATGACTACGGACTCGCACGTGGTCAACACCATCACCGGCAAGAACCCGGTGGGGCTGAATGTGCCCGTTACCGAAATCGTGCCGTACGTGCTCCGGGCACTGGATGCTGCGATCGAGAACCTGACACCATCGCAGGCTGCGGCGGGCACAGCTCAGTGCGACCATATCGTGGTCTTTGGCTCGAACCGGATCTCGCAGCTGGCAAGCACCGTCAACGCGATGCTGGTCTTTGTTGCGCCGCTCTCCCTCGCGATGCTCCTCCTGGCATTCCTCCTTTCCATCATTGCCTGGATCGTCATGGCGTCATGAAAACGCCATCAGGCGCCCGGTTCCTGCGATCTGCCACGATTTATCATGCATTTTTGAATCCGGGGCATTTGACCGCAAGATATATTCATGAGGATAACGGTAATCCCTTGTAAGGGAAGGAGGAAGGTACAAAGAACGCAGTATCACGCAGAACTGTCGTACAGCGGTTGAACACCAGAGGAGAAAGGTGATCGAAGTTCATCCAGCCACACTCATAGCGTCCCGCTGGATCGGTGTCGACCTCAACACAACCGGCCATGTGGCGGTTGCCGCCGACATCGTGAGCGGGAAAACCATGAAACTGGGAAAAAATATCCACTATAATCACCGCCAGTCTTCAAAACACTGCACGAAATTATGGAAGGAGGGCAAACTCTGGAAACTCAAGAAAATCAAGTCCCGTGAACGGAAAACGTTCCGGTCGGCACTCAATGCCATCTCCCGGCAGATCGTCTCGTTTGCCGAGTCGCTTGGGTCGGGCATCAAGTTTGAAAAACTCTTCTCGCCACGCTATGCACACCGCGAAAGGGCACGCGGTTCCTTTGAGTTCTCGTTCGACAACGGCTCGTTCTTCTCGCTCCAGCAGCAGGTTGAGAAACGGGCATGGAACCGGGGCATCCCCGTCATCTACGTCAACCCGGCATACACGTCGAAGCGCTGCAGCCGGTGCGGGGGGTTCGGGCGGAGGTCACGGAAGCACTTCGAGTGCCCGCACTGCGGGTATGTCGCCAATGCCGACGTGAACGCAGCGTTCAACATCGCGGCAGCCTCCCTGCGCAGCGCGTCCGGGGAGTACCTTGCATACCGGACGCCTGGCCCGGCAAGGCCCGGGAAAAAGGAGCTGAAACGGCAGATGCGCCTGCTGCATCAGGCTCAGGTTCTGCCGGCACTGCCGGTCCCGGTTGCCGCGGAGATCACCTGCACGGAGAACATGCTTGCCGTGCTGGAGTGATAATTTTTTTCTTTTTTACAACGGAAAAACCGACGGGGTTGAAAAAACGTACTTGTACGTGATAACGCTATCCCCTTCTTCTGCCACCAGCCCCCCACGGGGATGTTGCATTCCAGGGAGCTGAAACAGGAGGAACTCCATCGGGCTTGTCGACGCTGGGGGCGTACGTGGGAGGAACGCGGGTTATTGATTTACGAAAATTGTTTTTCCGTCTCACGTTACAACTACCGACGCATTCGTATCGAACGGGTTTTTACGCATCGCAAGGCTGAAGAGGTAGGGGTAATTACGCTTGAGGTACTGCATGTAATTCAGCCATTCGGTCAACAGGAGGCGATACACCCGGTTCAGATCACCGGAGAGGTGGGCACAGTCGGTTTTGGGAAGGCCGGTGAAGGTTTCCCTCGCCATCATCTCCTCGGTCAGGTGGTAGAGTGCCTGGAGGAGGGGCGTGAAGGTGTCGTGCTCGATAAGCTGGGGATTCTCAAGGATGACGAGAAGATACTGCCGGTGGTCCTTCAGGAAGCGACAGAGATCGTCCATGGGAACATCGCAGCTGTCGAGAGCACAGGTGTGGTTTGTGATCACCGACCGGGCACGGGAGAACTCCGCGTCCGACCAGGTGTCCCTGACGATCAGGACCGATCGGATCTCGTTTATCCCGGGATCGCGGGAACTCAGGATTTTCAGCACGTTCGTGCCGATCTCAGAGAAGAACATCCCGATGATCATGTTCAGCTTCTCGATCCGGATCTTCCGCTCACGTTCGTCGATCATGGCTTCGATCGAGTTCGCTGCGACCCCGACAAAACAACCGACACCGGTTATGATGACGAGCATCACGAGGACCTTCCCTGCCGGCGTGACCGGGTGAATGTCGCCGTACCCGACCGTTGCGATGGTCACTATCAGGAAATAGAAGGCGTCAAGGGGCGCGAGCTGTTCGAAGACCATGAGCCCGATCATGCCCGCGACCAGGACGCAGAAAAGGATACTCAGGTATACCCGCATCCGTAAGGAGAGGGAGAGGTTCATCATTCAGTGATCGTGATCCTGATGAAATATAAACCGTCGGTTTGGCGCACAATAACAGCTGTGCCTATGCCCTCAGTTTGGTTCTTCGGGTACCATGATCGGGACGCAGGACCGGATGTCAATGAGAAGTACCCCCGACCAGATTCGAACTGGTGTCGCCGGATCCAAAGTCCTGCATGATTGACCGCTACACTACGGGGGTCTATGAAGATTTAGTTAACTACACTCGGCAAATTTCCATAATGGGAATTTGTCCTATTCCATTTCGCGCATGAGATATTAAATTCAACATCAGGGCTGAAAATTATGAATTTTCGACAGGGAGCCGGTCCGCGGAGCACGTGCGAGTGCGCCGCAGGTGCACGAAGCGTGCGCAGCGGGGCGGCGATCGACCGTATGCTGTTCGGGACATGCCGGTGACGCTCAGTCATGTTCGTCTCCACGGGCTCGCGCCCGTTCCGCTCACATCACTTCGCTGCTTTTCTTCGGTTGATTGGGCAGACGAAGACGCCCCTGGCTTGTCGCAGGCTCCGGCGCCAGCGGCTGC
>NZ_MVQB01000058.1 GCF_002067035.1 Methanoregula sp. PtaB.Bin085 | reverse complement strand
AAATCCCGGGGAGAACTCTCCCCGGAGATCGATCCCGATGAAACTGCAAGTACGATCATTGTCATGACTTTCGGTCTGCATGTCAGCTCCCCCTTCAATGGGATGGATGCTGATGCAAAGAAGAAAGGATGGATAAAATTCGTGGAGCGGTTCCTGCAGATCGGGAAGAACGAGATCCCTGCGAAATAACAGATATGGAGATTCCATGGATTCACAGCCTTATCTCGATGGCAGAGAAGCGGGCAACGGTGACATTGTTATTCCCGCTCCTCAAGCTGGTCAACAGATGCTGATAAAAAAAACACGGAGCCTTTGCCCCACCTGTAATACGGTTCTTGAAGCAGATATTATCGAGGATGCGGGACAGATCTGGCTGGAACGGACATGTCCGACACATGGTACTGCCCGGTATCTCTACTGGTCAGATGCCGCAATGTATCACCGGTACGAACACTACGATTCCCTGGGAAACGGTATCGAAAACCCGCAGAATATCGCGCCACCGGAGACCTGCCCGACAGCGTGCGGCATCTGCAACCATCACCATTCGCAGACACTGCTTGCGAATATCGATCTTACCAACCGCTGCAACCTGAACTGCGATTTTTGTTTTGCCAATGCCCGGGCATGCGGGTTCGTGTACGAACCGGCATTTGATGAGATCGTAGCAATGATGCAGATGTTGAGGGATCAGAAACCCGTCCCGGTCCCTGCAGTACAATTCTCTGGAGGGGAACCGACCATGCGGGATGATCTTGTTGAGATCATCAGAAAAGCGAAGGAGATGGGATTCCCACAGATACAGCTCGCAACAAACGGAATCCGCATAGCAAAAGAACCAGAACTGGCCCGGCAGCTCAGGGATGCCGGTTTAAGCACAGTCTATCTCCACTTTGACGGGGTCTCCCAAAAAACAAACCCGCACCTGAAAATCCATGAAAACGCGATCAGGAATTTAAAAAAGGCCAGTCAGGGGACGGTGCTCGTCCCGACAATAATCCGGGGAAGAAACGATCACGAAGTCGGGGATATCATCCGGTTTGCGGCCAGGAATATTTCTGTCATCCGGGGTGTGAATTTCCAGCCGGTTGCATTTACCGGTGCTGCTCGTGAAGAGGACATCAACAAATCACGGGTAACCATTCCTGATCTTCTTGCAGGAATTGAGAAGCAGATGGATGGTATGGTAAAAAAGGATGATTTCTACCCGGTTCCGAGTGTGATCCCATTCTCGGATCTTGTCGAGGCATATACCGAACGACCCCAGGTCAGGTTTACTGCGCACCAGCATTGCGGTGCGGCGACCTACATTTTTGTCCAAAATGATGGAGCAGTCGTCCCGGTGAACCGGATGGTAGATGTGGATCATCTCTTTGAATCAGTTGACCAGATGGCGAAGACACTCAAAAAAGGTGGCGCCATTAACAAGTACATGGCACTTCTCGATGGGATAAGAAATATGCACGACTCCGTCAGGAAGGGAGAGCAGGGCAATACAACCGATTTCTGGAGGATGATGGTAAAAATTCTGACCCAGCAGAACTTCGAAGCACTCACGGAGTTTCACCGGCATGCACTGTTCATCGGGACTATGCACTTCATGGACCGGTTCAACTATGATCTCGGGCGTGTCCAGAGGTGTTGCATTCACTACGCGACTCCTGATGGACGCCTGATTCCCTTCTGCACCTATAACAGCGGCCCGGTATACCGGGAGCAGGTGTGGAAAAAATACGCAAAGAAAGATCCGTAAGGAAGATCGGGCGCGGGAAAAGCAGACCGCGCTGAAAATTCTGCCGTTGTTGCCGGATACCGTCGATCATTCGAAGGGATGTCAGGAATCCGGTGCGGAAACACCCCGGGACCCTTCATTGGCCCGGAAGACCCGGTCTTCGCGGTTCCAGAGCATGGCAAGACCGTTCTCAATAATCTTATCGGCGGACATGCTAATTGTACCAGATTCGATCAGAGCAAGAATGCCGCCCGTGATCTGATACATCATCATGACAGGGAACTCGGTCGTCAGGTGAACGGTGCTCTGGATTTTTCAGCAGGACGATCCGGCCAGCCCTTTTACACGTTTCTTACGGCTGAATCCAAGACCTCACGCCCATTACCGGTCCCGGACCGAGAGGGCGAAGAACCCGCAGACGACTGCGGCAATCAGGAAGCTTGCCAGGAACCCGGCACTGTAACCACTGCCGGCAATAATGATCCCGGTGACGAGAGGTCCAGCGGAGTGCCCGATATCCATTACCGATGAGAGCGCCCCCATCGATGCTCCCATCTGTTCTTTTTTTGCAATGTCTGCGGTATAGGCGCTGGTGGCAACGGTGGAAAGCGACATGCCGACAGCAAGGAGAGCACTTACGAGAAGGAATGCGGCAAACGATGACGCAAATGGTATCGCCGCAACAGAACAGCCGAGAACAAGGAGCCCGATAATAATCTGGATCCTTTTATCGACCTGGTCAGCAATCCTGCCAAAGAACGGTTTTGTCAATGTGATGATGAGCGTCTGGGCCGCGAACAGGATCCCGGCCTGGTACGCACCCATCCCCCCGGAGAGCAGGACAAGTGGCAGGAACGTCTCGAACGCCCCGAAGGCAAAATAAGTTGCCATATCGACAAATGCCGTTGCCCGGAGTTTCCGGTTCGAGAAGAACGCGACAAAACTTGTACGGAACGCGGAGAATGGAAGGACTTTGAGCGGCCCTGCATTTTCCCCACGATAAAGAAGAATCAGGAGGAGTACCGGCACGGCAACAACTGCTGCGGCAAGATACACTATCTGGTAAGGAATAAGACTTGGGTAAAAGACGAAGAACGAGATGATGGCCCCTCCCACGAGCGGAGCAAGGGACCTTCCGATCAGGGTGGCGGAGGAGTACTGCCCGAGCATCTCACCGGTATTCTCCGGAAACCGTTCGGCAATCATCGCAGCGATCACCGGCCCGAGGATGGCAGTAGCCATCCCGTGGAAGAACCGGACCGGGATCAACCAGAGGGGATTAAAAATCAGGAGATAGAAGAGAGGGGCCGAAAGGAATATCACTCCGGATGCGATGAGTAGTCTCCTCCTGCCAAGGTGGTCGGAAAGTACTCCTACTGGGAACGAGAACAGGATTCCTGCGAGTGGGGAAACTGCTGCAACGAGGCCGATGACCACGTCACTGGCACCCAAGGCCTGCGAGAACAGGGGAAGCACCGGGTTCTTCGAGAGGGTGGTCGAAAAGATTGCAAAAAAACCGATTAATGAGAGGATATACATCGCCCGTCGGTCTGGTACAACGGAACGGATTTCGGTCATGATTCTCACCTGTATAAGATATTTTTCCCCAAACGTGCGCCCCAGACTTTTACCAGCTCGTATATTCCCATGCAAATCACAGCAGTCATGATGACGAGCCCAAGCCAGCCGCTGCCGATACCCGCGAGGCCGAGCCGGTCGCCAAACGCCGGGACCGCCAAAGCAAGCGCGAGGAAGAGTGTCGCACCCGCTCCCCAGAGGAGCATCACGCGGTTGGAGAAAAACCCGACACGGTGGAGCGGGTCGGTGGATGATCGCGAGACAAACGCCAGAAGGACATGCCCAATCAGCCATGCCGAGAAGGCTGCCGTCTGAGCAATGGCAACGGGTTCGCCCCGGGACAGGATGTACCAGTACGGCACGAAGACGGCCACGAGCAGGGCGAGTCCCCCGGCGCCGATCCAGCTCACCATCGTCCTGTCGAGGAAGGGGGTACGGGGGTCACGGGGCGGCCTCCGGTCGATGGAAGGTTCGGGCGGTTCCGCCACGAACGAGGCCGAGGCCCCGAGGTCCATGAAGAGTTCGAGCAGGATGATCTGGATCGGCGAGAACGGAAATGGCAGGCCGAGGACGAGCGCCGCGGCGAAGACTGCGACCAGCGCCACCTTCACGGAAAGGTAGTACCGGACCCCCTTGGAGAGGTTGTCGAAGATTCGCCTCCCTTCGAAGATCCCCCTGCCGACCGTCACGAAGTTGTCGTCGGCCAGCACGATGTCGGCGGCTTCCTTCGCGGCATCAGTCCCCTTCAGCCCCATCGCGATCCCGATGTCAGCACCTTTGAGCGCAAGGGTATCGTTCACACCGTCGCCGGTGACCGCAACCACCTCGCCCTGTTCCTGGAGGGACACGGTGAGGCGGTGCTTGTGCTGCGGGGTGGTACGGGCAAAGACGCTAACATCCTGCACGGTCTTCCGGAGCTGCGTGTCGGAAAGGGCATCGAGATCCCGACCTTCAAGCACGGTTCCGGCCGGAATGCTGACCTCTCCGGCAATCGCAGCGGCCGTTTGCGGGTGATCCCCGGTCACCATGATCGTCCGCACCCCTGCACGGGCCATCCGTTCTATCGTCTCCCGTACCCCAGGGCGCGGCGGGTCCTCAATGACAATCAGGCCATCAAGCGTGAGACCCCGCCCGAGCTGCTCCGCGGGCAACCCGGACTCTTCGGGGAAGAGGGTCCGGTGGGCTGCTGCGATCACACGTCGCCCCCTGGCGGTCTCCGCCCTGAGCGCTTGCTGCAAGTCTGGGCCAGTCTGACCAGCGCTGGCAATAATCTCCTCCGGCGAGCCGATCACGTAGAGGACCGGACTGCCCGGCCGGTCGCGGACAACCATGCGGGTATTCCGCCCGCTGCCAAAGCTCTCCTCCCGGAGGATTGGGGAGGTCTCTGCAGGGATACCGGATTCCCCGATCTTCTCGAATATGGCCTGGTCTGTGGCAGAGAGGGAGAGTCCGGTCATGGCCGAACGCGCTGCGGTGAGGACCAACGCCTCGTCACTCACTGAATGGACGGCAACGACCCGCATCCGGCTCTCGGTGATAGTGCCGGTCTTGTCGGTCAGGATTACGGTCGCATTGCCGAGGGTCTCAGCCGCCCGGAGCCGTTTGATCAGGAAGTTCTCTTTCGAGAGCACGTACGCGCTGAGGCCAAGGGTCATCGTGATGATGATCGGGAGTTCTTCGGGAATGGTGGCGAAGGCAAGGGCGAGCCCGGTCAGGATGCTCTCTTCCAGCGACTGGCCCCGGAGGAACCCGGCCAGCGGGATAATGACCGAGAAGAAGATGGCAACGAAAGCGAGAGTTTTGGAAAGCGACTTCATGGCGAGCTGCAGCGCAGTCTTTGGCGGTCTGATCATCTGTGCTTGCGCCGCAATTTCCCCGATCCGCGTCTTCCCGCCAGTCGTAACGGCCTCAAGCAGTCCTTCTCCAGCGAGGACGAGCGTGCCGGAGAAAACCTCCCCACCCTCCTCTTTCTCCACGGGAAACGACTCGCCCGTGAGGGAGGACTCATCGACCCGGAGGCTGACCGACGATACAAGACAGCCATCGGCCGCGATCCGGGTCCCGGGCACCAGCACGAGCAGGTCGCCGGGAACCACGCCAGCGGTCGGGATACCTGTGATGTGTCCATTCCGGACGACCTTCGTCTCTGGGGCGGCGATGGTTGCGAGCGAAGCGATCGCCTTCTTCGCCCGGTACTCGGTCCCGATCTCCACCAGGACAAGGGTGATGATGATCGCGTAAAGGGTCAGGGCGTCCTGGAACTCACCGACAATAGTGTACGCGACCCCAACTGCAAGGAGGAGAAGGATCATCGGCTCGGTCAGTTCCTCCTTCGCGATGGAGAGGAACGTCACTTCGTAGGCCTTCGCAACGCGGTTCGGACCGGACTGCTGGAGCCGCTGAGCGGCCGCCTCATCAGAGAGACCTTTTGTCGCTATCAATCGGGACTGGCCATCTATGCCCATACATATCCGCTCCATTCGTCACAATCAGGTTTCATCGAACAGATTTGATACATGATTTGATGCATCCGCAGATAAAGGTGGTAATTTCCTGTAACAGTTATCATGGATACATCTCCCCGCATATCGTTTGCAGATATCCCGGACTATGATGAAAAGCGGACATCTATATCCATCCGGCTGATTTTTTCATAGATCTTCCTCAGTTTGACAATCGGCCAGAGCTGATAAAGGTGAACCGTTACCGGTTCCCACATGGCCACCCAGCCAGCGATCTCGAGGGCTGTTGCAATGAGCTGGGCGGGCCGGGAGTCGCTGAAGGAGTCCGCCACCACCTGGCTTGCAATCATCGCGACCGCAAGGAACGACAGTCCGACAAGGATGGTGAATTTCCCGTACACCCACATCTCCCGGAATTTCCGTTCCTGCATCAGCACCAGGTACATGAAATGATTCCTGATGGACTCGGGAATTTTCTGAGCTTCTTCACAGCAGGAATTCCCCCCCGGCAGGTAAACGACAATCCTGAACTCAGTTTTTTTAGGAAAATCCCGGACAATATCGACAATATACTGCTCTGCCTCGCGGTCCAGTTCCTTCTCATAGAATGGTGCGGGATCAAATGAGTTGTAGAGCTGGATTATTGATGATAATTTGATCTCGATCAGGACCTTGTCGTCCTCTCTCCTGTAGAGCGATTCAATGTTCTTCATGGTTGATCACTGCCGGTTCCATGGTTGTCTTTTCTTCACTGACACCCGGTCAACTGTTTTATTGCTCCAGTTCCACGGATTCTGTGATACTCCGGCCTCATATCCCATATCCCGGAACTATCATCCCGTCTCACGGACTCCGGTTACCCAGTAGACAAACCGCAGACGCTTCGGGATCTGTTTTTCTTCCGTTCCTTCCCTGCCGTTGAACCTGAACACGCCGGGGATCTTCACAATGGTTTTCAGGGATTCGGTAACGTGCCGGGTGAAAACGACGAACGGAGCGGAGATTCCACCCGCAACAAGGGCTTTCAACAGGTCCATTCCGCTGATGCCTGGCAAACCGTTATCCGACACAATCACATCCGCTTGGTATGTGAATGCCCATGCCAGTGCTTCTTCACCGGATACCGAAGAATGGATGACGATGTCACCGGTCTTCTCAAAAATCCGGGGGACGAGCGAGCACATTATTGGATCTTCATCAACATACAGGATGGTTATCATGGATTCGTTACACGATTGACAGTTTCAACTTTGCCAGCCCGGCCACAATTGTCGGGTTTCGTTTCATCAGTTCCTGTATGAGGGTGAGGGTACTGAAATTCTCAAGGTTTATGGTCGCAGCTGACTCGGCTAGTGTATTCAGCTGCTTGTCAGGAAGTGAAATGAAGTACTCCTTGAACCGCAGGTTCCGGGTAAGATCCTTTCCGAGCTTGGCGTCCCGCCATCCCCTATCATACTCCATGAGTACTTGTTTTGAAACATTACCCATTGAGATCGCTTTTACTGTTGTCAGAGCTGCGAGTCTGCCGGTGAACATGGCATTGTATATGCCTCCACCGGTAAGCGGGTCCACGACCCGGGCTGCATCACCGATGATCATGAGACCGTCGCTCACACTGCAGGGAAGAGGTTTGCAGACCGGAACACCCCCGACAACAAGTTCGATAATTTTTCCCCCCGGGAGATGGGAGTTTACAAACCGATCGAGATAATCAATCGCCCGATGGCCGTTCCCGCTCTTCTTCCCTGAGATGCCGACACCGACGTTGGCGGTTCCGTCTCCTTTTGGGAAGATCCAGACATAACCTTCCGGTGCAATCTTGTTACCAAAATAAAAAACCGTTGTGTGTCCATCAATGTCGAGACCGGTCATGAGATACTGGGCACAGGACATCATTTCCTTGGCTGGCACACTCGTGTCAATCCCGCACCACCGGGAAAACTTTGACTCTATACCATCAGCAGCGATAACAACATCTGCCTCAACCGGAGTCCTCTTCCCATACTGTTCCAGGATTGCACCATGCACTGCACCATCTTTGATGAGCGGGGCGACAGCCCGGGTCTTGACCATGACATCTGATCCAGCATCAGCTGCCTGTGCCACCAGATACCGGTCAAAGACTTTGCGGTCCAATACATACCCGACCTTGCTCCCCGCAATATTAGACTCAAGTATCAGGGAGGTTCCATTCGGTGCGACCAGTTCCGCCCGGCCCATCTCGGCAGATATCCAGCAGGGTTCCGGTTCCACAAACTCTGCAAGTGCTTCCTTTCCAATCCCCTCAGCACACCGCACAGGTGCCCCTATGGCCGGTCGTTTCTCTACCAGACAGACGGAGAGACCCTTCTCTGCTGCGGTCCGTGCGGCGATAGCTCCACCCGGCCCCCCGCCAACAACCAGAAGATCATACGCCGATTTCATCCACAACCTCCAATGCACCCAAAGGGCATACCTTTGCGCAGATGCCACAACGGGAACACCCGGGCCCGACATCGAGATACGCATCGATCAGTTCTAGTGTACCTTCAGGACACACCGATACACAACACCCGCAGTACCCGCATACAGAGCGGTGAACTGTCAGTCGTTTTCCTGATTCAACAGAAGGCATGTAAATTATCACCAATCAATTTTTTCGGAGCCGAATACGGCGAATGCCACTGCAATACAGAATGATCATTCTCCCAAAATCATCGAAAATTTCTTTGATCATTGGTTTTCCCTACGCGACAGGAATTTCATGGTCCCGGGTAAAGTTTAATGCTCAGTAAGTTTATTTATCTTTTGATAAGTTAGATTAATGAGTGTTACAGAATGGAAGGAACGCCTTTGAATACACCCCATGGTTTAACAAGGATATGAAAATGCCCCGGATTAATACGGAATACCACAGGGAAGCGAAGGAAAAAATCATCGCCGCCGCACTTGAGATCGCAGCCGAACATGGCTGGGATGAGGTGACACTTGATGCGATAGCCCAGAATGTCGGTACCTCTAAACCCGCCCTTTACAATTATTTCAAGAACCGCAATGTGCTGTTACGCGATGTGCTTTTCGAAGTTTTCCAGAATTTCCAGACCGATCTTAAAACGACGCTTTCCCATGATGAGGATATTCACACGAACGTCAGGAACCTTGCAAGAGTACTTTTCGAGAAGGAGAAAACCCACACGAATCTTTTCTTCCAGATTCCCCTCCGGCTGATACAGGATATGGGGAGCGGTACGGAATTTAATCGCATCTTTGACAACAGCAGGGATATCATCCGTGACTATCTTCACTACGCAAAATCCCGGGGAGAACTCTCCCCGGAGATCGATCCCGATGAAACTGCAAGTACGATCATTGTCATGACTTTCGGT
>NZ_MVQB01000057.1 GCF_002067035.1 Methanoregula sp. PtaB.Bin085 | reverse complement strand
CTGTTCCTCTTTGTTTGCAATTCACTGTTGGATACAGGGCATCTTCACTTTTTACAGCACGTCGTGTACGCTACCTGCAATAACGGTAGCATGATGAAAAACGTCTATTAGCTTGCCAGTACCAATCATGTATACGAAAAACCCATGGCTGCCCTTTCCGTTGATCTCCTGTTTGATGCTGCTATCCGAATCCAGCTGCTGGAACGTTCGATCACTATCGCGTTTGCCGACAACACGATCCGGATGAAATTCCCGACAACACGGAGGCTCGCGGAATTCCTTGATGTCCCGCATTATTATGTCCTTCCGTATTTTGCCATGATGGAACAGGAGGAGCTGGTGACAAGGGCGGAGCGGGTCGGGATACTGACAACGGCAAAAGGCAGCCGGAAGATGATCGAGCTGATGAAGGAGAAGTACCGGAAAGAGACCGGGGAGATCCTCGGGAAAGAGGTCTTCGACGACCTTCTCAGGCGATGCTGAACTTTTTTCTCCTTTTGATTGAAGTGATGTTAACAATTGCGTAAAATAAAAGACATGCGATCAGAACCATTTGTTAACCAACTGGTAAGCAGATGATTTTAACCAGCGGGGAAAAGAAACATTCAAACGTATTCCGGTCCATCTTTTAGCCGGTGTGAAGATGAAAAGAGATGTGTATGGTGGACTTGTCTCCACGATGTTCGTTCTGTTGTTCATTACAGTTTGTTTTGCAGGATGTACGGGCCAGGCCCCGGCGACCCCGGGAGCAGCCCCGACCGCTGCGCCATTCGTGGCGAACCAGCAGGGTGTAGCCGTTATCAAGAACGCCTCTGCCGCCACGGCGGCAACGGCGGTCGCTCCGGCAGGTGGAGCCCCGGCAGCCGCGGCACAGGAGCTCGTGATCGCAACCACCACGAGCCTGTACGACACCAAGCTCCTTGACATGCTCCAGCCGATGTTCGAGTCGAAGTACAATGTCAGGCTCAAAATAACCTCACAGGGAACCGGTAAGGCAATCGAGCTTGCCAAGAAGGGTGACGCAGATATCCTGCTCGTCCACTCGCCCTCGCAGGAACTGGCCTTCATCAAGGACGGCTTCGGCATCAACCGGCGCTCGTTTGCGTCCAACTCGTTCATCATCGTCGGCCCTGCCGATGATCCCGCAGGAATCAGGGGCATGACCCCCGAGGCAGCGTTCACGGCCCTGTACCTCAAGGGCATGAACAAGACCGCCAAGGTCGCGTTCGTCTCCCGCGGCGACGGCTCCGGAACCCACTCTGCCGAGAAGAACATCTGGTCCAAGGCAAAGTACAATTACACGACCCAGATCCAGAAGTCCGGCGACTGGTACGTTGAGGCCGGCAAGGGCATGGGAGAGACCCTCCAGATGGCTGACGAGAAGGGAGCATACACCCTGACCGACGAAGGCACGTACCTCGCCTACAAGAAGGACCTTGCCCTCGTCCCGGTTATCAGCCAGGGAGCAAGCCTGCTCAACATCTACAGCGTCATGACCGTGTACAACGACAAGCAGCCGATCGAGAAAATTACGATGGCCAACAACTTCGTGAACTTCTTAATCGACCCGGCAACGCAGGCCGAGATCGGCAAGTTCGGCGTTGACAAGTACGGCAAGGCGCTCTTCATCCCGATGAGCGTTACCGTACCCGATGCACCGGCAGGCAATGTCGGCGACCACACGAGCCCGGCAACCGATGTGAAGCCCCCGTCGGCCACAGCCACGGCCGCAGCTGCTGCAACAGCGGCAGTAAAGTAATACTCGCCTTTTTTTGGATTTTCCGGGCAGGATCCGGAAGATCCTTTTTCGGATAGTACGAAAAGGACCGGACTTTCTGACCTGCCAGGAGCAGTGATGGTCTGTTACGATTGGCTGGCCCCAAGGGAATTGCTCCGTGGAAACTGTTTTTACCGGATCTGGAACCATCTGATAATCAATTGGTTATCATTTATGCTTAACAAAAGCCAAAAAGAAACATTGAAGATATTTCCTGTTAATCTTGAAGTCGGTTAGTTATGAAAGGATGTGTGTGTATCAGATGGATTGTCGCAGCATCATTGCTGCTGATTCTTGCTGCCTTTTTTTCAGGCTGTACAAACCAGGCCCCGGCCGCGGTACCAACGGCTACCCCGGGAGTTTCTGCTCCTTCAGGCGAACCCCAGTCACTGGTCATCGCGACGACAACAAGCCTGTACGATACCAAGCTGCTCGACTATCTCCAGCAGAAATACGAGGCAAAGAACAATGTCAGGCTCAAGATCACCTCGCAGGGAACCGGCAAGGCCATAGAACTTGCCAGGAACGGGGATGCGGATATCCTCCTCGTCCATTCCCCAGCTCAGGAGACAGCATTTCTCGAAAGCGGCAATGGCCTGAACCGGAGAACATTTGCCTACAACTACTTCATCATCGTCGGCCCTACAAACGATCCTGCCGGGATCAAAGGAAAGACTCCTGAAGAAGCTTTCAGGACCATCATGGCCAAAGGCAAGGCCGGCAATGCAGGTGTGATGTTTGTCTCCCGAGGGGACTCCTCCGGCACCCATTCGGCCGAACAGAACATCTGGAAGTCCGCCGGGTATACCTATGCCACCGATGTCCAGAAGTCCGGTGCCTGGTACATCGAGGCCGGAAAAGGGATGGGCGACACCCTGCAGATGGCAAGCGAGAAGGGTGCCTACACGCTGACCGATGAGGGCACGTACCTCTCGTACAAGAACAAGCTGAACCTCCAGCCCATCGTCTCCGAGGGCAAGATCCTGATGAACCTGTACAGCGTCATGTCTGTTTATAACAATAAACAGCCGGTTGAGAAGATCCGGCTGGCAAACGGGTTCATCAACTTCCTCATATCCCCCGAAACCATGGCCGATATCGGCAATTACGGGAAGGACACCTATGGGAAGGCGCTCTTCACCCCCATGACCGCAGGTGTGCCGACCGGGGTTACTGCCGATTTCACCACGCCGGCAACGGCGATAAAGCCGCTCAAGATATACCATGCCGGCAGCCTTGCATCATCCATGGCCAAGGCCGAGAAGTCCTATGAAGCTGCCAACCCGGATACGGATGTCCAGCTCTTTTCGGGTGGCAGCGCTGCCATCATCGACAAGGTAACCAAACAAAATCAGTACGCTGATGTACTTGCAAGCGCTGACGCGGCTCTCATACCCAAGTATATGTATCCGAACAATGCATCGTTCGAGATCGATTTCGCCAAGAACACCATCGTGCTTGTGTATACCAGCAAGAGCAGGGAGTCGGCAGCGATCAATGCCGATAACTGGTACAAAATCCTTGCAAAAGACGGTGTTGTCTACGCCATCAGTGATCCGACTTCGGACCCGGCAGGGTATCGCAGCCTGATGACCATTGCCCTTGCCGAGCAGAAGTATGGGGACACGACAATCTTCTCGACCATTGTCAGCCCCTACAGCAAGATAACTAGGAAGACGGAAGCGGGGAAGACCACCATTACCGCAACGAGTCCCTCGCCCGATGGCAAGAAGCTGATCATCGCAAAGACCGGGCCCGAACTCATCCCGCTCCTGAAGGACGGAAAGGCAGATTATGCGTTCGAGTACAGCAGTGTCGCCATCCAGTCAGGGTTGCCGTACCTCACGCTCCCGGCCGAGATCGATCTCTCTGATCCCTCCCTGAGCACGACATACGCAACCGTTGTCCTTGTCCGGCCTTCCGGTAGTGCCTCCGTGACCGAGACCGCGACTCCCATCATCTATGCCATGACGATCCCGGCAAGTGCAAAGAACAAGGATGCCGCTGCCGCTTTCGTCAACCTGCTGATAACAAAGGATGGGCAGGCGATCCTCACCGCTGACGGGCAGACACCCATCACACCCGCGGTCGCAACAGGAACGAACCTCCCCGCAGTGATCCTCCCTAATGTAAAGCAGGGATAATTTTTTTTTTGTGGCTGGCTCATCAGAGCCATGAGGACGAGACGAAACCGCAGGTTCCTTCAAGGTCCAGGATGACGGCCTTCCCTGAAGGTTCAAGATCCCTCAGGTTTCCCTCTCCGCACCATTCCTTTTCCAAATCCACCCGGCTCCGTACGCGAGCACCATACCGATGATGAAGGCGACCGTCATCCCGAAAACGAGTGCAAGGAGTGCAATGAGGCCGGTTATGACATATGAATCCGTTTTGAGACCATGCCGTCCCATCTCGATGCCAACGAAGACGAGAAGCGCCCCGAGCACGCCGACCGCGATGATGGAGAGGACCTGCGGGGAGGTGAAGAAGAGGGCGAGGATGATGAAGATGAATCCGGCATAGACGTTCGCCCCGCCTGTACGGGCACCGTAACGGTACTGCCCGGCAAGCCCGCCGGCGCCGTGGCACATCGGGAAGCCGCCGAACGGAACGGAAACCAGGTTCATCAGGCCGATGGTCATGGAGAAACGTTTCGGCGGCACGTCCTTCCGGAAGAGATCTTTTGTCAGCAGCGAGGTCGCGAGGATCGCGTTCGTTATCGTCAGGACAACCTGCGGGAGGACGAGCGTTGCAAATGCCGAACTGAAATCGGATGGCGCTGGTATGACCAGCAGGGGAGGCGGGATCAGGCTGATCGGCGGCACGCCATACAGGACGATCCCGGCAACGAGGCCGACCCCGATGACGACGATTGCGGACAGGTCGGGGACGGAGCGGAACCGGGTTATGAGGTAAAAACAGACGATGATGGCGAGACCGAGCAGGAAGAACGCAGGATCCTTCACAACGAAATCCCCTGACGAGCGGAAGAGGAGGAGGGCAAGGCCGAGCTGGATCCCCCTCACGACACTCTGCGGGACCCATGTTTCGATGATCGCAAAGAACCGCCCGAACCCGAGCACAAGAAAGATGATCCCGAGGATGAGGCCGGCGGCTGCAATTTCCGCGCTCCCGATCGACCCGGCGATCACGATGACCGCTACCGCCTTCATCGGCTCGAGCGGAATCGGGAGCCGGTAATACAGCCCGGTCAGGATGAACCAGATCCCGAAGAACAGGAGTTCGTAGCGGATATTCACATCAGAGACCAGGGCAACGGCAAGGATGAGCGGGATGATGGTCCCGAAATCCCCCAGGGATCCGGAGAGTTCGGAGAGGCTGAACCGCAGCGGGGGCAGGGATTCATCTGATGGTGGCATCGGAGGATCCTCGGCACATGGTTCTGACGTTCCCCTCACGGCGTGAGTGACGGGAATACATCGGCAACAATAACTAAAAGAAAGTAAAGGTAATCATAGGAATTAACCTTTTCAGCGATATCATCAGGATCTCTAGCAGGTTTTGGGGGGAAGCAGTTGGACGAAATCACGCAGGGAATCGCACAGGCCTTCGATCTCATCGTCACTCTCAACCCCGATATGCTGGAGATCGCAGCGCTGTCCCTGTATATCTCGCTCTCCGCAACCATCATCGCCGCAATCATCGCAATCCCAGCCGGGGGGCTTATCCACTTCCACGAGTTCCGGGGCAAGCAGGCACTCATTGTCATCATCCAGACCCTCTACTCCGTCCCGACCGTTGTTGTCGGGCTCTTCCTGTACCTCCTAATCTCGAAGAGCGGGCCGCTGGGGGTTCTCGGCCTCCTCTTTACACCGCAGGGCATGATCCTCGGGCAGACCGTCCTCATCGTTCCCATCATGCTGGGGCTCGTCATCTCCGCGCTCAGCGGGATTGATAAAAGCATCAGCGATACACTCGTCTCCCTCGGGGCAACAAGCTTCCAGAAGATCCTCGAGATCCTGAAAGAAGCACGGTACGCCATCCTGAGTGCCGTTGTCCTCGGGTTCGGGCGGGCGATTGCCGAGGTCGGGGTCGCGATGATGATCGGCGGCAATATCCGCGGCCACACCCGTGTCTTGACCACAGCAATTACCCTCGAGACCGGGATGGGGGACTTCGGCCTCTCGATTGCACTTGGAATCATCCTCCTGTCGGTCGCCCTGGTTGTCGTCATTGTACTGAATATCATTACGTCGGGCTTCCCCCCCGAGTCGCGGCAGATCCCGGGAGGGCCCTCTGGATGATCCGGATCGAGAGCCTGACGAAGAATTTCGGCAGTGCAGAAACGATTAAAGAGACCAGCCTTGAGATCCAGGCCGGTGAGATCTTTACTTTTATCGGGCCAAGCGGCAGCGGCAAGACCACGCTCCTTCGGCTCATCGACCTGCTCGACCGGCCCACCACGGGAACCGTGTATTTCAACGGACAGGATACCGGCGGAAACGAGAACGAGCGCCTGGCATTCCGCAGGAGAATGGCAATGGTTTTCCAGAAACCGGCAGTGCTGAACACGACCGTTGCAGAGAATGTTTCCTTCGGGCTGAAATTCCGGGGAGTGCCGGAGGAAGAGACACAGAAGAGGGTCATCGCTGCACTCGGTCTCGTGGGACTTTCCGAGTTCGCGGGCCGAAGAGCGGTCACCCTCTCCGGAGGCGAGATGCAGCGGGTCGCCCTTGCCCGGGCAATTGTCACCGAACCCGAGGTCCTCCTGCTGGACGAACCGACAGCCAACCTCGACCCGGTCTCGTCTGACCTTATCGAGAACCTTATCCGGGGAATCAACAGAAAGTCCGGGACAACGATCATCATGTCCACGCATGACATGATCCAGGGCCAGCGCCTGGCGGACCGGATCGGTGTTCTTATGAACGGGAGGCTCGTGCAGGTGGGAACAGCAGAAGAGATCTTCTACCAGCCGGCCGGCCGCGAGATCGCCCGCTTCGTGGGGATCGATGCCATCACCGGGGGGATTGTGACGGAGAACAGGGGGGGGCATGCTCTCATCAGGGTGAAGGACCTGTGCTTCGAGGCACTGACAGGCCTGCCGGCGGGGCAGCAGGTTATCCTGTATATCAGGCCCGAGGAAGTCACCGTGAGCCCGGCCGGCTCTTCATCATCACGGACCAGCGTCCGCAACCAGCTGGCTGGCCGGATCACGAAGATGGTTCCCTCCGGGCCGTTCATCAGGATAACTATTGATTGCGGTATCCCGATTACGGCCCTCATCACACGCCGTTCCTGCACCGAGCTCGGCCTCAGTGCGGGCATAATGGTCGTTGCTGGTGTTAAGGCAACGGCAGTTCATGTTTTCCCGTTTGAAGGATAGTGCGTTTCTTCTTTCATTTGGAAGAAATGACTGCCGGGACATCTCCGAAAAACCGACAGTTGCTTCCCTTTTTTGTGATCCGGCCCTGCGTTCAGACCTGTACGGGAAAAAATACCGGACAATGATTAACCATTCCTGTTCAATTTCTGCTGGCAGTCAGGGAGGTTTGAAAAAACCGATATGATTCCTGGCAATACAGGCGGGAATTCGTATCGTAAAATTTATCGGCTGATGACGGAGAATGTCAGATCGTAAGAGGTGTGGAATTGAGAATACTCTGTTTCGGGAGCATAATTTCAACATTCCGGTATAAAACCGGTTCCGGTCTATTGTATCCTCACGGGAGAGCGGGAGAAATTCATCCGGGTGGTCACCAACCATAGGAATTCCGTTATAAAAACAATCGCCTCATTTCCTTGCAATACCTGTCCTTTCTCGCCTCTTACATTCCCTTGTGCCGTTGTTTCAGACAGTTGGTTATCTGATAGTATCACTGCGCGAGAAAATGCGCGTTCGGATGACTGATACAGGACATGTTAATTATTTTTAATTGACTTTGAAATTTCAATAATTCTTTGAGTTTGATTCGATTCGGGCAACGATTTGGCATAATCCACCAGTATTCACCATTTTTTACAAAAAAACCAGTATTGTTATATACCGTTCGATCAGACCCTGTGATTGTCAATCTTTTTGATAGGTGTAAAAAAATGGATTTCAAGTACGTACCAACCACGTGTCCGTATTGCGGGACGGGGTGCGGCTTCAACCTTGTTGTCGTTGACAAGAAGGTTGTCGGCGTCCAGCCCTGGCAGCGCAATCCGGTTAATGAGGGCAAGTTATGTCCTAAAGGTAACTACGCCCACGAGTTCGTCAATTCTCCAGACCGGTTAACAAAACCGCTCATCAAGAAGGATGGGAAGTTTGTCGAGGCCAGCTGGGACGAAGCTTACAAGCTTATCGCAGAGAACTTCAAGAAGTACCAGGGCGAGCAGAGTGCCTGCCTTGCATCTGCACGTGTTTCCAATGAGGAGAACTACCTGATGCAGAAGTTCGCCCGTGCAGTCCTTAAAACACCCAACATCGACCACTGTGCCAGGCTCTGTCACGCATCCACGGTTGTCGGGCTTGCCGGTGCATTCGGATCCGGTGCCATGACCCAGTCGATCGCGGATATTGCCCAGTCAAAATGCCTCCTCGTTATCGGTACTAACACATTCGAGCAGCACCCGTTGATCGGGCGCCGGATTATGCAGGCCAAAGCCAATGGCGCGAAGGTCATTTATGCTGACCCGCGGCTCACGCCGACCGGGAGGATCGCTGACCTGTTCCTGCAGTTCTATTCCGGTACTGATGTGGCATTATTGAACTGTTTCATGCAGTTGATCCTCAAGAACGGCTGGGAGAACAAGGAGTTCATCAAGAACCGCACGAAGGACTTCGAGAAGGTAAAAGAAGTTGTGATGAAGGACACCTACAGCCCCGAGAACGTCTCCAAGATCACCGGCGTCCCGGCAAAGGACATCATCACTGCAGCAGAGTGGTTCGGCAAGTCCGGCCAGTCCGCGGTTCTCTATTCGATGGGGATCACTCAGCACACCACCGGTGTTGACAACGTCAAGTCGATCGCCAACCTCCAGATGCTGACCGGCAACCTCGGCAGGCCAGGCACCGGCATCTGCGCACTCCGCGGACAAAACAACGTGCAGGGCGCCTGCGATATGGGAGCGCTCGCGAATGTGTACTCCGGTTACCAGTCCGTCATCGTCCCCGAGATGAAAAAGAAGATGGAGGACGCATGGGGCTGCCAGATCGCTGAGGGCAAAGTCGGTCTTACCGTGACCAAGCTCATCAACACGCTCGCCGATGAGCCTGGCAAGGTCAAGTGCCTCTATATCATGGGAGAGAACCCGATGCTCTCCGACCCTGACCTCCACCACGTTGAGAAAGGACTGAAGAATGTCGAATTCATGGTCGTCCAGGATATCTTCCTGACAGAAACGGCCCAGTTCGCAAACGTTGTGCTGCCGGCAGCCTGTTTTGCCGAGAAGGACGGAACACAGACCAGCACAGAGCGCCGTGTCCAGCGCTGGAGGAAAGCGCAGGACCCGCCGGGAGAGGCAAAAGCAGACTGGCAGATCTTCTGCGAGCTTGCAAAGGTCATGGGATTCGAGAAGCAGTTCCCGTACAAGAGCGCGGAGGACGTCTTCAACGAGATCGCAAAAGTCACCCCGTCCTACGGTGGCATGAGTTACGCCAGGCTCGAGAAGCCTGAAGCGCTCTGCTGGCCCTGCCCGACTCCCGACCACCCGGGCACTCCGATCCTGCACAAGGAGAAGTTCACCCACCCGGACGGGCTTGGTATCTTCACCCCGATCGAATGGAAACCCCCGGCAGAAGTCCCGGACAAGGAATACCCGCTCATCATGACTACCGGCCGCTGCATCTGGCAGTGGCACACCGGGACCATGACCCGCCGTTCCGAGAACCTCGAACGCGAGGAGCCGACAGGCTGGGTCGAGATCAACACCGAGGACGCAAAAGAACTCGGCGTCAGCGACAAGGAAATGGTCAAAGCCGTCACCAGACGTGGAGAGATTAAGATCGGCGCACGTGTAACGAAGAATATCAAGAAGGGGGTCGTCTTCATGCCCTTCCACTACGCAGAATGCGCTGCCAACGTGCTCACGAACAATGCACTCGATCCCGTCGCAGCCATCCCCGAGTTCAAGGCCTGTGCTGTACGTATTGAGAAGATCAAGGAGGCCTGATCATGGCAAAGAAAGGCGATATGCTCTACGCGTGGACCAACGACGCAGAGATCAAGAAGAAGGCCGAACTCGGCGGCGCAGTCACCGCTCTCTGGAAATACGCACTTGAATCAAAAATGGTCGATGCGGTCCTTGCCGTCACCAAGGGAGCCGACATCTACGATGCCCAGCCTGTCCTGATCAAGGACCCCAAGGAACTGGCAAAAACTGCCGGTTCGCTCCACTGCGGGACCCTGCTCATCCCCAAACTCGTCAAAAAATACCTTGACGGCTCAAACAACATGAAGATTGGTGTCACGGTCAAGGGATGCGACGCGATGGCATTCTACGAACTGGCCAAGCGCAAGCAGATCAACCTTGACAACGTTGTCATGATCGGTGTCAACTGCGGAGGGTCGGTCAGCCCGGTCCTTGCCCGCAAGATGATCACCGAGAAGTTCGGTGTCGACCCGGACAAGGTCCACAAGGAAGAGATCGACAAGGGCCAGTTCATCATTGAGTACGAGGGAGGTCACAAGGGTATCTCCGTTGATGAACTCGAAGAGGCAGGCTACGGACGGCGCAGCAACTGCCGCCGCTGCAAGATGAAGATTCCCCGCCAGGCAGATCTTGCCTGCGGGAACTGGGGTGTCATCGGAGAGAAGGCCGGCAAGGCAACCTTTGTCGAGATCTGCTCGGAGAAGGGTGCGAACCTCGTAAACGGTGCAGTCAAGAACGGCATACTCGCAACCGAGGCAGCCAACCCCAAGGGTCTCGAGATCCGCGGAAAAGTCGAGGGCGCCATGATGAAGCTTGGCGACAAGTGGCGCAAGCACGACTTCGAGTCGCTGGGAGAGGGCAGGGACCGGCTCAGGAAGATCATGTCCGAGACCTCCCGCTGCATCAAGTGCTACTCGTGTATCTCGGCATGCCCGATCTGTTACTGCGTGGAATGTACCACCAAGAACCCTGCCTATGTCAGGCCCGGACAGCTTCCGCCGGACTTCATGTTCCACCTCATCCGCTTCGCCCACATCGCGGACTCCTGCGTGAACTGCGGCCAGTGCCAGGAACTCTGCCCTGCCGAGATCCCGAACGCGCTCTTCATGCACGCCCAGCAGGTCGAACTCGAGAAGATGTTCGGTCACGTGCCCGGTGTCAACATGGAACTCCCGCTCATGGCGTATGTCGAGGAGAAGGAGGAGCGCGCACGGCTCCACAACACCGGCAGCGACATGATCTACGAGAACGTCTTCAATCCCTTCAGCAAGAAGGGACACTGAATTCTTTTCCTTTTTTCATTGCTGTAGTACCAGCGATAATGATGGATGCAGAAAATCCGGTCGTAGCCGGACCGTATTTTTTCATTTTCCGTGATCGTTAAAATCGAAGCGGACAAATCTGTTTTTTCCATCATGATCGCATCCGTAAAAATCTTTTCATTGATACCCGTTTTTTCATGAAAAGAAACCTCTTTCAGGTTTTCTGAATACATGCGGGTTCCCCGTTTTTCAAAAAAGGATTGGTATCCCGGTTCGCCATATACGCCGGAAGTATCAGAAGAGAGTCCTTTTCGCCAATCCCCGTATATAACCAGTTGTGTCGAACCGGAGAGGAGGGAAAAAAATCAACTGAAAGAGAAAATTCAATCCGCGGTCCGATCCTGGTACAGAATCAGTTGAATTTCTTTTCTGATGGAATCGGGTGTGCTGTAACCGTTTGTAAGACCGGATGCTGTTTTCTCAGACGGTCAATATTTATTGCATACGCCTGGTCAATCATCACGCGGTACTGGCCCTGCTCCTCTACGGGCAGCATTTTAAGAGACTTGTTTGCCCGCTCAACGTTCTCTTCGAGGAGTCTGACATACTGATCCTGATCAAGAACACTGTCCATCTTTTTTGATTCAAATATCCGGACCATATTTGGCAGGACATCATTACAGATCGTTTCAATCAACTGGCGGTGGGGGTTCTCCATGCAATGATCCCAGTACTGTCTGCTGTACCGGATTATCAAGATATTTTGATTATCGACGTCGTTTAATGAAAACAACATGCTACCGGTGTGCGTTTATATGCAATCATGCCGATTTATTGTCAGGGTCGTGAACCATGTACCCTTTCCTTCATCCTGCAAAGAAGCCGGGCCAACAGTCAGCCATATTGATGACGGGTACAGAAAAACCGGGGGGGACACCCTGGAAACGGACCATGAAATTTATTTTCATCATATGCATGGAGAAATTTTTCTGAAAAATCCTCTCGAAGATTCTTCAGCAGAAGAGAAAAATCCCTCCTTGACAGCGATATGATCAATGCGGTGCTGCCTGCAGAGAACACAAAACATCGATGTTACACGAGGTAGGGGGCAATATTTTCAGATGATGGTCAGTATCAGGGCAGTAAGACCCGAACGCACTAAAAAACTCTCGCCCTGAACATACGGATCCTGCCCTTTGCTTCATCAGACAAACGGCATACGATACTCTGCCCGGTTTTTTTTATCATGGTCATATTCACATATAAACGGGGCAAAAACCGTTCAATATTCGGAACGGATCAGCGGACAATCCACCGTGCTCGATCTGCACATTTATCTGCATGGCATACCCGGGTGGCAAAACCCTATATAAGATCTTCTTTAAAATAGCGTTAGAAAACCTATGACTGCTGGCCTTTCTTCCAGAAAAAAAATTGTCGGGACGATCAAATCCGACAGAATTCCGGCAGAGGCTCAGAACCAGTACCGGAAGGCCACGCTCCTTCTGGATCAGGGAAAGACCGAAGATGCGTTACAGGGATTTCAACAGGCCCTGGATATTGCACCCAACTATACCGAAGCGCTGCATGAGACAGGTTACTGTCTTCAGAATCTGGGCCGGCACGATGAAGCAAGGAAGTACTATACCCAGGCGCTCAAGGAGATTGGCGATCGCCTGTGTGAGATTGGCAGGTATGAAGAATCCCTGGGACGGTACTGGGTGGCGATCAGCAGGTATGAAGAGGCAAGCAAATACTATCAGCCGGAATGTATGCCTGAACCCGTCATGAATGACGATTATGAGAAAATAAAACGGAAAATCAAAAAAACGGATATTGACAGTGAATAACCGGTTTGTTCATTCAGTACCTTTCCCTGCCCCTCGTATCCGTCATTGATATGCTCAAAGAATTTTACCGGATATTTTCCTCTCATGAGGCATCGATATCATCCCACATGAATGAGGATGAGATATGAGTTTTTATCCTGGTACATCCCGTCAGACCGGACTTCTTTTCCCTCTGCCATTCATATATGCCATGCGGTTTATAATGGCAAATATTCATTATTTCCCGTGAGGGACTGTATGGTAACCCCGGGAAGGGGAAGAGGTGTGTTATCCATGCAGAATATTGTCGCAGCACTTGCAAAAAAGAATAATCCAGAACGCTGGAAAAATGTAGTAGACCTGGAAAAGTTCGGACAGCCGGCAGCAGAGTTCCTCATCCAGGCGCTGGCCGATGAAGATCGCTGGGTCAGGTACCTGGCAGCTGACGCCCTCGCAAACATTGGTGCAACCAATTCCGTTGACTCCCTGATATCCCTTCTGAGAGATCCTGAACAGGACGTCCGGTTCGCAGCTGCTGCTGCACTGGGAAAACTTGGAGACCCCAAGGCAATAAAGAGCCTCCAGGAAGTACTGAAGAAGGATAACGGCTATGTCAAGATAGCTGCAGAAGAAGCACTCGTCAGGATCTCTCCACAGAATCCTGGGATGCCTTCACACTGATACGTACCAACACCCATTTTTTCATATCCATTTTTTCCGAACCATTCAGGAAGTATACCATGTGTTCCCGGTATCAGCATACCGATCCTTCTGATTCCCTAAAAATACACCCTGTTACCTGTCTTACCACGGTTCCCGGATACAGAGTACCTGTATTAACGGCGGTGAAGAACCTGCTCCCTGAACATCCGGCTGGTCTCGGATTTTTCCCTGTCTGCAATATTCTGGGCGATGGTAGAAATCCCGACAATGCGGCCTTCTTCATTCCTGATTGGCGAGATCGTGACAGAGACAGCAATCCGGGAACCGTCTTTCCGCAGACGGACGGTGTCAAAACGATCAATGGTTTCTCCTGCACCGACCCTCCGGAGAAACACGGGAAGATGAACACGTGTTTCCGGGGGCATAATGATCTCAATGGATTTCCCAATTACCTCTTCTGCAAGATACCCGTAATAACGCTCCGCTGCTTTGTTCCAGCTCAGGATAGTGCCGTCGAGTGACTTCCCGATAATCGCATCATTTGAGGAATTCACAATCGAAACAAGAACGGAACGGAGCCTTTCCGATTCCACTTTATCAGTAAGATCTTCATATATGACACACTGTTCACCCCCTTTGAGGGGAATCGGACAATAGCGGATCTGGCGGATCGTCCCGTCTTTGCAGGTGACCGGAAAGATCGGGGAGTTGCCCTCGTTCCATGCCTCCTGCCCGCGACCCTGTTTCCAGGTATTGATCGCTTTCGTTCGTTCAGTGATATCGGGGAATGCCTTCTGGAGCCAGTCTTTTCCTGTGGGGATATCCCCAAGGGTATACCCGAAGAGCTGCTCGAATTTTTTATTTACATACTGATTTTTTCCGGCGCTGTCGATGATGGATATTGGAAAAGGAGAACGTTCAGTGATTAACCGGAAACGATCTTCACTCTCACGGATTTTTTCCCCATGTTCCTCGTTTCCCAGAGCGGGCGATAACCGGAGTTGTTCATTGACCTGCTGGAGTTTTTCAACCTTTTTCTCCAGTTCCTCGTTCAGAAGAGCAAGACGTTCAGATGATTCCTGTAATTCTGCATTTTTCCTCATGGCAGCATCATAGGAAGAGAGTATGATTGCAGGGGTACGGAGCTGGCTTTCCGGGATGAGATGCGTCTTGCCATCAAATGATACTTCCAGGGCGGGACTTGTATCACCCGATTTTTTTTGTGCCTGTGACTGAAGAACGCTTGCTACCCGCGATAGTACATGTTCGGGCTGAAACGGTTTGATGATGATATCATTAGCCCCCGCTTCAAGACCCTTAATAAGATCAGGAGGATCAAAGAGCTGAGTAACGAGGATGACCGGGATATCTGCCATATCCTTGTCATGCTTGATGGCACTGCAGAGTGCGTAGCCATCCATCTCCGGCATGATAATATCGGTCAGCACGATTGCGGGGCGTTCGGTTTTGATCAATTCCAGTGCCTGGTTCCCGTCAAAGGCGAGGATAACCCGGTATCCCTGTTGTTCGAGGATGTGCTGGAGATATTCAGCCTGGGTCCGGCTGTCCTCGACAACGAGAATATTCACGGTATCTTTCTCCTGTTCTGTTTTCATCGGTGCTCCGTTGTTATCATCCATCTCTGATCATTCTTGCCCGTCAGCTTGATCATCAGGTACGGGGGAGATTCACTGGAACGCCGTAATCAGAATCAGACGGAGATCGGAACCGTATGTTCAGTGAGGATAAAACCGCTGATCTAAAGATAATCACACCCCGCGCACACCAGTCGACATTATCCTACTCATGCACCTTAAACATTCCGAATTATTCATTTTCAAATTTTTATACGTTGAGATCCCCCGTTTATGCCATCAAAGCTCTGCCCATATCATGACAGATAATTACCTGCTTTTCATTACCCGGATCCGGCAGAATTTCTTAAAACATGCTGACGTGAGTGATGATCAGCGGCGGAAACCGGACACTATGGTATTCAGCCTACCGTGAACCCTCACGAAAAATGATCCAGACTTAAAAAGGCCACGATGTGCTGAATGCTGCCAGCAGAAGAGGAGAGACATTTCCTGTATTGCTGAACGGGATCCGGTTGACCCTGCTGTCCATCCGGTTCCCTCGTAATCCCCTCGGTGTTTTTCATGGTTTATCCCTGAGGGGAACTGATTTATTGAGGCTCCGGTAAAGGGATGGGGCGTCATCGGACGTATTCACAATCGAAGCCAGCATCGTGTGGAGCCGTTCCGCCTCTTTTTTCGGGGTAAGATCTTCACAGACAATAAACTGCTCCCCGTTCTGGAGAGTGGTTCGGTAGAAGTTAACCTGACGAACGAAACCATCTTTACATGTAACGGGTAATATCGCAGGCACGGCGACATGAGGAGCGGAACCTGACGGGTCCTGTTTCAGGGTGTGCATACACTCATGACATTCTCTGGCAGACATATCGGGGAACGCTTTTTCGAACCAGTCTTTCTCAGTAGGAATATCCTCCCGCGTATATCCGAAGAGTCGGGAGAAGGCATTATTCACATACAGGAAATTCCCGGATCTGTCAACGATGGATATCGGGAACGGGGAATGGTCAGTGATCATGTGAAAACGCTCTTCGCTCTCACGGATTTTTTGCGCCTGTTCCCTCTCGGTATTGATATCACGACCCACTGACTGGCATTCGACCAGAGCCCCGTTATGATCATAGATACCCCGGATATTCCATTGGTACCAGCGGATTGTCCCCCTGTTGTCAGTTAACCGGATTTCCAGGGAAACAGTCGGCTGGCCACGGAGGAGCCGGGTGATCTTTTCCTTGAGCAGGGGGAGATCTTCCGGTACGATATAGGTAAAGAGGCTTGTGCCCGCTATGTTATTACAGGGAATTCCGATAAAACGACTGAACAGATCGTTAATAAAGGTGATTTCTCCTTCCGGGCGCCACCGGCAGATCACGTATGTCAGATCCTGGACAATTGCCCGGTACCGCGTTTCGGAGATCATCAGAGATTCTTCGAACTGAATCTGTTTTGTGATATCTTCTCCGATGATGGTAATACCTTCGTCCATGGTATCAAAAACCGTTGGAATAAGGCGAATCCGGAAATGGTGGTCTTCATCCTGGAGGGGGACACTGAACTCCCGCTGTACTTCTCCCTTCGAAGAAATCTCCTCAAATACATGTGCAATATCCAGGCGGGCTATGAGAGGCGATGTAATAGTATCGATCGGCTTCCCAATCAGGTTCTCACGGGTTGTTCCAAGGATGCTGAGCGCATTCTCGTTCGCGTCTAGGATATGCATCTCATTATCGATCAGCAGGATGAAATCCGCGGAAAATTTCAGCATTGCCGATACCGGCATTTTCTGTGAGTAGGTATAGACCTTCGCCGGGCCAATATTGTTCAGGTTTACTTCGCCGGAAATAAGAAGAATTTCAAGATATTTCGCTGTTGAGTTCCGGTTCAGCCGGAGTTTTTCCGCTATATCGGTAATGGTAAGTCCGTTACGGTGAAAACGAAGGAGACTTTTAATCTTTTTTATGGTTTCCTGACGAGTATCCATTACTGTAAAAAACGTCTGGAACAATAAAAAAATATCCGTTAAACAAAAAAAGATAATTTTTTCTTAAATTAATATATTTTACATATACGTCATAGTTGTCGATATTCTCCTCCGTTAGGTGATCTAGTGATACACCCGGGGATTTTTTTCCGGAAAAACTCAATGATAAGAGATTATAAAAACATGTGAATGATACAGATATCATTTTTACCGGCGATCTCTGTACTCAGAATTCTGTTATGCAATGCAGAACTGCACGATAAAATTGACGATACTTTTTTGTAACTATTCAGCCCGCGCGTTAAGCATGTAACGGAATGAACGGCGTTCCCCGAAAAGCCCCGATAAGCGAATCGAGGACCGGCTTGTTATTTTTCCTTGTGGTGGAGATATACCCCCTGATCCTGCAGAAAGCGGAGGCACCGTTTTCACTGCGGAAGGTACCGGAGATTTTCTGCTGGACTTTGGCCATTCGGATATCGCGTTCAGCCAGATTATTCGTGAAGGGAATTGAGAGATTGTGCATGAAAGCCAACACCTCGGGAGGGAACTTCCTGCACCGATCGAGCAGGTTCCTGGCTTTTGACTGTTTCTTACGACCGCGTTTTGTCGGGGAATCCGGAATTTCTTCAGATGAGATCTCGTTCAATCCTGATTCAAGGATCCGAACATAGCGTGCTTCGAAATCCGCAATCGTCGATGAGCTGAGAGAACACGAGTTCGCCCGTGCAGCATCCACCTGGTGTTTGATCTCCAGAATCAGATCATGCAAATCCAGACTCCATGTATGCTGATAATTCTCCGAGATACCGTTCAACTCGCGAAGCAGATGGGCGTTACAGATCGCATGACGACTTGGATACCGGAAATATGAAGCCCGGAAATCATGAACCATAGTACCTTTGAACCGGGGCAGGATCTGCATATCATCGGTTGCCCGTTTTCCCCGTTTTTTATGGTGACCATACCACGTGAGGAAATCGGTACTTGCAACGTGCAGCCATTGCCGGATACCGGTGACCCGCATACCGGTCTCGTCAACATGGATTACCTTTGAATCTTTCAGGAGGTCTCGTATCCGTTCTTCAACTCCTGCAAGGTTCCGGTAACTCTCCTGAACTGCATTCACCAGGGTCCCGGTGCTCAACGAACGTCCGAAGATATCGGAGAACATCTCCCGAATCCGATCATACGGAACCAACTGGTAAACGCAAAGATACACCATCAGTGCCTTGAGGTTCGGGCCATACTGGACGGGGAACTGAACATCTGATGGAAATTCTCCACGGTTCATCATACCACATTCCGGACACCGTTTGTGCTCGGCACGGTGTTCGGTTACCCGTATCCTGAACTCAGTGTCATGCACCTGGCGTCGCTCGATCTTGACCGGGTCCTCATCCACCAGCGATGTTCTGCACCCCTGGCATACCTGAACCCTGTGAAATGCAATCTCATCCGGATTCTCTACCATCTCAAGGGTCTGGCCTTTATGCCCCAACTGTCCTCCGGGCGGTCGCTCTCCTTTCTTCCGGGGACTCTGGACTCTCCTGAAGCCATCCATCGACGGCGGCTGACTGCTGTTCCGACTGGTCCGGTTTAACCGCGCCTCTAACTCAACTATCCGGGCTTCCAGTTGCACTATCCTCTCTGTCAACTGAGTGATAACACGATCCTGTTTTTCGATAATGTCAACAACCGCTTCCGGATTTGTCCGGCATAATTCCAGTAACTCGGCACGGTTGACTGCCATCTATTGTTATTCATGTACTCTTAGTATTTCGATCTGCCGGTTCGGGTCGAAAAAAGGGGGGCTGAATAGTTACACTTTTTTTAAAAACAACCTGTGCGCTGATCGCGGATTTCAATCTCTCCGGCACGGATCGAAAAGGCATTTCCAATCATATCCAATACAAGCAAATCTCCAAAAAAAACCGTGGCTGCTATCACGGAATACTATCATGATTTCAGATGATGAGAGTCTGGAAAAAAATTTTCAGATAAACCCGGCCGGCAGACATCCCGGCTCAAACGGGGTCAGGGTCCCGCTGCCATTCATCCCCCTGATGGTACCGGTAAGCGTGAGATCATAACCGCCGGTCTTTTCAAGCGCTGCACGGTAGCCTGTCGATCGGATAAGGGCAACAAGGGTTTTGAAACGGGAATCAGCCAGCATTTCCTTTCGCACGACCAGCTCATAGTCCTCGTGGGCAACCGGCATGAACCGGAGACTGTTCGCGCTCGCGATACTTGATGTGCATATCCCGGCATCGGCAAAGCCGTTCCGGATTGCTACTGCTACTGCCGGCGGACCATGAACTTCCTGCAGGTAGCCGTTGACCTGTGAAGGATGAATACCCTCAATAGCGAGCAGCGCGTCAAGAACGGTCCGGGACGGGGTCTCCTTACGCGTGTTGATGAACCGGACACGGGTGAGGTCTTTTGTTTCAAGCCCGTTAATGGATGCGATGCCAAGCTCGACCGATGCGATGTGGATGAAAGCAAGATCTCCTGCACCGGAAAACTGCGTCAGTGGCTGGTACGAAGTCAGGAGGGATCGGGAGGGAAGGACCAGTGGAGCGGCATGGCAGCTGTTGCTGCCCAGCGCGAGGAGCCCCGGGATATTACCGGGATTGGTTGCATGGATAAAGAGGCCCTCGTCATGGGCACGGTTGACCAGGTCCTCCAGCGCCGGATCGAGAGTGCCGGTAAAAATAAGGGTGCGTTCGATGCTGCCGGGATCGGTTGTCAGCAGAACCTCGAGCATCGTACCCGCCTCGTATCCCTCGACCGGTGCAGGGATGTGGGTATACCCGTTGGCCTTCACGGTCGACATCTGGGCAAACGCCCCTTTCCCGTGCGGTGTCCCGAGGAGGTCCTGTCCGATCCTGCCGACAAAGATCGGGATGAACTCGTCGAACCCAAGGTCTGAGACAAGTGCCTGCCCAAGACGGACAGTGACGGCTAAACGGGGTGCCGGCGGAAAACCCCACGATTCCAGCAGCGGTGCGGCGAACTCGCGGAGCACCGTCTGGGCGGCAAGCGGGTAGCCCGGCAGGCCGAGGACCGGTTTTCCATCAATCTTTCCCAGCATCACCGGCTTTCCCGGTTTAACCGCTACCCCATGGAAGATGAGATCCCCGAGCGACCGTATGACGCTCTCCGTGAAGTCGCGGGTTCCGGCTGATGAACCGGCTGATATGAGCACGAGATCATTTTCTCTCACCGCGGTACGCAGGGTCTCGCGGATCCGGTCGGGGTCATCAGGCACGATGGGGTACCGGGTACAGTCCGCACCCATCTGCGAGAGAAAGACCTGTGCCATGACCGTGTTGCTTTCGACAACCTGCCCCGGCCCGGGCCGGACACCGAACGGGACAAGCTCACTCCCCGTCGGGATAATTCCAATCCTGACTGAGAGGACCTCGATGCTCGTTATCCCGAAGGTTGCGAGGGCTCCGATATCGAACGCCCGGATAATATGGCCGCGGGGGAGCACGAGCTTGTTCTCTTTCATATCCTCTCCAGCCGGGCGGACATGCTGCCAGGGTACTGCCGACTTGCGGACCTGGCACTTCCCGTCTGTCTCCCAGATATCCTCGATCATGATGACTGCATCGAACGCGGGGGGGATGATATTGCCGGTATTGACGCGGGCAAATTCCGTGAGCGTTACGGGCCTTGTGTCGCTTGCCCCGATAGTGTCGCGGCTCTTCACGGCTATACCGTCCATGGCCGAGAGATTCACTTCCGGCACCGAATATTTTGCATGGACCGGCGCGGCAACGACCCGCCCGATCGCGCTGGTAACGGAGATCCTCTCAGTCCCCGAAGGTCTTTCAAAGGACGATGTCAGGATCGTCAGTGCCTCGTCGAGCGGGAGAAGGGTGAGATAACGGTTAACCATACGGAGTCACGATTTCATGTGCGGACGGGAATTCGTGTTCACTATCTCTGAGCAGTATATAGATAAACAATTACCTTTTAACATCTTCTGATTATTAACCTTGAAAACCAGATTCTCCCGGCACTGCGCCATCCGTTGTCGAAGTCTTATTCCCGGACCATCCAGACAGAGGTGCGCGGGGCAGGCCGGGCTATACGGGGGGAGGAAACGATGAAGAAACTGTCCCTTGGTCTTACTGAAGCTCTTACCATAACCCTTGAAAATTGCAGGCCGCTGGGCATGGAAACGATCGCACTTGCCGACAGCACTGATCGTATTGCGGCATCGGACCTCCATGCACTGGTGGACTCTCCATCGGCGGATTCTTCGCTGAAAGACGGGTACGCTGTCCGGTCCCGTGAGATCTGCAATGCCACACAGGAAAATCCTGTCCGGCTCAGGCTTGCCGGCCGGATGGCACCGGGAGGAACAACGACCGTTGACGTGGAGCCGGGTATGACGGTGCGGGTCCTGACCGGGGCCAAGATTCCGTCAGGTGCCGATGCAGTCCTGACCGAGGAATTCACGCGACCGGACGGCAGCGATGTCCTGGCCATGAATGTTGCCGAACCCGGCCGGAATATCCTTTTCCGCGGGGAAGATGTGGAGTCCCGGTCCCGCATCGTGGAAAAAGGCCGGCAGATATCCCCGGGATTACTCGGCCTTATTGCCGCCGCGGGGCACAGCACCGTCCCGGTCTTCAGGACCCCGACCGTGGCCATCATCGGCACCGGGGATGAGATCGTTCTCCCGGGCGAGACCCTTGCCGAAGGCAAGCTCTATGCAAGCAACATCCTGACCATCAACGCATGGTGCAGGCGGTACCGGATGAAGACGGTCCTGACCGTTGTCAACGACGATATAAACACCCTGACAGAAACCTTCCGCATGCTGTCGGCGGATGCCGATGCGCTCATCACCAGCGGAGGTGCCTGGACCGGCGACCGCGATTTTACCGCACAGGTTCTGGAAGGCCTGGGCTGGCACCAGTACTTCCACAGAATCCGCATCGGACCCGGCAAGGCGGTCGGCTTTGGCATGCTGTGTACAAAACCGGTCTTCATTCTGCCCGGCGGGCCCTCCTCGAACCTGATGGGTTTTTTACAGATCGCGCTTCCCGGCCTCCTTGCCCTTGCCGGCCATGCGGAGACGGACCTCCCCCGCATCAACGCCCGGCTCGCCACCGATCTCGAGGGGCGCCAGCGTGACTGGACAAACTTCTTCTTCGGCAGGCTGGAAGACGGCGGGGAATTCCCGATCTTTCACTCGTTAAAAGACAGCAGCCGCCTGCGGGCTATCGCCGATGCCGATGCAATTGCCTGTATAGCGGAGGGGCAGGGTGTGCTGGCAAAGGGTTCAGTAGTGCCGGTACAGGTGCTGAAATAGGAGGGGATTTCCGGATTACAGTTTCGGGATTTTTAGTTCAGGAAGGGTCCCGGCCGGCATTTGATCGCCTTTGGCAATCCGCTCAGGGTGACTGTAAATAATCATCATCCCTCCGCGTGAAAATCCGATGACGGTCATGCCGGTCTTCCGGGCAACTTCTGCCGCAAGAGCAGTAGCTGCGCCGGAGGAAACGATAACGGGGATGTTCGCAGTCAGGCACTTGCGCACCAGCTCCGATGATACAAGCCCGGACGATATGACGAACGTCTGGGAGAGAAAAACACCGGTACGCAGTGCATGCCCGATCACACGGTCAACCGCGTTATCCCGCCCGATATCTTCCGCCTGAGCAACCACCTGCTGTCCGTTATGCAGGACAACATGGTGCAGGCCGGTTGCATGGTGATGAATATCACAATCAGGAACAGAACGGACTGCCGCAACAATCCTCTCCGCGCATACAGAAAAATCCGAGTGAATCTTCGGGAGCTTCTGCAGATCGATATAGGATGTGCTCCCCCCACAGCCGGAGAGGATGGTCTTTTTGGGCGGAAGTACCTTAAAGAGATTTTTCGTGATGACACTGAGCCGGTTTTTCTCGATCCGGATCGACTCGATCTCTTTAGGCGTCCTGATGATCTCTTCGGAGAAGAGATACCCGGTAACAAAATCTTCCGGATTTCCGGGGCTCATCAGTATTGTCATCGCATGGCGGCCGTTGATGAAAAGGGCGGTCGGTTCCTCTTCAACCACTTCATGAAAACCATCAACAACGTGCCCCTGATCAACCATAGTACAGGCAATGTTGCGGTACTGAGGAGCGAGCTGGTAATTTTTCTCCAGCTTTCCTGCATCTTCCTTTTTATTGCGTTTTTCCTGTCTCATTCTTTTGTGCCTGCACTCTGGTTCCGGCCGCCGCCGGATAATAAATATGGATTTTAATACCCTGTATCCGATTTCTGTCTTTAAAGTTCCCTCTCCACTTTGCCTACCGCTGCAAAATAGACCGGCCATTGCGTCTCCGGATCAAGGTTCGCAAGATTCAGCATACTTTCATCATTGAAGAGATCCGATGGCTGCACCTGGTACCCGATACATGCCGCGGCCATGATGAGGGCCTGGCAGGTATGCCCCGCCTCGATCAGGACGCTCCGGTATCCCCGGTTCCCCAGGGCCCAGACTGAACGGCAGGGAACTCCGACCCAAAGGAAGGTCACGGCTGCCCGGGTAACTATCTTGAAGTTCAGGCTCGCGTCTCCCATGGTGAAAGGCAGGTCGGAACCGGGACGTTCCGCAACGATACTGTGTGATTGCGGGAGAAACCGGTAAAGGCCCGTTTCGATGCCGTCGACTTCTCCGGCAACAAAATACGTTTCCAGCGGGTACCGGAGGCCGCTTGAGGGAGTGTTCCGCATCTGGTTCTCAGCGGTGCTGCTCTTCCTGAATCCCTGCGTGCACCAGAGGAGGAACGAGAGATCCTTCAGGGTCATCGAGGAGCGGGAGAAGTACGTCACCGGCTCCCACCGCTCGATTGCCTCGCGGACAGACAGAGCGGGGATCTTTATTCGCCCTGGACTCGGAAGTTTGATGACCGCTGCTCCTTCCGGAGCCGGCCGCTCCGGAGGGGGTTCGGGGATTCCCAGGATGCAGTCAAAGGTTGAAAAATCCGGATACCTGGTTCCGTTGATAAAATCCTTTCCGATTTTGTTCATGGATCATCACAGACTTTTTTTACCGGAATGAGTGTCGTTGTTCCGAATAACCAAAAAGGGGAAAGTCATGCCGCTGCCCTGACATACAGGTTGGCGTAGATCTCCTGTCCCTTGCTCTTCGGGTGGCGTTCCCCGAGATCCCCGATGTAATGGTTGAATCTTGCTTTGGTACCATCAACCTGTTTCTCTTCTGTCCCAACCTTCCGGAAACCGGGGAGCATATACTTGATCTTCCCAAGCACGAATATGTCCCCCTTCACCATCTGGCCTCCGACACGGCCCTCGACATCCCCCCTGATGATGACCGTTCCGCCCTCGGCATGGGTTGAAACATGGATGAACGCGTTCTTCTCGACAATGATCGTGCCGCCGAGCATGAAGGTGCCGATGTCATTGCCGGCATTTCCCCGGATCCGGATCGTGCCGCCCCGCATGCCCCGCCAGTCGCCGCGGTAGGCACATCCGACATAGTTCTCAGCGTTGCCGTCTACGAGAATCTCCCCGCCTTCCATCGCGATGCCGCAGAACGAATGGACGTTACCGGTTACGTGGATCGTTCCGCCTTTCATCCAGCCGCCGACATACATGTCGGCATTGCCATTGACGGTGATGGATCCGGCGGTCATCTTGTTCCCGATATACTTGACCCGCGAACAGTCACCGGCAATGACAATATCGGTTTCAGCAGCGGTTGCACCCGAATTTCCGGAGACCGTAAAAAAGTCCCCGAGCGTTACTTTGATCTTGCCCTCCCGTCCTTCCAGACCGGCAATCTGGGCCGGTGTCTTTCCTGCAAAGGAGTCCGGAGTGATATTGTATCCTTCGAGCATGAGCTCAGGCGTCTTTTTCGGTGTTAAGATGATGGTTGCCATGATCGCACCTCAGGCCTCCAGGTTGACATCGATCACGAACGGGTGGGGGACCAGGTAGTCCCTGACCGGGTAGTTCTGGATACCGACCGTGTAATCCCTGGTGAAACTCTGGCTGATATCCCGTGTGACCTGCGGGTTCTCGGGCATCTTTACATTGACCCAGACCGTCCTCTTGTGCCCATGGCTCTGGACTTCGCCGTCTTTCAGAACGACCTCGCCGGACTTGATGAAGTACGCAGCACGCTGGAACGCCTTTTCAATCTTCTCGGGATCGGATGGCATGTCCTTGTAGTTGAGATCGAAGACCGCGACATCCGCATTCATGCCGGGAGCCAGGCCACCGTAGATACCCCCCATGCCCAAGCATTTTGCAGGGCCGGACCGAGTCATCTGGGCAATCTCATAGAGCGTGAGCTCGCGATCGATACTGTGGATGTGGGTGGCACCGATGACCTTGTCCTTGTGCTTGAAGCTGTCCAGCGTTGCCTCGCGGGCCTTCTTCGACATCAGCCATTTGATGACCCGGGGATACCGGGTAAACGGCCCGGCATTCGGGTGATCTGTGGTGATGAATGTCTTGCTCATGTCCTTTGCAAAGAGACCGAGCTCAAGACCGATCGCCCACTGGATTCCGCAGACCTTGATATTCGGGTCGTAGACATACGGGACCACGCCGGCAGCGGTTTCGAGCTCGACATCGACGTTCGCCCACTTGAGGTGGTTGAGGCTGTTGAGGTGGTGCTCGAAGGGACCGTCCGCGGTCATGGTCGTTGTTTCGTCGAGCGTTACGCAGCCGAGATCGATGGTCAGCCCCTTGGACCGGTTGACATAGTCCATGACCTCTTTTGCTCCCGACTCGAAGTCGCCCCAGTTCGTGCCCTTATAGGAGTGGAACTGGATATGGGTGGAGTGCATGACCTGCTCGCGGCCGAATCTGTTCTTCGGTTTTACTCCCTCTGCAAGCTTCAGTGAATCGATGGTGATCCGGTAATTGCCGGGGTTCCCGAGGTCATTCTGGTGGATATGGACAGAGTGGGGGAGGCCGAGATACTCGTTGGCTTTGAGGCATCCCGTAATGATCTCGGCGGGAGTGATATCAAAATACGGGACGGGATCATCGAGGCTTAGGCAGTTCAGCCCCCAGCCCCAGGCTGCCGTACCGCCCGGGTTCACGAGTTTCACGCCGAATCCTTTCGTTGCCCGGATCAGCCACGCGATGTAGGCAGCGGTATTCTCGACCTCTCCCTTCTTGAGATAATCCATGACAAACCAGTTGTTCCCGAAGACCGGGAGTGCGGCTTCGTCAATGATCGGGGTGTCGTGGATCTCTTCGTGCACATGAGGGGAGTGGAGGGGGGGCATCGCGGCTTCCATCACGAACGCGTATCCCATCCGGGCGTAATCGTACCCGGTCTTGAATGTGCTTGGGATGGAGAAACCGCTCTCGACCCGGAACTTCTCCTGCGCCATCGGGCTCTTGAAGAGCTTATCCTCGGGACGGAAGAGCCGGCCGACATTGACCTTGGGCCCGGCAACATGGGCGTGGACATCCACGCCCCCTGCCATCACGACCTTTCCCTTTGCGTCAATGATCTTTGCACCGGAACCGACCTTGTCAACGATCTTCCCGTCCCTGATAGCGACATCGACCACATCGCCGTCGATCTTTTGCGTTGGATCGATGACGAAACCACCCCTGACGATGATCTCGGTCATCTCAGATCACCGCCGGAGAGGGGTATTTCCGGTCATCCTTTGCCGTGAGCCATACAGGCTCGGTCTGGGTCAGCACGCACATCCGCTCGTAGATCATATCGAAGAGCTCCTCATCACTGGGAACCCCGGAAAGGCCTTTGAGAACCGCCTTGAACTGGATCGGCACGTTGTCCATCCGGTAGACAACGCCCCCTTCGTCCACGCCGGCGATCCGGACCGGGATATGGAGGTCCGCAATCTCGCTTGCCATGCAGAAGTTAGGATCGATGGTGATGAACGGGTGCTTCTTGACGTGCCTGACGGCATCGATGGGCCAGTGCGCTCCCGCATCCGTACCGACATTCACGAAGCAGTCGATCTCGTCCCGCATGGCAAGGTCGATGGAACTGGTCTCGCCCGGATTCATGTGGGCGTGGGTGCCTTTGGAGAGATCGATGCAGTACGGGAATCCGAACTGCCAGGACCAGACCTGACCGGGACCGGCGATGTTATAATGCCCCCGCATCGCCATGATCGAAGCCTTGGTGTGAGTATTGAGGTCGCGGGTCAGGCTGATGGCGATGTCGATATTATGGTTGCGGCCGTCGGTATGGGTGCAGCCCATTCCGAAGAAGATCATGACGAACCGGGCCTTCTTCATCGCCTCTGCGCCTTTGAGGATATCCTCTTTTTTGCACCCGGCTACCATGTCCGGGATATCGTGGCCCCGAAGTACCGTACGGAAGGCGTCGAAGAGTTCATAGTCATGGCCTTGGTCGAGCATGTAATGGATGTCCGCGAGCTTCGCGGTATCGGTCTCACGCGGGTCGATCGAAATGATCGTCCGCGCCATCTGGCCTTTGCCGGTGAAGAACCCGCGGGGGAAGATCGAATAACGGGAGGTGTGTCGCGGGTGGGCATGCATAGGATTGCAGCCCCAGAACACGACGCAGTCGGCACGGTTCTTCACTTCGCCGAGCGTGCAGCTGGGGTACCCGTTGTCGAAGATGGCAAGGAACGACGGGCCGTGGCAGATCGATGCGCAGTTGTCAAGTATTGCCCCGGATTTCTCGGCAACACGTCCGACCGCGCTCATGCCCTCACAGTTAGTGGAACCGAATCCATAGATGAGAGGCTTCTTTGCCGCAAGCAGGGTTTTTGCGGTATAGTCGACGGCTTCTTCAAACGAGATCTCCTTCATCGTGCCGTCCGGCTGGCGCCGACGGGGCAGCATCGGTCGCGTGGAATCGTTTGCATGATGGAACAGGTTGTTCCCGATGATGCAGGCATTATGGACTTCCAGGACCTTCCGGCCGTCATCCGAGACGAGCACTTCAATATCATCGCAGGACGACCCGCAGTACGGGCATCCGACCTGGGTTATCAGCTTGGGCATATCAGTTTCCTCCCTTCCATAATCCGACCGCACCTTGGACAAGTTCCAGCGCGGTCTTAATCCGTTCATCCGGTGCCGGTTCGATGGTGACCGGGAAACCGCTGTACTGCGGGGTTCCGGTTGACTGGGTTCGCGGCGGGACAACCTGGTTGGCCCAGACGCCCTGCCGGATATGGGCGAGGCCGGGGGGACAGAACTGCGTTGGCTCAATCGCTTTCACGATCACGCTGCCGCATTCGCTGGTGACACGGACATTGGTGTTCTTCAAGATGCCGGCCTTCTTCATATCATCCGGGTGCATTTCGCAGATGGAGCAGGCAACAAAATAGTCGGGATTGATCTTGCCCTTCTCCATGGCTGCGCCTTCCTCAACGGAGCGCTGGGTTATCATGTTCAGGTGGATCTTCGGCATTGTTTTTCCACCTCAGTTCAGACAAAGACCCCGGCTTCTCCCCTGCCGGAGAGGGTGATCACCTTGTAGGGGCAGGCTCCGATACAGACACCGCAGCCGGCACAGAGTTCCATCTTCACGTCCATACTGATGGACTTCCCATCCACGACATGATAGATCTTCTCCTTCGTTACCGGGTCGAGCGTATAGAGCTCAAGCGCGTTCACCGGACAGGCAACCACACAGTTGCCGCAGCCGGTGCATCGGTTTATGTTGACATGTACTGAGAACGCCATGTACATCACACAGTAGATTTTTGTAATAAATTTTTGATTACTTTGATCTTTTGATTAGCAATTTAATTAAACCTTCTTAATTATCATATTGGTAAATGTTTTTTAATTAATAAGAAAATTCAACAAGGGTTATGTGAGTGACTGCCGATGGAAAAGGATTGTGAGAGAAGAAAATTAACACTTGTTCCTCTTCCATCAACTGATCAATAATGGTATACATGATAAGAAAAAATACAAAACAGGATTTATGATAAGGAATGCACCCGGAAAAATCGGTTTGACCGCGAGTATTGCCGGAAACGCGGATTTGCAGTGAGAGTATGGTGAAACGATACCTGAACGTGATATCGCTCGAAGAGGCGCTCGCGATTCTTGCCCGGGAATTCTCCTGCAGACCCACGACAGTACAGGTGCCGCTTGAGGAGGCTGCCGGGCGGGTCACCGCGGCGCCGATCTTCGCACGGTATTCGGTGCCGGAGATCCACCTTTCGGCCATGGACGGGATCGCAGTCGCCAGCGCCGAAACGCGGGGTGCTTCCGAACAGCACCCGGTCACCCTGTCGAGGGCTGCGAGGCTGAATACCGGTAACATCGTCCCTCCGGAATATGATGCAGTCATCATGATCGAGGATGTCTGGGAGGATGGCGGGAGCTACACGATACGCAAGGCAGCCGCACCGTGGCAGCATGTCCGCCCGGCCGGGGAAGATCTTGCCGAGTCGGAGATGATCATGCCATCCCTTTACCGGATACGACCCCACGAAATCGGGGCACTTGCCACCTATGGTATTACAAACCCGGAGGTCATCACGGTCCGCGCAGGACTCGTCCCCACGGGAAGCGAGCTCGTTCCTGCCGGAACCCGCCCGAAGCCAGGACAGGTCGTTGAGAGCAACACGATCATGGCAGAGGCGATGCTCGAAGAAGTCGGTGCAGCATGTACCCGCTACCCGTTTGTCGAGGACAACCCTGATACGATCCGCGGTGCCGTTGCCCGGGCCGTGAAGGAGAACGACATTGTCATCATCTCTGCCGGCTCGTCCGCGGGAACCAGGGATTATACCGCGGAGGTCATTGCAGAACTTGGCGAGGTCCTTGTCCACGGGATCGCCATCAAACCCGGCAAACCCGTAATTATCGGACGAATCGAAGGAAGGCCGGTCTTCGGCCTCCCGGGCTATCCCCTCTCTGCCCTCACCGTCCTTCGCGAGATCATCCTCCCGTTCCTTCGAAGGTACGGTCTTCCCGTGCCGGAACCGCAGGTCGTACGGGCCTGTATTACGTCAGCGTATCCCAAGGAGATCGGATCGGACGAGTTCGTCCTTTGTACGCTCGGAAGGGTGGGGGATCGCTGGATCGTCTCCCCCCAGTCCCGTGGTGCCGGTGTCCAGATGAGTGCCGTTCGGGCGAACGCTTTCCTGCGGGTTCCCCTTGCATCGGAGGGATTCAATGCCGGGGATACCGTCGATGCCCGGCTTATGGTGCCGGAAGAAGAGGCAAAGAATGCCCTGATTGTGACCGGCAGCCATGACCCGGCTCTTGATCATCTTGCCGATCTGATGAGGCCCTCCGGAGGTACCCTCATCTCCACCCACGTGGGGAGCATGGGAGGCATCATCGCTCTGAAAAAAGACGAGTGCCACGCTGCCCCCATGCACCTCCTTGCCGATGACGGGACGTATAATACGTCATACCTGCGGAAATTCCTGCCGGACCGGCCGGTGTCTCTCCTTTGCATTGCCGGGAGGCAGCAGGGGGTGGTATCGAGGGACGGTATCGGTCTCTCCGGTATTCCGGGCCGGTCATTCATCAACCGCCAGAAAGGATCCGGTACCCGCATGCTCCTGGATTTCGAGCTGAAGAAAGCCGGGATCGCGCCTTCGTCACTCATCGGCTATGACCGGGAGGTGACCACCCATATTGCAGTGGCGCTTGCAGTGAAAAGCGGGGAAGCAGATGCCGGCCTGTGTGTGTACAGCGCTGCGAAAGCTCTCGGCCTCCCATTCGTTCCGGTAGCGGAGGAACGGTACGAGCTCGCGCTCCGGACAGAACATGAACAGGATCCGCGGCTGGTCGCTTTGATCGATACTGTCCGTTCACCGGAATTTAAAAAGATCCTGACCGGGCTAGGAGGATACGATACCAGAGAGACGGGGATTATCCGCCCGGGTGGTATCTGATTTCCGGGATCGGATCGTGCAGCAGCCGCGGACAAAAATGCTCACCATCGTGTATTCAGATGGCCGGCGCATCCCGGTATTTTTTCCTGAATTTTAAAAGTGGTTAACATTTTCATTACTCATATGCATCCGTAAACTGGCAAATCCACAGTTTCTTTTGGAAATCAGTATAAAAAAATGGATGTTTTCCGACTTATGTTAATACCATTTTGAAAATTTTTTTTTCTGTTAACCTGATTTAATGAAAATGTCTATATGCTGATTTAGAAACATTTAACTTTCATGCAGTGAAACCATAGCAATTACGACGACAAGTGTGTGATACGCATGGCGTTTTCTGTACATGTAAACATTGAGCGATGTACCGGTTGTGGCAACTGCGTCATCGCATGCCCGGTGGATGCTCTTGAGCTCTTCACCGTGGATCCTGTGACCAAGGAAAAGATCTACGCGGTAAAGAACGGGAAATCCGTTCACCTTGATGTCAAAGCCGAACTCTGCGCCGGCTGCGGTGTCTGCGTCAAGGCCTGCCCGTACGATGTGATCCGGCTTTCCGGCAAAGGGGCCGAAGTCATGACCGAGGCCTGAAGTGAGGGCGACTATGGCACAACCAATTACTGTTAACCTTATCTCAGGCAGGACCATCCAGCAGGGTGTTGCAATCGAGAGCGGTAAGGAAAAGCCGTCGTACCGTACCGCTTGCGGCATTATCGAGATGGACCCGTCCGACTTAAAGAGACTCGGCGCCTGGAAGAACACCAATGTGAAGGTCACCAGCGACTACGGCAGCGTCGTCGTCAAAGCTGTCGAAGCAACGCAGGGACCCCACCCGGGGGTTGCTTTCATCCCGATGGGCCCGTGGGCGAACTCCGTTGTCAGTGACAACACCTACTCTACCGGCATGCCGACCTTCAAGGGCACGCCCGTGAAGATTGAGATCGCTATCAACGAACCGGTCCTCCTTGGGGTGGAACTGGTCCAGAGACAGTGCGGGGTGAAAGTAGGATGACCAAGACCATTACCGACGTAATATGCCCGTTCTGCGGGACCCTCTGCGATGATATTGAAGTTACCGTCTCTGACGACGGAAAAAAACTCCTCGAGGTCGCGAATGCCTGTGTGATCGGGACCGAGAAGTTCCTCCACTCCCAGTCAACCGACCGGGTCACGAAACCCCGGATCCGCCAGGAAGACGGCAGCTGGAAGACCATCAGTTACGAGGAAGCAGCGGACTACACTGCCAAAGCCCTCGCCAAGGCAAAGAAGCCCCTGATGTACGGATGGTCCTCCACCAACTGCGAGGCCCAGAGCGTTGGAAACGAGATCGCCGAGATCGCGAAGGCCTGCTGCGACAATACCGCTGCGGTCTGCCACGGCACGACCCTTATTGCCGTGCAGGATATCGGTCTCCCGACCTGTACTCTTGGTGAGATCAAGAACCGTGCCGACCGGATCATCTTCTGGGGCTGCAACCCGGCCCACGCCCACCCCCGGCACATGTCACGGTACTCGATCTTCCCCCGCGGGTTCTTCACCGGCAAGGGACAGATGAGCCGCAAGATGATCGTTGTCGACCCCCGTTGCACAGACACCGCCAGGATGGCCGACGTCCACCTGCAGGTCGAGCAGGGCAGGGACTACGAGCTCCTGAACGCGCTTCGGGTTGCGTTCAAGGGAGAATGGCTTCCGGATGTTGTCGCCGGCATCCCGGCAGAGAAGATTCGCGAGGCAGCGGACCTGATGAAAAGCGGCCGTTTCGGGATCATCTTTTTCGGAATGGGTGTAACCCAGTCCCTCTCCAAGAACCACAACATTGACATAGCAATCGCCGTTACCAAAGACCTCAACGAGTACACGAAATTCTCGATCATGCCGATGCGGGGCCACTACAACGTCACCGGCTCCGGCGAAGTCTTTGCCTGGCAGTTCGGGTTCCCGTACTCCGTTGACCTTACCCGCGGCTTTGCCCGCTACAATCCCGGTGATTCGAGCTCGATCGACCTCCTCAAGCGGGGCGAGGTGGACATGATGTTCACCATCGGCAGCGATCCCGGCGCACACTTCCCGATCAGTGCCGTCAGGGCCATCGCGAAGGTCGACTCGGTCTGTATCGACCCGCATATAACCCCGACCTCCGGCGTATCCAAACTCCATGTCCCGGTTGCCTTCAACGGCGTCGAATGCGGCGGCAACTGCTACCGCATGGACAATGTCCCGATTGACTGCCGGAAGGTTGTCGAACCGCCCGAGGGAATGATGACGGACCTGGACTTCCTGACCATGGTCTGTACCAGGCTGAAGAAACTCAAGGGGGCAGCATAACATGGCAGAATTTATCATTAAGAACGGGCACGTCTTTGACCCGGTCCAGGGTATCAAGGGCGACAAGAAGGATATCTGCATCAAGGACGGGAAGATCGTCGACAAGGTCAGTGGATCCGCAAAAGTGATCGATGCCAAGGACAAAACGGTCATGGCAGGTGCGGTGGAGATCCACGCCCATGTTGCCGGCCCCAAGGTCAACCTCGGCCGCATCTACCGGCCCGAGGACAAGCTCTTCAGCTGCACGCCTACGAAGGGCATCGAACGTATGGGAGGGGGTGCCTCGATCCCGACCACGTTCAAGACCGGCTACGAATATGCCAAGATGGGATTTGCTGTTGCGATGGAGGCAGCCATGCCCCCGCTCTTCTCCCGCCACGTCCACGAGGAGATCCGCGACACCCCGATCATCGACGAGGGGGCATTCCCGGTCTTCGGCAACAACTGGTTCGTGCTCGAGTATCTCAAGAACCAGGAGATCGAGAACACTGCGGCCTACTGCGCCTGGCTCCTCAAGGTCACCAAAGGCTACGCGATCAAGGTCGTCAATCCCGGCGGCACAGAAGCCTGGGGCTGGGGACTGAACTGCCTCACCGTCAACGACCCCGTCCCGTACTTCGACATCACCCCGGCAGAGATCATCAAGGGCCTCATCGAAGCAAACGAGTATCTCGGCCTCCCGCACTCGATGCACATCCACCCGAACAACCTCGGGAACCCCGGGTGCTACGAGACAACCCTTGACACCCTCAAGATTGCCGCGGGCATCAAGCCGAAGAACAAGTTCGGCCGCGAGCAGGTCATGCACCTCACCCATACCCAGTTCCACTCGTACGGCGGTACCAACTGGGGCGACTTCGAGTCAAAGGCGAAGGAAGTCACGGACTTCGTCAACAAGAACAAGAATATCACCATCGATACCGGTAACGTCACCCTTGACGAGACCACCACGATGACGGCTGACGGCCCGTTCGAGCACCACCTCACCGGCCTCAACCACCTCAAGTGGGCCAACTGCGATGTCGAACTCGAGACCGCAGCCGGTGTCGTGCCGTACATCTACAGCCCGTCGATCTCGGTCTGCGCCATCCAGTGGGCAATCGGCCTCGAGATCGCGCTCATGATGAAGGACCCGATGCGCTGCTATGTCACCACCGACCACCCGAATGCCGGCCCGTTCACCCGGTACCCCCGCGTGTACAAGTGGCTGATGTCCGAGAAGGCACGCAAAGCGCAGATTGAGGCCTTCAAGCACAAGGACAAGGTTCTCTCCCAGACGGCCATCGGCACTCTCGACCGCGAGATCTCGCTCTACGAGCTTGCCCAGATGACCCGCGCCGGCCCGGCCAAGTCTCTCGGCCTTGCTGCCATGTGCGGTGGCCTGAAGCCCGGCATGGACGCCGATGTTGCAATCTACAACATCAACCCCGACAAGCCGATCGCCAACCCCGACGACATCGAGAAGGCGTTCAGCCGCTGTGCAGCGTTCTTCAAGAGCGGTGTGCAGGTCGTTTCCAACGGAGAGATCGTGAACAACGGCAACAAGCGCACCCTCTGGGTCAATGTCAAGGCAAAGGAGAACCCGCAGGTCATGCGTGACATCAACGAGAAGTTCGTCAAGTACTACAGCATGACGCAGGCCAACTACGAAGCGCTCGGGCACCACTTCGTGCCGAACCCGTATGCAATCGAGGTTGATGCAACCAACTGAGGTGGAAAAAATGGATACCGTTACCATTACCATGAAGAACGCGCCTGCACTGTACCTTGAGGCAGACACCATCTCACCCGATGCATTCGCCGGCAAGAGTGCTGCGCAGATCGCAGAACTCCCCGTTTTCGAGGGCAACAACCCCTCGACCCTTGGCAAGTACTTTGAAGTAACCGGCAATGCAGGTGCAACCGCAGCCGACACCCGGATCGTTGTCAAAGGCGATGTGAAGCGCGTCAAGTATATCGGTTTCAGGATGACTGCCGGTGAGATCGTCATCGAAGGATCCGCTGACCAGTATGTGGGCGGCTGGATGAAGGGCGGCAAAATCACCGTCAGGGGCAACGTCGATGCATTCGCTGCAACCGCCATGAAGGGCGGCGAGATGGTCATCGAGGGCAACGCCGGGAACTACCTCGGCGCCGCATACCGCGGTGACTGGAGGGGCATGTCCGGCGGGAAGATCCTGGTCAAGGGCAATGCCGGCTCGGATGTCGGTATGTACATGCTTGGCGGCGAGATCGTCATCAACGGCAACTGCGATGTCCATGTCATGACCCATGCCGAGGGCGGCAGGGTTATCATCAGGGGCAATGCTGCAAGCAAGCTCGGGGGCCAGATGGTCGAGGGCGATATCTATGTCTTCGGCAGCATCGATGTCATGATGCCCGGCTTCAAGCCCGTTGACGAGGTCGAACTCACCGTTGACGGCACCAAGGCAAAGTTCGCCCACTTTATCGGAGACACGGGCGAGCGCCACAAGAAGAAGAAGGGTGTCGTCGTATACGGCAACCTGTACAAGAAGATCTGAATTTTATCTTTTTTTCGTTTCTCCGGAATTCCTCATCCGTACATGTCATTTCCTCATTTATGGAATGATTCTGGTTTTGCCCGTTGCGGGAAACGGGATGGACCTGGGGACAAAAAAGACATTACACGTCAGGTCCGGGCTTTCCCCCTTCGTCCACAACCGGTCGTGCTTCCGGCACCTTCCTGATAATCTCTTCCCTGAATTTGTCGAAGTGGATATCGTCCAGCTGCTCGGAAAGGAGCCTGCCGCTCCACGCCCGGCGGTATACCCATTCAACGATCTTTTCGATAACATACAGCGCCTGGTCTTCTGTTTCGACCGTCAGAAGGTTCCGCCCGATCTTCGGATGCCTCCCGCGCCGGCCGCCGACCGTGATGAGGAAATGGCGGTGTTCGGGTTTGATGAGGTCATAGTGGCACGACTGGACACAGGTACCGCACTGGACACATTTCCCCTCATCAAGTACCGAAATGCCGTTCCGGATCTTTATCGCGTTCTCCTTGCAGTAATAGACGCAGTTCCCGCAACCGGTGCACATGCGCTCCTTCGTGCGGACCGGCTTTACCCTTCCGATGATCCCGATCTCGTTCAGCATGGGGCTCGTGCAGGAGTTCGGGCATCCTGCGATGGCGATCCGGATCTTGACCGGCATCTCTTTCCCGAAGAGCTTTGAATCGGCCTTCCTGGCAAGGCTGATCGTATCGATATTGGCGTACTTGCACCGGTTCATGCCCGGGCACGCGATAATATTGACGATCTCATCCTTCTCGGAACCGATCGGCGTCCCGTTCTTTTCCAGCTGTTTTGCCAGTTTCTTCAGATCCCCGGTTCGGACATGCGGGACCTCGAGCGTCTGGCGGGTGGTCCCGTGAACTTCCCCGCACCCGTACCGCTTTGCCAGTGTTGCAATCCCCCGGATCTGGTCGACCGTGAAGATGCCGGCAGGCGCCCGGAGCCGGACCGTGCAGAAGTCGGTATCCCGCTCGGTGATGACGCCGCCTTTCATGTGAATCCCGATATCGCGCTGCATTGATCAGGAGTGGGGTCCGGGGAGTAATCAATGCTGGGATTCTGCCTATCCGGTTGCAGGAAAAACACGGGGCCCCGGCCGGGCACATGGGGATTTGGAGGCGGCGTGGACCGGGATGACCATCAGCGGCGGACAGGATGATGGGAAGGATCATTCAATAAATTTATCAGCACGGCCACGGAACAGTCAATGAGATGTGCTATGGCGGATCTGCTCACTGATCTTCTGATCTACATTGGTATCGGGATCATCATGTTCACCATCGGGATGATCGCCGGCTACCAGCTCCTCATCATGTACTATACGAAACGGTTCATGGTGATCGCAAAGGAGTGCTCCGATTCCGACTCCGCGATACCGATTGTCGACGAACTCGCGAGGGAGACGTGAGGGACAGCCATGGTTGACGTTGTCAGTTACACCCTGATTGCCATCACCTGCCTCTGCTTCGGACTTATCGTCAGTTTCCAGATTGCCCATATCCACTACTGCAGGAAGCTCACCACGCTCGTGCGGCGATCAATATCCACAAAAACCATCGCTCCGATCCTCGCGGAGTACGAAGCGATTAAACCAAAGAAATAACCTCTTTTCCAATACGATTTTTTCCGGATTCCGGAAATTCCGGCAGCTCCATGCCCGTGCATCGTTCCTGCGGACGGGTATCGATACCGCCGTCATGAGGCAGACCCTCTAATACGTTGATGACGAATAATAGGACAATGCGCTGTACGATGCTTGCCAGCGGAAGCAAGGGCAACTGCGTGGTGATCGAGGGCCGGGCCGGCTCCATCCTCATCGATGCCGGCCTGAGCGCAAAGGAGTGCCTCCTCCGGATGGAACGGGCCGGCATCGATGCCGGAAACATCGAAGCCCTGCTCGTCACCCACGAGCATACCGACCACATCCGGGGCGTTGACGTCCTTGCCCGGAAACTGGATCTCCCCGTATATGCTACCGAAGGGACCCTTGCGGATTTCCTGCACCATCGCAGGATCTCGGCAAAGCCCCTCGTCCACCATACCTGCCGCTACCACGAAACGTTTGCCATCGGCGACTTTTCCATCGAACCGTTCGGCACCTCCCATGATGCAACGGAGCCCTGCGGATTCATCATCACCGAAGGGGACATCCGCGCAGGATACTGCACCGATACGGGTATCGTGACGCCAGGTATCCACGGGCTGCTCCGGCATTGCGACGGGATCATCCTTGAGAGCAACCACTGCCCCGACATGCTGGCAAACGGCCCGTACCCCGAGTCGCTCAAGCGCAGGATCCGCTCGAAACACGGGCACCTCTCGAACCCCGCGGCAGCAGCATGCCTCCGCGACTTCGGGAAGGACGTGCCGCAGGTGATCCTCGCTCATCTCTCCGAGGTCAACAACACGCCTGATAAGGCGATGGGAAGCGCCCGCGACGGGCTCGGGCTCTTCTATGAGATGCAGCGGGTCATCGTGGCAACGCAGGACGGGGGCAGCAGCGGCCGGCCGCAGAGGATGGAACTCTGAACAACCGGCTTTGGAACATTGTGTACGAAATTCATGAATTTCGAGGGCTCCCCTCATCTCAGGGCCGCTCCAGGGATCGGGTGGTTCACCAGAACCGGCAGGATGAGAAGAACCATCAGGTTCTTCGAGCCGGCGGAACAGAATTTTATCAGGCCTGTGGGGGTTTCAGCCCTTTCGTTATTCTTTTCCTGTTGTGCTTCATGGGGAGACATATGATCGAAAAGATGCAAAATACACAAATCTTAATCCTCATTCTCACGTAACATCTCAAGAGAACCATGCTCTTCATGGACTTTTCCCGGTGCTGCGAGAAGCTCGAGGCTACGCCGGGCCGGCTCGACATGATCGACATCATCAGCAAAGAGCTCCCGGGCCTGACCGACGATGAACTGCCGGTCTTCGTCCGCTTCATCATGGGGCGGATCTTTGCCGACTGGAGCTCCCGGAAACTCGGGATCGGGCCGAATCTGCTGTACGAGGCCACCGCCGCGGTTGCCGGCATCTCCCGGGACAAGGTCATCGATACGATCAACAGGACCGGCGATGTCGGACAGGCAGTTGAGGATCTCCTGTCCGTCAAGTCCCAGACCACGTTCTTCCACGAGGAACTCGACCTCGTCCACGTGTACAACTCCCTGATCGCTATCGCCGAGATGGAGGGGAAGAAATCCCAGCGGGAGAAGCTGCTCGCCGTCCGGCGGCTGCTCGGGAACGCCCACCCGCTGGAGGGCCGCTACCTTGCCCGGATCATGCTGGAGGAACTCCGGATCGGGGTGGGGGAGGGGAGCGTCCGCGAGGCGGTTGCGAAGGCGTTTTCCGTGGATCCGGCGCTCGTGGAGCATGCGATGCAGGCCCTCAATGACATGGGGGAGGTTGCACGGCTCGCAAAGGCCGGGCCGGAACACCTCCGGAATGTCCGTATCACCCTCTTCCACCCGGTGCGGATGATGCTCGCCCAGCAGGGTACCATAGCGGACATGATCAAAGAACACGGGGAGATCGCTGCCGAGTTCAAGTACGACGGATCCCGGTTCCAGTTCCACAAGAAAGGGAACTGGGCCCGGATGTACTCCCGCCGGCTCGAGGACGTGACAGGAGCCCTGCCGGACGTGATCCAGCAGCTGATGTCTGCGACCGATCACGATGTTATCATCGACGGCGAGGTGATCGCGGTAAAGGACGGGAAACCAATGCCCTTCCAGTCCGTGCTCCGCCGGTTCCGGCGCCGGCACGACATTGCCGGCGCGCAGGAGGCAATCGAGATGGTGCCCAATGTCTTCGATATCCTGTACCTTGACGGGGAGACCCTCATCGACCTTCCGTTCTCCGAGCGGCGCAGGAGGCTCGAATCTGTCGTGAAGCAGTACCTCGCCCCGCAGACGGTCAGTGCCGATCCCGCGGTCATCACGAAGACCTACGACGATGCCCTTGCTGCCGGCCACGAGGGGATCATGATCAAGGTCCGGTCCTCGCCCTACACTCCCGGCCAGCGCGGAAAGAACTGGATCAAGATCAAGCCGGAGGTGGACACGCTCGACCTTGCGGTGATCGGCGCCGAGTGGGGCGAGGGGAAGCGGGCACATCTCTTCGGCTCGTTCCTTGTCGCCTGCCAGGATGCCGGAGGAAAGCTCGTGCCGCTGAGCCGCGTGGCGACCGGGTTCTCTGACGAGCAGCTTGCCGAGGTGTACGAGCTGCTCAAAGACAGCGTGGTGAAGCAGGCCGGCAAGGAAGTGACCTTCGAGCCGTCGCTCGTCTTCGAGGTCGGGTATGCGGAACTGCAGGCAAGCCAGAACTACGAGGCCGGGTTCGCGCTCCGCTTCCCGCGGTTCATCCGCATCCGGGACGACAAGGATATTCCCGACATCGAAACCCTCGACAGCCTCCGGGAGCGCTACAAGCGGCAGGCCACGTCCGCACAGGCGTACCGGGGTTGACGTGTCCGGGCCTTCGCGTGAAAATTGTGATGAGAACCGCAGGTGCACAAAGGTCTCCCGAAAGAGAGGGGAGACCGGAAACTGAACGTTAATTATCCCTTTCGGGAACAACACGGGTGATGAGAAAACCCGAACTGTCAGCGATATTTCATATCCTCATCTCCGGTCGTCCCCCGCGACAAAGGGACCCCTGCCCGTGGCGCGGGTCCCGACTCGCGGGCGGAGCGGGGGCACAGGGTCAATCTCCTGACACTTCGGGCATAACTGCGCCGTCAAATCCACATACACAGAGAAATATGGTAATTTCCTGCCTCAATGGGATTCAACATTGGTGAATGAGAACAGCGTCCTCTGGGTCCGGAGCTCAGGAATAAGTGTGCTGTGGGGGACCCAGCGGTCTGATCCGATAACAGCCACGGCGCGGGCAACCGCAGTATCCAGTGACGGAACCAGGACCGGCGGGTTTGCCATTGCCTTCCGGGCAGCCTCCCGGACCACCCACACGCCGAGCGGCGCCCAGTAGTCCGACGAAACGCTGCGGACGACCAGCACCCGTGCACAGTGCCGGATGGATTTGAGGTACTCGCAGACCGCGAGACGGGCGGAGTAATAGGCACCGGTGATCGGGGAGTACCCGCTCTTGTTCATCCCTTCCCGGTCCTGCACGATCATCTCCTCGTCGCCCGCCCAGAGCGTGCGTTTCCCCCAGATCTCGATCATCTCGTACTTCCAGTCTCCCGGCAGGAGGATAACCGCGATCCGGTTGCCGTAGATCTCGCCCGAGAAGACGAGAATCTCCTCGACCGGGGGGTACCGGGCGATCTCTTTCTTCAGCCCGGTCGAGAGGGTGTCATCAATGGCCGTGATTGCCCATCGGGTAGGGACGAACGCCTGCCGCTTCCCGAGCAGCCCCGCCGTCATCAGCTTCGTGATCTGGTACACGTCGATCCCGTCATGGCTGAGCGCGATCGCGGCATCGGTTGCACCGATATCCGTATCGGACGTGATCCGGTCCACGGCCCTGCCTACGCTCGCGCTCCCGATGAGGTCCATCCTCTTCACGGTGCCGGTGAACCCGATCGGAGCAACGGTGCCGTCGAAATCCAGCGCGAAGGCGACCGGCCGCTCGAAGGAGACGTCCACGTCGAGAGGCCGTGCCGAGAGGGCAATCTCCTGCAGGCTGCCGGCAACCGTATGCAGCCCGGCGCTCCCCCGGATCGTCCGGGCGCGGATACTCACGATATCGTCCATGCCGAGGTTATTGCGGATCCAGTCGGGGGGGTTGTCCGTATCGTTGATGAGGAGCGGTCCGCCCCGGACATCAGGATACCCGTAACTTCCGATGAAGACCGAGGGTGAGGTGCCCTGGTAGCTTGTCGCGGGTTTCATGGCAGCCTGCGCATGGAACCGGCTCATGATGGGGCAGCGGGGAAGCCCGCACAGGCCCTTTCCCTTGCATTCGGCGCACCGCATCATGGCAACGCCTCCCGCAGGTCAAGGACAACCGCAGCCCTCCCGGATAACCGGCTGATGACCTCCCGGATGAAGTTGTCCCAGAAAACCGCGGTATGCGGAACCGACGCTGCGATTTCAGCACCAATATCATCGTCACGTTCCGGCCGCGTATCAAGGATCACGGATCCCGGCGCAAACGCAGACGGGAGGATGGTGTCAGCATCATTGTCGGTGATGCCAAGGACCGGGATGCCGCGGTGCAGGCAGATATGACCGCAGACCGCGGTCGTATCATCGCCGACGGCAACGACACCGCAGCAGTCCCCGGAGAGCCTCGGGTAGAGACTGTGGCCGCAGTGGTCGATGACAACGATACGGCCGTGCCGGGCTGCCCGCCTGCCGGCCCGGGCTGCAGCCGACCGGATCTGCCCGCTCTTGCACCACGCGGTACCAATTTCGATCGTGCCGGCCCGCCCGAGTTTCTCCAGGCCATGGGGTTTGGGCACAAGGCCGCTGACCAGTCCGATGACCCCGTCATCGCTTTGGAGCTCAACCGTTTCCGCGGTCGCGTGACCGATGACGATACCATTGACATAGACCGGCTCGCCCGGGATGCAGCCGCGGATCTTCCGGGTACGACCCGGAGGGAAATCCGTGGTCCATGCTTCCGTGACGGTATACCCGGCCCGTGCGGCACAATCCGCAGCAAGCAGACGGTCGCCACCGTTCCAGCAGTATACCCGCCCGTCAGAACATTCGATATGCACCAGCCCGCCGCTCCCCAGCCGCGATGCCACGATCTCGCCAAAAACCCGGCCGGAGTGCGGGGTTTTGCCGCGGTTTGCAAGAAAGACCGGCCCTTCCGTGTCCATAATGACGCGGCTCGGCGGGCGGCCGTCGAATTCCACCGGCAGGCCGGACTCCTCCGCTGCTGTCCGTGCCATGACACCGGCAACAATGACACGGGAGGGTGCAAAAAGCCCCATCAGCCGTGCTGCATCCCCGCTGTCAAACAGCGCAGGACCGTGAGCCACCATGACAGCGGGGCTGCGGGAGGGATTATTCCGGCGGGTAATGGTCATGGTGCGTACGGGGGGGCAGGCAGTCAGCGGGATTTCCATGCGGAACACACGTGCCGGCCGGTGCCTTCACGATCCGGCTTTCAGACTCTGCCAGCGGAACCCGCCATCCGATGTCGAACCGTGCGCCGCACTCGGGGCAGATGAGGATGACGCGGTATACCTCCCGCGTTGACCTGACGGGGCTGATCTTCCCGGTGCCGGTCCGTTCAAACGATGTGTGGAATCCGAGATCATATCCGCAGTCCGGGCATGTGTGGAGCTCCTGTTCCACGGTCAGAGATCTGATTTCCTTTGGTTCGGGCACATTCTCCACCTGATCAGGCATTGGAAGTCGCACGGATATCAGCGTTTCCTGTGGTTCACGAGCCCGGTGATCAGTTCCATGGCGTTCTGCCGCCCGTTGACGGTCTCGTGGAACCTGCGGAACGGTTTCGGAGTGAGTGCCATGGTCTCATCAATCTTCTTTTCCAGGAGTTCCGGTGTTGCCGTTGTACCGTCAACCGCGATGCCGGCCCCCATGTCCATGATCTTCCTTGCATTGTTCTGCTGCTCGGGATGGCACGGGTCCATGATGATCAGGACAGGTTTCTCAAAGAGGAGCGCCTCGTGCAGGGTAGTGAGCCCTCCGTGGACGATCGCGATCCGTGCCTTTGCCAGATGCTCGTAGAGATTGGGCACATACCCGTGCGAGACGAAGTTGCCGGTAGAGGGCGGCAGTTCCGCACCGGTATAGAAGACCTCGAACTTCAGGTCCCTGCGCCGGTCAGCGATCGCCCGGAGCGACAAGTACATCGGGAGCTTGTAGGGCTCGCCCCCGAAACTGGTGAAGATGGTCTTCTGTTCGTACACGTACCGCGACGGATCGAAGACATAGAACGGGCCGCAGAAGACATATCTCTTTTCATCCCCTTCCGGCACAACGATATTGTACCCGCTGACCGTGTCTGGTGGCGGGTAGTCGGGAACAAGGATAAGGTCCGCAAGCCGGAGGTACCGCCGGATGAGGAAATTGAGGGCACGCCAGACAGGATTGGACGTGCCGTTCACGCCGTTGAAATGGTTCTGGTTGGTGATGAAGACCACCGGCACCCCGCTGAGGCGGCCGGCAAGCACTCCGCCGTACATGGTATCGCACACAATGTAGTCGTAGGAGTGTTTCCTGATCAGGCGCCGGACATTCAGCGCGGATCGTACCATGTCAAGCGCGATCCATTTCGACTGCCAGAGCGTCTTTTTGAGACTGAAGAACCCGCCCTCCCCTTCGAGGCAGACTTCGCGCGGGATACAGTACAGGTGCGAGCACCCGTGCTGGTTCATGAAATCGTAGGATTTGCCGTACCCGGCAAAATGGACCTCATGGCCGTGCTGCATCATGAAATGCCCGAGGTGGAGGGATCGCGAGGCGTGGCCGAGCCCTTCACCGCAGACAACAAAAAGGATTTTCATGGCTGTCCTGCCGGCATGCTCCTGTCTCCCTCCCGTCCCGGGAACCCGTTACCCTTCCGCGCCGGGTAACCGGCCGGTGTATTCGTCAGGAGCTGGCGGGACGATGATCCAGGCCACGATATAGATCAGGAGGAACATCCCCCAGGAGAATACAACGAGGATCACGAGCAGGAGCCGGAGGAGGGTCGGATCGATATCGAGGTACTCGCCAAGGCCGCCGCAGATGCCACCCAGCATCTTCTCGTTTTTCGAGCGGAACAACCGTTTCATGTACAGAAAATGGTATCCCGGAACTAATGAATCCGCCCCTGGAGCCACGCGGGCGGCAGAAAAACCGGATGCCGGCAGCGGCGGAGACCTGTGCTGCTTGTTCCGGGAGGCTTATCGCCCGGTACATACATAGTACCATAAGGAGTCTTTCATGGGAGGAGATGGAGAGCACCTGAAAACGGCAACCTTCGGCGCCGGCTGTTTCTGGGGGGTCGAGGCTGCGTTCCGGAAGGTACCTGGCGTGAGGGATACCGCCGTGGGATACATGGGGGGAACGACACGGAACCCGGCCTACGAACAGGTCTGCACGGGCACGACCGGGCATGCAGAGGTGGTGCAGGTAACGTATGACCCGTTGCAGGTGACCTACGACAAGCTCCTGTCCGTCTTCTGGTCGGTCCACGATCCGACCCAGCTCAACCGGCAGGGGCCCGATATCGGAACGAATTACCGTTCGGTCATCTTTTACCATGATCCGGAACAGGGCCGGCTGGCGCGGAAGTCAAAGGAAGACCTTCAGCTCTCCGGCCGGTTCGGGTTTGGCAGGATCGTGACCGCGATCCAGCCGGCAACGGAGTTCTGGCGGGCCGAGGAATACCACCAGCGGTATTTCGAGAAGCATGGCGGCCATGCTTCCTGCGGGATCTGATTGCAGGGGCGGTGCATTCCGGAAAATTTTTTTTATTTCGTTACAAACAAAAGAAGGAGAGAATGGATTTCCCGTATTTCCTTCAGATCGTTGCCGTCCTTCTTGAAGTAGCAGTCACCATCATTGGTATTGTCCTCGCAACCCGGCAGCAGAAGCCTTATGGGTGGTGTATCGCCATCACGTTCGGTCTCTATGTGCTCTTCGATATCGGCCGCCTCATCTCCCTGCCCATCTCTGACGCTGCCCATTCCCTCATCTTCCTCGTTGCCTGCGGGTCCATGCTGTTCGGCGTGTGGCTGATGTACCGGGAACCGGCAGTCCGTTCGTACCGGTAACCGGTCATTATTTTTCACGCTATTCCGATGAGCCATATCATCGGGTATCGTAAAACATACAGGCAATCCGGCCCGGGCGGATATGAGGGGACGATCCTGCCCGGAGGATTCCTCCCTCCGGTATCAGAAAAGCCCGTGCGGTTCAGCCGTGGAGCGGAATGGAGGGAAGGATATAAGGGAGATCCCTGTACCATTAGGTAAGGAGGAAGGTTGCGGGAGCCTTCGGGAGGGGATCAGGGATGATGCAGGTCTACCGGACAAAAAAAGATACCGAGCCGGCTGTCACCGAATGCGTGGAGACTCCCTGCGACGGCTGCTGGATCAGGCTCTCCTACCCGTCCGATGCCGAACTGACAACGGTGGCAGAGAGGCAGAACCTCCCGCTGGAATTTTTAAAAGCTGCTCTCGATGAGGAGGAACGCCCGCGCATTGATGCCGAAGACGGGAAGGTCCTTGTCGTGCTCGATGTCCCGATGGTCACCGAGTTCGAGGGGATCCGGACCCTGACAACCCTCCCGCTCGGGATCATCATCGCTGATAACCTCATCGTCACGGTGTGCAACCGGCAGACGCCCATCCTTGACGATTTTGTCGCGGGGAAAGTCAGGCATTTCCATACCGCCAAGAAAACCCGGTTCCTCTTCCAGATCTTCTACCGTAACGCATCTTCCTATCTCCAGCACCTGCGCCAGATCGAGAAATCCATCTCCCGAATCGAGGTTGAACTGCACCGCTCGATGAAGAACGAGGAACTCTTCCAGATGATGGAACTGGAAAAGAGCCTGATCTACTTCTCGACCTCGCTCAAGTCCAATGAGGGCGTGCTGGAGCGGATCCTGCGCACCAAGCCGCTGAAGATGTACGACGATGATGCCGAGTTTCTGGAAGACGTCATCATCGAGAACAAGCAGGCCATGGAGATGTCGCAGATCTACCTGCATATCCTGAATGGCATGACGCAGGCGTTTGCCACCATCGTCTCCAACAATTTAAACGTCGTGATGAAGTTTCTGGCCTCCATCACGATCATCATCGCGATCCCGACGATGATCGCGAGCTTCTACGGGATGAACGTCGCGGATATTCCCATTTCGCAGTCACCGCTCGCTTTCGAGACCATCTTCCTCTTTTCTGTCATGGTATCGGTGATCCTCGGCCTGTTCATGTGGCGGAAGCAGCTGTTCTGAATCCTGAAGATCAGGGAGAACAGGGATTGCCGGGGACACCGGAGGATCGTCTCCGGCACGGGAGGCTGTTTTCGGAGAACGCAGGCGTTTCACGGGAAACTGCCGGAAAAGATGATGGGCCCGCTGAGATTCGAACTCAGGACCTCCGCCATGTCAAGGCGACGTCATAGCCAACTAGACCACGAGCCCGCGTGATGCTCTATAACATCTGTTCTGGTATTATTAAAAATTAGTGCACTTGTTTCCTGCGCCCGGCATCCTGCTGAACGGATAGCACGGTCCGGGAAAAACCTGAGAATGATTCAGGATTGTCCCTATTCGCTCCCGTTCTTCCGCCCGTTCCGGATCTGTTCGCGGTCTTCCTGGTTCTGCATGCGGTTTCCGGCAATGTCGCTGCGGGTCGCATTGTTCTCCTGCCGGAGTTCGATGTTCTCCTGGTTGTTTTCGTGAATGACCGACCGGTTCTCCCGACTCAGGTTCCGCACTTCGTGAATGCTGTCGTGCGTTGTATCGATCTCCTGCCGGTTTACGCGGAGAATGTCCCGGTCGCCGGCAATCTGTTCCAGACCAGCTGTTTTATTCCCGGGGTTCTCTTTGATGTTGAGGCGTATGTTCCTGATATCCTCGCGGAGCCCGACGTTCTCCCGCAGGAGGGCGAGCTCATCCTCCTGTGCGGAGCGGACGGTCTGCCGGTTGCCGAGGATGTTCTCAAAGAGGCCGGTGTTCTCCCACCAGTTCCTGTGGATCTCCTGCTGGTTTGCCTGAAGATCCTGCGAGAGGTTCCGGTTCTCCGCCTGCCGTTCGCGGATATCGTGCCGGAGGCCGAAAAATCCCATGAACGATCCTATCGGATCGGGAGCCGGCGAATTTGCCGGGGTTACCTCAGTCGTCTGTGCTGCACCTGCATATGCAGGGTCTTGTGCAAGGACCGGTACTGCGAGTGCAAGGATGAACAGTGCAGCAAGGGCCGTCATTGCGATCGGTGGTGTCTTCATGTTTTTTCTCCTGTAATCCGGATGTGCCGGTCCCGTTCCGGGGCCGCATCATCCTGTTGCCCTGCGGGGCATAAATATTGGAAAAATGCCTGTCCACTGACGATGAAAAGCCGGCGGCGAAGCGTGGAACCCGCGGGTTCAATGGATCCGGACTAAGGGAAAAAGAACGCTGACAAAACCGGCATGGCCCCGGTCCCTGATTCGATTGCTATCCACCCGGGCCGGATTTTTTTGCCGGGGTTTTTACCCGCACCCGGCAGGAAAAATAAATTCGACCCCCCTGACACCATTACGTGGTAATGCACGCCATTTTTACATCATAAAAATCTGCTTATTCCGGCAATTTTTCCATGGGTCCCCTGGGGGGTTGAATTTATTTTTCATCCAGGTTCCGTGCCGGTCGTGCCACGAAATGTCCGGTTTTTCAGGAGAGAAAATTCACATCGGGGACACTCCCGGGAAATGAACGGGAAATTATATTCGACCCCCAGCATTCCCCAAAGATGGATGGACTGCCAGCCATGGGCCGGAGGCGGGAATACTGTTCCTGAGCACGAAGCAGGTACAGGCCGAAAAAAGGGAGGAAATCAGAACTTCACGAACCGCGCCGGGTTTCCCGACAGGTCCGCGATCTTTACCGTGCCGTGTTCAATGAAGAACACCTCGAAGACCGGGTTCTCCGGGGTCTGGTAGATCCCCCGGATCATGGCGAAGGTGTCCAGGATCCGCTTTTTTATCTTCGCATCCCTGCTGAACTTCACATCGCCGCTCACCCGCATGAACACATACTCCGGCGAGGTTGCAGCGAACTCGACCGAGGGGTTTGCCGTGAGCTGTTTGAATACGTCCTTGGTGTTTGCTGTGCAGAAGTACAGCTTCCCGCCATCGGCAAACAGGAACTGGAACGGCCGGACGCGGGGCTTCCCGTTCTCAACAGTCGCAAGACATCCGACCGGGTTCTTTGTATAGAAATCGATTACTTCCTTCATGGTTTGTCTCTGCCAGTTGTGCTGGTTGCATAATGGTTAAACATCTAACTATTTAACCGTTCGGAGCGGGCAGCCGGGTCGGCAATCAGGAAAAGAGGATGAAAGAATTATTCTTCGGCAGGGAAGCGGTTGCTGATTTCCCGGAGCATCGTCTCAAGGGATTCAGCTTCTTCCGGGGAGAGCCGGCCGTACACGATCTTGTTCAGCTTGGCGGAGATTGAGAGGAATACCGGCCGGAGGCTCTCTCCCCTGTCCGTCAGGGTGATATACGTGACGCGGTTGTCCTCAGCGCTCCTGTCTTTCTGCACGTAGCCGTATTCCACAAGCTTCTCGATCAGTACCGTGACGTTGGGCTTCGTGCGGTGGATCTTCCGTGCCAGTTCGTTCATCGTGCAGCGCTCTTCCCGGAAGAGGACGTTCAGGATGTCGCCGTGCGACGGGACAATGCCCCTGATCCCGTGGTCTTCCAGTTCGCTTACGATGAGCCGGTTCGCCTTCTCCCGGATCCGGCTGATGAGTGCGATCGCGTTGCCTGTGCTCATGCCGGTAATTAATTAAGCATTGAACTATTATCAACGTGCCGGCCGGGGCATGCTGCGAAAAATGTGCTGATAAGAACAGGTCCGGGTACTGTCAAAACAAGGGCCGGTAAATTTTTTCAATCAGTATTTGATTGATCCGGATCGGTTTTTCGATCGCGATCGTGATCGCGATGATTTTTTTTCAATCAAAGCCTGACGAAAATTTTTCAATCAATGTCTGATGAAAAAATTTTCATCAAAGCCTGCCTGTAAAAAGTTAAATACATGTACAAAAATCGTTCACGCCGGAGAGAGGGCCGGGAGGGCCGTTTTCAATCAAAGCCTGCTTAAGATTTTTCAATCAAACCTTGATTGAAAATGAAAAATCAAAGTCTGATGAAAATTTTTCAATCAGAGTCTGATAGATCCGGATCGGTTTTTCGATCGCGATCGTGATCGCGATTACAATTGCAAAATCGCTGATCGATTTGAAAATGAAAACCGGGGATTGGTTTGGATCTCAAAACCTCTGATCGATTTTCGTACGAAAATCGGGATCCGGTTTTGTGTTCTATCTGTGAAAGCTTGTCCGGAACCGGTTTTCAATCGCGAATCGATTTTTTTCTGAAAAACGGGATCCGGTTTTGATCCGGAAATCGGGGATCGATTTCAAGCTGAAAATCGATCAGCGGTTTTTCCGGAACGGTTTTTGATCGCAATCGTGATCGCGGTTGAACTTTTTCGCTCTGCAGAAAACCTCAATCCGGAAAAAGGTATCAATCGTTGCAAGGCATCCGGCCGGGTTCTTCATGATGCAGGAATCGGCATGACAACCGTTCTTCCACCACAACCCTGCCGGGACGCATTTCTGATCCCCGCCGGTGCCTGTTACGATCACTCGTTGAATTTTTTGTACAGCCGGTTCGCGGCAACCTGGAAGATCAGGATAAAGATGCACAGCATCGCCATATCGATCAGCGGGTTGAAGTGCGTGTGGCCATGGTAGGATGCCTGGATGAGGTCGTTACCGTAGGTGAGCGGCGAGAGCCAGACCACGGCCTGGCCAACCGCAGGGACAGACTCGACCGGGATGAAGACGCCGGAGATGAAGATCAGGGGGAGCCGGACCATGTTCAGCATGGACATGATATCGCCGGGGCTCTCGGTCGGGTAGGCTGCAAACAGCGTCCCCATCGTGGCAAAGCAGAACGCCGTAAGGAGGATGCCAAAAACAAGGGGGAAGACGGAAATGATCGGCGTCCGGAAGATAACCAGGCCTGCGGCAAGCGGCACGAGCGCGATACCGATGCTGTACAGGAACCCGCTCAGGCTTTCGCCGAGCACCACCGCGTGCAGGGAGACCGGGGCGGAGACAAGGCGGTCGAAGGTCCTGACGCGCCGCTCGATCGGGATGGAGACCGGCTCGATAGACGATGCAGAGAAGAGGATCGTGATGGCGACAAGCCCCGGGATCATGACGGCCGGTTCGGCGGGCCTCCCGACCGCGAAGGCAAGGAACATGAAGAGGGGGAACATGGCGCCGGACACGATGATGTTCGGCTTGAGGTAATAGATCCTGATATCCTTCTTTGCAATCGCCCATGCCGCGAACAGTTCGGCGTAGAGCTGCCCGTGCTTCCCGGCCGGTTCAGTCAACGGTGGTCACCCCCCTTGTCCGGATACCAAGCCCGGTCAGCCGGATGAAGACATCCTCGAGGCTCGGCCCGAACGTGGAGAGGGAAAGAATCCTGGCGTTCTCCGCCTTCGCATACGCCGTCACCGCATCGATCACGAGCGACGGGTCCTCAGTGAAGAGCCGGAACTTGTCCCCCTCCTTTCTGACCTCGCTCACCCCGGGCAGCTGCCGCAGATCGTCCATCCGGCGGGGGGATGCGGAATCGAAGGCTACCTCGACGGACTGGACGCTCTGGATCGTCTTTTTCAGCCGCTCGGGCGAGTCGATGGCGGCGATGCGCCCGCGGTTGATGATCGCCACGCGGTCGCAGGCAAGGTTTGCCTCCTCGATGTTGTGAGTGGTCAGGAACACCGTGACACCCTGCGCATTGAGATCACGAATTACGTCCCGGATGATGAGGTTGCTCTGGACGTCCAGCCCCGAGGTCGGTTCATCGAGGAAGAGGAGCCGGGGGTTGTTGACCAGGCCCATGGCGAGGGTGAGCCGGCGCTTCATCCCCTTGGAAAAGCCGCGGACCCGGTCGTCGCGCCGCTCAAGGAGCCCGAAGAGGTCGAGGAGTTCTGCTGCCCGCTTCTCACGCATCTGTTTCCCGACCGCGTAGAGCTCGGCAGTGAACATCAGGTTCTGCCAGGCCGTGAGGTCGTCGTAGACATTCGAGGTCTCGTGGACGATCCCCATCTCTTTCCTGCTGGCGATGGTGTCCCGGATGATATCTTTCCCGAAGATGGATGCTGTTCCGCCGGTCGGGGTGCTGATGCCGGTCAGGATGCGGATGGTCGTGGTCTTCCCGGCACCGTTGGGGCCCAGAAACCCGAAGGTCTCGCCCCCGGATACGGAGAAACTGACGTCGTCCAGCGCGGTCAGGTTCCCGAACCGCTTGGTGAGGTGCGAGACCTCGATTGCCTGCATACGATTATCCTATACATGGCTGGAGGTCTTAAACAATCTGCCGTGTTGCAGAATCTGAAATAGAATTTTTTTTCGGAAGTTCTGTTCCGAACAAGCAGAAAAAAAACTCTCCGATCGATTTTTTCGGAACGATTTTTAATCGCGATTATGATCGCGATTCTGATTAGGAGATCGCAGATCGGTTTGAGAACAAAATGCAGGTACGATCTCATGGTGGTATGAGTCCACCCTCCCTTCGGGTGTCGGCGCGACACCTCGTCGGGACCTCGCTGGGCAGATTACCGGTTCGGAGAATTGGTACGGTAATTGCTCCCCCGCCGGGGGCGCCCCGCGGTGGCGGCGGGGTCATCGCACAACAAGGAATGTGACCTGACTGATATCGGGGATATTTTCATTGAAAAACACAGTCCTGTTTCATCTTGTAATAGAACCATGCCATACTTATCGACATAATGAGGAGGAAATACCATACCAGGCGGACGCCAAGGGGATACCGCTGGACTACCGGTACATTGAGCACCAGCATGAAGAAGACTAAAATAAACAGGGAGAATATCGCTCCGATCGCAATGATGAGCCCCTTGATCACACGGGGACTGTCCCGTTTCAGGTCGGATACCATCTCCGGGTCAAGAACAAAGCCGGGTTTTCCATACAGTCCCCACTCGCACAAGACAAAAGATGACAGGACGATTACTACACCAATGCAGGATAAAAAAAGCGTATCAAAACTCAGGCTGGTTGCTTTTCCTGCCGAAAAAGGATGCTGGATGTTTGTCATGAATCCGAGAAATATCGTGCCGGAGATCATTCCAATCTTTCCGATAAGAAAAAGCACAGGGTGAACAGGATCTGTCCCGATCGCAGCAGTCATGATTCCTGAACAGGAATTATTGTTGTCATGAATGATAATGCACCCGCACGATTCCGGTAATCCCGGCAGGATTCCTCCGCAGTATAGGGATTCTTAATGAGGGAGAGAAAAAGGGTATTCTCAGATCTTCTCAGACGAAATCTTCGCGAACGTCGCCGTCTCGATCCCGGGCATCGCCCGGATCTCATCCATAACTGCAGCGGGCACTTCGCTGTCCACGTTCAGCACCATGATGGCCGTCTCGCCGGGCCGGATCCGGCCGACCTGCATGCCGGCGATGTTGATATTGTTCTTGCCAAGGATGGTCGAGGCGCGGCCGATGACACCGGGCTTGTCCAGGTGCCGGGAGACGATGACGTACCCCTCTGGGATCATGTCCATGGTGTAGCCGCCGACCGCAACGATCCGGCTGCGGCCCTTGAAGAACACCGTGCCGCTGACCGATTCCTCGCCCTTGTCGGTCCTGATCTTTATCGTGATGAGGTTCTTGAAGCCGCTCGCTTCCTGCGTCACGGTCTCGCTCACGGTGATGCCGCGCTCCTTTGCGATGAACTCGGCGTTGACGATGTTGACCGGCTGCTGGAGGATCGGGTCGAGCAGGCCCTTGAGGGCGAGGCGGGTCACGAACTTCATGGAGCCCGCGTAGGCCGAAAGCTCCCCGCCATAGATGCACTCAACGGACGCAAGGCGGCCGCCTGCGGTCTGGATGGCAAAGCGTCCCATCTTCTCGGCAAGCTGGGTATAGGGTGCGAGCATCTCCGCCTGGTCGGGCGGGACCATCGGGGCGTTCACCACGTACTTCGCAGCCCCGCCCTTCAGGACCTCGATGCACTGCCTGGCAACGGAGACCGCAACGTTCAGCTGGGCCTCGACTGTGCTTGCCCCGAGATGCGGGGTGACGATGATGTTGTCGAGGGTCAGCAGCGGGGAGTCGGTCGGGGGCTCGGTCTCGAAGACGTCGAGCGCTGCGCCGGCAACCTTGCCGCTCTTTACTGCCTCGTACAGCGCTTTCTCGTCAATGATACCCCCGCGGGCGCAGTTGATGATCCGGACGCCGTCTTTCATGGTCGCGATGGACTTCTCGTTGATGATGTGCCGGGTCTCGGGGATGAGCGGGGTGTGGACGGTGATGACGTCCGCTGCCTTGAAAAGATCCGCCATCGACATCATCTCAACGCCAAGCTGGGCCGCCCGCTCCTTCGTGATGAACGGGTCGTAGGCGATGACCTTCATGTCCATGGCAATGGCACGCTTGGCAAGCTCCCGGCCGATCCGGCCAAATCCCACGATGCCGAGCACCTTCTCGTTCATCTCGTTGCCCATGAACTTGGAGCGCTTCCACTCCTTCTTCTTCAGGCTCGCGTTCGCCTGCGGGATGTTGCGGGCTAAGGAGAGCATCATCGCCATCGTGTGCTCGGTTGCCGCAAGGGTGTTTCCTTCCGGTGCATTGGCAACGATGATACCCTTCCGTGTTGCCGCTTCCACATCGATATTATCGACACCAACACCGGCACGCCCGATGAACTTCAGCTTCTTCCCGGCTTCAATCACTTTTGCATTGACATCGGTGCCGCTCCGCACCAGCAGGGCATCGTAGTCCCCCAGTATTCTGCAGAGCTCGTCTTCCTTCAGGTCGGTCTTTACATCGACATCGACGACCGGCCGCAGGATGGCGAGGCCCTCTTCCGCCAGCGGGTCGCTGACGAGCACTTTCGCTTTTGCCATAAAAACCCATATACTATACGCGCCGGACTTAATGAGGATTATTCTTTTATAGGGGGCGCCCCCTGGCATGGAATAACGGTTCCTTCCGGCGGTGCACCAGCGCGGGGCAGTGACGGAAAATCATAATCATTAACAAGGGTGGAGGCAAGATCATAGTGGTGCGAGCATGAAAGATGTGCCCAATATACTCTGGCTCGAGGAGATACGGAAGGAGGATATCATTTCTGTCGGCGGCAAGGGGGCATCCCTTGGGGAGATGGCGTCCATCGGTTTGCCGGTACCGACAGCCTTCGTAGTCACCGCCCAGGCGTTCCGCAGGTTCCTTGTCGAGACCGGCCTTGAGAAGAAACTTTTTGCAGCCTACAATAACCTCGATGTCGAGAATAACGAGGCACTCGAAAAGGCAGCCGAGACGGCAAAAGCCCTCGTGCTCAAGGCAAAGATGCCCGCGAAGATCCGCGACGAGATCAAGGCGGCATACAGGAAGATGGAGAACGGCAGCATGATCGTCGCGGTCCGGTCGAGTGCAACAGCCGAGGACCTGCCGGACGCAAGTTTTGCCGGCCAGCAGGAGACCTACCTGAACATCAGGGGAGAGGCTGCACTCCTCGAGGCAGTACAGAAGTGCTGGGCATCCCTATATGGTGCACGGGCCATCTATTACCGGGCCAAACAGGGGTTCGATGACCACACGGTCAACATTGCGGTCGTTGTCCAGCAGCTTGTCCACTCAGAGAAAGCAGGCGTCATGTTCACCTCCCACCCCATCACGGGCGAACCTCTCACCATCATCGAGGGCTCGTGGGGCCTTGGCGAAGCTGTCGTGTCCGGATCGGTCTCCCCGGACAAGTACGTCTTCGACCAGCGTTCCGAGAAAGTGGTGGACACCCTCGTCTCGAACAAAAAGGTCGAGATCGTGGCAGACGGGGACAAGGGCACGAAACTCGCAGATGTTCCCGCGGACCGGCAAAACAAGCAGGTCCTCTCGAACGAAGAGGTGGCGAAGCTTGCGATGTACGGCAAGATCGCGGAGAACCATTACGGTATCCCGCAGGATGTTGAGTGGAGCATTGTTGCCGGGACGTTCTATATCCTCCAGTCCCGGCCGATTACCACTATCGGGGCAAAGAAAGAGGCAAAGGGTATGGCAGAGGGGCACGCAGCAAGCGCAAAGATTCTTGTACAGGGACAGGGTGCGGCGCCGGGTGTTGCATCCGGCCGGGTCGTCATTATCCGGGACGTGAAGGACACAGGTAAGGTCAAGGAAGGAGACATCCTCGTCACCCGCATGACCAACCCGGACATGGTGCCGGCCATGCGGAAGGTGGCCGCCATCGTGACCGACGAGGGCGGGATGACCTGCCACGCCGCAATCGTGAGCCGGGAGCTGGGCACCCCGGCCGTTGTGGGCACACGGACGGCAACGAACGTGCTGAAGAACGATCAGCTCGTGACAGTCGATGGTGAGAAGGGGCACATTTACGAAGGAGCGGTCTCAGCACCGGCACCCGATGCGAAAGTCGCCGCTGTCCACCAGGCAGCAATCGCTCACGTTCCGATCATCACGGCAACCAGCGTCAAGGTGAATGTCTCTATCCCCGAGGCGGCCGCACGGGCAGCGGCAACCGGCGCCGACGGTGTCGGGCTCCTCCGGATCGAGCACCTGATCCTCGGGCTCAACAAGACCCCCGGCTGGTTCATCGCCAACAACAGGGAGGAGGAGTTCGTCAGGGAACTCCACGACGGCATCAAGATCGTGCTCGATGCCTTCCCGGGCAAACCGGTCTGGGTGCGGACGCTCGATGCCCCGACCGACGAGTTCCGGAACATGCAGGGAGGCGAGAACGAACCGCACGAGCACAACCCGATGCTCGGCTGGAGGGGAATCCGCCGGGACCTTCAGAGCCCCGACCAGTTCCGTCTGCAGGTCGAGTCTTTCAAGCAGCTCTGGAAGGAGGGCTACGACAACCTCGGCATCATGTTCCCGATGGTCTCCCACCCCGACCAGTTCATCGCGGCAAAGGCGATGATGGCTGCCTGCGGTGTTGACGTTGACCACGTTACCCTCGGCATCATGATCGAGATCCCCAGCAGTGCCATCATGATCGAGGACTTCATCAAGGCCGGCATCAGGTTCGCCTCGTTCGGCACCAACGACCTCATCCAGTACACGCTCGCCATCGACCGCAACAACGAGAACGTTGCGGATATGTACAATCCCCAGCACCCGGCCGTACTCTCTCTTATCCACAACGCGATCCAGGTGTGCAGGGCATACAATGTCGAGTGCTCGATCTGCGGGCAGGCCGGCTCCGACCCGAAGATGGCAACGTGGCTCGTTGAGCATGGCATCACCAGCCTCTCGGCCAACATCGACGCCATAGCAAAGATACGCGAAGCAGTTGCACGCACGGAGAAACGCATTATCCTGGAAGCTGCGAGAACCCGCGATGCTGAATAAGGGTATTTCCGAAGAAGAACTCTTCACCTTTTTGGCCGATAGGAAGAGCGAGGATCTCGATCACGACTTCATCCTCAGCTCCATGTGCACCGTCCCCCACTCCGTGGCGGTCCGGGCGCACTGCATGTTCATGGAGACGAACCTTGGCGATCCCGGGCTCTTCCCCGGCACGATGGCGCTCGAGAAGCTCCTTATCAACCGGTTCGGCAGTCTCTTCCACTGCCCGGACGCCGGGGGATATGCCACGAGCGGGGGCACAGAGTCCAATATCCAGGCGCTGCGCCTCGCAAAGGCGCTCCGGCACGATATCCGGAAGCCGAACGTTATCGTCCCGGAATCCGCCCACTTCTCCTTCAGGAAAGCCTGCGATATTCTCGGTCTTGAGATGCGCAAGGCACCCCTGACCCGGGACTACCGGATGGATGCCGGTGCGGCGGGGGAACTGGTGGACAGGAACACGATCGCGCTCGTCGGCGTTGCCGGGACGACCGAATACGGGATGGTCGATCCCATTGCGGATCTCGCCAAGATCGCACGCCAGCATGACCTCTTCTTCCACGTGGACGCGGCGTTCGGCGGGATGGTGATCCCGTTCCTGAAAAAGCCGATCCCGTTCGACTTCTCGGTGAAGGGTGTCACCTCCATCGCCGTCGACCCGCACAAGATGGGCATGAGCACCATCCCGTGCGGCTGCCTCCTCACCCGCGAACCGGATGTTCTGAATTCTCTCAACATCGACACCCCGTACCTCACCGTGAAGCAGGAGTACACCCTTGCCGGCACCCGTCCGGGAGCGCCGGTTGCAGGAGCGCTCGCCGTCATGGACTACCTTGGGTTTGCGGGGATGAAGGCCGTTGTAACCGGCTGCATGAAGAACACGCAGCGTCTGATCGCCGGGATGGAGACCTTCGGGATCCCGCGGGCCGCAACCCCGGATGTGAATGTCGCGACGTTTACCTGTGACAAGGCCCGCGTTCCCGGCCCGTGGAAGGTCTCGTGGACCTGCCGGAAGCACCTCCGTATCGTCTGCATGCCCCACGTAACGCTCGGCCGGATCGAGGCGTTCCTGAAAGACATTGGTGAATCCCATGCTTGATATTCTGGTAAAATCCCTGGAAACCTGCCCGATGGTGAAGCGGGGGGAGTACAACTACTTCATCCACCCCATCACCGACGGCGTACCGGTTGTCGATCCCGCCCTGCTGCGCGATGTCTGCAGCGGCATGGTGAAGATGCTCGACCTCAACAACGTCGACAAGATCGTGGTCGTAGAGGCAATGGGCCTGCACATCGGTGCCGTCCTCTCGACCATGACGGACATCCCGATGACGGTCATGCGCAAGCGGGTCTACAACCTGCCGCACGAGGTCGCTGTCCACCAGACCACCGGCTACTCGAAGGGCGAACTCTACCTCAACGGCGTGTATAAGGGCGACCGCGTGGTCATCATCGACGATGTGGTGAGCACGGGCGGGACGATGAAGGCACTCCTGAAGGCGCTGGAGATCGCAGGCGCCGAGGTCGTTGACGTCTGCATAGCAATCCAGCGGGGCAGGCCGGATATCGGCCGGCCGTACAAGGCCCTCGTGCAGATCGAGGTGGACGACAGGGTGCATGTTGTCAAACGATATCTCTGACCTGGTCCGTCAATTGCGGGAGCGGAGGGCAAAGAATGTCGCCCTCCAGTTCCCGGAGGGGCTGAAACGCCGGGCCTCTGCGTACGCGGCAGCTCTCCGGGGGGAAGGATTCGATGTTGTCGTCAGCGGCGATCCCTGCTACGGTGCCTGCGACCTTGCACTCAACGCTCTCGGCAATGCCGACGTCCTCGTCCATGTCGGGCACGCGCCGGTCGGCCCGCAGGAGAACGTCATCTTTGTACCTCACGAGGTTGGCTTCGATGTGGCGGTGCTGGAGAAGGCCCTGCCGCTGCTGAAGGGAACGACGACCGGCCTGGTCACCACAGTCCAGCACGCCCACCTCGTCCCCGCGATGGAAGCATTCCTCAAAGACCGCGGGATTGATGTGCGGGTTTCGGAAGGGCGTGGCAGGACACCGCTCCGCGGGCAGGTGCTCGGCTGCTGCTTTTCCGCAGCAAAGGATATCGGGGCTGACGAGATTCTCTTCGCCGGTACCGGGCTCTTCCACCCGATCGGGATCGCCCTTGCCATGAAGGTGCGGGTTGTTGCGCTCGATCCCCTCACCGGTATCGCACAGGAAGTGAACGCCGACAGCCTCCTGCGGAAACGCTTTGCCGTCATCGAGAAAGCGAGGGGAGCAAAGGATTTCGGTATCATCGTCAGCACCAAGAGCGGCCAGAACCGCATGGACCTTGCCCGGAGACTTTCCGCCCTCTCGCCGTATGCCGTGATCGTGACCCTGAAGGAAGTGAGCCCCGATGAACTCCTGAACCTCGGGTTCGGGTGTTACGTGAACACCGCCTGCCCCCGGCTCGCGTACGACGACCAGGTACGGTTCCCCGTGCCGGTCCTCTCCCCGCAGGAGTTCGAGATCCTCTGCGGCACCCGCAGCTGGGACGAGTACGCAATCGACGAGATCCCATGAAACTGAAACAACTCGAGATGACCCTCCAGCGCCTCCGCGGCTTTTCCCGGCCCCGGGCATCCCTCGAGCAGTACCAGACGCCGGCACCGCTTGCCGCCCGGCTCCTCTACCACGCGCTGATGAAGGGTGATATCAAAGGGAAGCAGGTTGCGGACCTCGGGTGCGGGACCGGTGTCCTTGCCATCGGGGCAGCGCTTCTTGGTGCCGAATCGGTCACCGGGATGGATATCGATGAAAAAGCTCTGGCCGTTGCACGGGAGAACGCGGATCTGCTTGACGCAGAGGTTGCGTTCATCACCGCCGATGTCCGTGAAGGGGGGTGCCGGGAACGGATCGGGACCTGCGACACCGTTGTCATGAACCCGCCGTTCGGGGCGCAGAAAGCCCATGCCGACCGGCCGTTCATTGACTGCGCCCTTGCCGTCGCGGAGGTAACGTACAGCATCTTTAATGCCGGATCCATCCCATTTGTAGAAGCCTATACTGCACGGAAGGCTGAAATCGACGAGAAGATCGGCGGCTCTTTCCCGATACAGCGCACCTTCGCCTTCCATACAAAGGATGTACAGGAGATCGAGGTCGAGATACTACGGCTGAAACGGATTGCGTGACCGGACAGCAGGGCGTAAAGGGTACCATCACCGGCCTTGCCGCTGCCCATTTCGTCACCGACATCTACATGCCGGTCCTTCCGGCAATCCTCCCGTTCCTGATCGCCCAGAACGGCTACTCCTACCTCGCAGCCGGCCTCCTCGTCACTGCGTACAACGTCACCTCCTCCTTCACCCAGCCGGTCATCGGGTGGCTCTCGGATTCACGGGGACTCACGGTCAGCGTTACGGCAAGCCTGCTCATCAGCGCCGTCTTCGTCGCCCTGATGGGAATTGCGCATGACTATTACCTCATGATGGCGTTCGCCATCCTCGCCGCGCTCGGCCACGCCTGCTTCCACCCGACGGCTCTCAGCCTCACGAGCCGGCTCTGTACCAGCGGGAACCGGGGAACCATCACTTCGTACTTCGTTGTCGGAGGTAACCTCGGGTATGCCGTGGGACCGGTGCTGGCCGGTGGGCTCGTCTGGTGGTTCGGCCTCCCCGGGCTCCTCTTCCTCATCTTCCCGGCGGTCGCGATGTACTTCGCCCTGAAGATCCTCCTGCCCGGCGGGATCGCCGCGGCGCAGGCCATGCATGCGGCAAAGGAGGAATTCACAGGGGAGGCTCCCCCGAAATGGCCGTTTGCCGTGCTGATGGCTGCCTCGGTGCTCCGGGCATGGGCGGTCTTTGCCGCCCTCACCTACGTGCCGATGTACCTCGTGGCGCAGGGATACGAGCTCGTGACCGCCACGATGATCATGACCCTGATGCTCCTCTGCGGGGTTGCCGGGCAGGTCATGGGAGGGCGCATCTCCGACCGGTTCGGGCGCAAGGAATTCATGGTCGTGACCCTCGCAATCGCGATACCGTTCTTCTTCCTCTTCCTGGCACTGTCGGGAATCGCCGCCATCATCACCCTGCTCTGCTTCGGGTTCTGCCTCTGGGCAACGTTCTCCGTTGCCGTGGCAATAGGCCACGAGCTCCTCCCGCAGAATGTCGGGTTCGCCTCCGGCATGATGCTCGGCCTTGCCATCGGGTTCGGCGGGCTCGGCGTTGCAGTCAGCGGCATCATCGCCGACCATTACTCGCTTGCAGCTGCGCTGGCCACCATTCCGGTCCCGGTTGCCGCAGCCATGCTGCTGATGGCGCTGCTGCCGTACCCGTGGAAGTCGCTGCGCCGTCACATTGGCGGCTGAATGGCGGTGTGTCTCAATATCTTTTTAGGATCGGATTCCCAAACCAAGAGTCTGAGGTATACGTATGGATAAAACCGGACTTTCCATGATTATCATCGGGCTCATCCTCTGTGCCGCCGGGGGGTACGCTATCTGGATATTCCAGCCGGAGGTCATTGCCGCCGTGAAGGGTCTTATCGGTATCGCGGTCGTTCTGTTCGGCCTGATGCTCGTGTTCTTCGGGGCGCTTATCTTCAGCGACTGAAACATTTCCTGCCGATCTCATTTTTCTGCAGGAATGGACATGAACGTCCGTCCACACCCGGACGATGAAAATTCCATACACTCAGGATATTCTCAGGGACTCCCCCCGTCAGGGCCCCCCGCGGGGCACGGCGGAGTAATCTCCTGTTCAGGAAAACCAGAACTGAACGCCGCCACAGGAGCGCCCCCCCTCATAATTCTGTATTCACGAAAAAAGAACTGGTACGGGATATTCCCGTTCAATTATACTTTCACGACCAGGCACTGCGATCCCGCGGTTTCCAGCACCGGTTCGTCCTTGTCTTCGAAGAAGTCGTCGAACGCCTTCCGTACGCCGGGCGTTGTTGTATAGTCATGAGAGAGGATGATGCCACCTTTGCTCATGCGGGAGTAGAAGAACTCGAGGCACTTCTTCGTGCTCTCGTAGCAGTCAACGTCGAGGTTGACCATGGAGAATTTCTTGTCTTCGACAGGACCGGACGTGTCCGGGAAGATGCCCTTGTAGAAGGTGACGTTTTCCTGGTGCCTGAGATAATCCCGGACCTTGTCGTACGATGCAGCGAACTTACCCTCGTAGAACGGCCAGACCGCATCAATGTCGTCGACCTGCGGGAGGCCCTCGAAAGTGTCGAAGAGGTGGAGGTGCCTGTCCCCCTTGACCGAACAGATGATCTTGGCCGACCCGCCCATGTAGACCCCGACCTCAGCGATGTCGCCCGGCACTTTCTGCGTGCGCTTGACGGCCATATAGATGTGGTAGGCCTCGATGTCCTCGATCAGGAGCTCGGTCTCTGACCGGATCTTCTTTAATTCTCGGGCAAACGCCTTGCGCTCGTCGCTCCCGTAATGGGAGAGCCTGCCCCGGTGCGCGAGGTCGTTGCCGTAAAAAGGATCAAAGAAAAAGAACCTGCGGCACTTGTGGACGTACCGGCTCGGGACAACCGAATCGAAAAGGTAGATCAGGTTCTTCTTCGGTGAGAGATTCATGTCCTAAATAATATGCAGTCCTGTAATTTATAAATACCGGGCGACGGTCCGCAGGATCGGTCTGCACACCTGCAGGGATCAGAACAGTCTCCGGCCGGTGGCAAGGTACCCGATCGCGATGGCTGCAAGGAGGAGGAGCAGGGAGGTCCAGAGCGCGACAAGGATCGACAGCCCTGCCACGTACGCGATGAGCACCGATGCCAGCCCCGGGACCTTCCCTTTCTTATAAGCGCCCCGGATCGAGATGGCGAGCAGGATGAGCGGCAGGACGATAAACAACTGCCGGAGCAGGGGATCGGGGAAAATACCCGTAGCGGTCGTTCCGACGAGATTGATGAGCACCTCTTCGGGATCTATACCGATGGCCGTCCAGAGCCCCGAGAGGAAACCGAGGCCGATGGTGAACTGCCAGATATAGGTCCTGCTGCGCTTTGCCATGATCGGTGGAGACAGATACGTGTCCTGCAGGGAACAGGATGTCCTGATAAGATCGGGACGATGATGAAAAAAGAGGTTGCGGTTATATCGCACCCGGAGGATTATTTCCCGCCAAAGAGCCTGCGGAAGAATTCCCCGATACCTTCGAAGAATCCCTGCTGGCGGACAACCGTCCCGGCTGGTGTCCCGCCGGCCTGCGAGATACCGCCGCAGCCACAGCCAACCTTCTCGTTGCCGCTGTCGTCCCTGTAGACGATCCGCGTGCAGGGCTCACCGGTCGCACAGGTGCCGGCACACTCGTTGTTCGATGTCAGGACGCAGGAATCCCGGCACTCGCATTTCGAACAGACGATCTTACCGGCATTGTCGGTTGTCCTTTCCACCATCGTGCAGGCCCGGCCGTCCGCACAGTTCCCCGTGCACGAGCCGGACGTCGCATCGCAGGCACAGGTTTCGGTTATTGCTCCACCTTTGCAGGTACAGTCGGCAAAAGTAACCTTGCCGCTGGCAGGATCCCGGTAGATGGTGTTCAGCTGGCAGTTCTCCCCGGAGACAGGACAGGAACCTGTGCATACGTTTTTGTCAAAATCGTACGTACAGGTATTCCACGGACACCCGCAGACGGGGGTTTCTTTCCCGGTCTGTTTATCAGTCTCCTTGCCGGTGATCACACAGGTTTTACCAATCTGGCAGACGCCGGTGCATTCTCCTTTCTGGCTGTCATATCCGCAGGGTGTTGCCTGCTGTCCCGTGCACCGGCAGGCGGCATACACTACCTTGCCGGTCTCATCCTTCCTGGATGCTGCCAGGCTGCATGTGTATCCCTGGCTGCAGGTACCGGTGCAGGCGTTCTTCTGGTAATCGTACGTACAGGAAGGGGTGGTAACTTCCCCGAAACAATACTGCGGCTGTTTGTTCTGATCGTAGCCGCAGGAGATCAGTTTACCGCCGCAGTACGAGAGCCCTTTCTCTGCACCTGTCGCGTTCGTCATGCAGCCACATCCCTGCGGGCAGACCGGCGTGGTCGTGGGGATCTTGTAGCAGTAGAGCGGGATGCGCTGGTTTGCAGTCGTTGCAGAGGTCCTGTACCCGCACGGGCTCTGGCCGGTGTCGCACCGGTCCGTGAGGCCCTTCAGCTTCGCGTCCTCATCTGATATGCAGGCACAGCCTTCGGGGCAGACCGGGGTGGTCCCCTGCTTCACGCAGTATTGCGGCACCGAGTATGCAGCAATACCGTTCGCTGCGGGAACAACCTCCTTCCCGCAGACCTCTTCCGAACACCGGGTGAACGTCCCGTAGCGCTCCTTGGCCTTTGCCTCGCTCAGGCAGGTGCAGCCCTCAGGGCAGGAGGGGGTCGTTGTCGTGGGGATCTTGTAACAATACAGCGGGATTCGCCGTGCCGCTGTGGTTGCCGATGAGGAATCGAGCGTATACCCGCACGGGTTCTGGCCGGTGTCACAGCGTTCCGTAAGGCCTTTGAGCTTCGCGTCCTCGTCGGAGATACAGGCGCAGCCGTCCGGGCAGGCTGGGGTCGTTCCCTGTTTCACGCAGTACTTCGGGATCTGGCCCGATGCGAGGGCATTGGTGGGCGCACTCATCTCGTACCCACAGACATCCGCGGAACACCGGGTGAATGTACCGTACCGCTCTTTTGCCTGCCCATCGGTCAGGCAGGCGCAGCCTTCCGGACAGACCGGCGCCGTTTCCTGCTGTTTCATGCAGTATTTCGGCACCTGAACTACCGCTGCAAGCGTTGCCGTGCTCTGCTCGTACCCGCAGACATCGCTGGTGCACCGGGTCCAGCTGCCGCCCTTTGCCTTGGCGGTAGCTTCGCTGATGCAGCTGCAGCCCTCCGGGCAGACCGGGGTCGTTCCTCCCGGCTTTATACAGAATTTCCGGGTCTGGTCCTGTTCATACCCGCAGACCGTGTCCGAACACCGGGTGTATGTCCCGTACCGGTCCTTTGCAACCGCTTCGCTTACGCAGTAACAGCCCTCGGGGCAGACCGGGGTTGTTCCTCCCGGCTTTATACAGTATTTCGGAGCCTGGTTCTGCTCGTAGCCGCAGACATCATTGGAGCACCGGGTATACGTCCCGTACCGGTCTTTTGCAACAGCCTCGCTGACACAATAACAGCCATCGGGACAGACCGGCGTCGTTGATCCCTGCTTTACGCAGTACCTGGGGATCTGGTATGCCGCGACCATGTTTGCCGGGCTATCGTACCCGCAGACGTTCTCCGTGCATCGGGTATAGGTCCCGTACCGCTCCTTTGCCTGCGTATCACTTAGGCAGGTGCATCCCGCGGGACACGCGGGTGCCGGAGTTGTCGTTGTCGGGGGCGTTCCCTGCCGGAAACAGTAGGCTTTCAGGCTTGTCGATCCCGTGTTCACGGTATAGCAGGGGGTCTCCGAACACCGGGAATAGGTGCCGAATTTCTCCTTTGCCTCGGCCTCCATCATGCAGGAGCAGCCCGCGGGGCACGTTCCCGGCGGTGTTGTCGTTGCAACGACCAGGGTCTGGAGGGTCCGGGGGACGAGAACGAGCTGGGGAGTCTTATAGCAATACATCGTCTTCTGGAAGATGTCATACCCGCAGGCGGAGAGCTGCCCGCCGCAGGCTGCGTATCCTTTCTCCTGTGCTGCAGACGGCTGCAGGCAGCTGCATCCTGACGGACAATCTGCTGTAGTGGCAGCGGATGCCGTGGCTGCAGAGGCAGCGGCACAGCAGAAGATTATCATGGAGAGGGCTGCCAGCGAGATCCACCGACAGTGTCCACTCATCTGGTTTTCTGACATGATATACCACGTCCGGGAATTTGCCGGTTACATGCCATTCTGCAAGAGCTATAATAAAAGTATTTATCCGTTCCGGAGGTGGTGCACCGTATTCAGGGAAGGAACGCCCCGGGCTCCGGCGGGGGTGCATCAACGTCCAGTTCGTCAAGGAACGGCATCAGCCCGGTAACGACCGGCATGTCATCGCCGTCAGGCCCTGACAGCGTTATCCCGCTGGAGACAATCTCGACCATCAGGGGGAAATCCTGCAGGGTCTGTTCGAAAGACGGATCGTTCTCCCGGGTGAACCGGAGGAAATCCGGGACACTGATATACGGCCGCTCAAAGATCGGAACGCTGCCATATTCACCGATGACCGACTCAAGGGACCGGTTCCGGGCAAGATCTTCTTCAAAGAACAGGTAGACCGTGACGCCGTACCTGCGGGAGATCTCGTCAAGCCGGCGAATGTCCACCATGGCATGCGGCTCCACGCCCAGCACCTGGAGTTTCTCTGCCGGTGCGGTCCCGGGGAGCGCCGACCATGCCTTCTTCCGCTTCATGCACACTGGTTGGTTCCCGTCTTTCGTAAATCTATGGATAGGGGACTGTGGACCGGGGAATAATGGATGAAAAAAGGATCAGGTGGTGATCACTCCCTGCCGAATTTATTCAGGAGGGTAAACCCGACACCGAAGAAGAGGAATGCGGCAACTACCCAGATCGACCATGTGATCGTATGGTTCTGGTAATAGTCCATCCCCATAAAAAAGAGCGAGAACATGGCCATGACGGCAATGCCGTACCACCACTTTTTCCCGCCCCTGCCGTTCATGGTATCCTCTGTCGCGCTCATGAGAGGTACTCGATGGTCCCGGAATAAAAAATGAGTGGGGTTGCGGGATCAGAGGCCGGGCTGCTTCGTTGGTACAAACGCGTTCTGGATCAGGTCCTGGCGGAACGCAGATGGCACAGTTCCGGTCTTTGCATAGGTATACAGCGCAGTGACAAAGATCCCCTGCATGGCAGAGGCCACAACGGACAGGACGATGACAAGCCCGATGAAAAGCACAAGCGCGATGCCAAAGATCGTGAGGTTTCCCAAAAGCAGCGTTGCCAGGGTGGCGACAAGACCGATAATGCCGATAATGACGAAGACGAGCATGATGGACCCGGATCCGATGATGGTCTCGCCCCACGTCTTTTTGATGAGGGTTGTTGATTCCCTGATCGCGTCAAAGACGCCCTTGTCCTCGAGGACCAGGACCGGGACGACAAAGAACGTGACGAGCCCCCAGGCTCCGCCGACAAGGGATGCTGCGATCTTCCCGATGGCTCCACCCTTTTCCCTCAGGAGCTGGAGAAGGATGCCGACGGTTGCCGATACGAGCGCCCAACCGAGGATGGAGGTGAAGTGGTTCAGGGCATTTTTCAGGCCTTCGCCCACGGACATCTCGCTGCCATGCAACCGGGCATTCACGCAGCTGACAAGCGCCGTGTTGAAGAAGATGACGACAAAATAGCTCACGAGGTAAAACGCGAACAGGGCAGCATAGAAGACGATGTCCCCGAAGATGCCCCCGATGATCAGCGGGATGATGAAGGTTGCAAGTACGATGATCGAGATGATACCGGAAAGCAGGGGGAATACCAGCAGTTTCTTGTCCTGCATGAGAATGCCCCAGCTTGTCCTGAAAAGCTCGATGCTCCTGCCAATACTTTCGAACATGCTCATCACGTTGACAATGATCCGAGATGAATGTTCTGAAACCACGCGGATTCGCAACGAACGGGTGAAACGACCGGAAGATACGGAGATGAGAGAAGGGGGAGATTGTAAGGGGGCAGGCAGCCGGAGATTTTTACTGGTTCCGCGTTCCACTCCGCAGAACCAGCACCCCCGCGATGAGGGCCAGGAACGCAATGGGCGCGGAAAAACCCGGGGCTCTTTCAGGGGCGGCCGTGGTCGCAACAGGGGGCGTCAGGGCCGGAAGTGCTGTTGTTGCAACAGCAGTCACACTGCCGGCGGCGGGCTGGCTGATTGCAAGGTCACTGCCGGGAACTGTATTCCCTCCGTTGTCCAGTTCCTTTACTGTCAGGACGTTGACTGATCCCGAAGTACCCGAAGGGACGGTCCCTTCTACGGTCACGACAAGCCCGACATCGCGTGTCGTGGGATACGAGAGGATCTCCCCGTTGACAAATGCGGCGGATCCGGTCGCGGTCTGGCGGGCCGCGTCCCTGCCATCCAGGGTTACCTGGATATTCCACATTGCATTGCTCAGGTTCGTCTGCATCTGGAGCGAGTGGCCCCGCGCGAATGTCGTTGACCCGGAAGGGATGACTGCATAGGTTGCAACAACCTTCTGCAGTCCCCCGGGCACAAGGGGGGCATCGGGGGTGAATGCGACATTCGAGAGCACGAGAGATGCAGCGCCCGGCGAAACGAAAAGGACGAGGATTGCGAGTGCGGCAAGGCTGGTAATGTACCTGCAGAACATGGTATCACAGGAACCATGTGAACCGGTGAACGGATAGATATATCGTTGGACAAAAGAGTTTTCCGTCGCCTGTTGCGAAGAGTATGAGATACCGGATTACCGGCTGAGGACGCTCTCGATGAACGCGCCGGCCTGCACGATTGCCTCCTGTCCTTCCGGCACCTGCTCGGCAAAGAGCTGCCATGCGTGGTACATCCCTTCCCAGATCTCGGCCTGGACCGGCACCCCTGCCCAGCGGGCCTTGTCCACGAACGCACCGATATCAGATACCAGAAGTTCGTGGGTGCCTGCCTGCACGTAGAGTCGGGGAAGGCCCGCGAGCCGGGCATGGACCGGCGAGGCCAGCGGGTCCCTGACATCGCGGCCGGCCAGGTAGACCGTGCGGATTGCGTGGAGCTGTTCGGGTGTCAGCCAGTCCCGGCCCCGGTTCTTCTCCATCGACTCCCCGGGAAAGAGCATGTCGGTCACGGGAGACATGCAGACCGCGGCAAGAGGCAGGGGGATGCCGTAGTCGCGGGCCGAGATGAGGAGGGAGAGAACGAGGTTGCCTCCTGCGGATATGCCAACCGGGACGATATGGTGCGGGCCGTACCCCCTCGAAAGGAGGAAGCGGTACGCGGACACCGCGTCCTCGACCGCCACCGGGAATGTATGTTCGGGAGCGAGCCGGTAGTCGACCGAGAAGACACGGGCACGGGAGGCGCGGGCAAGCCGGATGCAGAGCCCGAGGTGGCTGTCCGTAGATCCGGTTGTGAAACATCCCCCGTGGAAGAACAGGACGACCCGCTCGGTCAGGCTCTCCGGCAGGGAGACCCAGATACCCCTGAGCCCGTTTGCGATCGAAACCCCCTCGATATGGTGATCGGAACCCATGACGGTCTGCTCCTGCATCCCGGCATAGAATGCGGACAGGTCCTGCCGGATGGCGGCCAGGGGCTGCTTCGGGTCCGGCACATGGGACTTCAGGGTGGCGAGGAAGTCTTCCGGGGATTCACGGATCATTATGTTGGGTTGGGTGAGCTTGGATAATAAATGGTGAGGATACGAAGGGTTGGCCTTTTCTGCAAAAGACCGGTCGACACGCATAAAGGCAGGAGCAGCAGACGCTTCCTGCAATGACTGCCGCATTGGAGAACACCGGCGACCTGACCATGAGAAAAGTCAGCCGGCGCCTCCTCCCGTTCCTCTTTGTCCTCTATGGTGTCGCGTTCCTCGACCGGGTGAATTTCGGGTATGCTGCGCTCGAAATGAACGCCGCACTCTCGATCCCGGCGGAGATGTTCGGGTTCCTCTCGGGAATCTTCTTTATCGGATACCTTCTCTTTGAGATCCCGAGCAACATGATCCTTCAGAAAGTCGGCGCACGCATATGGATTGCACGGATCATGGTCTGCTGGGGGATTGTCGTTATTGTCACGGCTGCTGCAACCGATGCTCTCCAGCTCGCCGCGCTCCGGTTCATCCTCGGGGTTGCTGAGGCCGGGTTCTTCCCGGGCATCATCCTGTATATCACGTACTGGTTCCGCGAGAAGGAGCTTGCCCGTACCATTGCCCTGTTCATGGCAGCCCTTACGATCTCGAACATCACCGGGGCCCCGGTCTCGACGTGGATCATCGACAATGTCACCTGGGCAGGCATTGCCGGCTGGCGCTGGCTCTTCATCATCGAGGGAATTCCGGCGATCATCCTTGGGATCATTACGTTCTTTTACCTCACGGACAGGCCGGAGGACGCCCGGTGGCTCGAACCGGAGGAGCGGCGGTGGCTGGCCGGGGAACTTGCTGCCGAGCGGGATCGTCGGGAGAAGAACGGCGCACACGCCGGTATCCTGAAGGCAGTACTGGACCGGAATGTCTGGCATCTCGGCGGCATCTACTGCGGCCTCACGATAGGGCTGTACGGGACCGGGTTCTGGATGCCCCAGATCATCCGCTCCCTGAACCCGGCGTTCTCCAATACGGAGATCGGCATCGCCATGATGGTCCCGTTCATCGTGGCGCTTGCGTGCATGCTTGGGTGGAGCGCCCGGTCCGACCGCACGGGCGAACGGCGCTGGCACCTTGCCATCCCGCCGGCAACTGCCGGCCTCGCGCTCGCAGCCGCCGGCATGACCGGCGATCCGGTCATCGTCTTTATCCTGCTGGTCATTGCAACGGCGGGGATCTACAGCAGTTTCGGGCCCTTCTGGACATGGCCTCCCGTCTTTTTCACCGGGGCCGCCGCTGCTGTCGCGATTGCGCTCATCAACTCGGTCGGCAATATCGGGGGGTTCATCGGGCCCACGCTGGTTGGCATCCTTGTCAGGTTCACCGGAGGTCTCGCCGCAGGGTTTGTCGTGCTGGGCGCAGGCCTTGTACTGTGCGGCATCCTTGCAGCACTGCTCAAACAGCCTGATCACCGGCCAGGCTGAGCGTAACCGGAACATTTCCAGGCCCCGGGGAGGGAGAACGTTCCTTTTCCGGCAGTAATTTTTCAGGGCAGGAATCTCTTGCGATTTCGGTATTTTTTAATAGTGTTCAAGAGATATAATCAGCCAGTGCCCGACAGTATCCCATGGGGTGACTGACCGGGACGTGTATCTGTTACCAGAGGGAAGGATATGAGATTTTCACACATCAGTCTTGTAGCAGTCGTGCTCGTTGTGACTGCCGTTGCACTTTCAGGATGTACCGGAAGCAGTCCGGCAGCCCCTTCAACAGGTGGCGCACAATCCACGGCTGCGCCGGCATCCGGCTCATCCGGAAGCCAGGCATCCGCTCCCAGCGGCGCCGACCTGTTCGGCAACCTGAACTATAACTGGGTCGAGTATAAAATGTCCACCGGTTCCGGGGACCAGTCAATGACCATTTACTACAAGTATAACAAGCAGACCGGCAAGTGCTCGATGCGCTTCGAAGGCGCCGGTGCATCCCAGATGCCCGCGAGCATGCAGGAGATGGACTGCTCCGGTACTGGCAGCAGCACCGCATCTGCAGATCCCAACCAGGTAAAATCCGATGCCAAGATCGACTGCGCACTGCTCGAGGAGTCCGTCACCGTCCCCGCAGGCACGTTCTCTGCAACCAGGTGCACGGTGACCACGAAAGACGGGATGAAATCAACATCGTGGATTGCAAAGGGCAAGTTCCTGGTCAAGACCGAGGTCAACACCGACCAGGGGGCCATGAACATGGTCCTGAACGCGTACGGATAATCCGTCCTTTTTCTTTTTCTTTTTCAGGTTACCCAAGAGAATGCCAGATCTCCGTGACCGTCGGTTCGGCAAGCATTCCCTGGGCAAGCGTGCTGGTGAATGCCCGTACGAAGGGTGATGCCGCATATCTCTGATACGCTGCTTCGTCCCTCCAGATCATGTACAGGAAAAAGATACCCGGTTTCTCCACGGATTCCGAGAAGTGGTACAGGATGCATCCCTTCTCTGCCCGGGAGGTCGTTGTCAGGTCATGGACGAGTACACGCATTTTGCCTGAAGAATCCGGCCGGATCGCAAAGCGGGAGGTTATGACATAATCTGAACGGGACAGCATGAGGGTCACGGATTGTCACCTTACAGGGAGGTCATCAGCAGGGTCTGCTGGAAACCGTCGGAGAACGTGCCGACGATATTGATATTCGCTGCATTGGCATTCCGGAAGTACTGGATGGTATATGACCTGCCGGCAGCCGGGGAGGGGATGGTCCGGTGGACGGAGGTTCCGTCGTAGTTCGTGATCCTGACCGAGAGCGAGGCAAGGGATCCGGCATCCTTTCCCCCGCCGATATGGACAACAACGCTTTCCGGCATCTTTTCGGCACTGATATTCACCACCCTGCGGGCGGGTGTCACGGGGACTGTCGTATCCGGGATCTCCAGAACCGTGACTGTTCCGGTCTGCTGGGGGATAACAGGGGTGGCCGGCGAGGATTGGATACAACCGCACATCAGCACAACCAGGACCAGGAAACAGCCCGCAGGCAGGATCAATCGCATATGCGTGATGTGGGGGTGTCGGGATATTAAATGTTGGGAGATCCAAAGGAAATCCGCGTCATTCCGGCGGTATGCCGCGACCTGTAGGTATGGGTTGGTCTGAACTGTACCGGAACAGGATCAGGTCCCGTTCTCGACCCGGAACTCCCGCTGCTTGACGGCCGTGACATCCTCAAGCGTTTCCATGGCACCGGTAAGGTTGCCGTTGGAGTCTCTCACGAGCGTGGCTGTGCATCGCAGCCACCTCCCGGAGGGACCGATGGCGGGGAAAAATTCTGTCAGTTCGCGGGCTTGTTCAGCGGTATTCGGCTGATCACCCGCAAAACCCGGCTGCCCCACGCCCGGCACGGCAGCTTCGTCGAGGATGATGTCTGCAAGGCAGGGCTGCGGCGAAGGATAAAACGCTTTCCAGTGGTTGCCTGTGCCCACCATCTCCGCCTCCCGGAGTTTTGTCATGATCTCCATTGCCCGGTTCCAGTAGACGATCTTATGGTTCCGGTCAATGAAAAACTGGGGTGTCGGGGAGATCTGGAGGACGTTGAAGAGGAAACGCTCATTCTCCATGAGCGCAACCTCCGCTTGCCGTTGTGCGGTGATGTTCTCGAACATGACCGTAATGCCGGGACTCCCCCCGTCAAAAACCGACGGGACAAAGCGTGCATCAAGATAGACCGGGCTCCCGTTCTTCACCAGCCGGATCTCCTTCTTCCAGGGCGGGCCTCCCTTGAGAAGGGCAAAGAGGTCGGTTTCCTCCCGGCCGGTCAGGATCGGGATCGGAAGCCGGCTGAGCTGGCTGTTCTGGACCTGCTCCCGGGTACCCCCGATGAACGCGATGAACGAGTCGCTGGCCTGGACAATCCGCAGGGTGCTGTTCAGCATCACGATCATCTCGCGGGTGAGATGGAGGATGTCGTGGACCGGGACACGCCGGGACAGGTAGTAGAGCTTGGCATTGCCTATCTGCCGGACATCCAGCTGGCCGGTTGCCGTGAGCACATCAAGATACTTGGCTGCCGAGTTCCGGCTCATGCCGATAGCTGCCGAGATCTCCTTGATGTTCATCCCGAGGGGCTGCCCGCGGAGCGCTTCCTTGATCCTCGTTTCCTCGTCCGTTGCCGGTCCTCCTGTACTAACCGCCGGTCTGACCCGCTTATTGCCAGGGCGCCGTCTGCTGGTAGTATTCATCATGATCGGTAAAAAACAACACGATTTCCATTGATCCCGCTGCGGCCTGTTGCCGAGGGGATACAGATAGTAAACGTTTTTAATTGGCAACAACCATATAATTTGTGCATAGTGTGTAAGCACTAGTGCACAGCACTTGGGTAATACACACCAGCCGAACACCCGGATGAATTACCCTCAACCGCCACACCTTGGGGCCCGGTCTCGGATACACTGTGGTCGATACACACCTCTTACACCTATCACCACCAGCGAGACTCCCCCTCCTTTCTTTCCCTTTTCGTACCGGCAGTGTATGCTACCGTTAGATTACGGGAAGAGTTCCGGGATAACTCTCTAACCGCACGGGGAAAAATGGGGAATCTCAGAGCACAACCGTCATGACGATCGCGATGAGCGCGAGAATCGTGCCGAGAATACCGGTGATCCCGATCCTGCCGGTAGTTTTCCGGAACAGGAACGTGCCCACGATACCGAGCAGGAGAGCACCGAAGGCCATCAGGAGGGGCAGGAGCACCAGCGATACGATCCCAAGGATCAGGCTGATAATTCCCAGGATGTTCCAGTGGCGTTTCGGTGCTGCCACTGCCGGAGCCGTTGCGGCAGCTGGCTGCTGGAAGGATCCCACAGGCGTCGGGGCCGGTTGGGCAGCCGGCGGGTACGAGGGTTGTGCTGCCAGCTGTGTGGCCGTCGGGGAGAGCGGCTGAGGAGCCGGTTGTGCAGCCTGCGATTTACGGAGGGGTTTTCCGCAGTTTTTACAGAACTGGTTGGTATCGGGGTTCCGGGCCCCGCATTCACCGCAGAACATGATCCACACCCCCGGTTGCCGGAATAATCGTGCGGCTGCTCATAGTGTACTCTCCCCGACACCCTGGCCGCTTGCTAGGCGCTGCCTGCACGTCTGCCGGCTCATCTCGCCAATGAACATCCTGCTGATCTTCTCGTTCCCCATGGCATCGCAGGCAGCGGGATTATTGTTTTTAATTGCAACCTCCCACAGGCAGTCGATCTTCAGGTACGCCTGCATGTCATCGGTTGCCGGCACCTGGTCGCAGATGGCAGGATCGTTCTTTTTCGAGGCGATGAGACAGTAGCACTTGGTTCTCGGTGCACCGCGCTCGATCCCTTCGCATTGCGCCGTGTCGCCGGCCTGGACGGCAACAAACTGGATGCAGTGATCGAGATCCTTTGACGATTCACCGGATGACATCAAGAGTTCATACCCGGAGAAGACCGGGCTGTTGCAGGCCGTTGCAAATGGGCGGGTCAGCCCGTTAATCTCCCAGTTCAGTTCGGCGATGATCCGGTCGACAATCCCGGCATTTTTCATATCCGACGGGGGCCGCATGCCGGATTCGATTGTGCCGGTTGCCAGGACTGCCAGGACCAGCAGGAGAAGGAGAAGAGGGGGCAGGATTTTCATATTCTGGTATGAGGAAGCGCCCTCTTAAAAAACGTTATGCTTCTTTTCTGCCCTGCACACGGTATCGCGCCCACACAATCCCGTCTCCCACAACCTCCGCACTCTGCAGCAGGAGGGGCACCTGCAGATCCATAATACCGGCCTTCAGCGGGTCGGACATGGTTGGATCGGCTTTCCCGCCGGCGATAACCGGATGGATCAGCACGCTCACCTCGGTGACAACGCCGGCGTGCAGGAGCACGCTGTTGAGCGTCCCTCCGCTGTCCACCCGAAGGACTTTTACCCCGTACTGCCGGTTCAGTGCTTCCAGCGCAGCCCTCATATCGATGCGGTCATCCCCGGCAACGATCGTTCCTATCCGCCGCTCCTTCAGGTAACCGAGGTAGTCTGCGGGAGTTGCAGCCGAACAGCATGCAAGGACATCCCGCATGTACGGCCATTTCCGGATCGCATCCCAGCAGCGGACCCTGCCCCGGCTGTCGGCGATAACCAGCAGCGGGCGGGGATCCTCTTTTGTACCGGGGGGAGGCGTGAACAACTCCTCGTGCTCCGGGGGCACCTCGAGTGCCGGGTTCTCGCGGACAGCGGCTAGGACCGTTTCGCTGCCAAAGAGGATGGCATCCGGATTCCATTGTGCGGCCAGACCGTAATAGAGGCCGAGATCTGCCGGGAAGTTCGTGATTCTGCCGTCGACGCTCATGGCGGTATGGAGGATAACATCCGGAAGCATGGTAATCCTCATCCGTGTCGGCATACCGGGAGATAAAGGCGGGGCTTGCGGGGCGAAACTGGATCGGACGATGCTGCATGCAAATGTTCATAGGCCCCTGTAAAAAAACTGAATCCTGACCATGTCTCTCACGAAGACACTGGAGCATCTTGCCGAGACGGCTGGGTATTACGTCGGATATTGTATCGGTTTTGCGATCATTTTCGCGATCGGGCTCATGATCCTCTGGGTCACGATGGAGCCATACCACTAATCCCCGGGATCCCTGATAATGACCCGGAACATTCCAAAGCCTTTTTATTTTTCGTTTTTTAAGGATAGGATATGAATCTCCCCGCGGTTGCTCCAGCACGGCGGAACATCCTGATTCTCCTGCCGCTCATTACTGTTATCTGTGTCGGTCTTTTCGGGCGGCTCGCTACGGGATCCTTTGCCGACCTCTTCGATTTCCAGATATACTACACTGCGGTGGAGAACGTTCTCGGAGGCCGGATGCCCTGGGCAGGTGGTGTCGAGTTCTACTACCCGCCGCTCGCTTTTGTGCCGCTCCTGATCGCATATGCAGCCTCTCTCTTCGGGGGCGGGCCGTTTGTGTATGTCCTGGTCCTGTGGGTGGAGATGATCTGCTGTTCTGTCATCACCACGTTCTGCGTCTATCTCACAGGCCTGAAGATCTACCCGGAGAAAACAGCATTTCTGGCAGCAGTACTGAACGCGACGGCACTCTCCGTTGCATATTACTCGCTGTGCCGGTTCGATGCGTTCCCGGCGTGCCTTGCCATGCTGGCAATCACCGCAGCCCTGTATGATGACAGGACAACCGGGTATATTGCATCGCTTCTCGGCCTTTTCACCAAGATCTGGCCGATCGTGGTCTTCCCGTTCCTCTGGATATATAATGCCCGGAAAACGTCGGTTATTGAAGAAGGAAAGCAGCGGGCGTTTGCGTTTCTCGCCGGAGGGGGGCTTCTCTTTGGCCTCATGATACTGGCTGGTTATGACAAATTCCTCGGGTATGCCGGCCGGGTGTACTGCAACACGGTCCCGTATGCCGTCCACCAGTATCTCCTGGTGGCGGGAATCGTCGTCCCGTTCGATACCATCGCCATACTCTTCCGGCTCTTAACCGTGGTTATTGTTCTAGGCGCACTGTACCTGATGTACCGCCAGCCGGGAAACATCGTCCTGATGCTCAAACTGGTACTCGCCGTCATCATCGCGATAATCCTGTTCTCCCAGTACCGTTCGCCCCAGTATATTGTATGGTTCACGCCGCTTGCCGCCCTGCTCGTTGCCGGCGACCTCAAAGGAATCCTTGTCTTCGTCGCAATCCAGGTCATGGGATACATCGAATACCCGTTCGGCTATAACCTGTTCTGGGTCAACGACAGGTATGTTTCAGGCTGGGGCATGGTCTTCTTCACCGTATTCTTCCTGATGATCGGGCTGCTCCTCTGGCGGGCGTTTCTTGTACCTGACGTGAAGGAGAAGGAGACTGTACGCAAAGAGAAAGGGCGTCGTACTTCGGCGAAGAAGTGAGATTTCATCCGGATACCGGTTTTTGTTTCGCAGCAGTCCATGAAGGGAACGGCGGCATTCTCCTGCAATCAGGGACAACCGGGGTTCAGGGCGTCTGACCGGTTCCCGGAAAAAATGATGCTCTTCAGCTGATATGAGAGGAAAGGAATGACGGGATTGATTGTATCCTGCGGCTCACCATATGCCCCTTGGGATGACGTGCAGGCATACCCGCCGGGGAAATTCCCGGCCGGGTGGAGATGGTCATATTCATGCGCCCGCGGTTATCTGCCTGCATCGCAAGTTCCCCTTCCATGTACTGGATCCCTCCGGAGGTATCTGCTTTATCCCGGTATTCGAGAGAATACCGTGCAATGGTGATGACTGAATCGCCAACCTTGTTCCTTTCCAGGATAGAACATTCAGAACGAACAAGAGAATACCCGTATTTCTCCAGTATTTCACAGAGATGCTGCTGTTCTCCCTCCAGTCCCGTTGGTGCGAAGACGCTTCCGATGAGAAGAAGCTCGGAGAATACCTGCTGGAGATCCGGATTTTTATTCATGGCAATCACGATATCCTTTTCCATTGACTGGCCGGTATACATCACATGTTCTGGAATGGAGTCCTCCCCCTATGCCGGACTCACCATCCTTCTGGATTGACCTTACTCCGGCAAAGATAAGATTCATCTCCCGTCCGTACATGCACCGCTGATTCCCATATATATCACGTAGTTTCAAGTTAATCGCTGCGATTAATTTTCATGAACATAATGAATGTTATCTCCCTATCCTGACTTTTATATATGAACTCTTTCACGGTTGGCTATTTTCCTTCACATTTCAGCCTCTTCCGGATCACGGACTGGATCTGGCGCAGGATGCAGGGACTGTACGAGATCCTGATATTCAGCGCACTTCTGCTTTCATCCGAATGTATTGCAATGGCCTACATATCCTGCATCATCCAGCAGCTGCCATGGGACCCAATCCTTGCAGCGGTCCCCTTCTTCGTTGCCTTCTCGGTGTATAACCTCAACCGGAAGACCGATGAGGCTGAGGACGCGATCAATTCCGAGAAACGTTTCGCGTTCACCAGGGGATTCGGGCCGTACCTGTATTCCGGCGCCCTGCTCGCTCTTGCATTCGCACTGGTCCTCTCAGCGTTGTCCGGCATACCCGCCCTTCTTGCTACCGGTGCACCCTTCATCCTGGGCACTCTGTACAGTTTCCGGCTGCTCCCGAAAGGTTTTGGTTACCAGCGCCTCAAGGAAATTCCTGTAGTAAAAAACATTATTGTCGGCATGGCGTGGGGGATCTTTCTTTCCCTGTTCCCGGTTTTCATCCGGAACGGGACACCGGGCCCGGCAACCCTGATAACATTCCTTCTCTTCTTTATGTGGGGATTCATGGCCTCGCTCATCCCGGACATCCGGGACCGTGACGGTGATGCCGGGGCCAATATCAGGACTATCCCGGTTATCTTCGGAAAAGCGCAGACAAAACGGATCCTTACCGGCGTACTGCTTCTCATCGGGATTCCGGTTACCGCATTCAGTCTCTTCGTACTTCCGGTACATGCGACCCTGATCGTTGCCGCGGCAAATCTTTATTCGCACGGTTGCGTCATCCTCCTTGACCGGGAGGAGATTATTCACGTTATTGCCGATTGCATTTCCGACGGCCAGTATATTTTTTTTGCAGCGGCCGTTGTTTGTCTCACCTCCCTTCACCTTGCGTATTAAATAATAAATATTATTTTATATTTAGTTGCAAAACAAATATTTTTCAATATTCTTCCGGAGTACGGGAATAAAAAAATCCGGCCAACATATATATTGCCATTGTCAGATCGTAGTACAATGGAGCCGCTGGAAGTATATAATGCAAATTTCAAGCTTATCCAGTCAATTTATTCGTCACGATTGAAGATACAGATACTCCTCTCCGTAGCCAATAAACCGAAAAACCTCTCGGAACTCAGAGATATCACCGGCAGCACATCACAGGCAATCATCCCGAAGATTCGTTCGCTTGAGCGTCTCTTTCTGATCGAACAGATTGATCATGGATATACCATCACGCCGACTGGCAGGATCCTTGCCACAAAAATCGGGGACTTCGTCATGACAATCGGCGAGATTATGCAGCATCGGGAGTTCTGGGCAACCCACGATATCGAGGGTATCCCGCAGCCGTTTCTTTTCCAGATCGGCAGCCTCATCAGCTCGGATGTGAAGTACGACACAACCGACAACATGTTCCATGTCTATACTCATTTCGTCACCATTCTGAAAGAGGCAGCGTACATCCATGGAATCTCGTCTGTCATGAGCCCGCAGGTTGCAGATGTTCTTGCAGATCGGATCGTTGCCGGTGTTCCGGTCGAGCTGATTGTGAACCGCAGTGTCGCAGAAGGCCTGATGCAGGAGCCGTTTTTATCCAGGATACAGAAGCTCAGACCGTACCAGAATTTCAAGATCTGGATGGTTGATGAACCGCTCCATCTCGGCATCACGGTGACTGACAAACACCTCTCTCTCGGGCTCAATAACAAGGCCAATGCAGTGTACGACAGTTCTGCGGATATGTACAGCAATGATCCACAGGCCCGGGACTGGGCAGAGAACCTGTTCCGTTATTATCAGAGTCGTGCGAAACGGATGAACCTGGAATAAGTACCGCTTTTCCATCGCATCACGGGAATGGAAAATCCTCCACCCGCTTCAATGAACGGGCAGATTCAAAGAATGCCGGAGACCGTTTTGTCGGATGAACTTCGGGGACTCTGGTATTTACGGTATGTATATCCCCCCCTGAACGGAGACCAGAAGAATCCTGGAACACTTATTCCCGGGGCGTTCGACACAGGGTCCCCGGGTTCTTTTCCATGGTGCAGCACCGTTTCATGGCGCGGAGGACCGCATCGACTGCCCGCTTGCCTGACCATACCCAAGCCGGCAGCCTTTGCTGGGGGAATTCAGGGTAAGGAAAGGAATGCAGCAGGCGCTGCTGCAGCCAGATAACAGATCTGATCGCAGGTGCCTGTTCCGGTATTTCTGCAAATACAGGATGCTCTGCCGGCAGGATACCTCGGGGCTGTCCAGTGAATATTCCCCTGAGGCAGACGGTTCCCGGAGTTGTTACGGACGAAAAAGAGATGATATCCTGCGCCAACGGTCATACACCTATATGAACCCGCCGGCAGTCCGGTACATCACCGCAAACGGCATCACCATCGCGTACCAGCAGTCAGGTTCCGACGGTCCTCCCCTCATCCTTATCAACGGGTTCGCTTCCACGATGGATACCTGGAATCCCCCGTTCCTTGAACCGCTTGCCCAGAGGTTCCGCATCATCGTCTTCGATAACCGGGGCACCGGGTATACGTCGGCGGGAGAGATACCGTTCTCCCTGCCCCTGTTCGCGCAGGATACCCTTGCCCTGATGGACGCTCTTGGGATTTCCCGCGCTCATATCCTCGGGTTGTCGATGGGTGCTTCCATCGCGCAGGAGCTGGTCCTCGCCCATCCCGGCCGGGTGGACCGGCTCGTCCTTATCTCCGGCACGTGCGGGGGAGAACACATGGTTATGATGCAGCCGGAGATCTGGGCGCGGCTGTCCGACAAGAGCGGGACCGGAGTTGACGTGGCCGACCGGATGTTCTCCGTGCTCTTCCCGAAGAACTGGCTTGCATCCCACGACCCGTGGCAGCATTGCCCTGATGTCCGCGAGACGACACCTGAGCACATGGCCGCACAGCAGGCTGAGGCATTGTTCCGGTGGCCGGGTTCGTTCGACAGGTTGCCGGCAATCCGGTGTCCGGTGCTGGTCGTTACCGGGGCAGAGGACGTTGTTATCCCGCCACAGAATTCCCGGATCCTTGCAGATCGTATCACCGGTTCACGGCTCGTGGAATTCCCGGGTGCCGGGCACGGGCTCCAGTACCAGTGCCCGCGAGAATTGGCCGGGGCAGTTCTGGCGTTCCTGACGGCAGTCCGGGAATAACTTGAGCCGTCCGGGTTTTTTCACGTTCAGACGGTGATGCTGAATCCGCAGGTCCTCCCCCGTCACTGGTTCAGGGCAGAACCGGCAGGTTCAGTCCACAACTCCGGGTATTTTCCGGGCTTATATGCCAGCGGTGCAGATACTCATACCGGTGAACCCTGTGAGAAATACCCTGCTTCTACTGGCATGCTTCTGCCTCCTGGTTTCCTGCGCCTGCGCAGCCACGGCAGTTACCGTTACCGCGGTCGGAGACCGGTCCTATTACCTGGGCGAAAAAGTAATTTTCAGGGGACAGAATACCGATTCGGATACCACATACCTCTTCATTACCGGCCCCAACATTGCTGCGGGCGGCGGAAAACTCACCTCGCCCCGGCAGGCCGTTGTCAGCGGGAACCCGGATACCTTCACGGTCGTGAAAACACAACCGGACAAAACCTGGGAATTTCCCTTCTACACGGCCAACCTCCCCTTCGATGCAGGGTCATACACCCTGTATGCCGTGAGCAGTCCCGTTGCGTTGAACCAGTTTGGCAATACAACAGCCTCCGGGACCGTCAGCATCATCCTGAAAAAACCGTTCATCTCTGCAGTCATCTCTCCGGCGACTGTTGTGAAAGGGAAGGGATTTGCGGTCACCGGGTTTGCAGAAGGCGACCCGCCGGAAGTCCAGGTCTGGATTATCGGCGGCAACACCGCCCTGGCGGCGAAAACCCCGGTCAACCCGGATGCTTCATTCACCTTTACCGGCACTGAAGCCGTGTCAGGCAATCTTCCGGCAGGACAGTACTGGCTCTTCGTGCAGCATTCGATGCAGAACAACCGGTTCGATATCGATATGAGCGGGGAGTGGGTCCGCAACCTGAAACTGAACAACGGAACAAACGTCTTTAAGATCAGCGGCCCGGGAAGCCTTCAGGGCAGCGACGCAGCAGACGCGCTCGTTGCCGCATTCAGCGATCCTGACATTCAGAACGAAGAAACCTATACTGTCATTCCGTTCCAGGTTGCTGATGCAGGAAGCCCGATCACCCCATCAACACCGGCGACAACCAGCCCGGTCCAGAGTCCGGCACAGTCTGCCCCGCTCCAGTATGCCGCACCCATCGGGGCGGGCGTCCTGCTGCTGGCAGGGCTCGTGCTCTGGAAGCGGCAATAATTTTCTTTTTTTTCCGACAGTCACGGATCCCTGCCGGTATCCGTAAAAAGATACTGTGGCAGGGAAGGAATCATTCACCTCTAAAAAAATTTTTCATTGGTAATCGGGATTGCCGGTCAGGTCTTCAGCCATCGTCCAGAGCCGCGCCTGCACCTTCCGGTTGCGGGAGAGGGGCGACGACGCTGTCTCCTTTTTATTTTCGAAATACCGGCCGGTCACCCCGGCTACGTCAGGAGACCGGGCAAGCCAGACCGGTATTTCTGCCGCTTTCTCCGGCGTTATGGCAGGATACCCGGGGAACGCAGAGCGAAGGAGTTTCGTATCCACAACACCCGGATGCAGGCAGTTAGCCGTTATACCGGTTCCTTCCAGGTTCCGTGCCAGCGTGTACGTGAAGGTCACATCGGCTAATTTCGAGAGCGCATATGCACGCCACGGATCGTACTGCCGCTGGCCGGGCAGGTTTTCCCAGTCTATCCGGTCCACGTCAAAATGGGCGCCCGACGCAACAGTCACTATTCGGGATCCTTTCCGGAGCAGCGGGCGCAGCAGGCGGGTGAGGAGGAACGGCCCGAGGTAGTTCACGGCAAAGGTCATCTCGATGCCATTCTCAGTTACATGACGGGTACCCTGGTACGTTCCGGCATTGTTGATGATGACATCGAGATGGCTGTACCGCGACCGGATATCGGCTGCCATCCTGCGGATTTCAGTCTGCCGCGTGTAGTCGGCTATGACGAGGTCCGGACGGCCGGACCCTGTTTTCCCTGCCAGCTCCTGCCGAACCTCGTTTCCTTTCTTTTCATCTCTCCCGTGGAGAATAATTGTGGACCCTCCGGCAGCAAGCGCAGTTGCTGTCGCTTTCCCGATACCGTCCGTTGAGCCGGTGACAAGGATGAGCGGATCTGCCATGCTGCCTTTTTCAGGGTGGGACGTGATGAAAATTTCGGTTCCTGCCGGCAGGAATTCGAATTTTTCCCATTTCATGGCAAGAACAACTGAAGCGAATGCTGCCAGAACCCGGGTAATGTCGTGACAGGAGAGAACATGCCGGATTTGTCACGCAAGCCATGGACCTGCCGTTATCCGTGTAAACGATACTATGACAATTTTTCAGGAAAGAACTGTTGCAGAGCGTCCGCTCTGACGTGTAACAATATAAGAACAGTGACCGTGTAAGAAGGAAGGTGATTGCAGCTTGGTATGCTTCCCGGGGACTCGCGTACCTCAGTACAACATACTACGTGTGTCAGCTTAACTGCTGGGTTCGGAATGAGACCAGGTGTTTCCCGACAGCTATGGCCGCAATCACCACGATGTTGCTTTTAGATGCTTTGAGTTCTGAACGGAGGGCGGACACATTTTACCGACGAAGTCGAAGAATCGCAGGCGATTCTTCTCCACGTCGATGTGCTGACGCACATCTCCGTAAGCCAAGGTCCGGATTTGAACCGGAGTGTAGTTGATCTGCAGTCAACCGCGTGGCCGCTCCGCCACCTTGGCAGGTCGTGTGATGGCCTGATACCCTACCATGTAGGATATCATTCCATTTAAGGTTTGCACTCAGAATTTCGTCTGGGTTTAATGTGGTGAGCACTAGTGTTTGGACGTTAGTACTTCCGGACTGAACACGTCGTTGCCTTCGTGCGTACATCCGAAGCCTATCAATCGGGTCTTTTACCCGTGTCCTCAGCGGAGTCTCTTTTTAGGCCGGGTTTCAAGCTTAGATGCTTTCAGCTTTTATCCCTTGGCGCGTGGCTGCTCGGCACTGCCCTGTCGGACAACCGATCGACTAGAGGCGCCGAATGAAAGTTCCTCTCGTACTATTTCATTCTTACCCTCAGACTCCTAACACTCCTGATAGATAGTAACCGACCTGTCTCACGACGGTCTAAACCCAGCTCACGATCCCCTTTAATAGGCGAACAACCTCACCCTTGGCTGCTGCTGCACAGCCAGGATGGAAAGAACCGACATCGAGGTAGCAAGCCGCCGGGTCGATATGTGCTCTTGCCGGCGACGACTCTGTTATCCCCGGGGTAGCTTTTCTGTAGTCAATAAGCCTCACCAAAAGGCTGTATTGGTTCGTTAGACCCGAGTTTCCTCTCGCGATCATTTGCTTTGCATGATCGCGTCAGGCCAACTTATGCTCTTGACACTCTTCTGTGAGTTTCTGACTCACATGAGTTGACCTTGGGGCACCCTTGATATTTTTTCGAGGGTGTGGCGCCCCACCCAAACTGCCTACCTACCGGTGTCCTCGTAAGAGTTAGACGTACAACAAAACTAGGATGGTGTCTCATCGGTGGCTCCCCGCTGCCCGAAAGCAGCGGATATAACGCCTCCCATCTACGCTGCGCAAGAATTATCGTACATCAGCGACAGGCTGCAGTAAAGCTCCACGGGGTCTTCACTTCCCATCAGGAGTCCCTAGTCTCTGCACTAGGACAAAAAGTTCAACGGATATGTGTTAGGGACAGTAGCGCACTCATTAATCCATTCATGCAAGTCGCCAATTAAGCGACAAGGTACTACGCTACCTTAAGAGGGTCATAGTTACCCCCGCCGTTTACGAGTCCTTCGTCCGGTTGAACCCGGTATTCAGATACTCGCACTGGGCAGGAATCAGTGACTATACTAGTCCTTTCGGAGTTGCAGTCACCTATGTTGTTATTAGACAGTTAGTGCGCCCCGGTCACTGCGACCTGCCTGATCTCCAGGCAGGCACCCCTTATCCCAAAGTTACGGGGCCAATTTGCCGAGTTCCCTTAACTACATTTAAATCCGACACGCCTTCACCTCTTCAGCGAGGGGCACCTGTGTCGGTTCTCGGTACGGACATGTGATTCCCTTTTCATGGACTCCGGGAATTTGCCTGGTTACCCCATCACGCTTTCACCCGCTTCTCACCATTACGGTACTCCACGGGGTTATACGCTTGGACGGGACGACGGTCCCGCCGGGCATACCCCAAAGTGTCAGGGTCTTGCGACTAAAAACCACATGGTACAGGAATATTAACCTGTTTCCCTGTCGGTACGTTCGAGTTACGACGCACCTTAGGACCGACTAACCCTCGACTGACGAACATTGTCGAGGAAACCTAGCCCCTGCGGCGGTTGGGATTCTCACCCAACTATGCTTCTACTAGTGCCAGAATTCTCATCACTACGCGGTCCACTGGAACTTACGCCCCAGCTTCTACCCACGCAGAGCGCCTCCCTACCAGATCATCTTTCGATGCTCCGTGGTCTCTGTAGTAGGCTTTAGCCCCGTCCATTTTCACCGCCCTAAATCTTGACTGGTAAGCTGTTACGCACTTTTTAAAGGATAGCTGCTTCTGAGCTCACCTTCCAGTTGTCTTTGACCTAGGACCAATTTCAGTGTTTACACTTAGCCTACATTGAGGGACATTAACCACGGTCTGGGTTGTTTCCCTTACGCATTACAAGCTTACCCCGCAATGCGGACTTCCGACCATCTAGGGTGTTGGGGAGTTTGGAGTTTGACAGGGGGGTGAGAAGTTTCCCTCCCAGCTCCCCCAATCAGTGCTCTACCTCACCAACGACCTCCGGTCAGGTCATGCTGCGACATGTTTAGGGAGGAACCAGCTGATGCCAGGTTCGATTAATCTTTCACTCCTATACGCAGGTCACACCAATGATTTGCATATCAATACGGCTTGCGGTCCTCCACGCAACTTTCGTCACGCTTCAACCTGCCCACGCATAGATCACCCGGCTTCGGGTCTTATCCTGCTGACTCCGCGCACTTTTAATACGCCGTCCCACACATTGCTGCTACGGACTTGTTGGTTTCCCTTTGGCTTCCCTTGTGGGTTAACCTTCGCCAACAGAATAAACTCTCTGGCCCGTTCTTCAAAACGTACGTTACGACCCTGGCAGGCATGCCCGTACTACCGCCTCGCGACGGGTTCCTTCGCATGCAAGATCCTTTCGGGCCGCAACTCGCGATCTCCTACCAATTTCAGGCGCTTTTAACCACCTTTTCAGGGTTACTTTTCAGCTTTCGCTCACGCTACTACTACGCTATCGGTTTCAAGGTGTATTTAGCTTTGGAGGTTGATGACCCCCTAATTCACGCGAGAATTCCAACCCGCGTTACTCGAGACACCACCTGGGCCTGTCTGCTTGTGCGTACGGGACTATCACCCTCTGTAGTGTGCCGTTCCAGGCAACTTCCGCTTCACATCCAGGTCCGTACGGTGGGCTGTGACACCACATCTCCCTTGCGGGATTCAGTTTGAGCTCTGTCGTGTTCGCTCGCCGTTACTAACGACATCTCGGTTGATTTCTTCTCCTGCCCCTACTGAGATGTTTCAATTCGGGGCGTTCCCGATCCTCACGGATCATAACCGAAGTTATAGGATGTCCTATTAGGGTATCTCCGGATCAAAGATTCCTTGCGTCTACCCGGAGCTTATCGCAGCTTGGCACGCCCTTCATCGGCACTTGAACCGAGCCATCCAATGGTAGGATTATACTAATGCTCCATTAAACCCATTTAACGTCCTGAGTGCAAACCTTTACACGGCCTCTGCAAGTCATTGGTTTGACTCTCAGCCCTTCCCTCGTGATTCACATCCCGAGGTGCATCTAAAACGGCCCACCGGGATTCGAACCCGGTCGATCGCCCCGTATGGCGATGAACCTTTCTCTTGTTGACACCGGCAACTTTACAGTTTGTTTAGCAACCGCTTTCCCGAAAATTTCGTTAGGAGGTGATCCAGCCGCAGATTCCCCTACGGCTACCTTGTTACGACTTAACCCCCCTTGCAAAACCTAGATTCGACCGCCGCGGATACGACGGCCTCATCAAGACCTCACTCGGGTGGTTTGACGGGCGGTGTGTGCAAGGAGCAGGGACATATTCACCGTGCCATTTTGAGACACGATTACTACGGATTCCAGCTTCATGTGGGCGAGTTGCAGCCCACAATCCGAACTAAGGATGGGTTTAGGAGATTGCCTTCACCTTTCGGTGTCGATACCCATTGTCCCACCCATTGTAGCCCGCGTGTAGCCCAGATAATTCGGGGCATGCTGACCTACCGTTGCCCATTCCTTCCTCCTCTTTA
>NZ_MVQB01000056.1 GCF_002067035.1 Methanoregula sp. PtaB.Bin085 | reverse complement strand
CCCGGTGTATGCCCTGCCGCTGAAGAGGTTGCGCGGGCCGTTCTCGGTCCACGGCTTCAGCCAGGGGATCTTTCCTTCCGAGAGCGCCTTTATGATCCGCTCGTTGATCTGTGCTTTTACGTCAGCGGCTTTCATGCTGGCACCCCGGCGGGCTGCATGGTCGAGACGTTCGCATATTTCCGCTCGCCCTTGAGCATCCCCTTTACCTGTGCGAGGGGGGAGACGTACTGCACATCGTTGATGGAGATCATCACGGCTTTACCGGACCGGGTGATCCATGCCTTCCCGACCGGGGCCGCGTCCGCGTTCTTCATAACATCGGATATGTCATAGACTGCCGCAGGCCAGTGCTGTTCAAGTTTGTGTACTTCACTGGTGGGAATAACTGCCTGCATTGTTTTGACATCGATACGGACCGAGCCGTTATAGAGGCGAGCCGCCCCTATGTGCTCGAACTTTACATCTGTTTTTGTTGTTGGAGTCATGGTGTTTTTCACCATACATTCATCGACGTTAGCGCTTATATGCCTCCGCCGTGCGCAGGGTGAAAGTAAAAGCGGTGCGCTGTCCGATTTGCGAAATAAGGCAATTGCGGCGAATTAGTTTTTATTTTTACACAAGGCCCGCCCGGGCACACTGCGCGACAGGCCGCTGATGCGTCCTGTAACCGCGCCGTGTGACCATGACCCGCCCTCTCGGTTTTCTGTTGGTACGCGATCGCCCCGGTTGGACCCACCCGACAAAGCGAGCGACCGTCCGCTGATGCGTCCGGTAACCGTCGCTTTGTCCTCCCTCCCCTGCCCTGAAACCGATCTCCGTTCCTATCGCAATGACTGCCCTCCCTTTCAAGGGAGGGAGGAGCGAAGCGGGCGAAAGGTCCGGGGCCCAGCGGCCCGAGCGAGCACCGCGACAGGGGCGCGAAGGTAAGGAGCCGCATCAGCGGCGAGTCCGAGCCCCCTGTGCGTCGTGCGAGCGAGTCACTGAGCGTCTACGTTTTCGCATCAACAGCGACGAACACGATGCGGAGCATGGTGTGAGGAGCGG
>NZ_MVQB01000055.1 GCF_002067035.1 Methanoregula sp. PtaB.Bin085 | reverse complement strand
CCTTGCCCTCGGCACGGTCAGCGGGGGATGGCGGATCATGCACACGCTCGGCCGGAAGATCTTCCGGATCGAACCGATCCACTCCTTCGACTCGCAGGTCTTCTCGGCCTCCTCCCTTGCCCTGTCGACCATTGCCGGTGCACCCGTCTCGTCGACCCAGGTCATCACCATGTCGGTGCTCGGCGTCGGGGCTGCGGAGAATCCGCGGAAAGTTAAATGGGACGTAGGGTGGCATATCCTTACAGCAATGCTCGTCACGATCCCGGCAACCATGATCATCGCAGGGTTCCTTTTCGTGATACTCAGTCCGCTCCTGGGGGTGTGAACGGTATGGCACGGAAGACCGGAACAAAAAAAGAAGGGGATACCCGTGGAATCTTTGCAAGGCTCTTCCCGCGTGAATACGATTTCAACGTCATGCTGGAGGCGCAGGCGGACCGGACCGTTGCCGGGGTCCGGCTGTTCGCGGCATGGCTTGAGACACGGCCGCAGGGCAATCCCGTCCACCTGCAGGAGATCGAGACCGAGGTCGATCACATGCGGCACGACATGGAGGAGAAACTCATCAGCTCGTTCTCGACCCCGTTTGACCGGCAGGACATCTACTCGATCTCGCGCCAGATGGACTACATCCTGAACTTCTCGCTTGAGACGGCCAAGGAGATGCACGCGTTCGGTGTCCCGCCGGATCCCTACATCCATGCCATGACCGGATACCTCCTCTCGGGAACGGAATGCATTGCCCGGGGGGTCCATGCCCTCGACGAGGACAAGGCGGAGGTCGAGAAGGAGATCCGGCATGCGCGGGACTCCTACAATGCACTCGAGGACCGGTATATCCAGGGGATGGCTGTGCTCCTGAAAACGGACAATGCCATGCAGGCCATACGCACGCGGGAGATCTACCACCATCTCCGGGACGCGGGGCGGGCGATGCGGGACACGCTCGACATCCTGCACAACGCGGTCATCGACCTGGCGTGAGGTTCGATAATCCGGCTCTTAAGAAAACCTGTGAAGAGATCATATTGGATAGTGAGGGAGCCACGGGTGCTCGGGGTCTGCCGACCCTCGCCCCGTGGAGCATGGCCGCAAATGGGCACCTAAAAAAAATGATCGAAACCGAAGTCGAATGTCGGCTGATACCTCTCTGTTCCGATCTGAGGTCTGATCTCATTGGCTCAAGGGGGCTTGCCCCCGTGGGCTTCGCGTTCTTCGAATCGCGGGTGCTTATGATTCCTCAGAATTACCGGAACAGGTTTCCGTGGCAGAGATCCCGGATCCGGTAATCTGCCCAGCCGCGACCCGACGAGGCGTCGCGGCGACCCCCGAAGGGGGGCTCAAAAAAACCTTACCATATCTGAAAAAACGTATCTGAAAGATAACTGATTGGGATATAAATAAGAAGAGAATCTCACTTCTTCGATTTCCGGATAATCGTGAGGTCGCCAAGGGTCGGGGCGAGTTTGCCCGGGAGCTTCTTCTCCTCCTCGGACATTATGGCGTCGATGAGCCGGATCCCGAGCGCCTTCTCGAGCTTCTTGCGCACGTCCTCCTCCGGGATCAGCTCGCTGTTCTCGATCTTGCGGATGAGGTGCTCCTTCTCCTTCAGCTGCATGGCAAGGTCTTTCTGCGAGAGCCCCTTTGCCTCGCGGGCGTGCCGGATCCGTACAGCGTAATCGTCGACTACGTCCCCTTCCATGAAGTCGAACATGTCCCGCTTGTGCCGTACCTGCGCAGGCCCACCCATCGGGGCGGGCGCAGGGCGTCCGCCGGCAGGTTTCTGCTGTGCCCGGAGATCCGTACGGCGCACCTGCTGCACCTCGGTCCCGAACTTCCCGCACTTCATGCAGACCTGAAGTTCGGCACCCTC
>NZ_MVQB01000054.1 GCF_002067035.1 Methanoregula sp. PtaB.Bin085 | reverse complement strand
ATCGACAAAGCCCGTGCATCGCTCATCCAGCCAGCCGGTGTTGTAAAGGCGTACGAACTGGGATACAAAAACCTTGTGGTCACCGTCGAACGGACGGCTGATGCGAAAACGATCCGGAAGCTCTATTCCGATGCCATGATCTTCGAAAATTATTCGAAGTATTCACTACCATTAACGATAAAAAACAAAAAAAGCAGGCTGCGGAAATCCAGTGGAACCACTTCGGGGACCAGACCATTGCCGTGCTCTTCGATTCCTGCAGGTATCTTGCCTTTCTTTGGGACAGCGCCTGGAAAGAAGGAGATGGCGATTCCCATATCAGTGACTTGAAAGAGATCGATCAGGATATGCCGAAAGCGCTCTACCCTGATAAAACGTTCCTGCCGTCCTATTCCATCAGTAAGATTGCCCCTGCTCTCCGGTAATTCCATCATCTTTTCATCGCATCAGTCCGGACGGGAATAGTTATTACCGGGCCGCAAGAATCAAAACGCAACCGTTATTGTACCAGCGCCCGGAATACCGGTACATGGCAAAAAAACGGATGTACGTCTGTTCGCTCGAGGCGGCGATGGACGTGATTGGCGGGAAATGGAAACCGCACATTCTCTGGAAGATAAAGGACGCCCCGCTCCGTTTTATGGCAATCCAGGAGAAACTGCCGGCGATCTCCCAGAAGATGCTCACCCGGCAGCTCCGGGCCCTTGAAGCGGATCGCCTTATCTCCCGCACGGAGTATGCCGGCATGCCCCCCCGGGTCGAGTATGCCCTGACGGAGAGGGGGAAGACCGTCATCCCAATCCTTGCGTCCCTGAAAAACTGGGCGGATGCGGAGCTCGCGGACCAGATCAACGAGAGCCACTGAGGGGGCTTTTGCCTCCGCCGTGACCGGCTTTTCTGCAACCCTTGGCTGCATGGCTGAATGGTCTGCAGACCGGCCCACGGGGCATATATCGTATCTAGGTCCCGATCACCGAAGCCGTTTTTCGAAGAAGAGGTCATAATCCCCGATCACGATAACGACTGCAACGAGGACCATCAGGACGGTGACAATGCACTTGGTGAACTGCTCCGCCGGGATGAAGCTCATGGAAACATCTGCCGAGAGGTGGAAGAGAATACAGGCAATGATGCTCCGGTTGTTCCGGTAAAATACCCAGTTGACGAGGAACGCCATGACGACCGTGCTTGCAAAGAAGTTTGTGGTAAAGAGCCAGCTGGACAGGAGGGAATTCTGGTAAAACCCGTTGATGAGGAAGAGCGGGGCATGCCAGAACGCCCAGAGGAGGCCAAAGGAGACAGAGGTAAAAAAGAGCGAAAAACGGCTTCTGAGACTGTCGACTCCGTATCCCCTCCACCCCGCTTCCTCCAGAGCCGGGGCCAGGAAGATGCCGGTGAGGGCCGGAATGGTCATGATGGCGGGGCTGAACAGGATTGCGAACTGGTCTGGTGATTTACCGAACAGGAGGGATATCGCGATCGCAATACAGATCATTGCCGGGAAAAGGAACACGATGAAGGGGAGTGTCCGCAGGTTGATCCGCCGGAGACTGATCAGTCGGTACAAGTAATCGCTCCAGAGTTCCGGGCTCCTGGCCTGCCGGAACATGATGAGGGATGCAGCAACCGGACCGCAGATCCCCAGAAATATCAGCAGTCCCTGCAGTACCTGGGATCCGCCATTCCAGCTGAAATACGCATCTGCAAACCAGAAGAACCAGGCAACAATGAACGCGATCAGAAAGAACCGGCCCGGCAGATATCGTGTCCGTGTATCCTTCATGGTCTCTTTCCCATTCCACACCCGCGTTGAAATACGCGACATGGATTCATAAGGCATTCGTTCAGGGTGCCCTGGAAATATCCGGCACCGATCCTGCTCTTTGCAATAGGGAGGCAGAGCGCCCGTAACACTCCTGCCGGTCATGGTTCCTGCCTTTGCAGCGTTTCTTGAGAGCAGGCTTCCTGACATTTTTGTCCCTGTTCCCTATATATCCCCGCGAATTCTTCCTGATCTATGGAACGGTGAAACAATGCTGTACAGAAAATTCCCGCGATGCAGCCACGATCTCTCGATCCTCGGGTTCGGGTGCATGCGGCTGCCGCCCGCTGAGGGTGAACAGGCTGGAGGAAAGGTTGATGAGCAGAAGGCAATCTCCCTGATCCGGACTGCCATCGATGCCGGTGTCAATTACATCGACACAGCCTACCCGTACCATAATGGGGAGGGAGAGGGAGTTGTCGGGAGAGCGCTTGGCAACGGGTATCGCGACAAGGTTTTCCTTGCCACCAAGCTCCCGAGCTGGCTCGTAACGAGCCGGGAAGACATGGACAAGTATCTCGACGAACAGCTCGTCCGGCTCGGCACGGACCATATCGATTTCTATCTCCTTCACGGGCTCGGGGGCGAAACCTGGGACAACCTTTCCCGGCTGGGCGTGCTGGAATTCCTTGACAGCGCCCGGGCGGACGGCCGCATCCGGCACCCGGCATTCTCCTTCCATGACCAGTTCCCGGTCTTCAAAGAGATCGTTGACGCCTACGACTGGACTTTTGCACAGATCCAGTACAACTTCATGGACGAGCAGTACCAGGCCGGCACGCAGGGGCTGCAGTACGCGGCTGAAAAGGGCCTTGGCATCGTGGTTATGGAACCTCTCCGGGGCGGGCTCCTCTCAGGCGACGTCCCCGCGATCCACCAGCATCTTCTTGATGCTCCGGTCCGGCGCACGCCATCAGAATGGGGGCTCCGCTGGGTCTGGAACCATCCCGAGGTCACGGTCGTACTCTCCGGAATGAACGCGATGGAGCAGGTTCAGGAGAACCTTGCTGCTGCTGCGCAGGGCATGCCAAATTCCCTTTCTCCCGGTGAGCTTGCCGTTGTGGAGAAGATGCGGGAGACATTTGCATCCCGCGTGAAGATCCCGTGCACCGGCTGCCGGTACTGCATGCCGTGCGGGAATGGCGTCGATATCCCCTCGTGTTTCATGTATTACAACCAGGCGTACACCTACGAGGCAAAGGAGAAGGCTGCGGGCGTGTACTCCTGGGCCCTCAGCGGCGCGTTCTCCGGGGGAATACCGGGGTATGCTTCCTGCTGCGTGCAGTGCGGGGAGTGCGAGGAGAAATGCCCGCAGCATTTTCCTATCCGGGAATACCTGCAGGATGTTGCCGGATATTTCGGAAAGTAACTATCATGAGGTTAAACAATGCCAGTAATCACGATTGACCTTTGGCCGGTAAGCCACGAACAGAGAATTGAACTGATCCAGAAACTCACGAAGACCGCCTCGGAGATCACAAAACTCCCGCCGCAGGCATTTTTCGTGTATGTCCGGGAATACCCGAAAGACGCCATCGGTGTTAGCGGAACCCCTCTCTCGCAACAGTTCCCGGACGCGGGAACACAGCCAAAATAGATACTTTTTTTATTCTGCCTGGTGTGCTGTACACAGGTGGCGACGGGAGTTGGCTGGTGGGGAGCAAGTTCAGCGGCGATCTAAAACGAGAAAATCCTTCATCCGGTTGAAGGAAATCACAGTCACGATGATTGTTTGTAATTTCCACAGAATCTTACATTTTTTATCCTGGAGGTTTTCTACAGAGCAAAAAAATTCAAAAATTACTGATTGATCAGGGATAGAACAACGGGATTTTCTGTATGGAGTGGTCTCTCGTCCCCGGCATCGTAAACCAGGCACGAAAATCGTGAAGAGAACAGTATGAAAGGTACATACAGTATAATCATGACAAATAGTTGTACAAAATCCCCGATGACCGGGATAAACGAGAAGATGTTGAGGATCATGCTGAAAATATAGCCGATAATTGTGATAATCATCAGCGCGAGGATATAACTGAACCATCCTATTCGTGCAATATGAGCGAGGATCGCAGAGAAGTTAAATGCCTCACCAATACTTCCGCTCCGGGAAAAACGCACAACGCCAAGGAATGAAAAAATGGTGATAATTATTGCCAGAAAACAGGCAATGATCATGAGGATTACCATGAAACCACCGGCCATAAGCAGGTCGGATATCAGTTCGGGGTGACTATCGAACCATCGTTCCGACTGGGAATCGGACATCGAACTGAAATCCTCAAAAAGGGCTCCCGAGGTTATGAGGGCGGATACAAGGGGAATAAATGCCAGGATAACAAGCAGGATAACCGGAGCCCAGTATACGATTTGGACAATAAGCAGTTTCAGGCCATCGATAAACATACTTCCCCACCCCTCCAATTCCGGAGCCGGTTTTGTTCCCCGGTAAATCCGAACGATATAACCAAGAATCAAAGGAAATATTATCATACTGATTATCAGTAATAACCACCGGGACCACTTTTCCCAGATGCCCTCCTTTGCATATGCAAACGAATCATCAAGCATTGAGCCAAAATCCATGAGATCACCAGACCGCATATA
>NZ_MVQB01000053.1 GCF_002067035.1 Methanoregula sp. PtaB.Bin085 | reverse complement strand
GGCCGATTCGGTTATCCCGACAAGATCCTGGAGTAATACCGCCAATATCCGGGGAAAATACCGGAAAGAAATGACTGACAATTTCGACGTTGTCCGGTACCGTAAACGGGTCCTAGTTGAAACTAAATTCTCTGTCCTTAAACGGAGGTTCGGAGCCGACCTGAAGTCGAGATCATTCCAGATCCAGAAGAAGGAAATCGCATGTAAGATCATCCTTGCCAACCTCGACAGAATTATTCTGTTCGTCTGGATTGAGGGTTTCTACAGAGCAGATTTTATTAATTCCAATTTTTGTATCTTTTGAATTGTCTTTATAATACACTCTCGAATTTCCTCTTCCCCATTTCCCCTCCCCAGCCCGAACCGCACCGCCCAGTGCGACTCCTCCTCTGACCGGCCAATTGCAAGTAAAACATGCGACGGCTCCACGCTCGTGGTCGTACATGCCGATCCAGCTGAGAACGCAATGTCATTCTTCAGCAGATTGATCAGCGCTTTGCTCTCGATTCCAGGGAAACAGACGTTCAGATTGTGAGCAAGTCGTTTCGTCGGATGCCCATTCAGCATCACATCCGGCACAGCATCCATAAATGAATTGTACATCAGAGAAGTCCACTGCTGGTACTGCTTCTCATCTCTGCCCATCTCTTTCTCTGCTATCGCGAGCGCCTTCCCGAGCCCGACAATCCCCGGCACATTCAGGGTTCCGGACCGGAGCCCTTTCTCCTGCCCGCCACCGAACATGACGGGAGAGACTTTCACCTTGGGATTCCGCCGGCGTACATACAACCCCCCAATCCCCTTCGGCCCGTAGATCTTATGGCCGGAGAATGAGAGAAGATCGATGTTCATCGCCTCCACATCCATCGGAATATGTCCGACAGCCTGTGCCGCATCGGTGTGGAAGATTACACAGTGATCGTGAGCGATCTTCCCAATCTCTTTAATAGGGGCAATAGTCCCGATCTCATTGTTGGCCGTCATGATCGAGATCAGGACCGTTTTATCTGTAATCGCAGCTTCAACAGCGCCAGGATCAACCAATCCGTATTTATCAACCGGCAAAAACGTCACGGTCTTCCCGGTCTTCTGGAGATGCTTACAGGTGTCGAGGACCGCTTTGTGCTCGGTGACACAGGTGATGATATGATCGCCTTTCGCAGCATATTGATCGGCAACACCAAGGATTGCGATGTTATCCGATTCGGTCGCCCCGCTGGTGAAGATGATCTCATCCGCTGAAGTATTGAGGATATGAGCGCATTGTTCCCGGGCTTTTTTCACCGCATCAGCAGCAACAGCTCCATACACGTGATCAATACTGCCGGCGTTGCCAAAAGTATCGGAAAAGTAGGGGAGCATTGCTTCCAGCACGCGGGGATCGACCGGGGTTGTTGCATGATGATCCATATAGATGGGACGTTTATTTTCCATGCGAACGCTCCTCAGATTTCATGTCGGATTTTATTCCTGCTGCCTTGTGCTTCAGGAGAATCTGGAAGTCCCCAAGGCTCTTTACCTGTGTGAAGATCCCGAATACACCCCGGTTCAGATGTGCCCGAAGCTGATTGTAGAGTTCCTTCTCCGGATCGAGACGGTCTTTAATACAACGTTCTTTCACGAGCGCTATGAAGAAAGTATCCCATTCACCTGTCAGAGTGTACCGGTTCAGTTCCTGGCCCTTCTCATCGTATTCCGCAGGGTTCGGAATGGCGGGATCATTGAGAGAATAACATATCGCAATCCGGCAGAGAATATTCGGTGTCAGCCCGGTCTTCCCTTTCATCTGGTTCAGCCGGAATGTTGCCTTCTCGCTGATCCGGATCCTGTAAAATCCGCTGGATGATGTCATGATTCAGCCTCCTGCCAGAAGTATCCCGGAGAGATGGTCGTGACCCGGTCTTTTTTCGAATAATCCAGATGATAAGCCCGTGCGATATGGGGCTGCAGTACCCGGAAGTATTCCTTGTCGATCTCCGTATCCGTGGAGAAGATGATCATCTGGTCCCCGGCATGCTGGAAGAAGTCCATCACAAGATTGCCCCGGTGTTCGCTGTCAAGACGGCCGAGAGGTGTATCGATGATGAACGGCAGCTGCCGGCCGGAAGTCAGCGTGAGACCCCAGAGAAGCGAGACCGCAAAGATCTCCTTCTCACCGGCAGAGAGCAGATCCTTGGGAATCGGATGGCCGTCGGGTTCGAACAATGTGATGTTGTAATGGTCATCGATCAGGATATTACGGACATAGTCGTCCTTCCGGTTAAGGCGGTTGAAACAGGAGAGGATGTTATCACCCAGCTGATTGATCTTCTGCTGCTGAAGTTCCTTCGAATATTCATTAAGGACGCTTGTGACAGCCCGGATAAGATCGGCCTTCCGTGTTCCGCCCTTGGTGCCCTGGATCTCCTCATCCACCTTGTCCAGCCGGCGTTTCAGATCGATAATCTCGATATCGATCTGATGGATTCTCTCATCGAACGACCGGAGTTGTTCGGTGAATTTTCCGAGATTCTGGTTCAGTTCATTGAGCTTCGTAATATATGGTCCGATGATATCATCTGACGGGGCCTTATTGATCTTCTCCTCGGTCTTCGTTCGCTGGGCAGTCAGTTTTTCCAGAGTCTCCGAGAGCTGAATCATCTTTTCCGGCACTGACGAGATCGCATCGTCAATCCACTTCATGAGCTGATGATATTCATGCTGGGACACATGGTGAATAAGAGGTTTTTTCCTCACTTTCTCATCATTTGCCAGCTGCTGGTGCAGGAGGCTGGTAATCTTGAACCGCACCTTGGCTTTCTGGGTCTCCGCAACCGAGATATCCGACCAGAATGCCGGTGATTCGAGGATCTTGTTCAGTTCCCCGATATTCTTATGGATGATCTCCTGCGACCGGATACGGGACTGGATTGCATCTTCCTCTATAAGGTGCTCCTTCAGAATTTTGCAATATGCCGGGCTGATGGAGAACGGGAACAGGCCGGCACAAAGTTCGCGGATCTCATTCTGGGTATTCACCACTTCATGATCCAATCGTGTTTTCTCTTTCTTGAGGTCTTCCCGTTTCCGGGCAAAACTTCCTCCTTCCCCGGCAACGAGCTGTTCCTGTCGTTCAACTTCCCCCCGGATCTGGTCAATCTTTGTCTGGACCTGTGCCCGTTCCTGCTGCAGACTCTCCTTCTCGTGCTCGGCTTTATCGATAGAAGACTGGATCTCTTCCTGTTTTTTCTCAATTTCGGACAGCTCTGCTCCTTTCAGATTATGCCTGAGATAAATTCCCAGATCGGCTTTCAGCCGGTCAACGAGATCGAGCCCAAGGAGCGATTTAAATGATTCTTTCAGATAGACGTTCTCAGCCGTATCCTCTACCAGATTCTGGATCTTTTCCCCGTCGAAAAGGAACAGCCGGGCAAACCGGGGAGGAATCAGCTCGTTGAGCAGGTCCTGCCACTGATCCGCTTCAATGTCATGCAGGATCTCTCCGTTGCGGCGGATCGTAAGTTTCTCTGAAAAGTTCGGGTTCAATTCCCATTCACGACGGACGTGATAAGTCTGGCGAAGACCTGAGTGTGTGAAGTCAAAGGCAACTTCGATTGCCGGTTTCAGTTCCGGTTCATTTGTTTTCCCGCGGGGAACCATCTGCCGGATATACTCTTCGTATTTTGCATTGGACAGCCGGCTCCCGGGAGAATGCTGGCCGTACAGGCAGAGGAGGATCGATTCGAACAGGGTCGTCTTCCCCGCGCCATTCTTTCCTCCGATGAGGATGATTGGTTTGGGGGAGTCCTTTGTTGCAGCGGGTGTGAAGTCCAGGACATTCTTCCCACGGAAGATACGGACATTTTCCAGCGTTAATGAATGCAACTGCATCTGTCCACCTCACACATGCCGGAGACGCCGGCGTTTTTTATCAAGTGCATCAGGATTGGCAATCTGTTTTCTGACCTCTTCTTCTGTCATCCAGTCTTCAGAAAGAACCGAATCAAGTCGATTATACACAGAAGATCTTCGGGTCATTCCCTGCATCTGCTGTTCTACGTCCATCAGTTTTGTAACCAGACGAAGCGGTACCTTTTTGCTCTCGCAAATCTTCTGGAGTAATTCCTGTTCGGTTTTTGAAAATGATCCGAGATCATCCTTTGTCCAGTCGAGCGTCTCACCGGTGACGTCCTGATAGATTTTTGCAACAGAATCGTCCCAATCGCCCTTCTGAGTCATCCAGATTTTCCGGATCTCGAATAGTTCTTCCGGTAAGATTAACGTGAAATTCGGATTCGGCCCGTTCTTTCTGACACTTATCTGGGCTTCAAGTAATTTCCGGAGCAGTATTTTCTGATATTCAAATTTGTACGGTCCCCGGATGATCTCCTTTGTATCCCCCTTATCCATCCACTTGACTTTTCCGTCCATCCTCCGGTAATCGCGAACTTCCTTTTTTTTCTCAGGATTCTGCGTCTCCGCAAGTTCATTCCGTAGATCAAGGAGGGGTTCCATCCAGTCCTCGCCATTCTCGATAAGTGCTTCCATACTACGGTCTTTCTGGACGACTGTACAGACCCAGCAGCCGAATCGGCTGTTTCCGCAAGAAGAAGTCTGGGTATCTACAACGAGAGGACATTCCCCATCCTGGGCACTCTTATACAGTGCAAGAAGATCCCGGTTGTTATTCCCCCACGGGGAAGGTTTCTGGAGCAGGTATGTCCAGACATCATCAACGGAGAAATCGCGGATTGGTGTATACACATATGATTGGGGGAATCGTGAATGGTGGGCAAGTTTTGACCCTTCGATCTCGTAGAGGTTCATCACCTGATCGCGGGTTGCACTCTCACCCTTCCTTACGCCGAGAATCATCACGACTTCGCCATATTTTGTCACGCTTTCCAGAATGAACCGGTCCGCAGTACGGATCTTCAGCCGTTCCGTACACCAGCGGAACTGGGTACTTGGTGCCGGATATCCCCTGCCGATCAGATTGACCCAGAAGGAATCAATGATGCGGGGAGTGAGCCGGAATGCCGTGAAAGGAAGTTTCTGTTCTTTGGCTGCTTTGTTGATCCGTTCATGTGTTGTAATGATGTAATCGACAATCACCGGTGTTTCTACGAGGGTATCGGAAGAGATCACAAAGACCGGTTTTGTCCTCTTTTCTTCAGGAAGTTCGGCAATCGCATACCACACCAGCTGAAGGGCAGTTGTCGAATCCTTGCCGCCGCTGTACCCGATAACCCATGGTCGGGTGTCACTCAGATAAACGTCCTGGATTTCTTTGTGTAATCTGGCAAGTCCCTTCTTATCGAAGACCGACAGATCCTTCCCGTTGAGGGTCTTCTGTGGCGTCATTCTGCATTCCCGCGGATTTGTTTCAGGAAACGTTTCTCGATCTTCTCTTCATCCGGGGATAAGGGAATCTTCAGTTTCTGTTTCAGATAATTCACAGTGAGGGCGAGATTCATCTGGTTCTTCGAGATACGTCCGTTGGTCATTGCCCTTCCTTCCCAGACTTTTTCATTGGAACGCGACCAGTCAATTGCGTGAAGTTTCTTCAATTGCTCTTTCCATGAATCCGGGTATGTCTCAAGGAGGCTGTGGCCGGTGATTCCAAGAGCATGAAGTGCAACTCCATGTGCATGGACGAAATCATTACGTAGTGAACTGCTTGCGACTTCCCCTTTGATCAGCAGCTGCCAGTCCGGAATATTTTTTGTCACTTCATTCCAGAATTCACAGGCAAGTGTTTCTTCTTCTTTTGTGATTTTTTTCACTTTGGTATTCTTGCCGAGGAGGGAAGCTGTCGCCTGATAGATTGTTGAAAGGGTAAACATTTTCCTCGATCTGTTCGAAATAGATGTTTTTTCAAAATCTGTAAGATCCTTGAAAATCGGTAAAGCATTTGCCATATCTCGTACGGATTGCGCGAAGGTTTCACGGGAATCGTAGAGGATACTGATGGATTTTGTCGGTCTCACTGCATGACGGTTCAGATCAGAGAACATCTGCTGGCTCCGTTTCAGGCCGGCATCGATAAAGAAGACAACGGAGATCGTCTCGTTCCCGAGCTCCGGGCGCTGTTTCAGTGCTTCTTCAATTGCAGCCCTGCGGTGCTGGCCATCGTTGATGAGGACTTTTGCCTCCATCGGGACTTTCAGAATTCCAAGTTTCCCAGTCTGGTTTTTTGGATCCAGCGGTACAAATCTCACACGGCCATCGCTTATTGATGCAGAAATGGATGAAAAAACATAATCCCTGGGATTATTCACGATATAATTGGCAATTTCTGGAATTCTGGCCTGATTCAACACACGCTGGGCACGGATCTGAGGCGGCACTTCGGATTCATTGAAACGGAAGATTGCCGGTATCAGTTTGAGCTGGACCATCGCAGAATAGTACTCTCTCCCGGCCTGGATACCACGGATTGCAGGAAAAGAGTACACTGCGGTTTCCAGATCTTCGTTTTCATCTGGCACCGTATGTTTCATGGTTTTTTATTTTGTGGAAGTTTACATATAAGCATTTGGAAGTTGCTCTGTGAAAGTGTGGAAGTGAAAAAAAATGCTGGAACTTGCTATATCGCCATCCGGTATCTATCCCCATGGGATTCACGATTCATGTGGCAATTTTTTATGAAGGAAATAATTTATTAATCAGAGGGGTAGTTCGTATTTCTATGGAAACTGAACCAGTTAATGATCTAACAATAGAGTTAGTGGTGGATCCCTCTTTTTGCATCCCTCTTACCATAACACTAACAAATCAGGGTATTACCTATTGCGGAAATCTTGAGCTCAATGGTTTCCCTATCGAACCCGAGGTCAGTGAGGAAATATCAATATCCCCTTTTGATTTCAAGGATTTTACAGACGAAATTATGATAAGTAACTTTCCAATTATCCCGGAATTCTCGATGGGTTGTGATGGAACAACCTACACAATCCGGATAAAAAACGGTTTTAATTATGCTGAATATTCCTGGTGGGATACCTGCCCTGAGGGATGGGAAAAATTGGGTAATTTGGCGGAAAAGCTCATAAACTTCTGCAAAAAGAAATCACAAGAAGAAAATAAAAAATGATTCAAGACGGTTTCACCTTTTTTCTTGGTTCGACTTGTGGTTATACTTTCGGGGCTAGCCCACGTAGCTATGTGTGGGACACCGATGAGCTTAAGATCTCATAATATCCTTTCTTTTTTTTAATCACCAAAACCCTTCCAAACTCTTTATTTTCCCTGCCGCCTTAGGGGAATTATCCTTAAATCACAAAACCAGGTCCTGAATAAATGGCAATCCGGATATTCATCGGTAATACATCAGAAAACCGACACGAGATCCTCCAGCAGCACGAGATCATCGATGTCCTGAAAAAGGAGCATTTCGATGACGATATCTACCTGTTGCTGAATTTTAATGTGAAAGACTCGACGGAAATTGACTGTGTCATCTTCACTTCATCAGGGCCGGTGTTACTCGAGCTGAAAAAGATATCAGGAGAGATTCACGGAGAATTGAATGGAGACTGGAAAGCAGTAAAAAAGAACGGGAATGAGTATATCCTCCCCAGGAACCTCCTCCACCAGCTGAAAAAGGAGCGGAGTAAATTCAACCAGTCACTGTTAGCAAGTGTCAGGCCGCTTCTTGCGGATGTCAAAGAAGAAGACATCATGAGGACAGAAGCGTGGGGGTATTTTCCCAAGGGCAGCGTGTACAAAGGATCTATCACCAGAAGTGAAGTGTCGTGGTTTGATTTGGTAACCATGGACACACTTGGTTCGAAATTATTTTTTGAAAATGCTCCATTAATCTACACGAATGCTGTTAGGGAGAAGTTCATCTCTGATCTCCATCTAACGGAATTTTCCGGGGATATCCTCCCGTGCGATCAGTATGATGTTGAAGATGAAGTGACGGTTTATGAAACAGCTGAACCTCCAGCACCGTACAATTCGACAACTGACACAGAACCACTGGCCCAGAAATTCTGCCTGCTCGAGAGCTCACTGACTACATCAACCATCAAACTGTTCAGCTATGCAAAACAGATCCCCGAAGGCCCGCAGAGGATCCGCGGGGTTGCCGGATCAGGTAAGACAATGCTGTTGTGCCAGAAAGCTGCGCACATGCATTCCGAGCATCCGGAATGGGACATTGCGCTTGTCTTCTATACCCAGTCCCTGTATCATGAGATCGAACAGAGAGTGAGGGAAAGCGTTGGCAGGCTTGGAGGCACCTGGGATCCCAATAAACTCAGGATACTCCATGCGTGGGGCAGCATGAAAAAACCCGGGTTCTATTCGACAATCCGTGATTTTCATCAAGCAAAAAAGATCCCCAACGACCAGATCCCGTACAGTTATGGTGTCGATGAGCTTGCCTTCCTGTCAAAGAAACTCCTTGAAACAACCCGTATTGCTCCGATGTTCGATGCGGTCCTGATCGACGAGGGCCAGGATCTCATCACGGAAAAACCGGAATTACTCCATAACGGCAAGCAGCCGATCATCTGGCTTGCCTACCAGGCATTAAAATCCCTCAACCCGGATAACAAGCTTATCCGGCGGCTCATCTGGGCATATGATGAATACCAGTGCACATTCTCCCAGAAAATTCCTACTGCAGGCGAACTTTTCGGTAATGATCCCGATCTCATGAAAGCATTTTCCGGCATGGACAAGAACGGTGTCCGACGAAGTGTCATCATGAAGAAATGCTGCCGGACACCAGGACCGGTATTAGTCGCAGCGCATACACTCGGGATGGGGCTCCTTTACAAGGATGGTATGCTGGCCGGACCGACTTCAAAGGAAGAATGGGAAGCTCTTGGGTACGAAGTAGACGGGGTGTTCCGGGCCAACAATGAGATTACATTGTCCCGTCCTGAGAGGAATTCCCGGAATATATTATCAAGAGCATATCCCTCATTCCCGTTTGTCGGATTCAAAGGACCATTTGTTTCAAAACAAGAGGAGTATGCAGCTCTCGCATCATCGATCGAAAAGATGTGCCGGGAGGATTATCTTGACCCCATGCGGCAATTATTAATCATTCCTCTGGACTTTACCCGTGAAAACCTGCATATTATGGCTGAGGAGTTAGCGAAGAAGAAGATCAATTACTACAACGTCACAGCTCCGGTAAAAAATGTCATAGATTTCCATACGATACATGGCATCCTCGATAAATTCCGCGAAGAATTTTGTGTAACGATAAGTTCGGTTGCCCGTGCGAAAGGAAATGAATCGGATGTTGTGTTTGTCACCGATTTGGAAAAAGTTGCCAGGAATGAGGCGGATGTCAACCTGAGAAACCAGCTGTTCATATCCATGACAAGAACGAGGGGACTTGTCAATATCAGCGGAACTGGTGAGTACCCATTGTACAACGAATTGCGGGAAATCATTCAGTCAAGTGATCAGATTAAATTCACATACCGGGGAAAACCGAAGATCGCAAGAAATTGTTATGATGAGGAGGTGTCGGACACACGCGGATACCAGGAAGAATTGGCTGTCCACTAGTCCGGTCTGCCGTTATTATACTTTAGGAGCTGGTATTCCTGCGAGATCTCTACAGCCCCGCGGAGGAGGGCGTACTTGTAGGTTGTGTCCTTGCTGTCCCGCTCGATAATCGTGTTGATCGTTTTGAAATTCTGGAGATCAAACGATTGCATAGGGAAGAGATATCGGGCTGAGGGCTTGTTTTTTTCGATTGAGACTCCTGCTGACCAGCACACTCCGATATCAGGCCCGGTGCAGGATCTCCAGCTGTTTCCCCAGCCCCAGCCGCTGATATGTAAAAACCGCCATTTCAACGTCACGGGGACGCCAGTCGTTATACCGCGATAGATGGTTGAGAATTTCTGCACTCTCACGGCACCATCCGACCCACCGGATATACCGGGGGAGATCGTTTTCAATCGTCGGAGTCATGATCGGAAAAGCGATTAGGGTATTCTTCCGGCCCGTATTGTGTTCTTTAAGATTGCCATTTATCCATGAGATGACAACCGTATCAATCATTGGCAGGATCTCCGGATACGCAAGCGATGTAAAAGTGAGCGGGATAATAAGCTTGTTCCGGATCCTGATATGGCCAGCAATCCGTTGATAATTCTTCATTACATCGTGGATATTGTCATGGTTAAGGGCATCGACAAAATCCGATATCTCCGTCCAGAATGCATACGGAGATGTTTTTTTCAGGATATCAATCGCGGAATTATACCAGCTGTTCGAATCCAGCGCCGGGTCTTTCACTCTTTTGGAAAATAATTTCCAGAACAGGACTTCGATATAGACTTCACAATGGTTCCGGGCAAGTGTCCGGAAGCGGTTTTCAAATTGTATTGTAACATCCCTTCCGCCTTTGGATTGAAGATTGAAAAATTCTTCAGGGAATTCTTTTTTCCTGTGGAACTGACGTAAATCGAAGGGATAACAATAGCTGTCCCGTGCCTGATCCCATTGAATGCTTTCCATACTCTTTCAAAGGTTGATCGGTTTTTCATGAAATAGGTTTTTTATTTAGAAAACCGGCTGGGTATGCGTAAGAATATATCCTGATATTGAATATAGATCGCTGACTGATGTTCTGCCCAAAATGCAAGTCAATGATGATACCTTCAGCGGGGATGTTAAAATGCCGGACCTGTGGTTATTGTACGCCATTTCAGCGGTACGACAAGCCGGCGGAGTTGAAAAAATCAGTGGAGACTCCCATAAAAAACAGGAGCCGCCTTGATACATCTGTCCGGATTACCAAGTTCGCCAGTGAAAAAATCAAATGCCCGTCGTGCGGTTCATCCCAGTACTTGTGTCATGGAAAACATCCTATACCCAATGCAGATTATGAGGCTGTTGATCAGGGGTTTCTGGTGCAGTGTGAACAATGCGGGTATGAATGGTTTTACCGTTATGTCTAGTCCAGGTAAAAAAAAGATTTTCCAGGTTCCCCTTTCCTTGATACTTCCCAACTCCCGGCCGAAAATTCAACATGCTTGTTCCGGCTTGCCTTTGCGGAAAGACGGTCGGGGATGCATTCGGCCATGTGTGCTCGGAAGAGGGATTCATTTTTGTAACGTTAAGGGTTTGGGTTTTTTTCACACTTGCCTAACACAGCCCCCCCCTCACCCCACGGATCTCAGCTGAAAACCGCGCCCGCTCATCCCGGATCCCGGATTCGATCCAAGAGAGCAGCTCCCCGGCCGGTTATCTTTTCACACACATGACCTTCCGGGCAAAAGCCAGGGCGAATTTGTCCCGGTCTATCGTGAACCTGTACTGCCCGCGGTCAACAACAGCGATGCACCGGTTCCTGCACCGGAGGACTGCCCTGGCATCCTCTTCATTCGTACACTCATGGTACTCGACGCTGTCGGTATTGAGGAACTCCCTGCAGAACCGGGCCACCCATGCAGCATCGATCCTGGTAACCCCATGTTTATTGGCCTGCTGCAGGTACACAGCGAGCCCAGTTGTGTACCTTTCCCACGCCTCCTTCAGCACCGTTTCATATTCATCTCCAAGGGGAATCTCATTTTCCCGGCTGATGCCACAGGCTGCAGATGCACAATACTCCGGATAGACACGGTCCAGCTCCTCAATCAGCCTGTCCAGTTTTGCCCTGCCGATGAATGTCTGCTTTGAATTTCTGGACGTTCCGACAAAGATTATCTGCCGGATCCCTGTTGTGCTGGAGATAAACACAAGGTAAAAATACAACAGTTCCAGGTTCCAGGACCGGCCGTCATACAGGTCAAGCAGGTACTGGGTGCACCCCCTCTGCTGCAGGATGCGTATCCTCTCTATCACGCCATCGGGAGATACCTTCCTGCTGCCCGGTAATTCTCCATCACCTTCCACATGATCCAGTTTCAGTTCGTCCCAGGAACAGGACATGTCCATCTTCATATCAGAAAAGCTGACGGAAAAACCCATGTAGGAAAAACCGGTCAGGTGTTTTTTAAAAAACAGGATCAGTTCCGGCAGGAACGGCGGCAGGATACAGACTGTTGCCAGAAATACCGCCCAGACAGGATTTTTAAAGTTGTCATTGTATTTTGGTCCTTCCAGGACGACCAGGAGAAAGATGAGGAGGAATGTTCCGGTCAATGCATAGGCTAGGAAGACCGGATTTTCGAGTCCTGAGAATTTCCCCCGCTCTCCATCATCAGTCATACCATGTGTCTGCCGGCAACGTCTCATATGATGCAGGCTGTATTATATTTTTCTTCCGCATTTTTTTCACAAGAATACGTACGGTTTTCATGGATGGAAACCCGGCGTGAAACATAATTCTCCGAACACGCATCTCTTCCGGTTTTTGATCATGGTCTCTTTGGCGGATCGCTGCCATCCAACGGCGATTTTTACCCGTTTTGGTAAAAATATCCGGCCACATCCCGCGTCAGGAACTCCCCCTATCCCACCAGCCCTGCTCCCCGAGCCGGCCCAGCGCCAGGGACAGGGTCCCGAAACAGATGCCGGTGCCAAGGAAGATCTCCTTGGATGTTGACCCGGGGTTGTACAGGATGTAGACGAGGGCCCGGCTGTCGCTGTCCCGGGGGACGGCAGCCCGGAGCAGCCGGACATACGTCTCCTGCTCATCGCTCAGGTACGTGAGTTCGCCGGACTCCATGGATTTTCACCCTTGCCTGTGCTCAGGTTACCGGTACAGAGATAATGTTGTTATGGTCCTGCCGGCAGCAGCATAGTCCCCTCACTTCGCCTTCACCGCAGTAATAATCCCCGCAGCATCTCTCGTTGCCACGTACTCCTTCCTGATCCCCGCCAGATCGATCGTGAGCACCCCGCCGCTCTCTGACCAGAAGATCCGGTCTGTGGTCTCGGTCGAAATGGTCACGTTGCCGGCGGGCATTTCCGTGAGGACCCGGCGCTTCCCCGGCTCGGGCACCGTTTTGTCAATGCGGAAATTGTAGCTCTTCGAGAGGCCGGTGCCGTTGGCATACAGGATGAACCAGGTGCCCCAGCCGAAGCCTTCGTCCGGGAAGTACGCTCCCCGCTCCTGGACAGCGCAGATGACATCACCGCCGGCAGCCGGGGGGATGAACCGGGCGGATAACGCCTGTGCGGAATGCTGTGCCGACGGCGTGTCTTCCGGCCCGAGGCTCCTGTACGCGACCTGCTCCCTCACGCCGTCCTTGTATACCATGGTCGCGATCACCAGCGTCCTCCATGCCGGCGTCAGCGTGTCGTTCAGGGGAATGAGGATCTCCGGTTTGTCCCCGAACTCCGAGGCCGGGAACTCCCGCACGATACGCTCCCCGGCGCCCGGGCCTTCCGGGATGATCTCGACCTGCAGGGCCTGCACGTCATCGAGTGTGATCCCGTGTACCCCGCAGCCGCCCCGGTAACAGCCCGGGCTGTAGTACAGGTGGATGACCGCATCGCTGCCGCTTTGGGTCACCTGGCCCATGAACGGGAGGCAGGACGCACAGTTCATGAACACCAGGCCGGATGCGAGAAAGAGAATTCCTGCAACAAGAAGGAGACCGGCGATGGCGATTGCAACAGTGATTGCCTTGTTCCGTTCCATGGCCGTATCCCGTAACACCCGGTGGATATTTTGGTGTATTCACAGTATCCGTTACGCCCGCAAAAAAGGTTTGGATGTATGGCGCGGGTCCGGGGCACGGTATGCCGCCGGCATCCGGGAGTACCAGTGATTACCGGAACTATTTCGTGAATAGTACCGGGAATGGCGTGGGGAATGGTACACCCGGAGTACTCCGATCACGCCGCTTGTGTCCGGATTGGTTACCCGGGCAAAAAACCTCACCCCGGAGGAACATTTTACGTTCCTTCCATACAGCCCTGTTCCTTTGGAATTTTTTCAATCAGGCCGCAATAATCTCTCCGAATTTTCAAAAAACCGCTCACATATACAAGGCCATAATCCATTCGGTTCCATGGTTTTTTGTCAAAGGGCCCGATGAACCGAAGCAGGGGCGGACCACTCCTGCCAGATCAGAGAGGTTTCCCAAAACCCCGCTGAGGAGAATCGGTGAGGTTCGGAGAACCTCTCCGAAGAGAAGTGAGGCAATATGTCGAACTTCGAAGGATGACACACCATCCTTCGACCAGAGACCCGCTTCGGATCTCAAATCAGAATGAAAAGAAAAACAGGAGGAAAAACACAATGGCAGATTTCGTACAGAAAACCATAACCAAGACCGCGGTCCGCGAACTCGCGACCCCGATCGCAGATGTATCGGCATTCGACAGCATCGTGCAGGCAGTCATCACGGCAAACCCGTTCGGCTGCGTTGCCTATACCGAGGCCGGTGTCATGCACCCGCCGGTGGAGAAGTCGAAGGAGACCTATGTTGCAAAGGTCGTGTACCAGGATGCCCTGGCAAAACCCGTGGGGAACCAGTCCGGCAAGTTCAGCAGCATCGCCGGGTTCAATGCCGGTGCAGCAGCGCTCCTCGCGGACACTGCACTCACGGCAGCTCACGGTGGCACACCAGTTCGCGATCCGGCAAGTGAGACCTATTCGGCCACGCTCCGGTGCCGTGACCCCAACGGGGAGCTGTACATGGTGACCATCGCCCGCGACCGCGTGAACCTCACGTCCTACTCGGACGACGCCATCCGCACCAAGGTCGAGACCTGGGCGGATTCGGTGGCGGCGCTCGCGTAAGCCGAACTCTGAAAGGGTGAGGCTGGAGAATGAAAAACGTCGTGAAAATCCTGTAAGGGGATTGACGACCCCCCTCTTGTGCCACCAGTCCCCCCATTGGGGGGACGGGGCACAGTGGGATGGGACGCGACCCGGGTTTCGGGATTTCGGAAAAAAACCGGAAGCCGGAATTTCGAAAGAATTCCCGGACCCGGTAATCCCGTCCCCTCGCAATGCGGGGGATGCCCACGCGGCGGGGGCGGAGCGTAAGAGGAGCCCCCAAGAGCGTCAAATCCCTTCCGGAATTTTCGAGTAAAAGAGTGAAACGGAGAGGGGACCTGCCGTCTCCTCTCCGGAAAACAAAAGGAGGCCGAAGGACGGCTGATGCCGTCCTTCTCTTCCTTCATGTTTCAGGGAAACATTCAGGAGGTAACACACTATGGAACTGGAAATCACAGCAGTCGTCCTGACCGCGGTGCTCCCCCTCTACCCGTGCCTGTTTGCGATCCACCAGCGGATCGGCAGATTCGACGAGGTGGCGGAGGAGTTCCGCAGGCTGCAGGACGAACATGACCGGCTGAAGGAGGCGTGCCATGAGCACTGAGACAACGCCCGTCGCGACCGTAACCGGCCTATATCGTGGCACAGCTTCGGGTCTTGAGCTGCTGACGAGAGAAACGCCACTCACACAGGATGAGGTCCGGCGGAACCCGGTCTTCTACGAGCTTGAGCTCGCGGAGGATGCGGAAGATGCTGATCTGATCGTGGATATCGTGTACGACAACATGCGACCGCAGCGCCTGCAGGACCTTTTCCGCGGGACCGACATTCCTAGAGGGATGCGGTTCTGGCCGGACTGGTTTGAGATCCCGCCGTACCGCGAGATGCGGGACGTGACCGGCCGGCGGGTGTACCCGCGGGCGCCGGGGATCCACACGGTCCGGATCCGGACCGCCCGCAGACTCCGGAGCCAGCCGGTCCGGGAACGCGACTTCTCACCGGCAAACCGGGGATATACGAGCCCGGTGTTCGAGATCGCTATTTCAGCGGAAGGTGAGGACGACGGCTGATACGGCAGATCACAAGACCCGGATCGCGGGAAGAGCAGCAATCTTCGCAATCAGCTGCATGCCGGAGGCAGATAATGGCTGAGGAAATCCCGAAGGACCTGGTGCCGGCATCTCCCCGGCAGGAACCGGCCTGCGGCCCCGCTCTCTCGGCGGCAACCCGCACCTTCTGCCGGGGCGTGCTCCACGCGATCGGCATGTTCGACCCGGCAGTGATGACGGAAGAAGAAAAGGCCGAAGACCCGGCGGAGTACCGCACCTGGTTCTGCGCCGGCGAGACCTGCATGGCAGTGCTGCTGGCGCTCAACATCGCGGTGCCAGCGTTCTTCTGGTTTGCCGGCCTTGCGCCGCTGCCGCTCGCGTTCATCGCAGCAGCCGTGCTCTTCCTGCCGCTGTTCGTGTTCCTGCCCAAGCTCATCCGCTACGCCGTTAAGGCGGACACGGATGCAGTGCTGGAGGCGTTCGGGAAGAATGAGCAGACGAAGAAGGTCTTCTGGGCGTTGTTCGTGGTGGTTGCCGGGCTCGTGCTGGCGGAGGTGGCGGACCCGGCACTCGCTGAGAAGATCGCGGGGATTCTGGCCGGGATGGTGACGTGAAGAGAACAGGAGGAGGCTCGCCTCCTGCTCCATCCAGCCATTTTTTCCCGGATATGGCCTGGCGTTCCAGGAAAATCACGGAACAGGATTTTTCTCCTGCGAAAGGATTCTATGTCCAAAGACCAATATAATAGTACAGAAATGTCTTCATCAACGCATTCAGTTGAAGAGAAGATTCGCAGTCTTCCTCCCGAACTGCGCGACGAGGCAATCCACTACATCGACGAACTGGTCCGGCGTTCGAAGAAACGATCGCCATCCACCTTCCGTTGTGTTGCCGAAGGCTCTCTTGCATATCTCGGCAACCGTTATTCATCCGTGGACCTCCAGCATAAGGCCAATGAGTGGCGGGATTAACGTGTATCTCATTGATACCAATATTTTCCTCGAGTATATTCTCAAACGGCAGCATGTCCGTGAAGTAAGAGACTTTTTTTACCGGGTTGATCCTGCATTGCTCCATATGACGGATTTCTCCCTGCATACGCTGGGGGTTATTTACCTGCGGGAACAGAAGGCTGGTGATTTCCTTACATTCATCAACGAGGATATCCTCGCGAGCGGGATTCGGATTCTCTCGCTCGATCCGGACAATTTTGCCAAAATTGCTGAAGTATCAACACGGTTCCATCTTGACTTCGATGATGCCTACCAATACACCATCGCTGACCTGAACAACCTGACAATCGTCAGCTATGACCGTGATTTTGACCGGACTGAGAAGGGCAGAAGAGAACCACAGGATCTGCTGACGTAATTTTTCACATCCTTCGGTAACGTTCCGCTATGCGGGCACCGGGGTATGAATACCGGCCCGGTAATTTTTTTTAAGGCCTGTATTCCGCCGGGACCGGGCTCCGGGGATCACCCGTCTTCCGCCTTCCGGAAATCACGCTTTGCCTGTCCCTTCTGGAACCGCAGGCTGTCGATCGTGTCATAATACCGGATATTTTCGAGCAGGGTACGGACACCGGCAAGGCCCGCATCCGCATACACGGCTCCGACCAGGGCTTTAAAACAACCGGCCAGGATCTTCGTACCATCCTTCGCCCAGATCTGCGTATCGAATTCATCCGTCCCCCAGATGATATATTTCTGGAGGATGATGCAGTCCAGGGAAAACTCGTGGAGGATGTCGTTGGCGCTGTACCATTCCCGGCAGCCGCTGATGATCCTCCTGATCTGTCTCCGGTTCATGGTTTCATACCCAAGGAACGTATGAATAAAATGATCGTAAATGGCAAAATCGAGAATTTTATCGCCAAGGGTATCGATCCCGTTCTGGAACCCGGCCATCCGGTAATCCTGCGGGAAATCCTTATGGTGGTATGCTGCCCTGCGGAGGAGAGCCCGGATGAGCAGGTTGCGGTTGTGGAACGGGAACCCCACGAGTTCCTGTTCGATCGTAATACAATTTTTCGCGATAACTGATGTCCAGTGTATCGACACCGTGCACCACTCCCTTCCATAGCCCCGTACACCTGCCAGACATAAGAACCCCGCTATTCTCCTCAGAGACTCCGGATGCGGCCGGCACGGGAGGCGACTCGTCCGCAGGCACCGCGCTCGCGGAGGGGGTTGAGCCGGTAGTAGCCCAGGCGGTGCTCGCGGCGCTGACCGGAATCTGATCGCCCCGTTTTTTGGCCGGTATATATCCGGCAAAAAGATGATGAAAGAGGACAATGAATACTATTCAGGAACAGCCACGGGAAATGGGATATATGCCAAAACACAGTCTGAATAAAAAGATCCGTGAATCTGTCATCGCAATCCTGGAGAAGCATGGTGCCGAACGGATTGCCGTATTTGGATCATACGCGAGGGGGGAGGCAGGGAAAAAGAGCGATATTGACCTCCTGGTCCGGTTCAGGACCCCGAAAAGCCTGATCCAGCTTGTACAGATCGAGGATGAGATCAAAAAGGCCACCCATACGAACGTGGATCTGGTGACAGAGAATGCTGTCAGCCCGTATCTCGCGGGCCCGATCCGCCGCGATGAAGTGGTGATCTTTGGATGAAGCCGGAAGATCCGGCGTACCTCCATCATATCCTTGATGCCATAAACCATATCGAGGATTTCTCCCGCACCATCACATCCGCATCTGACCTCCGGGATCGCCCGCTCGAACGCGCCGGGATCGAACGCATGCTCACGATCATCGGGGAAGCAGCCAAGAATGTCTCGTCCTCGCTCCGGAAGGAATACCCGGATATTCCGTGGAAGGCGACGGCCGGGATGCGGGATAAGATCATGCACCATTATTTCGGAGTGGATTACGAGGCGGTGTTCGAAACGATCAGAAACGATCTTCCCGTCCTGAAAACCGGGGTAGTCGCGATTCTCTCCGGTGAGTCACATAAACAGGGAAAGAAAAAAAACGCACAACGGAAGACCGGATAATCCCTTCCGGTATTCCTGTCGGGTCAGCATTCGGCTTCTCCTGATCGCAGCAGCCGCACCCGGAACGATGGCCTCGTCCCGGTGGTGGTGGCGGACCCGGCAGCGGCGGAGACGATCCTCACTCGATGACCGGGACATGAATCACCCTTTTTTATACCCTGAAACAATATCTCAGATTTCCCAGATACTCTCCGGGCAATCTGCTCTCACAGAATTGACCCAGACACCAATTCAGCAGACACTGTCTGCGGAATTGCCGGTAATAACAACAAGTAGAACCAATTCGGCAGACACTGTCTGCCCAATGTCTTTTACTGATGCCATCGTCCCATGTGTGCAGGACCCGCTTGCACAAATCATCCAGACAAAGCGCAGCAGGCTGCTGCACAAAGACCGGGATCATCCCTTCCCCTTTCAACCACAAAGACCAGAAATCAATCCGGAAAAATCTCAGTACGATACGTTCAGGATAACAAGATACTGGATGAAGCATGATTCGGCCTGGGACAGGAGACACCTGAACAAGGAGTTCCGGCTGAAGGAAAAACAGTACTTCCGGCGCTTCGGGGAATTTCTGAGAAAGTGCAAATCCCGCGGGTGGAAAACGTGGTGACGGGTGAGGAGGATCCAGAGAAAAAACTTCCGGGACTGTCTGATTGCTGCCAGTGCGTTGCTGAAGGATCTCTTGCATATTTCAGCAGTGCCTGTTCATCCGTTGACCTCCAGCATAAGGCCAATACGTGGAGGGATTCCTGACCAATTCTCTTTTTTCGGATAACAATGGAATTCCCGGACACGTTCCGGGCAATCAGCGGCTGTTCAAATGTTATATATAGTTATATAACAAAAATTATCCCATGGCATCGGAAGCCAAAGCGGTCCATTCCCCCCAGCTTGACACCGTCCTGATGGTCGAGTCCTTTATCCGGGAACACAGCGGGGAGTACAAAAAACGGGCCCTGTGGGAGAACCTTCCCAAAAAGATGATGTACCAGACATTTTCCACGATCATCGGCTACCTCCAGGACTCCGGAAAGATCGCAACCGATGCTGATAAAAAAATCTGCTGGATATATAATCCGGAACTTATAAACCGTTATCTCAGGAGTAACAACCTGAAGATACGATGAAGTCCGCCCTCTACTTTGCTGATGAACAGACCCGGCAGGCATTTTCTCTCCTCGCGTCAGGCAGGGCGGAAGAGCAGGAGATCCATCGCCAGCTGAATCTTGTTTTCGATACCATTGCCGCAGATCCGTTCTGCGGGATCCAGGTCCCCAAGCGGTTGATTCCCAAGGTCTATCTTACGAAATACGGAATTGACAACCTGTGGAAATATAATTTTCATAAGAGCTGGCGGCTGGTCTATTCTATTGCCGGAAACGGGACACAGCTTGTAACAATTATCATTGAATGGCTGCCGCATAAGGAATACGAGAGAAGGTTTGGGTATTAGCGCGGGATAAACGGCCGTGGCGCAGCAGATCGCGGGGGATTATCCCGTGATCCATGGCAGCTCCTTTTCTCTTTCCGGAGGGAGGACCGTCTGGTTCAGGTGCATTCCGGCAGCACAGCCCCACCGCCCGTCACTTTCACCCCGTCCGCCCACCCCCTTATCCCTCGCTCCCCCGACCATTGCAGCATATGAACGCGGATCGCCGGGACGCCATCGGGCAGCTGCTGAAGAAATACTGGGGGTACACGGAATTCCTCCCCGGCCAGGAAGCGATCATCGCGTCCGTGCTCAACGGGAACGATACGCTCGCGGTCCTGGCAACCGGGAGCGGCAAATCGCTCTGCTACCAGCTGCCGGCGCTCGCATCCGGCGGCCTCACGCTCGTCGTCTCTCCGCTCATCGCCCTCATGAAGGACCAGGTGGACGACCTCACCTCCCGGGGAATCCCGGCAGCGGCGTACAACAGCTCGCTCGAGTTCCGCGAGCGGGAGTCCGTCGGACAGGAGCTGAGGGACAACACCCTCCGGCTCCTGTTCGTTTCGCCGGAGAAGTGCGTGCAGCCGGCCTTCCTCGATCTCATCCGGCAGACACAGCTCGGCCTGATCGCGATCGACGAGGCCCACTGCATCTCGGAATGGGGGCACGATTTCCGGCCGGAGTACCGGCAGCTCGCGGTGCTGAAAAAGACCTTCCCGGCCGTCCCGGTCATCGCGCTGACGGCAACTGCCATCCCGAAAGTGCGGGACGATATCCGGGCACAGCTCGGCCTCGCCCGTCCCCGGGAGTTCGTCGGCAGCTTCAACCGGAAGAACCTCCGGTACCGGGTGGTGGAAAAGAACAATCCGCTGGTCACGGTGATCGAATACCTCATGCAGCACCGCGGGGAATCCGGCATCATCTACTGCTTCAGCAAGCAGGAGACCGACACCCTTGCGGCAGAACTGAAAAAACGGGGGTTCCGGGCAGCGGCCTACCATGCAGGTCTCACGAAACAGGAGCGCTCGAAGGTCCAGGAGGACTTCATCCGCGATAATGTGGACACGGTCTGCGCAACGGTCGCGTTCGGCATGGGGATCAACAAGCCCGATGTGCGGTACGTGATCCATTACGCCCTCCCGAAGAGCATCGAGTCCTATTACCAGGAGACCGGCCGGGCAGGACGGGACGGGCTCCCCGCGGACTGCATCCTCCTGTACAGCCGGGGCGACGTGTACCGCGTCCGGTCGCTCCTTTCCGGCGAGGGATCCGGTGAACCGCACGCCTCCGGGGCCCTCCGGAAACTCCGGGAGATGGCGGATTACTGCGAATCCGCAGCCTGCAGGAGAAAGTACCTGCTCACCTATTTCGGCGAGGATTTTCCGGATACGCAGTGCGGGTCCTGCGACACCTGCGAGCATCCCCGCGAACTGATCGACGGGACGGAGATTGCACGAACGATCCTGGACTGCATCCGGCAGCTGCCGGGATCGTTTGGGATCGAACTCATCACGGATGTGCTGACCGGGACGGCAAGCGTTAAGGTCCGGGCCCGGCATTTTGACCGGCTCCCCGCGTTCAAATCCGGGAAAGCGTACACCCGGGCCCGGTACCGGAGCTGGATCAGCGAACTCGTGAGGCAGGGGTACCTGGCACGGGACGGCGACCAGTATCCTGTTATCCGGAAGACTGCACGGAGCCAGGAGATTTTGGACGGCCGGGCCCGGGTCATGCTGCCGGCGTCGGAGGTCCGTACCGGAAAACAACCGGAGCACCCGAAACAGCCGGATCTCCCGGCCGGCAGCGAACCGCTCTTCCTGCACCTGAAACAGCTCCGCAAATCCCTTGCCGATGCCGACCGGGTGCCCCCGTACGTGATCTTCTCCGACCGGAGCCTCCGGGAGCTGGCCCGGCTCCGGCCTGCCGACCGGGAATCCTTCAGGACCATCCATGGCGTCGGCGACCGGAAACTGGAGAAATACGGGCCGGCGTTCATGAGGGCTATCGCGGAGTATGCGGCGCCGGCGCCGGGGTCCGTGCCGGCAGAGTAATCCGGCCAATTCCCGAAGGGATGTCGCGAACAACAGCCCATGGAACAAAAATTTATACATTACTAATGTAAATAAAATGCATAAAGTATTCATTGGTAATGCAAATGATCCCCTCATCGCAGCTGGAAGAGCTGGTCCTATCCCAGAAGGAGGCATTCCTTGCCCGGGACCCGGGCATTCCCCGGGAGATTGCCGCAGCACCTCTTACAAAGACGAATGCGATCATTGTTATCACCGGTATACGGCGTTGCGGCAAGTCAACCCTCCTGCGGCAGCTCTCGGCACTGTACGATGAATTCCTGTACATCAACTTCGATGACGACCGGCTCCTGGATTTCACCCTTGCGGATTTCCCCGCCCTGATGCTGGTTTTCGAGAAGCTCTTCCCGGGAATAAAAACTCTCTTTATCGATGAGATCCAGAACGTGGACGGCTGGGAGCGGTTCATACGCCGGATCCATGATGAAGGATACAAGGTCTTTTTAACCGGCTCGAATGCCAGCCTCCTTTCAAAAGAGCTTGGTACCCGGCTCACCGGACGGCACCTGCCGGTCACTCTGTACCCATTCTCGTTTGGGGAAGTGCTGCGATACCGGTCCATCGGAACCGGCCGGGTTGCGGAGAAGCAGAAAGCCCGGATCCTCGCGGAATTCGACCGGTACCTTGCCGGGGGCGGATTCCCTGAATTTCTCAAAACCGGGGATCCGGAATACCTCAAGCGGATCTATGATGACATTTTGTTCCGTGATATCATCAGCCGGTCAGGGATCCGGGAAGTGAAGGGGTTCCGGCAGCTCGCCCGGTACCTGTTTACCAACACTGCCAACCCGGCAACATATAATTCGCTGAAAAACACCCTCGGATTCCGGAGCGTGGCTTCGGTCCGGGATTATATCGGTTTCCTCGAAGATGCATTCCTGCTGTTCGAGATATTCCGGTACGATCCCTCACTGAAAAAGCAGTACGTCACTGAGAAGAAACTCTATTGCATCGACAATGGCATGCGCAACGCGGTTGCGTTCCGTTTTTCAGAAGACCGGGGCAGGTTGCTGGAGAACATGGTGCTCATTGAGCTGCTGCGCCGGCGTGCCTCCGTCTATTTCCACAAGACCACTAAAGAATGCGATTTCATCACGGAAGAGAGCGGGAGAATCACCGGGACAATCCAGGTCTGTTATGAGCTCACAACGGAGAATCGCGAACGCGAACTGGCCGGCCTGTACAGCGCCATGGAAGAACACAGATTGGCTGAAGGATACCTGCTCACGTATCAGCAGGAAGAGATGATCACCCGGGGAGCGCTGGTCGTCCGGGTGCTGCCGGTCTGGAAATGGCTCACGGGGGAACGGTCCATGAATGGCGATTACACCATGGAACGAAAACAGTGGCTGAAGTACGATCCGGAAAAATACCTGGCTGCTGTTCTCGTACATGGGAAGAAAAAAACCAGAAAGTAATTTTTTCATATTTTCCTTCCGGGAACCAGGAATTCGGATCTGTGCCTGTTATGAGATGTTGTTTTCGTGGGAAAAGACGTCACACTCTCCCGGCGGGTATTGCTCTGTATGGCCCCCCGCTTCACTATCTCCGTTACTGCTTCTTCTTTCCTGCTGCCATCGTGCATCGCTCCGGGATATAGAAGACCATCCCGTCCCGCCGCCTCTTCCCTTCGTAGAGCCGGCAGACCTCCGGCTTCTTCCCGTGCACGGAGCACCGGGCCCGGACAATGCCGCGGGCAAGGTTGTCGTCCGTCAGGTCGCCAGCGCCGGCTGCAGCCCCGTCCTCCGCCCGGTAGTACTCGAGCATCGTGCAGGGGTGCTCCACGAGGACGAGCCCCTGGCGCTCGGTTGCGCCGCGGAGGGCGTGGTACCGGCGTTCGTCGGCGGACATCTCCTGTATCTCGCCCAGCACCAGCCACCGGCAGCATTCCCCGCACTGGCTGCATGGTGTTGATGTCATGATATCCTCCCTGCTGCCCGGGCATCTCCCGTTTCCGCCCGGGTAAAAGTAACCAACAGTATCGGTCCCGTGCAGAGAAAAGGATTGGCACCGGGAGCCGGTGCTGCGACGGGGTCGCGGGGAAGTTCCGGCTCCTTACGGCATTTCAATGGTATTCAGAACAAAAGTGATGGAGCACTGTCAGGCCCCCTCAGTAACCATCTCCCAGAAATCATCCCAGCCGTTGTGGCACTCCTCTTCCAGGGGATCGCAGACCTCGTACCAGGAGCATGCATGGTTGCAGGTGCCGCAGTTGTCGTGCGAGTCGAGATTCATGCACTTCCCGTCACAGCAGTGCTCACCCGAAAAACAATCCTCTCCGCAGGCGCCACAGTTTTTCCGGTCCTGTTCGGTGCAGACGCCCTCGCAGCAGAGGTTCCCCGCCGGGCAGACGACCTGGCTTCCGCAGGCCCCGCAGGACTCCGGCGCCGTGAGGTTTATGCACTGCGACATGCAGCACCATTCGTCATGGCTGCAAACGATATTGCGACCCCCGCAGTGGTCACGGTTATGTGTCGTGTCCTGACACTCCCCCCGAACGCAGATATCGGTATCCTCACCGCATGCCCGGCCGCATTCCCCGCAGTTCCGGCTGTCGGTCTCCGTATCGGAGCAGACACCGCTGCAGCAGATCTCGCCCTCCCGGCACTCATGCCCGCAGGTCCCGCAGCTGTGGTGATCGTTCTGGAGATCGTAACAGTACCCGTCGCCGCAGAGCGTCCTGTTCCGGTAGCACTGGCATACTCCTCCGGAGCAGGAGGACTCGCTGGGGTGGCACACGTTCGAGCAGGACCCGCAATGCCAGTTCGAGGACAGGTTCACGCATTCCCCGCTGCAGCAGGCCTCGCCAGCTCTGCAGGTATTTGTGCAGTTCCCGCAGGTACTCTCATTGAACCAGATGTCGGTACAGACGCCGTTGCAGAGGACTTCCCTCGCGCTGCATGCCAGGGTCATCCGCCCTCCAGTGTCCCGGCAGCTGCCCATGACACAGGGACCATCCGGGCAGACGAGCCCGCACCCCCCGCAGTTGGCAGCATCAGTCATTATGTCCGTGAGGGTGCCGTTGCAGGAGATCATACGGGACGATGTGCTGGAAGAAGGCGTGCCAAGGAGCGAGCCGAAGATGCTGCCGATCCCGGCAAGGATCCCCGGATCGGCCACAACCGCACTTGTCGTTGTGGCGGGGACTGATGTTGTTGCCAGGACCCGGGCAGATACGGCCGGAAGTACCGGGGTGCCGGACGGAGTACCGGCCGGGACCGCAACAAGGGTGGTCCCGGGTTTGATCGCGGCAACAGCCTGCGTCGTGGTCCGGGCGGCGGCGGTGTCAGCCGGTGCAAAGCAGTACCGCGGGTCCTGCCCGGGGGTGCCGCTGCAGAGGGTTTGCTTACCGCCGCAGTACGGGAGATTCTTTGCCTTCGCGTCCTCCGGGCTGAGGCAGGAACAGCCGGCTGCACAGGCCTGCGGAACGGCGGTTGTGGTTGCGACAACGACCAATGTTGCGCGTATTGCCGGGGATTTTACGGCCGTTTTTCCATAGCAGTACTTCTGCACGCCCCCCGAATCGGCAGCGCAGATCTGCGGCTTGTCATTGCAGTACCCGGGCGAGCCGATCTTCGCGGCCTCAGCAGGCAGGAGGCAGGAGCAGGAGGAGGGGCACGCGGTCACGGAGGTGAGGGCTGCTGCACCCGCAGGGGCTGCAGCGATCAGCAGGATGCAGAAAACACACAGGAAGAGGATATTTTTCACAGGACATACCCCCCACAGGGGAGATATGCAACAATACACTGACCGGATTATATCTGTGTTTCTGTAGTATTCACCGGGACAGGGGTTCTGGTGCAGGTCCCGGCTCTCTCCCCGCCGTCACCCGCCCGCCATCAGCCTGTTGACGCGGTACAGGGAGAAGAGCGCGGCGGCGACGAACGCCCCCTCGATCCAGAACGTGCCGATCCCGACCACGCAGTTCGTTGTCCCGTTCCCTGCCAGCATCAGGTGGCCGCATCGCATCGAGACATAGAAGAAGACGAAGAGGAGTGCGAGGATGCAGAGGGCAAAGATCCAGGACCAGATGAAGATCAGCCTGCTCCGTTGGGCCGGGTTATTCACAATAACTGGTGATTCGCCGGCAGGGTATTAAGAATTTCGCTGGTGCCATACTCCGCCGGCAACCGGCAGGATTGGGCGTGGCTCCGGTGCTGGCGCCGGCCGGGATACCGGCGGGGATCTCCGGGCATACCTATTTACCATACAACAACCTCTTCCGGTTGATCGGGACCGGTCCCGCGCTCCCGCGCCTGCGGCATAACCACCATTGCTGTGTCCTGCACCGGCGGCAGGGCAGACCGGTTCCTGGCGGATAACGCATGAGATCAGGCAAGGGCACACGCACGATCGTCACCGCACAGCTGGTCGCTGTCATCGCCATCGCCGCGGTTCTTGCGGGGTGCACCCAGGTGTCCCCGCCCCCGGCGGTCCCGACAGCAACAACCCCGGCACCTCTTACTGCCGTTCCCCCGTCAACACCCGTGCCGGCAACAACAGCCCCGGCGCCCGGGGGATCGTGCCGGCCGGGCCTGACGTGGTGCACCGACCACTGCAGCGACCTGGCGGTGGCCATCGGGGACTGCGGGTCCTGCGGGGCGTCCTGCGCCGGCGGGCAGGCGTGCGTTGAAGGCCAGTGCTGCAGGAAGGGCCTTTCGGTCTGCAACAAAACATGCGTCGACCTCCCGTCCGACGATGCCCATTGCGGCACCTGCGGCAATGCCTGCCCGACCGGGTCCATCTGTCACCAGGCAAAATGCGTGAACGTGAGCATCGAGTGCCCCGCGGGAAAGAGCCTGTGCCTTGACGAGAAGTGCTACGACTTCTCCACCGATAACATGAACTGCGGGAGCTGCGGGAATGTCTGCCCGCCCTTCTCGGGATGCACGAAGGGAGTCTGCGTGGACATGGAAGGGGATTTTTCGAACTCCCCCAACATCATCATCAACATGCCGGTGTGACGGCGGGCGGGAAGCGGCCGGCTCCATCCGGCACAGGCTGGCGCCTTTTGCCAAAAAAAGAGAGAATTTTCTTTCTCACATGAATGATCAGGGCTTCTTCTTCACGCAGAACCCCACGGCCTTGCGGTCCCAGTGCCAGATCGCACCGTTGCTGTTGAGGATCGCCCGGTCCCGCCCCCAGACCGTCAGGGTATACCCGCATGGGTCGAGTTTGCCGGTATCGACAGACCAGGAGAGGTTGCCGTCCCCCGTGTCGCCGACTGACGCGTAGAGGCGGAGCGGCGGGGTAACGGCGTTCCCGTGGACATGGCCGGACGGCTGCAGGTCAAGGTTCCAGTACCAGAAGTACGGGTGGATGACCCGGAGGTGGCCGGTCAGCGTCTCGCCCTGCGTCGTGTTCGGGCAGTCCATGGCCTCGATTGCGATATCGAGCGTGGAGGAGAGGTCGACCGATGTGTTGCCCACTGCAGTGTTGACCGAAAATCTCGTGTTGTCGAGCCGGATGAGGGCGCTTGCGGTCTTGTGGATGACGCTTCCCGGTGTCAGCGGGTAGTCCTCCGTGTACCTCACGCGGATATGGAACTCGCCGTTCAGTGCGCCGGTGTCCCAAATCCCGAGCATGTTATCGCGCTCCAGGAGCGGGTAGGGTAGTGCGCCCATGTCCTCGAGGAACGTGAACCAGCCGTCGGGGCAGGTCTGCGTATAGGTCTTGTGCGGGTCGGCCACATCGGAGGGATCCATGATCGTGAAGGTCATTTTCGTCGTGACCGGTGCCCAGCTGGCATCAACATCGGGTGCATTGCGGGGCTTGTACTCCACCGTGAAATGCACCGTGCCGGCCGGTCCGGTATTGTAGAGCCGTCCCTGGATGTACACAAGGCCGCCGAACGGGCGGTTGCCCGGGTCCGCAGAGGCGCTCACCGGCAGGATGGAGGTCGGGAAGGCAAGTCCCCGCAGGCTGGCATCGGTATCGTCCTGTGAGATGCTCTCGATCGCGACCCCGCCCAGCTTGTAGATGAGCGCGGTCATGCCGGTGTCCGGTGTCCCTTCCCGGACCTGCACGACCACATCGAGGGAATTGCCCCAAGTGGTCAGGTCCGACGGATCGGTCGTGGACGGGGGGATCGCCCAGGACAGGACCGCCCGGATCCGGACAACGCTCGGGTTTGTGCAGGTCGAGAGGTGGCCTGTCAGGTTGACGGGGAACGTCACGCCATAGTACAGCCCTTCGGCCGGGATCGTGTCGATGTCGTGCACCGTGACCTGCGCCGTGCCAAGGTACTCATCAAAGGTCCCGTTGTTGTTCCAGTCCGCCCAGAACGCCACGTACTCGACCGAGCCCTTGTCGCAGAGCGAACCGCTGTATCCCGAGGGTTTTTTGACATGGATGACAGCCCCGAGCGTGTCGTTTGGCGTGCAGAGGCCGGCGCAGATGACCTCCTCGAAGCTCACGTCGGCCTTGGTCTCCGCGAGGGTGTCGATGGCAAGTTTCAGGTCGATATCGTGTTTGAGGAGCCAGGACTTGTCCGGCAGAACCGCGGATGCCGTGGCCACGGCCTTTCCCTTCACAAGGGGATAGACCGCCGGGTACACGATACGGTGCTTTGGGACACCCGCTTTCAGGTACTGCTCAGCCATTTCGTGGACCATGGGAACCGGTTTCTGCACCAGCGGAAGCGGTGCGTGGATGTCGAGTATCTCCATCAGGTTCTTGTCAATCTTCACTCCCTTTTCGATCAGGCAGGAAATGCAGAACGGATACGGTTTCAGCTGGATCGCTGCGTCAAGGGCATTCCCGTAATACGGCGTGTCATCGGGATCCAGCGAGGGAAGGGCGTTCCAGCTCAGGACCGCCCGAACCTTCGGGAGCACTGCCGTCCAGCAGCAGCGCTGGTGGCCGGAGAAGTCGAGGGGCAGCGTGACAAGGTACATGAGAGGATGCTGGGGCCCTTTGGGCGCATCGGAGATATCGGATACCCTGATGCTGGCAAGGCCGGCATGGGTAAACCCGTGGCCGTCCCCCCAGTCGATGAAGAACCGTACATATTCCTGGGATCCGGAGGAACAGATTCCCCCGCAGTAGCCGGTCGGCTGCTTGACGGAGATGACTGCCTCAAGGAGGGACGTCTCGGGATTGTAGCCGACACAGGTCAGTTCCTCCCACCAGGTATTGCCGGTCGGGAGGCCGGGTGCCCCGGCATACAGCTTTGCAAGGAACATCGTCCGTCCCTGGCTGAGTTTTTTGAATTCTGCCGGGGACGGCATTGCAGTTCTCGCTTTGGTTTTTTCAGGTGTTTTTGGCATATTCTCACCTCATGAAAGTACTCTGGAGATCGACCGGCGCAACTCTGCACGGCCGGAAGACCGGGGATTTTTGTATACAATATTATTTATACCAATCCAGAGCATGCATATGTACAGATTTATTGGTAAAAATATTTTGCAACCATGAAGTGCCATGCATATCTGCTTCACATGCCGGGGGCTTGGAGAACCGGCAGGAACAGTCCGCCGGCAGGGTAACCGGAACGATAGGTTGGCAGCATGCCGGTTCGGGTGACCTGCATGTCACTCTCCCGGGGGGTTTTGCAGCTGTTGCAGGACCGGGTTCTGGATCGCCCGTAAACCCCCTTCTCCGCGAAAGCCTGATACGCAGGGAAAGCAATCCCCCTCACAACCATGACATACGCCCCCCGGATCACGGACGAGTCCGTGCTGCAGCGCTGGATCGGGATCGAGGTGAAGAAGATGAACCAGGGGATCGTGAAGGAGCGCAAGCGCCTCGCCGCCCTCCTTGCGGAAGAGACGCCGCAGTCCGTTACGAAGGGCGACGAGCCGTACTATTTCGACCGGGCGGTGCTCGATGTTCTGGCAAAAGGGCTGCCGGAGGACCTGCACCGGCGCCTGCGGCTCCCGGTCTTCTTCTACGCATCCCCGGATACGCCGGACAGCTGCTCCTGCCCGGATGATGCGGCGCTGGAGGCGTTGCAGAAGCTTGGCGAGGTGAGCACGCTGCGGACCATGCAGGGCGACCGGTTCTGGGTCTCAAAGCCCATCGCGTACGCGCTCCTGCAGAAGTACCCGACGGCCGTGCAGATCGTGATGGGGGTGTAGGGACGGGCAGCCGGCATCCTTCACCCCGGAGTATGTTTCGGTTCCGGAACAGTCCACAACCGGTATACTTCAGAAAAAAATACCCCGGATAACCTTGAAGAAGAAACCCGATACCAGCACCAGGAAGTAAGCACTCCAGTACGAGAGGATGAGTGGAATAGCAATCCCGCTACCTGTCGATGCCAGTATCCATGTTGTGAGGATGCCGATACTGAGTCCCACCCAGAGAAACCGCACAACAACCGGATCGACACGCGGCCTGCCCTCGGCCCTTAGTACCGGGATCATACTCTCAAGCTGTACGATATTGGCCAGAAACGTGGAACTATCCCCGAGCATGGAATCATATCCTCCGGAATGAACGATTTCAGGGCTCCGGTATATTCTGGAGGAAATATATGAAAAACATTCTCTTTTGTTTTTCAACCATGTCCCCGGCAGCATCCGCGATATCAAAAAACAGCCATCTCCTGTCCGATGTCTTTGAGAAACGGCAGGAGCAGGTGTGATGGGGCAGGAGATCTCACCATCGGGACTAAAAAGGGTGGAAAAAAATTACTGGAAATTCAGCTCGTTCACCTGCAGGACCGGCCCCTTGAGATCGCTCATCACGATCTTCGCGTCCGACATGGTGTAGAGCGTGTTCTCGATATACAGCGCCCGCTTCACCTGGCTCCTGTACAGGGCATAACTGCTGCTGTAGTGCTTCACCGTACCCTTCAGCGTGAAACCTTTGTCGGGGCTGACACCGTACACGTAAGCCCCGCCCCAGATCGCGGGCGGCGTGCAGGACTTCGCCGTGCAGGCGGATTCGCTGTGCAGCTCGACCGGCAGGACGAGGATGTCCTTCTGCTGGTCGAAGAGGAAGGCCCTGGGCTCGGTCAGGACCGGCGAGGTGCTGCCGGGCCCGCCGAGCGTTTCGCCGGCCTGCTGCACCGGGTTGTTCACGTCCGTGACATCGAAGAGCGCGATCTTGAGCGGGCCGGAAGTGGATTCCTTCCCGATGCCGATGATATGGTTCCCGTCATACGGGTGCAGGTAGTTCGAGAAACCCGGTAGCTTCAGTTTCCCGAGGATGACCGGGTTCCGCGGCTCGGCAAGGCCGATGACAAAGAACGGGTCGGTCTGCCGGAAGGTCACGAGGTAGAGACGGTCGCCCATGAAGCGGGCCGCATAGATCCGCTCGCCGGGCGCGATGTCCGAGAGCGTGCCGATGGCCGCCATGGTGCGGTCAAGCACCGTCACTTTACTGTACGAGCCGTCGTTCATCTGCCATGAACCGGTATTGATCGTGGTCGCGACCCGGAGGTTGCCGTCATACTCGTCCAGCGAGTACTGGGAAAGGAGCGTGCCGTCGACATTACCGCCGGCCGCATAGGCTATCTTCCCGCTGTCGAGCGTGAAGGAGTACACGGAGGTCGTCTTCCGGATGCCGGACACGGCCCGGTCGGGGACGGCGATGTAGAGGCGCGTGGGCGAGGCATAGATCGTCCCGGCGGTGCCGATGATGAAGGACTTCGCCGGGACGGATGAGGTTCCGGTCACGTCCAGCGAGCCGATGGTGGAGAAGGCAAACGAGCGGTCGGTGGTGTTGAAGCCGTACACCGGCGGGGTCGTGATGCCGCCGTGGTCGTCATGGACCGACGGGAGTTGCAGGTCGTCGAGGCGTGAGGGGACGGGGGTCGAGGTCACGAAGTAGAGCTGCGTGCCTATCATGCGGGAGCTCGAGTACGAGCCGTCAGCATCCACTTCCCGCACAAGCGCCGGGTTCGCGGGGTCCTTCACCGAAAAGACGTAAATGAGCGTCCGGGGGGTTGCTGACGAGGAGTACGAGCACCGGCCGGGCGTGCAGGCCGTGATGGGCCGGGTCCAGGTGTCGGTCGTGATCAGGACGACCCGGCCATAGCCGGCATAGAGCGCCTGCGGGCTTCCCGCAAAGCGGAGGGTGGAGAGGAACTTGGCCTCCGACGCGGGGTAGGCTTTGAGGATGTGCAGGCAGGAGCCCGTCACAACGTAGATGTTCTCCCCGTCGGTCTTGATGATGTCCGCCTCGTCAACGTCCTGTACCTGGACGTTGGTGGTCGAGTACGCCCGGGTGGGGAGGGCAGCGCCCGCCGTTGTCGGGACCGGGGTCGGCGCTGCGGTCATCATGGCAGTCGGTACCGGGTAATTCATCGTGGACGGGTACGAACTGGTCCGGATAGTACCGGTTGCCCCGGAGAACTCGCCTGACTGGCTCTTCTGGGTCGGCTTGAAGGATGATGAGTAGACCTGTACGAGGATCTCGGCATCGGCCGGGAGGTTGGTCACGCCCGTGATCGTGAAGCGGTCGCCGACCACCTTGTCGCTGATCGGGTCGATGCGGATATAGAACCCGCTGCTCCCGACGGGCGGATATTCCGGGATCTCCGGTACCGTGACATACCGCCGGGATTCGGGCGCCAGTACATTGAACAGCGTGGTGCCGGTCGCGTCCTGGATGACCGCGCTCGCTGTCACGACATACTCATCGGGAGTGAACGACGAGGTGTCCACGTCGAAGGTGAAGGTCCGGGCGCTGCCCGGGACTGCAGATACCGTGTAGTCGCGGGTGGCGGAGGGCGTGGCGCCGGCCGTTTCCGTGTGGGAGCGGATGAATGCAGCCACGTCCTCCTTTGTCGTGAGTTCGCCAAGGCTGGCTGCAGTACCGGCTACTCCCGGCTCATCAGGCCGGGCGACAGTGCTTGTGGCGGGAAGGACACTGCCGGTGCCGGGAGCTGGCACGAGCAGGGGATAGGCGATGATGGCTGCAAGGATGCCGATAATGCAGCCGAGAACGATCAGGATGCCGTCATTTTTCGTAAGCACGATGGATCACCAATCCTGTTTTTAGACAAATCGATTTATTGTTTGTGTTTTTATCTTTGCGGCCGTGATGGGACAATGGAGCAGCGATAAACAGGAACATATTAAACAGATTACTATAAACCCTGATCAGGAGATCCGATGGACCGCGATGAGCCCGCATCCTGGAGAACAAAACGCATCCCCCGCATCTGGGTGGCGTTTGGCATGCTCGTTATCGCAGTACCAATCGTCCTCTTCCTTGTAAGCATGAAGGGGTGCGCCTGCATACCCATGCCCGGCGATGCCGCGCCGGCAGTGCGGACCGGCCCGGATTCCATCCATATCGTCATGAAGCCCGACGGCTCGAAGCACCACAACCAGGTCCCGGTCCTGACACTCTTTGTCAATGACCGCGAGGTCACCAACCAGTCGGCGATCGCTGCATCGCGCCTGCCGCTCGTCATCACGCCCCCGGAGGGGCTCGCGTTCCGGGACGGGGCGGAGGTGACCCTGCAGGGGACCGCCGTGGCAGGCAACGAGAGCCTGCCGGTCAATATCGTGATCGTTGCCACCTACCCGGACACCGGCCAGGTCTGGGTGATCGGGGACCAGAGGATCTGAACGGAGCGGGGAGCTTATACGGTGCTGGACCGGGTTTTTTCCCCGGGATCCCTGGCCCGGCCCCGCAACCCCTATCATCTCCCCCGTTCAACCACGGCTCATGGAACAGGACACCCCCGGTATGAGCCCGCTCTTTCCCTGGCTCATCGTCCTTATCGCCACGCTCTCCGCGCTCGGGTTCGTGCTCTTCTTCATCGCGCCCAACTGCGCAGGTCTCCCGGTATGGGGGAAGACCGACGGGGAGTGCGGGGCGGAGAAGACTGCAGTCATCGTCATCTGCTCCGCGATGTTCCTTGCCGGCGCGGTATACAGCCTGTACCGGATTGCCATGGCGGTGAGGGAGCGGCGGGGGGAATGAGAGGATCCCGTTGGGATGAAACCATCAGCTGGTCCCGAACAGGTGCACTCCGCGGGTGGAGCGGGGTGCTCCGGCAGGCAGGAGCCGTTGATCAGGAAGGGTGTCAGCATTTCGGGAATATTCCGTAATAGCAAGAGAGGGCGGACAGCGCAGTCATGATGCTGTAGTTGACTGCCGGCAATCCATGCACCAACGGTATACCCGGTTTCTCAGGGAAAGAGCCCTGGGACGAGCCCGATACTGCTGACCGATTCCCCGGAACATGTGATCGCAGTCTCAGTTTTCTTGCCGCTCCTCAAGGAGCAGGTACAGCTCCCGGCCGGAGTATGCGGCAATCGCGAGGAACGCGAGTGTGAAAATACCCCAGCCGTACCCGAGGCCGCAGGCGCCCTGGATGCCGGTCTGCTGGTATACCCACTCGCAATGGGTGGAGAGGAAAAACAGGGTAAAGACCGCCATGGCAAGGGCGATGATGCAGACGGCGGCATACGAGATGGTGTCCCAGGGCCGCGGCGCGAGAATATTCATTCTACAGTGAAATTGGCGCAGGGGATTTTAGTCATTTCCCCCGGTTTTCATGATCAGATGAATTGAATGGTATCCAAGACCTTTTCTGTTGCCGGCGCATACGTGGCGAACTGCCCCTTGCGCGTGGTGAACTCGAAGAAGTAGGCGTTGTTGCCCTTGATCGTCATGATGATGATCGACTCGAGGGCGTTCTCCCCCGTACCCCGGATCATGACGAGCTTTTTGGCCGGTGTGCCGTCCATCTGCACGGACTCCTGGCTCACGATGCTGACCTCCGGGTCGGCCTGGTACTGTTTCATGTAGATGTTATAGAAATCCTCGAGATTGAGACCGGAGGCGCCGCCCGTGATCGTCACGTACTGCAGCGCTGACTTCATCGGCTCGTCGAAGTAGATCTTGTACTTCTTCTCGTATCCCCCGGCCGTGGTCACCCACTCGCCTTCTGTGGTCCAGCCAGCCGGCATATCAAAGGCGAAGCCGAACTCCTTGTTGGTGTAGGTCTTTGCCGGACCGCCGGCCGCGGAGGGGGCTGTTGCTGTCGCGGCCGGGACTGAGGTCACGATAAATGTGGACTGTGCTGTTTCGGTCACCAGCGGGGCCGGCGGGATCGTGGTACGGGCCGTTGGCGGGATGGTATGGGTTGCGGGAACGGCGGTGGGGGCCGGGGTTGCCGGGGACGGGTTCTGCCCTGTGCAGCCGGCAACAAGGAGTACTGCGATAAGCAGGATGAGGATGAGACTGTTCTTCATACTCCCCCGTTTCTCCGGGTCTGGGATATAAGTTTGGGACTAAAAAAACCGGCTCTGGAGAAATCAAAATAGGGATTGTATTTGATAGTGATGGAGCCACGGGCGCTCGGGGTCTGTCAACCCTCGTCCCGTGGAGCAGGCCGTATCCGGGGGTCAAGGGGGCTTGCCCTCTTGGGCTGCCTCCCCCCTCCGGGGACCGACCGCAGGGAGGTTGAGAAGAACGCGCCAGCGTTCTTCGAGGAGAGAGGGAGTCACCCTCGCAATTCCACTGATTGCGTTGTCGGAATGGATTTCTCCAGAGCCGGTTTCCCCAAAGTTCAAAAAACAGCGGGAGTTACTTCCCCTTCACGCCGTACGAGATAGCGCCCTGCGGGCAGGTGTCGGCGCAGCTGGCGCAGAGGATGCAGTCCGCCTGCTCCATTTCCCCGGAACGGACCATGCCGTTCACGTCAAGGCCCATCGGGCACTCCCGTGAGCACGTTTTGCAGCCGGTGCATTTTGCAGCATCCGCGTCCAGCCGGAGGGCCGGCCAGCCGATCGCGTTGCGGATCTTACGACCTGCGGCCATGATGCCGGCGATCGGACAGAGGACGCGGCAGAACCCGCGCCGGCCCGCGATGAATGCGACGGAGAGGATGATGGCGAAGATGGCCGCGACCATCACGAGGGTCTGCAGGGATGTAACCGAGATACCGTTTGTCGTCCCGTAGAAGATGTCAATGCCCAGGATCCCCCCGGCCTGCCTGAAGGCAAACCCGATCATGCCCAGCCAGAGCACCGTGACGATATACTTGATCCAGTTCGGCCAGCCCGCGGGCACCGTGCGTTTCGTGACCGGCGAACATATCTCCTGCCAGGCCCCCATCGGGCAGCACCAGCCGCACCAGAGCCGGCCAACCACGAATGAGAGGAGGAAGAGCAGGATGACGAGGATGAACGCGCCCGTGGCGATCCCCTCCGACGCCCCCATCATCAGGATGATGGGCGAGATGAAGAAGATCGTGACCGGGACAAGGATGAACGTGAGGATCAGCAGGACTTTTCGTATCTTCTGCCTTGATGACGGGTTCTGGGCCATGGGATATTCTCCGTGTGGGGATCAGCGTGGGACGGGCGGCAACTTATGGCTGTTGCTCTCCGGCTGCCGGACAAGGTAGCAAAGCGCCCGATCGTTCCTCCCCGGCCCCCACCGGCCACGGCCTGCACCGGCCCCCATCAGTATTTTTTTATACCATATGCCCAGACCTGTCCATGATGCCCCGGAAGGCGATCCTTGTCATCGAAAGCCCGTGGTGGACCCCGGACCAGAACCGGCGCCGGGCCTCGGTCCTCCCCATGCTGCAGGCAATGGGGAACCTCTCCGAGCACCTGGCCATCTACCACTCCTACTTTTACGAGAAGCACGGCTTCCAGGCGGCGCTGAAAGACGACCTGTCGCACACGAAGGAGAACCGGCTGTACCTGTACGTGGCGGCGCACGGCAGCAGGCGGACGGTCGGGGGCGCCGGGGAGACGCCGGGCCTTCTGCTCACCACGGTCTTTAAGGAGCTCAAACGGAACAAGGCCCAGTACCGGAACATCGAGGGCGTCCTCCTCGGGTCCTGTGAGGTGGGCAGGAATACCGGCGACCTGATGAACGGCCTTGCCGGTACCCGGATCGCGTGGATCTTCGGGTACACCTGCGAGATTGACTGGCTCTCCTCCACCTTTATCGACGTCGCGCTTCTCGAGCGGCTGACCCGGTTGCGGGAGCGGCAGCTCTCGGACCGGGCGGATATCGTGAAAGCCTTCTCGGGTGCCCTCCGGCGGTTCAGCGGGGAGTACCCTATCGGTGGAGAGGGCCGGCGCAGGATCTCGCTTGCAGACTCCATCGTGCTCGTGACCAAACCCCGCGGGCAGGGGAACGTCCCGAAGGACAGCACGGGCGACCTGATCGCGGCCCTCGGGTGGTAGGGGGGGATGGCGGGGCCTGTCCTTCACCGGCTGCGTGTGGCAGAAACGCGGGAATGCCTGCTCCATGGATCAGCTGGAGCGGCCTTGGATCTGCCGCAGGCGCAGGGCAAACAAGACTGATGTGACGATCATGGCGCCGCAGTACGGCACGATGAGCAGCAGGATCTTCTCTATCCGGGCCTTCTTGCCGAGAGCAATGATGGGGAAGATGAGAAAGAGCATGGTGAAGGCCCCGTCAATCCCGGCAAGCGTGAGTATGAGCAGCGTGGTCCCCTCCTGCTTCGGGTCGGCAATGATGGATTATTCTTCCATGGGGAAACGGGGGACGCGGGTGTTTATGAGGATTGCAGCATTTGCCCCTAGGACGGCACTGCCAGTATCCGGAAGAGCGATCTCACCGGTATACCGGAGCGCCCTGAATGTCCTTTTCAGCTCTGGAAAAACCCCCCGAAGTACAACGTTGGATGAGGATGGGGTCACGGGCGCACACGCTTATATTGCCTCCCGCTCCAGTACCTTTCAATGAAGAAACAGGCCAGGGATCCTCTCCATGCAGCTCTTGCCGACGCCACGTTCGAGGCGTACAAAAGTGCCGTCATCCACCTTCCGGAGGATGTCGTGCGGGTCATCCGGAAATCCGCCCTCGCTGAGACAAGCCCCGTTGCCCGCGGGGAGTTTGCCAACATCTTAAAGAACATCGTGACCGCCGGGCAGCTCGGGGTGCCCCTGTGCCAGGATACCGGCGTGCCGGTTGTGTACCTCACCCTTCCGCCCGGCACCCCCTATTCCCGGGACCTGTACGATGCTATCGCCGACGGCGTGCACCGGGCGACAAAGGAGGTCCCGCTCCGGCCCAATGTCGTGGACCCGCTCACCCGGCACAACACGAACAACAATACCGGCGCCGGGATGCCGGCGATCCACGTGAGACCCGGCAAGAAGCTCACGGTCACGGTGCTGCCCAAGGGCGCCGGCGCAGAGAACATGTCGCGGATCGCAATGCTCCTCCCGACCGAAAAGGACAAGATCGAGAAGTTCGTGGTTGAGACGGTGTATCTCGCGGGATCGCGCCCATGTCCGCCGGTCATTATCGGGGTCGGCATCGGCGGGACGTTCGACGGCGCCGCGGCGCTCGCCAAGGAAGCCCTGCTCGAGCCGGTTGACAAAATGAGCGAGTACGAGCAGCAGCTCCTCTGCGCCGTCAACAAACTCGGCATCGGGCCGATGGGTCTTGGCGGGGACTTCACGGACTGCGGCCCGAAGGTGAAGAGCGCCGGCTGCCACACGGCATCGCTGCCGGTAGCCGTCAATATCCAGTGCTGGGCGAACCGGCACGCGACCATCGAGGTGAAGTCGTGACGGAAAAACCGGTCCAGCTCCGCACCCCGCTTGGCGACGAGATCCTGGAACTCCATGCCGGCGACCTCGTCGAGCTCTCCGGCACGGTCTACACCGCACGGGACGAGGCGCACCTCCGGATGCAGAAGAAGGGGATCCCATTCGACCCGAAGGGTGCGGTCATCTACCACTGCGGGCCGGTCATCCGGGACGGGAAGGTCATCGCTGCCGGGCCGACGACATCTACACGGATGAACGATCTGACGGGCTTTGTCATCAGCCGTGGCGTGCGGGGGCTGATCGGGAAAGGTGGGATGGGCGCACAGGTAAAGGAGCAGCTGAGGGGAAAAGGTGTCTACTTCGCGTTCACCGGCGGCTGTGCAGCACTCGCTTCATCCCATATGTCGGTTGCCGGCGTGTTCTTCAAGGATCTCGGAATGGCTGAGGCTGTGTGGGTCATCGGCCTCGACCGGTTCCCGCTGGTCGTGGCGATCGATTCCCACGGAAACGACATCTTCGACGCGGCACGGGAGAAGGCGGAGAAGGCTTTTAAGGAGTATTCGGCCGGGGCGTGCAGCGGCGGGGAGTGATTACCCCCCTTTGCGCCAACCCTGCCCCCCGGCGCGGGGGGCGGGGGCGCATTGCGATGCCTCTGCATTACCGGTTGAAACACATATCCAACTGTTTTGTGTCAACCTTCTGAGTAGATATCGCAATGTGGGGGCTGCCCCAGCGGCGGGGGCGGAAGCACACTGTGCTGGAGCCCCCGAGAGCGTCAGCACCGACCCGTATACGATCTGTATTGATCAAAAGACGAGGTTTTTAGTACCGGTTCCCGTATAGTACTAACGAACAGGACTGCCGATCCATGAAACTCGCCATCGACGAGACCCGCTGCAAGGGGTGCAACCTCTGTACAAAGGTCTGCCCCTACAAGATCTTCAGAGAGGGAAAAAAGCTCAACCGCAAGGGTGTTGCCGTGCCCGAGCTGGACCGGCCCGAGCGCTGCACCAACTGCCGGCTCCGTAACCTCTACGGCCGGCAGCTCTGCGGTGTCTGCCAGCTCACCTGCCCGGACCAGGCAATCCACTGGATCGAGGAGGAGCCCTACGAACCCCATAAGGTGGCGATCGAATATTGACGCGGACTGAATTCTGGCAGGGCAACACGGCCTGCGCCGAGGGGGCGCTCGCGGTCGGGTGCAACTTCTTCGGCGGCTACCCCATCACCCCCTCGACCGAGGTCGCCGAGCACATGGCTGTAAAGCTCCCGAAGAAGGGCGGGGTATTCATCCAGATGGAGGACGAGATCGCGTCCATGGCCTCGATCATCGGGGCCTCGTGGACGGGCGCCCGGGCCATGACCGCGACGAGCGGCCCCGGCTTTTCCCTCATGATGGAAAACATCGGCTTTGCCGCCATGACCGAGACGCCGTGCGTGGTCGTCAATGTCCAGCGGGGCGGCCCCTCCACCGGCCAGCCGACCATGTCGGCGCAGGGCGACATGATGCAGGCGCGGTTCGGGTCCCACGGCGACTATGCCATCATCGCCCTCTGCCCGGCAACCGTTCAGGAGATGTACGAGCTGACGGTGAAGGCCTTCAACCTTGCCGACCAGTACCGCGTCCCCGTCTTCCTCATGGCCGACGAGACGGTCGGGCACATGCGGGAGAAGATACTCATTCCCGACACGGTTGAGCGGATTGGCCGGAAGCCGTTCGTAGACGGCACTCCGCCATTCAGGGCAACCGATCCTGACCTGATTCCGGGATTCCCGACCTTCGGCACCGGCCGGCATGTCCACGTGACAGGCCTCACCCACGACGAGCGGGGCTACCCGTGCGCAACCAACCCGAAGCTCCACATGGCGCTCGTGAAGCGGCTCGTGGACAAGATCGAGAATGCCCGGGACGCGATGGCGGACTATGACGTGGTGAACCTGGATGCGGAGCAGGTCTTCGTAGCCTACGGCGGCCCGGTCCGCACGGTCATGCAGGTGATGCACGACCGGAAGGACAAAAACGTCGGTTTCCTCCGGCTCCGGACAGTCTGGCCGTTCCCGGAGAAAGCGCTCGCGAAGTTCAGGAACGCGAAGCGCTTCCTTGTCCCGGAGATGAACTTCGGGCAGATCGCCCGCGAGATCCAGCGGCACGTAAAGGTGCCGGTCCATTGCATCCCGAAGCTGGGCGGGGAGCTTCACACTCCCGACGAGCTCGTTGCGGCACTGGAGGGGAATGCATGAGTTTCGAGGACTGGTACCGGCAGGACCGGCTCCCCCACATCTACTGCGCCGGCTGCGGGAACGGGACGATCATCAACTGCACGCTCGCCGCGGTTGATTCGATGGGCTGGAAGAAGGAGGAGACGGTCTTTGTCTCCGGCATCGGCTGCTCCTCGCGGGCGCCCGGCTACATCCTCACCGACTCGCTCCACACCACCCACGGGCGGGCGCTGGCATTCGCCACCGGTGTCAAGATGGCGAAGCCGGACCTGCACGTCGTGGTCTTCACGGGCGACGGCGACCTCGCGGCCATCGGCGGCAACCACTTCATCCATGCCTGCCGCCGGAACATCGACATGACGGTGGTCTGCATGAACAACCAGATCTACGGCATGACCGGGGGGCAGGGCAGCCCGACCACGCCGCTGAAATGCCTCTCCTCCACCACGCCCTACGGCTGCGCCGAGCCGCCGTTCGATCTCTGCGAGCTCGCCACTGCCGCGGGCGCCAACTACGTTGCACGCTGGACCTCGTACCACGTGAAGGAGCTCGAGAAGGCGGTGAAGGCAGGGCTGGAAACGCCCGGCTTCTCCTTCATCGAGGCGCTCGTCCAGTGCCCCACCGCGTTCGGGCGCCGGAACAAGTTCCGGCAGGTCATGGACCATGTCGAGTTCTTAAAGACCCACTCGCTCCTCCGGGCAAAACGCGACCGGCTGCTCGAGCAGGGCCAGCCGCTCCCGGAGGACATGTTCGTTGTCGGCGAGCTGACGAAGCGGAACCGGCCGGCCATGGGGGTGAAGCGATGAGGAACGAGATCCGGTTCTCGGGGTTCGGCGGCCAGGGGATCATCCTCTCGGCCGTCATCATCGGCCGGGCCGCGGTGATGTACGACAGCAAGTTCGCGGTCCAGACACAGGTGTACGGGCCGGAGGCCCGGGGCGGGGCATCGATGAGCGCCGTGATCATCGACGACGACCCGATCCTGTACCCCAAGGTCGCAAACCCGAACATCTACGTCATCATGTCGCAGGAAGGGTTCGAGAAGTACGGGGCGGCGGCGGAGGACCCGGCCGTGATGCTCATCGACTCGACGCTCGTCCACTCCCGCCCGAAGTGCCGGTGCATCGAGGTGCCGGCAACGCGGGAAGCGAAGCAGACCCTGAAAAAGGATATCGTAGCCAACATCGTCATGCTCGGGGCCCTCGTCGCCGCCACGCACGTGGTGAGCGGGGAGAGCCTGAAAAAAGCCATCCTCGACTCCGTGCCGAAGGGTACCGAGGACCTCAACCTGAAAGCCATGCAGCTCGGCCTGCAGCTGGGGAAACAGCCATGAAACTGCGCGAACACGAGGCAAAGAACGTGATAAAGGCCGCCGGGATTCCCGTCCCGGCCGGCATCCTGATACGATCGCCCGACGAACTCACCCCCCATATTGCCGAACTCGGCGACGCGTTTGTCTTAAAAGCACAGGTGGATGTCGGCGGCCGGGGCAAGGCCGGCGGCATCCTTATGGCTGACAAAGCCACGGGGATGAAGGTTGCAAAGGAGCTCTTCGCAAGGCAGATTAAGGGTCTGCCGGTGAAGGAGATCCTGGCCGAGCAGAAACTCGACATTCAGCACGAGTACTACCTCTCGATCACGGTCGACCGCTCCTCCAAACAGCCGCTCATCCTCTTCACGGAGGCGGGCGGCGTGGAGATCGAGGTCACGGCAAAGGAGCACCCGGAGCTGATCCGGAAAGCCGTGGCAAACCCCCTGATGAAGGAGCTGCCGCCGTTCCTGATCCGGGAGCTGGTCGGGACGGCACCGAAGGAGATCGGGCCGGTCATCAACAAACTGTACAAAACCTTCATCGAGAAGGACGCCCTCCTCGCCGAGATCAACCCGCTGGTCAGCACGCCGCAGGGGATCTTTGCCGCGGACGCCAAGATCATCGTGGACGACAATGCGCTGGGCCGGCAGGGGATCACGGTCAACCGCGATCTCACCGACCGCGAGCGGGAGGCAGAGAAGCACGGCTTCTCCTATGTGGAGCTGGACGGGAAGATCGGCGTGATTGGCAACGGCGCCGGACTTACGATGGCGACACTCGACCTGATCGAGTACTACGGCGGGAAGGCGGCGAACTTCCTCGACGTAGGCGGCGGGGCCGAGAGCGAGCGGGTGATGAACGCCGTCCGGCTCGTTGCAAGCGTCCCGACGGTGAAGGTCATCGTGGTCAACCTCCTTGGTGGCATCACGAAGTGCGATGAGGTTGCAAAGGGGATCATTGCAGCGGGCATCTCCCAGAAGGTCATTGTCCGGCTCGCGGGCACGAACGAGGCGGAGGGCCGCCGGCTCCTCTCAGAGAAGGGCTACGAGATGCTGGACACCATGGATCTTGTCGTGAAGAAGGCCGTGGAGGTTACCGCATGATCTACGGCGACAGGAAGACCGGCGTACTCGTGCAGGGCGCCACCGGTAAGCAGGGCGAGTTCCACATCGGGCTGATGAACGCGTACGCGAAGCAGGTCGGCGGCCGGGGCGTTGTCGCGGGCGTCACCCCCGGCAAGGGCGGCCAGCAGGTGCATGGCGTGCCTGTATACAACACCGTGAAAGACGCCATGAAGGAGCATGACATCGGCGCTGCAGTCATATTCGTTCCCGCGGGCGCTGCAGCTGACGCTATCATGGAGGAGGCGAACGCCGGTATCGAAACCATCGTCTGCATCACTGAGCATATTCCCGTGCAGGACACCATGCGGGCGCTCGCCTACGCGAAGATGGAGGGAGCGAGCGTGATCGGGCCCAACTGCCCCGGCCTCCTCTCGCCGGGCGAGGTCAAGATGGGGATCATGCCGGCAGCGCTCTTCAAAACCGGCAATGTCGGTGTCATCTCGCGGAGCGGCACGCTCACCTACGAGGTCGTGGACGAGCTGACCCGGGCCGGCATCGGCCAGAGCACCGTGGTCGGCATTGGCGGCGACCCGGTCATCGGCCAGACCTTCGTGGACGTGCTCGCCCGCTTCGAGAAGGATCCCCAGACAAAGGCGGTCGTCCTCATTGGCGAAGTCGGCGGCAACCTTGAGGAGGAGGGTGCGAAGTCGACAAACCTGCCCATCGTCTCCTATATTGCCGGCGTATCGGCCCCGCCCGACAAGCGGATGGGCCATGCGGGCGCGATCGTCGAGGGCGGCGAGGGCGATGCCCGGTCCAAGATAGCCCGGCTCAAAAAGCACGGCGTACCGGTGGCGTCCCGCGTTTCCGAGATACCAGAGATGGTGCGGGAACTGTTCCGGTGCGGGTGCTGAAGTATACATCCAAATTTTTCGTGTTTTATCCCTCCCTTGCGCCAGCCCTGCCCCCGTTGGGGGCGGGGGCGCTTATGAGGGACGCCCGCCTCAGGCCCCCTCACGGGGCACGGCGGGACAAGTTCGGTTTCCGGAAAAACCGGTAATTGAGGCCGCCGCGGGAGCACCCCCGCGGGGGCGGCGGCACCTGTCATAAAGGGGGTATGGGGGCATCAGCCCCCATCATTCATTTGAATCATCAATCCTTCATCAAAAGTTATTCCATCTCCCCCGCCGTCTTCCGGAGCAGGGCCGCCACTTGGCGCCGGAATTCGGCCGGCTCAATAGCCAATGCCACGTGCCGGTCGAGCACCATGATACGATCGGCCTGCGCTATCAGCGTATCCATGGCGCATGCAGCAAACACAAGGGCGGTGTCACCCATCATCTCCCGCTGACGGGCAAGGATCTCGGCAAGGGGCGTGATCTCTTCCTTCTGGAGACAGCTCCTGACGAGCAGGTTCGGGGCTGCCCGGTCCTCGTCGATGATGAGCAGCGGAGATCGTCGGGCGATCGCGGTCTGCATCTGGTGGGCCATTGACATCGAACCGCTGCCGGCGCCGAATGCCCCTTTCACGGTGCCGCTCACACCGGGCGGAAGAGCGTGGAAGAACATGCTGATGTCGGCACCGGCAAGGCCCATGTTCGTCGATTCCGCGGTACAGGCGCCCCGCACGGTTACGACCCGTTCCCGTCCGTCATGTGGCAGATGGTCGTCCATGCCCGCCAGGATGCCTTCGAGAAAGGTGGTCTTGCCTTGGGCATTCGATCCCGCCACCGCAAAGACTTCTTTCATCCGGATCCCGAGGCCGGTGACCGTGCGGCCGCTTGCCGGCAGCTCCACCTCCACCGGCCCGAGGTCAGCGGGGCATGCAAACGGAATGCTGACGCCGTCCCGCGGCCCGGCAACCCGGAAGAACGGGCGGTGCTGCGTGAAGCTCCGGGCAAGGTGCGAACCGTCGCCGACAAACGAGACAAGGCCGAGCGCCGGCAGCTGCTGCCGGAGCATCTTCTGGTCGAGCGAGGCGATCCATGCTGCCCGGAGCGGGAGGAGGGGGGCATTCTGAATGCTGTCACTGACGCCCTGTGCAAGGTCAGCAAGCAGGCGCTCCACCTCAGTATCGCTCCCGGACGAACCCTGCGGGCAGGGGAGAGCGCCCCGGATAATCAGGTGAACACCCGACCGGTCGCAGAAGTTCCGGGCATCGGCTTTCCAGAGGGCGGTGCCAATCGCCTCGTCTGAATGGATAACGGTATACGGCTCGATGGTATCGCGGTACCGCAGGGATCCCGCGACACCGCTGCCGTAGAGCGGCCCGAATTCCGGCGTCCTTTGTGCCTGCTCCTTGACCCGCTCGATAAGGGCGGCGACCGCACCGTCCGACCCGGCCGGATCGAGCCCGGTCTCATGCAACAGGTTTCGGCGGACAAGGAGCGGGAAACTGAACTGGAGTGCCTCACGGTCGAACGAGCGGACAATAAACGTCGTGGTGCCGTGAAGGATGGAGGAGGTGTCGATAGCCGCACCTTCCCCGGTCCACGCTGACAGGAACGAACGGAACGCAGACTCCCGGTCTTCCGGCGCCATACATCCGGATTGATGCCGGGCACAAAAAAGCTGGCGGGTTTGCGGTCATTACCGGCGATATACAACCCCGGTCTTTACCGGGCACACGTCTATGCACCGGCCGCAGAGATAGCATTCCCTCTTCGGGTCGTCCCGGCCGGCAACCCGCGCAGGGCATGCCTTTTCGCACTTCCCGCAGTCAGTGCAGGTCCCCGTTCTCCGGATCCGGAAGATGCTGACAGCGGACGGCAGGGAGAAGAGGACGCCGAAGGGGCAGAGGACCCGGCAGACCGGGCGGTAGAAGACGAGCGATAGGAGGACGAGAGCCGCTGCAACGATGAACCCGGCCGAGAAGGTCAGGCTGAAGAGATCATACAGCCCCGTGTATGCCATCAGGTCAACAAGGTACAGGGCGGCAATGGCTGTCACGGCAAAGACGGCTGCGCGGACAAGCTCCGGGATCTCCGTGCGGCGGAGCGTCACCTTCCGGGCCGGGACTGCATACGCACATTCCTGCAGCAACCCGACCGGGCAGAGTGCCCCGCAGAACACCCGGCCGGCCGCCAGTGCTGAGAGGATAACGAGGCAGATCACGATGGTGCCCGCGGTCATGGCTGACAGGCCGGACAGCACGTTCACAATCCCGCCAAGTTCCATCGGCATGATCGGCGCAACGAAGACGAACCCGGCAAAAACGCTCACCAGGGCCGTGGCAAGCACGATTCTCCGCGTCATGGTGCCGCGGTACCAGAGGTACGCGACAAGGGGCGTGCCTCCGGCCATGTAGACAAGTGCCAGTGTCGTACCTGCGACAGCGCTGCCGGTGAGGAGGCTCGTCAGCATGAGGGATGTCCCGAGGCCGAAGAGGGCCGAAAGCGCAAGGGCCGGGCGGGGCCTCACTTCCCGGATGCCTGCGATGCCCTTCCTGAAGAGCAGGAAGAAAATGCCGGTCATGACGAGGAAGAGGAGTATCTCCGCGACGGGCACGGAAATATGCAGCGTGTCCAGGAGCCCTTCGGTTGCCGTGTTCCCGGTAACCGTCCCGGGATCGGCCGTGGCTGCAGCAGTTGTATTGGCAGGTTCGGCTTCCTGCGGTGTAACGCGTGGGATGGACGCGGCTGAAGCCGGATCAGCAGGAACCGGTGTTGCAGTTGCCTGCACTGTCGTGGATGCCTGTGTTTGCTGCACAGCAGGCTGGACGGAGGACTGCGCCTGGCCGGACGAACCGGTCCGGGCAGGGAACCCCGCGGACTGCGAACCGGTGCGGGCGGTATAGTCGCAGAGGGTATTGGCGTCTGCATCCACATACAGGAAACACCTGCCCGGGGCAGGGCAGCCCCCGATGCCCCTGGGGCACACCGCTGCGCATGCCGGGTACGTGAGCCCGGCGGCAAGGAGGGCAGATGCGGCAATGCGCCTGATGGACGTGTGGATTTTCATGGGATTCACCATGTACTGTGTTTTTCATAAGAAGCACGTACAGGGCTTAAAGATTCAGAAGACGGCAAACCCGCAATTATCGCTCTTCCGGGTGATAGTGTACCCCGCGGCCATGCTACCAATTCATATACCGGCCCCGCGCTTTGAAGAGGATAGTCATGTGACGGCCCGCACCCTCCATACTCCTGTCCGGGACTGTCCCTCCATATTTATCCCCTTTTCCCGCCAAGGGTCTGAGAACACCATGTCGGCAACGCAGTTCTTCCCCATTCCCCCGGAGCTCTTCTCACGGGCCTGCAGGACAGTTACGGACCGGGTTTCGCAGCTGCCGTTCCTGAGGAGCGGGGTAACGGTCACCGGCGAGATGCTCGGGGTGGCCATGGAGAGCCTGAACGCGGTGCCGCAGAAAGCCCTTGCCATCACCACCCCACGGGATGCCGGCAGCGGCATGGAGGACGGGCTCGACCGGTGCCTGGAGGAGCGGCTGAGAGTCCCCGGAACAGCGGCAGCGCAGGTCATCGCAGAGGTCCTGGTGGGCGCCGGCATCGCAGAACCGGCCCGGATCCCGAACAAACATACGCACCGCGAGCACAGGGGCATCCGGCTTGTTGCACCATGGACATGGCACATCGCCTCGGCGCTGGCCCCGTCGGTACGGCTCGGCGGTGCGGGAGACGGGCCGGCCCTGTCGTGGATGGATGTCTGCCCGGTCTGCCGGACGGGGATCCTTGAGCGGGTGACCGGGAAGCAGCTCTTCGGTGTACCCCGGACGGACTTTTATATCGAGTGCAGCAGCTGCGGCGGGAAGTTCATACCGGTCGGCCAGGCTTACCGGCTCGTCTCCATCGCCACCGTCCGCGATCCGCTCTGGAAGAGCCAGCTGGACAAAACCCGGACGCCCGGGGAGTGGGCGGCCCTGGCGCGCGGTCCCGGCCCGGTGAAACCCCCCGTCCAGCGCCCTGCTGCAGGGAAACCGGAGACACCGGTCCTGCCAAAGCCTTCCGTTCTCCTCAGCACGCTGAAAGACGGTTCCCTTGCCGTTCCGGTTGCCGGCAAGATCCTGTACTTCCGTCCTGTCCCGCTCCGGTTCAGCGGCAGTGTCCGCGGGGATGCATTTTTCCGGGTACAGGCAACGCTGGAGGAACTCCTTGCACGGCCGGCCTTTTCGCACCTGCGGCCGCAGGTTGATGCGAAGTACTCCCGGTACCTCCCCCTCCGGGCAGGCATCTTCCTCTCCCAGCTCAAAGAGCGGCACGACCCGTTCTACCGGGAGTTCCTCAACCCGTACGGCGACGAGCGGTACGGGACGTTCCGGGCAGACGATCCTGAGGGTTTTGGGAAGCCGGGGGTCCTCATTGTTGTCGTGGACCGGGGCCTGTACCATGTGCTTGGATCTCCGGATCCCGTTGCCACAACCATCAGCAGCCGGCTCGGCCGGGTCGGGCCGGATGACTGTCTCCTGTCCGGGGACCCGGTGCGGTGCAGAATCAATGCGCTCCTGTGCACCAACCGGGAGAAGGCCGAGCTGTTCTTCTTTGCCGCGGAACAGGAGGAGGAGCGGCTTTCTGTCATACAGGGAACCGAGGGCGTAATTGCCGCCGGAGGCAGGTAAAAACCGCTGCGCGGAAATGATATCTGGATCAGAGAATTTTTCATATCGGATGATAACATTATAGTTACCGGTCTTGATACGCGGAAACGGAGTTTACGGATGAAATGCCCAAGTTGCGGGATGAATATTCGGGATGATACTGTCGTCTGCGGGTACTGCGGGGAGAAGATCCCCGAAAGCCTGCAGAAACAATCCGACAGCGCGGGCAGGAAGCAGCCCTTGCCGGGCCCTGCGGTTCAGAAAGGAGCTCCGGCCACACCTCCATCCGGCGGCGATGCTGGCGAAGAGGAGGAGGAAGGAGGGCTCTCCCCGTATCTCCAGAAAGGCGAGCAGGTGCTGATCGGCTCGCTGAACGTTTCCGTCAAAAAATTCTTTTTTCACGCTTACCTGACCGACCGGCGCATCTTCCTCATCGACACTCAGGAGAAGAAACTGAAGGTGACGGCAAAGGACGTCCCGCGGAACACCCTTGCCGGCAGCATCATCGAATATTCCGAGAACTCCGACCCGGTCCTTGTGCTGTCCATCCGATCTCCGGATGACGAGATCAAGACGATGAAGATCGTCTTTGTCCAGAACGGCATGGACCGGTCTGCCGAGATCGACGAGTGGATCGCGCTCCTCCAGAAGTCGGAAGAGCAGCCGGGAAAGGCAAAGAAGGGCGCTCACCGGCAGCCGGAGGAGGCAAGAGAGGAGAAAGAGGAACCGGAGGCAAAGGAGCCGGAAGAGGAGGCGGAGAGACCGCCGGTCCGGCCAAGGACCCCGGTGAAAGCGCAGGAACTGAGGCCGGCAAAGAAACCGGTCAAGGAACTTGAGAAGCAGCCTCCCGTAAAACGGCTGATCTCTGTCACGAAGGCAGCAGAGGAGGTTTCTGCTGCAGACCAGCCGGTCACGCCCCCGCGGCGGGCGCAGGTCCGGCAGGTACCGGAGCCGGCAAAGAAGGTGCCGGTCGTGGAGGAGCCCGGGTTTGAAGCCGCACCGGCGCCCCGCGACAATGTCCCGCCGGTGAAAAAGCCGGAGGTCCAGTCGGCGATGAAGGTTGCCATGAAGAGCGCCATGAAACCGCTGGCACAGCCCCCGGTCCGTTCCCCGCGACGGGAGATCTCCGAGCATGCCGTGCGGCGGCCGGTCGTGGAACCGGAGGTGCGGGAAACCGTCGAGCCCCGGCGGCCGCGGATCCATGAACGGACCCGTGAACCGCTGTTCCAGGAGCCCGCGGCCCCGGCCGCGGAAGAGCTGGTGGAACCGCCGGCGGAAATTCCCCAGTTCTGCCATAACTGCGGCAAGAAGCTTCCCGGGGAAGCGAACTTCTGTCCTGGCTGCGGGACGCGCCTTGGACAGAACCGGACCCTTCCTCACACGGCGGCCCGCTCAGCGCCGCCTGCCCGCGATAAGCGCCCCATCCCTGCCGACACCGTCCCCGCGGAGCGGAGGCCGGCGGTACCTGCGTCCCGTGCCGAAGGGCCGGGCGATGAGGATTTCGAGGACGAGAAGCCCCAGCCGACAAAACCGCCGGTCAAGAAGGCTCCCCGGGGATCCGAGATGACAATCCTCCACAAGTTCCTGAGACGGTAGGTTTTTTCCTAGACTCTTTGTTTTTCCCTCGTTTATTGATCGATCATTGGGATTACCCCTGTGTGTCGGCACGGTAGTGTTTTTTCTCCGGAAAATCACACCGGAGATCGATAATCCAGGGATCAATGATGGGGGCTGATACCCCCATACCCCCTTTGTGACAGGAGCTGCCGCCCCCGCGGGGGCGCTCCCGCTGCGGCTTTCAGTTACCCGTTTTCCCGGGATATGTCTTTGCCCGGCGACGAGGCCGAGCGACCCGCGAAGGGGGTGGAAATGCCCGTAATTATCGGACCAATAACCGATGCCAGCATATCAGATACTTCCGGATACTTTCCCCCTCCAAATCACTCCGGGTAATACATCTCGCATCAAAAATTGCTGTATCAGAAATGTTATATGAATTCCAGTCCCTTGTATACTAACGAAGTGTCACGAGGAACAACAGTGAAGAGAAATATCCATATCGAAGCACTGAACCAGATCCCGCTGGAGAAGCAGCGGAACGAGCTTGTCGAGCGCAAATGCCTGGGCCACCCCGACAGCATGGCCGACGGGATCGCAGAATCGATCAGCCAGGCACTCTGTAAGATGTATCTTGAGGAGCTCGGGGTCGTCCTCCACCACAACACCGACCAGGGCGAGGTCGTTGCCGGGGAGTCGAGCCCGAAGTTCGGGGGAGGCCGGATGATCCGCCCGATCTTCATTCTTATCGATGGGCGGGCGACCAAGTCATTCAACGGCGTCAACCTCCCGGTCGATGCCGTAGCGGTCGAAGCTGCGACAACCTACCTCCACAAGATCCTCCCCGACATCCGGCCCAACCGCGACCTGATGATTGACTGCCGGATCGGTACCGGATCGACCGACCTGCGGGACGTCTTCAAGATCGGCAACGGCAGGGTCCCACGGGCAAACGATACATCCTTCGGTGTCGGGCACGCCCCGTTCTCTGATGTCGAGACGATCATCCGCAACTCCGCTGAATATATCGACACGAAGCTCCGGAAGAAATATCCTGCCATCGGTCAGGACATCAAGATCATGGGCCTGCGGGACAAGGACACAATCACCCTCACGATCGCGTGCGCAATCGTCGATAAGTACTGCAGGGACATCCGCGAGTACGTGGAGTACATGGATATCCTGAAAGAGGAGATCACTGCAGTTGCGAAGAAGAGCACAAAGCGCAGGGTGGTTGTCCACGTCAACACCGCTGACGATATTAAAAAGAAGAGCGTGTTCCTGACCGTGACCGGCACCTCGGCCGAGATGGGAGACGACGGCTCGGTGGGCCGCGGCAACCGCTGCAACGGCCTCATCACCCCCAACCGTCCGATGAGCATGGAGGCGACGAGCGGCAAGAACCCGATCAACCATATCGGCAAGATGTATAACCTCCTCTCCACCCAGATCGCCCGGGAATGTGTCCGGAAGGTCGACGGGATCGAGGAGATGTACGTCCGGCTCCTCTCCCAGATCGGCAAGCCCATCGACCAGCCGCTCGTTGCAAGCATCCAGGTGCTTCCCTCGTCCGGCGTGAATCTGAAGGATATCAACGACGACATCTACGGCATTGTCGACGACCAGCTGGCCCATATCTCCGCCAACATCACCGAAAAGGTCATTGCCGGGAAACTCAAGACATTCTAACCGGTACAATGCCCCCTGCGCAAAAGACGGGAAAAAAAACCCGTGACACACAACCTTTTTCTGATATCGTGCGGCTCGCCATCCCCAACAAGGGGAGGATCGCTGCGCCGGTCATGGAGCTGGTCGAGAAGAGCGGTCTCCACCTGGCGGAGTCCGGCGAGCAGCGCCGGCTGATCACCCGGACCCTCGACCCCCATGTCGAGATCCTCTTTGCCCGCCCGGCAGACATCCCCGGTTACGTCGAGAACGGGGCGGCAGACCTCGGCATCACCGGCCACGATATGGTGACCGAACGCGGCGCCGATGTGCAGGAACTCCTCGACCTCCAGATGGGCAGGGCGAAGCTCGTGCTCGCTGTCCACGAGGACTCGGAGATCCAGACGCCCCGGGAGCTCAACGGCCACCGGGTTGCAACCGAGTTCCCCGTCATGGCCCGCACGTACTTTGCCCGGAAGAAGATCAATGCCGATATCGTCCAGGTCGGCGGGGCATGCGAGGCTACCCCTCACCTCGGGATCGCGGACGCGATCGTTGACCTCACCAGCTCCGGGACGACCCTGAAGACCAACCGCCTCCGTGTCATCGACGAGGTTTTGGTCACGTCCACATACCTGATCGCAAACCGGGATTCGCTTGAGAAAAAGAAGGAGAAGATCGACGAGATCCACCTGGCGTTCGAGAGCGTTATCCGGGCCAGGGGCCAGTGCTACCTGATGATGAACGTTAAAAAAGGCTGCCTTGATGCGGTGAAACGCGTTCTGCCGGGGCTCTCCGGCCCGACGGTGATGGACGTTGCATCGTCCGAAGGACTCGTTGCGGTCCACGCGGTCGTGAGCGAGGAGCGGGTGTATATGCTGATCAGCCAGCTGAAACAGGCCGGGGCACGGGATATTCTCGTCATGTCCATCCAGCGGATGATCCGCTGACTGCCATGAAGATCTTCCCTGCTGTCGATATCCTGGGCGGAAAGTGCGTCCAGCTGGTGCAGGGGAAGCGGGAGAGCGCCACCGCGTATGGCGATCCCCTCGCGTGTGCCACCCGCTGGCTCTCTATGGGTGCTACCGCCCTCCACGTGGTCAACCTCGACGGGGCGTTCGGCACCAGCTCGGAGAATGCCAGGCTCATCCGGGAAATAATCAAAAAGACCGGCACCGAGATTGAGCTTGGTGGCGGCATCCGTTCCGTCGACGATGCACGCCAATGGCTGGAGACCGGCGTTGACCGTGTTATCATCTCCACGCTCGCCACGCAGGACCCTGGCTGCATCCGCACCCTTGCCGATGAGTTTGGCAGCGGCCGGATCATGCCCGGCGTGGATGCAAAGGGCGGCCAGATCGCCGTGCACGGCTGGCAGGAGACGGCGGGCGACTTCCTTGGCTGGGCTAAGAAGTTCGAGGAGCTCGGCGCCGGTTCGCTCCTGTACACCAACGTCGACGTCGAGGGGCTGCAGCAGGGCGTGCGACTTGAGCCGGTGAAGCTGCTGATCGGCCATGTCCGGATTCCGGTCGTGGTCGCCGGCGGTGTCTCGACCCGGGCGGACGTGGCCGGCCTTCGGGATGCCGGGGCGCACGGCGCCGTGCTCGGCTCTGCGCTGTACAGCGGGAAGATCACCCTGAAAGATGCACTGGAGGAATGCCGATGAGATCTGTTACGGTGAAACGGGATACGAAAGAGACGAAGATTGTACTGAAGCTGAACGCGGACGGGTCCGGGAAGGCTGCAGCCGAGAGCGGCGTGCCGTTCTTCGACCACATGCTCACGTCCATGGCAAAGCACGGGGGGTTCGATCTCTCCTGCACGGCGACAGGTGACCTGGCGGTGGACTGCCACCACACGATCGAGGATATCGGGATCGTGCTCGGCGACGCCGTGAAGCAGGTTATGAATGACGGGAAGGGAATAAAGCGGTTTGCTCACGCGGTGATCCCGATGGACGAGGCGATCGCAACAGTCGCCCTTGACTGCGGCGGGCGCGGGTACCTCGTCTTCACCGGCACGTTCGGCAACAAAGCGGTCGGCACCATCCCGTCGGACATCTTCGAGCACTTCTTCTACTCGCTCTGCAACCGCGCCGGCATCACGGCGCACATCGCGTTCACCGGCAAAAACGACCACCACCAGTGCGAGGCGGTCTTCAAGGCGTTCGGGATCGCCCTTGGCGAGGCGCTTTCCCTGACCGGGAAGAAAGGTGTGCCGAGCACGAAGGGGAAGTTTTGAGAGACAGGTGCTTCTTCTTCTTCGGGAGGAAGTCCTGCACTTCTCCGGTCCGTTTTATTGAGGACATCATTTCAGCGCAGCTGCTACGACATCATCGATCGTATCGATATACTCAGTCCTGATCCCTGTTGTATTGGCGATGTAGGTCTTTGCGTCAACAGTCCGGGAAGTATACCTGACCATCTGGAACCCCCGATAGTCCTGGATCTGCTGTTCATACACGGTCATCCGGCTATTCTCACGCGGGAGGAGGAAACGTGTCATCCCGGACTCCTTTGCCGCTTCTGCCTTCTCCGGAATCCCCCCGATAGCACCGACATGGCCGTCGCTGTTGATCGTCCCGGTCAGGGTTACGGAAGGATCGATGGGCCGGTGCCCGAGCGCTGCAATGCAGAGGAGGGCCATCAGGGCACCGGCGCTCGGCCCGTCCACGGCAGCGACCTGGCGGTCCCCCTCGATGGAGAAGAGGATATCGGTCCCGCTCAGGTTGGTCCCGGTCCGGTTCGCTGCAACCGCGACCGCTGTATTGGCAGCGTCCTGGAAGACGATCCCCATCAGGGGTTTTGTCTCTACGAGAACCCTCCCCTGGCCCGGCTGGACGGTGACCGAGATGTTCATGACCGACCCGTTCGTGACAACGACCTGTTCGATGAACGGCCCGTTCCTCACCCGCTGGACTGACTGGCTCACCGAGGGAGCCAGCATGGAAGCCGCACCGGTGATTCCGGCAGGAATGGCCGGTGTGCCGGTGCTGCCCCCGGACAGCTGCACGCGGGATGCAGCAGCCGGGCCTGCCGATCTCTGGATCGTAAGATTGGCATCTGCCAGTTGCTGCTCGAGCTGCATGTTCTGCAGGCCCAGCAGGTTGATCCGGTCAACAAGGCCGGCGACCTGCTCCTGTTCATAGGGTGCGTACACAAATATCAGGCCGATATTGACCAGTAATGATAGTGCAAAAAGGATTGTCAGGATCCGGACGGCGTTCATGAGTTTCCTCCGGTTTACTGTTCCGGGATATTTTTCGCAGCACGCCAAATTCTTTCTCATTGTACCATAGTCCGTATCCCAACAGGGTAACCGGGACCCGGCCTTGTTTTTGACGGGGCATTACCCTGACCCTGCCGGGAAGAGCAGGCCACGAACAAAAGGGAGATCCAAAGTTCCGGTGGTCTGCCCTGGACTGGTATTCCGGGAGGAGAGTCCTGTCGTTGTACCCGATCCTACCCGGACCATCAGGAAGATAACCGTGCCGGCCGCACACCGCCGGCCATCGGAACAAATGATAAAAAAGCAGGGACCTTACGGCTTTGCAGCCAGGTCAACATCTTCCTTCTTGATCGTCTTGCGGCCTGCGTGCTCGGCAAGCTTGTTGGCTTCCTTGGTCAGCTGGGCGATGTACTTCTCTGCCTTGATGACGAGCGCTTCTGCGGCATCGCTGCCCACGCGTTCGGCTCCGTTCTTCTTTGCAATCCTTACAACTGCGGCAATTGGTAAATCTGCCATGTTTTAAACCTCATTGAAGAAATCCAATTGGTATATATAAATACTTTCTGGGAAAAGGCTCCAAATTGAACTGCGAAACGATATTGGAAGGTTTCCTGCAGGGCTAGGAATAAACGGAGTTCAGAATTTCGCAGAATATTTTTATATCTGTTTAAATCGTTTTTTTTGGAAAATAAGGGAAATTTCTATTTTTAATTTTATTCCAGCAGCGATGCTGCGAGCAATAGCGCATTCGTGTAATTTGGAGAGGCGCGCGAACTATCTACGAAAATTCTGCTGATATTTACCACGGGTGCGCCATGCCCGTGCCCGCCCCCCAGAAAGGTCAGGGTCCGGAAGATCAGGTTGCCGGAGATGCCGTCAGGCGCGATGATGAGCCCGCAGGTTTCGATTGCGTCCTCGATGAGGATCTCGCAGTGGGTAGCACCCGTGAGCCGGGCTACGAGCTCGGCTTCGGCCATGCTTGCATCCACCTGCGGGTGCCGGCCGATATCGCCCAGCCGTCCCCCGGAAAGGATGCAGGTTTTTTCCGCAAGACCGAACTTTTGTGCAATCTCCCGCCCCTTCTTTATGAGCTCGCATTTCTCCGCAACGGTCCAGCCCTCGTCAACTCCCACGGGTGTCAGCAGGAATTTTTTCCCGTGCACGGTCTCGAGCAGGGCTATGCGTTCGAGATGGCCGACCCCCATCGCCTTCTTCAGGGCCCGGAGCGTTGAATTGGAGGGCAGCGTCCCGCGGACAGCAGCATCGATCTTCCCGGACGCGAGGTCATCGACCAGCGCCTGCTCCGGGTGCGGGTGCTCAAGGATCCGCACGTACAGCCCGGCAGTTTTTATGTCTGCGATACCGGGCCTGCAATAGCAGATCACATCGAACGGGCCGCCAGCCTCGTTCGCGCTCGCAACTACTTTTTCCGGCTCTTCTTCGATCCCGATCCCGATCTGCTTCCGGGTACCTGGCATGCAATGTCCTCCTGCCCGATGTGCATGATCCCGTTCCCGACAAAGTCGAAGACCTGCGTGTCCTTCCCCTCGTAATGGATCCGGAGCTCGCGGGAGTCCGTTACGGTGCCGATCTCCCGGGCAGTCATTCCAACGCCGGCGAACAGCCGGACCAGCTCGTCCACATCCGCTTTCTTCGCGGTGAGGATAAAGCCCATTCCGGGGTACATCCGGACCCAGAGATCGAAGGTGATGTTGTTCTTTGCCAGGTCGGGTTTCGGGATCTTCGCAAGATCGATATCGGCGCCTTTCCCGCTGACCTCGAGGAGCATGCCGAGTGTGCCGATGAGGCCGGGATTGCTGATATCCTTGCCCGCGGTCACGAGATGTTTTTTGCCGATCTCTTCCAGAACTGCGATCTGGGCACGGACAACGGCAGCGGGCTTCATCGTGACAGAGTCCCAGTTCAGCATGCAGGACGGGTGCACGCGCCCGTTCAGGTCAATTGCCGCGATCACGGCATCGCCGGTCCGTGCCGTGCTGCTGTAGATAATGGAGTCGAGCCGGGCGCAGCCGAGGATCGCGACGTCGATGACACTGTACGGGGCATCGGGATGGAGGTGGCCGCCCACGATCGGGACGCCGAACTGCTCCGAGGCGTCGTGCATCCCTTTCACGACCTTCTCCATGACGGTACCCTTCGCCATGGAAAAGATGTCCACCATGGCGACCGGGTGGCCGCCCATGGCTGCGATGTCGTGGATGTTCACGAGCACCGAGCAGTATCCTGCCCAGTACGGGTCCGCTTCCATCAGCCTGCTCCAGATGCCGTCTGCTGCAAGGAGGAGTGCCTCACTGCCGTGCTCGATCACCGCGGCATCCTCGCCGAACGCTGCAACCACGTGCGGGGCGTCGATCTTCAGCGCCTTGACCATCTCCCCGATGGCGTGCTTGCGCTTCACGCCCTCGTATTCCCGGACTACCTTTGCTATTGAGTCTGTGGAGCAGTTCGTTGCCACGGCATCACCTGGTACCTGGTCGTTGGGTACGATTGGTGTTAGGTAGTTTCGTTTCATCAGAGATAATTTATTTGATACGGGGCCAACGTGTGAGTATGGACTGGGCTGAGAAGTACCGCCCCGCACACCTTGCGGATGTTGTCGGGAACGCGACAGCCGTGCGGCAGATGGCGGACTGGGCAAAGGGCTGGACAAGGAGGTCCCGGCCCCTGCTCCTGTACGGCAAACCCGGTACCGGCAAGACCTCCAGTGCGCTCGCGCTTGCAAACGACATGGGCTGGGAGGTCATCGAGCTGAACGCGAGCGACCAGCGGACCGCCGCCGTCATAGAACGGGTTGCCGGGGCGGGGAGTACCACGGGGAGCCTGAGCGGGGCATCCCACAAGCTGATCCTGATTGACGAGGCGGACAACCTGCAGGGTACTGCCGATCGCGGCGGCGCAAAGGCAATCGTGGACTGCATCATCCACGCCCGGCAGCCCCTCATCCTGATCGCAAACGACCTGTACGGGATCTCCCCCGAGATACGGAACCGGTGCGACCCGGTCCAGTTCAAGGCGGTGCAGGCACGGTCCATCGTGCCCCGGCTCAGGTACCTCTGCTCCTCGGAGAAGATCCGGTGCAGCGAGAATGCGCTCCGCGTCATTGCCGAGAGCGCGGAAGGTGACATCCGCTCGGCGGTGAACATGCTCTACGCCTCGGCCATCGGGAAGGAGACGCTCGACGACGGGGAGGTTCACACTTCGCAAAAGGACGAGCGGGTATCCATCTTCTCCCTGATCACGGCACTGTTTGCAAAGACCCCTGATATGGAACTGATGCGTCTCTCCCGGGAGGTGGACGACACGCCGGAGACGGTTGAGCAGTGGGTGGAGGGGAGCATCCCCCTCATACCCGACCCGGCCGGTATGGAACAGGCGTACCGCGCTCTCTCGCGGGCCGACGAGTATCTCGGCTACACCTACCGGCGCCAGTACCATACGCTCTGGCGCTATGCCACGGCAATCATGCTCCTCGGCGTTGCCGATGCTGCGGGGGGGAGAGGGATCCACACGCGGATCATGCCCCCCGCCCGCTGGCAGAAGATGGCAGTGGCAAAGAAGCAGAAGGCGATCCGGATCTCGACCCTTGGCAAGGTTGCCGGCATGATGCAGATCCCGCAGGACACCCTGCGGGAGCAGTATCTCGGCACGGTCTCGCGGCTGGTCGAGATCGATCCGGAAGGATTTGCCCGCGACCTCTCCTTTGATGCGGACCAGCTCAACTTCTTCCTTGCCGACAAGGCACGGTCGGCGGCAATCGTAAAGGCCATTGTACAGGAAGAGCGGGAGAAGGAAAAAACGCTGGAAAAGGAGCTGCTGAAGTCGGCAAAGGCAGAGAAGAAAAAGAAGGCAGAACCTGCAGCCGGTATCGTGCCGGAGGAACCGGCGGTGAAAAAGGAACCGGCGGCAACAAAAAAAGCTTCTGTGAAAACGGAGCCGCCGGCCAAAAACAAACCTCCCGCCGCACAGGAGCCCCCGGCCCCGCAGGTATCATCGGTTCCGGAAGAACCGGCAGAGAAGAAACCGGCCAAGACTCAGTCGACGCTCTTCGACGGGTTCTGATGCCGGTAATACCGGTGGAGGAGCACCCCGCAGTCGATCCGCTCCCCCCCGTCCCCGTACGTCTCGAACCCGAGGTGGTACACGAGCAGGTCGCAGCCTGCCTTTTCTGCGAGCGCAATCAGCGGCGGGACCATCTCAACGGCCGGCCGGATGGCGTAGATAACGTCAGCTCCTTTGTACCGGGACAGGTCCGGTTCGAATACATCGTCCACGGCAAACGGTATACCGTCCGGGACGGGCATGGGCCGTATGTCGGTTGCCAGAAGGAGTTTTCTCTCCCCTGCAAGGATCTGTGCGGCGCCGGGGTTCCCGCCGATCCCCGCCTCAATGGCACGGGAGTATTCTCCGGCGATATACCTGCCGATGCACGTCTCAATATGTTTATACCCGTCCATCCAACAGAGTATAGCAATGCGTGTGCATATTTTTTGGGATAGCCAGTCCCCTGACGGCTACCAGATGCCGGTCAAGCGCCTTATCGAATCTATCCTGAATATCCGGACAGAACTGACGGAGAACCCGGTCCGGATCATGGGATACGTGACTGCCCGCAGGCAGGTTGACGCGCAGGCACTCCTCGACAGCATCCAGGCATACAAACGCAGGCACCTGATGATGGAACCGGTGCTCCTGGTCGTGCCCCAGGACCTTTTCCGGAACAGCGACAGTTTTGTCTTCGGCCTTGCCCGTGAATCGGTCGGGGCCGGGGTCGTCTCGACAGCCCGGCTCGGCAACGAGTATTACGGCCGTGCCGGCAGCGACGACGATCATATCGACCGGATTGCCAAGGAAGGGGCGCACGAGATCGGCCACCTCCTCGGGCTTCCCCATTGCAGCGACCCGGAATGTGTCATGTTCAGACCCGATACGCTGGACGAGCTCGACCGGAAGAAGAAGGTGCTCTGCCCTTCCTGCCGCGAGAAGCTCGATGCGGTGACGGGCGCCTTGTAACCGGTTCTCTTTTTCTGCCGGTTTCGTTTTTGCACCCGGGAACGGGACTGAACGGGAGTTCATATATGTTTCATATGAAAACGGGTATAATTTCAGAAATCACAAGCATTGAAAAATCTGATAAAATTTTAACAAATTTTCGCTACAGGAATGATGATGGGGGCTGATGCTCCCATACCCCCTTTATGATAGGTGCCGCCGCCCCCGCGGGGGCGCTCCCGCGGCGGCCTTCAATGCCTTTTCCCGGAAACTGCTCTGGCCCCGCCGTGCCTCGGAGAGGCCCTGAGGCGGGGAGCACTCATAGGAATTCAGAATGTTTAACCGATTTTCATCATTCCGGTATAAACGATATCTGTTCATGGCCGTTTCATCAGAAGTGGTTTTCTTTTTACAATGCTTTCCACGGCGATCCCGCCGGCTTTGCGTACATTGAATTACCGGCAGGAAGAAAACCATGTATTCCTGCATGAGGTGAAACCGCCATGGGACGCTGTTCCGTCATTGTCGATCCCGCCTGTGCCGGCCACGACAGCCCGGCCCACCCGGAGTGCCACGCCCGCCTCCTCCAGGCACTTGCCGGCGTCCCGGCCGGCACCTCTCCCGAAATACCGGAACCGGCGACCCTGGAAGAGGTCCACAGGATCCATGCTCCGCATTACACGGAGCACCTCCGTCAGCGCTGCCTCGAGACAATAACCCTCTCACACCTGGACAGCGACACCTACATCACCCGCTTTTCGTACGATGCTGCCCTGCATGCCGCCGGCGGGGCGATCGCTGCGGTCAACCGGGCCCGTGACGGCAGCCACGCGTTCGCGTTTGTCCGCCCGCCCGGCCACCACGCGGAGCATTCCCGCGCCATGGGATTCTGCCTCCTCAACAACGTGGCGATTGCCGCTGCCCATGCACTGAAGAGCGCTGACCGTGTGGCCATCGTGGACTGGGATGTCCACCACGGCAACGGCACCCAGCATGCCTTCTACCTCTCGAACCGCGTCCTGTACTGCTCCGTACATCAGGAGCACCATTTCCCCTATACCGGATCGGTAGACGAGGTCGGGAACGGGACCGGCAAGGGATTCACAGTCAATGCACCGGTCGAAACCGGATCGACCGGTGCCGATATCGCCCATGTATTCTCGGAGGTCTTTGTTCCCGTGCTGGAGCGGTTCAGGCCGGACTTCCTGATCGTCTCGGCAGGGCAGGACATCCTTTTCGACGACCCGCTTGGAGGCCTCTCGGTCTTTCCTGATGATTTCCGCGTGCTGACCTCGCTCCTCCTCCGCCCCGGCTGCCCGCTCGCCCTGGTGCTGGAAGGCGGGTACGGGCCGTCGCACGGGGAAGCGATCTCCCATATATTCGCGGCACTGGAAAAACCGGTGGAGGTACCCGTGCAGGGGACTGTGCGGGACAGCACGAAAAAACTGGCTGCGCTGTTAAAAAAGGTACATCACATAGGATGAACGATCAGGCCCGGGGCCGGATCTCAATTGGCATGGTACTCAGCTTCTCATAGACCTGCTTCTGCCGGATCATCGGCCAGAGTTCATAGAGCAGGACGGTGATAGGCTCCCACATGGCAGCCCAGCCGATAATTAAAAGGGCATCGGCAACAATGTCGGCAAGGAGCTGGCTTTCGATGTAGGGAGGGAGCTCCTGTCGTGCAAGGAGCGCAATGGCAAGGAACGTGAGGCCGGTGAGGAGGGCCCACCTGCCATGCCGGAACCGCTCACGGAACTTTCGGTCCTGGACCAGGACCCTGTAGGCAAAATGGTTCCGTATTGCCTCGGGGATGTGATGAGCCCGTTCGCTTTCCGCGAGTTCCGGTGGGAGGTAGACGATGATCCTGAACTGCGTCTTCCGGGAAAAGTCCTTCACCGTGTCCACGATGTAGTGCTCTGCAGCACTGTCGAGTTCCTTCTCATGGAATGGCGCGGGATCGTACGAGTTGAAGAGCTGGAGGACCGATGAGAGCTGGATCTCGATGAGGACAACGTCCCCTTCTTTCCGGTACAGCGATTCGATGTCGGCCATGGATCTCTTAATGCTCTTCTTGCCGGAAAGGGGATAATCGTTGGGATGGTGCCGGGAAGAAGAGTGGAATCCCGTTAAACCGATAGCCCCCCTGCACCAGCCCTGCCCCCCGTTGCGGGGTGCGGGGGCGCATGCGATATCTCTGTATTACCGGTATCCCTGATCGTGTGACAGATTGCACTAACCTTCTGAGTGAATATCGCAATGCGGGGGCTGCCCCGGCGGCGGGGGCAGAGCGAAGCGGAGCCCCCGAGAGCGTCAGAATATTCCTGAATAATTCTCAATAAAAATGGAAAAGTGATCTCGCTCTCACCGCTCCCCGCCCGCAATCCCCCGCCGGATCCGTTCGAGCGCCTCTTCGATGATCTCCTTCGTCCGCTCGGTCTCCATCCGGTAGAGGCGCTTGAGCGGGGCGTATGCCCGGCGATCGCCGATCTGCCCCAGCGCCCATGCGGCTTTCATCCGGACATTCGCGTTGTCGTCCCACAGGGCGCCGATGAGTTCGTCCACGGCTGCCGGATCCCCGATCCTGCCGAGCGCCTCGGCAGCTTTCCACCGGCTCACCTCATCGTCATCGGAGAGCATGGCGATGAAATGTTCAAGGCGTGCACTGTTCCGGGCTGAATGATTATCCGGCTGATCTGTCAGACGGTTATCCGGTGTATTATCATCAGCATCGTCCATGGCAGGGGACCTGAATCATCCCGCGGATTCACAGACCTGCGGAAGGGGACGGGAAGTACCCTCCCACTGTCCGGTATTTTACGTGACGATGATGAGGGCCGTGCGGCCGCCTGCCTGCTGCGGGTCGCTGTACTTGTACCTGCCTGCCTGGGTGAACGTATACCTGAAACTCTGGCCCGGGGAGAGAGATTCCGAACGGAAAAGCAGCCTGTCACTTGGTAATTCGGGCAGGTGTTCGACGCGGTGGTTGATGCGGTCATCGTTGGTCCAGATGACCGTCGTGCCCCTGTTGATATTCAGGATAGCCGGATCGAACGCCGAAGCGATGATGCTGATCTCCGCAGTCTCTCCGGAAGCGGCCGGTGCAGCAGGCTGGACAGCGGCCGGGGCCGCAGGGACCGCCGTTGGCTGAGCTGCGGGAGTTGTGGCCGGCATCGTGCAGCCGCAGATGATCGCCATGCAGATGACAAGGATAAGCAGGATGGATACTTTTCGCATGAAAAATAGAGTAGGAGCCGGGGTAGTTATTCCTTTTCTTTCACGTACAGGATTCCGGCCGGCTCCCGGTAATCCGTCTTGATGACGATGGTGTTGGAGATCCGGTTGAAGACCCGGAGCTTGGTCCCCGGCATCCCGAGCCAGCCGATGAGGCAGTCGAGGGGCAGGAGGAATGCCTTGCCGAAACTCTCGATTGCCGCAGTCGTGTAATTGATCTTCGAACCGTCGCGGCTGACAACCCTGAGGTTCATCACCATCTTGCCGATGGACTGGCCCCGGAACCCTTCCATCACCGTCCAGTAGGCAAAGAAGACGATGGTCTCGAACCAGATGGCAAAGAACTCCCAGTTGCGGTAGTCCCAGAGCAGCGGGAGCTTCCAGAAGGGATCGAAGAGCCCGCGGATGATATTGAGGAAGAGGATGACGAGGATGAAATCGATGAGCCAGGCCCAGAAGCGGGTATCCCATTTACCGAGATACAGGGTTTTTTCCGGAGATACGGTCGCGGGTTCCGTGACGGAAGCCGGTTCCGGGAGTGGTACCTCTTCAGACATTCCAGCAGCTGTATTTGCAGCAGGGATGAATGAATGTTGTTATTTGTCCATGCCGAATCCCGAAGGGATGAGGCAGGAGAAGAACGCGAAACATTCTTCGACATCTCGAACAGTGCCGGAGTCCATGGGAAAATTGGTCCATGACCGTTATGTGAGAGAAACTATTTCTCGGCAGACAAAAAACCTTCATCAACGACGGAACCGGGATGTGAATACAGGATGGAAGACACGCTCATAACGGAATATGCCGGCACGAGACGGGATCCGGTCTCCCGCTATTACCAGTACGGCGGCGGCGGTGTACGGGTCCTTGATACGAAAAAAATGGTCAAACGGCTGTACCTGTTCGATCCCTCAGCCAATATCATGACCGAGCGCGATCCCAGGAAGCAGGAGACCATCCTCCGGAGATTTATCTTCGACAGGTACGGGATGCTCGAGGAGACCTTTGCGTTCGGCGAACGGCCCCGGACATTCCGGTACGAGGAAGGAGGCCGGCGGATCGCCGTCCGGGAGGGCGGGGACTATGGCGCGGTCGGCCAGGTCATCGCATTCGAGGACGATGGCGTTACCGAGACCGCGTGGGGCCGGCACGGCGAGATCGGGCGCGTGTTCCAGTTCGATCCCCGCGGTGAGAGCATCACCATACGGAAAGGAGGGTACTACGGGGATATCGAGCGGACTATCGTCTTCGCTGACCGGGGGGCATTGCTCTTCCGGGATCCGGATGCGTTCCTCCAGTTCCTGGTATTCACCGAGTGGAGCGGAAAGGACCGGGACGAGCACACGAATGACCGTGTAGCCGAGATCCGCCGGGAGGGTGCTCCTGCACCGGGGCGGAGTCCGTTTGCGTTTACCCGCCCTGCCGCCCCGGGGAAACCTGCAAAGATTCAGGGTATCCGCAAGGATGCACGGAAAGCGCGGGGGAATGAGGAGACCGCAGACATCGATTTCATCGCGGATGCCGATGCTCCTGCTGCCAGGGACTCCAGGGGGCAGCGGATCCTGTCCAGGCAGAGCCGGGAGATCCCGTTCGAGGAGCGCCGGGATCGCGACGGGACCGATGGGCTTTCCCGGGGCCGGAGCGCCGAGATTCCGCTCGAGGAACGGCTCGGGAGTTCCCTTCGGGATAATGAACCGCTCTCCCGCGGGAAGAGTGCTGAGATTCCGCTCGACGAACGGTTTGGAAATTCCGAACGCGAACGGGGCAAGAAACTCTCCCGGGGCCGGAGCGCCGATATTCCCTGGGAAGAGCGCCGGGGCGGCAGCGACCGGTAAAAAAGTTACTCCCTTTTCATTACGAGCACCGCAGCCGCAGCCCCAATCAGGGGCAGGATGCCCGGGGATGATTGTGCTGTTGTCCGGGCATCTGTGGGGGGCGGGGTTGTGTAGGTCGACGGGACCTGGGGCGATGTCACGATGCGGGCCGGCTCCGGGATTTTGTATGACTTCTCGAGCGTCCCGCCCCGGCTGCAGATCGCGGTGACATCGATAACATCGCCGGTGCGGGCGTTTACGTCGTAGGAATGCGTGAACGTGTTCGTTGTCGGCTGGCTCTTGTAATCGGGGTCGCTGATGACAGCGCCGTTCAGCCTGACCCTTACCGTCTTGAGGTAATGGGTTGCCGGGTCATCGACCGGGTGAGTGACCGTGATGTATATCTTCGCGGTGGTGAAGTTATACGAGATGTCCATACCCGTTGCTGCATGGGCGGCAGCGGGTGTTGCAGCAAGGGATGCTGCAAGAGCAAGGAGCAGGACGGCAGCCGCGGAGATGCGCAGCCTGCCCCGCACACGGGGAGAATCGGGATAATTGTTCATGACGGATCCCATATCATGATCGCAGCATACTGCATGTTAAATGTTGAGGGCCATCAGGCCCGGGACAGAAGAAGAACCCGCAGGGTTCTTCGGGGTGTTTCATTATGGAGAGCAGAGATAAGGCAGGTCAGGAAAAAAATTTTAAAAACCTCATCAGGAGGAGAGAACTCCACGCCCTGAAAAAACCGGGGTACCTGAAAAAATGTTATTTTCGCAGTATCAGCACCACGGCAGCCCCGAAAAGGGGAAAGAGACCTGCATCAGCATAGGTTGTCTGTGCGGCTGCCGGTGCTGCAGCGGTTGCAGGAGGAAAAGTTACGCTTGATGGGGAAGCGGTTTTTACCGGTGCAGGTGCAGAGCCCGGCTTCCGGATTTCAGTATGAGCTTCGAGTGACTGGCCCTGGATGCATGTTGCGACAACCCAGACGGAGTCCCCCGGATTTGCCATCACGTCGTACGTTCTCGTAAAGCTTGTCCTGCCGGTCTGGTTTTTGTATACGGGATCACTGATGACCTCACCATTGATCTTCACCTGTACCCCGCGGATGTAATGCGTCTCCGGGTTTTCGGTCGGGTGGGTGACGGTGACGAAGAGCCGGTGCATATCCGGGTTGTAGGTGATGGTGATGTTTGAGGGAGCGGTCGCCATTGCCGGGAGGACAAGGAGCAGGAAGAACGCGGCAGCCGCAAGAGCTGGTAAAAGATCCGCACGCGGTCTCCTGCCGGAATGGTGCCGAGGGCTGTTACTGAGCAGGAATCTGTTCACAATCTGAGTGTGGATATCCGGCATGTTAAATGTTTTATGGTGGATGCCTGCATCGAAAAGAAAACGGGGGATGGGTGGAACGGGGAATTTTCTTCCCTGTCGAACCGGCACCCTGCAGTTCCGGTGAATCAGACAATCGTATCACAATTTTTCCGGATAATTTCTCCCGGCAAGAGTACCCGGGTACGATGCCATGCACCGGCGCCTCGCACTCTTTCTAATATATATTAATCCTATTGACATTTCAGGCTGCATGAAAAATCAGGACAAAACCGGTTAGACACTAACCTGTGCACTGCAGCATGTAAATGCCTCTATCAGAACGGAGTTGATTGAAGATGAAAAAATGGATCGTGTGTGTTCTGTTCGTTCTTGTCATTCTGATGATCGGAACAGTCAGCGCTGAAAATGGTATGGCTGTTGCAGCCCCGAAAGCCGCACTGGAAACATTGTCCGGTCCGGTTGTTCTTCCCATTGGAAGCATGTGGTACGAAACAAGCAGTGTACCCCCGGCATTTTTCTGGGGTGGCGCACTTCCTGCACCAAGCAGTGACGGGCCGTTTACGTTTTACTCACGGGAAGACACCTGCCTGTATGTTACGGATGCCTATGATCCCGGGGACGTATTCGAAGTCGCTGACAATGAAGCTGTCATCGGAACAACCAACCCTGTTCCGGCATATAATCTTGTTCCGGAAATTGGTGATCCCGTTGTTACATTTGCTGACGAAAGGTTCAGCAAGGGATGGTGGACCATGGCAGGTGGCCAGGAGCATTCAATCACCCTGACAACCGTTGCCGGATTTCCCGCGGGCCGAGGATATATCATGGTGCAGCCCGGAGCCTGTCCCACCTCCAGTGTTCCCGAATTTCCATCAGCAATCCTGCCGGTGACCATGATCGCAGGTCTCATCGGACTCGTATTCCTCATCAAGAGGACCAGATAAACCAACCTTTTTTCTCCCGTTAAAACAGCACTCCTGACAGTCTGTTATGTCTGGAACGGGTATCTTCCTCAGGCAGGCGTTTCCCCGGGTCCCGATCATCATTATACGGGGATTCGTGAGGGACTGGCCGGCCAATCGCATCTCCGGAAGATCATTCCCGCCGGTTCCTGTACGGGTATCCGTTGTATCCCTGCGGTCCGGAGATATTACGGAGCGGGCGGACCCGGTTGGGATAGTGCCGTCATCCTCTGAGTACTGAAGGCACCGGGAATGGCCGGGAATCAGGAGATTTCACTCTGACGAAAGATCCCTGGATCGACTGAACCGGATGACCGGGTTCCGGTTCTGCATTGAAAACCCCGCCGCGATTGGGTGACACAGACCGGCATCCGACACTATTCCGCGATCTTCACTTTCATGCCCCGAACCTTACTCCTTTAACTACCGGAGCTGATTGTCTGAGCACACAGCATGAAAGATATCATCATAAAAGGTGCCCGCCAGCACAACCTCAAAAATATCAATGTCACGATCCCCCGGGACAAGCTGGTCGTCATAACCGGCGTTTCCGGTTCCGGCAAATCAACGCTCGCGTTCGACACGCTCTATGCCGAAGGCCAGCGCCGGTACGTCGAATCTCTCTCCTCGTACGCCCGGCAGTTCCTCGGCATCATGCAGAAGCCGGACGTGGACTCCATCGAAGGCCTCTCGCCGGCAATATCGATAGAGCAGAAGACGACCTCCAAGAACCCCCGGTCCACGGTCGGGACCGTCACCGAGATCTACGATTACCTCCGGCTCCTCTATGCCCGGATCGGGACCCCCTTCTGCCCCGAGCACAACATCCCCATCGCGGCCCGGACTCCCGATAAGATCGCCGACCAGATCGCGGCCGAACACCCCGGCCAGGTCACGATCCTCGCTCCCGTTGTCCGGCAGAAGAAGGGAACGTACCAGCAGCTTTTAAAGGATCTGAACAAGGAAGGCTATGCCCGTGTCCGGGTCAACGGCAAGATCATCCGGACCGACGAGGAGATCAAGCTCGACCGGTACAAGATGCAGGACATCGAGATCGTCATCGACCGGCTCGACTCCTCAGACCGCTCCCGGCTTGCCGAAGCCGTGGAGAACTGCCTCAGGAAGTCGGAGGGGCTCGTGCTCGTTGCCGACGAAGCGGGGAAGGAGTCCACGTACTCGTCCCTTATGGCCTGCCCGGTCTGCGGGATGGCATTCGAGGAGCTCCAGCCGCGGATGTTCTCGTTCAACAGCCCGTTCGGGGCCTGCGAGGAGTGCCATGGCCTCGGCGTGAAAATGGAGTTCGACCCCGACCTGATCATCCCGGATAAGGAGCGGTGCATCGCTGACGGTGCCATCGCCCCGTACCGCAACCCGATGGACGGGTTCCGGGGCCAGTATCTCGCAACGGTTGCGAAGAACTACGGCTTCTCGGTCCTGACACCCATCAAGGATCTCACCATGGAGCAGTACAATGCCCTGATGTTCGGCTCATCAAAGCGGATGAAGTTCCAGATGAGCATGAGGAACGGGGATGCCGAATGGTCGCACACCGGGGAATGGGAAGGGCTCCTCCCGCAGACAGCCCGGCTCTATGCCCAAACCCAGTCGGACTGGCGGAAACGCGAGCTCGAGAGCTACATGCGGGTCTCACCCTGCCCGGCCTGCAATGGCAAGCGGCTCAAGGACAAGGTGCTCGCGGTCCGGATTGACAACAAATCCATCATCGATGTCACTGATATGTCGGTCACGGGAAGCGCCGCCTGGTTCCGGAACCTGAAACTCACCGATAAGGAGCGGGAGATCGCACACCAGATCATCAAGGAGATCCAGTCCCGGCTCGACTTTCTGGAGAAAGTCGGCCTGGGATACCTCACCCTCTCCCGGAACGCCGGGACGCTCTCCGGCGGGGAAGCACAGCGGATCCGGCTCGCCACCCAGATCGGTTCGAACCTGATGGGCGTTCTCTATGTGCTGGACGAACCCTCCATCGGGCTCCACCAGCGTGACAACCGGAAACTGATCGAGACCCTGCGGGCCCTCCGCGATCTCGGGAACACAGTGCTTGTCGTGGAGCACGACGAGGACATGATCCGGTCCGCCGAGCACGTGATCGACATGGGCCCGGGCGCCGGCATGCACGGCGGCCACATCGTTGCGGAAGGAAACCCGAAGCAGATTGAGAAGAACAAAAAGTCCCTGACCGGCCAGTACCTCTCCGGAGCAAAGAAGATCGAGGTTCCCGTGAAACGCCGGAAACCAGAGTACTACATCACGGTCAAAGGGTGCCGGGAGAACAATCTCAAGAAGATCGATGCGAAATTCCCCATCGGTCTTCTGACCGTTGTCACCGGGGTCTCCGGCAGCGGAAAATCCACGCTGGTTGAAGAAACGCTGTACAAGGGCATGATGCAGGTCCTCCATCAGTCGCGTGAACAGGCCGGCAGGCATGACCGGATTATATTCGATGCCGCGATCGACAAGGTGATCGTGATCGACCAGTCCCCGATTGGCAGAACGCCACGGTCGAACCCCGCGACCTACACGAAAGTTTTCGACGAGATCCGCACAGTCTTTGCCGAGACGAAGGATGCGAAGATGCGGGGCTTTGCACCGGGCCGGTTCTCGTTCAACATCCGCGGCGGCCGGTGCGAGGCCTGCGAGGGGGACGGGCTCATCAAGATCGAGATGAACTTCCTCCCCGACGTGTACATTGAGTGCGAGGAGTGCAAGGGCAGGCGGTACAACCGCGAGACGCTGGAAGTCCTGTACAAGGGGAAGTCAATCGCCGATGTCCTCGACATGAGCGTGGAAGAGGCGATGAAGCACTTCGAGAACATCCCGTCCATCCGTTCAAAACTCGAGACCCTCTCCCGCGTGGGCCTCGACTACATCAAGCTCGGGCAGTCCTCGACAACGCTCTCGGGCGGGGAAGCGCAGCGCATCAAGCTCACCCGCGAGCTTGCGAAGCGGGCAACCGGCAGGACCCTCTACCTCTTGGACGAACCCACGACCGGGCTTCACTTCGACGACACGAAGAAACTGATCAAGGTGCTCGACGATCTCGTGGAGAAGGGCAACACCGTTGTCGTCATCGAGCACAACCTCGATGTCATCAAGGCGGCCGACCACATCATCGATATCGGGCCCGAGGGCGGGGATGCCGGCGGCAGGATCGTGGCAACCGGCACGCCCGAAGAGGTGGCGGGAACCAAAGGGAGCTACACGGGCGGGTTTTTGAAAGAGATACTGAAGAAAACGTGAATGGTTGGTTCTGCAGAAACGGACTGAAGGGGCTTTACACCCGAACAAGAAAAAAACATTCGGGATTTGTGAGGGCTCCCTGCCTCAGGCCCTCTCCGAGACACGGCGGGGCCAGAGCAGGTTCCGGGAAAACCGGTCATTCAAAGCCGCCGCGGGGCGCCCTTCGGGGCGGCGGTAACTATCATAATGGGGGTATGGCGCATCAGCCCCCGTCATCATATCTCCTCAGCGAGGGTCGACAAACCCCGGGCGCCCGTGGCTCCGTCACTCTCCGATACCATTCCTCCCGGGTTTTCGACAGAGCCACACTGTTGTTACTCTTTTTTATTATTCCCCTGCCGGGACCGGATGTGTTCCATCGTCTCACGGAACTTCGGCGCCGACGGATCGATCCGGATTGCCCGCTCGTACTTTTCAAGCGCCTCGGGATACTTCCCGAGCAGGGCAAGACAGTTGCCCATCTGGTAATATGCCTGGGAATACTGGGGTGCGATAACAATGGCCTGCCTGAAATAGTTCAGCGCCATGCCGGGCTGTCCCTGCCTGGCGAGTTCCCGTGCCTTCCGGTACAGGTACTGGGCTTCTATCGGAATCCCTTTTGAATACAGCCATTCCATACCGATCCCTTTCTGCTGGAAACTACGCGCACCCGGTGTGCTAAAGGACCTCATTATACTTCATATTATATATAACTTATGGGCCCTCCGGACGCGGGTGAGAAGGATCTCCTATCCCCATCCTTAAGACTTCCCGGCCGGATGTTTATACAGCAATGATCGATCCTGCTACAATCCCCCATTCCCCCGGCTGTTATCTCTTCTCCGATGTGGCCGGGACGATCCTCTATGTCGGGAAAGCAAAGGATCTCAGAAAACGGGTCACCAGTTATTTCCAGAAAAAGGACCACGATACCAAGACGAAAAACCTCGTCGCCCTCATCGATTCGGTCGACCTCATGGTCACGAACACCGAGAGTGAGGCATTCCTGCTGGAGAACAACCTGATCAAAAAGCACCAGCCGAAGTACAACATCGACCTCAAGGATGCGAAGCGGTACGCCTACATCGAGATCACGAAGGAACCGTTCCCGCGGATCGGCATCGCACGGCAGACACGGAACGGGGACGCTCACTATTTCGGCCCGTTTGTGTCTGCAGCAGAACGCGATGCCATCCTCCGGGTGATAAAACGGGTTTTCTTCCTCCGCTCGTGCCGGAAACTGCCGAAACGCGCCTGCCTCCGCCACCACCTGAAGAGCTGCAGCGCTCCCTGCATCGGGGCCGTCACCGAAGAGGAGTACCGGCTCCAGGCCGATCGGGCATCGGCCCTGCTCCGGGGAAAGAGCAGCGACGTGCTCATCCAGCTGAAAACCGAGATGGCAGAACATTCAAAAAAACAGGAGTTTGAGAAAGCGCTGATGCTCCGCAACCAGATCGTGGCAATCGAGGGTCTTGCCGAGCGGCAGCATGTCGAGCGGCCGAAGGATGCCGACCAGGACGTCATCGCGTACACGGTTGCCGGCGACCGCGTCTACCTGATGGTCTTCTCGGTTGAAAAGGGCCTCCTCTCCGGCAAGCAGGAGTACTCGTTCGACAACCACGAGGACTTCTTTGAGGAATTTCTCGCTCTCTACTATGCGGATCGGACGCCCCCTCAGGAACTTATCATTCCGTGCGGGGTCAGCGAAGGCGTTGCGGAGTATCTCACAGAACGGAAGGGACGGTCCGTGCAGGTGACCGTGCCGGAGCGGGGGGAGAAGAAGAAACTCATCGAACTGGTAGAGAAGAATATCGACCAGGCGTTCCTGAAAAACGAGCTGAAAGTGCGGGACCTGCAGGCTGGTCTTGACCTTGAACACCCCCCGGATGTGATCGAATGCTTTGATATCTCGCACCTCTCGGGGACCTCCATGGTCGGTTCGATGGTGCAGTTCCGTGGAGGCGCGCCGGACAAGAGCGGATACCGGCGGTTTAAGATACGGACCGTTGAGGGCATCGACGATTTTGCCTCCATTGCCGAGGTCGTGCAGCGGCGCTACCGCCGGCTCGCGGATGAAGGCGGATCGCTCCCGGATCTGATTATCATCGATGGCGGTAAAGGCCAGTTGTCGGCAGCGATCGGTGCTCTCGAAGACCTCGGCCTCACCCTCCCGATCATCGCGCTGGCCAAGCGCGAGGAGGAGGTTTACCTGCCCGGCGGGATGCTCCCCCGCAGGCTCGATAAGAAAGGAATGGCGCTCCGGTTCCTGCAGGAGATACGGGACGAGGCACACCGTTTTGCCATTGCATACAACCGTCTGCTGCGCAGCCGGTCGCTTGGCGGCGCGAAGAGAGCGCAGCGGAAGAAATAACGGGAGATACGGAGCAGCAGCGGCACTGCGGGTCCACCGATCCATAAGTATATTTTACCGGAATTCCCATCCGGCACTTTGTATGAAACGACTGACCGTTATCCTGATGGTTCTGGTCCTGTGCAGTGCCGCCCTGAGCGCAGGCTGCACAGGTATCCCCGGCATGCCAAAGATCGGCTCGTCGGGATCTGCCTCCCCGGCCGCAACAGAACCGACCGGTATGGCAGGTACGTCGTGGACGGGAACGTTCATGACCACATGGAGTGGTGGCGGACACGATGTCCGGATGGAGCTGGTCCAGACGAAGAATATGGTGACTGGATCGTACGAGTATAACGGCGGGACCATCACCGGCACTGTCCAGGGCAACCGGCTGAGCGGGACCTGGACCGAGGACAATGGTGCATCCAAAGGGCCGGTTGCCTTTGATATGGCACCGGACGGGAAGACCTTTTCCGGCTGGTGGGATTACGAGGGCTCCGACTTTGCCGAAACCATAAAGGGTGATCCTACCTGGACCGGTATACGGGTGGCATAAAAATTCCGGGTTCTTCATTATACCCCCCCATTTATCGACGCAGCAACTATCACAGATGCAGCCGTATCCCCGAAATGCATTTATCTGGGGACATGGATGAACGTATATCAGGAGCCCTGCCGTGAATCCGCCGGAGAATGAAGAGAGCAGTCCCCGGAAGATCCTTGTTGTCGAAGACAGCCGCACCCAGGCAGAGATGCTGAAACATACGCTGGAGATGCACGGGTATGTGGTCACGCTTGCAGAGAACGGGAGGGCGGCGCTGGATCTCCTCGATGCCCTTCAGCCGGACCTCATCATCAGCGATATCGTGATGCCGGTCATGGACGGGTATGAGTTCTGCCGGACCGTCAAGGATGACGAACGGTTCCGGCACATCCCGGTCATCCTTCTCACCATGCTGACCAACAGCAGGGACGTTATCTATGCCATGGTCTCGGGGGCCGACAACTTCATTACAAAACCGTACCAGGGCGAGTACCTGGTCTCCCGCCTGAAGAGGATCCTCTCCCACCGGAACGCGATGGTAAGAACCTCCCCTGCCGAACCCCCGATCGAGTTTCCTTTATCCGGAAAAAAATTCACCATCTATCATGACCGACGGCAGGTAATCGAGCTCCTGCTCTCGGCCTATGAAGCGGCGGTGATCCAGCACCAGGAGCTCCTGGTCTCCCAGAAAAAACTCGCCGAGGCAAACGATGAGGCCAACCTGTATCTCGATATCATCACCCACGACATCAACAACGTGAACAGCGGTGCCCTGGCACTCACGGAACTGCTGGTGAGAAAATCCCGGGATACGGAGAAAGCCCTTGCCCTCCGGCTGGAGTCGAGCATCAATGAGAGCACGGTCATCATCAACAACGTGTCCACCATCCGCCGCCTGCACGAGCGGCGGG
>NZ_MVQB01000052.1 GCF_002067035.1 Methanoregula sp. PtaB.Bin085 | reverse complement strand
GGCCGATTCGGTTATCCCGACAAGATCCTGGAGTAATACCGCCAATATCCGGGGAAAATACCGGAAAGAAATGACCGACAATTTCGACGTTGTCCGGTACCGTAAACGGGTCCTGGTTGAAACTAAATTCTCTGTCCTTAAACGGAGGTTCGGAGCCGACCTGAAGTCGAGATCATTCCAGATTCAGAAGAAGGAAATCGCCTGTAAGATCATCCTTGCCAACCTTGACAGAATTATTCTGTTCGTCTGGATTGAGGGGTTCTACAGAGCAAAAAAACCGTGTGAGGACCCGCCCCTATACTCCTGAACCAACCGGATAGCACATGCAATGGGGTGGACGGGTATAATTGGGAGCATCCTCCGAAAGAAAAATCCCTGAAAAATATGTATCAGTAACTGGTCCCATGGATATTGACGAGTGTGTGAGAAATCCGTGACATATGAGCAATTAAAAATTGGGGTTAAGTCAGCACCTGGGTATATTTTATTGTTGCAGGTGCTGCACGGGTGAAGAGCAAGGCAGACCCGACCGGAGGTCTTATTTCGACAGTAATCCGCTGGTTCGGGCCAAGGCCGGTTCCCAGTTTAATCAATATCGTTTCCTGTTCCTGGTCATGGAGGGAAGTGGCACCAATTCCAAATTTACTTCCCGCAGTTGCCTGCGATGAGTAGGTTAGGAATTGCACCTGGTTGTTATTGTCAGGCTGCGTGACCACAATAATCATTTTTGTCAGATCCACCGGTGGCGCACCCGGTGCAAGACCAATGCCGAACTGGACGGTGTTTACCGTTCCGGTTGCGCCCGAATCAACACCATAGACCTGGCCTGACATCTGGATGTTGGAAGTTGCCTGTTCAACGCTTTTATATACGCTCTCCTGCGTCTTCTGGGTTGTGTAGAATCCCGCACCAAGAACCACGTAGGAAAATACCGCTGCAACGACCACGAATGCGATCAGTACAATCGCTGCTTCAAGGCCGGTGAATGCTTCATCGACCGGCCTTTTTTGTGGTGATGTGAATATGTCTGCCGTCATTCTTCTCATCAGTAATTCCTTATCCCACATGACTGATGGATATGATACTATTAATACGCTTTCTCTCCCGATTTTTCCTTGCCGACAGGGGGCCCTCAGAGATAAACAGTGCTTCAGCGGCAGGTGGAGGTATGAACAGGAGCATTGGCTGATATAGTATGGTTGTGTCAGATATTGGATGCACGAAGATGTGAAATTCAGGAGGATGATCCTGCAATCATTCATTTTTTGGCAATAAACCTTTCCTCGGCCTTGGAAGATGCCATGATTCTATTCGGGAAATATGAAGAGGAACAACGGAAAAAAGGAGGAATTAGTAGAGAACCTGGGTGTTCGCGATCGTGGCCGGTGCAGTCCGGGTCAGCGGGAGCGAGGCACCAACCGCAGGTCTCAGTTCGATCGTGACCTTGTTGTTTGCAGCAAGCGGTGTGCCCAGCTTTATCGTGATCTTCTCCTGGCTCGTGCCAGCTAATGCCGTGTTCGAGCAGCCGAAATGGGTACCTGCAGTCGCTGTCGTGGAATATGCAAGGTTTTGAACAAGTGTATTCTGGTCAGGCTGGGTAACAATGATCTTCAGTTTGGTAAGGTCCATCGCCGGTGCCCCCGGAGCAAGACCGAGAGTTAACTCGAGTGTCCCGATCCCCGTACCCGACTTGATACCGTAGATTCCACCTATCATCTGGATGTTGGAGGTTGCCTGTTCAACACCTTTGTACACGGTCTCCTGGCTTTTCTGGGTCGTGAAGAACCCGGCGCCGAGTACCACGTAAGAGAACACCGCCGCAACGACGACGAATGCGATTAACACAATCGCCGCCTCGAGGCCGGTGAACCCACTGTCATCGGATTTTGATATCATGGTTTCACCTTTCATAGCGGACACTGGCGTAACCAATGTCGCTACGTGATTAGAGGATTTAATACTATATATATTTATTCCGATAAACTCTCCCCTTTCGCAGAACATTTTCGGAATTTTACAAGAAAATCAGAATCATTACCGGTATTACAGCCCCCTGCAGCCAAATCATGGTTAAGAGACATGAATAATTATCACTGGTGCATTTCCCTCCACATGCGATGATAAGGATAGCTGTATTATGACCCGTTCAATCCCGGTTCATCCGGAGTATCGCAGGATTTCCTTCTCCGTTATGCGACACTGTTCACGGGCTTTTGTGTACATACACAATGAAAAACCGGTTCCTGAAGGACTGAAGGATCCCGGATAGGATATTTTATCTGGTTCCAATGATCAGAATTTAACCAGACGTTATGGATAAAAAAGACATCATGTACGGTGTTGCCGCAATCGCAATCATCCTCGTCATGGCAGTTTTTGTAAAACCGGTAATAACAGGCCAGCCGGTGAACACCGGCATCCCGGTCCCTGCCACAACCGCGGCCCGCCCCGACATCCCCCCCGACAACAATCGTTACAACAACCATTCCGACGCCAACACCCGTCCCGACCTGGAACAGGACGGTCATGTCAGTCGGATTTGTCAACGCATCAGTCTATGGAGTCACCCTTACCGATGAGATCCCCAGCGGGACGCGGATAGATAATATCCCGCTTAACACAAGCATGACCTCGTTTGCAAAGATTACCGGGCAATACAGCGGGACAACGCAGGTCATCAATATCCCGTTCCCGTACTGGGAACTGGTCTATACCGTCGATCCGGTTGAGATGACCAAACCGGGTTCAGTCACGGTCACTCCCACGAGGGGATCAGGTGTTGCAGCAGGAGCTGGCATACAGGGTTCGTATTCCAGCGCCCTCCCGGAATTCACCATCCAGGTCATGGATGCCAATGATCCCAACCGCGTTGTCCGGACCATCACGCCCCCGGGGGGCATCGATGTAAACCTGTGGAAGGGTGTAAAAGCCACTATCAACCCGGAATTCAAATCGGGACGGAAGACCACGGATACCGACACGATCTATACCGATCCCCGCCCCTGGACAGAGAAATTCTTCGAGGGGCAGAGGAGTTATTATTTCATCATCAACTCTCTGCGCATAAAATCCTACAGCATCGACATCCGTGTCCCGACCCGGTACATTGGCACCGTCTGATTTGATCATCCTTTTTTCAGTGATGACACGTGTACAGTGCTGCCATCCTCAGAGAGTCGGATCTCTTTCCCAAAGGATACCAGAGGGATTGTAAAAAAAGCCGGGAAAAACTGAATGGAAAAAAATTCAGTCGAACTTTTTCTTGCCCATCGATTCGATATACATGTATTCCTTGCCCACCTCGATGGTGCCTTTCTTGTCATCGGGGATGGCAATCTCGAAGTTCGAGAAGTCTTTCATATCCATGAGCTGCGCCATGTTCCCGGCAATGGAGAGCACCTGCCCGCTCTTGCGCTCGACAACCGGGACATAGGTCTTGGCAGAGACCGGAGAAACGATCGAGCGTTTCACGCCGTCAAAGATTCCGATGGCGTCGATACGCGCCTTTGCCGCCCCGTGCTTGCCGGGCTTCGATGTTGCAATCGCCATGACCTTGCACGGCTCTTCGTCGATAACGATATAGCGTCCTTCCTTGATCTTTCCGATTTCTGTCTGTTCCTTCATCGCAATAACTCCACAAGGGTCACTAAATATAACCGCGTTAGTAATTTATCTCTGTTGCCTTACATAAATACAGCGTTAAGAAAGAGACCGGCAGAAGCAGGAACCACCCATGGATTTTTTCTCTGCATGCGATGAGATGGGAAAGCAGGTAGCCGACAGCATCATCGATCTTGTCGGAACCTTCGAAGGGGGGGAAACCGTACGGATGGGTGCTGACCTGACACCGACCAAGAAGATCGACCAGGTTGCCGAGGATTGCGTGCTCGCCTTTTTACACGACCACCCGCTCTGTTCGCTCCTGATCAGCGAGGAGGCCGGGAAGATAACCATGGACGGGGAACGGGGCACGATATTCCTCGATCCGGTTGACGGGACCTTCAATGCTGTTGCCAGTATCCCCTTTTACGCTCTCTCCGTAGCCTATGCGGAAGGGGGGTACACCCAGAAGGCATTTGTCCGGAACCTTGCCAGCGGGGAGACCTTCACTGCAGAAAAAGGGAGTTTTGCACGCTGCAACAACAAACCCATCCATGTCTCCGCTGTCGGGAATCTCGATGAATGCGCAATGAGCGTCTATGGCCGGAAATTCGACCCAGCCCGGGTGATGCAGCTTGGCCAGAAGATCCGGCGGTGGCGGCTCCTTGGCGCTTCCGCCCTCGAGCTGTGCTATATCGGTGCCGGGAGGATTGACGGTTTCATCGATCTCCGGGGGACACTCCGCGTCACGGATGCGGCGGCCGGCATGCTGGTCTGCTCCGAGGCAGGCGGCAGGGTGACCGACCTGAATGGTCACGTCATCCGGTTCCCCAACGAAGTAACGGTCGGTCGCTGTCTCGTTGCAACGAACGGCGTGCTCCATCATAAAGTGATCGAATACCTGAGGTGAGAGAGATGAAAGTACTGCTCGTGTCCCGCATCGACAACAGTGATGCTCTTGCGTTTACCGGGGAGATCCGCTCGGTCCTGACCGCCGCCGGATGCGATGTGATTCTCGATCGCGACACCGCTTCATCCTCCGGGAGGAAGGGGACCGCCCTTGCCGGTACGGATGCCGATGTCGCGATTGTTGTCGGGGGTGACGGAACAATTCTCCGTACGATCCAGCAGATCAACCCGCCGATCCCGGTCCTTGGCGTCAACTGGGGGGGTGTCGGGTTCCTGGCGGACCTCGATCCTGATGGAGCCCTTGCCTTCATCAGGACGCTGCCTGGCGGATTTTCCGTTGAGGAGCGGATGCGCATCTCACTCTTTAAGGACGGTGCATGCCTCGGGACTGCCCTGAACGAAGCAATGATCGTGACAACCCGCCCGGCCAAGATGCTCCGGATTGCCATCTCCATCGACGGGGTCGTTGCCGAACAGTTCCGGGCCGACGGGCTCCTCATCAGCACGCCTACGGGATCCACAGCATACGCCATGAGTGCCGGTGGGCCTATTGTCGATCCCCGGGTCCAGGGATTCCTTCTTGTTCCGCTTGCACCGTACATGCTCTCCTCCCGCCCGCACCTTATCAGCAGCGAACGCCGTCTCGAGATACGGCTGGAGAGCGACAAGAAGGCCAACCTTGCAGTCGACGGGCAGCAGACCTTCGAACTGGAGAGATCCAGTACGATCGAAGTCCGCCGTTCTGACAGGCCAGCCCTCTTTGTTGACGTGAAGCGGAACTTTTTTGAAAAAGTGGACGAGAAGCTGCGGAAACTGTGAGACTTTTTTGGATTGCCTGATTCCTGGTTAAAATTAAAATCTGCGACTGATGTACTTTCAGCATTGAGAGCCCCGGGCATGTCGAAGAAACCTGCGGATTCTTCTTCTCGCTCACATCACATTGTGTGGCTCATGAAGATGAAGAACGCCGACGCGTCCTTCTCCCGTTTCAGGACTGCCAGTCCCCGGCAAGTCGAAGAACCTCCGGTTCTTCTCCTGCCTCAGCCATGATGGGCCTCAGCATTTATCATTTCGCCCGTGCAACAACGTGTAAGGTGGTTTGTTGCAGGTCTCCATGAAACTTGAGATGAAGGACTCGCCCGGGCAGCTGGTTGCAGCGCTGAAACCCATCTCCGATGTCGGGGGCAACATCATCGCGGTCATCCACCAGCGCGATCCCGATATCGATGGCGATACCCTGAATGTCCAGATCGTTCTCGAGCTGCCGAAAGGACGGCTCGACAACCTCGTCAGCCTCCTGAAGGAGCAGGGGGTCAAGATCCAGCGGATTGGAGAGGAACGTCTCCTCTACCAAAGGACCGTCATCATGATTGGTCACCTGATGCACACCGACCTCTCCGACACTGTCGACCAGATCGACTCGACCGGGTTTGCCGAGGTGTGCGAGCTGGCCATGAGCATGCCGGCGGTCAACGAACGGTCATCGTCGCGCATCACCATCAAGGCAGTCAGCCGCGAGGACATGGAAGCAGCGCTCGCAATCCTCCGCCGCGTCTCACAGCAGAAATCGCTCCTCCTCATTGAACCCCTGGAGGACTCGGCATGAAGGTCGCACTCATCGGGCTCGGGTCTGTCGGCCGCGGGGTTGCGGAGATGCTGGCAAAAAAGGACCTCGGACTCACGATCACCGGGATAGCGGATTCGAAGAGCGCGTTCATGGACCCTGCCGGAATCGATATTTCCCGAATCCTCGCCAACAAGAAGAAGAACGGTTCCTGCGGGGACCAGCACCTCACAGCGGAGGACGTAATAAAAAAGGCCGATTACGATGCCCTCATCGAAGTAACCCCCACCAACGCGCTCTCCGGGGAGCCGGCGATAGGGTACATCAGGGCTGCACTGAGCCGTAAAAAACATGTCGTCACCTCCAATAAAGGCCCCATTGCGCTCGCCGCCAAGGAACTCCGTGCCATGGCAAAGAAGAAAGGGGTTGCGCTCCGGTACGAGGCCACCGTTGCCGGGGCTATCCCGGTCATGCACACGCTCGAACACGGGCTTGCCGGTAATGAGATCCTCGCGCTGTATGGCGTGCTGAACGGCACCTGCAACTTTATCCTCACCCGCATGGCCGCAGAGGGGCTCACCTACGAACAGGCGCTGATGGAAGCACGGGAGATGGGGTACGCGGAAGCGGATCCCACGTATGACGTCCAGGGCATCGACGCCGCCATCAAGCTCGTGATCCTCGCCAACACGATATGGGACAACGGTGTCAAACTCAGCGACGTGGACCGGACCGGAATCGACCTGCTGACACCCGATGCCCTGCGGCTCGCGGACGAGGAGGGCTGCACCATCCGGCTGATCGCCGAGGCAAATCCAAAGAAGCACCTGCTCCGGGTTTCGCCGCGGATCCTCGAAAAGAACCACCCGCTCGTGAACGATGGGACGCTCAATGCCCTGACCTTCGAGACCGATATGGCAAAAGAGATCACCCTTATCGGCAGGGGGGCAGGCTCGATCGAGACCGCAAGCGCTATCATCGGAGACCTGCTCTACATCCGCGACCACTATGTCCAGCGTGCTTGAACACCGGCGCATGTACCTGCGCCTGATGCGGCAGTTCACGCTCGACAAGGGTTTTTTTACGGTCACGGAGATCCAGAAATCTACCGGGATCCCCCGGAGCACGGCGCAGGACTGGGTCAACCGCCTCATGAAGGAAGGGTGCGTGATCCTCCGCGAAGAAAAACGCGGGCGGAGCGCCGCACGCTACGCGGCGATCAGCGCCATGCCCTCGAGTACCTGCCGGCGGATCTTTACCACCGTTGACGGCGACCGGGTCGCGATTTATCACGACTGCATGAGCGGGGCTCTGACCGCGTTCTGCGGCCACCACCATTGCCGTGCCGGCGGTGCGCTCACCGGGGTTTGGCGGGACGGGACCCTGCTCCGCGAGGATGCCCGGCTCGGTCAGAAAGCCATCAGAGTCGGCCTTTCCCCCCTGCCGGCGGTCGGTGTCTGCGGGGTCGGGCAGGAAGGCGACGAGATCGTCCAGCACATCCGCTGCGTCGGGGGCCCGGCATACTCCCTCACGGACATGATGTCCCGGGCCGAGGGAGTTGTCCGGGTTGAGTCGCGGCACCGTGGGAATATTGTCGAGGGAAAAGTCCGCACCCGTGCCCTGAAACAGGTGACTATCGGCATCGATGATACGGACACAAAGGATGGCGGCGCCACCTTCGCCCTTGCCCTCGCCCTGCTCAACCATCTCGATCGCCTGCCGGGCATCATCCCGATCAGCCACCATGTAGTGATGCTGAACCCGGCAGTGTTTGCCAAGACCGCCGGCAATTCCGCGAGTTTCATCGAGATCGCTGTCGAACCTGCGGCTTTCACGGACCTTCCCGACAAGGTCGTACGATTCATTGCCGACGAATCGCTTTCGCACGAATGGGGCATTGCGATACGTTCCGGCCTCGGTATGCCAAAAGGTCTCCGCGAGTACGGGCAGATGGCCCGTTCGCAGATAATCACCCGCCCGGTTGCTGAGGCCGAGGCGGAACGGTTCGGGGTCTCGCTTGCCGGCGGCAACGGGGTAATCGGGGCGCTTGCAGCAGTGGCGCTCGCCGGGCTGCCGCACGAGGTGCTGCTCGACCCGTCGAAGAAGATTGGGTAATTCTTTTTGCTCTGTAGAAATCCTTCTGACAAAACACTCAGTGGAATTGCGAGGATGACCCCCTCTCTCCCCCAGAGGGGGAGGCACCCCAAGGGGGCAAGCCCCCTTGACCCCCAGTGTCGACCATTGTATGAGATGCCCATATACAGCCATGCTCCACGGGGCGAGGGTCGGCAAACCCCGAGCACCCGTGGCTCCATCATCATTCAACACAATCACTCAAAGGATTTCTTCAGAGCATATTTTTTAAGATCGGGTGCCGGACCCGTGTCCCAACAGACTCGTCACGTGCTGCAGGGAAGGCTGATGCGGAATATTACCGGATAAAATCCTCAGCTACCAGCCGGCAGAGCCGGTTGCTCTCTGCAAGGTACCGGGGCGTATCGCGGGCGATTTTTTCCCGGTCGTACCGTTTCAGGCTGCGGCTCCACAGGCTGATCATCTCTCCTGTCATCTCCAAATGGAACTGGAGACCGAGGCAGTTGCCGACAGATAATGCCTGGTTCCGCACGCTGCTTCCCGTGCAGAGCAGCCGCCCGCCGTAAGGGATCGCAAACGTATCGCCGTGGATCTGGAAGACGCGGAACCGTTCGGGAAACATCCCCATAATACCCCGGCATTGCGGTACTGTCGCGAGTTCATGCCACCCGATCTCCGTGATATATTTGTATACCGGGGCTCCGAATGCCGACGCAATAAGCTGGGCGCCGAGGCAGATCCCGAGTACCTTCTGCCGGTTCTTCCCGGATTTCCGGATTAATTCCTTCTCCTGCTTCAGGTACGGGTATTCCCGCTCGTCGTTCACACTCATCGGCCCGCCCATGAAGACGAGATGGGTTGCATTGATGCGGGGGACCTCCCCCGTTTCGTAAAGCCGGATGTATTCGAACGGGACGGTATGATCGGAAAAAACCTGTTCAAGGTATCCTGAAGGTTCCGTGGGCTCATGCTGGAATATGCCGATCTTCATCAGAGGTCCTGCCTTGTAATGGTCATGGAAATCCGGTGTCAAAAAGGGAATTTTTCATCAGTAGTACATCCCCCCGTACACCCGTTCGTCGATGACCTTGTATCGCGAACCGGCAGAGATGACAAAGACCTCGCACCGGTCGCCGCTGCGGGTGCCGGGGGCGACGATCTCGTCGCCGGGAATCGGCTTGCTGCCTTTGCTCATGATGTATTCCTGGTACGCGACATCGGACGTGTACACCCGCATGATGATCCGGGTAACGTAGATCTCTCCCGGGCCGCCCTGGAAGAGCAGGTGGATCTCGGAGGTCGGGCGGTCTTTTGTGAGCAGGAGGTTGACCTGCCGCTCGGCCGGCAGTTTCTGCACGGGTTCCGTTGTCTGAGTTGGTGTGGGCGTGGTAACAACGGGTGTGGGGGGTTCGGTCACCGGAATTGTTGTGACGGTTGTCGGCGGCAGAGGGACCATGGTCGGCGTTGCAGAGAGCCCGCCGTCATCCTCTGATGTGCATCCTGCAGCAAGGACAAGGACGAGCAGCGTGAGCACGACAACGAATGTACCGGGAGTATGCATATGGATGAGGCTTGTTTCTGACGGTATTTCTTGTTTGCGTTATCACCCGCACGCTCCTGCAGGGCCCGGGCCGGTGAACGGGAATAACCGGACAAATCGCGGAGAGGGCGGCTCGTCCCATGGAAGGGAAAGATATCGGTACGCCCCGGCGGACCCCCGGAAATCCTCTTCCCTTCGGGCGACCATACACCGGTAATGCTCGATCTCCTGTTCCTCGCCATCGCCCCGACCCTCTTCCTCCTCCTCTACATCTACCGGAAGGACCGGTACGAACCCGAGCCTCTCCACCTGATCGCGTGGGTCTTCTTCCTCGGCGCCCTTTCCGTGATTCCCGCAGGTCTCATCGAACTCATATTCCCGGAAGGTGTCGTCTCGTCGGCAGTTGTCGCGCCGGTAGTCGAGGAGACCATGAAATTCCTCATTGTGTTCCTTGCGATCTACCGTCACCCGGAGTTTGACGAGCCGATGGACGGGATCGTCTATGCCACAGCGGCCAGTCTCGGCTTTGCCACGGTGGAGAATATCCTGTACGTGATCGAGGGAGGCCTTGCCGTGGGCATTGTACGGGCAATCGCTTCCGTTCCCGGTCACGTGGTTTTCTCGTGCATCTGGGGCTTTGCGCTCGGGACCGCGAAGTTCCGGCCGGAACGGGAGCAGGCCGGGATTATCCTCACCGGCCTTCTGGGAGGGATAGCCCTGCACGCGGTCTTCAATTTCAGCCTCGAGGTATATGAGGTTGCGGGTTTCCTGCTGATCCTCTTCGTCATCCTCCCGCTTGCATGGTGGACGACCTCGCGCAACATCGCGTGTGCCCACGCAGACCCGGCGTCGGCGTGCTCGGAGAAGCAGCGGGATGCGGCTGCCCTTGCTGCCATGACGTCCGGGACATTGCCGGGACGGGATCCCGGAACCGGTTCACAACCGCCTGCTTCACCTGCACCCCGGCCTGCCCGTCCCGTCTGTACGAACTGCGGTATGCCGGTAAAGCCCGGGATGCGGTTCTGCGAGCAGTGCGGGAAGGAGATATAAGTCCCGGACAGGCGACCTGCAGCTCAGCCGGTGCCGGTATCCGGCTTCTCCAGCCACTTCCAGAGAGGGACATACCGGATCGTCCCGGTCATGCCGAACCATTCGCTGGTCTCGGTCTTTTCTTCCTGTTCCGAAAGGATGAGCAGGTTGTCGCATTTCAGATCCCGCGACGCCTTCAGGAGCGCCCGGATTTCCCGTGATCGGGTTTTTGGTTCTGACAGATCAGCACAGACTTGGATCAGCGCCAGAATCCGGTTCTGCTGCTGCACAACAAAATCCACCTCCTCCTGCTGCGGGTTCTTCCAGTAATAGATCGATACCCCGCCGGTCAGCTGGCGTTTCCAGAGTTCGATGGCAACAAGGTTCTCGTACAGTTTCCCGCGATTCTCCGATACAGCAAAGGCTCGTGCAGAGACAAACCCGGTGTCCGTGCAGTAGATCTTCTTGTTTGAGGAAGCCTGTTCGCGGACTTTGAACGAGAAACGAGGGATGGAGAAAAACAGGAACGCCTCCTCAAGGTACCTGAGGAATTTCTGCACGGTCATCGTACCCGCGCTCTGCGTCACGCGGGCAAGCGACTGGTACGAATATTCGGACGCGATGTTGGAGAGGAGGTACAGCGCGAGGTCTTCGATCCCCTTCACGGACCGTATGCGGAACCGCTTCACGATATCCTTGAACACGATCGCATCGAAGAGCGTTGCAAGGTAATCGCGGGATGAGAATTTTTTCACAAGAGGCTCGGGATATCCGCCGCTCTTTGCATAATCGTACACAACCGCTGCTTTCTCCCGTGTGGTGAGCTCGTGCGGGAAGAGCCGGAGGTACTCGGCAAAGGAGAACGGCAGGAGAGGTGTCTGCAGGTACCGGCCGGTGAGGTGGGTGGCGAGTTCCGCGCTGAGCAGGTGCGCGTTGCTGCCGGTGATCACGAGCCGGTATCCCTGCCGGGCGAGCCGGTTCACGAACAGTTCCCACTGCGGCAGGTTCTGGATCTCGTCCAGCAGGAGTTTCCGGGGTTTGCCGTACACCGAATCCACCGCCGCGATGATCTCGTCATTGTCCGAAAGCCCGGTGAGCCGTTCGTCATCGAAGTTCACGTACCCGAACGGCCCGGCCTCTGCGAGATGGTGGATGGCGAAGAATGATTTGCCGGCCCGGCGCGGGCCGGTGATGACCCGGATGAGGGAGGTGTCGCCTCCGTCGATGCTTGCGTCACGTCGTATGTATTGACCGCTGAGGGCCCCCTGGAGATCCCTCTGCTGGACGAGGACGATGTCCCTGACGGTCATAATCTGCTCATCTGCTATAGTGTAGTAGATGAAAATAGATAAAATTGTCTATTATGGTTGCATGAATGTGCTGAAAATGGGGAGATGGATCTCAGGTAATGTGCGCTGCGGGAAATTGCTGTGTTGTGTTCCGGACGGGTGATCGGTGCCGGATCCGGTTTTGCTGATCCTGTGCTATTGTGCCGGAAAAGTGCCCTGTGAAAATCCCTTCACCGGGGGTTTTGGAGGGGGATCGGGGGGATTTGTGAGGTGATGGAAAAATGGGGGGATAATCTGAGAATTTTTTTGAAAGGGGTATGGCATTTGCTTTCATACATTTTCCGTGTTGACAATCACTTGAATAGTTCCTGTTACTTCCTGACCTGCGGCTTTTCTTTTATCAGTACACGGGACACTCGCAGGCAGGTTGAGTTTGCTCCTGATTGTTGTACTGTCCGCGTAATTGATTAAAATATGAATCGGACTTCGTCACATCCCCAGCAGATTCCGGAGCTGGACGAACTCCTCCACCGTGAACTGCCCTTCTGCCGTGGGAGCAGCCCCGACAGAGCAGTAGACAAGTTCTGAGCCGAACATAGGTAAAATCGCCCGGGCCTGCCGGTACTGCGAGCCCATCACGCCCGTGCAGATCGGTTTCTTTGCAGCAGCCGTGAAGGAGATCAGGTCGATGAGGTCGTCCTCGTTCTGGGGGGTCACGATGATCTTCGGGATATCGCCGAACGCCCGCAGGTTCCGCTCGAGATGGAAGAGCTCGGTAAGTGACAGCATCCTTCCCTCGTGGGACGATGCGATCACCTGCTTTCCTACGGCCCGGATTGCCGGGGCATTGTCAGAGAAACGCTGCTCGATGTCGATATAATCGACGTATGGCATGAGCGGGGCGAGCTGCTTCATCCACTCGTCCGCGTTGCCGAAGTACCGCCCGCCCTCAGCGCCTGAGCGGAGCGTTGCGATGATCGGGAGAGTGACCTGTTGCCGGCAGCGTTTCGCGTGTCCGGCCAGGTCGCCTTCGAAGAGATCGAGACGGAGCTCGATCATGTCAGCTCCCTGCTCCTGTGCCAGGACCGCATTGACGGGATCAGTCAGCGCTGCAACAATCTTCATGTGTCTATCATTCTCTTGACCCTTGTCCCTGAAAAGCGTACCGGAAGGCCGGTCCGGTCCCTGCCGGTTTTCCATACCTGGATCACCCGGGCCTGCATACTGCCGGGAAAAACCGGAAAAGACAGGTGTTATGTTCCTGCCCGGCCAATCCTGATCACCAGCCCATGGAAGACACAGCCCCCGGACAACCCTCCCGGACAAGCGCCGGCATCCTGATCGGTTGCGCAGCCGTTACTCTCGCCCTGCCCGTTCCCGCTGCGATTGTCACCGGCCGGTCCGTTCCGGTCACTCTTGCCCTGGTTGGCAGCGCATTCGTCATCGAGTACGGGGCAGCACCTGTCGGGATCCTCGGAGGTCTCGACCCGCTCTTTGTCCTCTTTGCGCTCTCCTGCATCGCGCTTGGCATCACCCTGCTCCTCTTCGGGCTCTGCGGAACGCTGGAGGAACGCTGGCCCCGGTTCGCCCGGTTCCTCGAACGGACACGGGCAAAGGTGCAGGGATCCACGATCCTTGCGAAGTACGGGGTGTACGGCCTTGTCCCGCTCGTCATGATCCTCGGTTTCTGGGTCTGTGCGCCCGCTGCGTGCATCTCCGGCTGGCGGCGCGACCTTGCAACGGTCCTCATCATGACCGGATACATCATTGCCTGTATCGTGACCATCCTTGCAACGCAGGGCGCCATCGGGATACTCACTCCGTAATCCTGCAGACCATGACGGAATCCGGAAAAAACCCAGAAAAACCGGCGCTCCCGGAACTCCTTGCACCGGCAGGTTCGCCGGAAGCGCTCCGGGCCGCTGTTGCCGCGGGCGCGGATGCCGTATACCTGAGCGGGAAGAAGTTCGGCGCCCGGAAATTTGCTGCGAATTTTTCGGACAGCGAGATCGAAGTCGGGATCCGGTATGCACACTCCCGCGGTGTCCGGGTTTACGTCACGGTCAACACCCTCATCCACGACCGCGAACTGAAGGGCGTTGCGGAGTACCTGCTCTGGCTGTATGCAGCAGGAGTTGATGCTGTGCTCGTGCAGGACGCCGGAATTGCAGCGCTCGCACGGGAGATCGTGCCGGGCCTCCCGCTTCATGCATCGACCCAGATGACGGTCCACAACACCACCGGTGTCCTGTGGGCAGCGAAGCAGGGCTTCTCCCGTGTTGTCCTCTCCCGGGAACTCTCCTTTGCAGAGATCCGGACCATCGCAGAGAAAACCCGGCACACGGGGATCGGGCTCGAGGTCTTCGCCCACGGGGCCCTGTGTTACAGCTACTCCGGCCAGTGCCTCCTCTCGTCGGTCATCGGCGGGCGGAGCGGGAACCGGGGCATGTGCGCCCAGCCGTGCCGGAAACCCTATTCGCTTGTTGCGGGAACGACAGACGCGTACGGCAGGCCGGAGCACCTTCGCGATGTAAAGACGGCGGGCAGCTACCTTCTCTCGCCAAAAGATCTCTGCACGTACCGGAACCTCCCGGATCTCGTGAGATCGCCAGTGGTCTCCCTGAAGATAGAAGGGCGGATGAAGTCGCCGGAATATGTGGCGATCGTGGTCTCCACGTACCGGAAAGCGCTCGATGCCATTGCCGCAGGGGACTGGAAACCTGACCCGGGTGCAGAACGCGATCTCCTCCTTGCCTTCAACCGGGGATTCACGAGAGGGTATCTCTTCGGCGACCGCCACGGGTCCCTGATGTCCCGTGAGGCACCGGATAACCGGGGGATCTGTATCGGGACGGTCACGGGGCAGGACCGGAAGAGCGGGACGGTGACAGTCCGCCTTGCCGGTTCCCTGGTGCCGGCAGCCGGCGACGGCCTGTTCTTCTTTGGCCTGAGCAGCAGGGAGGAGGGGGACTGGGGGTTCCAGCTCAACAACGCGCCGGTGGTAAAGGATAAAACGACCGTGACCTTCGTCATTCTCCGTCCCGCTGCCCCGGGATCGCAGGTGTTCATTACGTCGTCCCGCGAGCTGGAGGCGCGGGCCCGGCAGATCATTGCCCGTCCCGAACCCGGTAGCGGGCGCAGGATTCCCGTCGACATCCGTATTCGCGTGGATGCCGACGGGCACATCGCTATGGCGGGGAGTATTGTGCCCGGACCGGGCAAGCGCGTGGATGTTGCATACACCCCGGATCTCACACTCGTCCCGGCACGCTCGCACCCGCTCTCCCGGGAACAGTTCGAAGCGCAGGTCAGGAAGAGTGGCGATACCCCGTTTGCGGTCCGGGACATATCGCTTGACTATGACGGAATCCTGTTTGCCCCGGTGGGCGGGCTTAACCGGATGCGCCGTGAGTTCATTGCCCGTGCGCAGGAAGCGCTCCTTGCATCATCAGTCCCACCCGGGACGGAGATTGTACAGGCACGCGACCGGCTTGCTGCAGCATTCCGGGATTCCGGGATTCCCCGGAAGAACGACTACAGTGCCGGACTTTCCGCAGGCTTCACATTGTACGCAGATTCTCTCGAGGCGGTGGCAGCGGCAGCGGGGGCAGGCTGTACCGCAATCTGTTTCGAACCGGCGGTTGCGCTTCCGCGGCACACCTGCGGTGCCGCAACCGCCGGCCTTCCATCGTTCCGCGATCAGGTGACACAGGCTATGGCGGTCTGCAGGGATGCCGGGATTCGCTTCATCCTGAAATTTCCCCGGATTACCCGGGACGATTTCCTGGCAGTCGTCCTGCCGGACATTGCCCTGCTGCACAAGGATGGGCTCGCGGACTGCCTGGTGGAGAATCCGGGAACGGAACATGCAATCCGGACACATATACCCCTGATGAATATCTCCGGCGGGGCCGGGCTCAACATCTTCAACCACCGGACTGCATGCCACCTCTGTCCGCCCTTCCGGTCACTCACCCTCTCGCCGGAACTCTCGGGCGATGAATGCCGCGTGCTCATTGCCGCTGCCCGCGGGGGGGGATGCACCGCCATCTTCTCCCTTATCGTCCAGGGAATCGGTGAAGCCATGATCACGGAAGACTGCCTCCGGGAACCGGTGCAGCACTGCCGGCCGGACACGAAGACCGGAAGCGACTGTGCCTTCCTCGGGCTCCGGGACGGGACCGGCCGTATCTTCCCGTTCAGGACCGACGGGGCATGCCGGACCACCATCGGCAACGCGGTGGAGACCTGCCTTGTCGACCGCATTCCCGCCATTCTGGAGGCTGGTATCAGTGACGTTGTGATCGATGCCCGCGGGCGGACTGCGGCGTATGCCGGCGGGATGGTCCGGATATACCGCGAGGCGCTTGACCGTGCGGGCACGGGGAAATTTTCAAAGGAAGACGCCTCATTGTTCAGGGACCGGGCAAAAGCCCTGTCGTATGGCGGGATTACCGCGGGGCATTTCCTCCGCGGCCTGAAGGAATGACGGGGGGAACGAATCGCCTCATAAACGAGGATTCCATTCCCATATTTTAGGATTACATGATGGGGGCTGATGCCCCCATACCCCCATCAGGATAGTTGCCGCCGCCACGAAGGGCGCCCCGCGGCGGCCTCAATGAGCGTTTTTCTATTCCTGCTTTTGCCCCGCCATGCTGCGGAGCGGCCATGAGGCAGGGAGCCATCATAAATATTTAAGATTCGGATAAGTATTATCGATCCGATGTAAACCGAAGCGAATTATCCCGATTTCTCCAGTGCTGGTTTATTTCATCGTTACGTTCGAACTTTTGTTCACGGGTATTTTTGGAGTGAATTCTCCGAATTCTTCGAACCGAATCCCGATACGATCCTCATACCACCATCGGACCCGGCCGGGCGCAAATATTCAAGTTGCTTTAATCCACATGGAATATACGGAGCACACACCATGCCATCGCCACTGATCCTCGTCAACCTCAAGACGTACAAGGAAGGAACGGGCAGCCGGGCCCACATGATCGCACAGGCCGCAGAACTCGTTGCAAAGGAGAGCGGGGCCACCATCGGTGTCGCCCCCACGTATATTGACCTCCACCCGCTCTGCCACCATTTCGCGATCCCGGTCTACGCCCAGCACGTGGACGGCTTCGAGCCCGGTGCGCATACCGGCCATGTCACTGCCGATGCCATCAAAGCCGCAGGCGCTGCCGGTTCGCTCGTCAACCACTCGGAACGGCGGCTCACCCTTGCGGATATCGAGGCATCGGTCCGGGCCCTCCAGGCCCTGAAGATGACCGCAGTTGTCTGCACCAACAACGAGGCGACCAGCGCTGCAGCCGCCGGGCTCGCGCCGGAGTACGTTGCCATCGAGCCGCCGGAACTTATCGGCAGCGGCGTGTCGGTCTCCAAAGCAAACCCCGACATCATCAGGAGGTCCGTTGCAACGGTCCGTGCCGTGAACGGAAAGGTAAAGGTTCTGACCGGCGCCGGCATCCAGTCTGGCGAGTGCGTGAAGATAGCCGTCGACCTCGGGACTGACGGCGTGCTCCTTGCGTCGAGCGTGGTCAAGGCTAAGGACCCCGGCGCCGTGCTCCGCGACCTGGTCTCAAAACTCTGATTTTTTACTTCAGAAACAAATACCAGATACCAACAACTGCCACGAACAGTACCACACCGATACCGATCACGGTCATGCTGTTGATATCACCGGAACCTTCTGCCATTTTTTACCCGATCCTGTATTCCTTGGATTAACAGCCTCCTTTTAATGCAGATAATAAATAGTTTCTGCCATACATTGGGAAAAACCGGGAAGACTGCTGCCTGCAGAAACGGAACCCGGGGGGAGGTTACACGATCAGCGAGATCAGGTCGTGCTTGGTGATCACGCCCTTGACGATCTTGCCTTCCACGACAAGCACAGCGTGGTTCTGCTGGAGGATATTAATAACCGTCTCCACATCCATGTCTGGCGGCACCGTGGGGAAGCCCGATTCCATAAAGTCCCGGACCGTGAACAGGTGGGTTTTGTGAAGGCGCTGCTGCTCAATGGCCTTGACGATCACCGCCTCGGAGATGCAGCCCACCGGAACGCCGCGCTCGATAACCGGGAGCTGCGAGATGTTGTTCTTCTCAATGATATCCACGGCCCTGCTGATGGCGTCCTGCGGCTGGACGGAGAGGACCGGGGTATGCATGATCTGGGCGGCCCGGACCTTCCGGGGTTCCGCGCTGTTGAGGACCGTGATGATCTTGGTCAGGGTGCTGACCCGCGGGTCGACATTCCCGGCCTCGATGCGGGCAACCATGGACTGGCTGATGCCGGCGCGCTTCGCCAGCTCGGTCTGCTTCAGGCCCAGCGCTTCGCGGCGCGTGCGCAGTTCCACGGGTGTAGGAATATGCATCCTGATTACTGATGGGGATACGAGGTTATCAAAGTTATGCAGGGAGCACGGGCAGAGCGGGATGGTGCAGTTCCGGTAAAGAACCCGCAATACCGGTCATTGCTGCCTCCGGACTGCAGGCTGGCTGGTGCAGTGCAAAATACTATAAACCCGGCGCAATATAGCTCTGTCAGTGAAATCCGGCCGCTATGCCGGATTTGTGTTGAACATGGACGAATGTCTCAACGAAGACGATACCGAAGAGCCCCATCGTAGGTTCTCCGACTGTTTTGATGCGCAGCACGCGGGACTATCCATGCATGCCGGGAGTATGTTTGCAGCAGCGGATGCTCTCCAGGACCGGACTACCGGAAAGGCTCCAATCGCCCGGCCGGCCTTCGATCATGGTCCCCGTGTACCGGCACGATTCTACGGCAGGTCGACCGGGTGATGAGCGGCAGACGGAACGGGTCGGTGCGGGCATCCGGTGCGGCAGCTGCCGGGGATACAGGTTTTCCCGTACTCCCGGCTCCCCGGGCGGAGCATGGGATCCAGGAGAAACTCCTTCCCGTACAGCAAGTGGATTCGTCGCGGGCAAACGGGCACCGGGAAGGAAGCCTTTTGCGGGACTCGCTGCACCTCCTGGAACGGGACGGGATCTGCCATGTTATCAGCGAAGACTACTCGTACAAGACCGAACCATATTACACCATCCTCGACTGCGAGCTCCGCGGGAAGGAGGTACGGCCGAAAAGCAGCGACGTGATCGACGCCTACGTTGTCCCGATGTGCCTCGAACGGGCGAAACTCGCCGGCATCCCGGTTGCGGAATGGGGAATAGCGCAGGGGTTCGTGCCCCTGCCCTCCATCATCTATGGCCTGAACTATTTTGCAACGAGCGCGGACTACTCCCTTGTCCGCGACGATGCTAAAGCAAGGGAGGTCATCGCGCACGTGACGAACAAAGGCAAGTACCCGTTCTGTTACCAGAAGATCGGGGCCGGAACAACCGTCCACTCCTGCGTCACTATCTTCGGGAGGACCGCCGGCTCCTGCGCAGCGGTTGCGGGGCTCGCACAGAAGATCTATGACCTCTTCTCCATTCCGCTCGTCACCATGGTCTTTCTCAGGGACGGCGACGAGTACCGGCTCTCATCACTCTCGCCCACCAAATACTCAAAAATCTCAACGGACGAGCGCTCGCTCCTCACTGCGTACCTCGCCCACCAGGAGTTCCTATGAGCAAACTCGGCATCTTTGTTGACAGAAAGACCCTTGCCAGCGCCGAGCAGCTCACGGCCCTGATCCACTGCCGCGATGTTGCGGAAGGCATGGGCCATTCCGTTGACTTCATCTTCCCGGTGGATATCACGAAGATCCCGAAGATGGACGCGCTCTTCATCCGCGCCAGGACCGACCCGATGAACGTCACGTACGTTGCCGCACAGATGGCCGCGTTCCATGGCATCCCGGTCATCGACGACCCTGCATCGATCCGGATCTGCTCGGACAAGGTCAACATGTACTCCCACCTGATGAAAATGGGAGTTTCGATCCCGAAGACCGTGTTCCTGTCAAAGAACGATCTCTCGGTCGAACGCGTCACCCGCCTTTTTGAGGAGCTCGGCTCCCCCATCATCGTCAAGGAACCGTCAACGTCGTTCTCGCTCCGCGTGGAGAAGGTGAACGATATCACCGGCTTCTTCCAGGTAGCCCGCCGGTTCATCCGGCTCTCGGACTGGATCGTTGCCCAGCAGTACATTGAGAGCCGGTACGACTGGCGGGTCGGCGTCCTGAACGGCGAACTCCTGTATGCCTGCAAGTACACGATCCCGTCGGTCACCTTCAAGATCCAGGCCTCCGTCAACGGGCACATCGTGTACTGTGGTGTCGAGAGTGTACCGGAGAATGCCATCCCTCCGCATGTCGTGAAGCTCGGGATCCGGGCCGCCAATGCGATCGGCAACGGGCTGTATGGCGTGGATCTCAAGAACAACAACGGGGATGCGTATGTCATCGAGGTGAACGACAATCCTTCCCTTGAGAGCGGCGAGGACAGCCATTACCCCGACGTGTACCAGAAGATCGTCTCCCGCCTGTTTGCTGCGTGATATTCCATGACCGAAGACTGGCGGGCCCGTGCCGGGACTATCTGCATGCAGTGCGGCGGGAGATGCTGCAGGGACGCCCATCCTCCGCTCTCCTCATCCTGCTGCAGCCGGCTTGTCGCGGAGGGCATCCCGGAGGATTCCTTTGAATGGCGAGGGTACCGGGCGGTGAGGGCGCGGGACGACGGGACCTGCATTTTCCATACCGCGAACCGGTGCTCGATCCACACCATGAAGCCGGAGACCTGCCGGGCCGGGCCGTTCACGTTTGACGTGAAAGGCGATGTGATAGAAATATTCCTGAAACACGACACGATCTGTCCCGTTGTCCGGCTGCTGAAGGACGTGCCTGAAGCCTACGGGCACCAGCTCGCCCTTGCAAAAAAGAGCATCGCGCACCTTGTCGCGCATCTTCCGGACGACGAACTGGCCGCGATATGCAGCATCGATGAACCGGAGACTGATAAGGTAGCAGAAATCCCCCGGGAGTACCATGACCATCGGCACTGAACACGAATTCTCGATCAACGATGCAGCGTTCCGGCCGTTGCCGGTCTCAGACGAGATCATAAAAACCATCTGCGGCAGCTACGACAGCGAAATCCTGTTCGGGGACGTGAAACTGGGAAAGGAGCTCCAGAAGACCGTGCTCGAGATGGTCCCCCGGACCCATTCCGATTCCATCGCGGCGCTGGAAGGGCAGCTCCTGCATGGTATACAGAAATTCTGCCACATCTTCCGGGACCGGTACACCCTGCTGGGCCTCGGGATGCACCCAACCCTCCGCCTTCAAGAGACCGCGGTCTGGGACCACGACGAGGGGGAGTACTACGAGGTCTATGACCGGCTTTTCGATATCCGGCAGCACGGCTGGCTCAATATCCAGGCGCTGCAGGTGAACCTGTCGTACGGCAGCGAGAAGAATCTTGTCCGGCAGTTCAACCGCCTCAGGTGCCTGCTCCCGTACCTGATCGCGGTCACTGCTGCTTCGCCCATTGTCGAGGGAAAAACCACCGGCACTGCCGACAACCGCCTCCTTTACTACCGCCGGAACCAGAAGGAGATCCCGCTCATCTGCAACCGCATCATCCCGCAGAAGATTGCATCGGTCCGGGATTACCGGCGGGAGCAGGAAGAGATCTTTTCTGAGCTGCGCAGGAACGATGCAGCAATCCTGTGCCAGGAATGGGTGAACTCGGGGGGCGTCATCATCCGGTTCTCCCGGAAGTGCCTCGAGATCAAGGCCCTGGACGAGCAGGACTGCATCCGTTCCGACATGGCGGTCTGCGCATTCATCATCGCGCTCCTCCGCTGCCCGTCCCTGCCGGTTGAGACGGACCAGGACGCCCTCCTCGCGCTCACGGAAGAGGCGATCCATACGGGAACATCCGCCCTGCGGCCGGAACTGGAGAACCTCTACGCAAGGGCATGGGACCATGCAACCGCTGAGGAGCGCCTCTACCTCCCGTTCGTGAAAGACCGGATCGGGGAAGGGTGCCTTGCGGAACTCATCAGCGAACGGTTCGGGAGGGAGCGGGAGATTGTCCCGATCCTCGCGGACGTGGCAACGGCACTGAGGACCAACGAGCCCTGCCGGCCGGGATGGCATGAGCGGCCGGCATCCTCATAAACCGGGGCATGCCAATACACTGTACCAGAGATGGGGATCGGTTGCCATGGCACGCCAGTTACTCCCGGAAGCGGAAGGGTATGCACTGCTGAAGAACGCCGGTATTCCGGTCCCCCGATTCTCGGTTGCACAGTCACGGGAAGATGCTGCGAAAGCCGCTGATACGATCGGCTGCCCGGTCGTCATGAAAGTGGTCTCGCAGCAGGTGGTCCACAAGAGCGATGCCGGGGGGGTTGTTCTCAATATCAGGACACCGGCCGAAGCGGCAGCAGCCTTCGATACCATATCGCGGAACGTGAAGCAGAATGTGCCCGGGGCGGTCATCGACGGCATCATCGTGGTGCAGCAGCTCACCCCGGGCCTCGAGCTGATCATTGGCGGGAAGACCGATCCCGCGTTCGGTAAGGTCATCACCATCGGTGCCGGCGGGACGCTCGTGGAACTCCTGCGCGACGTTTCCCTCCGCGTCCTTCCGATCGACGAGACAGAGATCCGCGCAATGGTGCACGAGCTCAAAGTATCACGCCTCATTGCCGGATACCGGAACCAGTCCGCCCGGGATGAAGAGGCGTTCGTTGCTGCAGTGACTGCTGCAGCCCGCTGGTTCTTACAAACTCCCCGCGTGAAGGAATTCGACCTCAACCCGATGGTGCTGTACGAAAAGGGCGGGTGCGTGATCGACGCCCGCATCTATGTGGACGATGCGCCGGAACCGGTGGCTGATGGCGGGAGACCGGAACTGCCGGACCGGCTGCTCTCCATCGGTTCGATCGCCGTGGTGGGCGCTTCGCAGGATCCGAACAAGGTCGGCTACGCGATCACGCGGAACCTCCTCCAGTTCAGGGGATCCCTGTACCCGGTCAACCCGAAAGCTGAGGAGATCCTCGGGAAGAAGGCCTATCCTTCGCTCTCCGCGGTCCCCGCAACCATCGACCTCGTGGTCATTGCAATCCCGGCAAAGGGTGTGCCGCAGATCGTGAAGGAAGCGGGGGAGAAGAAGGTCCCGCTTGTCATCATCATCTCCTCGGGATTCCGCGAGGCCGGGGAAGCGGGACGGGCGCTGGAGAGCGAGGTCCTTGCCACTGCCCGCCAGTACGGGATCCGCATCATGGGGCCGAACTGCCTCGGGCTCATGCTCCCGCACCAGGGGATCAACACAACGTTCGACCCGGTCTCGCCCAAGCCCGGCAAGATCGCCTTCATTTCGCAGAGCGGGGCGATCATCACCACCATCGTGGACTGGAGCCTGCCGGAGGAGATAGGGCTCTCGGCGGTTATCAGCGTCGGCAACCAGGCCGACCTCACGTTCGAGGACTTTGTCCGGTTCGCCGGGAACGACAAGGAGACGAAGGCCATCATCCTCTATGCCGAGCAGATCCGGGACGGCAGGAAGTTTATGGAAACCGTCAGCCGGATCACCCCCACGAAACCGGTGGTGGTCATCAAGGCCGGTGCGTCGGCCGTTGGCCAGAAGGCCGCGTCCTCCCACACGGGATCCCTGGCCGGCAGCCACGCGGTGTACATGGCCGCGTTCCGGCAGGCCGGGGTCATCCCGGTCAATTCCATCCGGGGAGCGTTCCAGACCGCGGAACTGCTGGCATCGGAGGGATACCCGCGGGGGACCCGGGCGGTCGTGATCACCAATGCCGGTGGCTTCGGGGTCCTCTCGTCCGACTATGCCGAACAGAACGGGATAACGATGATCGAATTTTCACACAGCATCATCGATGAGCTCAACGCGGTCCTTCCCCCGGACTGGAGCCGCGCCAACCCGATTGACATGGTCGGCGACTCGAGCGCGGACCGGTTCGCGAAGACCTTCGACATCATGATCCGGAACCAGGACATCTGGGATATCGCGTTCGTCATCGCTGTCCCCTCGGCTATCTCCGACCCGATCCGGGTGGCAAACGAGATCGTCCGCTTCAGCAAACATACCCGCAAGATGATCGTGGGCTGCATGATCGGCGGCGACAGCATGAAGACGCCGCTGCGCATCCTCCGCGATGCCCAGATCCCCAACTTCCCGGACCTCGAGGACGCGTTCAAGGCGGTCGGGACGATAGGCACGCACCGGTGCAGTACGGATTCAGTGGCGTGCCGGCACGGGGAGTGAAAGGATTCCTTCTTAATAGGGAGGAATCAGGGGATCCAGGGCGGTGTAAACAAGTAATAGTCCCCTTTGTATTCTATGAAGATATCGGGACGCGGAAAAAATTTGCTCGTCCAGAAACGATATTTTTCTGAATCTGGAATTTCAATAACGTAATCATTTCCTGATCCATTCGTTTCTGGTATTCCCTCTTGCGAATTATTCCGGATTATGGGTGCGAGATAGGGAAACCGATCAACATCGTCATCCAGTATCGGGATGATTTTGCCATCGGGAATGCTGGATCTGTTAAATCGTGTTACGGTCATATTTGGTTCTACTCCACCATAATCAAATTTGGGCCCTGTTGAAATGCTCAAAGAACATTGAACACCCTTTGATTTTTCAGGAAACGATCAAGAGAAAAGATGAT
>NZ_MVQB01000051.1 GCF_002067035.1 Methanoregula sp. PtaB.Bin085 | reverse complement strand
GGACCGCCGCACCGATGAATGCCAGCGGCAGTACCGTCATGCCGGCAAACCAGATGCCGGCCGGGACCGCAATGTTGGCTGCAAGCAGGGCTGCCATGCAGGTCTCGCCGAGGCAGAACCAGGTGCGGTACTCTGCCGGGTCCTGCGCCTTCTCTTCCTCCGTCATGACCGCAGGATCGAACATGCCGATGGCGTGGAGCACGCCCCGGCAGAAGGTGCGGGTTGCGGCGGCAAGCTGTGGTGACATGGGGATACCTCCATTCTCCAGAATGGGGAGGAGGGGATATCTCCTCCCGGATTTTTTGGTTACGCGAGGGCCGTTACACCGTCGGCCCAGGTTTCGAGCACCGTGCGGATCGCATCGTCCTCGTACGAGGAGAGGGTGACCTGCTGGCGCGAGAAGTTCACCATGTAGATCTCCCCGTTGGGGGCATGGCACCTCAGGGTCGCCGAGAAGCTGTCCGCTGCGGGATCCCGTGCCGGGGTGCCGCCATGGGCCGTGTTGTTGGCGGTGTTCGCGAGTACTGCTGCGATCCCGGCGTTGAACCCGGCGATCGTGCTGTAGGTCTCCGACGACCTGCCGATACTCTTCCCGAGCGCGTCCTGGTACACGAACTTTGCCGTGTAGGACTCGCGGGTTTTCTCCACGGGCGGGTGGTTGACGCCCCCGCTCATGTACGATACACACCCGAACGGGTTGTTCAGGATGACGTTCTGGACGATCGTGTTGAATGCATCGATGTCCGCGATCGGTGCCGCAAGTTTGCGCACCGAGCTTTTTACATTGGTGTTCTGTACGAAATCTGCCATTTCTTTTCACTTCCTTTGTCGTTTTGTAGGGGAGCTGGCTCCGCCAGCCCCGTTCGGGGTTCTGATGAAACCCCTCGAATGTCGCCAGGTACCCTTTGACAGGAAGAACGACTCCGCCGTTCTCCCATCCTCGGCGTCCTGCAGAACTCCTTGGACAGAAAAAGATGGTCAGGCAGGGTTAAACCCCTGCACCTGCATGATGAATCCGGGCCATTTCCAGGACCGGGAAGAAGAACGGCCTACGCTGTGGCGCGCATCCGGTGAGATACCGGTTCCAGCCGCAGTTCCTGCAAATCCGGCTTCGTTCTGGTCGCCTCGTTCCAGATACCGCCGCGGTACACCCGGTAACGGAGCAGACCCGCCACGCGGGAGAAGACCCAGAACTGGAGGTTGTCGCTGTCGCTGTTCCAGAACGGCTGTATCTTTTTGAGATCCTTGTCATGGGCCTTTGCGGTCTCCCTCGCGTTCGTGACCGTGCCTTTTGCCATGACCGCCTTCACAAGGATGCAGGCCTTTCCCATGATCCCGATGATGTCGAAGGGGATGTCACGATACGGGATCTTCCCGATCACCCATCCCTCGCTCTTCAGGATATCCATGGCTTCCAGTACGATCGGGCGGACATGCTGTCCCGGCGTCATGTGCCAGGGCCAGCAAAGTACTTCTTTCACCCGTTTGTGGCGCTTCACCTGCACCGTCATCGCATCCTTAACGTTCTTCTGTTTCCGGGAGATCTTCCCTCCCCTGTTTTTTCGGGAGGCCGTTCGGGGCCTCTTCTTCGTGCTTGAATACATGCTCATTTTCGCTTTCTCACTCCTATCATCACATGGTATTCATCGGTCGCTACCGGTCTCCACCGGACCATGCGCCGAGAACGCCCTGTTTGCGGCCGGTCCCCTGTTCATGGTAACCTGCCGGAACGATCCTGCGCAGCTCCTCATGCTGCCGGACCGGCGTTCACTGACGCTTCACCACGCTTCGCGGGCACACCATTGTCGAAGAACCTTTCAGGTTCTTCTCCTGTCTCAGGTCGAAGAATCTTTCAGATTCTTCTTCTGCCTCGGGTCCGATGACCCTTAGCATTCTGATGACCCTCAACACCGTGCATCCACTCCCGCGGCCGCGGCACAATGTAGTACGACTTTCCCACAGTGCCCTGGATTTGTACATTCTGTACACTGGTTACTGCCGCACCGCTGATCCGTTCGCGGCGGGGGTGTCGGGCCCCCTGGGCCGCCACGGTGGCGGGGTGCAGTTGTTCTATGGCACTGTGATTATCTTACGAATGATATATTGCGATATAAACTTTGTAGTTGAATTGTCTGACAATTGGGGACTTCCTGATTCTCCCTATTTTTTATCGGATTTCAACAGGGCTTTCAGTTCCCCCAGACCGGCCTGAATGCTCTTTTCCAGGGTTTCGATCTTTTCTATGATCACTTCCGGCTTCTCGTACCGGACTTCCTCGTATTCGATCTCCTTGTAGCGCGAGATGGAGGGGTCGTAACGGCATAGGCGCTCTCCATGTCGTTTGTGAGCGTCTCGGTCACGGTCCTGAAAATTTTCGCCCTGAAATCCGACTGCCTGGTATCGACTTCCTTCCAGACTTTTGATCGGTCGGAAACATCCCAGCCCTGCTCTTTCAGGAGGACATCAATCATCTCCAGCCGTGTCCGGAACTCGCTGCGATCCAAGATAGTACCTCAATAGAGTGTGTAGTATGTATGGATTCGGGATTATGCACCATGAAGGTTACTGGATTGCATCAGCCCCCCTGCAGGACCAGCCCGGGGCGGGGGGGTACCCCCACCCCCTCCCCCTCTCAGCCCGCTCATCCCACCTCCAGCTGTACCAGGAAAAGGCCTTTCACCGACGAGAACAAGACTGATACCCCCTCAACAACTGGGGGGGATCCCCCCACCCCCCGAACCAGAGGGAGGGCGGATCACCCCAGCCAAAAAAATACCGGGTGGGGGGAGGTACCCCCCCGGCCCCCTCCCCCCTGCCGCAAAAAGGGGGGATCCCTGCAGGGAAACGTCATGGATTCCCCGACGGGAATCCACCAGGAAACCCATATTGCTGATTGCGGGACCTTTCGTTCCCGGCGCGGAAGGGGGGGTGGGGGTATCCCCCACCTCTCCCCATGGGGCAGGGGGGGGTGGTATCCCTCCGGAAAAAAACTGGCGGGCGGGAGGTACCCCTGACCCCACACTTACCGCTGCTCCAGCGCATCCAGCCGCTTCTCGATCCGCCCAAGCGACTGCTGGGAGACGAGGATGACGCCGAGGATCGCTGCCCAGACAATCCACTGGGAGATCATCGTGCCGACCATCGCAACGAGCGCTGCGGCAACGATCGCCTCCCCCTCGCTCTCCGGGCTGGACCCGGCCGGACGCCTCTCGATGTAACGCACGAGGAAAAGGATGCCGAAGATAAGCGCGATACCTGCGAGAGCGACAAGGAGCTGCATCGTGACAATGCCGTAGATGCTGATCACCGCGATGGTGGCCGCAAGGAAGATGAGATATTTTCGTTCCATGGTACAGAATATTAAACCCGTTCTATAATAAGATCCGCGGGACCGGGCGGAACGAGGAAGGACGGCACGCATAAACAATAGGAAAATCCTTATCCCGTCTACTCATGTATACATATGTATATGCAGTCTACCACGATCCGGATCTCGCACGAGACCAAGGAGCTGCTCGACGGCCTCAAGCATCACCCGCGGGAGAGCTACGAGGAGGTCATCGGGCGCCTCGCGACCATGGCACGTGACGATGAACCGCTCTCGGACGAGGAGATTGAAGACATGAAGGCAAGCCTGGACGATATCCGGGCCGGACGGGTAAAAACCCTCAGGACCGTCAGGACCGAACTGGGGATCTGATTGCCGTACGAGATCCTCATCCCCCGGCATGTGGAGAGACAGATCCGGAAGATTCCCAAAAAAACCGTTTCGCGTATCCTGGACGATCTTGAAGGATTTGCCGACTGCCCCGACTACCAGCGGTACGATGTCCGCAGGATCGTGGGTTCACCGAAGACAGCCCCGCGGTACCGGATGCGATCCGGCAATTACCGGGTCATCTTCTTCATCCTTCACGACCGCCTGGTCATCGAAGTGATCTCCATCCGGAGGAAAAAGACCGGCATGGAGTATTGAGCCTTTTTCCGAGGGCTGGCATGGTCACTGTACAGGGAAAGCGGCAAACCTGCACCTGCCAGGTTCAGGAGGGGCATCCTGGGCTGAGAGAACTGCTGCGCAGATTTGTGGATGGAGGAGCCCGGGTTCTTCGGCACCAAGCAGGGATCCATCGCGGTTGCCGGCGATAAGGGTGGCGGGATCGCAGAGGTTGGCCGCGTCATCGCCTCCTGCCTGAAAGAGGCGCATGCGATCGACCTGACAAAGAAGGGGATCGTGTTCTACCGGGCAAACAACAAGGCGCCCGAACGGCTCGGGGAAACCATCGACCGGGTCGGGTCCGACACGTTCATGAAAGCGGTGAAGTGAAGGGACCGGCGGAGGAGCGTTTCATCTGGTATCTCGTCTGTTTTTCCCGGGCGGGAGATTGCTCCACTCCTCCATCCCGTCGCTGTAGTGGTGCCGCCCCGGGTGCACCCGGGCGATAAGCGACGGCTCGAAGATCTCCTTCTCCCCGATCGGCCGCGGGATATATCCCAGGGTGTGGAGTACCGGCACAAACCTCATTGTCGATTCAATGTATTCCCGCGGCAGGGCAGCGCAGTACTTCGGCGATATCCGGTACGCTTCCTGTACAAACGCCTCGTCCACCATCCCTGTTGTTGCGGCAACGGTGCGGGCGCAGGCAGCGGGATCGTGGCGGATCCGCTCACAGGCCTGCTCGTGGGCGGCAAGGAACCGAAGGAGAAGCCCCTCCTGTTCCAGCATCTCCCGCATGACCACGATCCCGTAACTCGGATTGAACGGCCAGAGCTGGTCCGGTGGAACCACGAGGCGGGCATTCCCGTACCGGCGTGCGGTCACGGCAAGGGCCGGCGTTCCTGCGGCGCACGCGATCTCGCCGGAACCGAGCGCATCGGCAAGGAAGTCCGCCCACGGGTAGTTCCTGACTTCCACGTCCGCGATGCCGTGCTCCCGGAGCAGTTCGCGGACGATGACATCGTGGATCGATCCCTGCGGCGGGGTGCCGATCGCCTTTCCGGCACACTGCGAAAGGAACGCCCGCATGCTCCCGCACCCGCCAAAAGTCCGGGTGCCCGGCCCGCCGACAATTATCGTCCCTTCAACATGCCCGCCGGCGATGCACGCAAGCGGGAGACCGCGCCCGATTCCGATGATAACGGGGGGGAGGCCGATGTACCCGAGGTCGAGCGTCCCCGCCTCCATTGCGTTGATGATATCCGGCCCGGACGCAAAGAGCCTCCAGTCCGCACGGATTCCCAGCCCATGCAGGATCTCCGATCCCCGGAGGAGGAAGGCCGTGTGGTACAGGGTCGAGAGGTGCCCGATCCGGATACTACCCGCGTCAGCCATGAATCACCCGACCTTCCGCGCGAGCGTGGCCATCGCCTCGCTGACCACCGCAAGGTCGGGCCGGAGCATTACGACCGGGATATCCACGATCTTCTCCACGATGGAGGCCAGGATCGGGGCACAGACGATGCCCGCTGCGCCGTCCTTTTCTGCACGAACCGCAGCGATGATGCATTCCTCGAGCGAATTTGCCGAGTATCCCCGGATGCCGATCCTCCTGCCTCCGGACTCGATCTCCCGCCGGTCGAGGCTGTCGAGGAGGAAGCGGGCGGCGATGACGGCAATGAAACGGTCATGGCCGGGCTCGAGAACCGAAACGATCTTTTTGATGGTGGAGAGACGCGGGTCCCGCTCCCCCACCGTCACCTTGTACAGGGTCGAGACGGGGATACCGGTCTGCTCCGCCAGGTCCTTCACGGTCATGTTCTTGCGCTCGAGCTCCTCGTTCAGGGCCGTGGTGAAATCGGTTTCGAATATCCTCTTTGACAGCATATTAACCTTTAAGTGACACTTTTGAGATTATATTTGTTACTATAAGGTTAATTTTTATGGAAAATTGGATAACTATATCAGTACCGGTGCGATCTCCTGAGTATATGCGCAGCGAACAGTTCAGGGAACTGGCAATCCTTCCCGGTGCCAATCGGTACGGGGAGAAGGAGGGGTTCGACAGGATCGCCCTCCGCCCGGGGGATACCGTCTCGATCGTCGGCTCGACCGGGTCCGGCAAATCGGCATTCGTCAACGATATCGAGGTGCTGGCCCAGGGCGACACGGTCACCGGCCGCTCTATCCTGATAAACGGTCTGCCACCTTCGGACGACATGGTCCGCGACCCGGCAAAAAAACCCATCGCCCTCATCACCCAGAACACCCGGGTGATCGCGGATCTCACGGTCGAGCGGTTCCTCTCCCTTCATATCAAAGCCCGCGACACCGACGCCCACGCGCTGGTGGAAAAGACTGTTGCGCTCGCCAACGAGTTCACGGGCGAGAAGATCGCTCCCGGCATGCGGATGACGTCCCTCTCCGGCGGGCAGACCCGATCGCTCCTCATCGCTGACGCCATCCTGATCGGGCAGACCCCCATCCTCCTCCTTGACGAAGTGGAGAATGCCGGCATCTTCAAAGAGAAGGTCATCCGGTGCCTGAAGCACTACCACAAGGCCGTTATTTTCGTGACCCACGACCCGCTCCTCGCCATGATCACCGACCGGCGCATTATCATGAAGAACGGCGCCGTCACCGCGGTGCTCGAGCCGGGCGGGACCGAGCGGGATATGGTCTTGCACGTATCGGGCATCGACGCTTTCCTCGTGGAGCTCCGCGAGCGGATACGGGCCGGCGACCTGATCGGAGCCGATCTCCTCAAAAATCCTGTCGTGCCGGCATGAAGCTCGTCATCGTCGCGGGTCCTCCGAGCGCCGGGAAGACGGCCGTGATCCGCCAGATCGTCCGCGAGTTCAGAAGCACGGAGAGCCCGGTCTTCCTGAAGATCGACGTTGTCCGGGCGTTCGAGGACGAGGAACTCCGTGCGGAGTTCGGCATCCCTGCCCGGAAAGTGTACTCGGGTGACCTCTGTCCCGATCACATGGGGATCATGATCCTCCGGGATGCGATCGCATGGGCGGAGGGGCTGAAGGCGGGGATGCTGATCGTGGAGAGCGCCGGTCTCTGCCTCCGGTGCACGCCCTATGCAACCCAGTCGTTCGGGATCGCGGTACTCTCAGCCGTCTCCGGCAGCAACACCCCGCTCAAGATGGCCCCCATGATCGCTCTTGCCGACGTTGCGGTCGTGACAAAGACAGACCTCATCTCGCAGGCCGAGAAGGAGGTCTTCCGGGAATGCATCCGTATGGTCAGGACGGGGCTCGACATCATCGAAACCAACGCCATCCAGGGCACCGGCATGCGGTATCTCATGCAGGCGATCGCTGCCGCCCCTGAAATAAGCGATCCGGAGACGATCACGCTCCGCGGCACGCCGCCGCTCGGTGTCTGTACGATCTGCGTGGGAAAGAAGGAGATCGGCTGGCAGCACCACTTCGGCGTCATCCGCCCGCTCGACGCGGCCGACAACCTGTTCCGGGGCGACTGACCATGGCCTGGACACCGCCGGGAAAGGATTGCGGGGCCTGCGGATCCGGGAGCTGTGCGGAGTTTTCGGCAAGGGTCGCTGCCGGCGAAAGGAACGGGGCAGACTGCCCGTTCTTGTCCTTACCTGCCACCAGTGCGCCCGTCAGGGCAGATTATTCCGGTACAGATGTGCTCGGCAACAGATACGATTTCGTGCTCTGCGCCCTTCCCGGAGAACCCTCGGCCCGCAAGTTTGTAGTACCGTTCCGGCCCGATCTCATTGAGCGCTGGGATATCCGGCCCGGCGAGATCGTGACGGGCCGTCCTGCCGGCCCGGGCTGCCCGGTCTACCATGCCCTGCAGGTCATCTCCGCCAACCCGGTCACGGGGGTGCTGGCCTGCCACACCGTCGGCCCCCTTGCCACCCGCACTCCCGGCACGAAGGTCCACGATCTCCAGGCGTACCATGTGCATGCGTTCGAGGGGATCGCCCGGACCATTGCCCGGCCACCCGTACTCGGGACCCGCCAGCGGTTCCTGCCGGGATACTGCATGATGGACCTCTCGCACACCGCTGTCGTAAACATGGTGCTTTCCAAGGAATACGGGACCCATGTCCGGCTCGAAGATATCCGGATACAATGAGGATTACCATGGAACAGGAATCCCTCAAACGGAAAAATGCCGCACCGCTCCTCCAGTACAGGAGAGCGGCACCGGCAGAAACGACCGCCGCCCCGCATGGCGTCACCGGCAGCCGTGATACCGGGAATGAGAAAAAACCCGCCTGCACGCCCATCCCGAAGTTCCACATCCGGTGTGTCGGCGGGGGGGAGTTCATCGATGACCCCTCCGTGATGAACTGCCCGCAGGGCCACGACTCCCTCCTGCGTGCGGAATATTCCTGCCGGAGACTGGTCCTCTCGCCGTACAGTGGGATCTTCCGGTACCTCTGCTGGCTGCCGGTAACACAACCGCTGGTCCCGTCGGGAGGACCGGTCACGCTTGGCGGGACGGCGCTCGGCCGGGAACTCGGGCTTGCGAACCTTTCGATCTCCTTCTCCGGCTACTTCCCGGAATGCGGGGCAGACCTGACCACCGGCTCCTTCAAGGAGCTCGAGGCTCTCGCAACGCTCCAGCGGCTCCGGGAAACCGGTGGGAAGATCCCGGTTGTGGCATCGGCAGGCAACACCGGGCGGGCGTTTGCCGGGATCGCGGCACGGTGCGGCATGCCGGTCGTTATCGTCGTGCCGGAGACCTCCCGGCACCTGCTCTGGACAACGCAGGAGTCCCGGGACGTGTATCTTGTGGCCGTGAAAGGAGACTACAGCGATGCTATCGCCGTTGCCACAGCACTCTCGTCCGTCCCGGGCTGCGTGCCCGAGGGAGGCGCGAAGAATATCGCCCGTCGTGACGCCATGGGTACGGTCATGCTCGACGCGACGGTAACGGCGGGGCGGATGCCGGAGTACTACTTCCAGGCCGTAGGGAGCGGGACGGGAGCGATCGCTGCATGGGAAGCCTCCCTCCGGCTGAGAAACGACGGGAGATACGGGGACCGTCTCCCCATCCTCCACCTTGCCCAGAACGAGCCCTTCACGCCCATGGTATCGGCATGGCGCGACCGCCGCCGGCAGATCATTCCGGAGAAGGACCTGCCGGATGCAGGCCGGGCCGTCAGCCAGGTGATGTCGAACGTGCTCACGAACAGGAACCCGTCCTATGCCATCCGCGGGGGCCTGTTCGACGCCCTTGCGGATACGGACGGGGTCATGTACAGCGTGCCGAACGCGGAAGGGTATGCAGCCCTCCGGCTGGTCCGCGATACCGAGGGGATCGACCTGGATCCGGCAGCAGCCATAGCCGCGGCAGCGCTGGTGCAGGCTGCTGAACGGGACCTCATCCCCCGCACTGCCCGCATCCTTCTGAACCTTACGGGCGGCGGGTACGAGCGGATAGGGGAGGAATTCCCGCAGTACCTGATCGAACCGGCATTCACCCTTTCACCGGGCGAGCCCCGCGAAGCATTGATACAGGACCTGAAAGAATGGATCGTGAACCATGGATGAGAACCAGATCATCGATGAACTGAAAGTGCAGGGGATCGACCTTGTCAGCGCCATTCCGTGCGACAAGGCAAAAGGGCTCTTCTTCCGGCTGCCGGAGGCGTTCCGGCACATCGGTCTCACCCGGGAGGAGGATGGTGTCGGCATCTCGGCCGGGGCATACCTTGCCGGGGCCCGCCCGCTGATTGCGCTCCAGAGCTCGGGACTCGGGAACATGCTGAACGCGATCCTGTCGCTGACCGTCACGTTCGGCCTGCCGCTGCCCATCCTTGCAAGCTGGCGGGGCGGGACGAACGAGACGATCCCCGCCCAGATCCCGTTCAACCGCCCGCTCCCCCGGATCCTGGCTGCGGCCGGTATTCCGTGCACCATCCTCTCCAACCGGAACAGCACGAAGGAGATCGGCGATGCTGTTGCCCACACGTTCCGGAAAAACACCCCGCACGTCATCCTTATCCGGCCCGGCTGTATCGATGAAGGGGGATGCCTGCCTGCCGCGGATGTCCCGGCGTATCCTGCCGCAGGGCGGCTGCCCGGCACATCCTATACACGGGAATGGAGAGACCCGGTCATGACACGGTACGATGCCATCGCGGCCATCGCCGGGCAGGTCAGCGGGGAGATCCTGGTCTCGAACATCGGCGTGCCGTCAAAAGAACTCTACGCGGCAAAGGACCGCCGTCAGAACTTCTATATGCTGGGGAGCTACACGCAGGCCTCCTCCATCGGCCTCGGGATTGCGACAGTCCGCCCGGAGAAGCGGGTGATCGTGCTGGACGGGGACGGGAGCCTGCTCGGCTCATCGATCCTGCCGGTGATCGCCGCCGCGGCACCCGGGAACCTCACTGTTGTCGGCCTCGACAATGGCGTTTTCGGCAGCACGGGTAACCAGCCGCGGCCGGGAATCGAGACTGCTGACCTGCGGCTTCTCGCCATGGGATCCGGGTTCAGGAAAACGTGGACCGTGCACGAACCCGGAGAACTTGCGGAGGCACTTGCGGGATCAGCGCAGGGCGGGCCGGCGTTCATCCACGCCCGGATCCGGCCGGGCAACCGCGATGTCCCCAACATTCCGCTGGAGCCGGTCCAGATCCGGGACCGGTTCAGGGCAGCGCTGGCGACCGGGTTGTGAGTGGAAAAAACCTTTAAAAATAGTTCTTGAGAAATCCTCTGATACTGACGCGCTTGGGGGCGTCGAACCTCGCAAAGCGAGGTGAGACGGGAGAAGAGCCACCTGGCTCATCGACATCCGCGTCGAAGAATTGCTTAGCAATTCTTCTTCTCCTTTTGGTTCTGATGTACCATTCGGACCACCCCGCCGAAGTATGCCCTTATTGTGATGACGCTGTATCGCCTGGACACAAAATAGCAGAGGTTGATATCAGGTAATGATGAGGAATCCTAAGCGCCCCCGTCCCCAACGGGGGCTGGGCTGGCGCAAGGGGGGCGATCCTCTCTGGGAGTGAGTTTCCTCCAGACTGCGAAAACACTCCTGAAAAACGCATCAGGATGGACTGCCGGGTTTCCCCCTGCCGTGCCCGTGCTCGCCCGGAACCCAGCGCCCGCCGTTCTTTGTCAGCTCCTTCTTCCAGATGGGGACGCTCTTCTTGATCTCCTCGATGATGTAGCGCGAACCGGCATACGCCTCCGGGCGGTGGCCGGCGCTGACAAGAATGATCAGGATATTCTCGCCAACGGAGAGACGCCCGATGCGGTGGATGATATCGACATGCAGGAGCCTGTGGAGCCGCGTTGCATCCGCTGCAATCTTCTCCATTTCTGCAACAGCGACATCTTCGTAGGCCTCGAGCTCCATTTCGGTGATATCGTCATCCCGCACAACCCCGTCGAAGAGGACGACCGCTCCCGTGCCGGGCACCTTTGCTGCAGCGGTGAGGGCGCCGATATCCACGTCTTCTGTCTGGACTTTTATCATCGGTCTCTCCTTATCCCCCCGCAACCGGCGGGAAGACTGCGATCTCGTCGCCATCGGCAACCCGGGCCGCGGCTGCATCCCCGTGCTCCACCCGCTTCCCGTTGCGCATCACGATGACGAACTCGTGGAAGTTGCCCTTGTCGTCAAAGATCGCGTCGTAGCCCTCCTTGTTCTTCCAGGCCGTGTCGCGGACGAGCGAGAGAATCGTCGATCCTTCAGGGACCGGGACGGGGATGTCTGTCCCGAGCAGTTCCCGGAATTTTGCAAAGAACCGAAGTTTCGCCGTCATTTCTTCTTCTCCCCGGCAGGCATCTCCGTGCCGCCGATGCCGCAGGCCGGGCAGCAGGGGATCCGCTCGGCATAGATCTCCTCGGCACGCCCGGCAAGGCCGTCCCACACCAGGATCCGGCCGGTCAGCAGGTCTCCGGATCCCAGCAGGACCTTGAGCACCTCGGTTGCCTGGATCGTCCCGATGACGCCCGCTGTCGCCCCCACGACCGGGAACACCTCCTGTGGCGGGGCTTTCGGGAAGATGCACTTCAGGCAGGGAGTCTTACCCGGGATGATGGTGGTCGCCTGCCCGTAGAACCCGCGGATGGCGCCGTGGAAGAGCGGGATCTTCTTCGCGATTGCGACCTGGTTGAGCAGGTACCGGACCGGGTAGTTGTCCATGGCGTCGACAATGCCATCGGCATTCCCGATAAGTTCCGCCACGTTATCCTCATCTATCCGGGCGTCGATTGCATTGATCCTGATGTCCGGGTTGACCGCGGTCAGCTTCTCCATCGCCGAGACCGTCTTCTTTTTCCCGATATCGCGGTCGGTGTGCAGGATCTGGCGGTTCAGGTTCGTCTGGTCGACCGTATCCATGTCGACAACGGTAAGTGTCCCGACGCCCGCAACGGCAAGGTAATAGGAAACCGGCGAGCCGAGCCCTCCTGCCCCTGCAACGAAGATGTGCGCCTTCTTCAGCTTCTCCTGCCCCTCGTTGCCAAAGAGCATGATCTGCCGTTTGTACCGTTCGCGTTCGCGATCTGAGAGCATGGGTCACCTTGGTACGGGAGGAAAGATTCCATTGTATCGGTATTGGTTTTCCGGTTCCCGTGAGGATTCGCTGTATCGTACCTTTGCCGGAGGATGTATTAATTGCATCATGTTCCGGCAGGAATTGCCGTTTGTTTTACAGGATGAAGTCCATGTCTTATATTCGGGTTCCGGAAATCGAGTGGATGACTCCCCGCCTCAGGGCCCCTCACGGGGCACGGCGGGGCAAGAGCGGGTCCGGAAAAAACGCTCATTGAAGGCCGCCGCGGGAGCGCCCCCGCGGGGGCGGCGGCACGTATCATAAAGGGGGTATGGGGGCATCAGCCCCCATCATTGATTCCCCCCCCCTCTTACGCCACCAGTCCCCCCAAAGGGGGGACGGGGCGCAGTACGATGCCTCTGTATTACCTGGACAGGAACTTCTGATGGATTTTCTGAAAGGTTCTCGATCACAAATTTCAGCCAGGGGATGTCCGGCAGTGAGGGCACCATGCGATGCCGCTGCATTTCCCATACGGGAACATCTGATAAAATTTTCTGACAGGAAACCCATCGTTATCGCAACCGGGGGATGCCACAGCGGCGGGGGGCTTCGTCGCCTGGCGAAGCCCCCCAAGAGCGTCTGAGATTATTGGCTCCCGGTTTTAAATGGACGTGTCCTCACAGCCCGCACGTCCCCTCCACGTGCTCGTGTGCGTGCGGGTTCTTCTCCACCCACGGTTCGAGGCCCTGCTTCTTCCGGTAATCGTTGATGGCCTTGTGGATCCCTTCCTCGGCAAGCACCGAGCAGTGCATCTTGACCGGGGGGAGGCCGTCCAGAGCCTCGGCAACCGCCTTGTTGGAGAGATCCCACGCCTCCTCGAGAGTCTTTCCCTTCACGAGCTCTGTCGCCATGCTGCTCGAGGCAATGGCCGCGCCGCAGCCGAAGGTCCTGAACTTCGCGTCGGTGACGATATTGTTCTCGATCTTCAGATAGATGTTCATGATATCCCCGCAGACGGGATTGCCGACCTCGCCGACACCGCTGGGGTTCTCGATCTCGCCCACGTTTCTCGGGTTTTTGAAATGGTCCATGACCTTGTCGCTGTACATTGTCATCCCCCCTTTTTCCCTTTATAGAGCGGCGACATCTCGCGCAGCTTCGCAACAATACCGGGAAGAACCCCGAGAACGAAGTCCACGTCCGCAACCGTGTTCGCGTCCCCCAGCGTGAGCCGGAGCGAGCCGTGCGAGATCTCCACCGGCAGGCCCGTTGCCATCAGGACGTGCGAGGGCTCGAGCGATCCCGAGCTGCACGCGCTGCCGGTCGAGGCGCAGATGCCCTCGTCGTCCAGCCAGAGGAGCAGGGACTCACCCTCGATGAACTCAAACGAGATGTTGATGTTGCCCGGGAGGCGCTTCTCCGGGTGGCCGTTGAGGTGCGTGTCGGAGATTCTCGCCTGGATCCCCTTCAGGAGCCGGTCCCGCAGCGCCCGGATCGTCTGGTTGTGCCCTTCGATATCAGCAGTCGCGAGCTCGATCGCCTTGCCAAGCCCCACGATGCCGGCCAGGTTCTCCGTCCCCGCACGGCGCCGGCGCTCCTGCCCGCCGCCATGGATCAGGTTGTGGACCTTCAGACCTTTTCTGATGTAGAGCGCCCCGACGCCCTTAGGGCCGTAAAACTTATGGGCGGAGAGGGAGAGCAGGTCGATGTCCTGGGCTTTCACATCGATGGGGATGTTCCCGATGGCCTGTACTGCATCGGTGTGGAACGGGACCTTGTGCTTCTTTGCGATCGCACCCAGCTCCGCGATCGGCTCGATGGTACCGATCTCGTTGTTGGCGTACATGACGGAGATGAGGATGGTCGTATCCGTGATCGCCTTTTCGAGATCTGCCGGGCTGACAAGGCCGTACCGGTCCACCGGCAGGTAGGTTACTCTGAACCCCTCCTTCTCCAGGTACTGGCAGGTGTGCAGGACCGCGTGGTGCTCGATCTTCGTCGTGATGATATGATTGCCCTTCTGCCGGTTCGCGAGTGCAACGCCCTTGATGGCCCAGTTATCGGACTCGCTCCCCCCGGAGGTGAAGTAGATCTCGTCGGGGTCTGCCCCGAGGGCCTTTGCCACCTGCCCCCGTGCTGCCTCAACGGCCTTCTTCGACTCGCGGGCAATGCTGTAGATCGACGAGGGATTGCCGAAGCGTTCGGCATGGTATGGCGCCATTGCTTCCAGCACCTCCTTCCGGACACAGGTTGTCGCGGAATGGTCCATGTAAATGATGCGTTTGTCTGCCATGCGGGGATCCTGCATTGGTTTATTTTTTATGTGACGTCTGATATTCTTTTGCGTTGAACAGGAACCCACGCCGGCCGGCAGCTGACTGTTCCCGCTACCCGCCACAAGGTATTTGGAATACCGGGGTGAACCACAACTGAGAATGGAACGGATGCTGGTAATACCGGTACCGGACGGGGTCGTGTCCTGATGGAAGCACCGTGCCAGAAGATAGTGTGGGATGTCCTGCCCGCGATCAAGGCTGCCATAGCTGCAGAACTCGTCCGGGAGGGGCTCTCCCAGATCGAGGCCTCGAGGATGCTGGAGATGGCGCCATCGGCAGTCTCCCAGTACCTTTCCGGGAAACGCGGCTGCCGGATCGAGTTCGGTGATGACGTGAAAGAATCCATCAGGCTTCTTGCCCGCGATCTGCTTGATAAAAAGGACGTCAATCTCGTGAAAAGGACCTGCGGGATCTGCCAGCAGCTGAGGGACAGCGAGGACCGGTGCTCGGGACCGGGCAACGGGCCCTGCAGGCCGTAACCTGCGGGCAAAAAACCGGTTCGGGGATATACATGACAGCACGGGAAAAATATGAGAACCTGAGGAAGATCATCGCCGGCCACGGCCCGATGGTGGTTGCCTACTCCGGGGGTGTGGACAGCTCGCTCCTTGCCGCTGTCGCCCGCGACGTACTGGGGGACAAGACCCGCTGCATCCTGCTCGACAGTGCAGTGGTTCCCCGGGCTGCGATTACCCAGGCGCAGGCGGTGGCGGAAGAACTCGGCCTGTCCGTGGACATCATGGCCATCCCCCTGATGGAGTTTGCGGACTTCCGGAAGAACCCAGCCGACCGGTGTTATGTCTGCAAGAAAATCTCAGCGGGGTACCTCAGGCAGCGGGCAAAGGAGCTTGGGTTTGGCTGTATCGCGGACGGCATGAACGTCTCGGACACGCTGGAGCACCGCCCGGGCCTGCAGGCAGCGGACGAGGAAGGCATCGTCCACCCGTTCATCGAGGCGGGGATAACCAAGGACGAGATCCGGACGATTGCCAAAAAACTCAACCTCACTATCTGGCAGAAGCCTTCGGCAGCCTGCCTCTCCTCCCGCATCCCGTACGGGACTGCAATCACGGAGGGGAAGCTGAACATGATCGAGGAAGCCGAGGGGTTCCTCGCCAGCCTCGGTATCGGGCAGCGCCGGGTCCGGCTGCATAACAATATCGCCCGCATCGAAGTGCAGAGGGAGGACATGGTAAAACTGCTGGAGCAGCAGGCAGAAGTGGTACGGTACCTGAAGTCGCTGGGCTTTGCCTACATCACGCTCGACCTCGAAGGATACCGCAGCGGCAGCATGGACGAAGTGCTCAAATGACTCCCCCGGATCAGGAACGCGGCAGAAAAGGCGATACCATGTACAGAAAACTCCCCTGCATCAGGATTGACGGCGAAACAGCAACGGAAGGCCTCCACGAGGTGATCGAGGAGGTCCCGATGGCGCTCTTCATCAACGGCCGGCACGCCATGACAGCGATGATGAGCCCGGTGCAGCTCGAGGACTTTGTCACCGGGTACCTCTTCACCGAGCAGATCATCAGGGGCATCGACGAGATCGAGTCCATCCGGCTCGAGCCGAACCGGATGAGCGTGATAACAAAGAACCTCTTCAAGGTCCTCGGGCCCAAGAAGACCATCCTCTCCGGCTGCGGGGGGAGCACGTCGTTCATCGACACTGCAAAGCTCCCGAAGGTCGCATCGGACTACCGGATCAGCACGGAGGAGATTCGCACGGCAGCAAAAGCCGTCCTCAACTCCGAGCTCCACGCGACAACGGGCGGGATCCACATCGTTGCCCTGCTGGACCACGACCGGATCATCTCGGTCTCCGAGGACATCGGGCGGCACAACGCGCTCGACCGCGTTATCGGGCACGCGCTCCGGAACAAGGTCGATCTGGCGAAGACCTGGGTCATCGTCTCCGGGCGGATCTCGTCCGAGATGGTAAGAAAATGTCTGATCGCGGGCATCCCGATCATCGTCTCGCGGGGCGCAACCACCACACTTGCCGTCGAGACCGCGGACAAGACCGGCCTGACGGTCGCCGGGTTCGCCCGCAGCACGAAAATGGTGGTCTACACCCACGCGTGGCGCATCGAAGGATCGGGTGCGGCCCCGCAGCAGTGATCATCCCCATAACGTCGTTTTCAGCTGGCAGAACTGGCAGAGATCCCTGCTGCACGGGTCGCCGCACTGCCGGCAGCTCCCAAGTGGTTCCCGCGCGGGCTTTCCCGCAAATGCGGTTTCGACCTTCTTCTTGTTCTCCATCAGCCGGAGCATGGTGCCCGGATGGGCGTACTCGATCTGCGCGAGCATGGATCGCACCTCGCGTCGCAGGGCATGAACCGCGTACGGGCACTCCGGCAGGTCGGACCAGGTGCCCTGCACCATGAGGTACGCCGCGATCTCCTTCTCGTGGATGTACATCAGGGGCTTGATCCGGGGGATGAACCGGCCTCCCGAATCTGCACCGGAGTTCCGGACCAGGCGCATCAGGTCACCCCGGAGAAGGTTCATCAGCACCGACTGAGCCTCGTCGTCGAGATTGTGGCCGGTCGCCAGCTTCGTTGCCCCTGCCCGCTCCGCCGCGGTGACCAGCGCCTTCTTCCGGAGGATGCCGCAGATGCTGCAGGCCTGTTCTTCCCTTCCCTGAAGGACGGTGTCGAGCGTTTCCCCGAAGAGATCGGGAAAGGAGACGGTGACGTGCTCCACCCCCAGCCTCTTTACCAGCTCTTCCGCGGAACGGAGGGTCTCGTCCCGGTAGCCGTGGATCCCTTCGTCAACCGTGACTGCGACAAGGCGGATATCGTCCCGGGATGAGAAGAGGCTGTGGAGGAGGAGGAGGAGGGCCGTGCTGTCCTTGCCGCCGCTCAGGGCGACCGCGATGCAGTCGCCGGGCGCAACCTGCCGCTCCGACGCAATGGTGGCAGCCACGCGCCCTTCGATGTCTGCAGCAAGGTGGGCGCCACACAGGTGCCGGCCGGACTCCCGCTGCCGGATCACCGCCGGTTCGCCGCAGACGGAACAGCACGGAACTTTACGGACAGGCTCTTTCTTCACGTTTCAGCCCCCGTGCGAGATCCGGATGACCCGGAGCTCATCGTCGCCGCCCGCAATGGTGTCTTCCGTGACCAGCTTCCCGTTCCGGGAGACCATGACCTCAATGGGATTGATGCCCTCACGCTTCAGGATTGATTCAACGGGGGCCGGGGCCGAACCGACAGTCCTGATCGTCCGGTCCGGGAGGATGAGTTTCATTGCTGTCCGGGTACTGGGTGTCCTGACCCCATAAAGTGCCGGATCGTCCCTGCCGGGTGACGGCATCCCCGCTGGATATCCAAAATCATCTTTGTGGCGCACAACCCCCGCCATGAACGATCCAACCGCAGTATTTGATACACATCATCATCATACAGAATATCACAAACGGAGCTGATCCATGCAGGACATCGCATCCCTCACGCAGGAAATCCGGCACCTGAAGAAGGAGCGGAACGCAATCCTCCTTGTACATAACTACCAGCTGCCGGAAGTCCAGGATATTGCAGACATTACCGGGGATTCGCTCGAACTCTCGCGGGCTGCTGCCACCATGGACGGGGATGTCATCGTCTTCTGCGGCGTGGACTTCATGGCAGAGACCGCTGCCATCCTCTCGCCGGAGAAGACCGTGCTCCTCCCGGCAGGAGACGCCTGCTGCCCGATGGCGCAGATGATCAGTGCCGATGAACTCAGACGTGCCAGGAAGAGGTACCCGGATGCCGCCGTGGTCTGCTATGTCAACACCACTGCAGAGGTGAAGGCGGAGAGCGACATCTGCTGCACCTCCGGAAATGCCCTGAATGTTGTGAGAGCGGTGGAACAGGATGAGATCCTCTTTGTCCCCGACAGGAACCTCGGCATGTACGCGCAGCGGTTCACGAACAAGCGGATCCACCCGTGGGAAGGGTACTGTCTCGTGCACGACCGTATCACACCGGCGCAGGTAGCAGCTGCCCGGCAGGCCCACCCCGGTGCTGTCGTCCTCGTGCATCCGGAGTGCCGGCCGGAGGTCATCGACCGTGCCGATCATGTGGCAAGCACCTCCGGAATGATCAAAGAGGTCTGCCGCTCGCAGGCACGGGAGTTCATCATCGGGACAGAGATCGGGATACTCCACCGGCTCGGCAAAGAATGCCCCGGCAAGACATGCTACCCTCTCGCGGCCGAAGCCGTCTGCCATAACATGAAGAAGACCGATCTCGTGAAGGTGCGGGATACGCTTTTGACCCTCGGGCCCCGCATCACCGTTCCGAAGGACATCGCAGACAGGGCGCGGATCGCAATCGGGCGGATGCTGGCGCTCTGATCCGGCACACCGGCTCCTGTGCGGCTGCCATCCCGGTTCCCTGCCATACCCGCGTTCCCGATAACCTGCCTGCCGAAACTCCCGGCTGTCTGGCAACACGGGGGATCATATCCTTTTTTTAATATTCCGGATGTAATGTACTAGAATACCGGATTGCCTTCCTGACCCAGGGCTGTACCATGCCAGATCCCTACGAAACGCTCGCTTCCCTCATTGTTTCGCGCCCGAAGATGGTGGCGGTCATCTTCTGCATGCTCCTTGCCACTGCCTTTGTTGGCATGTCCTTCATCAGCATGGCAACGGGCATCGATACCTATGTCGACAAGGACACGCGGCGCGGGATGCTCCTCGACAAGTACCTCGACACCTTCCAGTCCGACAACCTGATGATCCTGATCGAAACGGATGATGTCCTGGACCCCGTTGTGCTCGAATACATCGACCGGCTGGAACGGGACGTTGTGCAGGAGCGCTATGTCCGGGGCGCGTCGGGTATCACGGATCTTGTGAAGGGGCAGAACGGCGGCGTGCTGCCGGGAAGCACCGCCGGGATCAGCCGGATCAGGGAGGGAATACCGCCGGAGCTCCTCGCCCTCTATGTCCCGTCCGGGACCATGTCCATCATGGTCGTGAACGTTGACCAGGGTCTTGGGGACGAGCAGGGATTCACGCTGGTGGAAAATGTCGAAAAGCGCGTTGCCCTTTCTCATCCTCCGCCCGGCGTCAGCGTGATTGTGACCGGCAACCAGGCATACTCAAAAGAGATGTCAGACGAGATGGGTTCGTCCATGGGGACGCTCATCATGGTAGCCATGGTCCTGATGGTGATCGCTGTCGGGCTTCTCTTCGGCCACGTGCGGTACCGCCTCCTTCCGGTGTTCATTGTCGGAACCGGCCTCATCTTCACCTTCGGGGTTATCGGGTTCTCCGGCATGCCCATCACGATGGTCACGATCGGTGCGTTCCCGGTCATGATCGGGATCGGGATCGATTATGCCATTCAGTTCCATTCGCGGTTCGATGAGGAGGTGCAAAAATCGCCGATACACAACGCTGTTACAACAACAATCACAAAAACCGGCCCCTCAGTGCTGTACGCGATGCTTGCGACAGCGATGGGATTCCTTGCCCTCTCCATATCGCCGCTCCCCATGATCCGCAGTTTCGGAATCACCTGCGTGATCGGGATCTGCTGCTGTTACCTGTCAGCCATCGTGGTCGTACCCGTTTTCGGGATCCTGGTGCAGTACCGGCCTGTCACAGAGGCAGTGACGAAACACCGTACCGGGGAGCTGTCGAATGTCGAGCGTTTCAACCGGCTGGTCGGAAGCGTTGTAAAAACCGTCTCGCGTCACCCCGTTCCCGTGCTTGCAGCCTGCATCCTGATTGCCGCCGCCGGCTTCCAGCTGGACAACGAGATCATCGTCAATACAGACGAGAAGACCTTTGTCCCGCCCGATATGCCGGCAAAGGTGAACCTGGACAAGGTCCGGCGCACCATGGGCGAGACGTCGGGCATCCCCATATACGTGCAGGGAAGCGATCTCGTATCTCCCGATGTCATCCGCTGGATGGCCGGGTTCCAGGAGTACGAGGCAATGCACAACAGCAAGATCACCGGGTCGGCGAGTATCGCCACGTACGTTCTGCAGTACAACAACAACACCCTGCCGGAGACCGATTACGAACTCACCCGTGTCATGGAGAAGATCCCGCGCCAGATCCGCGACCGGTACGTGAGCGGAAACGGTGTCGCAGTCATCGAGTTCACGCTCGTGTCCATGCCCAACGATGTCGCGATGTCGATGATAGAACGGATGGAGAAGGACCTGGATTGGTACGAACCGCCGCCGGGGGTTTACGCCTCCATCACCGGCACGGGAGAGATGTTCACGAACCTGATCCGGGAGATCCGGGAGGGGAAGACCCGGATGACCATCCTCGGGTTCGCGATGATCCTCGCCTTCCTGTACCTCGTCTACCGGAAGTTTGTCAAGGCTGCAACGCCCCTCGTGCCCATCATCATGATTGTCGGCTGGAACGGGCTGATCATGTTCCTGCTCGCCATCGATTATACACCGCTCACAGCAACGCTCGGATCGATGTCAGTGGGAGTGGCCTCGGAATATACCATCCTGATCATGGAGCGGTACTATGAGGAACGTGAGAACGGGCTGCCCCTTCTCGAAGCGATCCAGTACAGCATCCAGCGGATCGGCACCGCCATCACCGTATCGGGCATGACCACGGTCTTCGGGTTTGCCGCCCTGATGGTCTCCGCGTTCGGCATCATCAGCAACTTCGGGACGGTCACCGTAATCTCGGTCTTCTTTGCGCTGGCAGGAGCCATCATTGTCATGCCGGCAATCCTTGTGCTGGTCGGCCGGATGGAAGACCGGCAGGCCGGAAACGCACAGCAGGCTGGAACTTCCTGCAGGTGATGAGAACACGGCCCGGGAACCGGGTGCACGGTATGCAGGTCAGCGCCCCTTCCGCTCTTCCTGCGCTTTCAGCTGGGCCATGATCCGGTCGTATGTCTCCTGCCCGACGCACTCCTTTGCATATTTGCACCACTGCACGCAGGTCATGATATCATTGTAAACCTCGAACCCGCAGGTACTGCACTTCACAGACACGTCGTTTGAGAAGACCTCGACCTCTTCGCCGCACCGGGGGCATTTCTTTATTGAGAGGGTTGGCGTCCGGATATTCGCGGCGCCCGGGCAGTGGTCCAGCATGATCCTATACCGCAAGATGTGTCTGTGCGCCGGAGGAAGAATCCAGCGGTCGTATCAGGCGCTCGTCGTCAGCTGAAGGGTTGTTGACGAGATCGGATACCGGCCGGGCTTCCATGAGGCCGGCCGGGCAGGGAACAAGGAGTTCCTTTGCTTCTTCCGAGGAGATCGGATCGGGTGCCAGCCAGCGTTCCTCGGCCTGCCGCGAGAGGATGACCGGCATCCGGTCATGGATTGTGGCAACAAGAGGGTTCGCATCGCAGGTGACGATCGTGTACGTGTTGACCGTTACCCCCCCGGGGTTATGCCACTGGTCGTAGAGCCCGGCGAACGCAAAGAGCGGTTCCCCGGTAAGCCGGAAATAATACGGGCTTTTGCGGGTACCTTCTTTCTTCCATTCGTAAAACCCGCTCGCAGGTACAAGGCACCGGCGGGATCTGATGAGTCCCCGGAAGGACGGCTTCTCCGCAAGGGACTCTGCACGGGCATTGATCAACGGCTTTGCAGAACGGATGTCCTTCGTCCACGAGGGGATGAGCCCCCACCGCATGACAACGGCGTGGTTCTCACCTGACCGCACGATCACCGGCATCTCGTTCCCCGGCGCGATGTTGAATCGTGAACGGGCGCCGATCATCGGGTCGAACACCCGGAAGCGGTTGCCGAGATCGTCGATGCAGATGAGCGAGTATCGTCCGCACATGCGTGATCGATTCGGATCTTTGCCGGGAGGGGTATATGAGGCTGCTGGATGCGGTGCGGGATTGATTGAATTTTTCATCCCATAATGACCGTCAGATGAAAAATGATTCGTATATGAATGTGTGAGGGGCCCCGCCTCAGGGCCACTCACGGGGCACGGCGGGGCAGATTACCGAGGATCGCAATAATTACCATGGACGGTAATTGAAGCCGCCACGGGAGCGCCCCCGCGGGGGTGGCGGCAGGAATCCCAATCGGGGGTTTGGGGATTTCTGCATTACCATCAGAGAATGCAGATTCGAGAAGATAATCCGCAGGATTATCTTCAAGCATCAGTCTCCATAATTATTCAAATCAAAGGTAACACCCATACACGTATTACCCGCCGGTGCCTACCTACCGGCAGGTTATGACAGCAGTTCCCGCACCGGCACAACCACCTTCGGTGTATCGGCTCAGCCCGGCCGAAGAGCAGCGGCTCTCGGGTTTTTTTGCTGCCGGCAAGCTTCCCCCGGCTCTCGAGCAGGCGATCGGGGAGTACATGACCAAAAAGGTCGGGAGGGACTGGCACGACCCGGTCATCCTCGAACGGCTCCGCAGGGCGATCGTTGCCCAGAAAGACGATTACTGGAAACCGGCAGGGAAGCGCTCCCTGCAGTACACGAAGGCGTACAGCGTGCTCGGGTACCTTGCCTACCATTTCCCGGTCTACTTCATGCAGACGGAGCACCTGCTCGCCATGCTCGCCCGGGACGGTCTTCTGAAAAAACACATGACCGTCATTGACGCCGGGACCGGGCCCGGGGTGGTCCCGCTTGCCATCGCGGACTTCTGGTCACGGCTCGACGGCGCAACGGCCGATGTCTTCTCCCTGGAGCGGTCGGAAGAGCATATCGAAGCGTTCCTCGCGCTGCGGGACCGGTTCGTGCCCAAAGGGGGCAGGGTCTCCATCAAGCCTCCGGTAAAGGCAGATATCACCCTGCCGGAGTCTGCCAGGATGCCGCAGCAGGCAGACCTCGTCATCTTCTCCAACGTAGTCAACGAGCTGGGTGACAGGACCCCGGAGCAGCGTGCGGACCTCGTCATGCGCTTCGCGGACAGGCTCGCGCCGGACGGCACGCTCCTGATCGTTGAACCGGCAGAGGAGGCGACGTCCACGCAGCTGCGGCTGCTCTCCCTTGCCCTCAAAAAGAAGGGGCTGACCATCCACAGCCCCTGCTCGTACATCCGGGGCACGAACTGCACACCGGACCGGTGCTGGAGTTTTGTCACGGCACCGCCCATACGGCCGACCGCTGCCATGGAGATTCTTGCTTCCGGCAACGAGCCGTTCCGGTACGTGAACACGGACATCAAGTACAGCTATGTCGTGCTCCGGAAAGACCGGAAGACACGGGAAGACTACCGGGTCCCGCACGGTTCGCGGGCGCTCAGGCTCTCCCAGATCAGGAAGCATGCGGAACGGCGGGTTAACATCATTGCCGCGAAGATGTCGGAGAACCTTGGCGACCGGCAGAACCTGATGTTCCGGATCTGCGACGGCACCGCTGATATCCCCGTTTATGCCGTCATCCCATCGTTCCATATCACGCCACAGAACGATCTGGTTGTATCGGCGCCGTACGGGGCGATTCTCCGATTCGAAGGAGTGCTCGTCCGGCACAATCCGAAGCACAACGCATACAATGTGCTCGTGAGCCGGAACACGGCCATAACAAAAGCCGCGTAACCTGCCGGTGTACTTCCGCGATGCCGGGGGCAGGGAACCATCCGGTCAGCATCCGGAAACCGTGATCCTCTCACCATTACGGCATATCCGGCGCAGACCCGGGCGGGCTGGATCAAACGAGAACCGCGGGAACAGGGCCTGGAAAAACCCTGCCGTTTGTCATGTATCAGGAGGAGTTCCGGGTTTTTTTCGGAAAACAGGGGGAATCTAAGGAACTCATGCCTTGCACAACTGGGATTCTATCTCTGCCTGCGACAGCCCGCGGTTGTAGAGGGAGATCCCGCCGATATCCCCGTTGAAATAGAAGTAACTGGATGCTCCCGGCCCGTTCTGTTTGCCGATAGTGACGGGGTTGGGGGTATCGAGGAGCCGGACCACGGGCGGGTTGGGGACGGGAGGAGTGATCGAGCGCGGGTCCACGCCCCTGCTGTACACAAGGTTCTGGGGAACACCGTTATTATACAGGGTCAGGGTGCCGCCCGAGACCGAGACGGAGATATCCTTCCAGCTGTTGGCGGTGAGCTGCGGATCGGTGGTGATGGCCTGGTAATGGACCGAAGGATTGTTCCGGTCGTTCCATTCAAAGACCAGCTTGTCACCTATCTGGAAGAGCTGGTAATTGTCGATCTCGTTGTTGGCAGCATCGAGCTGACCCTTCCCTACGATCTGGTGCCAGGTGTTCGGGTCGTTGGCATTGCCCGTGGTCGTTGGCCGGATAGTAACGGAAAGTGTCATGTCGCCGGTGTAGGACAGGGTCGGATCATTGGGGAATGTCAGGAAATTGTTGCCAATGAACCGGGAATAGGTACGGTTACATGGGCTGGTGTTGTAGGTAAGCGGGCAGATACCGCCGCAGCTCCCGGCAGCCTGCGAGCAGTCTGCCCGGTTGGAGACTGCACCCGATCCGGTACCGACAAGGTAGGTGACCGGCAGCGAGGTCGAACCCATTTTGACATCCGTGGGATAGGTGTTGACCAGAACATGGACATCATCATCGATCATCTTCACGTTCCAAATCCCTTTTGTCATTATCGGAAAACCGGTTTTTGGCGGTGTTTCAGTGATGACGAAATCGCAGGCACTGGCCTGGTTCTTCTGGTAAATGTACAGGGTCTTTCCGTAGAGCTTGCCGGAGATACTGCTCGTATCCAGCGAGATGTTCCGCCCTTCGGGACTTTCGAGCATCAGTGTCACGGGTGTGCCAATTCCCTGTTTCTGGCCGGTCAGGTAGAACGGATCACCCGATTTGGGCAGAAATGTAAGGACATAATCCGGGCTGCTGCCCTGCCCGATCGGCGTGATACCAGCCTCGCCGGCAACATACACGGTCTTTTTCATGTACTTCGGATCTGCAGTCCCTGATACCAGGACGTACACGACCACGGCCAGGGCAAGAACAAGGATGATGACAAGAATCGTCGATGCGGTATCCGAAAGTCCCTTTGGATCAGCTGTTGAGTTTTTCATGAGAGGATGCCTCGTACTTATATCGGAGGGGGGATACAGTTTATTATTATTTTCATATTTCACTATAATAATGTTTCTAAGATCCAGCGGAGTGGAATATCATATTTTATAGATTATTTGATGTTAAATTCCCCGGTGCAATGGTGCCGATGCCGAAGATCTGTCATGAACAGGATGGAGACTTGTTCCATTTCACTCCGCAGAACGAGTGGATTATGCCGGCCCCGTAGTGGGCTGTCCTTCAGTTCAATTCGTACTCGTCCGGTACAGCCAGAAGCATGATGCGCACAACGTGCGCGTGAACCGGAATTCACCGTGAGAAAACGCTATGCAGCCGGACTGATGCCGATCCGGCCGCTGACGGGAACGCTGCCGATCGTCAGGTAAGGATGGTATACGCGTTTGGCAGGGTGAAATACTGCCCGTCAGGGTTGGTCACCCTCACGTCAGCCAGGCCGGGGGTTACCCCGCTCCCGACGGCAAAGGATGTTGTGATCTGGTCCGCGGTCACCGTTCCGGCCGGTGCGGTGTAGAGAGAGGTCGCGCCACGGTACAGGCTCACCCTTGCCCCGGGCTGGAAGCTGGAGCCGGAGACGATGACCGGGCTGACGGTAGTGCCGTGGCGTCCTTCCGTCGGGTTGATCCCTGTCACAACCGGGGCTGCATTCGTCACCGTGAATATTCCTGACGCTGTTGCTGACTGACCATCGGTATTCCTGACGTAGACATTCCACGTGCCGGCGGTTACACCTGCAAGATTGAACGTGCAGGTTATCTGTGACGGGCTGACAACGGTCACGCCCGTGCCGGTGATCGATGTGGACCCCGAACGCTGGAGCTGCACGGTTGCTCCGGGAGCAAACCCGCTGCCTGCAAGGTTCGTGATGGTCACCGGCCAGCCGCGGGCGCCACTGGCCGGGGTGATACCGGTGATGGCCGGTGCAGGGGCAGCGGTAACCGAGAACAGGCTGTCCGAGGTTCCGGACCGCGATCCCGGGTTCGTCACCCGCACCGTGTAGTCGGTATTGACAGGAGCATTGTAGGGAATGGTGAAGGTGCAGGTCAACTGCGTTGGCGATACTACCGTGATGCTGCTTCCGGAGATTGTTGTCCCGCTCCTCCGCAACTGGACTGCCGTCACGCCGGGCTGGAACCCGGTGCCGGTGACTGTTGCAGTGAATGTCTCGTACCTCCGGGCAGAGTTCGGGACGATCTGGCTGATGGTCGGCACATAGTTCGTCACCGTGAAGATACCCGTGGCCGTGCTGAACTGCGTGTCGGTGTTGGTGACACGGACATCCCATGCCTGCGTGTTCCATGACCCTGTCGGAACTGCCGAAAGATCGAACGTGCAGGTGATCAGGCTGGCGGATACAACGGTCACGTTCGTTGCTGTAATCGTTGTGCTTCCGGAGCGTCGCAGCTCGACCGTTGCCCCGGGCTGGAAATTCGAACCGGTGAGGGCGCTGATCTGGACCGGCCAGCCGCGGACATACGTGTTGGGGGTGATCCCGCTGATGGCCGGGGCCGGGCTGTATACCGTGAAGATGCCGGTAGCGGTCCCGGCCTGGGCATCCGGGTTGATGACCCGGACATCCCAGAGACCGGTCGCGGCCCCGGAAAGGTCGAACGTGCAGGTGATCTGCGACGACGACACCACGGTCACGTTTGTTGCAGTAATCGTTGCCGCGCCACGGCGAAGCTGCACCGTTGCCCCCTGCTGGAAGTTCGCGCCGGCCAGGTTCGTGATCGAGACATTCCAGCCGCGGTTGCCGCTGTTGGGCGTGATGGAGGAGATGGTGGGGGGGAGGGCGGGCTGTATCGTGAAGAGGTTGGTGCCGGTACCTGACTGGAGATCAGGGTTGCTGACGGTCACGTTCCACTGGCCGGTTGCTGCACCGAGCAGGTCGGCCGTGCACGAGATCCGCGTCGGGGACACAACGGTGACGTTCGATGCTGTGATCGTGCTCGTTCCACGGTGCAACTGGACGGTGGCTCCGGACAGGAAATTCGTGCCGGTGATGCTGTCGATCTGGACGGGCACGCCGCTGTACGCGGCAACCGGGGAGATCGCAGTGACCGTGGGGGCAGCATTGCTCACGGTAAAGCCGTTCGTAAGGGGTGTTCCGGTCTGGCCGTCCGGGTTCCTGACAACAACGGTATACTGCCCGGCCGCTGCCCCGGCAAGGCTGAAGGAGCTGGTGAGCTGGTTTGCCGAGACAAAGACAACTGAGGTTCCCGGGATATCGGGATAGCCGGAACGGGTGAGCCGCACCGTTGCCCCGCTCTGGAAATTTGCACCGGTGACGCTCGCGCCGGATACCGTGCTTCCGGCAATACCCGCGGAAGGCGTGATCCCGGTGACGACAGGCGCAGGAGCGGATGTCGCCGTGGGGGTTACGCTGGTCTGCGACGGACCGGGCCCGATCTCGCCGAAATTGGCGGATGCCAGCGTGTACGCACCGTGAACGTAGACAACCCGGACCGTCTGGGGCGTCCCGGTGATCG
>NZ_MVQB01000050.1 GCF_002067035.1 Methanoregula sp. PtaB.Bin085 | reverse complement strand
GATGCCCTCCTTTGCATATGCAAACGAATCATCAAGCATTGAGCCAAAATCCATGAGATCACCAGACCGCATATATCTATAATAAATTGGGATAAAAAACCGTCACCCCGCCTTTTTCACGGGGATAGGGTAACTAAAAAAAATGTGGTATTATGCACCAGCACTGTCGTACAGCTGGCAGACATAGCGTGCAACGAAGATGTACCACGGGGCGATGAGGAAGAGATAGGCAAGCCATCCGATGACCGGGATCATCATCAGGATAGCGACAACGATACCGAAAACCACACCGCAGATAATCAGGACGACGAGTGCAATGATGTAGGGTACCCATCCGATCTTGGCGATGGTAGCAAGGATTGCAGAGAAGTTGAATGCCTCCCCGATGCTTCCCGTGCGTGCAAACCGGACAACACCGATCATGGCAAAAAGCCCGATGATAACTGCAAGGACAAAGACGACGAGAAGTCCAATCATCATCGTACCGACAGCTGCCATTGCCGCGGTCGGGTCCCCGGTCATTGCACCGGCAAACATAACAACAAAGATAATTGCGTACACGATGATAACCGGTATCATCCAGATAATCATAACAATCAGGTACTTGATACCATCGATAAACAAAGTACCCCAGTCCTCGACTTCCGGTGCAGGCTTTTCACCGCGGAGTACTTTCATTACATATCCCATGAGGGGGAGAGCAAGAAGGATTGTGGCAATGACAAGCATTACCCATTTGGCCCACTTTCCGACAACTGCCTCCTTTGTATACTCAAAGGATTCACCAACCATGCTTCCGTAATCCATCTTTTTCACCACAATGATACGATCATAATTTCGGAACCATCCGTGGCCACCGGCCACAAACGATTTAAATAAGCTATGACAACTTCGCAGAATATAAATTTATCTGATTTATCAGCCTTATTGCGCAAAATAAAGGAAAAAATCAGTGCCTGAAGTACCGTACGCCCGTAAAAACCATCGCTACGTGAAGGCGGTTTGCTGCTTCGATAACTTCCTTATCCCGTATCGATCCACCGGGCTGGACGAGCGCCGTCGCCCCTGCCTGCGCTGCTACTTCAAGTGTATCGGGAAAAGGAAGGAAAGCATCGGAAGCAACAGCAGATCCCTTCAGTGAACCGCAGGCCTTCTCAATCGCGATTTTTGCAGAATCAACGCGACTCATCTGACCCGCCCCTATACCGAGTGTGCGTTTCTGGTCGGCAAAAATAATCGTGTTGCTCTTGGTGTGTTTGCAGACCTTCCATGCAAGCCGGAGAGCTTTCATCTCATCCGGTGTCGGATCCCGGTCTGTGATGACTTCCCAGTGTTCCTGGTACGAGGGAGTCCGCTGAACCAGCACACCACCGTCAATCGTCCGGATATCATCAGATTCGGTCTTCTCCGGAAGGATCAGAACACGCATCGTATCTTTCTTTTTCATGATCTGCAGGGCTTCGGGTTTAAAGGAGGGGGCTACAAGAACTTCCACGTATGTGTTGCAGATTTCTGCAGCAAGATCTGCATCAACCTCGCAGTTGACGGTAACGACAGAACCATACGCCGAAACCGGATCAACGTCGCGGGCTGACAGGTACGCCTCCAGTATACCAGTGCCGGTGGCAACACCACACGGATTATTATGTTTCATGATTACCGCTGCAGGCTCCTCAAATTCCCTGATAAGCCCGACACCGGCATTCACATCCAGGTAATTGTTGTAGGACATCTGTTTTCCCTGGATCGGTTCGGTGCCGGCGATTCCGCTTGTACCATAGACAGCAGCCTTCTGGTGGGGATTTTCGCCATAACGGAGAGTCCTGCCCCCGGTGAACTGTACTGTGAATGTTGTGGGGAACTCGGAATCGAGACGGTACAGATAATTGCTGATGGCAGCATCGTAAGCAGCTGTGCGGGCAAATGCTTTCTTGGCCAGCGTCAGCCGGTCTTCGGAAGTGAAACCGGTCCCTGTGATTGCCCTGGCAACCATAGAGTAATCAGCAGGATCCACGACAACTGCAACATCCCGGTAATTCTTGGCGGCTGCACGAATCATCGCGGGACCTCCGACATCTATGTATTCAATGAGCTCTTCGAGTTTCATCGTTTGTGCGGACATTTTTTCAAACGGATACAGGTTGACAACAAGGAGATCTATATGATTGATCCCATGCCTGGCCATGACGGCATCATCGATTGATCTCCGGCCCAGCAGGCCTCCGTGAACTTTAGGATGAAGTGTCTTGACCCGCCCGTCCATCATTTCGGGAAATCCGGTATAACTCGAGACCTCCGTGAATTTGATGCCCGCTGCTGCAAGTGTTTTACCCGTTCCCCCGGAACTCATGATATTGAATTTTTGACCGGCCAGAACTTTCGCAAGATCGATGATTCCTGTCTTGTCCCATACGGAAAGGAGTGCCCACTTCATGGTTATGAATATGCACAACGGCAGGAAAAAGGTATCCGGTTTCCTTCCTATCATTATGGTCCGGTGGGAGGCTCGTATCCATTGTATATTAATTAATAAAAAAATATAAAAATTATCGGTATTGGGTACAGCTAGTTTTCATTTACCTTAAGTAAATCAGGATTTCAGGCGGTGACCAGATGGACGGATCCACAAATATTTATATAGAACTACAATGCTATAGATATTGGAACATCAAAAAGGATGTACTATGAACGATGCAGAACGCAGCCCGGACCAGGTAATGGATAAGGCCCCGGCACCATCAGTAAATCCGGTGCCGGAACCATTCCCTCCCCCTGAGCCGGAGGAACAGAAAAAAGCATATGATGAACTGAATGACCGGTTCCTGAGGCTTGCAGCCGATTTTGAGAATTTCAGGCGGCGGACAGCAAAGGAGCGCGAATCCATCGTTGCTCTCGCAAATGAACGTTTTGCAGTTGATCTCCTTGAAGTGATGGATAACTTCGAACGAGCCCTGAAGTCTGACGATTCCCATCTCAGGGAAGGACTGGAGCAGATCCGGCAGCTGATGAGCGCCCAGCTCCAGCGTCACGGCATCATACCCATAGATTCGCTGAAAAAAGCCTTCAATCCCGCTGAACACGATGCAATTGCCCATGTTCCTTCCAGGGAGCCGGAAGGAACTGTAATTGACGAGGTTTCGCGGGGATACAGGATGAACGACAGGGTAATCAGACACGCAAAAGTTGCGGTATCAAAAGGAAATCAGGATTAACAGAGGTATATCATGGCAAAAGAGAAGGTTCTGGGTATCGATCTGGGAACGACTTTTTCCTGTATGTCGATCATGGAGGCGGGAAAACCGATTGTCATTCCGAACTCCGAAGGCGGAAGGACGACCGCCTCGGTCGTTGCCTTCACCAAGGAAGGAGAGCGGCTTGTCGGGAGCCTTGCCAAACGACAGGCGGTCACCAACCCCCAGCGCACGATCCAGTCGATCAAGCGGAAGATGGGAACGAGCGAGAAGGTGAAAATCGATAATAAGGAATACACCCCGCAGGAGATTTCCGCAATGATCCTGCAGAAACTTAAGATGGATGCGGAAGCCTATCTCGGGGAAAAGATCTCCAAGGCAGTTATTACCTGCCCCGCGTATTTTAATGATGCACAGCGGCAGGCAACGAAGGACGCCGGGAAGATTGCCGGACTCGAAGTCCTGCGTATTATCAACGAACCTACAGCCAGCGCACTGGCATATGGCATTGACAAGGAACAGGACGCAACGGTTCTTGTCTATGATCTTGGCGGAGGGACGTTCGATGTCTCCATCCTGACCCTTGGCGACGGCGTTTTCGAGGTCAAGTCAACCGCAGGCAACAACCATCTTGGCGGGGATGATTTCGACAAGCTGATTCAGGACTGGCTTGTTGAAGAATTCAAGAAGAAGGAGGGCATTGACCTCCGGAACGATCCCTATGCCATGCAGCGCCTGCGCGATGCAGCCGAAAACGCTAAGATCGAACTATCCCAGCGGCAGATTACCAACATAAACCAGCCATACATCACCACCGATGCCAGCGGACCCAAGTTCCTGAATATTGACCTGACCCGTGCCAAGCTGGAACAGCTTATTGGTGACCTGGTCGAATCTACGGTCGGTCCGGTCAGGCAGGCACTTGCTGATGCAAAACTAGAACCCAAAGATATCGACCATGTCATCCTGGTCGGCGGATCAACCCGTATCCCGCTGGTACAGGAAACGGTCAGGAGACTCCTTGGCAAGGAACCCGACAAGGGGATCAACCCGGACGAATGCGTTGCCCTTGGTGCCGGCATCCAGGGAGCCGTGCTCACCGGTGAAACCAAGGATATCGTCCTGCTGGATGTCACCCCGCTCACGCTCGGTATCGAGACCCTTGGCGGCATTGCGACCAAGCTCATCGAGCGAAACACAACCATACCGACAAGGAAGAGCCAGATCTTCTCCACGGCTGCAGATGGGCAGACCAGTGTCGAGATCCATGTCGTACAGGGAGAGCGGGCACTTGCCAAGGATAATTTCACGCTCGGCAAATTCCAGCTGACTGGTATCCCGCCAGCACCCCGCGGGATCCCCCAGATCGAAGTCACGTTTGATATCGATTCGAATGGCATCATCCATGTCTCTGCAAAGGACCTCGGTACCGGCAACCAGCAGGCAATCTCCATCAAGGGAGACAAGAAGCTTTCCGAAGATGACATCAGGAAGATGATGGACGCCGCCAAGCAGTTTGAGGCAGATGACAAGAAGAAGCGCGAGGAGATCGAGCTTCGCAACCAGGCTGACACCGCAACCTTCACGGCAGAACGGATGCTCAAGGAGAGCGGCGAGAAGCTTGACGCTGCCGACAAGACCAAAGTCGAGGAGGGTGTTGCAGCGGTCAGGAAAGCCCTTGCGGGAGACAATCTTGACGAGATCAAGAAGACCTTTGAATCCCTGACTGAGTCGGTCTATGCTGCAACAACCAAGATCTACCAGAAGATGCAGGCAGAGCAGGCATCCGCACAGGGCCAGCAGACTGGTGGCGCAGAGGCAGGTGCAGGTCCCCAGCAGAAAGATTCCAAGACAGATGACAATGTCGTTAATGCTGACTACAAGGTAAAAGACGAGTGACCGGAACATGGGCGGAGAGGACTACTACGAAACGCTCGGCATACCCCGGAATGCTGACGATGCGGAGATCAAGAAAGCCTATCGCAATCTCGCCCGAAAATATCATCCGGATATCTGCAAGGAGTCTGGAGCGGAAGAAAAATTCAAGAAGATCAATGAGGCATACAGCGTTCTCTCGGATGAGCAGAAAAGACGCCAGTACGACAACATGGGTCACGAGACCTACACAAATGCCTCACGCGGCTCTTATACCGGGAGCGGAGGATTTGGCGGAGGCTTCTCTGCCGATTTCTCCGGCTTTGGCGATATCTTCGATTTCTTTGGCGGGGGCCAGCGCCGGTCGGGACCTCAACCCGGCGCAGACCTGCTGATGCGGATCCAGATCCGGCTCGAGGACGCCGTTTCTGGCATTGATCGTGACATCGATGTGATGCATACCGAATCCTGCCCTGCCTGCAGCGGGTCCGGGAGCGAGACAAAAAAGCAGACCACCTGTACCCGCTGCGGCGGCTCCGGCCAGATGCGGCAGGCAACGAGTTCCCCGTTCGGGCAGTTCATCCGCATGACCCCGTGCCCGCATTGTGAGGGCCGGGGGAAAATCCCGGAGAAGGTCTGCCGGCAGTGCCGGGGTACTGGACATACCCGGGTGAAGCGGACCGTATCCGTCCATATCCCTGCCGGTATCGACAACGGCATGCGCCTCCGCATGGAAGGCTATGGTGAAGCAGGCGATTACGGCGCTCATAACGGCGACCTGTTCATCGAGGTCTATATCCAGCCGCATGAAAGATTCACCCGTTCGGGCGATAATCTTGAGACAACTATCGACATCACGCCGGCGCAGGCCGTGCTCGGAACCTCTGTCGAGATCGAGACCATCGACAAACGCCATATCGAGCTTAAAGTTCCTGCGGGAATCCAGTATAATACTGCCCTGAAGATCAGCGGGGAAGGTGTCAGACGCCGTGGAAAGCCCGGCGATCTGCTGGTCAGGGTGAAGATAGTTACACCACGTTCCATCAGCAGCGAGGAGAAAGAACTCTATGCAAAGATTGCCGAACTTGAAGGGAAGGATCACGGGGGCGGCGGTTTCTTCTCAAGCATCATTGGTGGAAAAAAGAAAGGGAAGAAATAATCTTCCCGGCAATGATTACCTCTCACTTTTTCTGGTGCTGCTGCCAATGAGATCAGGATGAAGCTGATCTTCGAACTCTCCGGAGAGAATCCCACACTCCCTTTTGCGGAACTCGGGTGTGTCGGAACCGTTCTTGATCAGCGGCTGCAGGTTGCGGTTGCGGAATGCGCAAATCCCTCGGAATGCTGCCGTCTCGCCATGACGCATCGGGTACTCGAATACCTCGGTGAATGCGATCCTGACCTCGCTGCTTTCGAACGGCTCTTACGGGATCTCTCTCTGGAAACGCGGCAGGCATTTTCCGGCCGGGTCAAGAAGATTCATGAAGGATCTCATCGTCTCAATCCATGCTCCCAGAAGGAATTCGAACGGATGATTGGGACCATGGTCGCCGGTCCGGTATCCCTGAAGAACCCGGAGGTGGAGTACCGCGCCATCCTATCTGAGGACCGGTGCTATTTCGGGAAAGTCCTGTTCGCATTTGACCGCGGCGCGTCCGATGCAAGAAACCCGGGGAAGCGGGTTTTTTTCCATCCCGGTGTGATGATGCCGCGGATGGCACGAACGCTCGTCAACATTGCCGGTGTACGGAAGGGTGGTACGCTCCTTGATCCGTTCTGCGGTACCGGCGGCATACTTATCGAAGCAGACCTGCTGGGTGCTTTTCCTGCAGGGAGTGATTTTGATCCCGCGATGATTGCGGGAAGCCGGCAGAACTCCGCCGGGTCTGACCTCATGCTTGCCGATGCAACCCTCCTGCCATTCCGCGATCACTCAATTGATGCGGTAGTGACGGATTTCCCGTACGGACAGTCAGTCTGTATCAAAAAAACTGACACCATGGATACGTTATATGGCAACGCTCTCGAAGAGATCTGCCGCGTACTGAAAGCGGGAAAGCGGGCCGTCGTGGTCACGCATCGTGATATTTCCGCAATCGCAGCGGATTCTTTCACGATACTCCAGCGGCACGAACAGCGAGTACATAAGAGCCTGACGCGGCGTATCCTGGTCCTGGGCAACCAGCGGGAATGTTGTGTATAAATGCTTATGTGCCCATTCGAAGAGATCTGATCGGGTTGTTCTATCCATGAACCGAAACATTCGTGCAGTTGTGCCTGTTTGTTTTCTTGCCATCATCATGCTCGTTACGGCAGCCGGTGCATCTGCCGGTGATGGTAGTTCTCTCGTAGCGCAGGGCGATGCACTGCTGAAATCAAAAAATTATACTTCTGCCCTTGCTGCGTACGACCAGGCTATTGCCATCGATGCCGGGAATTTCAATGCCTGGAACGGCAAAGCGGACGCGCTCAACCGTGCCGGGAATTTTACCGGGGCGCTTGCAGCATCGGATACCGCGATCGCCCTTGAACCTTCACGTGCGGAGGGATGGATCAACCGTGGATATATCCTGTACAATCTGGGAAGATACGATGAGGAGATCAAAGCATACGAAACAGCGATATCTCTTGAACCGGACAATGCAGATGCATGGTTCAACAAAGGTTATTCGCTGGCCGGGATGAAACGGTATGACGAGGCTCTTGCGGCATTCGACAGGGTAAAGGAACTCCGGCCGGATTATCCGAATCTGGATGCAAACCGGCGGATTGCCGAACAGCTGCGGGATGTCCAGACACCGGTGTATTTCAGGTATGCTCCGGTGATTGCCGGCTGCATCCTGCTCATCCTCTTTTCAGCAGCATACCTGCTCTACAGGAAAAAAGGAGTGCCGGCAGAAGAAAACGCTGACAGGGATAACCGGCAGGCCAGACGCAGGAAGGAACGGAAATCAGAATAAACAGCAGGACGTTCCTGAAATACCGGAAGGGCATGATGCAGGGCCGGAACATGCCCCTGCATTTTATCGTGCCTTTTCGTAACAGATCTTCGCTTCCTCGTGTTTGCCGATTTTCTCCAGGATCTCCCCGATATCGTTCCAGACCTCTTTCCTGCCAGGTTCGATCTCCAGCGCCTGCTTGAACGATGTCAGGGCTTCCTGATATTTGCTCAGCTCCTGCAGTGCACGGCCCTTGAGGATCCACGCATCCACAAATTCCGGCTGGATATTGATCATGGCGTCAAAAGACTCGATCGCTTCATCAAACCGCCCGAGGGCATCAAGAGAACTGCCCTTGGTAAAGTACGCGATGGAGAATGTCGGATCGATAAGGAGCGCCCTGTCGTACGAAATGATCGCAGCTTCATACTGCTGCTGGGCCGACAGGGCCATACCATGCCGGGTCCAGCCGACGGCATTCTCCGGGTCGATTGCAAGGCATTTTTCATATGCTGCCTGGGCATTGTTGTATTTTCCGAGATCGTAATAGGCATTGCCCTTGCCCATCCATGCCTCAGCAAGGTTCTCGTTCTGGTCGATTGCCTTATCAAACGCCTCGATTGCATCGCGGTACATTCCGAGTTCGGCCAGCGCAATCCCCTTGTGGGCGAACACTTCCGTGGTATGCTCCAGCTCGAGCGCACGGTCATACGACTGGATGGCATCACGATACTGTTCAAGGGCAGCCAGGGCCAGACCGAGGTGGTCGTGGAACGCTGCATTTTTAGGGGAGAGTTCGATGGCATGGTTATAGCAGGTGATGGCGGCTTCGAAATTCCCCTGCTCGAAGAGGGCACGCCCTTTCCAGAAGAACGCCTGATGGCAGGAGGGCATGATATCGATAGCGATATCGAAAGAGGCAATCGCTGCTTCAAAGTTACCCGTGGAAAAGGTTGCCCGGCCTTTTTCGTAGATAGCATTGGCATTCGCCGGGTTCGCTGATATCACCAGATCGAAGGAGGATACAGCCTCCCTGAATTTTCCAAGACGCATCTGTGCCCTGCCGCGCCAGTAGAGCGCCTCTTCGAGATCTGGCCGGATCTTCAGAGCTGCATTGAATTCGACGATTGACTCTTCATAGTCGTTGAGACAGAAGAGTGCGACCCCCTTGTGGACATACGCTTCTGCATATTTCCTGTTCAGGGACAGGGCCTGGTTGAATGCCGTGATGGCATCGCGGTACTGTTTCTGCTCAAGAAGCGCAAGCCCGAGGTTGTAATAGACATCTGGATAGTCAGGCTGGATGACTGCTGCTTCCTTAAAGGAACTGATCGCTTCGGCATACCGGTGAAGGTTGTTGAGCGCAATACCCTTGGAGAGCAATGCCCCGGCATAGGTCATGTTCAGCGATAGCGCGTGGTCGTAATCCGCCAGAGCCCGTTCGTACTGGCCGAGGCTTGCATAGGACAGGCCGCGATACAGCCAGGCCTCGATGAACTCATCCTTCAGCGCAAGGGCACGGTCGTAAGCGCCGATGGCTTCGTGATGCATCGAGAGCATGGCAAGTGCCCGTGCTTTATGATAGAATGCCTGCGAGCAGTCGGGGATCCTGATTAACGCAGCGTCCAGGTGTTTCAGCGCCTCGTGGTAATTGCCGAGCCGCACAAGCGAGCGCCCCAGGTAATAACTCGCGTGGGCATCCCGCGGATCGATGCCCAGGGCTTTTCTGAAGAACGTAACCGCTTCTGCATCTTTTCCTCTCCGGAAGAGTGCCAGGCCTTTACCGGTCCAGATCTGTGCATTGTTGGGACGGATCCGGAGAGCCTGGTCGAAGGAGTATTCGGCATCCTCGAACCGGCCCTGCTGGATCTGGGCAAGACCTTTGTGATGGAGGGCGTCGACAAACTTAGGCTGGATTGAGAGTGCTTTGTCAAACGACTGGACTGCTTCCTGATACATTTTCAGGGAGTGCAGGGCTTTCCCTTTCTCATAATACGCCGATACATATTCCGGACGGAGTTCGAGTGCCCGGTTGAATGCTTCAATGGCATCCTCGGATTTTTCAAGGGCAGACAGGGCGCTCCCCTTGAGATACCATGCATCGGCATTTGCCGGATCAATCCCGAGGATACGGTTGAAAGACTCGATGGCATCGTTGTACCTCCCAAGCTGGATCAGCTCGCTTCCCCGGTGGAGCAGTGTTTCCGTGGAACGGGGTTCCAGCTCGAGGGTACGGTCGAACGCCTGGATGGCATCCTCTTTCCTTCCTGTTGCAGCAAGGGAGAGCCCTTTCTGATAGAACGCCCGGCTGTTTCCTGCATCGAGATCGATGGTCTTGTTGAGTGCCAGAATTGCATCATCGTGCCGCCCAAGGCGGGCAAGCGCAACTCCCTTGAAATAATAGGCTTCGGCATGGTTCTTCTCAAGCTGCAGGAATTTATCGAACGTCTTGACGGCTTCGCGGTACATACCGAGGAATGTAAGGGCATGGCCCTTTTCATAGAGAGAATCCACGTACGCCGGATCGATCTCAAGAGCACGGTCAAATATCTTGACTGCATCCTCATACTTCTCCATACGTGACAGGACGCACCCTTTGTAGTGGAGGGAGGGGACGTGCAGCGGCTGGACTGAAAGAGCTCCGTTATAGGCAGTCACTGCCTCGTTGAGACGATCGAGACGGTCAAGCATCCGTGCCCGGAGATAGAGCGCATCAAACATCTCCGGCTGGATCCGGAGAGCATGGCTGACGGCATCGAGCGACTCTTCCAGCCGGTCCAGGGATGCAAGCGCCGTTGCCAGTTCAAACCAGGCAGCAGCATTGTTGGAAACCCTCGTTAACAGACTGTGGTAGGAATCGACCGCATCCTGGAACAACTCCAGCGCAAGCTGAGATGCAGCAAGGTGGTAGAGGGCATCACTGTTTTCGGGATCGAGAGATCGTGCCTTCTCTAGGGTTGCGAGAGATTCACGATAGTTCTTCAACCGGAATAATGCCAGTCCTTTCTCGTACCATGCCGTGGCGTCCTCGGGAGAACGCGTAATAATTGCATCGAAGGACCGTACTGCATCCGCATCCTTTTTCTGCGCGACGAGAGCTCGGGCGAGTCCGAGGTGGTACCGGGTATCATCGGGTCGGAACACGATGGCATTCTCAAACGCTGATGCTGCAGGTTGCGATTGTCCAAGGAGTGCAAGGGCCGTTCCCTTCTGGAACCATATCTCGTGATTCTCGGTATCGAGATCCAGGGCTGCATTAAAGGACGATACAGCATCTGTATACCGCTTCAGGTGCATAAGTGACAATCCACGGCGGTACAGGGGCTCATGTTTCTCTGGAAGGTGCCGTGCTGCTTTTTCAAGGATGCTTTCCGCCTCGCCATGACGCCCGAGAACCGCAAGAGCGATTCCTTTTTCATACAGGATTTCCCCGCTGTCGGGGGTGATTTCCAGCGCAAGGTCGAAGATCCGCACGGCATCCTCAAATCTGGCCAGCCGGGCATAGGCTTTGCCCTCAAAGAACAGGACCTCGCCATTCCTGGGATCGAACTGGCGGGCTTTGTCATAAGACTCGACAGCCTGCTGGTCATCCTGCAGGAATTCAAACGCTATCCCGCGCTGGTGCCAGGCAGCAGCATGTTCCGGAACCCGCGAAAGGACGTTATCGAACGCGCTTACCGCCTCCCGGAGCCTGCCAAGCTGCATCAGGACGAGGCCCTGGTTGAAATATGCGTTCGAATATTCGGGATTCAGGATGAGAGCCTTGTTAAAGGATGCGAGTGCATCCTCGTTTCGTCCGAGAGCTTCAAGGGCAAGTCCTTTTGCATAGTGTGCCTCTGGTTTTGAGTCATCGATTTCCAGGGCATGGGACAGTTCTTCGACAGCCTCCCTGAAATTCCCCATGTCTGAAAGAACCAGCCCTTTTTCAAGGTACGCATCGTAGAAACGGGGATTCAGAGCGATGGCGCGGGAAAACGAGGTGATGGCTGCCTGGTTATTCCCCAGATGTACGTAACAGAGTCCGCTGTAATACCATGCATCTGTCAGGGTATCGTCAAGAGCAAGCGCTGTCTCGAAGGCTGACAGGGATACCTTATGCCGTTTCATACGGAACAGGACGAGGCCCTTGTGGAAATGACCCTGTACGAGCGAGGAATCGATTGCCAGAGCCGATTCAAATGCTGCAAGGGATTCTTTGTTCAGCGACAGCCGTTCCAGCGCGAAACCCTTCTCAAGGAATGCTGTCGAGAAGTGGGAATCGATCGCAAGAGTGCTGTCGAATGCCTGAATGGCTTCCCTGTCCCTGCCGAGGCGGGTCAGGGCAATCCCCTTGTCATACCAGGCATTGGTGTATTTGGAATTGATCGCGATAGCCCGGTCGAAGGATTCCACGGCCTCGTCGTACCGTTTCAGTTCAAAGAGAGCGATTGCACGATCATACCAGCCGTTGGCATTCCGTGGCTTCAGATCCAGGGCCCGGCCCAGTGCATCCACTGCCGGTTCGAACTGCCCGATGGAAAGATGGGCGCTGCCTTTTTTCAGCCATGCACCATCGCACTTCTCGTCACGGGAGATGACTTCGTCAAAACACCTGACTGCTTCCTGGTAGTTCAGGAGGTGGATATATGACTTCCCTTTCCGATACCACGCAGTGATTGTATCAGGCGAGATCTGGAGCGAACGGGTGAATGCATCGAGTGATTCTTCATAACGTTCCAGTTCCTGCAGGACCGTACCCTTGCGCAGGAGGAGGTCGGCGGTATCAATGGGTTGCGGGGATTGCGCGATGTGTTCAAGTGCATGATCGAATGAAGGTAATGCGTCCTCGTACTGTTTCAGGATAACGAGCTCGCATGCATGGTGGAACCACGCGGGTGCGCAGGATGGATTAAGGGCAAGGGTTTTCTCCATGGCTTCGAGCGCTTCCCGGTGACGTTTCAGCCGGACGAGACATACCCCCTTAAAATACCATGCGGAGACATCTTTTTCATCGAGAGCCAGATATTTCCCGAAATAGTCAAGGGCTTCCTCCCACTGGGAAAGATTCAGCCAGGATTTTGCCAGGTACAGAAGGGTAAAGGCATTCTGCGGCCGTCTCCTGAGGGATTTTCCCAGCGACTCAACAGATTCCTTGTACCGCTTCAGCCGGTACAGCGAATATCCCTTTGAGGTCAGAAGTTCAGGATCTGCCGAGTCATAGTCCAGTGCACGGTCGAGACTTACGACGGCATCTTCATACTGTTCCAGTTTCACGAGGGAGAGGCCCCGCCCCCGGTGAGCCCGGCCATTCTCCGGGTCCAGCGCAAGAGCTGTATCGTATGCAGCAAGGGCGTCGGCATGCCGCTCCAGGTGAGTCAGGCATTCACCCCGTACCTGGTGGACATGGGGATCGTCAGCGGCATGCCCGATTGACCGGTCCAGCGATGAGAGCGCCTCGTCATATCTGCCAAGCCGGAAGAGCGCATAGGCAAGCTCCGCATGGACCCGTGCGGTATCCATGCCAAGAGAAATGCACCGGATGAAAGCGTCGAGAGCCTCCTGGGTTTTCTCCTGTTTTGTCAGCGCGAGCCCTTTTTCATAGACTATCGCAGCATCATCGGGTTTGAGAGCAATGTACCCGTCAAATGCTTCGACAGCGCTTTCATATTTTTCAAGGACCACAAGGGCTTTGCCTTTCTCCTGCCAGGCTTCGGCGTTATCAGGATTGATGCCGATAGTGCTGCTGAACGCATCCACAGCCTCCTCGTACTGGTGGAGCAGGATATGGGCAAATCCCTTGTAGAAGAAGGCCCGTTCGCAGGAAGGTTCGACGCGGTTTACGCGTGCATACGAGACAACGGCTTCCTTGTAGGATCCCAGATGGTCATATGCCCGTGCCTGCCCGTACAGTGCTGTCAGATCCTGCGGGAGATCAGCAAGAACCCTCCCGAAAGCTTCTACGGCTTCCTGGTACCTGCCTACAATACCGAGTGTCCGGCCGTATTCACGGAACGCATCGATGAAGTCAGGCATCAGGCGCGTGGCTTCGCCATACATGTCCGCGGCTTCGGCATGCCTGCCGAGACGGAAGAGGGCGACACCCTTGTAGTAATAGGCTTCCCCGAAGTCAGCCACAAGAGATACTGCATTGTCGAACGCCGCGATCGCTTCCTCATTGCTCCCGAGACTGAGATGGGATCTCCCTTTGTAGAACCAGGTATGGGGGTTGGTCCTGTCAAGTTCGATTGCATTGTTATAGGAAAGGACCGCGTCGTGGAACCGTTCAACGGCAAACAGGCAGAATCCCCGGATCAGCCATGCGTTGGCGATCTTCGGATTGGACTCCACGGTCCGGGAGAGTGCATCGATGGCTTCTTCGAACCTCCCCATTTCGGCAAGGGCAAGTCCTTTGTGGTACAGAGCATCTTTGTTACCGGGATCGATCTCAAGAGCGGCATTGAACGCCTTCTCAGCACCTTCCTGGTTGCCCAGTGCCGCGAGTGAGAGTCCTTTCTGGTACAGGGGATCGGCATTCTGTGGACGGAGACGGAACGATTCGTCAAACGCTGCAATCGCCTCTTCGTAGTTCTCCAGCCGTACAAGCGACAACCCTTTCTGGTAGTTGGCGGCTGCATCATCTGGTGAAATCTCGAGGGCAATATTGAAGGAGAGAATGGCCTCCTCATGCATGCCCAGTTCGGCAAGGGCTATTCCCTTATGGAAGAACGCCGGGGAGTAACTCGGGATGATCTCGAGAACCCGGTCAAAGGCATTGATCGCGTCGATGTGCCGTGAGAGTTTGATCAGGGCAAGGCCCTTATCGTAATGGGTCTGGGCGGTGGTGGGATCGAGTTCAATGGCCTTGTCGAATGCAGAAACGGCATCTGCAGCACGGTCAAGGTCAGCGAGCGCAACTCCTTTCTGGTACCATGCTTCCGCGGAACCGGCATCGATCCCGATAGCCCTCTCGCTGGCCAGGAGGGATTCATCGTGGTTCCCAAGGTCGTGGAGCACTGCGGATTTGGCGACAGCGGCCCTGAGGCACTGCGAATCCGACTCAAGGGCACGGTCAAATGCGTAGACCGAATCCTGGTTCAGTCCGATGGAGCGTAACGCCTGCCCTTTCAGGAAATATGCTGGCGCGAACTGTGGCGTGATGCCGGTACAGCGATCGAATGCATCGATCGCTTCCCGCGGACGTCCCAGCTTGACAAGGGTATACCCGCGCCGGTAATGGGCAGAAGCGAATCCCGCATCGATAAGGAGGCACTGGTCGAATGCATGAAGTGCGTCATCCAGCCGCTGGAGTGCAAGAAGCGTAATCCCCCGGTTGAGATGTACCTCGGCATTATGCGAATCGATCTCGAGTGCATGATCAAATGCGTCAATAGCTTCAGAATACTCTTTCAGCTCCTGATGGGCCCGTCCTTTGTAATAACAGGCAAGGAAATTATGCGGGTTCTCCAGAAGAGTCCGGTCAAAGTCCGTGATGGCATCGCGGAACCGGCCGAGATGATACAGGGCAAGACCTTTACGCAATCGTGCATCCGTGTATTTTGGCTTGAGCTGCAGTGTTTTGTCAAAAGCAAAGACAGCATCACTATATTTCTTCAGTTCCGTGTAAGCCTTGCCTTTATGATAGAATGCCAGCGCATTCTCCGGGTCATGCATGAGGGACTTGTCAAGGGACTCAAGTGCTTCCTTGTACTTTTCCAGTTTCTCGAATGCCACGCCCCGGTTGAAATACGCCGGAGCATTGCCGGTATCCTTTGCCAGGTTCCGGTCAAACGATTCAACCGCCTCGGCATACTTCCCTGTTTTCAGAAGTGCAAACCCAAGATGGTAATGGACTTCGGTGAAGGAGGGCTCAAGTTCCAGCGCCTTCGAGAACGCTTCGATCGCCTCCTCATATTTCCCGTTAACGGAAAGGGACTTTCCCTTCTGGTACCATGCCGGTGCAAATGCCGGCAGGATTTCGAGGGCCTGGCTGAAGGAACTGACAGCATCGCGATGGTCGCCTAGAGTGGCAAGGGCAAGCCCCTTATGGTAGTGGGCCTCCCCGTTCTTTGGATCGATCTCGAGGAGCACTTCAAAGACATGGATTGCCCCCTCAGCACGGTTGATCTTCTCCAGCGACAGACCCTTGTAATAGAATGCTTCGGTGCTCCGCTGGTTCAGCCCGATGGCATTGTCAAAGGCATCGATCGCATCCTGGTACCGCCCCAGTTCGAAATATGTTCTTCCGCACTTGATCCAGCCGGCTTCCTGATCAGGGTTGATCCGGAGCGATTTTTTGTATGAGAGAACTGCTTCCTCGCTCTTCCCGAGAACATTCAGGGTGTCCCCTTTGCGCATCCAGACATCGTGGAGGGCGGGATTGATGTCAAGCGCCCGCGTGTAGGCCAGGATAGCCTCCTGCCGCTTACCCAGATCACAGAGTGCATCGGCTTTCTTTACCCAGCCATCGGCAAGGTTAGCATTGATCTCCAGCGCTTTGCTGTATGCCTGGATAGCCTCCTGCTTCCTGTTGAGCCCGAAGAACGCATTTCCTTTCTGCATCCAGATGTCGATGAGCGCCGGGTTGAGGGAGAGGATGCGATCATCGGTCTCGATGGTCTCGTTAAAACGCCCGAGACTGAAGAGTGACCCGGCGCGGCATATGAGTGCTTCAATAAGGGAGGGGTTTGCTGCAAGACTGTGGTCAAGGGACTGGATGGCTTCCTCATGCCGGTCTGTTGCTGCAAGCGCGATCCCGCGGTACAGGTACGCATCGGTCATGCCGGGATCAAGCCCGATTGCCCGGTCAAGGGAGCTGATTGCATCCGGGTAGTGTTTCAGCTGGAGGTGGGCAAGGCCGGCATAATAATGGGAGACGGCATTCGATGGGTCACGTTCGAGCGCTGCGCTGAGCGCCCGGATCGCTTCTTCCGGCTGTCCTGCCTGAATGAGGGCAACCCCGCGGTAATGGTGTGCCAGCGCATTTGCCGGATCTATCGCAAGTGACCGGTCGAACGCACTGACCGATTCGTCATACCGCTCCCTTCCCGTCAGGGCGATACCGAGGTAATATAATCCCTCAGCATTGTCAGGTTCCAGGGAAAGTGCCTTTTCGAATGCCTGGATGGCATCGTCATACTTTTCCCGCTGGGCAAGGGCTATGCCTTTGTGGAACAGGGTCTTTGCATCGCGGGGCCGGAGTTCAAGAGCCTGATCATACGACACAACCGCTTCAAGCGGTTTCCCCATACGGGCAAGCGCATCCCCCCGTTCGAAGAATGCGCGGGCGCAGTGCCTGTCGATCTCGGTAACATGGTCGAATGCCCGGACGGCATCATCAAGGTGATCAGCAGTTGCATATGCGACACCAAGGTAGTACCATGACCACTTGTTCTTCGAATCCTGCTCAACCGATTCTGCAAGAATATCGATAGCTTCGGTATGCCTCCCGAGCCGGAGCAGGGAAATTCCTTTCCTGGTCGCAGCCTGCGGATTCTTCGGATTCCGGGAAAGTTCCCGGTCGAATGCGCCAATTGCCTCTTCATCAGACCCGAGTTTCACGCAGGCAATTCCGGCCTGCAGCGCAACAAGCGGCAGTGCCGGATCTTCTTCTTCTGCCGCCCTGAAGGCTTCAAGTGCTTCCTGATACTGGTGAAGACTCATCAAAGACTGCCCCTTCTGGAACAGCGCGTCCGCATTGTGAGGGGAGATCAGAAGAAGGCGGTTGAAGATCGCAACCGCCTCATCGTGCTTGCCCAGCCTGTTGAGAATTGAACCGGTTGCGTATAATGCCGGAATGTTCTCCGGATCCCGCTCGATAACGACGCTGAATGCATTGAGCGCTTCGTCAGGATTCCCGAGTTCGATGAGGACGTTCCCGCGCTGGAACTCCGCCTCTGTATATTCCGGGTCAATATCGATCACCTGATCAAAGGCAAAGAGAGCCTCCCGGTATTTTTTCAGCGTGAGGAGCGCCTTTCCTTTCCGGAAGATGATATCGGGGTCACCCGGATCGCGGTCGAGAGCCTGGTCATAGGATGCGATGGCTTCGTGGGGTTTCTGGAGCTGGATATATGCGTCGGCCTTGCCGGTCCATGCCCGGACACACGACGGATCGATCTCAATTGCCCGGTCAAAGGACCGGATCGATTCCGCATCGCGGCCAAGATGGGAGAGAGCTAACCCCTTGTAATACCAGACCCGGGCATTCCCGGATTCGTCTTCGATAATCCGGTTGAATACTATGACCGCATCCTCAAACTTCTCGAGATTGATAAGAGCGATGCCTTTCCGGATCGCGGCATCGGCCCGCCGGGGGTTCAGCATCAGGGTCCGGTCAAACGCAGTGATCGCATCCTCGCTCCGGTCAAGGCTGACGAGAGCAATCCCTTTATACAGCCATGCATCTGCCAGGGAGGGATTCAGGTCCAGTGCTTCGTCAAACATCTGGCATGCTTCTTCAAACCGCGAAAGCTGGAGGAGTGCGATCCCCTTCTCGTAGATGGCGGCAGTGTACTGGGGGGAGACCGCGAGCAGGGTGTCGAAAGCGTTGACAGCATCAGAATAGCGCTGGAGCTGCATCAGGGCCGCACCGCGGTGGTAGAGCGCGAGCGTGTGGACCGGATCGATCTCCAGCGCGTGATCGAACGCCTCGATTGCTTCATCGTACCGCTCAAGTTCGGTAAACGCTATTCCCTGGTAATAGAATGCGTTCACGTAATTGGGATTGATATCCAGGGCACAGCCGAATGCATCGATGGCATCGTCAAACCGCTGGAGTTTTAACAATGCAATACCCTTATCATAAAACGACTGTGCATACCCGGGCTTGAGAGAGATGCTCTGGTCGAATGCGGCAATTGCTTCAGGATATCTTCCCACTTTGAGGAGCAGGGATCCTTTCTGGTGGTACGCCTGGGCATTGTCCCGGTTCTCTGACAGCGTCTGATCGAACGCGGTGATTGCTTCCTCGTTCTTCCCGAGTTTTGCCAGGGCAAATCCCTTCTGGTACAGGGCATCTGCATAATCCGGGCTGATGCTGAGGGCAACGTCGAAAGCCGCAACTGCCTCGGCAAACCGTCCAAGGCTCGTGTAGGTAAGGCCCTGCTGGAATGCAGCAGACGCACAACCGGGATCGATCGAGAGAACCTTCTCGAACGATTCGATGGATTCCTTGAGCCGTCCAAGTTTGATATACGCGAGTCCTTTATAATAATACGAGCCGGCATGATCCGGCCTCAGACCCAGGCTCTTGGTGAATGATTCGAGTGCATCCTCGTACCGGCTCAGGTATATGCTGGCAATACCTTTTTTGTACCATGCATCGGCATTCCGCGGGGAGAGCGAGAGCGATTCATCGAGATCGTCGACCGATTCGCGGTACTTTTTGAGCCGCAAGAACGAGATACCCCTGTTGTAATACGCCGGCGCACTGGACGGGGTTATTCCAATCGCATGCGTGAACGACTCGATCGCATCCTCGAATTCCTCAAGGGTATTCTGCGAAAGGCCGAGATAGAGCCACGCATCGGCAATCTCTCCGTTCAGCTCCAGTGCCCGTTTCAGGGAAGAGACAGCATCGTTATGTCTGCCGGTCTTGAACTGCGATATCCCCCGGAGAGTCCAGATATCGGCATGGTCCGGCTCGGTGGTGAGGAAAACGTCTGCGGATTTTATCGCCTCGTCATTCTTTTCCTGCTTGGCAAGAATGAAGCTGCGGTAATACCAGACCCAGACATCGGAGGGATCGAAATCGTATGCCCGGGCGAAGGCCTCGAGCGCCTCGTCGAATTTTCCCAGCTCGTACAGAGATATTCCCTTGTTATAGAATGCCTTTGCGTAGTTGGGTACGATCTCGATAGCCTTGTCATAGGAAAGGATCGCCTCCATATGCCTTCCGAGATCTGCGAGGGCAATCCCCTTGTTGTAATATACCTTGGCGTGACGCGGATCTACCATGAGGGCATGATCATAGGCAACGATCGCATCCTTGAAACGGCCAAGTTCGTACAGGGCGATGCCCTTGAGGATCCAGCCCTCGGCGTTATCAACTTTCAGTGCGAGGAGGCGGTCACAGGTATCGAGTGCTTCTTCGTTCCTGCCGATCTGGGCAAGAGTGGCGGCTTTATTATACAGGGTATTTGCATCGGCAGGATCCAGCCGGAATGCCTCGTCATAGGCCAAAATTGCTTCGTTGAATTTTCCCAGGTCATACAGGGCTATACCTTTGAAATAATGGGCTTTCGCGAGCCGTGGGTACAGGGCAAGACACCGGTCAAACATGACGATGGCTTCCTGAAACCTGCCAAGGTCGTAGAGTTCGATGCCCTGCCGCAATAATGCTTCCGCATCACTCTTCGTATTCATGGATTGGGATACCTCTTGCCGCCAGACTGGCTCTTATTGGGCGCCTGCTGTACAGATCTATACCAGTATAAAGGTTGCACCCCGGCGCCATATACCCTTTCCGGTATGAGATGCGCGGATCACCACAGCGTACGGGCTTTTTACGGCTGTATTTTTTCAGCATTTGCGGAAAGAATTATTGGATACACATTTCCATGATGACACCGGCAAGACGTTTCATGCCCTCTTCAATATCATCCGGTGTAGAGTTAGAGAAATTAAGCCTCAGGGTATTGGATCCCCCGCCGTCAACATAGAAAGGCAGACCGGGAAGAACGGCCACGTTCTTTTTCAGCGCAGACTCGAAAACAGCCATCGATGAACAGCCGGGCGGGAGTGTTATCCAGACGAACATGCCTCCAAGGGGACAGGTGTACGAAACGCTCTCCGGGAACTTTTCTTCGAGCATCCGTATCATGATGTCCCGCTGATGCCGGTATGCTCTCCGGATTTTCCGGATATGGCTGTCGATGTCCTGGTGCGAAAGATACTCGTACGCTATTCTCTGCGAGAGATAGTTGGAATGGAGATCCGAAGCCTGCTTGGCTATCACCAGCTGTTCCATGATTGCCGGCGGTGCAACCACCCAGCCCATTCTCATGCCGGGGGCAAGGATCTTGGAGAAGGATCCGGTGATTACGGTCTGACCGGGCAGGAACGATCTGATTGATGGCATGGATGAACCTGAGAAGTTCAGTTCGCCATACGCATCGTCTTCGACAAACAACCCCCCGTTCTCCTCCATAATGCGGGCCACTTCCTTCCTGCAGGATTCGGAATACGTGATGCCGGATGGGTTCTGGGAATTTGGCACGCCATAGAACATCTTTACCGGCGAGGCCCGGCAGGCTGCTTCAAGCTCTTCTCTATCCGGGCCGTCGTTATGAAGGGTAACCGGGTGGAAGACCGGCTCGTACAGGGAGAATGCCTGGATCGCACCAAGATAGCCCGGGCGCTCGATCCCGACATGATCCCCGGTTCCGATGATGACCTTGCCGATAAGGTCGAGGCACTGCTGGGATCCGTTGGTGATCAGGATTTCGTCCGGGGAGACCTGGAGTCCCAGGCGTGACCTGTACCTGTCAGCGATGAACTGCCGGAGCGGGAGATATCCCTCGGTCGTGGAATACTGGAGCGCCACCTGTCCGTCCTGCTCCAGGACAGATACGGTTGCAGCCCGGATACCCTCGACATCAATGAGGGCCGGGCTTGGAAGGCCCCCGGCGAAAGAGATGACCTCCGGCCGTTCGGTTACCTTGAGGATCTCGCGGATAAAGGATTTCGGTGTTTTTGCCATACGCGGGGCAAAGGTGAACCGCTTTGCGGCAACCGTGCCCGTGCCTTCCGGGGGGGTGAGCTGACTCATGATAATCCTTTCTGGACCTCAGGATATTTGCCGGAAATCCCCTTAAAGCAATCCGACCATGCCTGAGCACCGGCAGGCAGGGATTTTCCCTGTGCCGGTATACTGACTACCGTGTATTTTTTAGGAAATATTCCGGAATGCCGTCAAAAAAATGAGTATCTTTAAATGAATTATCGCGGTATATTGCTTTGATCCGGGGCTGTGTGCACCAGCTCCGGAATGACATCACGGATCCGGATATGGCTGCGAAGAGATGCCCGAAATGCGGAAGCACAAACCCCCGGTATTTTACCCATTGTGTTGAATGCGGGGCAAAACTGGAAGAGGGGGCAAAAAAAGTCGGCAATACCCTTGCTTACGTGAAGATGGGGCTGATTCTCTGTCTTGCTGTTGTCATTATCGTTTATATCGTATTACCGGTCTACCAGCATTCCGTTACCATCGGGAAGAACGCATCCGAAGCAATATCGGCCGGACAGACACTCCCGCCCCGCATTGAATCGTCCCTGAACAGGCCGGTGGGAAACAGCGATCTCCAGATAACCATGAACTCTGCACGAAATGGCGACAATACCTTTAACTCCAACAGGTTTTTCCTGGTCTCTGTTACGCTGAAGAATGTCCGAAGCACGGGCAACATCACCGTGTACAGCAATGATTTCACCCTCGTTGATACTGATGGCAACAGTTATTCGCCCTATGGCATCGGGTCGAAGGTTTTGTACGATCTCGGCCCGTCACAACAGGTCAGCGGTGCTGAAATGATTTTTGTTATCCCCCAGAAAGCATCCGTAAAGGAGATCCTGTTCACGTTTCCCGGCACGTCCGTCCTTGCCGGCAATCGTCCTGTCGTGGCATTTGTGGTCTGAGCAGTGATCCGGTCAACCGGCGTCAGGATGTTTTATCAGAAAATCCTGTGATGGGATGTTTTTTTATTAACCTGCAAGTATTTAAACCAGCCATTCGACTCTGATCCATGCAACAGGGCAGCCATGTCCACATCATCAGCGCTGGCGGAGCCATCCACACAACCCTTCCGGCCATCCTCCGTATGATGCCGGGGATCACCCGCATCTGCGTGATTGCTGACAGCGAAAGTTACGGCATATCGGCAAATCCCCGGATCGAGGGGGAACGGCTGGCAGTCCGTCACGCAGCGGAATCAGTGAAGGAGATCGCCGCATCCCTCTCAATCCCGTTCGCCCGCGAGATGGTCTTTCCGCCATCATTCCAGTCCGCCCGTACAGTGCTGACAAGGGTCCGGCATGAGAACAAAAACGCCCGCATAACATTCGATCTCTCGGCAGGGCCCCGGGATCTCTGCATGGCGCTCTTCGCGCTCGCCCCGTGGATTGGCGGGGAGGTCTGGACTTCGTTTGGAGGGAAAGTCCCGCTGCGGGTGCCGGTGCCGGACCGGGACGTCCGTACACTGCTTGCGAACGTGAACTACCAGACAATCCTCGCCGTTCTCCTGCGGAACCGCCCGGTCCCTCCCGGCCCGGCGGGGATCCCGTACGTCCCCCGGCAGTACCTGTACAAACAGGTCTGGCCGTACTATATCCGCCAGCGTGCCCGGAAACCGGTAGAGGGCGCCCCTGTCATCCATTATAACCGGGGGAGGAAGCCGGCCAACGACCTGTCGCAGGCAACATTCACCTGGTTCATGGGGATGCTCACCGATGCCGGGCTCGCCGATCAGTCGCGGGATGGGCGAAACCGGCGGGAGACCGCGTACCGGATCACGGAAAACGGAGAGACGGCATTCCGGATTTTTGCGGATCCGGCAGCGAATTCGCTGGTGAAGCAGATGCTGGACATGCCGTGATCCTGGGCCGGCTCTCCATCGTTTGCAGGAGACCCCCCATCCTTGATCAGTTACAGCGCGAAAAAACAGTGTAAGTTATGCTTCCGATTACCGGGTAAGTACTTGACTGACTAAGGGAGTACTTTACAACTTTTTTTCTGTTTCCGCCGTGATCGTTCCGGTCTTTCGATCGGATCCCGATTAAAAAATTGCGAGCGGGGGGTGAGGGATCGATTGAAAATTTTTTTCCGGAGATCGATGTACGATTGGAAATTGTGCAGGATGATTGTATTGCGGGAGCCTCCAGTATCAGGGCCGTTTTATGGCATGGCAGGGCAGGTTACCATGTAACCTTCAGCTGTGAACGTCCGGGAATGAGCCCGTCCACCTGATTCGGTTTTTGTCAGAAACCCGATGAAGGGAAGTGCTCATACATGACATCCGACTCAGTACCCCGCATCCCTCCAGAGCGATCAGCAGGGGCTGGTGAAAAATATACCCTGTCCTGAAAGAACGTTCAGTAGCAATCTTACAGCAGGAAGATTCTGTATCCGGATGAAAGGAACCGCAAGGAAAAATGATAATTTGTATTTAAAAAAATTCATTCCATTTCCTGCTTGTGAAGTTTCTAAAAGCAGAAAACCGTGAACTAATAAGCCTATGCCGAGATTTGAACTCGGGACTTCCTCCTTACCAAGGAGGCACACTGCCGGGCTGTGTCACATAGGCACTGAATCTGGTTCAGCAGGACCTGGCCGGGAAAATTCTCTGGTAACTGCCCTGACCGGTTGCTTAACAACGTTGTGAGTAATCCCTATAAAACATTGCGGAAGAATGGAATGAAAACAGGGCCGCTCTCCATACAGCCCTCCGGATACGGGCCATTTGTTGGTACTCACACAGAATCTGATAGTAAAAAGAGAGAGTCAGAATAGATCTCACTTTTTCATGTGTACGTCCATCTGCGGGAACGGGATCTCGATGCCTTCCTTTGCAAACCTCTCGGCTATCATGCAATTGATTGCATCTTTCGACTCATCGGGCAGGTTGTATTTCCGCATCCAGATCTTGAGGAGGAAATTGAGGCTCGACGCGCCGAATTCGTCGAAAAAGACAGTCGGAGCCGGATCTTCAAGGAAGAATCCGGTCTTTTTTATTGCATCGTGCGCGATCTCGAGCAGGACCTTCTTGACTTTCAGCGGGTCGGTCCCGTATGCAACGGTAACCGGTATGACGATTCGCAGTTTCTGGTCGGGCTCCGAGTAGTTGATGATGACATTGGTGGTTATCTTGTTGTTCGGGAGGGTCACGATCTGGTAGTCGAGAGTTTTTATCCTTGTGCTGCGGGTCCCGACAGATACGACATCTCCATAGAAGTTGTCGACCTTGACGCGATCGCCGACCTTGAAGGGCTTGTCAACCGTGATGATGGCCCCGCCAAAGAAGTTGGAGATGAGGTCCTGTGCCGCGAGTGCAACAGCGATACCGGCAATGCCCGCACCGGCAAGGAATGGTGTGATGTCGATATTGAAGACCTTGAAGATCGCCATGACGGCCGCGAACCAGATGACATACCGGATGACCAGCTCGAGAAGCTCGACGAGCCGGTCGTCCAAATCGGTTTCAGACCGTTCGGCATATGCCCGTCCGTAGATCCTGATGACGCTGTACAGGAACGTGGAGATGATCCATGCGCTGATCAGGATGAAGAATGCCGTCTCATACCGTGGATCGAGGAGCCACCGGCTGCTTTCAGGAAGGATATCGAATTTCGTGATGCCGAAGTAGAACCCGAGCATGATGATGATGACCTGAAGAGGCGTCCCGATGGCAGTGATGATGATGTCGTCCCAATAGGTCTCCGTTTCTTTGGCCACGGATTCCAGCCATCTGACCAGCCTTCGTGCAAGGAATGCGATCACGATGCCAAGGAGGATCACACCTGCCGCAAGGAGGTAATTCACTCCGATTCCTGACAAATCCATACGTACCCTTATGTTATTAAAAAATTAATACTTTTGAATCGTTATGGCGACGGGAAAGGAGATTGCTCAAAAACTCCACGATATCGTGGATCGCGACATGACCTTCATGCACATCTGCGGTACGCACGAGGCTGCGATTGCCCGCACAGGGCTCAGGAGCCTGCTGCCGGAACACCTGAAGATTGTCATGGGCCCGGGCTGCCCGGTCTGCATCACGCCGCAGGGTGAGATCGATGCAGCGCTCGACCTTGCACAAAAGGATTGTATTGTCGCGACCTACGGGGACCTCCTCCACGTCCCGGGATCGCAGGGATCCCTCGAGTCCTGCGGGGGGGATGTCCGGATCGTGCAGGGCATCCACAAGGCCGTCGAGATTGCAAAAAAGACCGATAAGGAAGTTGTCTTCATCTCGGTCGGCTTCGAGACCACGGCCCCGACCGTTGCTGCCATGCTCCTGACAAAACCTCCGGAAAACTTCTCCATCCTCTCCTGCCACCGTATCGTCCCGCCGGCCATGAAGTGGCTGCTCGAGCAGGGCGAGGCGAAACTCCACGGATTCATGCTGCCGGGCCATGTCTGTACGGTCATGGGATACGAGGAGTACGAGCAGTTCCCGGTCCCGCAGGTGGTTGCCGGGTTCGAGCCGGAGGACATCCTGCTCGGCCTCCTGATGCTCGTGAAACAGGTGAAGGAGGGAACGCACCGGGTCGACAATGCCTACCCCCGCGCTGTCAGCCGCGAAGGGAATGTCAAGGCAAAGAAGATTATGTATGACGTGTTTGAGCCGTCCGATGTCGAGTGGCGGGGCTTCCCGGTCATCCCCGGCTCCGGCCTCCGGCTGAAGAAGGAGTTCGAAAAGTACGATGCACAGAAGAAATTCGGCATCGTGTTCAGGCATGTCACCAAGCATTCGGCCTGCATGTGCGATAAGATCCTCCGGGGTTTCGCCCAGCCTCCCGACTGCAAGCTCTTCGGAAAGGTCTGCAACCCGAGAAAGCCCGTCGGCCCCTGCATGGTCAGCCACGAGGGTGCCTGCAAGATCTGGCACATGTACCAGATGAAGAAGCCGTAATCACATCCTGTTGTTTTTCCGGCTTTTTTAAAGAATAACGGCTCTGTGGAAACCGACATGAACCTATCCGGTTCACACCCAGACTATGAAAAAAGAATCCCAGAACAATGGGAGGGCTCCCCGCTACCGGGCCCTTCTCTGGACATGGTGGAGCAATCTCCGGTCCAGGAAACCGGAAAATAAAAAGCCGCCGCGGGGCGCCCTTCGGGGCGGCGGCCGTTTATCACAACCAAGGGCATGGGAACATCAGCCCCGTCATTGTATTGTTTCGTTTTTTTCATGGGAAATCCATACCCTTATACACTCAGTGGAATTGGGAGCGTGAACCCCTCTCTCTCCCAGAGGGGGAGGCAGCCCAAGGGGACAGGCCCCCTTGACCCCCATATTCAATTTTTATAGATGCCCGGAAAACGTAACGCTCCATGGTCTGAACGGTCATCAGACCGTGAGGATGAGAAGGACTCATCAGATTCCTTCGTAGGTAAGGGTCGACAGACCCCGAGCGCCAGTGGCTCCATCACAATTTAACGCTATATTTAAGGAGGTTTTTCCCAGAGCCAAAATAATAATTTCAGAATCCCGGGTCCAGCCGCAGGCTGTCGAACATAGAGTCACTGAGGGATGGCTGCATCCCCGCATCGCCCGAAGAGCGGTAGAAGAGGAACACCCCGCGGTGCTGCCTGCCGGTCACGACATAGATCGTGCCGGTCCCGTCTGTGAATCCCGTGGAATTTATCTTTGCATAATCCGCCCGCGTCCCGGTGAAGGATACGCCGTCAAGCGGCACCTGGGAGATCCCTGCAATCGTAAACGCACCTTCCGGAGAATTCGCACAGGTGACCCGTGTACCGATGACCGAATTGACAATGTCCTCGTATGCAATCTGCCCGTTGAGATTGTGGGGCCAGATGTCCCTGTCCGTGGCAGAGATGCTGGAAAAGAATGCCATACTGTTATCGGGAGAAGAATACGCGCGGATATCCCGGTCCAGTCGATACGCAGGAGCAGCATTGCAGCCGTGAAGATCATGGCGGTATTCATAGAGCGGAAGGCGGGACTGGTTCGTGCTCCAGGTGGCCGGGTATTCTACGGAATACTCCGGGCCGGTAAAACGTATGTATCCCACGGTTGCCGGTTGTTTCAGGGACGGGGCCGTTGTCACACTTTTCGTGGTGGGCCTGGTTGCGTTTGCAGTGGAATTGACAG
>NZ_MVQB01000049.1 GCF_002067035.1 Methanoregula sp. PtaB.Bin085 | reverse complement strand
ACGCCTTTGAGGATCTCCTGCATCTCGTCCGAGAGCGTGGTGTCGTCGAGCACGATCACGCTGCCGGGCTGCAGGTTGTCGTGGTAGAAGAGCGCCTTGTTGCTCATCGCCCCCTTGAGCCGGAACCGCTCCGGGACCTGCCGGAGCATCGTTCCGAACGCGTGGCTCTTGCCCTTCCCGCTCTCGCCGGTGACGGAGACGTGCAGTCCGTTGGTGTTGATCACCGATCGCGAGGCGAGGGAGAGGATGAGGCATTCGGCGACAGTGCCGTCGCCCTCGTGGTCGAGTGCGAAGGTCCGGAGCATCTCGCGCAGCGGGTCGCCCGAACTGAGTATCCCGACGGCCTCTTCCATTTCAGGGGGAGAGGCCGGGGGCGGAGCGACGGGATCGGTGTGCCGTGGCGGGGCCGCCGGCCGTGGAGGAGTGGTCCGCTCATACCGGTTCCGAAGCTCCTGCCACCGCTGCGAGCCGCCGCCGCAGCTCTGGTGGTGACAGCCGGCAAATACCGCCCCGCTCGCGAACTGGATGGCGAACGCCCCGTCGTGGTGAGCGGTGGAGAACGGGCACTCCTCCAGGGCATACAGGGTTCCGCCGTTCCACGGGCGTTCCGACCGGACTCGGATGCCGTGCCCGGTGAGCCACGCCCGGAGGTCGAAAGGGCCGTGCTTCTTTCCATGTGGTGCCTGGCCTTCGGTGGGAATCGCCCCTGCGAGTTGCTGCAGGAGTGCCGGCGAAACGACCTGCAGAACGCCCGGAGCCGAAAGCACCCTGGACACCCGGTGAGGGCGGTCCTGAGTATGATCTCCCTTTCGCGACGTCGTGCCGTAGAGCTTCCAGATCCGGGCTGCGTTGAAATTCGCCGTGTCGATGCTGCATGCCGGGTCCGAGAAGAGCAGGTCCAGCACTTCGAGGCATCGCTTCACCAGGTCACGGCTCGCGTTATCGTTCGGGAGATCGATCCGGTAGAGAAGATGTGCACCGTTGCCCGAGTCCGCGAGGACCGGGGCAGGCCACCCCTTCTCGTTGCTGAGAAACCTGGCGATCTCCTCGGCCCGCACGAGTGCCGCCTGGTGCTCGCCATCAGTCGACGAGACCCCGCTCGGCCTCTGCGGGTCAACGTCGATGGGAAACCACCGGCGGCGGAGGATATCGGCATCGCTTGTCGTGGCATCCTTCCGGCCGAGCCGGATCTTCACCCGGTTCGCCCGCCGTGCGAGAAGGGCGGGGTTCACTTCGTTCAGGGTGACATAGATCCCCTGGACTTCGGGGAGCGAGTCCAGCATGAGTGCCTGGGTGACGAGGGCTCCCTGGTCGTGAAAGTACCCGCTGTGGACCGCGGCATCCGCGATTGCCCGGAGCTCGATTACGTTGCCTGCAGGAGAGAGGAGCGAGAGTGCGTTCCTGAGCTCATCGCTCATGGCCCCGCTCCCGCATCTCCCGGGATGAGCGGGAAGAGCGGGGCAGATTGTGCCTCTCCCCGTGCCACCCTGAGGAAGTTCACCATCGGGGTGAGGAAGTGGCCGGCCCTGCTGTAGATCAAGACCGATCTCCCGCCGCTGCCCACAACCGCATAGCCTTCGATGATCGCCAGCCCTCCTCCGCGGGGCACACGCCGGGTGGCGAGCACTGGCGTCGCTTTTCCGGCGAGCAGGAGCGGCCGGACATCTCCGGCTGGAATGAAATAGTTCTCATCCTCGGCCTTGATGCAGATGTTTCCGTCCTCTCCGCGGGAGAGGGTCCCCGGCTCATGCATGGGCATCCCCCTCCTCCTTCCCCGTGAAGAGGGTGATGAGGTACTGGTGGTTCCGGGTCCTCCGGATGTGGACCGCGAGGATCCTGTCTCCGTGCTCGTGAACTCCGGTGGAGATGGCCTGGGCGATGAGGTAGAGAGGCACCGGGCCCGACCTATGGGTGACGGTGCCTTCCGGAGCGCTTATTTTGTCCGGGGCTGAAGAGCTGGTGGCAGTCTCCCCGGATTCCGTGTTCGCGCATGAATCGGGCTGGGGGCTGCCGCCTATTCTGGTGCGGTCGGGCATGCCTTCACCTCGCAGCGCGTAACCAGGCGGGCTTTTCCTTCGGCGATCCATTTCTCCCAGACGAGTTTTGCAATCGGGTCGGGGAGGTGGTCCAGGGTTTCCTGAGTGATTTCGTGCAAGTTGCTACTCCTGTGCGCCGGGATGGCATGTCCCGGGCACGAGGAGTGCGTGGGAGAGGGATGGTGATAAGGGAAAACCGCGGGGGGCGAAAGGGGGGAATCATTTTGTTTGATTCATGTGAATTATTGAATAATTCGTATGCAATTGAAGGATAATATTGAAAAATTGAATACAGTGACAAAAGAGATTGAGTGGAATAATAAATTACGTACCATATCGCTTTTTTGCTATCCCATTCTCATTGGGTTTTTCTTACGGCCACGAATCGAGAAACGATTACAAAAATTACATCAATCGAGAAACGACATATTTTCCCAAATCTCAACACAATTCTCAATTTTCACTGAATATAATCAAAATACCCTCCAATATCTGAAATCTCATGATGCGTATCTTGTTCACCCAAAAAAAATCGAAATCCTGTCCAATTTGAAAAACAATCTTGATGCCCTGAAATTAACCTTCAATCACAGGAACCTTCTTCCGAGACCTCTCGTTGAACAGATCATCCCTCTTAAAACTGAAATTTTAGCTGTAAATGAGGGAATAGTGAATTTTAATGAATATTTTATTCAGACGCGAATGAATGACTATCAACCCTTGTTTCTCAAATCCCCCTATCCTTTGGATGAGAATCAGAAGAGAGCGGTGATAATCGACGATTGTCACAATCTCATTGTTGCAGGTGCAGGGTCTGGAAAAACAGAGGTGATCATCAACAGAATTGCCTACCTGACGGAACGAAAGCCAGACACCGTGAGTCCTGAAAGAATTCTGGTCCTTGCATATCAAAATAAGGCAGCACATGAGATTCAAGAGCGTCTTGCAGAGAGATACAACATTAATGTAAAAATAAAGACTTTCCATGCGTTGGGAAAGGAAATCTGCGAACACGCATCGCAATACCTGAATAAAGAAGTGCCTCGATTGAAATTTACTGGAGATAATGCCGATTACCAATTCTCTAAATATATCAGCGAAATGTTTCGGACATCACGTGATGATCCGGTTTTCGATCGATTACTCTGGAATTTTTTATTTTCATATGGGTATTCAAGTGTTGAAAAATCAGAAGAGGATTTTACAGATCTTCAGGACTATTACAACTATGTAAGGAATTTACAATATACTACTCTTGGTGGGATAAAAGTAAAAAGCAAGGCCGAATGTGAGATTTTCAACTTCTATTTCAGTCACCGGGTGAATGGGAAACCAATCGGTATCGAATATGAGTCCCCCGCCAAGTGGATGGCGTATTTGGATGGAGAGGGGAAGGAGAAAATTCCACAGCCTGATTTTTTCCTGCCGGGTTTTGATATCTATCACGAACACTGGGCAATTGACAAGAATGGAGGTGTACCTCCATGGTTCTCAGGAAAAGATCCTCAAAGGGAATACACCGAGGGGATGGAGAAAAAGAAACTAAAATTCCAGGGTCAAGATAAGTATCTCCTCATAGAAACATCCAGCGCGGATTATGGCAATGATTTTGAATCGGTTCTTATGAAAGGGTTCGAAAATGCCTTAAAGAAAAAATATCCCTCTTCCGAAATTACAATTGAAAAAATCCCGTATATTAAACTTATCGGGAAGGTATGGGAAGAATGCAGGGCGAGCACAAATCGGCTCGACGGACACATCGCAAATTTCATTTCCATC
>NZ_MVQB01000048.1 GCF_002067035.1 Methanoregula sp. PtaB.Bin085 | reverse complement strand
GGATAAATCCCCGTGGAAGCTGAATCACCGGAGAAGAGCCGCCAACCATAAGTGCTTGAGGAAAAAAACGGTATACCGCAGGTATGGATTCCCTTGTACCTATGATAATCGCGGCAGCGGCTGTCCTGGTCACCCTGGCATATGCCTCGTACCTGGATATTCGTGACCGCAGGGTGCCGTTTCTTGTCTGGCTGCCGATGCTCGCCGTTGGTATCTGCTGTACCGGTATCGTGCTCTGGCAGATGACCGGCAATGCGAGTCTTATCGCAGGGTATTGTTCCCTTGTTGCCGGTTTCCTGTATGCGGATTACCTCGATAATCGCGGGAGAACCGACTCTTTTGGTCTGGCGGGACATTACCGGAAAGAGAATGTCTGGTTTTATCTGGCGTTCGTCCTCGCACTCCCGGCCATTTCCTGGTTCCTGCTGGTCCCGGCACCGGGGATGCAGCTCATCGCGTGGTACGCGATGTTTGCCGTTATCCTGGGGTATGTGACCTGGATGGAATACCGTGGGAAGTTCGATGTACCCGATGCCCCCGGACAGGCAGGGCCGTCCGTTGCAGACACCATCGGGCGCTGGTATTTCATTCCGGTCATCCTCATCTTTGTGATCACATCAGTCCTCATGATCGCTGCCGGATCATGGCCGCTCAACGGGGGCCTCTTCATCCTGTTGCCGGCAGTCTTTGGCGGAGTATTCTATACGTTTGGCCGTATGCACCTGTTCGGAGGTGCCGATGCCTGGGCGCTCATCTTTATCGCGTTCTGCGTCCCGACGTTCCCGTTCACCCCGCTTCTCGGTGTCCCGCCGCTCGGGTTCCTTGCCTTCTCGGCGTTGATCAACGCTCTGCTGCTGAACATTGCCGCTCCTCTCGGGATCTTTGTCATCAACCTTGTCCGTGGCAACCGTGCTCCGCTCATGTACATGTTCTTCGGTTTTCCGGTTCCGGGGGAGAAGATCCGGAAGGAATGGGGATTTGTGATGGAAGACTTTTCGGAGAAGGATGGGAAGATTGACCGGAAATTCATCGGGTTCTGGGACGCGATCCGGCGGATGTATATGGGCAAAGGCCGTATCTATACCCGGGATCTCCGCGAACATCCGGAGGACTATACCAGGGAACTGTCGATGTACCGCAAGGCCGGGACGGTCTGGATCTCGTACGCGGTGCCGTTCATCATCCCGATTCTTGCGGGGTTTGTATCGGCTCTCATATTCGGGGATTTCCTGCTGGCCTTCATGACAGTTCTCACCGGGAGGTAACACATGCTGAACCTGAAATTCTCAGACGGGCTTATCCCGGTGATCGTGCAGGATACACGATCAAAGGATGTGCTCATGATGGCATGGGCAAACGAGGAAGCAGTGCAGCTCACGCAGAAGACCGGGTTTGCCCACTATTACAGCCGGAGCAGGAAGAAGCTCTGGAAGAAAGGCGAGGAGAGCGGCCACTTCCAGAAGGTTTTGCGCATCCTTGCCGATTGTGACGAGGACTGCCTCATATACGAGGTCGAGCAGACCGGTGCTGCCTGCCACACGGGCCATGCAACCTGTTTCTTCCGCACGCTGGACGGCACGGTCATCGGGACGAAAGTATTCGATCCGGAGAAAGTATACGGCAAGAAAGGGCACTGATCCCTCCTTCCTGTTTTTTCCGTATTTTTATGGAGGGTTTCCTGTCCCGTAGTATATACATCCCGGTAAAAGTACTTTTAAAAAAAATCCCTCATCCACATCTCCCGATACGGAGAATGCCGCAGGAAATCTTCGAGCAATCGGAAGTCGAAGAATCCTAACGGATTCTTCCCCCGTCCCGGGTCTGATGACCCTCCACAAGTCGAAGAACGCTGATGCGTTCTTCTTCTCCTCCGGGTCTGATGACCCGTCGGACACCAAAAGTCGTAAATATATAATACCTGTAGCAGCCAATATCTCAAGCGAACACAGTGTGGAATCCCCGGCCGGTTCCTATTCCATAGGCCACCAGATACCCATGAGATGATAGATCCATGAAAATCCAGGAACTTATCGGAACCATCCTTGCAGGTTCAACCCGGCTTGGAACGTTCACACTGTCCGAGATGCTCAGGCTCACCCAGTCGAAGAGCACGAACGGGATTGCGGTCTCGCGATACAATGACCGAGAATTCGACCTTGCCATTCTGGATGGTGAACCCGAGGGAGCGATCCTTATCGAGGAGAAAGGGACCCTGTACGGCGACAAAGCGGTCATGCTCCTCACCGGTACCGAGAAATTTGACCTGTACGAAGTGAAACAGGACCTTGTCGAGGCCGTGGTCATGGGATGCCGTATTCTCGAGAAAGGTCACATCCGCAAGAGCGGAATGGACATGATCCCGGAGATCGGCAGGAAGAGCGACGGTCTTGGTGTACTCTCGGTTGCGGTCCAGCGGAACGGCGAACCCCAGAACGGTGTACGGGTCTCCATCCGGAAGGAAGGGCAGATGATAACCAATGATATCACCACGGAGAACGGTACCGTGGATTTCAAGCTCCTGTACGGTAAGTATGACTGCATCGTCCAGGACCGCGCCATGATGATATCCACCTTCCACATCATCTTCGATATTGCCCATTCGCGGATTACGCTTGAAATTTGACCGGGTTTCTTCCCGTTCTCTTTTTTTTAATACGAATTCCCTATCGAAAAACATTAATAAAAGACGAAACCCTTTAATTGGAGAATGACAGATCAAACAGATATGAAGATTGGTCGTGAGGATTTCGAGGCGCTCATAAAGGGCGAAAAAACGATCGCCCCCTATATCGAGCTGGACCCGCTCGCTGGTGCGTATTCTGTTTTTGGTGTTAAAACTGCCAGTAACCCCAACTACATGGTGAAGGCAATTTACGAGATGTACGAAGCGAACCTCAACAAGAAACTTGCCGTGAAGGCTGTCCGCAAGCTCTTCCGCTCCGTTGGTGCAGGTTCTGTCGGGCTTAATAACCTCTTAAAGAAACTCGGCATGAACTTAAAACCCGAAGAATTTCTGATGCTGGTTTTCAAGCTCCAGCACCAGCAGGGCTGGGGTGCCCCGTTCGAGCTGGTTTCTGCCAGTGAAAAGCGCATCGTCATCAGGACCAAACACACATTCGAGTCCCAGGTACTGAAAGACTGGAACATGGCTGTCTGCGGTCTCCACCAGGGCTGGATCGAGGGTGTCCTCACGTCAGTGACCGGCAAGACATGGTTCTGTCTTGAGAAGACCTGTCATGCGAAGGGCGACGAGTACTGTGAATTCGTTGCCGACCGGGTCCCTGCCAGCTGGAAGTTCCGTGCCGAAGCGGTAGTCAAGGGCGATGCCTCCATCACCGAGTTTATCGAGCACAAGCCTATTGAAGGGAAGATCACCCTTATGGAAGAACCGGTTGTCATGATGCCCCGGTTCATCTTCACATCCATGACCAATTCGCTCAAAAAGACCATGGGAGAGGCGCCGGCGAGCGGGGTCAATTATCGTGCGTATAAGGATATGGGAAAGGAGAATGTCGAGCACTACCGGAAGATGAGTATCTTTTTCGACCTCTCCAGGACCAAACTTGATGCGGATCTCACCGAACTGCACAAACGATTCACAGCATTCGGGGCTCCATCAATAACCGGGGGCAAACTTGCTTACGGCAACCATGTCGTCAACGATAACTTCGAGGTTGTTGATTCCATTGAAAAGGAGAAGGGCAGCAAGGCCACCGTCTTCCAGAAAATCGGCGATAAGGCAATCCGGATATCCACCAATGTAGTTACCGCTGAAGGCAAGCGGGCTGTCGGGACCGAGCTGATAAAGGTTGTCTACGATGCCGTGATCACCAAGGGACAGACCTATTATGGCACCGCAGATGTCGTCGGTCAGAAGATGGTTGTGGCATATGAACCGATCAAGAATGACGCAGGAGAGATCATTGGTATCCTCTTTGTCGGAACACCTGAAGACAAGGTCCTGGGCCTGTCGATGGAAGGGATCAAAAAGATCAAACCCCAGACCCTCTCCGACATGGCGTTTGCCTTCTACGCCCAGATGGGCTGGTTCAACTTCGTCAAGGAGGAATGGGACGAGAAGACCAAGACGAAGACGATCACGCTCTCTCATACCGTAGAGTCCGAATCCTTCGGGAATATCGGCAAGAACGTCTGTTACTGCACGGCCGGCCTGCTCGCCGGGATCATCGA
>NZ_MVQB01000047.1 GCF_002067035.1 Methanoregula sp. PtaB.Bin085 | reverse complement strand
ATTTATCTGTGAAGAGTGACATGATATCCTTGGATACTGAGGCTGCTGATTTTACAGCAATATAGAGACACTACCTGTCGTCTGTTGAAGAAGAACCACCGGGATTCTCCTTCGGCTTTCACTGCCATAGGAAATACCAATGTTTTCCTGAGTTTTGCAGCATACAATTTTAATTTTTTTACCGATTTTGAAAGAAAATTGTAAAAAAATCAGCTTCCAATACCTATTCAAATCGAAACGCTTATAATAGGGTGGAAAGCAAGCGCTTATTACCGAACGAGTTTTAATAAATTTTAGTTTGAGAAGTATTATCGCTCAGACGAAACCTTCGTATTATCGAGGGAAATTGTACGATTTCCATGGAGTGTTTTCATGAATCTGCGACAGCCAAATGCAAATGAAGCAACGGGGACTGTCAACAGGTCACGGAGTGTTGTGCCGTGTTCCGGTATCTGTACCCGGTGTATGGACGGCTGCAAGGGCAGCTGTGAGATCTGGTTATCATCATTCCGCGGCCGCGAGGTTCTCTACCCCGGCCCGTTCGGGGAGATCACGGCCGGTGCCGACAAGAACTACCCGATCGATTATTCGCACCTGAATATCCAGGGATATGCTGAAGGAGCAAAGGGACTTCCCGAAGGAACCGAGATCGGTCCGGACTCAGCGGTTTTCTCTTCCGTGGACACCGAGACCGAATACGGCTGGGACAAGAAAGTGCGCATGAAACTTCCGATTTTCACTGGCGCACTCGGCTCAACGGAGATCGCACGGGCAAACTGGGAGCACTTCGCAGTAGGTGCAGCAATCTCCGGTATTACGCTTGTCTGCGGTGAGAACGTCTGTGGTATCGACCCGGGCCTCAAGCTTGACGCCAAGCACAAGGTCAAGGAATCTCCCGAGATGGATCGCCGGATCAACACCTATAAGAAATTCCACAACAAGTACGGCGAGATCCTTGTCCAGATGAACGTCGAGGACACCCGCCTCGGCGTTGCCGAGTACGTTGCTTCAAAACACAACCTCGACACCATCGAGCTCAAGTGGGGACAGGGCGCAAAGTGCATCGGCGGCGAGATCAAGGTCAAGACCCTTGAGCGCGCCATCGAGCTCAAGAAGCGCGGCTACATTGTCCTTCCCGATCCGACCGTGAAGGAGAACCAGGCTGCGTTCAAGGCCGGCGCCATCAAGGAGTTCGAGCGCCACTCGCGCCTTGGCTTTGTCACCAAGGAAGGATTCCTTGAGGAGATCGACCGGCTCCGCGACATCGGGTTCAAGCGTGTCACGCTCAAGACCGGTGCGTACTCCATGGTAGAGCTCGCGATGGCCCTCCGGTACTGTTCCGAAGCCAGGATCGACCTCCTGACCATCGACGGCGCTCCTGGCGGTACCGGCATGAGCCCGTGGCCGATGATGAACGAGTGGGGTATCCCGACATTCTACCTGCAGTCGCTCACCTACGATTTCGCCCAGAAGCTCGAGAAGAAAGGATACCGCGTCCCCGACCTCGCCATGGCCGGCGGGTTCTCGGATGAGCCCGGTGTCTTCAAGGCACTTGCTATGGGCAGCCCGTACTTCAAGGCGGTCTGCATGGGCCGTGCCCTCATGATCCCCGGATTCGTGGGCAAGAACATCGAGAAGTGGATCAAGGACGGAGAACTCCCGAAGTCCGTATCCAAGTACGGCAGCAGCATTCCGGAGATCTTCGTTGCCTACGAAGAACTCAAGGAGAAATATGGGAACAAGATGAAGGAGATCCCGATGGGTGCAGTTGGTATTTACACCCATGCATCCAAGTTCCGCACCGGCCTCCAGCAGCTTATGGCTGGCAGCAGGAACTTCCGGCTCTCCACCATCAGCCGCGACGATCTGATGGCACTGACCGAGGAAGCATCCGAAGTATCGGGCATCCCATATGTTATGGCTGCACGGTATGACGAGGCCATGGGCGCCCTGCTTGACTGAAACGACCATTACTGACATACTGGTACGTTATGTCTGTGCCGGGAGTTCCCCCGGCCATATTTTTTTTCTTTTAAAGTGTCCGGTCCTGGGAGACCCGGGTTTTTGTGCAGATTGTTAATTACTATTACGGCGCAGTTTGTGTACACACATCATGATCCCGTGGCTCAATACAAATTTCCGGCATTTCAAACCGACTGCGGCAATCGCCATCAATGCTACGCGGCACATGAACAAACATGAAAGAAAAAAACTCTTTTCCCCTGACATTGAACCGATGCGGACTGCAGAGGGACGATGGTTCGAGGCGATCGTGTACGAGATGTTCCTCGACATCTCGAAAAGGTCCGATACGATCAAATACCTTGCGATGAAAGGGGCCGATGCGCCGGACCGGCGGGAGAACGTGAAGATCGGGCAGAACGGATTGTTCTACTCGAAGTACGGGGATATCACGATACGGGGAAACGGGCAGGACCTCGCCGAGTTCGACATGCTGCTCGTCGATTCGGACAACCATGTTGCGTTTGCTGAAGTTGTCACTTCCCCCTCGGACCTGAAAGAGTTTGAAATCGAGATCGCGTACAAGAAAAAACTGCTCGGGTACCTCTACGGCCAGAAGGTCACGCCGTTCCTGCTGGTTTCATCATTCGATCTGTCCAATTACACCGTTGTCAAGCGACTGGCAAAAGACCGGACAAATGCAATTATCCACACCAGCTCCTGCGAACAGATCAAGTCGCTGGTAAAACATTACCGGCCGCGTATCATCTACAATCTGCCGCAGAACCATCCCAAGCTGATCCGGGCCACCGATATCCCGATGAAACACCCGTTTGATTACAAACGATATCACGATGAGGTCAGGAACCGGCTCTTTTCCGAGATCTCCCGGGCAACCGGGCGGATCCGGCCGGCCATCACGGACCAGACCGGGCAACTGGTGAAAAAAGTGCTCTACGGCGGCATATTCCCTCCGGCAATCAAAGCTGTCTGCGATACGTACGGTATGACCGTGAAAGGCAGGACCATCACACCGGAGGATTTCCCGAAACTCTATTCGAAAGCAATTATAGCAACGGATCTGCCGGGGTATGAGCTGATTATTTACCTGCGATCGAAACAGAAAAAGGAATATCACAAGATGATCCAGATGAAGGACGGGCACTTCAGGTTCGAGCGGCCAACACCGCCTAAGGTCGGCTTCTTCCTCTGGCTCGAAACAATCCAGCCAACGCTCGGTACGCGGATCACGCTGCAGGTTATCGAGGCATTTTCCATCAGTGAGCGGCCGCGACACTTACCGGAAAAGTAATAAAACTTCTGAAGAGATCCTCTCATTCCAACGCCCGGCATCAGGGAGACCGGGCAAAGGGGCCCGTTTTGAAATCCTGATCCCGAAGGAAGGGGACCGGTTATAACAGAACACATGGAGAATTAAAAAAAACGGTTATACAAGCTCCCATGAATACTCACGGGTTTTCCCTGATGTTCTGCCATGACGGATAATTCCCCGCTGCCCGGGTTTTTACTCCCGTCATGCCGCATGTTTTTACAATTCCTGTAGTGCTGTCTGCATGGGACAGAGAACACAGTCTCAATCCACAGAGAGGGCAACGGATCTGCGGCGTTAACCATTTTCCCGATCTGTTCCTGTACAGGTGGAACAAAGACGGATGACCGTTTTGAAGTATGATACTATCGCCGGGTCGCGGGAATCCTTTCGGATACGATATTGGCAGCATGCCTTTTCCAGAAGGTTCCTTACCGTATTTCCTGATTCTTCCGGTACCAGAACCAGGATGTGGCTGGCATTACCGGTCTCAAAAGATTTCTGTGCGGCAATCATGACCGGACCGTCGCCCGGATAATTTTGTGAGATCATGGAAATTCTCCAGAAAAACCCGTTCCTTACGCTTACCTCAACGGACAAATCCGCTGATCGGTGAAGAGTATGCGTTATTTTTGTTCGATGTACCGGGAAAAAGGATAGTTACCCGGCAGGTCCGGTGAAGAGAGATCGTCATGAAGATAATCTTCACGATTCTCATCGCTGATCGCAGGTATCCGAGGGTCGGCGATTTCATGGTAGTTATCCGGCTATCACCCGGGTTACGGGTAGTCCAGGACAACCCGGAGCTTCGACTCAATATGCGGTGATATCTGGTGATATCCTTCTTTGGATAACTGGCCGGTATCGAGACAGACGGCTTCCTCCAGATCATCCTCCGATATCCCGTGTTTCTCGTGATCCACGATCTCATGGTAGAAGATCTTTCCCCCGCCGGGCAGGATCCGGCACAGGAACATCCGATCGTTTTCAACGCGGATATAGTAGTATGACGATCCTATCAGCGAGCGCTGGTATTCCTGGAGCTGCTCGAGGATCTCATCATAATCCGGAATTGATGCATCCGGCATGATATAGCGCGGTATCGGTTCGATACCGCTGGTTTTTTGCGCAGTAGCCATATTCCCCCACTTCCTTTCCCTGATCTGCACGTGCGGTACAGATCTAAGGTACGAAGGAAGTATTGTTCCTGCGTATAAATAAATTTCTATCACGGAATGGTTTCTTCATGCAACAGAACGGTAAAAAAGGATAATAAAAAACCGGAATATTTTCCGGAAGTCCTCAGACTTCCGTTTCCCCGGTCCGGATCCTGATGGACTTTTCGACCGGTATGATAAAGATCTTGCCGTCCCCGATCTTCCCGGTGCGGGCTGATTCCATGAGGGTGCCAATCAGGGTGTCCAGCTCGTTATCCCTGACAACGATCTCGAGCTGGATCTTGGGCAGGAGGTCGACGGTCATCAGGCCGCCGCGGTACTCAAGGGTGATCCCTTTCTGTTCCCCGCGTCCCTTGACCTCCGTGATGGTCATGCCCTTAAATCCCTTGTCTTCCAGTGCTTTCTTGACGAATTCGAACCGCTCGGGTTTGATGATGGTTTTTACCAGTTTCATGATGTTCCCTCCTTTCAGCAGCGCTCCCCGTGCTGCGAGATATCAAGGCCGACATACTCTTCCTCTTCCGTGACACGCAGCCCCATCGTCTTGTCGATGACGACCGCAAGCACGTAGGTTACTACGAAAGCGTATACGACCGCGGCGCCGGCACCTGCAACCTGTGCAATAAACTGGCTCACGTTGCCTTCAATGAGCCCCGATTTGCCGTTGATCGCAGCCACGGCAAAGATCCCCGTTGCGAGGGCACCCCACAGGCCCCCCATGCCATGGACTGCCCAGGCATCGAGGCTCTCGTCGATCTCTTTCCCCTGCCGCCAGAGCATGATACCGTAGCAGAGCGCACCGGCTACTGCACCGATGACGATTGCCCCCATCGGGGTGACGAAACCGGCACCAGGAGTGATCGCGACAAGACCGGCTACTGCACCGGAAACAAACCCGAGCGAGCTCGGTTTGCCGCCATGCGCCCATGAAACGAGCGTCCATGAGATCGCAGCTGCTGCTGCGGCCGTGTTAGTGGTCACGAAAGCCAGTGCTGCAAGGCCGTTTGCATCAACAGCACTGCCTGCGTTGAACCCGAACCAGCCGAACCACAGGAGCGCTGCACCGAGAATCGACCAGGGAATGTTAGCCGGTTCCATACCATACTTGCCGTACCCGACCCGTTTGCCGATGACGAGTGCCAATGCTAGTGCCGCGAACCCGGAGCTGATGTGGACGACCGTGCCGCCGGCAAAGTCGATCGCACCGAACTGCGCAGCCCAGCCGCCGCCCCAGACCCAGTGGGCCAGCGGATCGTACACGATCGTAGTCCAGATCAGGGCAAAGACAAGGTACGAGCTGAACTTAATCCGCTCGGCAAACCCTGAGGTGACGATCGCCATGGTCACAGTCGCGAAGACCAGTTGGAAGACCATGTACAGCAGTCCCGGGATAACCGAGCTGAATGCACCGGGTTCCATACCCACATTGTTCAGACCGATATACTCCAGGTTGCCAATGAACCCGCCGATATCCGTACCGAATGCCAGCGAGTACCCGAACAGCACCCACTGGATGCTGACGAGTGCAAAGGCAACGAACGACAGGGTGATCATGTTGATGAAGTTTTTCCTTCGGACAAGACCCCCGTAGAAAAGACCAACGCCCGGCGTCATGATCATGACGAGTGCCGTTGAGGCGAGGATCCATGCTGTTGCTCCTGTATCAATTGCCATTCATTTCACCATAAATTTGAGTTCTGCATTCTTCCACATCTTAAATTATCCCCAACCAGACCTGTGGTGACTGATTCCAGGTAACGATACTTACCGGAGGAAAAATCCGGTATATCGCCGAATCATCAGCCCCCGTGCTGGTTCCTGTCAGTTCGGGTTTACAGTGTTGTATAGTTGTAGGAAGGAAGTTGTATTCCTACATTTAAAAATATTACTAATTGAACTACATCCGGTATCAGGAAACAAAAACTCAAAATCCTGGCCGGATCTTCGTGAATCATCTGGAATAAGCAGATCAGGGTTTTTAAAAAAAATTGAGAAAGAAACTACCAGGTACTATCGCGCACTGGTACTATGCCCGTTCGCCATGCTGGCAGATATCCAGTCCTACATATTCTTCATCTTCGGTAACACGCAGTCCCAGGGTACGATCGATAGCAAATCCTACCAGATACGTCATGCAGAACGCGTATGCTACAGCTACTCCGGCTGCAAGTGCATTGACAAAGAACTGGTGAGGATTTCCGCCAAACAACCCGGTATATCCACCGAACGCGGCTACGGCAAAGAGACCCGTGGCAAGGGTGCCCCACAGGCCACCCATCCCATGAATTGCCCAGGCATCGAGACTCTCGTCAAACTTCTGCCCGATCCTGACAAGCATCATGAAATAACAAAGCACACCGGCCACAGCCCCGATAAAAATCGCGACAAGCGGCGTTACGAAACCGGCGGCCGGGGTGATGGCAACCATGCCGGCGATAGCCCCGCTCACCATGCCGAGCGAACTCGGCTTACCGCGGTACCAGCTTGCAAACATCCAGGTAAGCGTACCTGCTGCAGCCGCCGAATTGGTGTTGACAAAAGCAACCGCTGCACTGCTGTTCACCGCAAGGGCGCTGCCCGCATTGAAACCAAACCAGCCGAACCAGAGCAGGGCGGCACCGACAAGCGCGATCGGGATGTTATGCGGTTCCAGGGCATATTTGCCATAGCCAGCCCGGCGCCCGATCACGCAGGCAAGGCCCAGTGCGGCAAAACCGGAGCAAATCTCAACAACCGTTCCCCCGGCAAAATCGATCAGCCCCATCTGCTGGGCCCAGCCCCCGCCCCACGCCCAATGGGCCAGCGGGCAGTAGACAACGGTCAGCCAGGCAAGACAGAAGACAATATAGGACGAGAGCTTGATCCGTTCTGCAACCGCGGACGTGACAATCGTGATGGTCACAGCTGCAAAGAAGAGCTGGAATACCATGAAAACGAGCTGGGGATACATACCGGAACCGGCATCAGCACTGACCCCCGAGAGCCCCAGGAAATCCAGATCCCCGATAATTCCACCGATATCTGGCCCGAATGCAAGCGAATACCCGATCAGCACCCAGTGGATGCTCGCGAGAGCAAGACTTACAAACGACAGCGCTATCATGGAGATGAAATTCTTCTTCCGTACAAGTCCGCCGTAAAAAAGGCCGACACCGGGGGTCATGAGCATGACCAGCAGTGCCGAGACCATCAGCCAGCAGGTAACTCCTGTATCCATCGTCATTGTATCACCGCTATCCGGTGATCGCTTCAGGCAGTCCCGTTCCACTCTGCGCACACACCATGCGGTTTCCGGCACGGTGATGCCCGGTACGGACATATTTTTCTTATGTCGTACAGAATGAAATCATACAGACAGAACGCCCTGGCGATCCTTGCGGGATTACAAGTCCGAAAATCACCGGTTGTTCAAAAAATTTTTACAATTAATAGGTTGCCAGGTACCGGTCCAGCTCCCACGGGTGGACCGCGAGCCGGAAGGCATCGGTTTCTGCTGTTGCAATACGGTCAAGGGTTTCCACCATGTGGCTGCCAAGGGCATTGCAGAGAATCTCATCCTTCAGCAATGCCTGGTGCGACTCCATGAGACTGCCGGGAAGCATATCGATATGAAGTTTCTTCCTCGTCTTCTGGTCAAGATGATAAATATTGACATCGGTGCTGGGGGGAGGAGTAATCTTGTTCTTAATTCCGTCGAGACCGGATGCAAGCATGCACGCAAACGTCAGGTAGGGATTGCACATCGGATCGGGACTGCGGAATTCCGTCCGGGTACCATTACCGCGAGCAGCGGGAACACGGATGAGGGCTGAACGGTTTGTAGTACTCCAGGATATGTAACAAGGTGCTTCATATCCGGGCACAAGCCGCTTGTACGAGTTGATGGTCGGGTTCGCAAGACGGGTGATAGCCTTGGCATGCTTCAGGAGACCTCCGATGAAGTACAATGCGGTCTGACTGAGACCTTTCTCAGAATCCGCATCAAAGAAAGCATTTTTCCCGCCCTTCGAGAGAGAACAGTGAGTGTGCATGCCACTACCGTTTATACCGGCAATGGGTTTTGCCATAAATGAAGCATGGAGTCCGTGTCTCAGGGCTATTGCCCGTGTAGCATACTTTTGGGTAATGACGCGATCCGCAGTCGTGACTGCATCAGTATACTTGAAATTAATCTCATGCTGACTCGGTGCAACCTCGTGGTGTGACATCTCAATCTCAAAACCCATCTGGGTGAGCGACTGAACAATTTCACGCCGGACATTCTCCCCGGCATCGTTTGGCGCCAGGTCAAAATACCCGCCAAGGTCAGGAAATTCTGTGGTCGGCTTGCCATTGACAAGATTGAAAAGGAAAAACTCAAGTTCGGGCCCCGTATTGAAAACAAAACCCATCTTTGCAGCTTCGGCCATGGTTTTCTTGAGAACATAACGCGGATCGCCTTCAAACGGTTTATTGCCATACGTATAGACATCGCAGACAAACCGGGCAACACTGTCTCCTTCCGCAGTTCTCCACGGCAGTAGCGCATACGATGCCGGATCGGCCTTCAGCAGCATATCGGATTCCTCAATACGAGTGAACCCTTCAATCGAGGACCCGTCAAACCAGGTTCCATCCGTCAGTGCTTTTTCTGCCTGTGCCACCGGGATAGCGGCATTTTTCGGCATTCCAAGGACATCTGTAAACTGGAGGCGGATGAATTTTACTTTATCTGCCTCGATTTTTTTGAGCGTTTTTGTTACGTCTGCTGACATATTGGAAGACATGTTCCACCCAATCATATTTATACCTATTGAGCCAATGTAGCTGCACAACTGAACGAATGTTCATATCGCCATGAACAGATGTTCAACAGTACTGGATCAGTTTCCATTGTGATAATATGTGTGGTATTATTGGTGTCATTGACCGGCGTCGCCAGCTGATGGACGGCTCCAGGATAAAAGAGGCTCTCGCATCAATGGATGAGCGGGGAAGCGGAGAAGGAGCGGGATATGTTGCGTACGGGATCTATCCTGACTATAAGGAATACTATGCACTCCATGTTTTCTTCGATAATATCCGGGAGAACAAGGCCGCACTCGATAACCAGCTGGAGAAGTGGGGAACCATCATCCATGACGAGCAGATAAAGACCTACGAGCAGCCCGGACTCCGCAAGGTCCACACCCCCTGGCGGTACTTCTTCCGGCCGGACCGGACCCTCATGCCGAAAAGCACCACACCTGAAGAGGATATAATCACGCACCTGGTCATGAAAGTCAACAGCGAGAAGAACGGGGCGCTGATCTTCTCTTCCGGCAAAAATCTGGGGGTCTTCAAAGCAGCAGGCTGGCCAGAGGATGTGGCGAACTTTTACCGGATCCAGGATTACAAGGGATACCTCTGGCTCGCACATAACCGATACCCGACGAACACAGCCGGCTGGTGGGGCGGGGCCCATCCGTTCAACCTCCTCAACTGGAGTGTTGTCCACAACGGCGAGATCACCTCCTATGGCACCAACCGCCGGTACATAGAAAGTTACGGGTACAAGTGCACGATGTATACCGACACGGAAGTCGTTGCCTACCTCGTCGACCTGCTCGTGAGGAAGCACGGGCTCTCGGAGAAGATGGCGGTCCGGGCACTCGCCCCGCCGTTCTGGGAAGAAATAGACCGTATGCCGGCGAAGGAGCAGGAGCTCAACCGGGCACTCCGTCTTACCTACGGTTCCGCTCTCATGAACGGGCCCTTTGCGATCTGCGTGGCCAATGAGAACTCGCTTGTCGGGTTTACGGACCGGATCAAGCTCCGCCCCCTGGTCTCCGGAGAGAGTGGCGACCGGCTCTTCATATCCAGCGAAGAGGCGGCGATTCGGAGGATCGATCCCGGTGTAGAAAACATCGCGATGCCCAGGGCCGGCGAGCCGGTGATAGGGAGGGTCTGGACATGAGCATCGGCAGTACTCCCCTGAAATTCCGGGTGAGGATCGATCCGGAACAATGCATGAATTGCGGCCGCTGCATCGACAACTGCTCGTATGGCGTCTTTCGCCGCGAAGGCGACGCTATCCGGATCAATTCTCGGAACTGCGTTGCCTGTCACCGGTGCATTGCATTCTGCCCGCGGGATGCCATCGAGATCGAGGAAAAACCCAATGATTACCGGAGCCATCCTGTCTGGACCCGGGACGTGCGCGAGGCCGTCTTCAACCAGGCAAGGACCGGCAAGATCATCCTGTCCGGCATGGGCAATGCCAAACCGTACCCAATCATCTTCGATCACCTTGTCCTTGATGCATGCCAGGTGACCAACCCCAGCATCGATCCCCTCCGCGAGCCCATGGAGCTCCGGACCTACATCGGCAAGAAGCCCTCGTCGCTTGACCTTACACAACTGCCGAATGGCGATATCGAACTACGGACAAAACTCTCCCCCAACCTCCAGATCGAGACCCCGATCATGATAGGGCACATGAGTTACGGCGCGATCAGCCTGAACGCTCAGACGGCTATGGCAAAAGCCGTCAGCAGGATCGGCACCTTCATGGGAACCGGGGAAGGCGGGCTCCACGAATCGCTCTACCCGTACCAGGACCACATGATCGTGCAGGTTGCATCAGGCCGTTTCGGCGTGGATATCAACTATCTCGAGCGCGGCGCCGCTATTGAAATCAAGATCGGGCAGGGCGCCAAGCCGGGTATTGGCGGCCACCTGCCGGGCGAGAAGGTCTGTGCAGATGTATCCTGCACCCGTATGATTCCGGAAGGCAGCGATGCCATCAGCCCGGCACCGCACCATGACATCTACAGTATCGAGGACCTCAAGCAGCTGGTCCGCAGCCTGAAGGAAGCAACCGAGTGGAAGAAGCCTGTATTCGTGAAGATTGCAGCAGTCCATAATTCCGCAGCAATCGCCGCGGGTATTGCCCGTTCCGGCGCGGATGCAGTTGTTATCGACGGATTCCGGGGAGGTACCGGTGCCGCACCCCGTGTCTTCCGGGACAACGTGGGTATCCCGGTCGAAGCGGCCGTTGCAAGCGTCGATGCAAAACTTCGCCAGCAGGGGATTCGGAACGAGGTCTCCATCATCGCGAGCGGCGGTATCCGGGAGAGTGCCGATGTCGCCAAGATCATCTGTCTCGGAGCCGATGCTGTCTATATCGGAACGTCTGCACTTGTGGCAATGGGCTGCCGGGTCTGCGGCACCTGTTACCGGGGTACATGCGCGTGGGGCATAGCAACCCAGAAACCGGAACTCGTTGCCCGTCTCGACCCGGAGACGAACGCCGTGCAGGTCGAGAACCTGATCCATGGATGGACCGATGAGCTGGCCGAACTGATGGGGGCGGCCGGCATCAACAGCATTGAAAGCCTGCGGGGCAACCGGGACCGGCTCCGTGGATACATGCTGGACGAAGGGTTGCTGAATGTTCTCGATGTGCAGACGGTGGGGGCCTGAGCATGAGGGCAGTGAAGATCGATGCAAAGGATCTGCAGTATACACCGCTGAACCAGAAGATCCGGGCGGCCGTGGCGAACGGGGCAAAGGAGATCATCATTGACAATGTGCTCGGCCAGCGGTTTATCGGCGACGGCCTGCGGGGCGAAGGAGTGACGATCACGATCAACGGCGTCCCGGGGGGTGACCTTGCCATGTTCATGAGCGGCCCCACCATTATCGTCAACGGAAATGCGGACCATGCGCCGGGAAACACCATGGATAAGGGAAAGGTCATCATCCACGGCAGCGCCGGCGATGCAGTTGCACACAGTATGCGGGGCGGACGCGTGTATGTACGAGACAATATCGGGTATCGCGGCGGAATCCACATGAAACAATACCTGGAGAAACGCCCAATCCTTGTCGTCGGGGGATCCGCGCGGGCATTCCTTGGCGAGTATATGGCGGGAGGACTCCTGATCGTTCTCGGCCTGAACGGGATCGAGCCGGTCAGCGAACGGGGAATCGGCAGCGGCATCCATGGAGGCGAGATAATTATCCGTGGGAAAGCTGATGAACGGTATCTCGGTGTTGGCGCAAAACAGCAGCCCCTCACCGGAGAACAGAAAGAGACGATCAGACCCATTCTCGAGGATTTCGCCAAAGCGTTCCGGGTCGACCCGGCTCCCCTGCTGGCGGCAGAGTATTCGAGGATTATCCCGGCAAGCGCACGGCCGTTTGCGAACAAGTACACGTGGGAGTGAGATAAATGGCAGAAAAAAGTTATCTCGATTTGAAAAGCAGTGTCTGGGACACCGGGAAATGCTCCGGCTGCGGGGCATGTATTGCCGTCTGCCCTGCTGATGCACTCTCCTTTGCTGAAGGAGAGATGGTGACAAGCCCCCGGTCGACCGGTTACTGCAAACAGGCGACGGATAATGTGCGTTGCGGAGCATGTTTTGATGCCTGTCCCCGTACGGGTGAGCAACCGGCCGAAACCCTCGGCACATACCTCGAACTTATACCGGCGAAAGCAGCATTCGAGATCCCGCACCGGCAGAGCGGCGGCGCGGTGACTGCAATTCTTGCAAATGCTCTTGATGAGGGGCTGGTTGATGCCGTTGTCACGGTCACCGAGGATCGCTGGACGAAAAAACCTTCGTCGGTTGTCATCACCCGCTCGGATGTGCTTGTTCAGCAGGCAGGGAGCCGGTACAGCTGGTGGGTGCCTCTTCTTGCAGCGCTCAAGAATGCAGTTGTGGAACGGAAGTTCCGGCATATCGCTGTCGTCGGGGTTCCCTGCGCTGTCCAGGCACTCGGGAGGATCCGCGCAAGCGATAACGACCTCCTCAAACCCTATGCAAAATCGATCCGCCTCGTGATAGGCCTCTTCTGTACGGAAACCTTCGATTATACCGCACTCATTCACGGGAAACTCCGTACTCATTACAAGCTTGAGCCGCACGAGATCCGCAAGCTGGATGTCAAGGGTAAACTCGAGATCCTCAAAGAGGATGGCAGTACTGCAACAGTCCCGCTGGCCGAGCTGGAGACCTGTATCCGGAACGGCTGCCATTCCTGTACGGATCTCACTGCAGTCATGTCGGATATCTCCGCCGGTGCGATCGGGAGTCCATTCGGGATGACGACATTGATCATCAGGAATCCTGTCGGGAAAGGATTCGTGGACAGCGCCGTCAGGAACCAGAAACTGATTCCCGGCACCGGTGCTGATATCGCAGCAATCGAGAAGCTGGCAATGATGAAGATAAAGAAGAACATCAAGAAGTAATTGGGTTAAAAAAAAGTTGACGCTCTCGGGGGCTTTGAAGAACTCTTCGAGCTCTTCAAATCTGCATGGTCCTGATGGATTATGCAGACTTCGCCCCCTCCGCTACGCATCCCCTGGTTGCGATAGTACAATCGCGGAGAAATTTCCGGTTTAGGTAATGCCGAGGCATCGCAATGCGCCCCCGCCCCTAACGGGGGCAGGGCTGGCGCAAGGGGGTAATCAGACATTCTGAAATGTTATTTTTGACAGAACAACGAAGAACAGATCGCTTTCCCGGAAACCCGCCTATCGTTTCCGCAGTATCCGGACAAGCGGGGACAACCGATCAAAGAATCCTGCAAGAAACGGTGCAAATTCCTTCTGCCAGCAGTCTGGCCCTTCAAGAACAGTCCACCCGTTTTCAAGCGACTGGCGGACATGCTTCCCGTGGCTTGCATTCAGGAGGACCTCCCGGGACGAGAGCAGGCTTTTGGCGGTTGTAAATTCCCGCGGAACTTCCATCTCGTACCTCCCGTCGTCGATATAGGGGCCTGTTGCCCGTTCGGCAACGTGTTTTTCCCGGAACTTGTCCGCATTCACCCTGTTCCAGATCGGGGGGCCGGCATGCCGCCGTATAGCCGGGAGCTCTTTTACCAGCAGTTCGAACAGAAACATGCACTGTTCGGGCTGCATATGGTAATGCGCATGATGGACGGCAAACCCGTTGCGCTCGAGCAACTCGCGTACCGAGAGCAGGCTCCGCTTCAGCTGAGGGACGACAACCTCGGGAATGTACGGGGGCGTTGAAAAGACGATCGCGTATACAAATGTCTTCCGCTGACGGATAACGGCCGAAAGCTCCTTTTTCAGGATACATCGCTCGGGGGGATACGCAAAGAAAGCCTCGGATGGTGATTCGAGATAGCCGCGTGCAAGTTCGACAAAGCCCGCCATCTTGTCAAGGGACACTGCGGCTGCCACATTCCTCCTGGGATCAACGGGATCGATAACAACCAGCGGTTCGGGGAATTCCCTGGCAGCATGGCGTTCGATATCAATCACGGTCTGCGGGCGCCACGTTGCGGCGGCTTGTAGGAGCGGGGTAAAACCGCCGTAATGGAGGACGAGCAGTTCACAGAGATACCCGGAAAAGCCTTCGGTCATCTGGTCGGAACCGTAGATCCCCCCGGTTTTCGTGAACCGTTTCAGGAGAAGAACATCGTCAATCAGGCCGTTGATCTTATCAGTGATGTATCGGGTATGGAACGGTGTGCGGTCCACGGCGCTCTGGATTTTTGTTGCGCTGCTGACGTTGTAGCATGGGACAAGGTCGACATCGACGTCGTCGATTGTCGCGTTGATGTACGGGTGTTCGGCATATTTTTCATGGAACGTGTCCGTGCAGGCCCGTGCAACCGACCGCGCAAGCGCCAGACCCTGATCTTCGAGTTCCTCGCGGGAAAGGGTGGGATCGAAAAGCATGAAGACGTCAAGGTCGCGATCACCGTGCACCCACGTATTCCGGGCAATGGAACCCACCACCATCCCCTCCGCTTTTTTGCTCTCCGCGATGATTTTCAGCAGGCGCCGGGCGATGCTGCAGACGTGGTCGCGTTCCTCTTTCGTAGGCCGGAGGGAGGCAAGCACCACATCTTCATGACGGAGCCGTTTTACCATACAACCTCCATCAGATCCTCGTACACGGGACCCCGCGGTGTGAGGGTGCTCTTTTTGAGTTTCATGCCACTGATAACGCAATCGCCATATGTGGCCTCTTCCATGGATCGGATGACACTCATCAGCGCCGGGTCAGGTGTTTTTATCCGCGCAAGCGTGGCATGGGGGGTGAACCCGCGGGTTTCCCGCGCAAAGCCGAGCGGTTCGAGACGATCCTCGACCTTGTTAAAAAGATCCCTGCCCCTGCCATTATCGAGGATGGAACACCAGACCGTGAACGGGCGCCGGGGATTGTTCACCGTAACGGTGCCGACGACAACCGGAAAAGGCTGGAAGGAGACAGCCCTGAGCGCACTTTCCAGACGAGGGATATCCTTCTCAGCCACCTCTCCAAGGAACTTCAGGGTGATATGAATCAGTGAGGGATTCACAAACGTCAGGCGCGCCGGACAGGTGCGAAGGATATCCTGCGCTCCCTTCAGCCGGTCCCGGATCTCATGCGGGAGTTCGAGTGCAATAAACGCCCGTACCATTGTGGTACTATTATTCCATTCCCCTACTAATGGTAATCGCTTATAAGCGACGGAGGGATCACGGATGCATGAACCAAGATTTTTTTATTCACAGAGTTCCAATTGGATCACAGAGAGAGGGTGTTTTTTGTGCCGAAAGGTCCACAGCTGATTGTCTATACGCTTGAGCACTGTCCGAACTGCGAGCTCCTGAAAGGTTTTTTGAAAAAGAGCGGGCTCAAGTACAGCGAGCGCGACCTGTCCAGCGCTGAGTCCCTGACGGAATTACGGATCAACGGAGTATTTGTCAACGAAGCCCCCGTGCTCCAGAAGAAAGACGACTTTTTTACGTCTGCCGACCTCTTCCCTTCCGGGAAAATGGATGAAGGACACCTCGCAAAGCTGATATCAGGTGACTGATGGCCCGACGGGAAACCAGACAGGTAACCTTCGACGGCCTTGCCGTTCCTGCCCTCCCGTACGTCCGGACCACCGACGGCCACATTGTCGAATGGGACCGCCAGCGGATTGTTAACCAGATTGTGAAAGAAACGAAGCTTGTCGAGACTTTTTACGGGTATGACGGCGCGACCGAGGAGGTCGCGCAGGAGATCGCCCTCGATGTCGAGAACCGTATCAAGAATATGGGCCTCAAGTCACTCTCCGGACCCCTCATCCGCGAGATTGTCAATATCACACTCCTCGAGAAAGGTATGGTTCAGTACCGCAATGTCTCAACCCGTGTCGGTACACCTGTCTATGACGCGCACCTGATCGATGTGGGTAAAGGCTTCGAAGCGCATGACAATGCGAACCTGCAGGAGAATGCCGAGACCTCTCACAAGAAAAAGGCAGACAAGATCTCCAAGGAGCAGTACCTGCTCCAGCTGCCTCCCGACCTCGCGGACCACCACCTCTCCGGCGAGATGCATATCCACGACCTCGAATACTTCGGGACCCGCCCCTTCTGCCAGGACTGGGATCTCCGCTACTTCTTTTATTACGGCCTTATGCCGGACGGCAACGGCACCAAGGCATCGGTTGCCGGGCCTGCAAAGCGGGCAGAAGTGGCAATCCTTCACGCGGTCAAGGCCCTCGGCTCCGCCCAGACAAACTTTGCCGGCGGGCAGGGGTACTATAACTTCCTCACCTTCCTTGCGCCCTACATGGAAGGAATGCCCTACGAGGAGATCAAGCAGATGGTCCAGATGTTCGTGTACGAGATGACCCAGATGATGGTGGCCCGCGGCGGCCAGCTGGTCTTCTCATCCATCCAGCTCTGCCCGGGTGTTCCGACGCTCTGGCAGGACAAGCCCTGTGTCTACAAGGGCAAGATCTGGGATGGCAAATCTGCACCGAAACGGACCTATGGCGAATTCGAGCGCGAGGTCCGGTTACTCTTCAAGGCCATCATGGAAGTGATGCTGGAAGGTGACTACTGGGGAAAGCCCTTCAACTTCCCCAAACCGGAGATCTCCATCGAGCCGGATTTCATGAATGAACGCGAGGAGTTCAACCGGAATAACCCTGATCTCCCTACATACCAGGAACTCTACCTGATGACGTTCGAACTTGCATCCAAGTTCGGCACGCCGTATTACGACAACCAGCTCCCGGTGTACCGGGGGGCAGGCAAGGGGATTTCCTGTTACCAGTGCTGTGCCTACCAGTTCTCTGCCGTGGCTGACAAGGATTCCGACTTTGATAAGAAACTGTACTTCGAAGACGGCCGCCACTTCTCCATGGGGTCCTGGCAGGTCGTTTCGGTAAACTGCCCGCGGGCCGCGTACAATGCCGAGGGAGACGATGCCCGCCTTTTCGCAGAACTCAAGAAACTGATGGATGTTGCTGTCGAGATCTTCAAGATCAAGCGGCGCTGGATGGACCTGATCCGGGCCAACAGCCGGATGCCCTTTGCCATGCAGCGCCCCAAGGATCCCAATACCGGAGAACGCGGGGCACTGGCGGTCGATCTCGAAGGTCTGGTGTATACTATCGGTGTTGTCGGGGTCAACGAGATGGTCCAGCACCATACCGGCAAACAGATGCATGAATCCAAGGCCGCCTTCAAGCTCGCGGTCAGGGCCATGATCGAGATGGAACTCTACGGGAAGGAACTCTCGAAAAAGAACAACATGACCATTGCGCTTGCCCGGACTCCTGCCGAAACAACCGGCCAGCGGTTTGCCACCGCTGACCTGCTCGACCGGCGGTACCACAACTTTGCAAAGGCCGTTGTCAAGGGTGACCGGGAAGCGGGGCTTGCGCAGCTGGGCAGGAGCCGCGACCTGCCGATCTATTATACGAACGGTACCCATGTGGCGCCCGGCGCGAACGTCCCGCTCACAAAACGCATGGAAGTCGAACACGTATTCTTCCCCATTGTCGATGGCGGCAATATCTTCCATATCTGGCTTGGCGAGGCCCGTCCCGATCCCCGCGGTCTGATGGACATGGCCATGAAACTCTGCAGGAATACCCAGATCGGGTACTTCGCCTTTACCCGGGACATTACCGTATCGCTCCGGCAGTTCCACGAGCGGGGGGACGGGAAAAAAGCCATCTCCCAGTGGACACCAGCGGATTTGCCGGTCAAAGCCTGATATCCTGTGTGCCGCGGGGCTTCCTGCATCCAGGTATCCTTTTTTATGACCAGCACGTTATTTACCCACGAGCGTTAAGGTTGAAGTATGGAACCGGTTCGGATACTTCCAGTTGTCTGTGTTCTTGCACTGCTTTTTTGTGCCGGGTGTGCTGACCAGAGCAAACCAGCGCCGGCAGCCACCCCGTCACCAATAGTCCCGGTTATCACGACCACAGTACCAACAACCGTTGTCACCACCACCCCACCCCTCCCGACAACACCTGCACGCGACACGCGATATCCGGATGCTCTTCCCCTGAAAGCGGCGTTCACGTTTGGAAAGAACACTTCCTGGACAAGCGAGGCTTCGATAACGCGGATCTGGATCAAAGATACCTACCGCTGGTACAACCCGGCCGAACTGCAGTATGATACCCGGATAGCACCGGCCGGGAAAACGTTCCTCTTCGTATTCCTTGCCATGGTCAACCGGGGCAGGGAGCGGGCACCTCTCCCGCCATACGGGAATGTCTACGTTATCAGCGGCAATGACCTCATTTCGCCGTATGCCCTCCACCCGCTGCCGAAGGGCACCAAGGACAGCATCGATTCAACACCGAGGATAGCCCGTATTGCTGAGATCGAGTACTCCAGGAAGGTTTACAGCAGCGAACTTGTCGAGGACTACGGGTACTCCCATGGCCAGAAGCTTGCATATATCAACCCGGGTGAGAGCAATGCGGTTGAAGGGTATATCATCTATGAGGTTCCGGCATCCATCAGACCAGAGAACACGTTTGTCACCATCAGCCTGCCGGATCAGAGCAAGCCTGTCTGGGTACTGGGATAACACCATTCACGTTCTTTATACAGGACATCCATTGCCAATCAATGCAGTACAGGGATGAAAACCATGGGACAAAAATTCTGTACAACCTGCGGGGCAGCACTATCCGAAGATCTCAGGTTCTGCCAGAACTGCGGTGCACCGATTCTTCAGCCGGCATCGCCTTCGAATACAACTGCCACGGCTCTGCCGGAGAACCCGGCCGCCGGAGCACCACCGCTTCCCTTGCCGCCCCCGGCTGGAAAAAAAGTGCCGGTAACGATCCTTGCAGCAGGGATCATTCTCCTCATAATCGCGGCAGTTGTGTACGTTTTTGTCATTCCAAACCTTTTCGGCACCGGCGCTGTCCCGGGCATCACACCACGCCAGGTAACAACGGCAGAAACAAGGACACCCGTGATAACTGCTGCATCTGTAGCAACGCAGGCAACGACCGTACCACCGACCATGAAACCAGACCCGTTCCCGAATGCGATGAAACTGAAGGAACGGTTTGCATTCGGTACAGGCAGCGTTGCCAGCGAAGCAACGGTCTACAGATTCTGGATAAACGACACGTATGAATGGCATAACGACAAGGATAACCGTTATTACGTCGAAAAGCCCCGGACCGGGAATAAATTCCTCTTTGTCTTTGTCCAGATGCAGAACAAGGGCGATTACCGGGTCTGGTTCCCTGACTCGGGAAAGATCTCCGTATATTACAACGGCGCAACGTACACCGAGGATACGAGCCATTATAAGCCGGATAAGGGTGCGGATGAGGAGGCAACCCCCATCGAGGTCAAAGAGGTGATGTATTATCACAAGCTCAATGGCGACGAGTACGTGGAGGATTTCGGGTTCTCGCATGGCACGGAACTTGCCTACCTCTACCCGGGGACCAGTAATGCTGTCGACGGTTATATCGTGTACCAGGTCCCGCAGTCGCTTGTTCCGGAAGAGACCTATGTGCTCATACCCTTCAATGCGCAGGACAGCGGAATCTGGAAGCTGGCCTGATCAAATCCAATTTTCTTACCAGTTCTGAAAAAATGAATTATTCCGGATTTCCCGAGGGGGTATACTGAACCGGATTTTTCACCTTTTTTAACGTGATATCCATGATACCGCGGTGAATACGATAATGGCTGTGGATGCGGTCGACCATGCTGTCCAGCATCACGGTTACCGACCGGTCATCGACGAATATTCTGACATGATCGGTCCCGATATCGGCATACGGGGCATTCCTGAAGTCTGCCGGCAGGGTCGCGGTGATGAAGATCTGGTCGTCGGACTCCATCACCTCGTACGGGATCTCGTCATCGTCGTCCGGCGCATTGAAATGGAATACCTGCGGGTCTTCCGATGAAGGTTGCCGGGTGATGATGGTATACCCGATGATCCGGGCATGCTGGCTCTCCGGCATGCTCTTTACAATGTCTTCCACAATCTTTGCAAGGTTGCTGAATACATCGTCGTAAGGGCCATTCGGATTATTCTGCATGAACACCTCGGAGTGTATAGGAATCCTGCACCCTCTTCACAAGCCCGCGACGTTCGAACTGGGCGAGTATCCGCCTGAGATCCCCTCCGGGAATTCCCGTTGCCTGTTCCAGTTCCGGAACCGTCAGGGAGTCATGGGAGAGTGCAATTATCACAGTTATCTCTCGCTCGCTTCTGAATAAATCTTTATGGTTGCGGGCAATATCGTTGATTTTTATTTCAATGTCGTGATTGATCTGTTCAAGGTTTTCCAGGATCTGGTCGTGGGCACGTATCATGCGCCCGAGCATGCCGACAGACTTCCTCAGCTGTTCGTTTTCCTCGTCATCCTCCGATGGCATCGTACTGACAATACGTGCTTCCTTGAGACTGACATTGATAAGGATGTCGTTTGCCAGGTAATAGTACTTCCTCCGCCGCTCATCGATCTGGCTTGCGAGGATAGCTTCCCGTTCCATCATCTGAAGATGATCGATGACCGCCTTGGGGGAAATGGTCAGGGTGTCGGATATTTCGGTGACAAAACAGGGCTTCTGCCTCAGCAGTTCAATGATCCGCCTGCGGTTCCGGTTCCCGAGGATATCGAGCAGGCGGGCAACCTCAGCAGCGTCGTGCATCCTTACATGATGTTAGTGTTATCTCTATTTAGGTTTTGTTTTCAAGGATTCCCGCCATTTCATCCGCACAAAGGCAGGCCTGAGTACATGGATTGTATTCCAGCGATCATCACCCGGCCTCCTCTCGCACCGGCAACACTGTCGTCAGCCAGACAGCCTCCACTTCTACTCGCGTCGTGACAAGGGAACAGTTTTTTTTAAATTCCCTCTCACCCCCATTCCGATAGATCTGACTGCGGGATCAAGTGCATTGTTGCGGAAGGCGGATTCATCGCTTCCCGAACCTGCAAAGATCTGCCTGAGAGGATCGTAACCGGGTATCGCATTCACGATTCTCGGGAGTACAATGATATTTTACCGGCCTGGAACGGCAGGATTATTTCCTGACTTGTATTCCTGTGCCGGGATCCGGACATCCATGCTGATCCGGGTTGATTCAGAGATCAGGCTGTCGTTTGACCGGACCAGTCCGATATTGGCGGCCGGGTGTTTGGGATTGACCAATTCGGGCACATACCCGGGGAACCGGGGATTTTCCCCTGCCAGTATACCGGCAGTGGAAACACAGCGTACAATTCCGGCATCTGCAGCAAGGATCGGCATGAAGAATTTCAAATGATCTCTTCTCGAGGAATCATTCACCGGGCTGAACAGCCTCCCGCCATACTGCTGATGGTCATCGAATTGGATATTAATGGACATATTATCCTGCGGGATGGATGAAAACTCAGAAAATATTCCGGGAACGGTAAGCATACCTGAAGGTTGGATCCGTGAACAGGTGAGTTCAAAGGGAGATCCCGTAGGTCCGGTCATTGTCCGAAATCTGTCACGCCCATTTATCATGGAAGCCGCCTTACCAGTATAGGTGACTTTTTTGGAAAGGCAACTCGTTCAGTCCAGCAACCTCCGTTCGGTCAGTTACGATGCGGCAAAGAAAAACCTGGAAATAGAATTCCGTTCCGGTATCATTCACCAGTACCAGAATGTCCCCTCCCGGATCCATACCGGTCTGATGACTGCATCGTCTGCGGGTATCTACTATGCTGATAACATCAAAAACCGGTTCCGCACGGTCAGTATCGGAAGGCAGTTGACACGATAAAAAAATACCGGTTTCTTTTTGCCGGCAGCCGTTTTGTTGTTACGGTTTCAGGTGCGAGACAAGGCGCCTGTTCACTTCGTCCCAGTTCACGATGGTCCAGAACGATTCGATGAACTTTGCACGATCGTTTTTATAATCGAGATAATACGCGTGTTCCCATACATCAAGGGCCATGAGGATACGGTATCCCGGAATCACATTGACGTTATGCTTTTCGATCTGCATGATGAGGAGACGGTTTGTCTTCATGCAGTACGTCAGTACAGCCCACCCGGATCCTTCAGTACTCAGCGCAGCCTGGGTGAACTCTTTTTTAAACCGGGCAGACGATCCGAATTCTGCATTGATTGCCTTCAGAAGCGCACCCTGCGGTTCTCCCCCGCCCCCGTTTCCTGCCGGGGCAAGGTTCTCCCAGAAGAGGGCGTGGAGACGGTAGCCCCCGACATGGAAGGATAACTCCTTCAGCGTCGCCTTCATGTCGAGGTCCGTGTTCTCCCTGCGTGCCTTTGCCAGTTTCTCGAGGATTGCATTCGCCCCGGTAACGTAAGCCTGGTGGTGTTTTGTGTAGTGTAGCGTCAGCTGCTGTTCGGAAATCGCCGGCGCAAGCGCACTGAGATCATAGGGTAGTTTTTCAAGCACGTACAGTTTGGTTTCAGCCATGGTTCTGACAACTCCGTGATCGGATAATCCGTATGGGGATGTCCTTCTATTTGTTCTATTGTATACAGGCACCGGAAAAAGGTACGGGCTAATTCCGGGGGGACCTGAACCGGTCAGCCGGAACCTCGATCTCGAACCGCACACCGCCGCCAAAGATACCATTCTCCCGGATGGTGATCCGGGTAAACCCGAGGATCTCCCTGACCAGGTACAAACCGTGCCAGGAACCGCCTTCATACCCGGTTGAAAAAACCTTCTCCTTTTCCGGTGCCGGGATACCGTACCCGTCGTCCTCGTATACAATGAAGAGGGTGCAGTCTTCCTTCCGGAGCGAGAGGCTGATGGAGGATACCTTTTTCCCTCCATTCCTGAGGGAGTTCTCAAGGAGCGTGAAAAAGACCCTCGGCAGGAGAGGATCTGAAAAGATCTCCAGGTCCCCCACCTCCGCCCGGATGACAAGGTTGTTGTCGGGAAGGAGCCTGACCGCATCGTTGAACGCCTGCCTGACCAGCTGCCATTTGGGGGAGACTAGCCCCAGTTCCTGGAGGGCACGCATGTACGCGATCTGGTTGCGTATGGATTCGATTGAGTCGATGGTCTTGTTAAAGAAGTTCTGCATATCATCGTGCGTGTTCTTGAGCTGCGCCCGTTCAAGGTGGCTCATGATAACGGCCAGGTTCTCGAGGATATCCTGCCGGGTGATGCTGAAGAGGAGGTCCATCTTGAGATTGATATTCTCGTGGCTGACATCCTTGGAGATCCCGAGGATGTACAGCGGTATACCGCCCGAGTCAAAGATCGGGACGATGATCATGTGGATGATGCGGTCCCCCAGGTACTTGTTCGAGATGATCTTGTTTTTTATCTCGCTCCGGTTCAGGAAGATCTGCCGGTCCTCCTTCTCGATTGTGGCAATAAGGTCCTCAGGGAAAAGTTCCCGGTCGGTCTTGCCGAGCACATCTTTTGCGGGCAGGCGGTAAAGTTCGGCACAGGCATTATTCCAGAACACATACCTGCCATCCATGGCGGTCTTGATGAAGATCCCGACCGGCAGTTGCGTTATCATCTCTTTCTGGAAGATCGCGTCGTCCTTCATCTTGCGCGACGCGGAATTCAGGGAATCCACCATCGTGTTGATACTCGTACCAAGTACGGCAAAATCGCTGTTGTCCATGGGCCTGATATGGTGATCCAGGTTCCCGTGTGCGATACTGTCTGCGTCAGATACGATCTCCTGGATCGGCCGGGTTACCCACCGGGAGATGAACAGTGCCAGCATACACCCGAGGAGGATGGCAAAAACCGCAACGATGATGTGGAACAGCACAAGACGGGCAAGTGCCTGGTCAATCATCCTCGTACTGTACGTGATCTCCACGATCCGGCTGGTATCGGATCCGTAGTGCTGGTTGTATAAATCGACAAAGAGATACCGGGTGATCCGAGCGTTCTCCGGGTCGGGTACCTCGATGCTCGAACGTGACCGGATCGCTTCTCTGACGTAGGTCAGTGCGGGCTCCCGGGGAACCGTATTGTCATCGGTCTTCCGTCCCACCGCATTGAACACACGGAAATTTTCAATATACGGGTTGACCGCGGTTATCTGGGCAATGGTGCTCTGTTCGTCAGCATCCGGTGTTATCATGATGAGGTTCTTTCCCTGCAACCCGAGCTCGAGAATATACCGGTGGTCAGGGGTGGGCATGTACGCGTATTTCCGGTATTTGCCGGCACTCCCGATCTCACGCACGATCCGATCGGGAAAGAATCCCTCCTGGCCCCGTATCCGGGTCAGGTACTGGTAAAAGGACGGTATGGTTTTGAAATCCATACCCAGTTCGGGTGCATACGTGGTTTTGATAATAACACCGGCATCATCAATGACATAAATATCGTAATCCGGCCCGAGCTTGTCGCGGATCGCGGTCAGGTTCATGAGGTCCGGGTCATGTCCGGCCCGTTCATATTCCTGCACGAGGGACCTCAGACCGTTCTCCATTTTGTCATTCAGAATATTGTCAAAAAGGGTGGATGTCGCGTCCTTATAGAAGAGCGCCCCGCGTATATTCTGTTCGGTCTGTACCTGCAGGAGACGGGATTCACGCTCGAAATTATCCTTGGTGTACAGGTAGTCATTGACTGTCAGGAACCCGACGATACACAGGATCAGGATGATCATCGAGCAGAGCAGGTAAAACGAGAATGAGCGTTTGGTTGTCCTGTTCCTGATATCTGGATCCATCGATTGTCCCCCGGAATACTGGTGGCAGGCAGAATTGCGGTTCCATTCCCTGACATACCGGCAGGTTCAGACCGCTCCGGCCTGGGCGAGTAACTGGAATATCTTATCGTAATTTTCGTTCTTTTCGGTCCGCTCACGATGGGCTGCCCAGACGAGGCTGGACTCTCCGGAAGGCTTGTATGCCGTGAACTTCTTTGCATTCACGTCGGCCCCCCTGTGGATGAGAAGCGCCACCGTCTCGACCTGCCCGCTCCAGACCGCAGCCATGAGGGGAGTCTCGCCATCGATAAGCTTGACATCGATCTCGGCACCCTGTGACAGCAGGAATTCCACGATATCGTTATGACCATTGATCGATGCCGCATACAGAGCAGTGATTCCCCGCGGGGATTTTACATGGATGTTGGCGCCGTTGCCGACAAGGTTCTTGACAACGTTGAGGTTCCCTGCCCGGGCTGCATGGGTCAGGACAGAGATCCCGCGCTTGTCCTTCGCACGGATATCCGCTCCATTATTGATCAGGTAATTAACGCACAATTCTTTCTGGGGCTCGAAATGAGGCCGGATCTGGGCAAGCATCTGGGGGGTCATGAAGTCCGACAACGTGACCGTGTGGCTGACAAGCCGCATATGGATCAGGCTGTCGATCAGTTCGTCGATGGTTGCCATCACCGCGTACATCAGAGCGGTCTTCCCTTCCGTATCCTGCAGGTCAACAGCCGTCTTTTTTGCGAGCAGGGACTTGATGATCGGGTAATTTGCCATGCTTGCCGCTGCCATCAGGGGGGTTGTGCCGAAAATATTCGACTCGTTGGGATCAGCCCCACAGTCGAGGAGCAGGTTCACGATATGGACCGGGTTGAAATCGGGATGGTAGCGGGCGTACTTGAATACGATCTCGATCAGGTTGTGGAAGAACGGGTGGTCCATGTTTTCGAAGAACACCGATGAGTTCGTGGATGCGAGAATCAGCGGGGTCCAGCCTTCCTGGGTATGGGAGGAGATCGTGGCATGATGCCCGCAAAGCAGACGGACCAGCTCGAAATTATTCTGCAGGCATGCAAACATGAGCGGGGAGTACCCGTTGACCGTGGCAAGGTTGACATCAGCTCCGGCATCGAGAAGAAAGCGGATGATACGCGAGTCATCGCAGAACATGGCCTTGATCAGGGGGGTCTCACCGTGCTGTCCCCTGTAGTTGATGTCAGCACCCCGGGAGACATGCATGCGGACGGATTCAAGATTGTTGTGTTCTATCGCCTCCATCAGCTGCATATCTTCCGAACGATAGAGCATCTGGTCAAAACTCATGAGATCTCCGGGTCTGTAATTCTGATATTATGCCTATTATTAAAAAAGGGATCTCTTTTGCCGGAAAAAAGGTGCCGGGAAAGGAGATGCCGGCCGGAAAGACTGCACAGGAGCGGGGGCACGGGCTGTCCCGTCATTACTCCAGTGCAGAGGAGAGGGCTGCTCTCACTTTCTCGTCCTGTTCGGTTTCAAGTGCCTCCTGAAGGGCAGCTTTCACTTTCTTTCCCCCGAGGGCACCGAGGGTATGAGCTGCCATGGTCCGCACATAGGTATTCTCATCTTTCAGGAGGATGATCAGGGGTTCGACCGCGTCCGAGTCCCCGATCTGGTGGAGTCCTTTTGCTGCCATGTACCGGACATGGTCACGGCTGTCCTTGAGACCGGCAATGAGCGGCCTGACAGCTTTCTCGTCAGCGATCCTTCCCAGTGCCTCGGCTGCACGATACCGGGTTTCCCACTTCGGCTCCTTCATGGCCTCCGCAAGAGGTTCGATTGCAGCCTTGCCGATATTGGAGAGGGCAAGCGTTGCCTGTTCGCGGACGGACTTGTCGAAATCCGCAAGAGATTCGATGAGGGGCTGGATGGCCCGGGGATTCTTTGCCTTTCCAAGGAGGTATGCTGCATACTGCCGGACCTCCGGGTCCATGTGTTCATGGAGCGTCCTGACCAGTTCGGAAAGCCCCTGCTTCTCCAGTTCGTCCGCATTTTCAGGTCTTTTCGGGACATTGTTGTCAGCCATATATTCTCACTGAATTATCACCTGTTTCCGTATTTAAGAGCGATCACCTGCCTGGAAACAGGCGGGAAAAAACCTGAACCACGATTCGTGGAACCGGGAAAATAAGAATCGGGTAACCGGGGGCGGCAGGAGGAAGGTCTGCCGCCATGATATATGAAGACAGGTATCTACCGCAATGCTGCGTTGATGCGGATACAATGTGTTGCCGGACAATCCTTATCTGCCATGCCCTCGCTCACGGGCTCGCGATGACCTCCGTCAGTTCATACAGATCTGGGTATTACAGTTCCGCGATTCCGGCTGCAGTAATATCCAGCGACTGTGCCACGGAGAGGACACCCTGGGCTGTCGCCTGGGGGAGATCTTCCTGTGCAAGGATCATCCGGTACGTGTCCCGCAGAGCCTGCAGGGTCTTCCGGAATTCCATGAGTGTTTCCTTTGCGCCGGTATTGTTGTTGACACGGGACCGGTTCTGGGCCTCAAGGATCTGGATCTTTCCCTGCATGACCAGTTCATCGGCACGGGCTGTATCGACCCCGTTGTTCCCCAGGTTGACATTCATCATGCCGGAGCGGGTCATCACACCGCTGCACTGGTCGATAATGCTGGCAGTCCGGGTATCACCTGCAGCGGTACTTTTCGTGCTGCTGATTATCCGGGCGTATTCGACTGATGCAGTGTGGATCTTTTTATGTGCCAGTTCGATACCGGCATCATTCCTGGACCGGAGTGCTGCTGCAAGTTCTGTACGCATGGTGACGATCTCCTCGAGTTTCTTCTGTGCTGGGGCAATTTCATGTCCATTCTCCGATAGGGTTGAAAGTGTTCCCCGGGCCCGGCTCACCCGCAGGTCAAAATCAGCAAGTTCGGTATTTTCACGGATTGTCCAGTACCTGTCCATCAGGAGTGGCAGTTCAGGACTGCCTGCTACAGCAGATGCAATGTCCGCCCTGAGGGCAACCGGGTTTCCCCCGACTGTATTCATCTGCCGGTCGGTCTCCTCGCGGAACATGCGGGTGATCCTTCGAAGGTTCTCCAGTTCCGCATCGAGCATTGCATCTGAACCGGCAGAACCGAGCGTGTGGACCGAGGTATCGGTCTTCACCATCAGGTCAGATAAGGTACCTGTCGATCCATTCCGGGCCGCGATATACCGGATCGTTGCCTGCATCCCGACCTCTTCCTTGACGGCGAGGTAGACAAGGTGTGCCTGCCGGACCGCAGGCTGGTTCTCCATGATGGGAAACACATCGGAGGATCCGGGCCCATCAACAGCAACCTGCGGAACAGGAGCCGCCGATGCACCGGAAGGGAGGGTAAGGACTGCGAGGAGCAGCCAGCAGGATACAAACAGGAGTATAGTTTTTTTGTCAGGCATTCTCGTGAAACCTCAGGGAATCTCTTTTTCGATATACCTGGTAACGGAACACTGCATAGACGATCGGTGGAGACGATATTAAATGTGTAAAATCGCGACGGTTTGTTGATAGAACCTTCTGGTTACAGCAACAGGAGTTGCGGGACCGGCAGCCTTCCCGGGTTTTCACTCCCAAAATCTTCGCAGTCAAGATGTTATTTTTATATTCCGAAGAGCGATGCTCTATCTATGAATTACAAGGTCATCGCACTCGTGGTCATGTGCATCGCGGTTGTACTTGCAGCCGGCTGCACATCCACATCATCGAACGGGGCAATGAAATCCGTCCCGGTCCCCCAGGCAGCACCCGATTACTACAAGGGTGTGGATGCCCGTGCAGGCGGGAACAGCATTTTCGTCAGCGAAGAGGGTCGCTCTGTTACAGATTCCGTAAAGGTGGAGTCTGCAGGATCCGGAGTTGCCGGTGGCGCCATTGACACGAAGATCATCAAGACCGGGTACGTCACAATCGAAGTGAAGGATGTAACCGGTTCGGTCGAGGCGCTCAAGAGCCTGGTCGTATCGAAGAACGGGTATGTTTCTTCGTCAAGCATATCGGAAGGGTACAACAAACGGCTTTCGGGATCGGTCGTACTCCGGGTTCCCGCTGCTGAATTTGATGCAACACTGGCCGGTGTCAAGGCAATAGGCACCGTCAAGTCGGTCTCCACGCAGGGGCAGGACGTGACCGAAGAGTATGTCGATCTCCAGGCACAGAAGACCTCGTACGAGAACCAGCTGGCCCAGTACAACCAGATTATGAAGAGGGCGACCAACGTGAGCGACGTCATCGAGATCCAGCAGCAGATCGATCGTGTTCAGACACAACTGAACCAGCTTGAGGGCCGGCTCAGGTACCTGAACAGCCGCATCGACCTGTCGACCATCACGGTCAGCCTGCAGGAGCCCGAGCCGCTGGGCGGGGAGTCGGGCCCGTCCTTCATCAGCGCACTCAATGAAGGGATCTCCGGCTTCTTTGGCATGATCTACGGAATGATCGTCATAGCCCTGACCCTGCTCCCGCTCATCATCTTCGGTGCAGTCGTGTACGGTATCTACCGCTGGAGAAAAGGCAGGCAGCCGGTAACCGCGCCGGCAGAACCTTCTGAAAAGAAATAATCTTTTTTCCTCTGCTGTTCCGGCAGATACTCTTTTTTCCAGGATTGTCAGCGATCTTCCGTACTGGGAATCCGGCACACCAAGAATATGCAAGGGCGCGCCAACAGTTGGATCGCTTGGGGCCCCGACCGGCATACGGGTATCCGGGTCAGTCTGCCGAGCTTGAAGCCATGGTTGTGGATATGCAACCTGGCCGGGCGCTCTCTGCGATAACCAGGATAATGACAAATATGGAGGGAAGTGAGAGTCAGGAGCGATTGGCCTGAACAACGGATTCCGTGTGAGAGGGTCAGGTTGAAACACGTGCGCAACCTGATCAATGCCGGTTCGGGCAGATAGACAGAATACAGTACGGGATGTTCAAAAAAAAATTACGTGGCTGCCGTTGTTGCCGTGGCAGCCGGAGACGCGGGTGCCGGTCCTGCTTCGTACACAGATGCATCTACGGTCGTCTGAGTGGTGGCGATGGTAGCAGTTACCGTTGAGGTGCTGCTGCCGATACCACTGGTTACGGGTTCTGCTGCTGTGCCGGTCACCATGTCCACAGACAGGCTTACCGAGCCATGTCCCACCGTGGTACTTCCCTTTGAGAGGAGTGTTCCGTCCCGGTAGATCTCGACAAGGATCGGGTGACCGGAACCGTCAAGTTTCTCGAACGATGCAGTCACCGTACTGTTGGTCGCGTTCTCAACCTCCCACACCCGGTCGCCGGAATTACCCGGGACCGTAGTTATGAAATCCGTTGCGCCGTAACTGCCCTTGAAACCTCCGAGATAATTGATATGGACATAGATACCTTTTGGCGGGATTGATGCAGTAATCGTCTCTTTGACGACAACTGTACCGGGTTTCAGGATGGTCGAGGAGGATGAAGTCGGCGTGGGTGTACCATGCCCTGATCCATCGGTACCGGGCAGCCCGCCGCTGTTCAGCATTGGAAGGACGAAGAAGGCTGCTGCCGCAACGATCAGGATGACCACCACGGCACCTGCGGCGGTGAGGATAGTCTGCCTGCCAGGCATGTAACTCCGGCTGGGGGGTTTTGGCGGGGGAGGGGTGTCACCTGCATCACTGTACTGAGGAAGCGGTGAAGGGGCGGCTGCCTCAGAGGATTTGACCGGGGCTGTCGGTGGAACAGGACTGAGGCCGGGCGGTTTACTCTGTGCTGCGGGTTCTTCGAAGGGTGACACAGATTCTTCTTCGTCGTCCCAGGACAGCGGGTGCTTCATGCGGGGCTCTATCGGAGTGATCCGGAGGGCATCGGCAGGCACCCGTTCCGTGGAGCGCTCGATGAGCGGTTCAATAGACCGGATTTCCTCGTCGATCGGCCGGGTTGACGGCATCCGGGAAACGGGGGTGGTATGGATGGAAGGGATGGCAGGCGCTGCCGGCGCTGGAGAAGGTGCAGGGGCAGTCCTGGCGACAGGCGATCCGCAGCGGTTGCAGAAGACAGATTCCGCCGGGACGCGGTTCCCGCATTTCGGACAGAATAGCGAAGATGCCGGGGGTTCGGGCTGCCGTGCTGCAGGTGCCGGGGCCGGGGTTGCCGGACCGGTTGCAACAACCCTCCGGAGAGGGCTGATATCGTCAAGTCCGCTGCCGGCAAGGCGGTCATAGGCCGGAGTTGGCGGCGTCTGCTGGACTGGCGTGTGGACAACCTCATACCGGGGAGAGGGTGCAGGCTCGGCTTTTCTCGGGGCAGGTTCTGATACGGGGATCACCTTGCGGATGACCTGGTCATAGGAAGACGAGGCATGCTCCCGGATTATTTTTATCCATGCATCCCGCTCCTTGATACGGTTCCCGCCGGCCTGCCGGGAGAACGTCAGGATCATCTGCCGGGTTTCCCCGGTCTTGGCCATGACCGAAAGGGTCATGATCTGGTCCCGGATCGCGTTCTCTCCCGGTTCAACTTCCCGTATCGTGACAAGGGGAATTTCCTTGGGGGGAAGGAGGTTTTTTGCCCGGTCGATCAGGATGATCCGCTTGTTCGTGAGGATACCCTCGAAGGGGATAGACTTGACATAAACCCCCGGCGTCCTTACAAGCACTTTTTCATCACTGCGGAGTTCTGGGTCGCCCATGATACAACGTCCTGCCTGCTCTCCGGTAGTGGTTTGTCCTTGATTATGAAAAAGATATTTATCAGATTTCCGGTGAGGCGGATTTCATTTTTTTGGACCGGATGACAGGCAGGCCGCATGATACGAACCGGGAGGTACCGGTAACAATTTAAACACCCTGTGCAATGGTGTACGGTATGGAACACCCGTGGACTGTATTCCTCGTCGTGACATTCCTTCTCTGTTCCGCTGGCTGCCTGGATACCCTGTCCGGCGAACCACAGACGCCGGCCGCGACGCCGGTCCCAACAACCGTGATCACGACCGTGCAGCCAACGTGGGTACCACCGGAACAGTCATCCGACATGGCGCTCCAGCCATCCGACCTTCCTTCCGATTATGTCCTTCAGGATCGGACGGTTATGGCGCTCCATGATGTTTCTCAGATCGCACGCGAGCTCGGCTGGCGGCAGGGATACTATGTCTCTTATTACCGCAGGAATGCCAACAATAACGAGATTACGAGAATCCGGCAGTCGGTCAGCATCTTCCGGTCCGAAGATATCAACGGGATATACCTGCTCGCAAAGGAGGATCTTAAAGAACAAAAACTGACCCCGGGATCGCGGTACGAGATCCCGTTCCCGCAGGTCGGGGATCGGAGTATCGCGTTCCGGGAAACCAGCCCGTTCGATACCGAACATCCGGTGACGTATACCGTCATCTTCACGAAAAAGAACGTATTCGAGAAGATCACCATGTCCGGGACCAATACCGATTACGAGACCCTGAAACGACTGGTGCTGCGGGCAGAGGCCCTTATCGCGTGAAAACCGGTTCCCTCTTCATTTTAGTCATCCGGCGCACATAGTACCCGGTGGTCATGACGTTTACCTGCCGGCAGTGTGGTTCGTGCTGCATGTTCCTTGGCGATTATATCGTGATCGAGCGCCAGACCGGCCCGTTCTCGTTCGACTGCGAATCGGTCTCCACCGGGACCCCGTTCCGGGCGCAGGTCGATGAGGACAAGCGGGCGATCTTCCTCGACGATTCGTTCCCGGGGCAGCATCCGCATGCCTGCCGTTTCCTCCGCCCTGACGGAAACCTCCTCCGCTGCACGATCCACCGCGACAGCCCGCCGCAGTGCAAGTTCTACCGCTGCGTGGTGATGCGGATCCTGGATACGGAAGGTTGCCTCCGGGGGACCGTACGCGGGACGCTCGATCTCCATTCCGATGACCCGGCCCTCCGGGCCGTCTGGGAGCAGGTGGTGAAAGAACGGCCGAAAGATGACGGGGAGGCCGAAGCATGGATCGCGGCATTCCTGAAACGAAAGGGATACCGGGTGGAATAACCGGCAGCCTGTCCGAAAAGGGGGAGTATTTCCGGATTTCAGAGCGTTGGGACAACTGACGGGGTGTGCGCAGGCCCGTAGTAGATGCCGGAACCGAGCCACCAGGTGTCATCCACCTTCTCCACGTACCCGAGTTTCCTCTCGACCGTATTGTTGTGGACGGGATTGACGTAGGTATAGGTTGCAAAACCCGTGCCGTTATAGGCCGCCTCCCGCAGATTCGTGATGAACCAGGTGCCGTCCGCATCCGGCTCCTGCAGGCGGTTGACCCCGATCTTCTCCGGGTTCACCGGATGGGCGATGGTTGTGCCATTATAATCATATGCATAAATATACAGCACCCCGCGGAAGAACGACCCGTTCCTGTCGGAAAATTCTGAAAGGGCTTTCTCCTTCCCGTTCGCTTTTGCATACGCAACGGCTTCCTTCACAAACGCAACCATCTCTTCTTTCGTTGCAGTCTGCGGGGAAGGCGTTGGTATCGCCGTCACAGCCGTTTCAGGTGCTGCCACTGTCATGACCGGAACAGTCGTTGTTGCCGATCCTGGGGCGGACTGGGTGCATCCGGAACCGATGACAACAGCAAGGATGAGGAACCCTGCCCAGCCATACATGCAGAGATTCGGTATCATGGCACAATGATTGCGACGGATAGACGATAAATCCTTCAGTAGTCCGGGGAGAACCTTCCGACACTGACGGACGGATATCATCAGGGTACCGGGGCAGGTTCAGGAGAAATCCGGCACGTTTTTATGCGATTGGGCCGAGATGATCCGTCCATGAGAACGAGGGATGTATACTCTCTTTTGCTGATTGCTGCCTGCCTTCTCCTCGCCGCCGGATGCAGCCGGCCAGTACAGAAGGATGGTTCTGCCGCCCTGCCTGTTGTCACGACGGGAGCACCGGTCACCCCTGCGGCACCTGCCGGGAAGATCTCACCTGCTGACCTGACAGTACTGGTGAAGAACGCAGTTGCCCATGCCCGTGCAAACGGGAGGGAAAAGGCTGTCGCCGCCTTCAACAACCCGGAAGGCGGGTTCGTGAAGGATGGTGTTTATATTTTCGCCGAAGACTACACCGGAACCGCTCTTGCCGAACCCTTCGAGCACGGGATCGTCGGGACGAATATCGGGAACATGACCGACCGGTATGGCATCACCCTTGTGCGCAACCTGCAGGAGACCGCGGGATACGGGATCGGGTTTGTCAGCTACGATTACCCGAACCCAAACAACAACAACGTCATTGAGCCCAAGCTCTCGGTTGTTGCCGATGCCGACGGAACGTATTACATCGGTGCCGGCGGATACGCCGGCTCCGGCATGGTCTATCCCTCGACCGTCATTGGGCCGGCAACCCGGAAGTACACGATCAGCGACCTGACCTCGTTTGTGAAGAACGGTGTCGCGTATGCCCGGGCAAACGGCAGGGAAAAAGCCCTGCCGGCCTTCAACGATCCGGAAGGGCAGTTTATTGACGGGGAACTGAGCATGATCGCCGCCGACTACAATGGCACGGTCCTTGCAAACGGCATCAGCCCGCAGACGGCAAACGAGCACATCAACCTGATCAATTACCATGATCCTGACGGCGTACGTACGATCCGGGAGATGCGCGACCTGGTACGGAACGGCGGGGGATTCTCCTACACGGTTGCAGCAGTGACAAAAGACGGGAAGACATACTATGCACCCAGGATCGATTATGCAGAACCCGTGGACGATACGTACTGGATCTTCTCGGGGATCATCATGCCGGAGTACGAGCAGCTCCGCGACGGCAACCTCACGGGGATTGTTGTCCGGAACCATACCCGCACGGAACTCTACGACCTGGTGAACCGTGCGGTCACCTATGCACACACCAACGGGAAGGAGAAGACGCTTGCCGAGATCAACAACCCGGAAGGATCGTTTGTCAATGGCGACCTCTTTGTCTGGGCAGAGGACTTCAGCGGAACAATCCTAGCAGACCCGTACTGGAAGGAAGGGATCGGGAAGAACTACTTCAACGAAACCGATCCCAACGGGGCAAAGATAACGCAGGTCAGTATCAACGCTGTCCGGAGCGGGACGGGGTTCACCCATGTGATGTTCCCGGACACCTCGGCAAACAGTTCCATGGCAGTACCGAAACTCGTGTACATGAAACCAGTTGACGATACGTGGTGGATAGGCGGCGGCATTTACGGTATCCAGGTGCCGTAAAAGAAGCAAAGGTCCGGTTTTTTCGGGAACTGATCCAAAATAATTTTACCCTTATAAATCCACCGGCAGAGTATGAAACCAGTATTTGCCGTCAGTCTTTTTTGTATCGCTGCATTCCTTGTCATCGTCAGCGGCTGCACCACTCCGGAACCCCGGCCGACAACACCTGCGCCGCTCATCATCACCACGACCACCACTCCTGTCCCGGAACCGACGCTGTATCCGGGCGCCCTTTCCCTGAACGAACAGGTTCCCTTCGGCATTGCCGGCCGGAACGGCACGGCAACCGTGTACAAGGCAGAACTCCGCTCGAGCTACCAGTGGTCTTCACCCACCTACAACAGTCCCCGGGCACAGCAGGAGGCCGGCGAATCCCTCTTTGCCACCCAGCATGGCTACAATACCCGGAAAGCCAGCGAAGGAAATACCTTCGTTTTCGTGTATGTCCGGCTCGAAAATACCGGAAAAGAGAATATCGTTGTACCTTCACCCGGCCAGTTCATCCTCCACTATGACGGAAAGACCTACCCGTACGGTTCCGTTGGAGGATCGGATGTGACGGTGAGTAGCGTCAGGGTCGGCCAGTACGACTACCAGATCGGGCGTGGCGGTGTTGCCGGGTCCCTCCAGCCGGGCCAGAGCAATGCAGCCGACGGGTTCCTCATCTATGAGGTTCCGGCAACGATCGACCTGTCGAAGGCAGCCATGGTGGTTGTGCTCGATCCCGAGCATACGTCGGCGTGGAAACTGGCATAACGAATGTCATCCTTTTTCGGATCCTATGAAAACCCGGAAACCGGGAGAGTGCCCTTCATAAAACAGGATGGTACCCCCTGACGCTGACCAAACTGCTGTACGGGAGAGATTGAACATGGAACCCATGCAATTCCTGACCAGTCTTGGACATTTATTACTCGTCGCCATATTTCCCGTATCTGCTGCTGCCGCGGGCTGGTTCACGAAGAACAGGATCACGGCGATCGTCACCGGAATACTGCCACCGCTCCTCCTGGTAATTCTCGTAATTGTCAATACCGGTTCATTCGCTGCGTCCCGGGATTGGCTGAAGGATGCAGCAGTATACTATTCCGGTCTTATTCTCACGGGTGGGCTCGCAGGATTCTTCGCCTCGTATCACGAGAGACTGAGGCTCGTTGCAGCATTCGGCTGTGTCATTCTCTTTGTGCTGATATTCCTGTCCGGTATCCGGTAACGTTTTCGCAGCACCACGATCTGGAGACAAGGTCATGCAAAGGACAGCGCACGTTGTCGACGACAACAGAGGATTTGGAAAAATGAATCAGAAAAACGCTTTTACGCCCAGGTCGGAATTCGAATCCGAGTCGATTGCGTGACAGGCTTGACAATCAAGACCCAAATTCTGTTTATTTTACCCGTGAGGAATTAAACAGTTTTGTTAGGTATCGCTCTAGGGGAATCACAAGGAATAGTGTAAACATCATCAAAAAAGTAGGTTCGGAGGTATGGTCAACTCTTAATGGAGTAATCAATACACAAACCCTTGAGAATTTATCAGAATACTTCACATCCAAATGTAAGAGTATTTCGGCATTGGAAAAGTGTTTCAATTACACGCGCGCTTTCTTTAATTACCTCTATAAACTCAAGATGGATTCAAAGATTCTATCTTATCATTCAATATTTGAAAAGCCAAAAAACAGACATCCAATCAAATTGCTAACCTCCCGTATCATCGTTCAGGAAGATATTCAAAAGGCATTAGGCGAGATAGAAAATGATTCAGTGTTATCCGATGCCAAGAAACTAAACTATCGGTCTTTGATCCTTTTCCTTTCGTATTCAGGTCAAAGAACCATAACAGCGTCGCGCTTAACAGTTAATCAATTCAAGATGGCATTAGAGCAAAACCCACCTGTTCTAACAGTGAATGCAGAACAAGATAAGATCCGAATGGCTCATTATGTGCCGTTGCATCCTGTGATAATTCCACTGATTGAGAAGGAAATCGATGGAAAAACAGATACCGATTTGGTCTTTGATTATCTCGGCTTACAGAGATGGTTCAAGCATCATCCAATAACCATGAAACACACAGCAGGAAATCTTCAGCAAAGAGATTTAAGAAAATTTTTCGAGCAAAAGAGTGACGAGTTAGGATTTATAGACGCTAACAAGAATTTTATTATGTCACATGGAACATGCTCCATCAGTTGGACAAGTTACAAACAATTCCTTCCGGAAAATGTGTATAAAAGATACATAGAACATTGGAGGGATGTTAAAATCGGTTAACTATATTGTTTCACAAGAAAAAATGTTGTCGATGGATGAGAAGAACAAAAAAAAATGGTTCCGATTTTTACCCGTTATTGGTTTGTTCTTATTTGCATATCTTTTTTCGAACATGATAGCAGTAGCAATCCCATTTTTCGAGATCTCATTAATTTTTCAGATTATTACAGCAATTTTCACATTGATAATATGTATCTGGGCATACGTTGGATTCAACTACATCTCCAAGAATGAAAATAAACCGACGGCGATCATTAAAGTGTTTATTCTTTTCTTAGTGATTTGGTTAGTTTTCCAAATTTCACTTATATCTGGATTACATTTTGAATACGCAAAAACTCAAGACTATTATTCGAAAACATACACCAATCTACTAGAAACTCATTCTAATGATAAGCTAACGGCATCTTGGTCTTTAACAAAACAATATTATCAACTTTTAATTAAGACATATGGTAAGGTTGGATCTTATATACCCAATAGAAATGCCGGATGTCTACCCTTCTCTCTTCCTTTATATGAGTTCTATATGAACTCCCTCGACGGTTATCAAAAAATGATTATTGTTCAACAAAAAGGCAATTGCGGAGAATTCACCCAATCTATTGCATTCTTATTAAATGACACGACAAAATTTCCCACTCGTATGGTTATCTTTGAAGGGCTTGATCATATGATGCCTGAAATTGAAATCGATGACCAATGGTGGGTTTTTGATTTGGGATATCTTACACAAGAAAAACCTGTTCGTTCTAATGATCTTGCCAGTTACATTTCAAAAAACGACAGTGAAAAAATTGCATACATGTACCCTATTTCTGAAAACACATCTCTGCTGAGACAACATGGATTTAATCAGAGTAATATTACAATAACGTCGTATGCGGAAGCACCAGGAAGTGTGTGGGATGGTAAACCTATAAAGGGAGTAACTATCGAGGTCTTTGCAGTCAAATACGGTAATGATCCCCTAGTTTCTAAAGGAGTGACTGATCAAAATGGACAATTTTCAACGATATTAAATTCAGATAAACAATATGTCTTAATTGGAAGCTATGAACCGCTCCCACTATTCCCGAAATATAAAGGAGTGGCTCTTGTATCTCCAATAGTCTCAGATAATTTATCGATAAATGTTAATGTAACCAATTACAGTTAGAATAGCATTAGAGATATTTTCAGATAATTGTTCTTCAATCATCAGAATCCATTACTAATTATCCAATAATTCAATTCATCTTGAATCGATTTTTCGCAGTCGTTGATATCAAATTCGTTATAATTTTTACCAATAAGATCAGTCGGTAACTTCTCTAGTGATTTCTCTTTTAATAGACAAACCGGTTTACCAAGTGCTTTTAAAAATCCAACTTCAAATGCGACATTGGGATTATATTCGGGATCTTCAATGACTTCAAAAACAGCGACTCCAAAGTCGCAACCGTGTAGGTAAGTCAATATATTGTAATACAAATCCTCATGAAAAATCAAGGAATCTGCTCGAAGCCCACTTATTTTATTATTTTTCAATGCTGTTGTGATTACGTCGAGAATTTCCCTATGTTGGGCAGTTGCTCCAAATCGCATCATTATGAAAGCCGTTTTTTCTGGAGGGGGATAGAGTTGTTTGTATCTTTTTAAACTATCTTGAATTGCAGGTAAGATTATTGGAATATTTCTTGAATCAGTTTCTACCTCTTTTATTTTCTCGCTCCATGGGAATGGATCTCCACAACTTTCACAAAATGTTGGAACTATTGCTCCAATTGAAGTTACATCAACCCCATAATTTCCCTTTTCTAAGAAATACTCTCTTCCTTTAATTTTTGAATTACATTTTGGACATGAAGTTATTTTTTTTGCACCACAGAGAGGACAAAATTGTTTGCGTGACGATGGATCATTCTGATAAGAATCTGTAATCATATGACCATTTAGACAAATTTGCTGAACATCAAATCCTTGTGGATATAGACTCATTAAATTTAATATAACCTTTTTACCAGAAAAATCGTTATGATTAAAAATTTTGAAAAATTTATTTTTAAACATCCGCTTAAAGGAATTTTGACTTACTTATTCCACATCTTTTTTGCCATTATGAGATGGTCTTTTAAAATCAAAAGTAATGTATTGTAGCGATACTAGAATACACCAAAGAGATCATACATCATGTTTTAGTATAATCATAACACACGGCAACAAAAATGTGTAAAGATGAATACGTGCATATAAAACATGAACTTGTTTATAAATATGAAATTTTACGTCGAAGTACGTATATGGATATATAAACAAAAATTTTGTACATACATTCTTTTCGGTCATATATGGCTTCCAACTTACTCACAGCATACATTTGTTGTTCCTGGCAAGGATAGGCATGTTTTGATATGATTCTGAGCACTGGGGCGTGTGCATTGTCTGAGTATCACATTTGTATTGTCTGGCTGAATTTCCCCATCTTTTACGTGCACTGGTTTGTCATATACGTATGAAATCTCACGACGTTAGTACGTGTTAATAAAAAATATTTTTTGAATATACGTATGAACTTTTGAGAATGCGAAATTTTTCCGACGAAGTGTCGCTTAATTGTGTTTTATTATTTCGATGATTACCTTTTTCGTCATTCCTAATCTCAGTACTTCTCTAAATATTCCTCCATGAACTTTGGATAGTCAACAACAAAACCAACCCGTGGTCAGCTGAAAGAACGAAGAGCCGAAACGACCGTAACAAATTTGAGTTTTTTGCGGAGTCCTTC
>NZ_MVQB01000046.1 GCF_002067035.1 Methanoregula sp. PtaB.Bin085 | reverse complement strand
TGCCATGCTCCCCGGTCTCGTACGGTATGACGAAGTGGCAGCAGGCGAGATCACCCATGCCATCCGCTTCACCGCGCAAAAGACACAGAAAGCACACATCTGGCCGGCGCGCCACGATGCCTCCAGCATCACCGATCCGCGGTATCCCCCGATGGGGCAGCGGTTCCGGCTGAAAGCATCATTTGATACTTCAGGTTACGGCCCCCAGTCGAAGGTCGTTCTCGCAGCGCTCAAGAAATACGGGATGATCCTTGCCGACAATGGCGGGAACTGGTTTATTTCAGGGGTTCCTGATACGAGGTGGAACGACGATGACCTGAACGGCCTCAAGCAGCTGAAGGGATCCGATTTCGAGGCGGTTGACGAGTCATCGCTGATGATCAATCCGGACTCCGGCAGGGCGAAGGTTAACCTTCCCGGGCCGGTCGCCCTTCCCGGCCAGTCCTCCGCCCCGACCGATCCGGACAAGGACGGGAAATACGAGGACCTGAACGCGAACGGCCGGAAGGACTTCGCAGACGTTGTTCTTTTCTTTGAATACCTTGACTGGATCGTGGCGCATGAACCTCTCGCTGCCTTTGATTATAATGCCAATGGCAGGGTGGAGTTTGCCGATATCGTCATGATGTACGATGAATTGTAACACTTGCTTGTATAAACGTTACGAAACGATGTCCAAATACCCGGACCATTCACTGTTTTTTCTTCATCTTCCCGATCAGGCCGGACACCTGTTGCCTTGCCGCAGCAGTAGCAGCAGGATCCGGTTCCAGCGTCAGGTCCAGGAGATCCCCTTCCCTGCTGCCGGGCGGGAGAAACCCGGCAGGTATGCGGATCCGTACCATGGGATCTTCCTGAACGATCAGTACGGCAATGCACTCCTCAACCCGGTCGATGCTCACTTTCATGTTGTAACTGTCTCCGGCCACTGATCGATAATCCTGCCGCTCCCGTCCATTAAGGTTGCCCGGTCCCCGCTGTTGCCCCAGAGAGGTTCCTTCCTTCCCATGAACAGGGCCGTATCGTTCATTACGCCGTCACCGGTGTACACCGTCACCGAGCTTTTGGGCATAAGGAGGAATGCCGGGAACCTGTATGGTTCCGTGCCGCTCCTGTCGGCAAGTGTCCAGCTCGTGAGAAGGACTGTCTCTTCACCATTATTTGTCAGCCGGATCCATTCGCCGTTCAGGTTCTTCGTATCATCGCCGGGCGCATCGAACTGCACGGCACTGATGGAGATATTCGATGCGTTCCCGAGCTGGAGGGAGGGGAGGGTCAGGTTCAGGATCGACAGATTGGAGGGAACGGTCGGGATCGTGAGGTTGGACGGGAATGTGACCGGCAGGGTGAACGGTATCCCGGGTGTTGCGGTGCCGGCTGGTGTCAGGGAGCCCGGACTGGTGGTTGTTGCCGGGGTTGCTGAAGGCATCCGGGAGTGCGACCAGATGTCGACTGTATCCCTTTCGGTTGCAATGGAATATGTTGCACCATCACTCTCGACACAGACGGTCCCGTCACGATCTGTGCGGAGCACGAGAGCCCCGATCGAGTCCAGCCCGCCAAGCGTTTCACGATGCGGGTGGCCGTAGTCATTGTCCCTGCCAAGAGAGATCACGGCAACCTCCGGGTCGACGCGGCGCAGAAAAGCCGCTGAACTGGCATCGGAACTTCCGTGGTGGCTGACCTTGAGGACATCGGCGTCGAGAGGGAGACCGGACCGTATCATGACATCTTCTGCCTCGGTTGTTGCATCGCCGGCAAAGAGCAGGTTCACCGTACCGTACGAGACCCGCAGGACGACACTGTTGGTATTGATCGAGTCGCCGATCTGCTGCTCCGGGGGCGAGAGAACAACGATCCTTAACGAGGGATCGATATCGATGGTCTGCCCGCGTTTGGGAGTAATGTACGGGATATGCTTTTCGTCCACGGTCCTGAGGAACTGCCCGTACAGGGACGACGATGACGGGATACCCGAGTCGAGCACCTTCCCGACCGGGAAACGGGTGAGCACCTTCTGCATTCCGCCGATATGATCCGAGTGCGGGTGCGTTGCAACCAGCAGATTGATACGGGTGACACCCAGGTTCTCAAGATCGCTGACAACGCGGTTGCCATAATCGACCTCCCCCGCATCGATCAGGATGACCTTGTCCTGAAAGAGGATGACTGAAGAATCCCCCTGCCCGACATCGAGGAAATATACCCGCAAATCACCGGAAGTGTTGGTCCGGAGGGATGTGCCGGGATCCGGCGGGAGGATATCAGAGCAGCCGGCAAGGAGAGGGGTTGCAATGAGGAGAATGACAAGGATGACGGGCAGGAGTGCCCGCCCGGCTTTTTGCAGACTCATTGCATCACCTACGAGGACTGAGCCCGCCTGACAAGGTCGGCTGCTGCTGCCGATGCGCCTTCCAGGATCTCCTTTTCGCCAGGAACCTCCCGGTTGAGCATGAGCACCCTGCCGTCGCAGATGGTTGTCTCGACTGCCCCGCCGTTGCAGGAATAGACGATGTTGGACATTGCATTGTGGAGGGGCGTGTTGCACGCTTCGTGGACAGCAACAAGGATGATATCTGCCGGCGTACCTGGCAAAAGCCTCCCGGTTGCAAGGCCGAGTCCCCTGGCACCGTTTGCGGTTGCCATGGCAAGCGCTTCCTGTGCCGGGAGGAGCGTCGGATTGTTCCAGAAGAACTTCTGGAGGATGGCTGCGGTCTTTGCCTCCTCGAACATGTCGAGGTTGTTGTTGGATGCGCACCCGTCCGTCCCGAGGCAGACATTCGCTCCGGCATCCTTCAGCCAGTGCCATGGCATGGCCCGGTTGGTTGCAAGCTTCATGTTGCTCGTGGGGTTGTGCGATGCGGAAACACCCCGCTTCCCGAGGAGCGTGCACTCTGCCTCGTCAAGCCAGCAGCAGTGGGCAGCGACCGTGCGGGGGGTGAGGATCCCACATTCGTCGAGGAGGACGGCAGGCCGTTTCCCGTGCTGGGCAATGCAGTCGTTCACTTCCTTCTCGGTCTCTGATAGGTGGATGTGGATGCCGATCTTCTCCTCGCGGGCAAACTCCGCGCACCACTTCAGCCCGTCGGGGGAGACTGTGTACGGTGCATGGGGGCCTGCCGCGGCAGTGATCCGCGGGTTGTCCAGCGAGCGTATATGGCGGACAAGGTTCTCTGTTGCCCTGCACTCGGCCTCGCGCTTCCCAGCATCGAAGAGGTCAATGAACCCGTAGGAAAGCACTGCCCGGATCCCCGCCTCGCCGACGGCCCGGGCTGCCTCCTCCATCATGAAGTACATGTCGTTGAATGCGGTCGTGCCTGTCCGGATCATCTCGAGGCAGGCGAGTTTTGTCCCCCAGTACACGTCAGGAGGCGTCAGGTGGGCCTCGAGCGGCCAGATCTTCTGGGAGAGCCAGTCCTGCAGGATCATGTCGTCGGCATAGCCGCGCAGGAGGGACATGGCGGCATGAGTGTGGGTGTTGACAAGACCGGGAAGCGCGATCGCCCCGTTCCCGTCGATAATGATATCTGCCTCACCCGTGTGCTGTTTCCGTACACCTTCCCCGATAGCACCAATGGTACCGTCGTCTCGGACAAAAATATCCGCGTTTTTCCCGTTCACCTGCACATCCGCAATCAGGATCGCCTGCTGCCTGCCAAAAATATCGTCCATGCTGTTCCTCCCTCAAGCCATCTGCTGCATGATCGTATCCAGAATTTTTGCTGTCCGTTCACGGAACTGCCGGGAGATCGCCAGCACCTCGTCCCACGTGAGGATGCCATCGGCCAGCCCGTTGGCATAGTTGTCCACCGTGCAGATCGCGGCAAACGGGATTGAGAGCTCGCGTGCGAGTGTTGCCTCGGACGCAAGGGTCATTCCCACGAGATCAGCGAACCGGGAAAAGACGGCAATCTCGGCAACCGTCTCGAACCGCGGGCCCCAGGTCTGCAGGTACGTGCCCCCCAGCCGTGCTGCCGGGACGAGCCGGCGGAGCTCCTGTGAGAGATCCGGCGACAGTTCCGGCATGACGTGGGCAACGGCATGGTCATGGATAGACGGGATGGCAGTCATGCTCACATAATCCGTGGGGATGACAAGCGATCCGGGCGCGATATCGTGATTCAGGGAACCGGACGAGCCAAACGCAACAATGCGATCCACACCGGCAATGGCAAGGGCTGCAAGGTTTGCCCGGAAATTGATCCGGTGGGGTGGCAGGTCGTTCTGGTGGCGCATCAGGAGCGCGACGTTATCCCCGGCGAGGATGGTCGCGTTCCCGAACGGGGTAGCGATCTGCCTCTTCTCAAAGTGCGGCAGCTCCGAGAACATAAGGCTCGTTCCGCCGATGATGCCGAGCATCACGGCCCTCCCGCAGCCTGCCGGTAAAAAACCGGTGTATTCCGGACCTGTTGCATGGAATCCCTGTCCTCTCTGAAAGGTTGGCGAAAGCAGCACTAATAATTAGCGTATTTACCGGGATGTTTTTCAGTAAGCGTAAATGAGAGGAAAACCCATACTCCCTGCTATGGGCACATTTCTCACCGTCAGCGATGAGGCAATCAGGAACGGCGAATGCACGGATATCTACTTTGTCCGGTCCGAGGAGACGCTCAAGAACGACCGGCTCAACCCGCACGTGGTCATGGAAGTTACTGCATCATCCCTGCCGGATTCGTGGGCGGTCTTCTGCGGGCTTGCTGACGTGCTCGCTTTGCTTGACGGTATGCCGCTGACCGTAGACGCGATGCCCGAGGGCACGGTCTTTTACAAAAACGAGCCGGTGCTTCGTATCAGCGGAAAATACCGCGACTTCTGCCGGTATGAAACCGCGATTCTCGGTTTCCTCTGCCATGCATCCGGTATCGCAACGGCAGCCGCCCACATCCGGATCGCGGCCGGCGACCGCCCGGTCTACTCATTCGGCTCCCGCCGGCAGCATCCAGCAATCGCCGCGATGATCGAGCGTGCGGCCTGGATCGGCGGTGTCGACGGCGTCTCCAATACCTGCGCCCCCGAAGGGATGCCGGTGGTCGGCACGATGCCCCACGCCTTCGTGATGTGCTACAAGACACCGGAGGATGCATGGAAGGCATTCGACCGGAACGCCCCGAAGTCAGTCCCGCGGATCATGCTCTGCGATACGTACTGCGACGAGAAAACAGAGTCCCTGCGGGCTGCGGAGTGCGGTGCGACCGCTGTCAGGCTGGACACGCCCAGATCCCGGCGCGGGAACATGCGGGCAATCATCGAAGAGGTCCGCTGGGAGCTCGATGCCCACGGGTACGAGAACGTGAAGATCTTCCTCTCCGGCGGAGTGACCCGCGAGGATGTGATCCAGTACCGGGACTGCGTGGATGCCTTTGGTGTCGGCGGGGCGATCGCGAATGCCCCGGTGATTGATTTTGCCCTTGACATCGTGGAGATTGGCGGGAAGGCGAAGGCCAAGCGGGGAAAGAGAAGCGGCATCAAGCAGGTTCATGCTGCACAGGACGGGACGCATCTCGTTCTTCCCGCCACCCGGAAGGGACCGAAAGGCACAAAGCCCCTGATCGAGCGGTTCATCACCGGAGGGAAGGTTGTCCAGGACTCCTTCATGCAGGATGCACGGAAGCGGGTAGCGCAGGCCCGCAGGACTCTGGGATTACCCTGCTGACGATTCTGTTGTCCAGGATCATCATTTTTCTTCATCGTTGCCAGTGCAGGATACCGGAACACTTCCCGGAACCGTGTCCAAGAATAACCCAGAGGGGAAACATAATCTTCATATCGGCGCAGGCACAAGCAGACTGTAGAGTGATCTCATGTTCTGCGGTGAGTGCGGTACACAGAATCCCGATACCAACCAGTTCTGCAAGAACTGCGGTAAGCCGTTAAAAAGACCCCCGCAGGCACCTGCCTCCCGGCCGGCTGCGGTGCCGTACCAGCCTCCCGCTGCACAACCGGCCACGGCACAGCCTGCATATTACCCGTCCCAGCAGCCGGTCTACGGACAGCAGCCTGCTTTCGGGCAGCCACCGGTTCCCACGGGAGCAGCACCGGCAACGGCCAGACCGCCGCTGAACAAGGTGATGCTGGTCGTTGGCATCCTTGGGATCCTGGCCGGGCTTGCCTCGTTCCTCCGGTACCCGTACCTCCTTGGGATCCTTGCGATTGTTCTCGGAGGAGTTGCCATCGCGAAGCCCGAGAACCGGCGGGGCGCAGTGATGGTGATTGGCATCCTTGCGATACTGATAGGGCTGGGAGCCATGCTCTTCGATGTGTTTTACATCGATATTCTGTCACCGGCACCCCCGGATCTCTGATTTTTTTTGTCCGGGCATGCGCCCGGAACGCTTTTTGTGGAAACGGCAGCAGGGCTTTTGACGAACCATCAGCAGATTACCGTGGCGTGAAAGAGATATGGATAAAAAGGATGGATTCGCTATTTCTGTGCTGAAGTATTGCTTCTGCCGATATACGGCAGGAGAGAAAGTGAGACTCCCGCTACAACAAGAATAATGGTTACGATGACAAAAAGACCGGATGCTATCGTCGTGAAATCGTCAAGAGAGAGGAAAATTCCCGTCATTAACAACAGCAGAGTGAGAACCCAGGCAGCTGCAGCAGGCCAGATATTCCGGATTCCGGTTCCTTCCCATCCTCTCCGCCGGGCTATCCAGATACCCGCCATGACGGTCGGGAATACATAGACAAGACCATACAGGGCACTTCCAACAATGATAGCGGTTATTGTCGCAAGTTCCGGGTTAAAGCTCAGGAAGGTCCAGCACACCTGTGCAAGGAGGACAATCTCAAGGACAGGCATTATCAGGATCTGCATGACTGGTTTTACCACAGGGTGTTCATTGATATACGCAGAAACCTGCGGAGAGAACGAGTAATACCATGCATTGAATCCCGGCATGAAGCGGGATCCCGTGTAACTCTTTGCAATCGATTCGTCACGGAAGGTCCTCACCAGCTGCACTTCACTGGCAAGAGGTGATCCATATGTGGCAGTCACGATGAGACAACCATAGGATCCGCTTGCCTCTGCCCTCCCCTTGGCATCTGCCGAAGCCCGCAACTCCTGCGCTTTCCGGGCTGATTTCTGTGCTTCCGCATCGTGACCTCCCCATTTCTGGTATGCGCTGGATTTCATGGTCTCGAGATTGGCAAGGGAACTTTCCGTGGTTGAACGCCGGTCAGGATCTTTTTCCAGCAACAATCCCTCAGCCATGGTGTAGTGCTTGACCGCTTCCTCGTAATTTCCGCTCTCGTACAACCTGTCCCCCTCCTGCTTGAATTTTACCCAGTCCCACTGGAGTTTGCTCTTTTCCTGCAGGAGGTCCGGTACGCCTGGCAGCCCCAGCAGGCCGGGTGCTACAGTACTGGATGAATCGTCCGGGATCGCGGCAGCCGGTACTACCGCAGACACGATCAGTACCGCAAGAAGGAGGGATCCGAATGCACAGGGAGTCATGTATGATAGATTTTTCAAACGGACATTAAATCTTTTGTAAACTGCATAAAACAACGGCTGCCTGATCTCCGGACCTCCATCACAGATTCTTGTGTGCGTTTTTCCCTTCATATCCACCTGTTCATCGGGTGCAATTCAAAGACATTAACTATTGACAGGTGAGAAGTACTGCATGGTCAACGGTGATACTGCCGAATCCCCCCCGGTTGCATGGAAGGGCAAAGGCACTTCCGGTGCGATCAGTATAGCCGTTCATCGCATGGATGGAGCTGCCTCTGACGGCATCCACGCGGGAAGCTCCATTGAATGGTGGTTTGTCCATGGATCCTTTGCAGGACAGAACGTGCAGCTCCGGCACTTCATGATCAGTATCTTCCGGTATGACCTCACCCGCGACAAGAATGCAACGGATGACGGGTATTATGTCATCCTCCAGGTCCTCGATCCCGCTACCGGTACGCAGTCTGTTGTCAGCAGGGGGGAACGAAGGATCATCGATGATCTTCTCTGCAGGCAGGACGAAGCACGGTCGACAAACCTTGACCGCGACCTTGTGAACACGTATATCGATGAGATCCGGTCGTACGGGCCGCCGGCACCTGTAACGCTTGTGCAGCAGCGGCCGGTTGTGGTGCAGGACCCCTTCTCGTTCTCGTGGGACGATATCCGGTTCACAATATACGGAGATGAGATATCCCTTTCATTCGGCAGTACCGGGGACACCGGCCCGTGCCGGTTCCGGTTCGTACCGCAATCGCCCCGGTATCACATGGAGAACATCGGGGCATCCCCATACCGGGCCATGACTTATGTTACCCGTCCCTTGCTTGCACTCTCCGGGACTGCGGGAGATGAACCGGTTTTTGGAACCGCCTGGTTCGATCACCAGTGGGGGAACTCCGGCTGGTTTTTGGAAAAGCCCGGTGAGGGACACCTGCACGGATGGGACTGGACCGGTATCAGCGGACGCGACGGCTCGAGCTGGATCTTCCTCATCTTCCATGATCCGGAGTCAGGAACGGTTCTGGCGCGGAACGCGTTTGCCTTCGGTAACAGGGGGGAGGTCAGGACATACACGGATTTTACCGTCACCCCGTCCCGGTTCTGGACAAGCCCGGTTACCAGGATACAGTACCCGGTTGCCATGGAGATTACCGTGCCGGAAGCAGATGCACGGTTGAGCGTGGAACCCGTGACCGACGACCAGGAGATACCGATCCTCGGGTTCATGCGGGCCGTCTGGGAAGGTGCGGCACGATGTTCCGGATCGGTGGGGGGAGTACCGTTCAGCGGTACTGCCCGCCTGGAGCTGCAGGGATACGGGTACATCTTCGATTTCCGGAAATATATCGCATACCATACCGGCCGCATCCGTACAAGCATTGACGAGTTCATCCCGCCGGAGAGCGGGGCCGGTGAGTTCGGCAGGTTCGCCGACATGCCGGGGGGGATCCGCGAGACCGATGCCCTGAACGAGACGATCATACGCCCCTGCCGGGACCTGCTCACCCGGGAGAAGAAGTACTGGCGGCCGGTCTTTGCCCTCCTGCTCCTCGAATCGCTTGGTGTCCGCTCGGAGGATTACCTGCAGCTTCTCTCGGTTGTTCCCGAGCTCACCCATACCGGCACCCTCATCATCGACGACATCGAGGACAATGCAGAAACAAGGCGGGGCGACCTGTGTATCCACCGCCGGTACGGCACCGATGTCGCCATCAACGCGGCCAACACGCTGTACTTCCTCCCCTCGATCCTGTACAGCACCCACCCGGATCTTACCACACAGCAGCGGCTGGAGTTCTACCGGGTCACTCTTGACTCCTTCATCCGGGGTCATTTCGGGCAGGCACAGGACATCTACTGGTCGAAGAATCTCACCGAAGAGAACCTCGACCTCTGGACCCGGCAGGATCTTACCGGAAAGATCCTGCAGATGTACGAGATGAAGACCGCGACTGCAGCTGTTGCCATGGCCGAAGCCGGCTGCATCCTTGCAGGATCGGCACCCCGGGTACGGGACGCCTGCGTGGCATTTGCCCGTGCGCTCGGGACCGCCTTCCAGATCGCAGACGATATCCAGAGTTTTGAACCAATGCAGAATATCCCTGAAACACCGTGCGACGATATCGCTGCCGGGAAAGTGACCTATGTCATTGCACGGGCTCTCGTTCTTCTGGATGCGGTTGATCGCAAGGAACTCATCCGGATCCTCTGTTCTCCCGCTGAACGACAGCGCATGGATGCGCAGAAGGGAGGGGTGCGCCTTGTCAGGAAATCCGGGGCGCTGGAAGTGTGCAGGGGAGAAGCGGTTGCGATGCTTGATGAAGCATGGCATACCTTCTCAAAAAAAGTCCCCCCGTCGGAACACAAGGTCATGCTCCGGCTCTTTACCAGGAGCCTGGTACAGGCCGGAACGATGAGGTACTGACACGGGTCACGGGAGCCCAATTCTTTTAACCTATGCCGTCCTACTAGTTAGGAGCGGGCTGGTAGATCAGTGGTAGATCGCTTCCTTGGCATGGAAGAGGCCGCGGGTTCAATTCCCGCCCAGTCCATCTGTTTTCAGTCGATATTCCGGTAAGGACTTCATTCTTTCTCCAGCGTCCCGTAATCCTTTTTATTGCATCAGCACCAATGAGGGATCATCTGATGATTAACCATCTGCTGTTCTCTGTCGATGACGTGCAATGTGCCCTGCCCATCAGGACCGTCCGTATCGTCCTCCAGATGGTCCAGCTCGGCCCCGCACCTTCCGGCAACGGACAGCCCGTTCCGGCCGGAACCGTCAACCTCCATGGACTTATCGTCCCGGTCTTTTCAGTCCGTTCTTTCTTTGGAATCCCGGATCGTGCCGCACGACTGACAGACCAGCTGATCGTAGCAGAAACAGGCGCCTCCTGCACCGCTCTCTGGGTGGACGAGACTCATGTTCTCGATCAGCGCCCCGTTCCGCCGGTTCCGGATAAAAAAGCAGAGATACAGGAACCGCTCGCCCCCGGGGCAGGGATAACAGCAGACGGCACGGTCATCTTTACCGATCTGGCACGTTTCCTTGAGCCGGGCAGTTTCAGGATTTTACAACTGCAACAGGCCGGGTCGAACCAGAGGAGGAAGAAAACACCATGACGGAGGGCCGGGCTGACGGCAGACTGAGCGAGGAAACTATCCGGAAGGTCCTTGAAGAACGGGCAAAGAAAATCGCAGAACCGGTAACGGGCTCCGTCGAGACCGGGATTGTGGAAGTTCTCCGGTTCCAGCTGGCGTACCAGGAATATGCTCTTGAGACGAGATACGTGAAGGAGGTGATCCTCACCGGTGAAATCACACCGGTACCCGGGGCGCCTCCCTTCATCTCCGGTATCTGCGCAGTACGTGGCCGGATCATCTCACTCGTAGACCTCAGGATTCTGTTCTCCCTGCCGGAGAAGGGGCTGACCGATCTGAACCGCGTTATTGTCATCACCGACGGGCGGCTCACATTCGGGATCCTGGCAGACACCATCACCGGGCTTGGGACAATCCCTGCCTTCCTCATTGTCCCGCCCACTCCCGGTACCGACCTTTCGTGGAAACGGTACCTCAAAGGGTATGTCAGCGATTCCCTTGTCGTGCTCGATGCTGATTCCCTCCTTTCAGATCCGGCGCTGGTTGTTGAAGATGCATGAAGAGGGTATACCCTTTTTACAAGGCCGGTCTTCCCTTTTCTGGTATTCCTTGCATCCAAAATACAGATCATTACATTAAAGCAATATGCAGTCAGTCTATTGACATACTATAGCTGAGAATACCGGAAGTGGGCTGGGAATGCTCGAATTTTTCACGAATCTGAAAGTGGGAACAAAGATTCTGGTCATCTGCCTGTTCCTCGCAATCATCCCGACACTACTGCTCGGTGTCGTGGCATATACCAGTTCGAGCAGTGTCATCAATGAACAGACGCAGTCGCTCCTTGAGACACAGGTCAAGGACATGAAGGGGTGGACAAACGATGTCTACAAGCTGACGCGGAACAAGGTCAACTCCGACCTTAATGTCGCCCGGCAGAATTTCTACGGCAAGGGTACGCCGCAGATTCTCGACGGGAAGATGACCCTGGTCGACAATCAGGGGACCCATTACGTCGTGAACGACAACTTCGAGATTGTTGACAAGGTCCAGTCCCTTGTCGGAGGTGCTGCAACAGTATTCCAGGTATACCCGGAGGGATATGCAGCCCGCATCTCGACCAACGTCCTGGATTATAACGGCTCCCGTGCTACCGGTACGCACCTGACCGATGATGTCTACGATTACACGGTCAACAAGGGCCAGACCTATTATGGCAGGCGGGACCTGTTCGGCAAGAACTATGTTACTGCGTACGAGCCCATCAAGGATCCCAGCGGCAAGATCATCGGAGTCCTGTTTGTCGGAACACTTGAAGGGCAGACCCTTGATGTAGTCAAGACAAGTATCCGCGACACGGTTGTAGGCCAGCATGGGTATATGTATGTTCTCGACAGCAAGGGTACCGTTCTCGTGCACCCGTCATTGGAGGGGCAGAACTGGTCCCGGATGGTTTTTGTCCAGGAGATGTTCACAAAAAAGGACGGGGCAGTTCCCCACGAGGTAGACGGGACGCAGGTACTCGATGCCTACACCTATTACGAGCCCCTTGACTGGTACATCGTTTCGAGGGCGGAGCTGTCGGATTATACCGGCCCGATCGACACGATCCGGAACACCATCTTTGCCCTCATGATCGCATCGATGGCAATCGGTGCCACGATTGCTATTCTCTTTGGCAGGTCCATTTCAGGGCCCCTGCAACAGGTCGTGGTAATGATTAAGGAACTGAGGAACGGCCACCTCTCCGCCCGTCTGAATATCCGCAGGGAGGACGAGATTGGAGTCATGGCCGCGACCATGGATGAGTTCGCCGACGATCTCCAGACCAACGTGGTGGGAGATATAAAAAAGATCGCCAACGGTGAGTACATCGAGGAATTTGCCAAACCGGTTGACGAACGTGACGAGATCCGGCCTGCACTCCGCATGATGGTTGACTCACTTGACCACCTCCACAAGGAGACCATCAAGCTGACGGATGCAGCCAGGGCCGGGGACCTCTCGGTTCGCGGGAACGAGAAAGCGTTCCGGGGCGGGTACCGTATGATCATTGCCGGGTTCAACAAGACGCTCGAGACCATCACGGAACCGGTTAACGAGGCTATGCGCCTCTCACGGTTCTACGCATCCGGTGACTTCACGGCCCGGTTCGACGAGAAGATCCCGGTTGCCGGCGAGTTCGTGGCATACCGGGACGCTCTCAACACCATCGGTATCGAGCTGCAGCGGCTGATGAAGCTGATCAACGAGGAACTGTACGATGGTATCTCTGTCCTGTCTTCGGCATCGAGCGAAATCCTGACCATCACCACCCAGCTCTCAACCGCCAGTTCCCAGACAGCAGCGACGGTCAACCAGACCTCAGACACGGTCGAAAGTGCGAGGAAAAAGACGGATCTCGTGAATGTCAAGACCAAGGAGATGTCCGAGAAGGCAATGAAAGCCCTCCAGGTCTCCGGTGAAGGCCAGAAGTCAGTCCAGGAGATCCTTGACGGTATGACCAATATCCAGCGCCAGATGGATGTCATCGGAATGAATGTCATCAAGCTCTCGGAACAGAGTCAGGCCATCGGGGAGATCATCGCGACGGTAACCGACATCTCGGAGCAGTCCAACCTGCTTGCCGTCAACGCTTCGATTGAAGCGGCGAAAGCCGGTGAATTCGGCAAAGGTTTTGCGGTGGTTGCGCACGAAATTCATAACCTTGCAGAACAGTCGAAACAGGGTACCGGCAACATCCGTACCATTCTGACGGATATCCAGCGTGGCGTCTCATCCACGGTGATTTCAACTGAGAAGGGAACCAGTTCGGTAGCTGAGGCTGCCCGCCTGACAGCCGATGCAAAGGAGGCCATCGAGGTACTTGCCCGATCGATTGCCGATTCGTCACGCGAAGCCATCGAGATCGCAAGGTCGATCCAGGAGCAGGCAGCAGGAATGGACCAGATCTCTGCTGCGATGGAGAACATCCGCGATGCAGCCCAGAAGAACCTCGAGATTACCCGGAAAGCCGAGAAGACTGCCGAGGACCTGCACGAGCTCGGCGTGCGGTTGAAGAAGATCACGGTCCAGTACCACGTCTGATGACGCTGCCGACATGATCGATCCGGACGAGGAATTCCACAAGCAGCTCCTTGCAACATTCAGGGAGGAGGCGGATGAGCACCTGAGCGAGATCACCGGGGATCTCATCGCCCTCGAGAAATCCGGTATCACGCCCGGCTCTCCCCTGGTGGAGCGGGTATACCGCACGATCCACAGCCTCAAGGGGAGTGCCCGGGCAGTCAACCTCCGGGATATCGAGTCGGTCTGCCAGAACCTCGAATCGGTCTTTGCGCTGATGAAAAAGGGGGAGTTCGTCCCCGATGAAGGAGCGTACGACCTTTTCCATGATGCCATCAAGATCACCCGCGGGCTCCTGAGTGGGGAGCGGGTGGAGAGTATCTCGCCTGCAGAAATTGCCCGGTCACTCAGGGCACTCATCTCCATGACACGCGATCTTCCCGCCGCTCATCAGGATGGCGCGGTACCGGAAACTCCCCCGGCTGAAAGGCGTATCCGAAACGGGATGAACGATGAAAATATGTCTGCGGGTAATGCGCCCTCCCCCAGAGACGGTGAATCTATTTTTGATACCGGGAAACCGAATGCGGATACCGGGATGGAACATCTCCGCAGCATGGCAGCCCATGATACCTGGGACGGGAAAACCGTCAGGATCGCTGCCAACAAGCTCGACCGGCTCATTGCGGGTGCTGACGATCTTCTCACAACACGGCTGTTCATCACGCACCGGATGCAGGAACTGGAGGAGATCATGACCCGGTTTGCCATCTGGCGTTGGAACCTGGCCCTGGTATCGAACGACCTTCACCGGTTCCGGGAGGCTTCCTTTGGGATCAGGAAGACAAAACTCCCTCCGGATCTTGTCCTGCCGCTTCAGCGGATGGTTGAGTTCCTCGAGTATAACCGTGAGTTCGTTACCTACCTCCAGCACGATCTGAGCGTCCATGTCCGTGCCGCGGAGATCGATCGATCGACACTCGAGACCAACACTTCTGCCATCTCCGATCTCATCCATGATGCAGTCCTCCTGCCGGTCGCAAACGTCCTCCAGCCATTTGGCGGACTTGTCCGGGAGTATTCCCGGCACACCGGAAAGCAGGTCGACCTGGTCATCGAAGGCAGCGACCTTGAGATGGACCGGCGGATACTCGAGGCTCTGAAGGATTCCCTGATGCACCTCCTTCACAACAGCATCGACCATGGGATCGAGTACCCGGATATCCGGGCCGAACGTCACAAGAAGGTGCGGGGAATTGTCCGGATCCGAATCATCCCTCTCTCGGGGAGCAAGGTAGGAATCGAGGTATCGGATGACGGGGGCGGAATTGACCGGGATGTAATCCGAAAAGCGGCCGTTGAGAAGGGTATCGTATCCCCCGATGCGGCCACAGCGTTGTCCGATGACGAGGTCATCTGGCTGATCTTCCGTTCTGGTCTGTCGACAAGTCCCATCGTCACCGATATCTCGGGGCGTGGCCTTGGCCTGGCAATTGTCGAAGACACCGTGACACGGCTTGGCGGATCGGTTTCTGTTTCATCCGAGAAGGGGAAGGGAACAACCATCAAGCTGCAGGTCCCGATCCGTCTTGCCACCCTCCGGGGTGTTGTTGTCAGGGCTGGAAGCCAGGTATACGTACTCCCCATGCAGCAGGTAAGGCAGGTTATCCGTGTCCAGCAGGAAGAGATCCTCCGGACCGGTGACCGGCCGATCATCGAGTTCCAGGGTGAGAAAATTGTGGTGATCCGGCTTACCGAAGCACTCGGGATCACGGAATACCATTCCCTCCCGGCAGGAACTGCACACGTGCCAATCGTGATCATGGCGTACGGTGCCGGCCAGATCGCATGCATTGTTGACGAAGTAATACGGGTCCAAGAGATCGTTGTCCGATCGCTCGGCAGCCAGCTTCGCCGGGTTAAGCGGATAACGGGTGCCGTCATCCTCGGAGACGGGAAGGTAGCGCTGGTGCTGGACGCTCTCGAGCTCATCCAGGAATCCATCAAAGGTTCACCACTCGTTCCCGCAGGCACGGCCAGCGGTGAGGATCTCAGGACAATCCTTGTTGTCGAGGATTCGGTCACCTCGCGCGCTCTCCTCCAGACCATTCTCGAACGGGCCGGGTACTTTGTCCGGACGGCCGTTGACGGGATGGAAGCACTCGCAATGCTTAAGGAGCATGAGTTTGATATGGTCGTGTCGGATGTTGATATGCCCCGCATGAGCGGATTCACACTGACAGAGAAGATCCGGGCGGACGCCCGGATGTCTGCGCTCCCGGTCGTCCTTGTAACCTCGCTTGATTCAGCTGAGGACCAGAAACACGGAATCACTGTCGGCGCGGATGCCTATATTCGGAAGACCAGCTTTGAAAAAAGCCAGCTTCTCAGTGTGATCCGGAACCTTCTGGAGAGGAAACGATGAAGATACTCGTTGTTGAAGACAGCAGGACCCAGGCCGAATCGCTGCGGTATATCCTCGAAAAGAAGGGTCACACTGTCACCGTTGCCGCGAACGGCAGGGATGCCCTCGGGCAGATCGCGGCAGGCCGCCCGGATATCGTTCTGACGGATATCATGATGCCGGAGATGGACGGGTACGAGCTCTGCCGGCGGATCAAAACCGATGATGCCCTGAAATCCATACCGGTCATCATCGTAACCCAGCTCTTCGACCCCGTGGATGTGGTCCGCGGGCTCGAGGCGGGGGCGGACAATTTCATCATCAAGCCGTTCGAGCAGAAGGATATTGAGGCGCGGATCCAGGAGGTCATGGCAACGCAGACCGGGGATGACGTGACATGCTACCCGCTGGAGGTGAGGCTGGCGGACGGATCCCACACCCTGACGGCAGGCCGCCGGCAGATCCTCAATATCCTGTTATCGACCTACGAGATCACTGTACGGAAGAATGCGGAACTGCAGGAAGCACATGAACGGCTCAACCTGCAAAGCGACCAGCTGCAGCAGGCAGTTGCCGACCAGAAGAAAGCAAACCGTGATCTGCAGGCCGAGAATGCTGAACGGGTGAAAGCGGAGAAAGCACTGGCAGAAGCCAACAAGAAACTCCAGCTGATGGCAAGCATCACCCGTCACGATCTCCGCAACCAGCTGACAGCAATGCGCGAATACCTCGAACTCTCCCTTGCACGGCGGGAGAAGGATCCCGCGAGTGCCTGGACAGACGTTTCGAACGCGATGGATATCGTCAACCAGACCATCAATACCGTGGAATTTACCGGTGAATATCAGAAGATCGGTGTCAAATCGCCGGTCTGGAAGAACGCACGGCACCTGGTGGATGATACCGGCAAATATATTACCCTTGGCCGGATCCGGCTGGAGAATGCTATTCCTTCCGCAGTTGAGATCTATGCAGATCCCCTCATTGAGAAGGTCTTTTTCAACCTTATCGATAATGCCGTGCGGTACGGAAAGAAGACCACAACCATCCGCTTCCGGTACGAGGAGAACGAGTCGGGCGGCACGATCATCTGCGAGGATGACGGGATCGGGATTGCGGATGAAGAGAAGGAGAAGATCTTCGCTTACGAGTACGGCATGAATACCGGTCTCGGGCTCTTCCTGACACGGGAGGTCCTGACCATAACCGGTATTGTCATCCGGGAGACAGGTATTCCCGGGAAAGGGGCAAAGTTCGAGATGAAGTGCCCGAAAGGAGCGATCCGGATCAAACCATGAACCATCATATGCTCCCGGATTTCCCGTGATGCCATGACCACAATGAGGTCAGCTGTATGAGACCCTGTGCAAAGCCTTTCGTGATATCCCGGACCAGACCGGATGACTGCCAGAACGTTACCACAGGAAGAAGTACGGACCGGATCCTCCGATGATTCCGCATTACCTTTTCGACAACACGCAGCCGCCCCGCCGGAACCGTTTCTGGATTCTGACCGGCCTTACCGTCCTTGTTACGGCAGTAAACTATATCGCCCTCAGCCAGGGCATCTCGGTTGTCTTCTCCCAGTTCTTCTACCTCCCTATCATCCTGACGGGATACTGGTATCCACGACGGGGCGTTGTCTTTTCTGCCTGCATTGCCATCGTATATGCTGCAATAGCTCTTGCTGCAGGTCCGCAGGAGACTCTCCTCGGTTTCACAGTCATGGCACGCTGCATCATCTTCATCATGGTCGGCGCCGTCGTGTCGTACCTTTCATCAAGCCTCCGGATCTCGGAGCAGCAGCTCCACGAGATCATCGAGTTCCTGCCGGACCCGACCTTTGCCATCGACAGGGACGGGCGGGTGATTGCATGGAACCGGGCAATTGAGGATCTGACCGGGACGGGGAAGGAGGATATGCTCGGCAGGGGGGATCACGCGTATGCGATCCCGTTCTATGGAAACCGCAGGCCAATCCTTGTCGATATGATCCTTGATCCGGAGAAAAATCCCGAAGAAATTTACCCCGGCGTCAGGAAAGAGGCCAAGGCGTACAGCAGCGAGGTCTTTATCCCCCACTTTCATGAAGGGAAAGGGGCGCACCTCCGCATCTCGGCTACCGTGCTCACCGATGCGGACGGAAAGATCACGGGGGGAATCGAGGTCATACGGGATATCACCCCGGAGGTCATGCTGCAGTCGGCACTGCAGACAACCGGCAGCCGGCTGAATATCCTTGCCGGGATTGTCCGCAACGATATCGCCAAGAAACTGGCAGTCTTATACGGCCACCTCTCGATCGGGGTCATGAAGTTCAATGACCCGGATGTCCTGACCTTTATAGCCAATATCCAGGATTCGGCCAATGCCATCCAGCGCCAGGTCGAGATCTCGCGGGAATTCAGGGATATCGGGACAACCCCGCCGGTCTGGATCCCGGTCCTGCAGGCGAGCACTGCTGCTGCAGAACGCAGCGAACTGAAGAATATCACGTTCCGATCATGGACTGCCCGTCTCGAGATCTTCACCGATCCGCATATTCCGACAGTCTTTTACCACATCTTCGAGAATTCCCGGAAGGACGGGAAAGGTGCAGACCGGGTGGTCGTGACCTACCATATCAATACCAGGGGCTGTACGATCATCGTTGAGGATAACGGGAAAGGCATCCCAGAAGCAGCCAAGAGCTCCCTTTTCACCCAGCGGAGCGAGACCTACGGGTGCGGCCTCTTTCTCGCCCACGAGATCCTGATCCTGACAGGGGTCGGGATCCGGGAGACCGGCATCCCCGGGAAAGGGATACGGTTCGAGATCCTCGTGCCGCCGGAGGGTTACCGCATCAGGGGCGTCGGCGGGATCCCTTCCGGCGTCGCAGGGAATCCCCTCCTGTCTCCCGGGTATGTGATGGGAAAAGGGCTGCCGTCAGAACCGGATGCAATCGTTCCGGTTGTCCGTGAGCTGGAGGCAGAGGAATTTTCAGTCGCGGACGAGGTCTGGAAGGAGTACCACGACACCACGGGCGACCCGGCAACAGATCGGATCTTTGCTGTTTTCCTGGATGACCGGGCGGTCTCCGTTGCACGGTGCCGGCGCCATACCGACGGGATGGAAGTGGACGGAATTTTCACACCGGCCCTGTACCGGAAAAAGGGATATTCCCATATCGCAGTAAGTGCCCTCGTCGAGGCCTGCCATAACGATGATCTGTACATGCACGCCATCAGGAGTCTCATCCCGTTCTACCAGACCTACGGGTTTGAGATCATACCAGAACGCGACCTTCCCCCCACGATACGGGAACGGTACGTATGGGCTGCCGGCAACCTCGAGGGGGCTGACGTCCAGCCGATGAGAAGGAAGGCGGGGATCTAACCGGCTGTTTCAGACGACGAATCGCCCTTCCGCCATGTGTTCCCGCGAGTAAAAACCAATCGTTCTGATTGTCAGGATTCAGAAAATTATTGTCAGGAAAGAGGATACGAAATACCTGCAACGTATTCTTTATTACCATCCCACAGAGATCACTCACATACCATGCGCATCCGCGACCTTATCCTGCCGGAAGACCGGGTTTTTTTCACCCTGTTCGTGGAGATGGCTGATAACATTTCAGAAGCGGCCACGACGCTGAACGAGATCACCCACGAACTTCCCGGAGGCACGGAGAAAGCCCACAGAGTCCGCCAGATCGAGCACCATGGCGACGAGATTACGCGGAAGGTCTTCGAACATCTCGATGAGTCACTCATCACGCCGCTCGAACCTGAGGAGATCGCACGGCTCGCCCCCGTGCTCGACGATGTTTTGGACAGGCTTGACTGGGTCACCCACCAGCTCTGCAACTACGGGATCCCCGAGACAAACGACGTGCTCAAGGAATACTCCTACCTCATCCTCCTGGCATCCGCCGAGATTTCCCTGGCTACCAAGAACCTCGCCGCCCTGACACAACCGGAAGAGGTCAGATCCCATGTCACCGAGATCAGCCGGCTGTACAACCTCTCGACCGAGCTCCTGTCGCGGGCGATCCTCGAACTCTTCAAGACAAAAGACCTGCTCATGATCATCAAGCTCAAGGATATCTACGAGGGAATGGCAAAGGTCATGGAGAAATGCAATGACGTCGGTCATGCACTCGGTGACATTGCCAAGGCACATGCATGACCGGCATTGAACCAATCATCCTTTTCGGTATCATCCTCGCTCTTGCCCTGAACTTCGTCAACGGCCTCAACGATGCATCGCATTCGATTGCCACCGTTGTCGCAACGAAGGCGCTCTCCCCTGCAAAGGCTGTGCTCCTGACCGCGCTCTGCAACCTTGCCGGTCCGTACCTTTTCACCACGGCAGTTGCCGCCACCATCGGGACCGCCGTCATCGGTCATGCCGGCCTGACTCCCCTTTCCATCACCGTTGCCATGGGTACAGCAATCATGCTCGTCTTTGTCGCCACCCGTTCCGGCATCCCGATCTCGAGCAGCCACGCGATGGTGGGCGGCCTGCTCGGTGCCGGGATGGCAGTCGCCGGCCTCTCCGTCATCATCATGCCCTCGTGGGGGAGCGTCACTGAAGTCGTGGTGTACGGTATCGCCGGCGCGGTGATCGGGGCAATCGCCCTCGGCCTTTTCACGGCATCGTTCCACGAGGACGCACGATTCGGGGCGATGCTCGGCGCCCTCTGCGGGGCATCGCTGGTCATCCCCATAATGATGCTCCTTGGCCTTGTGCAGCTGAGCGGGCTTCTGGCCATCGTCCTCTTCATCTTCATTTCGCCTGTTATCGGCATGGTGGGCGCTTTCGTCTTCGATGTCATCGTCTCCCACCTCTTCCGCCATTCCCGGAGGAACCGGATGCGGAGGATCTTCCAGCCCCTGCACGTGCTCGCGTGCCTCATCCAGGCGACAGCCCATGGTGCCAACGACGGCCAGCATGCGGTCGGGGTGATCACGGCACTGCTGGTCTCATCCGGGTTCCTCCTCACGTTTGCCGTGCCCGACTGGGTTCTCCTCTCATCGGCGATTGCCATCGGCCTTGGCACCTGTTTCGGGGGGTGGCGGGTCGTGGACAAGATGGCACGGGAGATCACGAAGATCCGCCCGTACCAGGGATTCTGCGCAGCAACGGCAAGCAGCGCGATCCTCGCCGCAGTGACGCACTGGGGGATACCGGTCTCTTCAACGCATTCCATCAACGGCGCGATTGTCGGCGTAGGAGCGACACGGGGGAAGAGCGCCGTCCAGTGGAGGGTCGTGCAGGAGATGGTGACGGCATGGATCATCACCATCCCTCTTGCGGTTGTCGTTGCATTTGTCATGTATTACACCGTGGATTTATTTCTCGTGCTCCTGTAGCCGGACGCAATTTCGCTATGTTTTTATGACCTGCTGCTGATTACCGGTGGGTTTGTTATGGGTCTCCGGGAATTGCTGATACCGCAGGACAAGGTTTTTTTCGACATGTTCGAGAAGCAGGCCGGCATTGTGAAGGAGGCGGCATGGCAGCTCGTGGCGCTGACCGAGGATTTCACCAATGTCAAGGAGAAGCGCCACGAGATTGAGAAGCTCGAGCATAAGGGAGACCAGATCACCCATGACATCTACGAACAGCTGAACAGCACGTTCATCACGCCGCTCGATCCCGAGGAGATCTCCCGCCTCGCTTCAGCAATGGACGAGGTGCTGGACTATATCGACGGAGCAACCGAGAAGATGTTCTATTACGGCATCAGCAGCACCGATTCGCACATGATCGAACTGGCAAAACTCATCCACATGTCCACCGTGGAGATCGAGAGCGCGGTCAAAGGCATCCGATCGATCAAGGACCCGCGCTACGTGGAAGAGCGTTGTATCGAGGTGAACCGGCTCGAGAACCTTGCCGACGACGTCCTCGCCCATGCAGTCACCGACCTGTTCAGGACAACCGACGCTATTGCTATTATCAAATACAAGGATATTTACGAACATCTTGAGAGCGCAACGGACTATTGCGAGGACGTGGCAAACGTGCTGTCCGATATTGCGATCCGGCACTCGTGACGGTCTTCCTGGGATCCGGTGAGATGACAGCATGATCGAAGCGACATGGGAACTCATTATCGTCATCATCGGAATAGCGCTTGTCTTTGACTTCACGAACGGATTCCACGATTCGGCCAATTCCATCTCGACCGTTGTTTCGACCAAGGTTCTCTCGCCACGGAATGCGGTCTTCTTCGCGGCATTCTTCAACTTCATCGCCGCCTTCGGATTCGGTGTTGCTGTAGCAAGCACGGTGAGCAAGATCATACACCTTGACGTTGTCCAGACTGCCGTTGTCCCTTATATCATCCTCAGTGCACTCCTGGGTGCGATTCTTTGGAACCTGATAACCTGGTTCTTCGGCCTGCCAACATCTTCCTCCCACGCACTGATCGGCGGTCTTGCAGGCGCCGGCATCTCCGCTGCCGGACTTGCAGCCATCAAGATGGAGACGATAATCCTTGTCGTGACGTTCATGTTCGTTTCACCGGTCATCGGGCTCATCTGCGGATTCCTCTTCATGGCAGCGGTTCTCTGGCTGACGCGGATGGCGAACAAGCAGTCTGCGGAGATTTACTTCAAAAGACTTCAGCTCTGTTCAGCGGCAGCGTACAGCTTCAGTCACGGCACAAACGATGCACAGAAGACGATGGGGATCATTCTCCCGCTCCTTTTTTCCATCGGGTATTTCGGGGCATCGGTGGATCCCAACCACCTTCCGGTCCCCATGTGGGTGGTGCTTGTTTCCTATACGGCAATCGCACTCGGCACGCTGTCGGGCGGCTGGAGGATCGTGAAGACCATGGGATACAAGATCACCAGGCTGCGCCCGGTCCACGGGTTTGCAGCAGAGACCGCGGGTGCAACGACAATTCTCGGGGCATCGATCGCGGGGATACCTGTGAGCACGACCCACATCATCTGCACATCCATCATGGGAGTCGGCACAACCATGGGTTCGAGCACGGTGAAGTGGGGCGTTGCCCGGAACATCATGTGGGCATGGATCCTTACGATCCCGATCAGCGCCGCAATCGGCTATGCCTCGTTTGCCGTTGTGCGCGTAATCGTCGGGTACTGACGGTATCTGTGAATGACTGTTTTCATCAAAAAACCGGTATTCCTGAAGAATCGCGTTTAGTATCCGGCGCTTCAACAAGGGATTCCCTTATACCGGGGATGATCCAAATTCACTTTGCGTTCCAGAATTGATCGTACAAAGCAATTCCGGTCCATCGGGAGCATTATCGGAATACCGACAAAACTGCAAGAGCGGGGGAGGTACCCCCATCCCCCCCTCTGATTTTTCTCCGGGAGGGGGGTGACCCCCCCACTCCCCCGGGAGAGGGGGCAGGGGGGTACCCCCCTGCCATCCTTCCCAAAAGAATACCGTTACCGAATCCGTGCGTCCGACACGTCAAGAACCTCCGTCGGAACCGCCATGCAGGTTACAGGCCGGATGCAGGAATCTGCCGTTTTTGGGAGGGGGGGAGGTACCCCCTGCCCCCCGGCCAGTTTTTTTTCTGAAGGGGGTGACCCCCCGGCATGGGGGGTGAGGGGGTGGGGGGTATCCCCCCTGTCTGACAACAGCCGGATGCAGAGTTGACGACGATAACTCCTGTGCAGCCATGGGCAGGGTCATAGAGGGGGGGGAGGGGGTATCCCCTCCCCCCTTTTTGCAGTCTGTCCCAACCCTCCGGTCCCCGCAATACTACCAGGTCAGGCAATTCGTGCGAGCGGTTGCGTCGGATGTTCCTGCCCGGTTCGACAGAGGGGTACAATTCATGAATGCTGCCTCCCTGTTCAGTATACAAAGGGACGTGCGTGAATCACACAGCAGTGAGATGTTTCGATCAGGAGATCTGGTCGGAGACTTTCTCACGGAACCACCGGCAGTCCCGGGAAATGACACATGCAGAGCAGAGCGGTTTCTTCGCATCGCAGGTCGTCCTCCCGTGGGCGATCAGGACGTCGGTCAGGTCGCCCCAGTCCTTCTTCGGGAACAGTGCCATGAGGTCCCGCTCGATGATCTCCACGGTATCGGTATCGGAGAAGCCGATCCGCTGCGCAAGCCTGCGGACATGGGTATCGACCGCGATCCCCTCGTTCTTCCCGAGCGCGTGGTAGAGGACGATATTTGCCGTTTTCCTCCCGACGCCCGGTATCGTGAGGAGGTCCTCCATCGTTCCCGGTACCCTGCCGCCAAACTCATCGAGCAGGGCCTGCGATGCAGCGATGATGTTTTTTGCTTTTGCATGATAGTAGCCGAGGCTGTGGATGATCTTCTCGACGTCGGACTGTTGCGCTTTCGAGAGTGTCTCCGGTGTCGGGTATCGTGAAAAGAGCGGTTTTTTCACCTTCAGAACAGCTTTGTCCGTTGTCTGGGCAGAGAGAATGGTGAGGATGAGCACCTCGAACGGAGTTCCCCGGCAGACCGCTTCCGGCGGTTCACGGGCATTGGGATACCGTTTCAGCAGGGCGGCATAGATCCGTGCAGCGTCCTGTTTTCTCATGGTTCCAATGGGGCAGGGCGGATTCGAACCGCCGTCAAAGCGTCCCAAACGCTCTAGGATGGACCAGGCTACCCTACTGCCCCGTGCCATGATAGTTGGGGCGGAATCTAAAAATAGGTGATGGTGTTGACCGGCTGCAGCCGCGTGTTATTGGGGACATTGGGAGATAACGTATCGGTGTACGTATGAGGGACCCCTCCCTGTAAGAAATATTACACCGGCAGCGGTTTCTTCTTTACGTCCGAGACAACGGTGCCCCGGTACTTCCCCTTCAGGATTGCATCCTCAAGGTTCTTCGGGTTGCGCCCATCCAGCACTACCAGCGGGATTCCGCTCCGCTCCACAACCCGGGCAGCAACAATGTCGAGCACGTTGTTGGAACCGGCGCCAAGCGCGGTCCCACCCACGATCTCGAGCAGTTTCTTCGGGGTCATTGCATCGAACCGCTTCGCACCCGGGTCCTTCTTCGGGTCTGCCGAATAAATACCGTCGACCGATGTCGCGTTGATGAAGACCGATGCCCCGACCCGTTCCGCGAGCACTGCTGCCACCGCATCGGTCGTCTGCCCGGGGGTGATCCCGCCCATCACGACGATCTTGCCCGTCTCGGCAAACTTCTTCGCCTCGGCATGGGACTCGGCAACCTTCGGGTATGCATCCTCGCCGAGGGCCGCGATCAGCATGGTTGCGTTGAGGCGCGTGATCAGGATACCGATCTCGTCAGAAGTACCTTCATCGATTCCAAGGTCGCGCATGATGCTGATATACCGCCGGGCTTCGCCGCCACCGCCGACAACGACAAAGAGGCGGTGCTGTTTTGCAATCTTCCGCAGGACCGGCACATACTCCTTCACCGTATGCTTCTCAAGGGTCGGGATGAGGATCGAACCGCCAAGCGAGATAACAACCTTCTTCATTGCACTAGTTTTTGTAGTGGATGCACCATAAAGAGTTCTTTGGTATGTTCTACTGCCCGAAATGCAAGAGCCAGGAAATCTTTCCTGAAGCTGGCGGATATGTCGGTTCCATCTATGTCTGCAAGGACTGCGGGTACCGGGGATCGTTCGTTCTCGAGGTCGATTCACCAGAAGGGATGAAGAACGTGGAACGCGATGAACGGCTGCACAAACGGCCTGTCCGTTCCCATACAAAGGAACGATAACATATATGCACGAGGCACGCCAGTACCGGAAGAATGACGACGGCTCAGTGACCTGCTCGCTCTGCAATCACCGCTGCACGATAAAGGACGGAAAGCACGGGATCTGCGGGGTCCGCGGCAACAGTCATGGCACCCTGTTTGCTGAAACGTACGGCAGGATCAGCGCAGAGGCAATCGATCCGATCGAGAAGAAACCTCTCTTTCACTACCTTCCCGGCACCCTCTCCTATTCCCTCGGGGGGATCGGGTGCAACTTCCACTGCGAGCACTGCCAGAACTGGCATATCTCCCGGGCAACCCTGGCGGGGGCACGACTGCGGGATCTCCCGCCGGAAGAGGGGGTCCGGCGGGCTGTTGCCGGGGGGTGTGCAAGCATCTCGTGGACGTACAACGAACCGACGATCTGGCACGAGTATGCGCTCGACATGGGAACTCTGGCAAAAAAGCGCGGTCTCGGTACTATCTACGTGACCAACGGGTACATCACCGATGAAGCCCTGAAGGAGCTTGCCCCCATGCTTGGCGCGTTCCGGGTGGACATCAAGTCATTCTCCGACGATTTTTACAAAAAGGTCTGCAGGGCCCGGCTCCAGCCGGTGCTGGACTCTGCTGTCCTTGCCCGCGAGCTGGGGATGCATATTGAGACGGTCACGCTGGTCATACCGGGCCTGAACGACAGCATGGACGAGATCTCCGCATTGATCCGCTGGGTGATCGAGTACCTCGGCCCGGCAACGCCGATGCATTTCTCGGCATTCCATCCCGACTACAAGATGACGGACCGCCCGGCAACACCGCCTGCGGTCCTGGAAAAGATCTACAAGCGGGCAAAGGAGCTCGGCCTCAGATATCCCTATACCGGTAATGTCTGGATCCCGCAGTACGAGAATACCTATTGTCCTTCCTGCGGCTCAACACTCATCGAACGCCGGGGGTTTGCCAGCCGGTTCGTGGATCTTGACGGGCAGCAGTGCAGGAAATGCGGTGAGACGATCGAGGTCGTGCGTCATGTCCCATAAGCCCACGGAACAGAAGTTCATCACCGACCGTATGCTCGGGACACTGACCCGGTACCTCCGGTTCATGGGATACGACACCACAAGCGCGAACGGCCTTGCCGAAGGGGACCCCCGGGAAGACACACGGCTCCTTGCCCTTGCAAAGGAGCAGCACCGGCTGCTGCTGACAAAGGATGCGGAACTTGCCCGGCGCGGGGATGCATCGGCCCTCCTGATCAGATCGGACAACGTGATGGAACAGGTGCAGCAGCTCATCGACCAGCACCTCGTTGTCCGGAGGATTACGATGAGCAGGTGCTCCCTGTGCAATTCGGAGCTGCGGGAAGCCAACACCTGCGAGATCGAAAGATGCGAATATGCACCGAAAGACTGGCGGAACCTCACGTTTTACTGGTGCCGTCACTGCAAAAGGCTCTACTGGAACGGCTCGCATGGGAGGCAGCTGGAGCAGCGGGTGGAGCGGGAACTCAGGGAATAAGATCCTCTGTCAGATCAAACGGCAGCAGGGATCGGAGACTGCAGGGCTGCCATTCATTCCTTGATCTCCCGGATCAGGATCTCATAAAAGGTGTCCGATGCCTCCCGTTCTATCCAGGGCCGGTGGCCGCACTTTTCCAGAAGGCAGAACCGGAAATCCGGACATGCACGGGAGAGCGGCTCTTCCACACCCTTCGCCGGGTGAGGGTCATAATCCCCGTGGATCGCAACAACCGGGCACCGGATGGCATGCGCCATCTGGAGTAAAACACCCTTCTTTCGCAGATCTCCCGCCTGGTCCCAGACACCGCGGAAGACACCGGATTGAGTGTGGAAGGTCTCGTCAACATAGGATATCGGGTCACAGGCATCTGCCTTGGCGAGGAGGAGGGACAGCCGTGCAAGGATCGTATCCTTGTCCGATACGTCCGGGTCGTCAATCTGCGCCATCAGGCTTTTTGTTTCCATACGTTCTGCGGCATTCATGCGGTCGAGCCGGGTCCGCGTTATGGTCGCTGCATAGGATTCCTCGAACGGTGCGCTGGAGACGAGAATCAGTTTTCGCACAAGGTGAGGGTACCGTGCGGCAGTCAGCCACGACAGGAAAGCACCCCACGAGAACCCGACAAGAACTGCCGGTACCTGTGCATCCTGCTCAAGATCCTGGCGGAGCTCCTGTACCTGGCCGTCAAGGGTCACCTCTGTCTGGAACGGCTCGATCACACCGGTGAAGGCCGAGAGTTCGCGTGCAACCGGCGCCATCTCGCCCGGCGCTCCCGGGCCGCCGTGGATGACTGCAACGGTATAGGGTCCATGCCCCCATTTCCGGACCGTTCTCATAGGGTAACCGGTTATTTTCCGGGGGTATAAAGGTGCCCCGTGCGGAACGCCGGTGAATCAGAAAAACCGCCGGTTGCGGTCTGCCTCCGCCCGTTTCATCAGGGCGAGCAGGCCGGCAAGGATCTCTTTGGGGGACGGGGGGTTCCCGGGGATCTTCAGGTCCACGGGAAAGAGTTTGTCCGCACCTCCGAGAACAGCGTATGTCCCCGCATATATCCCGCCCGTGCAGGCATCGTCCCCGACTGCAATAACAAACCGTGGGGCTGGCATCGCTTCGTATGTTTTCCGGGCTGCAAGGGCCATGTTATGGGTGACCGCACCGGTGACCAGGAGCACGTCCGCGTGGCGGGGGGATGCAACAAAGGAGATGCCGAACCGTTCCACGTCGTAGAACGGGTTGTTCAGGGCATTGATCTCGATCTCGGTCGCGTTGTCACTGCCGGTGTCGAGCTCGCGGATCGCAAGGCTGTGGCCGAACACCTTGTCGATGCTGCACCGGAGTTCGCGGCCGATGGCTTCAACTTCTTCATCGGTCACCGGGGAGTCGCCGGTCACTTTTTTCCGGATAAGACAGGTCAGTGCGTTCACCATCGTCATCCCTCACAGGTCCGTCCCTGCATAGGACAGGTTCATGCTCTTGTTGATCACCGGGAAATCCGCGAGGATATTTCCCTGCACCGCGTGCTCGATGGCAAGCCAGTTGCAGAACGATGCCGTCCGGACCTTGTACCGGTCGATCCTGCCGTCCCTGATCCTCACCCAGCAGAGGTTCTGGCCACGGGGGGATTCTATGACCGCGAGCGCGTGCCCGTCCCGGACCGCATCGCTGCTGCAGGTCTCTCCGCCGGGGATGTCTGCGACAAGCCGCTCGATGAGATCGAGCGAATCCATGATCTCCGATGCCTTGACCGTGAACCGCGCAAGAACATCCCCGTCGCTGAGCGGCTGGATCCGGGGGGTGTACTGGTCATAGATGCCGTAGGGGCGGTTCACCCGGACATCGCTATTCCCGCCGGAAGCACGGGCAACCGGGCCGGTGATATTCAGCGGCCGCAGCAGGGATTTCCTGACGATACCGGTTGTTGCGAAACGATCAATGACTGATGGGGTCGAGAGTACGATCTTGAGCCCGACCCGGTACCGTTTCCTGAACTCTGTGAGGAAGACAACGAGCCCCGAGAGGGTATCGCTGCTGATGTCTTCCGATACGCCGCCGATCCGGATCCTGCCCCGCATGAACCGCGATCCGGTCAGGCGGGCACTGGTCCGGACGATTTCCTCCCGGAGTACCGAGAACTGGTTTGCCCCGAGCGGGAACGCGACATCCACCAGCATCCCGGCCTGGTCGCTGAGGTGGGAGACGATCCGTTCCAGTTCAAGCAGAATCGTCCGCAGGTACCATGCACGACCGGGAACCGCGATCTGCGATGCCTGTTCCACTGCCATGCAGAAGGCTGTTGCGTTCGCTACGGATTCGTCGCCGCTGACAGCCTCAGCAACGGGCAGGCAGTCCGCAGGCAGCCGCCCCTCCGCCAGTTTCTCGATCCCGCGGTGCTTGTAGAACATACGAACCTCGAGATTGAAGATCGTCTCGCCGATAACGCTGAACCGGAAATGCCCGGGCTCGATGATGCCGGCATGGACGGGCCCGACAGGGACCTGGTACACCCCCTCGCCATTGACAACCCTGAAGGGGTACTCGCGCTCCGGACCCCAGTCCCCTGCAATTTCCGGAGATCTGTTGGGGACCTCCTTTTTCAGCGGGTGATACCCGTCGGGGTAACACTCGTGGAGGAGCAGCCGCCGCGTGTCGAATGCGCCGTCGAAGGTGATGCCGAAACCGTCCCGGCATTCCCGTTCGTACCAGCATGCTGACGGGAACAGGCCGGCGATCGATACGGCATGTCCGTCCACATCCCGGACAAGGATGAGGATGTCCTGTTTTCTCTCGAAAACTGAGAAGATCGAATACCGGCCCCGACCTGAAAATTCTTCGCAGGCAAAAAGGGCGGCAAGAGCGAAGTCGTGGAGGGCAAGGTTCTCTGCAGCCTGCACGTACTCCTGTTCATCCACCCGGACAGAATATTCATGGGCAGGGCCACGGGTTATCCGGTCATCGGTAATCGTAAAACCGAGCAGTTCGCGGATCCCGCAGGTTCCGTCATACGGTGTCTGTGTCATCAGAATCGCAGCTCCTGGACGATCCCTTCAAAGAACGCGGTTTCTCCCCGGGTGAAAACAACGCCGGTGATGATGATGAGACCGATGAGCAGGACGAGCGGGATCTTCATGGTCAGCGGGGTTACGTAGGGCACGATGTCGGATGAGGCACCTGCCTCGGTGACCCGGCAGAAGGCCGCAATGACGAAGTATCCGAGAGCCGAAGCGATGACGAACAGGAGAACGAGCAGGAGGAAGAGCGCCGGCATCGATGCCTGCCCGAGCTCACGCAGGATGAAGAGTTTCGAGAAGAAGACCGGAAACAGGGGCATTCCGGTGATGGCAAGCCCTCCGATGATAATACCCCACGCCGCAAGGGGCTGGAGCCGGAACACGTCCCGGATCTCATCGTCAGCATCGGTCGAGAGCCTGCTCCGGTACTGCCGGTGCAGGATGCCGGCCGAGAAGAAGAGCGATGCCTTGGTCAGGGAATGCGCCATGATATGGAACAGCACCCAGAAGATGGCAAGGGGCGTCGAGACCGCGATCCCGATGAGGATGAGCCCCATGTTCTCGACACTCGAGAATGCAACCAGTTTCTTGAGGTTCTTCTGGGGCAGCATGGAGAACGCGGCGATTCCGACGGTGAAAAAACCGAACACGGCGAGGAGCGGGGCGATCGTCGCCGCTGCCGTTGTCTGGTGGACGATGGCGTAGACCCGCAGGATGCCATAGATACCAACATTCAGCAGGACCGCCGAGAGGACAGCGCTCACTGCCGAGGGGGCCTTTGCATGGGCCTCCGGAAGCCAGGTATGGAACGGGAAGATGCCGGACTTTGCGGCAAAGCCCATGAAGACCAGAGCAAAGGCGGCAAGTGCCATACCTGCCGGGAAAGCAGACGCGTGCTGCATGAGTGCCGTCCAGTTCAGGGTACCGGTCCCGAGCACGGTCCGGGAGGTCTCGAAGAGGAAGATGAGCCCGACAAACGAGAAGAGCATGGAGGCCGACGCGATGAAGATATACTTGATCGCCGCATCGATGTTCTCCCGTGCCGAGAGGATCGCGACAAGCAGGGCTGACAGGATGGTGGTCAGCTCGGCGCAGATCCAGAAGAGGGCGAGGTTGTCGCAGAAGAATGCCAGCACCAGGACAAGCAGGAGCATGGTCCACGAAGAATAGAACAGTTTCAGGCTGCCCTGGTCAAGCTCCTTGCTGGAGAGCAGGCTCTCCACGTACCCCCCGGCATAGACTGCCGCGCAGGTGAAGATCACCGACGCTATAAGGACTTCATACAGGCCCAGGCGGTCCATGAAGAAGAAATGGCTGCCGATGAGGAACGATGCAACCGGAACCTGCTGGAACAGCAGGACATACACGGTCAGGACCACGGTCAGGGCCGCGTGGAGAATGCAGGCTGCATTCATGCGGCGGTGGGTGGACGAGAGGACGATGGCAGCAAGTGCCGCCAGCGCGGCCATGATATAGCCCAGCAGGATCATGGCCGTTCCTCCGTCCCACCGACGAGGCGGAATCTGTGGAGACGCTTATGGTAGTCCTCGAGGGTCGAATCGATCCCGACCGTCAGGATCGTGGTCAGGAGCACAAGGATGATCAGGTCGATGATGATCAGAAATTCGATGATGAACGGGAGCTCCGTCACGAACATGCCGAAGAGCAGAACGCCGTTCTCCATCGAGAGGAACCCCAGTACCTTGGTGATCGCCCGCTTCCGGGAGAGCATCACCATCATGCCCATCAGCATCAGCGAGATCCCGATGACTGCCCCGAAGAAGAAGAGGTTGTCCCGGGCTGGTATATCCCGCAGGATGTGTGAGAGCACTGTATAGACTACGAGCATGAGCGCCATGGAGAAGAGGAGGGACGTTGTCGGGCTCAGGAAATGGAACTCGATATCGCGCCTGATCCGTATCTTCTCCTGAATCGTCGCAATAAAGTAGGGGATGACAATTGCTTTTGAAACCAGTGAAACAGCAGCGATCGCAAGAAGGACCGGCGAAGATTCAAGGACCCAGAGCGCCAGGGCAAGACAGACCAGCGTCACGGACTGGAGCGAATACATGGAGACGAGCGAGAGAAGGTTCCGTGTCGAGATGATGTACGCAGCCGTGATGATGATGCAGACCAGCAGGATCCGGATAATTCCCTGAACGAGGGCTGTATCGATCATGCAAACACCTCGATGATGATGATGAGGGCCGAGAAGAAGAAGGCCATGGCAAACAGGCTTGGGAGCTGGAAGAACCGCATCTTCGCCATGGAAGACTCAAAGAGCCCGATTATGCCGGCAAGGATCGTGCCTTTGACGACAAAGAGGACGGCTGCAATGAGGAGGCCGGTTGCAGTCAGGGTCGTTGCGAGACCGAACGGGACGATGAGATTGATGAGGAGCGCCATGAGAACGGTCAGCTTGACGGCGGCTGCAAGTTCCATGAGCGCGAGGTTCCGGCCGGACTGCTCGAGGATCATCCCCTCGTGGATCATCGTCAGCTCGAGGTGCGTCTCCGGGTTATCGACCGGTATCCGCGATGTCTCGACGATAAGGATGATGAAGAGCGAGATCCCGATCAGGATGAGGATGGGAGTCGTGATGGTCCCTGTTGCCGCTGAACGGGCGAACATGTCGAAGATGTTTGTGGTCCTGAACACGAATGCCAGCGCGGCAAAGACAATAATGGTTGTCGGTTCGATAATGGCGGAGATGCTCATCTCCCGTGAACTGCCCATACCACCGAAGGTGCTGCCGGCATCGAGGCCGGCAAGGGCCATGAAGAAGCGGGCAAGGGCGAGCAGGTAGAGGAAAAGGATGATATTTCCGATCCCTCCTGCCGGCTCCGGTACGAAGATGAGGGGCACGAACAGGGCGGCCGTGAGTATCGCTGCCATCGTCACGAGGGGCGTGAAGCGGGTGATCCGCGATGAGGTGGAGGAGTACACCACCTCCTTTCTGAGCAGTTTGGCAACCATATAATAGGTCTGGAAGACCGACGGTCCCTGCCGCCCCTGCGTCCATGCCTTCACCTTCTTTATCACGCTGATCCAGAGGGGAGCTGCTGCAAGGACAAACAGGGTATTGAAAATGATATACAGGACGAAATCCGGTGCCATTTCAGGACCACCCCAGGAAAACCATGACCGCTATCACGGTGATAAAAACATACAGGAGGTACGTGTCGAGACAGCCGTTCTGGAAACGGGCAATGCGGGTAGCGGATGCGAGCGAGAAGCGGGCGGCCGGGAGGTACAGGTACTCCTCGAAGACCTTCATGAGACGAATCTCGGCTGTCCCCTCGCGGAAGATGCTGTTCTTCTGGTCGAAGAACACGCGCTCGTTCCTGATCCGGGTCCGGTAGATAGACGAGAAGATGATGTCGAGGGGCTCGGAGAAACCGTGCCCGGTATACTCGGCTGAAGGTTCCTGGAGGTGAACTCCGCAGCCCCATGTTTCGCTGATCCGTTCGGCACGGGATGCCGTGAAATACAGGGCTGTCCACGTAAGAGCTGCCATGACAGCAAGCAGGAGCCCGACGAGCATCATGTCGGGGAGCGGGACGGAGATTCCGGCAAGGACAAAGAGCTGGTACGCCCCCAGCCCGAGGACGATGCAGGCAAGCGCGAGAAGCACAGGGCCGGCAAGCATCATTCGCGGGACTTCCTTAGCTCCGGCGCTTTCAGGGGAGCGGGGAAGTGCAAGGAAAACCGATCCGAACGCCTTGACAAAACAGGCCGCGGCAAGGGCGCTTGTCAGGGCAAAGAGGGCAAGGCAGACAAGGAAGAGGACCTTGAGGAGCGGATCAACCACGGTGATGGACGTGAAGATGGCGATGAAGAGGAGCAGTTCACTGGCAAACCCGTTCAGGGGCGGGAGGGCAGCGATGGCAACTGAGCCGGTAAAGAAGAGGGCCGAGGTCACGGGCATATGGCACGCAAGCCCGCCCATATGTTCGATATCGCGGGTATGTGTTGCATGTACCACGGAACCCGCCGTCAGGAAAAGGAGGCTCTTGAACAGTGCATGGTTCAGGGAGTGGAAGAGCGCAGCAAGCAGGCTGATGCCGGCAAGGAGCGGGAGGCTCTCGGCCGAGAAGATGACAAAGAGACCGATCCCCATGAAGATGATACCGATATTCTCGATGCTCGAGTACGCGAGCATGCCCTTGATATCGTGCTCCTTGAGCGCATAGATGACTCCGAGGACTGCAGAGATCACGCCTGCCAGCAGGATGAGGATGCCCCACCAGAGATCCGGGGCGAAGACATCTAGGAGGAACCGCACGAGCCCGTACACGGCGATCTTGAGCATGAGGCCGGACATGAGGGCCGAGACCGGTGTCGGGCTCGCGGGGTGGGCGTACGGGAGCCACTTGTGGAACGGTATGATGCCGGCCTTGATGGAGAATCCCAAAAAGAGGGAGAGGAAAGCTGCGAGGACCACCGGGTCCGCGGGGACAGCGACACCGGAAAATCTGAACGAACCTGCCCTGAATGAGAGAGCGATGATCCCGAAAAGAACGAACATGGTCGAGAGCTGGGTCATGATGAAATAGAAGAGACCGGCCTTCCGTGTTCCGGGATTGTCGTACTCGTACATGACGAGCAGGAACGATGCTGCCGCCATCAGTTCCCAGAAGAAGAAAAACCCAAGCATATCGGCCGAGGCCACGACGAGGACCATCGCGAGGATGAACAGGTTCGTGCACCCTGCCAGAAGGTTCCGCCTGGATCCTCCTTCAAGGTGTTCGTAATATTCTGACGCGTACAGGGCAACCGGTGCGGATACCGCGGCAATGACGAGGAGGAAGAATCCAGAGAGCCTGTCGATGGAGAAACCAAAGGAGATCTCAGCAAGCGGCCGGTATATCATGAATGTGATGACATTCCCGCTGACGAGAACGGCGACCGAAACCAGACCGAGGAGGAGCGATGCAAGGATGGTGCAGGACAGGGAGAGTGTCCTCACCGCACGCAGATCGCGGGACCACCAGATGAGCGGGATGGAAAATCCTGCTGCATAGAGTGCCGCTGCAATAAGGAACGTTTCCGTGTACATACGATCAGGTCCAGGTCATGCAATATGCCGGAACGTGAAACAGCCGGCGGTTTCCAGCCGGTGTTGAGAACCGGTAATGAGATTCAGTCAGTTCGGATTGTTCCATGATAGTCGTTTCAGGTGTTTTCCTGTTTGGGGATGAACCCGGGATCGCGCTTCATCGGACACACGTCAATGCCCTTGAGCTCCCCGAGGCAGAAATCGAACCGGTCGCGGATTGTCTTTGGCAGCTCCGCCTCGCGGATTGCATAGAAGCCAAGACTGCCGTAGAAGTCCACCAGTTCGGTCTTTGAATGCATGTACAGTGTCTCGTTCCGGCCGCACTCCTCGATCAGGAGCCGCATGACGGAGCGGGCATATCCATGAAGCCGGTACTCCTCGAGGACGTAGACGCTGTCAACCTCGAGGCCGTCGGTATGCCGTGCACACCGGGCAACACCGATGATCTTGGGGCCGGTGAAGACCGCAAAGAGCCGGTCGTGTTCCCTGTCCGCCTTCTGCTGGTGGTAATGTATCCAGAGCTCGCGTTCGGCCCGCACCATCTCGGCGGGAGTGAGTTCCCGGACGGTAACATCCCCGGTTATTGTAACCGGAGTTGTGGCAGTGCCGTCAGGGAAGAAAGCCCTGCCGATCTCGTGGATGAAATGCGGCCGGAAGGTGACAAAACCCCCGCTCTCCTCACCTGCCAGAGCATAGAGGGTCAGGAGTGTCTGGTCCTCGTTTACCGATTCGGCATCAGCATTGATGAACAGGGTCGGCATCCTGCACCTCCGCCCGGCATCGCGGGATTAGCAGAAAAGGGCTGATTGCATAGCACATGAAGATCATCGCATGATACTTCGTCTGTAAGACAATCTACAACGATTATTGCTTCATCCATATATAGTAAACTGGTGATCGCAGGTGTCTGGAATCATCTTACGATTAATATTCGTGAGTTTGTCGCCAGATCTCTGGCAACCATTATCTTAAAATCCGCTGAAAATGGCGCTATTCAATGAAAAAAAGCATAAATGGCCTCATTTTCAATTATGCGCGCATACCCGTCCGATGACCGGCCCGGCATCCTGCCCGGCATATACCGGCTTTACGGCGCAGCTGCCGGTACCGTTTCGAAAGGTTTTTTGAACCGGAATCCAAGGATGAATACAGGGTGCGGTCGTGTATCCCCGCACAAACACAAGGTAAGAGGTGTGTTTTTCGTGATCGACAAGCTGTTGCTCGGTAACTATCAGTTCAGGCAGACGGATTTTACCCCGAATATCGACTATTACCGGGAACTGGCATCAAGCCAGCACCCAACAACCCTCTGGATCGGATGCTCAGACTCCCGCCTCCAGACCGGGCACATCACCCAGGCAAAGGCCGGGGAACTCTTCATCCAGCGCAATATCGGCAACATCGTGCCGGTCCACGACTGGAACTTCGCCACGGTCCTTGAATATGCCGTGGTCCACCTGAAAGTAAAAGACGTGGTCATCTGCGGCCATTCCAACTGCGGTGCAATCCGTGCCCTCGACAAGGAGAGCACGGACTCCTACATCCCGCTCTGGCTGAACAATGCCCGCGAGGCAAAAACACGCGTTGACAGCAGGATCAGCCCGCCGAAAACCGTTCTGGAAGCCGACGAGCGCTACCGGATGATCGAACAGGAGAATGTGAGGCTCCAGATCGAACACCTCTTCACGTACCCGCTCCTGAAAAAAGCCGTGGATGAGAAACGGGTCGAGGTCCACGGCCTGTATTACGATCTTGCAACCGGGGAACTGAAGAAGATCGCCTGAAGAGGGCAATCAGAGTTCCTTTTCAATCTCGTTTTTTATCCGGTCAAGAGAGATACGACCGATCCGGGTCAGCCGCCCGTTGACGAGTACCATGGGCAGGGGGGGGTATTCCTTCTCGATGATCTTCCGGATATGGTCAGGCACACCGTTGTCGATAAGAGTGAGCTGTACGTCGACCTGGTTGCCATACACTCTGCCGAACACCTGCTTCAGCTCGGCAACGGCGTTCTCGAGTTTCCCCGACAGGTAGCAGCCGGTCAGGCCGCAGGTGCGGTTCTCGTCGCAGGGAAACGGGGAGCATTCCGAGGTCTTCAGGCCGACAATCTCGACAGTCACGGTACCGGTCATACCCATGATCTTGGGTACAGGGGTATTTTTAGGGATCGGATGGAGGGGTGGGGGAACACTATGTGGAGAGAAATACGCCGCTCTGGTTTTTCATTTCCAGACATAATTTCCCCCCCCTTGCGCCAGCCCTGCCCCCGTTGGGGGCGGGGGCGCTTGCGATACCTCGGAATCACCTGTCAGGAATACCTAACCGGTTTCCCGGACCCGGTAACCTGCCCAGGCGCGACCCGACGAGGCATCGCACCGACTCGCGAAGGGGGTGGGCATGTTCATATTTTTCAATAATATTCTTTCACGGGGGTTCTTCGACCAGGATCCCTCGTTTTTCGAATTTTCAAGAGAGAAATTAGAGAGAGATACAATCAGATGAACCGCTCGAACCGGTCTTTCTTTGCCTTGCAGACCGGGCAGATCCCCGGGGGCTGCTCGCGTGCGCAGAGGTACCCGCAGACCCTGCAGCGCCAGACCGGGAGGGGAAGGCCTCCAAGGACTGTTGCGCCTGCTGAAACAGTCTGTACCGCCCGCGCCCCCGGCGTACCGCGCTGCGAACGGGGAGGCCGCCTCTCCGGGACGGGTGATACCTTCCGTCGGCCTTCTGCGATCTCCTCGTTCACGTACAGGGCGCAGTAGCAGGCACCGTGGTCCTCGATATCCGCATCCCGGTAATCGCAGGGGCAGACAATATCGAGATCCTCGTCTTTCTTCCCCGATGCAAGGCGGCAGGGGCAGGCGCGGTACCCGTACCGCACCTCATTCTTCAGGAGGCCCCGGATCAGGTTCCTGGCAAATTCCGTATCGGGCGTGATACGGTATCCGCCTTCTGCGGCATCCTTCTTCAGGGAGGCGTAAGCCCGGTCGATATCCCCTTCGCTGATTTCAACGGGGCTCATGTACCGAAGGCCTCCCGGATCTCCCTTTCCCTGAAACCGACAATGGACTTCCGGTTGTCGATGACGAGCGTGGGGAAAGATCCGCTCGGGTTGAACTTCTCGACCTGGTCCATTGCTTTGTTTTGTTCCTCGCCATCAAGAAGGTCAACATAGGTATAATCAAAGGCTATCCCGAGCTCCCGCAGGAGATCCTTGGTCTTTGCACACCAGCCGCAGGTGGAGAGTGCATAGAGCATAACCGTTCCCCTGTTCTTCCCGTCAACATGTTCCAGTACCATGAATACCCGTTCCTCTGCTATGAAAGGTGATTGCGGCAGATAGTATTTATATCCGGGGATAATGGCCGGAAACCAGATGAAAAAAGAAACAGGAATTCGCGATCCGTCGGACCGATCATCACTTGTTCATCATGATGACCTTGACATCCTCAAGGAGCGCCTGCAGGTCTTCTTCGTGCTCAACTTCCTGCGACAGGATGGTGAGGAGCATGTTATAGGTGACAGGATCCTTATCCCTGGTCTTCTTCAGGAGGGCATTATAGGTCTTGATAGCGCACTGCTCACCCTTGATGTTCTGTTCGAGGATCCTGACGATGAACGGGTCGGTCGGCGCATCGTATCCGCAGTTGGTGAGCTTGTACCAGTCCTGGGGTTTTGTTACCGGAGTCCCCCCGAGCTGGATGATACGGGTCGTCAGGAGGGTCGCATGGTTCAGTTCTTCCGTTGCATGGAGCGTCAGCTCCGCGATGACTGCCTCCTTGTTCGGGCCCTTGACAACCTTGGAGCCGATCCAGTACTGGTAGTACGCAAGCCATTCATCGGAGAAGGCCTTGTTGAGCTGGGTCAGGAGATCTTTCACGTCAGTTCCGACAATCTTTCGTCCTAGAGTTCCCATGATTTTCACCTCTGTACCATACGGGTTGCTTACTATCCAGTAATGGAGGTGATCATTTAAATGCATATCCGTAAAGGCACCCCCTTCGGCGACTGCGGGCAATGCCGGATACATGGTGCGGGATCGCCCTCCTGCACTATCGTTAATAACCAACCCGGCATATCTACTATGGAAACATGAAAGCGGTTCTGGGTCTTGAGGATGGTTCTTTTGTCACGGGGGACGGATTCGGTGTTGAGGGAGAATGTTCTGGAGAACTCGTCTTCAACACCCTGATGACGGGATACATGGAGGCGCTCTCCGATCCCAGTTATGCCGGCCAGATTCTGATGTTCACGTTCCCGACAATCGGGAACTACGGTGCCGATGTACAGAACATGCAGAGCCAGGGGGTGAAGGTCCTCGGGGCTGTCTGTCGCGAGATCTGCGAAGTTCCCGATATGAAACAGACGGTCCGGGACTATTTTGAGCAGAAGAGACTGCTCGGGATGTCCGGCGTGGACACCCGCAGCCTCACCATCAAGACCCGGGTCCACGGTACAATGCGTGCGGCGCTCGTAGTCGGGAGCGATGATGGGGACTATGCCGTGCGTCTTGCAAAGAAGGCTCCCTCCATCTCTGACTGCGACCTGATCCCGTCCGTGTCGTGCAAGGCACCGTACCGCATCCCCGGCAAGGGAAAACGGGTTGCCATCATCGACCTCGGCCTCAAGACCAATATCATTACCAGCCTGACCCGGAGAAAAGGCGATCTCTATATCTTCCCCCACAATGTCACCCATGAGGAAATCTTCGGGTGCGAGCCCGACTGCCTCTTCATCACGAACGGTCCCGGGGATCCCAAACAGGCAAAGGATGCCATCGCGACCCTGAAGAAATGCATCGGGGAGCTGCCCATCTTCGGGATCTGCATGGGCAACCAGCTCGCTGCCCTCGCCCTTGGAGGCGACACCTACAAGCTCAAGTTCGGGCACCGGGGCGCCAACCAGCCCGTGAAGTACGTGGACGGGAGGATCTTCATCACCACCCAGAACCACGGCTTCTGTGTCGATGCCGAGTCCCTGCCGGAAGGCTGCGAGGTAACGTTCGTGAACGCAAACGACGGGACTGTTGAAGGATTCGAGAACGAGGATTTGAGAATCAACTGCGTCCAGTTCCATCCGGAAGCGCATGCCGGACCAATGGATACCGAATGTCACTATTTTGACGGCCTCTTCAGGAGGATCGGATAATGCCCAAGAAGGCGCACATCAGAAAAGTCCTGATCATCGGGTCAGGACCGATCCAGATCGGGCAGGCTGCAGAGTTCGACTTTTCCGGGTCTCAGGCATGCCGCGCAATGCGGGAGGAGGGCGTCGAGGTCGTCCTGGTCAACTCGAATCCGGCTACCATCCAGACCGATCCCGGGATGGCGGAGACAATCTATATCGAACCCCTCCGGTCAGACATCATCGCAAAGATCATTGAGAAGGAGAAGCCCGACGGCATCCTCTCCGGCATGGGCGGCCAGACCGGCCTGAACATGACCGCGGAACTCGCCGAGAAGGGGGCGTTAAAAGATGTCGAGATCCTCGGCACCCCGCTCGAGGCGATCTACAAAGGCGAGGACCGGGAGAAGTTCCGCAGCCTCATGATGGAGATCGGTGAGCCGGTACCAAAGAGCATTATCCTGACGAGCCTGACCCAGATTGAAGAGGCGATCAACGCAGTAGGTCTCCCCGCGGTTGTCCGCCCGGCGTACACGCTCGGTGGTGCCGGAGGCGGTATCGCCAGGACCCGCGAAGAACTCCTTCGTATCGTGGAACTGGGGCTCTCCCGCTCCCGCATCCACCAGGTCCTGATCGAGGAGAGCGTGCTCGGCTGGAAGGAGATCGAGTTCGAGGTCATGCGTGACTCCGCTGACACCTGTATCATCATCTGCGGTATGGAGAACGTTGACCCGATGGGCATCCATACTGGCGAGAGTGTTGTCGTCGCCCCGATCCTCACGCTCCGCGACGACGAGTTCCAGACCATGCGCAGCGCCGCCATCAAGATTATCCGGGCGCTCGATGTGCAGGGAGGATGCAACATCCAGTTCGCATTCCGGAACGGTGATTACCGTGTCATCGAGGTCAACCCCCGCGTATCGCGTTCGTCAGCACTTGCCTCGAAAGCCACCGGTTACCCGATCGCCCGGGTGGCAGCCAAGATCGCCATCGGCCTCCGCCTCGACGAGATCACCAATACCGTAACCGGCTGCACCCCGGCATCCTTTGAGCCGGCCATCGACTACATCGTGGTCAAGGTCCCCCGCTGGCCGTTCGACAAATTCAAGGGGGCCGACCGGACGCTCTCCACCGCGATGAAGAGCACCGGTGAGGTCATGGCTATCGGGAGGACGATCGAGGAGGCGTTCATGAAGGCCAAGCGGTCGCTCGATACCGATGTCCAGACCCACACCAGCCCGAGCGAGATCCGTATGATCCTGTCAAGGCCCACGGACGAGCGGTTCCACTGCCTGTTTGACGCCATCCGGCTGGGGATGACCGTTGACGAAATCGTCCAGCTCACGTCCATCACCCCGTTCTTCCTCGAAAAGATCAAAAATATCGTGGACATGGAGAAGCGCCTTGCAGCGGCCCCCGACAGCGATGACGAGATCCTCTGCGCGAAGCGGTACGGGTTCTCTACAGCAGAGATCGTACAGATCACCGGCAGGAAACCGGAGGAGATCGAGAGGATCGTCCCGGCTCCCGCCTACAAGATGGTCGACACCTGCGCAGCCGAGTTCCCGGCAAATACGCCGTACTTCTATTCCACCTGCGAACCCGTCTGCGAGATTGTGCCAACAGACACAAAGAAGGTGCTCATCCTCGGATCCGGGCCGATCCGGATCGGGCAGGGCATCGAGTTCGATTACTGCACCGTCCACGCCGTCCAGGCCCTGAGGGAAGAAGAGGGCATCGAGGTCCACATCGTCAACAACAACCCGGAGACCGTCTCCACGGACTTCGACACCTCCGACCGGCTCTTCTTCGAGCCCATGCAGCTCGAGGATGTCGTGAATATCCTGAAAAAAGACGGTTATTACGGCGTCATGGTACAGTTCGGCGGCCAGAATGCCGTCAACCTTGCCGTTCCCATCGAGCAGGAGATACAACGGCTCGGCCTGAAAACCCGGATCCTCGGCACGAGCCCTGATGCCATGGATATCGCCGAAGATCGCGACCGGTTCAGCCTCCTTTTAAAGAAACTGAAGATCCCCTGCCCGGCCAATACCTCGGCATACTCGGAAGCAGAGGCAAAGAAGAAGGCTGAGCAGATCGGGTACCCCGTCCTGGTCCGCCCGTCATATGTCCTCGGGGGGCGTGCCATGGAGATCGTCCATGACGAACGCGAGCTCGAGACCTACATGAAGGAGGCAGTCCGCGTCAGCAGGAACCACCCGGTCCTGATCGACTCATACCTCCAGAATGCGATCGAACTGGATGTCGACGCTGTCTGCGATGGCAAAGAGGTCCTGATCGGCGGCATCATGGAACACATCGAGCAGGCCGGCATCCATTCGGGGGATTCGGCCTGTGTCATACCCACCCAGTCCCTTCCGCCCGGGGTCATCGATACGGTCAGGGAATACACCCGGAAACTCGCACTGGGACTCGGAGTCATCGGCCTCGTCAACCTCCAGATGGCAGTCAAGGACAACATTGTCTACATCCTCGAGGCCAACCCGCGGGCAAGCCGCACAGTGCCTTTTGTCTCGAAAGCAACCGGCATCCCCATAGCGAAGATTGCAGCAAAGGTCATGATCGGCAGGAGGCTGAAAGATCTGGGGTACAGCGAACGGGAGATAGACCATGTTGCCGTCAAGGAAGTCCTGCTTCCGTTCAACAAGCTTGCCGGTGTCGACACCATGCTCGGCCCCGAGATGAAGAGCACCGGGGAGGTCATGGGCATCGACTACGATTTCGGGCTTGCGTTCTACAAGGCCTGCATCTCGGCAGACAACGAGCTCCCGCTCAAGGGCAACATCTTCATCTCGGTCAACATGGAGCAGAAAAATGATGTCATCCCCATCGCGCGGAAACTGCGGGATCTGGGGCTCATCCTGTACGGCACGGAAGGTACGGTCGACTACCTGCACGAGGCCGGAATCGAAGCAAACCTTGTCCGCAAGGTGCAGGAAGGCTCCCCCAATGTCCTGGACATGATGCGGCACGGCGAGATCCGGCTCATCATCAACACCCCGCAGGATAAAAAATCGCGGGAGGACCACTACCAGATCATGCGTGCGGCAGTGGACTTCCAGATCCCCTATATTACGACCCTTCAGGCAGCGCGGGCAGCAGCGCTCGCCATTGACGCAGTGAAGCGCGAGAAGATGACGCTTGAGCCAATCAGCCATTATCTGAAGTAATTACGACGGAAAACCCGATTAATACCCTTTTTCCCGGCATGGAACCATCCGCGGGCCGGGATTGCAGGACCGTTTATCCAGTGATTCCGGGCCAAAAAAATTGAATATGCTTATATACCGAAATAACAAAAAAAGATGCATGAAGAAATTTTTTGTTGTTCTCGCAATCCTGTTTGTCGGGATCCTGCTCGCGGGATGCACATCCCAGCCTGCAGCACCCGTGGCCACAGCAACTCCCACGCCTGCTCCGACAACCGTCGTGACGACGGCTGCCCCGACAACAGTCCCGACCACGGAAGTTGTCGTGGTTGTCGTTAACGAAACCCCGAATGCAACGCCGACCCCCACCCCAACACCCCGGCCGACATTCACGTTCACCTTCAACAACGACCTGACGATCACCCCCGATCCGTCAATTGTCTATGTCAAGGAAGGAACGAAGGTTATCTGGGTCAACGCTGACGAGTTCAAGCCCCATGGCGTCCAGGCAATCAACATGCAGACCGGCGCCTACTTCGGCGGTATGGACACCGTGACTGTCGAATACGGCAAACCCCTGGAAGTCATCTTCGACAAAGAGGGTGCCTACGACTACAAGACCGTCTTCCAGCAGGAAATGGACTGTAAACTTATCGTCACCAAGTAAACAGGCAATATCCGGTGGTTCAGGATCCATTGCCTGAACAACTATTTTTTGTTCTTTGAATATCGGGAAGTTCTGATTCAGGACCCCGGTGAAACGGTTCCGCATCTGGCGGGCCATTCTCTCACCCTGAACATATATGCCACAACCGCTTAGTACTAAAGGAAAAACCAAGAGGAGAACCATCATGGGAAAAGGTACAATCGTTCTTGCGTATTCCGGGGGCCTCGATACCTCCATCTGCATCCCGCTCCTGAAGGAACGGTACGGGTTCGACCGTGTCGTGACCGTTGCGGTGCATGTCGGCCAGCGCGATGAAGAGATCGATGTGGCGACTGCGAAAGGAAAGAAACTGGCTGACCGCCATTATACCATCGATGCCAGGGAGAAATTCGTCAGGGAACATATTTTCCCGGCGATTAAGGCCAACGGGTCGTACGAAGGCTACCCGATGGGGACATCCCTTGCCCGGCCCCTTATCGCTGAGGAGGTCGTGAAGATTGCCAGAAAAGAGGGCGCAAAAGCGATAGGCCACGGCTGCACAGGGAAGGGAAACGACCAGCTCCGGTTCGACTTCATCATCCGGGGGGCAGGTCTTGAGGTCGTTGCACCAATCCGGGAACTGAACCTTACCCGTGACTGGGAGATCGATTATGCAAAGAAGCATAAAATACCGGTCCCGGTGAAGAAGGACAAGCCGTGGAGCATGGACGAGAACTGCTGGAGCCGGAGCATCGAGGGAGGCGAACTCGAGAATCCCGCATACCACCCCCCGGAGGAGATCTACCTCTGGACCGTTTCACCGGAGAAGGCCCCGGCAAAGCCAGAGATTCTGTCACTCACCTTCAAGGCAGGAATCCCTGTTGCGATCAACGGGAAGAAGATGGAAGGGTATGCACTGATCCAGAAACTGAACCAGGTTGCCGGAAAGCACGGGATCGGTCGCAACGACATGATCGAGGATCGCATCCTCGGACTCAAGGCACGGGAGAATTACGAGCACCCCGCCGCAACCGTCATCCTTGCCGCACACCGCGATCTCGAGGCCCTCGTCCTCACCCGGCAGGAGCTGGTCTTCAAGAGGATGGTTGATGACAAGTGGTCCGAACTTGCATACAAGGGGCTGGTGTACGAACCGCTGTATGCTGACCTCAACGCATTCATCGATACTACCCAGAAGCGGGTGAACGGAAAGGTCGACCTCGAACTCTACAAAGGAACCGTACGGGTTCTTGGCAGGAGTTCCCCGTGTGCGGTCTATTCAAGCGAAATGGTCTCCTTTGACAGTGCATCAATCGACCAGTGCCATGCAATCGGCGTCTCCCAGTACTTCGGCATCCAGGCCCGCATGGTCAGGAAGCTGCAGGAGAAGAAACGGAAATAAAAAATTAAAGTACCTTTTTTCCGGCCCCGGGGCCGGGCATGCAGTCATATACATCAGTAATCGTCATAACGAGCAGCGATTTTGCCGGGAGACCGGGCTTTTTATCCAGGACCATCTTTTTCATTGCCTCGTAGTCCGTACCGGTGGTTTTCACCTCAACCCTGCCATGGATCTGGCAGCACTTTTTGCTGTCTGCGTCGTACAGGTAGAGGGCAAGGAACGGATTCTCACGGATATTCGCAAGAGTCTTGGACATGTAATTGTCTGCAAGCCAGATCGTATCGTCCCTGACAAGGGAGACGAACGCGATCGGGGTGACATGGGGAACCCCCTTTTTCGACGCCGTTGCAACGGGAAAGAGTTTTATTCTGGCAAACAGGTCTTTCATATCCCTGGTCAGCGTTACCATCACCATCACCTCATTGCGGCATATCGCGCCGCAGCATTGCATAGCTTGCCCCTCATAATAGTATTTATGGCAGGCCACCGTTCCTCCGCGGAAATAATGTCGGAAGGGATCGCCGACTGCACGGGAAACCACGGAAGGAGTCGCGGAATGAATAGAAAGCGTTAAGGATTGCAAGACGTACAATCCGGGTATAATGTTGCAGGGCTTTTTCTCACGGTTTACCAAACCCAAACCCCACATCGTTGAAAGTCCCCCGCCGCCATCCCTGATACACGGGCCCGGTATGAATATCCCCGAGTACAAGAACAAACCCTATTTCATCGTCGCATCCGTCGAGATGGGGAACACGACAACGAAGTGCATCCTCACCGGCGTCAACCTCGAGACCGGGATGTCGTATGTCATCAACAAGACCGTCAGCATGAGCCGTGATATCCGGCCCCCGAAACCCGGCGAAACAGTCTTTGGCGCAACACTGGACGGAACTGAGCTGACCCGGGAGGCTGTTACCGACCTTGTCCGCGATACCCTCTTAAAAGCCCACCGCGACGCCCACCTTGATGTTATAAAGGAACTTGATTTCGTCGTACGGAGTACTGGTGTCGTTGCCGAGATGGATTCGCCGGACCAGGTGGGGGACTTTGTCATCGCTCTTGCAAACGGATGCCTCATCGCCGGCGTCCCGCCGCGGAAGATGACTCCTCCGATGTCCAAGGAGAACCAGCCGGAGAAACTCCAGCCGTATAGTTATGCCGACAAGGTCGTCTTTGTCGGAGCAGTTGCGGGGGTTATCCCGCCGGTCGGATCGACCGGTGTCGAGATGGTGGCAAACGAGATGGAAGGCGAGCTTGCCATGGCGGGGATCAAGGAAGGCGCCAAGTGGACACCGGTCGATTTCCGCAATCCCTGTGTCTCCATCGACTTCGGTACAACCCTTGACGGAAGGATAACAAGCGATGTAGCCAAGGACGCTCCCAACCCGTTTGCAAAGACAGTCGGGAACTTCTGCGGGCTTGCCGGGGCAGTCCCGGATGCGATCGTGCGGGGGACCGGCCTTGTCAGGGCGCGAACGGGGACTGCACTCGATATCTTTGGCGAGCACAGCGTAAGCGGCGGTATTTTCTCCGGGGGGAACCGCAGGGTAATCGACGATTTCGTCAACCGGGCCCATGAACTGATCGATATCCGGATCGTTCCTCCGGATCGCGATCGTTTCGGCCGGGTGCCGGTCAATGCAAAGCTGGCAATGGAATCCGGCATAGCCATGATCGGCTGCGATGTGGGCGTGAACAGCAGCAGGCTTGAGGATCTCCTTGCCATCGGGACCGAGATCCACAAGGGCTACAACCTTGCGACGCTGAATGAGGTCGTGGACCGGATCTGCGCCCGGATGGCGCTGCGCCTCATCGATGTGGCAGTCGAACAGAACCTCGTGTTCAAAAACTCATCCATCGGTTTCACCGGCAGGGCTGCAATCTCCGGGAGGAAACCGGAGTACATCCTTGACGGCATCATAGAGCGCAAGCTCTTCGATGACCCGGTCAATCACGTTGTCTTTGTCGACGACGGGCTCGCCCGGGGCGCTGCGCTCATGGGGCGGTGCATGAACTCGCTTGGCAAGCCGAAGAATCCCATCGGGGGCGTCCGCGGGGGCCCATGTATTATGAGCCGGCGCATCAAAATAGGAAAGTAATACCGGTGCATCATGACCGACAAAAACAACGCTGATGAGCAGCTCTACGATGTCCTCGTCCCGCCAGGCGTACCGCAGACGATCATTGTCGATATCACGAAAAAATTCAAGGTGAAAGTCGTTGAGCGCAAGGAGAAACTCTCCTTTGCCAACATGGAAGGTGACGAACGCAACCTCCTCGCGTTCAGGGGAAAACTCGAGGTCGTTCAGGAAGTCGAGAAATACATGAAGGACGAGCTCCGGAAATTTATCGAGAAATAACCTCCTGTTCTTCACCTTTTTAAAAAAAAGAGGGAATCGATTTTCTGTTCGGTATAATCTTTTAAAAATCAATGATGGGGGTTGAGACCCCCATACCCCCGCTTGCGATGAACGGCCGCCGCCCCGAAAGGCGCCCCGCGACGGCGTCAATAACCGGTTGTACGCACATGAGTTCCTCCCATGTTCCTCCGGGCAGATAACCGGTTCCGAAAAAAGAATGTGAAACCTGCCGCGGGAACGCCACCGCGGGGGCGGCGGCACCTGTCATTCAGGGGATATTGGGGCATCAGCCCCCATCTGGGTTCAATGGCTGTTTTTTTTTAACAGGACAGAACAAACGAAAAACAATTATCTGTTCTCACTTCTTCAGCAGCCGCACGAGCAGTGCCTTCTGGGCATGGAGCCGGTTCTCCGCCTCGTCCCAGACAAGGCTCTGACCCCCTTCCATGACCTCGTCCGAGATCTCCTGGCCCCGGTGGGCGGGGAGGCAGTGCAAAACCCGTGCGTCCGGGGATGCAAGGCGCATCAGCCGACCGTCCACGGTATAGTTTTTGAATACCTTCATCCGCTGGTCTTTCTCGGCATCGTCGCCCATGGAAACCCATGTATCGGTGACGATGACGTCAGCGTCCTTCACGGCATCTTCCGGTTTCCTGACAAGGGTGACGCTCCCCCCCTCGGCCCGTGCCCTCCTGACAAATGCGTCCTCGGGTTCATAACCCTTCGGCGTTGCAACGGTAACGCTGGAGCCGGTCAGGACCGTGGACAGGATCAGGGAGTTGCATACATTGTTCCCGTCCCCGACCCATGCCACCTTCAGGTCCCCCAGGGAACCGAAGTGCTCTTTCATGGTCATGATGTCAGCCAGCAGCTGGCATGGGTGTTCGAGATCCGAAAGCCCGTTGATGACCGGGATGGTCGCAAACTGTGCGAATTCCTCGATCGTGCTGTGCTTGTATGCCCGGATCATGATAGCCGAAACGTACCGCGAGGCCGCACGGGCAGTGTCCCGGATCTCCTCTCCCCGCCAGATCTGCAGGTCCCGGGCATTGAGGAAGAGGGCGTGGCCGCCCAGTTCGTTCATCCCGACCTCGAACGAGATATGGGTGCGGGTGGATGACTTCTCAAAGATCATGGCGAGCGTCTTTCCGGCCAGGAGCGCGTGGGGAACACCGGCTTTTTTCTGCCGTTTCAGTTTCTCGGCTTCGGTGATGATGCGTTCGAGTTCATCCTTGCTGATATCAAGGATAGAGATAAAGTCTTTTTTCATCGTAATTCCTTCATGTGGGTAATCCGTCGTTCAAGCAGTGCGGGTGTGCCAATATCCCGCCGGTACCGCACCTCGCCCTTCACGCCGGCTGCGGCTTCCTCGGCATGGTGCTCTGCTTCATCAAGCGTCTCCCCGATCCCGACGTAGGCAAGCGTCCGTGAGGTCAGGGTGCTCAGGCTGCCCGCGGAGTTCTTCTCGACATTGGCGTAATACAGGAGGGCACGGGGATTCTCCGGAATCGTAATGGGATCGCCGGCGTGCGGGGCATCCGGGTACCCTTTGGGCACCAGGTACTTGCAGACTGATGCCCGCGATTTGAAGGTCGCGCATGATGGTGTGAGAGCTCCTTCGGCAATCCGGCAGACGATCTCCGTCAGGTCAGAGGAGAGAAGGGAAAGGACATTCATGGCCTCGGGATCGCCGAACCGGGCATTGAACTCAATCACCCTGGGGCCCTGGAGGGTGTTCATGAACTGACCGTAGAGGATGCCCCTGTAAGGGCTTCCCATGCGATCCATCGCTGCCACGACCGACTGCATGATTGCGAGCGCGCGGGAATAATCCTTCTTCGAAACGAACGGGAGCATGTGGTCCGGCATCGAGTACGATCCCATCCCCCCGGTATTCGGGCCGGTATCGCCCTCGAATGCCCGCTTGTGGTCCTGGACAAGGGGCATCGGAACGAGGTGCTTCCCGTCAACAAACGCCTGCAGCGTGAACTCCTCTCCCAGCAGGCGTTCCTCCAGCACGACGTTGCCGCCAAGCGAGCGTGCATACGCGATCGCACCGGCGCGGTCCACCTGCTCGCCCATGATGCGGACGCCTTTGCCCCCGGTAAGGCCGATGGGCTTGACCACGAGATCACCGTCGTAGCCTTCGATGAACCGGACAGCATCGCTTTCGGAGTGGAAGACCCGGTACAGCGGGCAGCCATCAAGCCGGTTTGAATCCATCATCTCCCGGCAGAACGCCTTGTCGGTCTCCAGCCGGGCTGCTGCCCGGGTCGGGCCGATGCACGGAATACCGGCAGCCGTGAGGGCATCGACAATCCCGGCCTCGAGGGGGGCTTCCGGGCCGATGAAGGCATATTCCACACCGCTGCCCTGTGCAAAACCGACGACAGTTCCGACATCCGTCTCCCTGCAGAGGAGTACTTTTTTTGCAAGGGCATCGATGCCGGGATTCCGCTTTGCCATGACCGAATAGATGGCAGTCGAGGTGTTCCGGCTGAGGGCGGCAGCTATCGCGTGCTCCCGTCCGCCCCCGCCGACAACCAGTATCTTCATCATCCCACCTATAGGACGTGTGCCCTAAAAACCTCTGCTTTGTACAAGCTCACTGACCCGGACCAGCGGGAAGATCGAAACGCCGTGCTCCTGCAGGTGCTGTGCGGCACCCTGTTCCCGGTCAACGACCGTGACGACCCGGTCGGCCCGGGCCCCCGCGGCCCGGAGTGTCTCGATCCCGTATAACGCAGATCCGCCCGATGTCGTGACATCCTCGATCAGGAGGACGTTCTTTCCCCGGACTTCGCCGATGACAAGGTCTTTCTTGCCATGGTCTTTTCCCGACGAGCGGATGATTGCGTAGGGTTTTTTCGATGCCAGCGAAACGGCGACGGCGAGAGGTACCCCGCCTACCGCCACGCCGGCAATCACATCGAAGTCGCAGGACTGCACAACCTTTTTTGCAACGACAGCAAGGAGATCCGGGCGGGTAACCGCAGATTTCACATCGATATAATAGGTGCTCTTTGCACCGGACGCAAGGGTAAAATCCCCGAATTCGATGGCCTTGTACCTGACGAGCAGTTCCTGAAGGGTTGGTGTCACCATGGAACCTCCTTGACTTTGAAGACATACCCGATGATATTGGTTGCCCGGTGCAGAACCGGGGTGATAATGAGGATAACGATAAGCACGGGGATCGTAACGACAGCAAAGAGCCATCCCGGGTCCCCGATGAGAAGGAGAAGGAATGCCCCCGCAACGAGATCATACTGGTCCGCAACCGGCCATTTCGATCCCCGCTCCCGGTTGAACCTGCGTTTGAAGAAACTCTTGACGAGATCTCCCAGGAGTGCCCCCGTTGCAAGAAGGATGACCGAGAGGAGCGTATGGGGGGGAAGGCCGGCGGCTGGGAACCGGCCGGCGGCCCAGATCAGGACAAGCCCGGTGATGATCCCGGACGCGATCCCGGCCACGAGCCCGCGCCATGTCTTGCCGTCGCCAAAGATTCTCCTGCCGTCTGAATATGTTTTCCCGAGATCGATCGGGGTACCCCCGCCAAAGAGGGCCGCCACCGGATTCGGGACGTACGCGGGCAGCATGATCCAGAACGCCCATATCAGGGGAGTTGTGATGAACTCAATGCTAATAACAAAGCACTCCCAATACCTGTAATAAAGAGCAGATAGAAACATTAAGGTTACTCAATATCGTTATTTTGTATCATCCGTGGGTGGTCATCGATGCTGATAAAACGGACCCGCAGCCTTTGTCCTGCATGCAAGACCGTTGTCGATGCGGAAGTTGAAGAAGAGGGGGGGAAGATCTGGCTGACGCAGCACTGCCCCGAGCACGGAACATTCCGGAATATTTACTGGTCGGATGCCGCACTCTATCACCGGTTCGACCGGTATAACGTTGTCGGGAACGGGATCGCCAACCCCCAGGTTACCCGCGTCACGGCTGACACATGTCCGGCTGCATGCGGCCTGTGCAACAACCACCATTCCCAGACGCTCCTTGCAAATATTGACCTCACCAACCGGTGCAACCTTGACTGCGACTTCTGTTTTGCCAATGCCCGCGCCTGCGGGTTTGTATACGAGCCGGACTTTGACGAAGTCGTCAGTATGCTGAAACTCCTGAGATCGGAAAAGCCCGTGCCTGCCCCGGCCGTTCAGTTCTCCGGTGGCGAACCCACAATGCGGGACGATCTCTTCGAAATTATCAGGGAAGCGAAGGCGCTGGGATTCAAGCAGGTCCAGATCGCCACAAACGGTATCAGGATTGCAGCCAGCCAGTCATACACCGAGGAACTCAAGGCAACGGGGCTGAATACCGTCTATCTCCATTTCGACGGGGTATCGCGGGAGACCAACCCGTTTCTGAAAAAACACCTGCAGGCAATCGGGAACCTGGAAAAAGTCCGCCTCGGTACCGTTCTCGTCCCGACCGTGATCAAGGGCCGAAACGACCACGAGATCGGTGACATCATCCGGTTTGCGGCAGGCAACGTGAGGACTATCCGGGGCGTGAACTTCCAGCCGGTGGCGTTCACAGGGGCTGCGAGCGACGATGACCTTAAAAAGTCCCGGATCACAATCCCTGACGTTCTGGACAGGATTGAGGCACAGATGGGCGGCATCCTGAAAAAGGAGGATTTCTATCCGGTACCCTGCGTCCTGCCGTTCTCCGACCTTGTCGAGGCGTATACCGGCAAGCCCCAGGTGCGGTTCACCGCCCACCAGCACTGCGGGGCGGCAACGTATATCTTCGTACAGGAAGACGGCATCGTTCCCGTCAACCGGATGGTGAACGTGGAGAAGTTCTTCGAAACGATTGAGCAGATGGCAGGCCAGCTCAGGCAGGGCGGCACCATCAACAAATACAAGACGCTTCTCGAGGGTGTCAAGAACATGCACGACTCGGTGAAGGAGGGGGAGCAGGCTGCAACAACCGAGTTCTGGAAGATCATCGGCAAGACCCTGATCGGCCAGAACTTCGAGGCTCTGCGGGAGTTCCACTGGAATGCGCTCTTTATCGGTACCATGCATTTCATGGACCGGTACAACTACGATCTCGACCGGGTCAGCCGCTGCTGTATCCACTATGCCACGCCCGACGGGAAACTCATCCCATTCTGCACCTACAACAGCGGGCCGGTGTACCGCGAGCAGGTGTGGAAGAAGTTCGCGAAGGCGAAGTAACAATTATTTTAAAAAAATTCCACTATCACTCTTTTGTGAAAACACCTGTTTATACCGTATACTTTGTCTGTGGCCGCACGGCGGGGCAAGTGCAGGCCCGGGAAACCGATATTAAAGCCGCCGCGGGGCGCCCTTCGGGGCGGCGGCCGTTCATCGCAACCGGGGGTTTGGGGGCATCAGCCCCCATCATTGTTTTGGTAAACAATTTTTTGCTTCGGGGAACTACTCAATCACATTTTGAACACAACAACGCTGTAAAAAAATTTCATCGCGAAAAAATGTTGTAAAGTACGCTCTTGATTGCCGGGTACGTACTTGACTAACTAAGAGCGTACTTTACAACTTTTCCGGTTCTCCGTCGTGACTGCTCCGGCCGTTCAATCGGATCCCGACTGAAAAAATCCGGACAGGGGCTGAGGGGTCGATTGAAAAATTTTCAGCCGGATGGAGGGGGGTTTGATGATTTGAAAAAAATTCAGGGTAGGGGGTATCAGCCGGACCTCCCTGCTCATTGCCTGACACACTCAGGGGAACGGCAGCTCGAACTTCCGGCCGTGCTGCATCGCGATCTTCGCAATGGCAAGATCCTGGATGGCAAGGCCCGTGGAATCGAAGATGGTAATCGCATTTGGGGACAACCGCTTCTTCTTCCCGATCACGACCTCGCCCAGCGTCCCGGCAATCTCTTCTGTCCGGTACAGCCCCTTGCTGATCGGTACGTTAATCTCACCCGAATGGATTGCCTGTGCAGGATCGTCAACAAAAACCTGTGCCCGCCGGAGCAGGACCGGGTCGAGCTCCTCCTTGCCTGGCGCATCGGCACCGATTGCATTGATATGGGTACCTTCATGAATCCACTCGCTCTTTACAACCGGTGCCGTCGAAGGTGTCGTGGTCACCAGCACATCGCAGTCGCAGGCTTTCTCGGGGGTCATTGCATGGCACGGGAACTCCATGAAGCGATCGGCGAACTTCCTGACATGCACCGGGTTCCGTCCGTGGACCCGTATCTCCGTGATCTTCAGCTCCCGGGAGATGGCCGCCACCTGCGCCTCCGCCTGCCGCCCGGTCCCGATCACACCGAGCACGATCTCCTTCTTTGCACTCAGGTACTTTGCTGCAACTGCACCGGCCGCACCGGTCCTCATATCCGTAAGCCGTGTTGCGTTTATCACCGCTACCGGCTGGCCGGTTGCAAGATCGAGAATGATGGTGAGGGCCATGACCGTCGGCAGACCCCGGGGTGGATTGTTCGGGTGGACATTGACAATCTTGACTCCCGCGATTGAGAGCGAAGGGAGGTACGCAGGCATCGTGCGGAAATCCCCCTCCGGCAGGGTGATGTAGACTTTCGGCGGCATCTGGACAAGACCCCTCCCGTGGTCAGCGAATGCCGATTCCACGCTCATGTTTACCTCCGACAGGTCGAGACCCATATCGGTATCGGTGAGATATTGCATGAGCGAAGATCCATGCTCATCGGTCTTGAAGGTATCGAACCCTGCGAAGCGGGGTGAAACGGGAAAAGACCGTATGTCAGAACGTACGATAAAACAGGAAGGGTCCTCTACGCCATGGTTCGGTGCAAGGCGGATTACTGGGTGTCCATCTCTTTCAATGTCTTGTCGGCAAGCTCCTTCATCCGTGCCGAGATCCTGCTCGATGATGTGTAGTCCACGTCCTTCATGGCATTGGCAATCTCGGTGCCAAGCACAAAGATCGCGTACTTATGCTCCATCTTGCTCTTGTGCTGCTGGGAAGGTGTGATCTTCAGTGCGGTATACTGGGAGAACTTGAGGTCAGGATTGATCTCTTCGAAGTAATCTTTCACTTCGGACAGCATCTGGTGAAGGTTGATTAGTTCGTCCTTATGCATACATCAAACTCCCGGACTGAGGAATGGAATTGAGCAGCATAAATAAATTTGTGTATCCGGGAGGTTCTTCAGAACTTCAGGGATGAGAAGATTACCGCAGGTAATCTTCGATGTGCGGGGGGTCAAAGAACTCTGCTGAATCCTTCTCATCCATCCGGCTCTGATAAACCAGCCGGAAGTCGGAGAACCCTGGAAAAGAAAAGAGATCCCGCCCTCTCACGACCCCGTCTTCATGAGCCGGATGGAGAGCGGGCGCTTGATGATACCCTTGAAATCGCGCGCCGCCACAAAGGAGAGCCCTTTCCAGACAAGGCGGTCGAGCAGTTTCTGGTCAACCGCGCGATCAACCACCAGGCCGCCCGGTACGGTGTCCAGGGTATCGATGGCCTTCTCGACCTCATCGGAACGCAGCTCTTTTATCACCGTGAGATCCTCGGCAAGGAACCGCGCAAGACCCTGCCCCCTGATGTCATCGGCATGGTCCCTGATGGTCACGGGCCCTTTCCCGGGCTCCCTCTGGCGTTTCTGGGATGCTGGCCGGATCTTCTTCTCCGTCCCGTCCCCTTCATCCGCTGCAGCCCGGGCCGCCCTGAGCTCCAAAGGGAGTTCTGCCGAGTCCTCGAAATACTGGTCGCGCACGTACTCGACCGGCACCTTGTTGCGGAGCGTCTTGATGACCTCTTTCCGGGTCATGTCCTCCACACTCTTCCCCCGGGGGGAGAAGGCAACGAAATCGATATCCGCGACCTGCAGGAGCTCCCGCAGGATCAGCTCCCCGCCACGGTCGCCGTCGAAGAATGCCGTCACGGTCTTCTTCTCGCACAGGTCGATAACCGTTTTCGGGATATTCGTCCCCTCGACCGCCACCGCATTCTTGATGCCATACCGCAGGAGGTTCAGGACATCGGCACGCCCCTCGACGACGATTATCGCATCGGACTCCAGGACATTGGGTCCCGCCGGTGCCTTCTCCTCCCCGATCGACCCGATCTTCTCAATCCGCAGGCTCTGGCGGACGTCGTCAAGCAGCTCATCGGAATCGATGGCCCCGTCCTCGAACCGGTCGATAAGGATTTCCTTGGCCCGCTCGACGATCTTTTTCCGCTTGCTGACACGAATGTCCTCGATGGAGGCAACCGTGACGTGGGCAACGCAGGGCCCCACGCGGTCGATGGTCTCGAGCGATGCCGCAAGGATCGCCGTTTCCGCCCGGTCAAGGGACGATGAGATCAGGATCTCGCCCGTTGTTTCGCCTTTCCTGCTGGTTATCTGGACGTCGATACGTCCGACACGCCCCGTCCTCTGGAGATCCCGGAGGTCGAGGTCTTCGCCGAGCAACCCTTCAGTCTGGCCGAATATGGCCCCGACTACGTCAGGTTTCTCGACCACCCCCTCTGCAGTGAGGCTGATGTGAATAAGGTACTTGGTAGTATCCGGTGAATACACGTAAACGCACCCCCATGTATCATGCAAAGCATGTGAAGCGTGATCATAGGTACAAAAATTATATATCTCCTCGGTATACTTAAAGCCGTGCCTTATACCATACATGTCGGGCAGAAGCGGTGAAGTGACTGGTCGCAGGGACAGGAACTTAGTGTTCGGGTGAAAGCCGCCCAAGCACCTGTTCCCGGCTCAGCCCGGCAACCAGCACCCGTTTCTGCGATGATGTCGCGCCTGACAGGATCGAGACAGAGGATGCGGGGACACCCAGCGTCGCGGCCACGAGTTTTACGATTGCCTTGTTCGCCCGGCCCTCAACTGCGGGAGCGGACACCCGGCACCCGATGCTCCGGCGCCATTCGTTGTATCCGGCGGGAAAAAGATCGGCTTTTGCACCAGCTGATACATCAAGTGCGATGACAACGCCCTGCTGCTCCCCGGTCACTGCAGCGGAAAGGTCAGGCATTGTTCGCTCCGTAGATGAAAAGGAATGTTGCCCGGCAATAACGCACACGGATCACCAGTGGCATGATGCCGTCCTTCACCGGTGTTTAAACCCTTGCCGGGCAGCTGCCTGTCGCGCATCCGGGTTGTCCCATGGATCATATCCAGACGCTTGTCAATCGATCTCCCGGGGACCTATGGATGCGCATGTATCGGCACTCAGTCAGTCGGTTGTCCGATTATTTAGCAGTTGGGGATGAGGCGATGACGGGATGAAAGACTATGAAAACGGGGGACGGGAGGATACCGGTACGGGACCGTCAGGTTACCGGGGGAAGTACCCGTCCCCCGGTATCCATGCGGGGCCGGTGCGGAAGAACTCCCCGTCCTCGAATACGACCGTACCGTCCATGATGACGTGGGAGGGGAATACCCCTTTCATGCCCTCGAACGGTGTCCACCCGCACCTGCTGTGCAGGTTGCCGGCATCGATCTTCTCCGCTGTCTTCGGGTACAGGGCAAAGTCAGCACGCGATCCCGGTGCAAAACCGGCCTGCGGGATCCTGAGGATCGCGGCAGGATTGCTGCTGGTCTTCGCGATCACGTCCGGGAGGCTGATCTTCTTCTCAAGCACCGCTGCAAGGAGAAGGGGGACCATGGTCTCGACACCGGGAACACCGGAAGGAGCGTCAGCAAACGGCTGCCGTTTCTCCTCCACGGTGTGGGGTGCATGGTCGGATGCGATGACATCGATCCGGTTCCATTGTGCAAAGAGCTCCTTTCGTTCCCGTTCGCTCCTGAGCGGCGGGTTCACCTTTGCAAATGTGTCAGCGGTATCACACATCTCACGCGACAGGAAGAGATGGTGGGGCGTTACCTCCACGCTCCCACCCTGCGATGCTGCGCCGGCCGATGGCCCGGCACTCATGTGGCAGAAATGAAGACGGCACCCCGCCGTATTGGCCTGCAGGACCGTCCGGACTGCCCGCAGCTCCCCTTCGGGCGACCGTAATCCTGCATGGGACTCGAGGGTGGTGTCGGGGCCCGGCCCAACCTCTTCCGCATGGATCGTTGCCAGTCCGCCAAGCGACCGGATATGATCGAACGCGGAACAGAGGTATTCCAGCGTAACTGCCTCGCCGTAACTGGACGGGGCATAGAATATCTCGCCAAACGCCATGGCCCCGGCGCTCCACATGGCGGAAAGGGACGTGTCGCGGGTCACCCCGCTGTTGACGGCGAAGGTACAGAACGCTGACTCCTTTGCGGCAAGGACACGCGCATGGAACGCCTCAGGGGTTGTTAACGGGGGAACAGTGTTTGGCTGGTCAACAACCACGGTCACGCCGCCGGCAAGAGCGCTCTTTGTCCCGCTCTCCCAGTCCTCCTTTGCGGACTGGGCACCACCCCTCATGTGGACATGCATGTCGACAGCTGCCGGCAGGACGAACATCCCGTTGCAGTCGATATCCCGGTCAGAAGGGACACCTTCGCCGGCATGGGTGACGATCCCGCCAGCTGTCGAGATATCGGCCACACGCCCGTCCGGAAGGCTGACATTCCGGAGCACGAGGGATGGGGGTTTTTCCATAGTACCTGCTTTTTCCTGTTCATGCATAAAGACATGGGAAGCGCCGGATCACGCGGCAAAAGACCAGAACCGGGAACCAGCAGGTATTCAATCCGGATATGTCAATGAGATGAGTGAGTGCAGGGCCGGCCGGGACAGGCCGGGTTCCGGTCCTTCACCCGGGTCATGGTATGGACAGAACGCTCGGAATCATCCTCGGAATCCTGATCATTGTGTTCGCGGCAGTTACAGCAATGCTGGGCTATTCCGCCTTTACGGATTATGCGTACCGGAGTACCCTCTCGGGCAACTATACCTATCTCTGCACGGTGACGACAGACGCTCCGCTTTACAACGTCACGCTCTTCGTCCCTGTGCCTGTCGATACGGCCGGGAACTCACCGACGGCAGCCGCTTTCAGCAGCGGGACGATTGCCGGTATCCCGTCCGGCTGGGAAACAACCCTCTTTGACACGGGGAAATCGACTCTTGTAAAGATCACGGCCCCGGCCATCATCCCCCCGCAGGGAACAAAACCTGCCAATCCGTTCACGATATCCCTGTCATCGGAAACGCTGTCACAAGGCGCGATCGATACGGTCGATCCGGTAAATAACAGTGTGCTGTTCCGGCCGGTCCGGGATCTGAAAGAACAGCCATCATGGTCCCGGGGATTTGGCAGCAGGGCCCGATCCTTCTCCTACACAACTGCCGTTTATGCAGAGTACAGCACGGCTTCCGATACCACGGTGACCATCACTTCCGCAATCACCGGCAGGAACAGCTGGAAGGTTCTCGAGCCGGCCTCGAACGAGTACCACGCGGACGTCACCATCAGCATGAAGGGAACAAAGCATGGCTGGGAAACGATGGACGGGGAGCTGACGAGCGGCTCGGGGACCTATATCCGTTCCTGAACCCCGGATTGTTTTTTGAACAACTATGGTGTAGGGGTTTTCAGGATGGCGAGATCAGGTATGGCGGATGGACGGAGCGGGAAACGCCGGGATGCGATCAGGCCCGGTCTGCTGGTTGATATTGTCCAGAAATCCGACCAGCGCAGCGGAAAACTGACCCGGGGCAGGGTAAAGGAGATCCTGACCGGTTCTGCCACCCACCCCCATGGGATCAAGGTCCGGCTGGAAGACGGTCGCGTCGGGAGGGTGGCGGCGATTGTGGTTGACAGCTGGAGCAAAGAATCTGAGGAAAGGCACTGAACGGACGGTTTTTTTTAAACGTACTACGGGAACCGTTTCCTCACGTAATCGACCAGCGCCTTGTCGGTGATCTGCCGGGTTTCGGCATCGATCCGGATAAAGAAGAGCTCGTCGTCCTGGATCTTTACAAAGACTGCATCGTCCGCTTTCCTGATCTCGAGCCAGCAGAGGGTGTGGTCCTCCGCTTTCATGAAATGGATCCGGATATACCTTCCGAGATGGTTGAATATACCTGACGGCAGGAATTTCCGGATGATCTCGTCGATGAGCATGCGCCGGTACCCGTCAGCGCAGGGGTCTCTCAGCCGGGGATAGTCCTTCTCAATGCCGACGATCTCGTTCGGTGAACCGCTCCTGTTCTCCCGGATGCCGATAACGAGGTTCCCCCCCTCTGTGTTCAGGAATCCTGCGATGGTCTTGGCAATGACAATCTTCGATGTGTCCCGGCCGTATTTATGGACGTCCCTCGATTCGCTTGCGCCGATATCCTCTTTTGAGAATGCCTTGCTCCACAGGGCGCTGGACTTGAACTCCACGAACTCGTTCTCGCCCCCGCGGATGATCTTCTGGAATGTTTCGTCCGCGATCGACGGCATCACGGGAAGGGTCGCCGGTTTTTCCGGTTCGTGCTGTGCACTGCTGTCGCTGCTGTCGATGAAGAGCGTACGGAACTGGGAAAAGACCTTCCGAAGAAACTCGTTCTCCGGTTCGAGGCGGACAGCCTCACGGTACTCGTTGAAGGCATCGATGAACCGGCGGGTCTTGACCAGTGCATCCCCAAGCCTCTTGTGCAGGCCGGCATTCTTTGGGTCCCGGGCAATCGCGGTGCGGTACTCGGTCACCGAATCCTCGTCATTGTTCGTGATGAAGTAGATATCGGCAAGCTTCGCGTGGTACGAGGGCTCTTCCGGGCAGATCTCCGTTGCCTGCCGGTACTGGAGCATGGCCCCGTTCAGCAGACCTTTTGAGAAATACAGCTCGCCAAGGGCTGCGATCAGCTGCGCACGCGAACGGGACAGGTCCGACGAACCTGCTTTGACAGAAGGAACTGCGGCAAGGATAGCGGCAGCGCTCTTCAAAAAATCTTCGGTCTCGGCGAAGGTGCACTGCTTCATCAGGGATGAGGTAATTGTGTCGGTAAAGTGGTGCAGCAGGCCGGGCTCGAGTCGTATCGCTTCGTACAGCAGCGATCTGGCATCGGCAACGTTTCCCCGTTCAAGGAGGATCTGTGCAAGCCAGTAGCGGGAATTCCCGTCTGAAGGGTTGCTCCGGATTGCGGCAACGAACTCTCCCACTGCTTCATCCCCGAGCTGTTTTTCCAGGAGCGAGCGGCCGAGATAGTGATGGGCACCGGAGCATGCCGGGTCCTGCCTGAGGATCTTCCTGAACCGTTCGATTGCATCATCGTACTGCCGGTTGTCGAACAGGGTTTTGCCTTCCTCAAAGGACGGGGGAGCGGTTCCCGGCATGATACTAGTCTGTCTGTTCTGCCGGGAATATAAAAGGGTAGTTTCAGGAGAATTATCTTTTTTATAAATGACAGGCGATGCCTGATGCAGGGGGTTTTTACGTAAACGGAAGCGGATGAAGTTCCGCAGGTCGAAGAACGCTGATGCGTTCTTCTCCTCTTTCGGATCTGTGTCTCAGGAAATGCGAGGGATGCGATTCGAACGCATGAACCTCTGCAGGAACGGATCTTAAGTCCGTCGGAGTTGGCCGGGCTTTCCTACCCTCGCGCTCTAAACTATTATCCCTTGTATCACAAAAAAGAATCCGTCCGGCCGGTTCCGGCAGGAAACCGATGAGCGGACGGCGTCTTTAGTAAGACCCTGAAAATTTTCGTTGGGGGGACCGGGGGTTACCGGGCATTCCATACAATCTCGTCGGGCCTGCCGAAAAACTGCTCCTTGAGGAAGAGGAGGAACGACGTGATCGCGATGATGAACGCTCCCATGATCAGCGCGGTGCCCGTGAGGGAGATGTACGGTGTCCCCTGTCCGAACCGTTCGAGAACAATGCCGAGGAGTGCAGCAACCAGTGCAACGAGTGAAGCCTGCATGGATGATCCTTGTTGTATTGGACGGCGGAATTGTACTTAAGCGTATTGTCCGGAAATCCCTGAAGTCTTTTCAGACACTCCCCTGTTCAGGTCGTTCCTCCGGCAAAGATCCATTCCCGCAGGAACAGCAGGAACGCAGTGATCGCGATGACGAACGCCCCCATGATGAACATGATACCGACTGTACCGATGAAGACAGACACGGATCCCAGCTGGGAGAAGAGTATGCCGATGCACACCGCGATCATTGCAAGCAGCATTACCTGCACATTGTCATCCATGCCAAGACACCTTACCGGATGGATTGGATGGTTCGTCAATAAACCTTTTGATCCTTCCCGGTGAAGCCGAAAGACCGGAGCGATACCTTTTTTTCACGCGGGGGGCACTGAGTGTGGACGAACAGAACATGCGGGGGACAATGGAGAAACCTGTACTTTCGGGATGGGTGGAACTGGGAGGCCGCAGGCTTTCCTTCGATGAGATCTCTATGATATGCAGGGACCGGCCGGAGGAGATCCTCCGCTTTGGCGGCGAGTTTGCCCTTTCATGGGATACCTGCACTGCCCGCGACCACCTCGGGATCCTGAATGGCGCAGGGCCGAAGGGGGCACTTGCCTGCAACGGGGTGACAAAGGGCACAATTTCCCCGGAGGTGACGGATCTATCGCTGGAGGAAGCAATCGTCACGGCTGTGGCACTGCGAAGCGATGAGGGGATTACCGCCCTCTCGGGGGGAGTGGACTCCTCGCTCGTGGCAAAGCTTGCCGGGCGGGAGTGCGTTGCCGTTGGCCTGGAGAACTCCCATGACCTGAAGCAGGCGCGTCATGCTGCCGGGCTCCTTGGCCTTGACTGCACCTGTGTCACGATCACGGAAGCGGAGGTTGCAGCAGCGCTCCCCCGCGTTGTCGCAGCGATCCCGAAGAAGGACCCGGTTAACACCGGCATCGCCCTCACCCAGTTTTTCGTTGCGCGCTTCGCGGGAGAACACGGGTACACAAGGATCCTCACCGGGCAGGGCGCGGATGAACTCTTTGGCGGCTATGCACGGTATGAGGAATCGGAAGATCTTGAGGCGGAACTCGCCCGGGACTTCCTTGGTCTCGAGGCGCAGGCCCGGCGCGACCAGGCGGTTGCAGCGCTGCATGGCACCTACCTCTCCATGCCGTACCTTGACCTCCGCGTTGTGCGCGCTGCACGGATCATCCCCGCGCAGGAGAAGGTGCAGGGCGGCCGACGGAAGATCCCGTTAAGGAAGGTCGCAGAGCGCCACATTCCGCCGGATCTCGCGTGGATGGAGAAGAAAGCCATGCAATACGGGAGCGGGGTATGGGGCGTTCTCCGGAAGCTTGCCCGGAAAAACGGTTATAAAACGTCCCTGCAAGATTACATAGACCAGATCATACGGGTGGAACATGGTCACTGAGAAAGACGTTCAGCATATCGCGGAACTGGCCGATGTCGGCATCCGCACAGAAGAACTGGGCACCTTCACGCACCAGTTCAATGCAATCCTGGAGTACTTCGATATCCTCGACCGGGTCGAGGGCAGCGGACAGGGGGAGCGCGACCTCTACAATGTCCTGCGCGAAGACGTGGTCGAGCCTTCGCTCCCGCAGGACGAGGTGCTCCGGAATGCTCCCCACACGGAAGACGGGTTCATCAAGGCCCCGCGGGTGATGTGATGGCCGGTACGATCGTATTCGAACCGGACGACCGCTACAACGCCTTTCTCTCCACCGCCACCGCCGGTCCACAGGGATCCGGGACACTCAGCGGCGTCATGGTGGCCGTGAAGGACAATATCTCCACCCGGGGGATCGAGACGACCTGCGCATCGAAGATCCTCAAAGGCTATGTTCCCCCCTACGATGCCCACGTTGTCGGGCTCCTGAAGGCTGCCGGTGCAACCATTGCCGGCAAGACCAACCTTGACGAGTTCGGGATGGGCACCACAACCGAGAACTCCGCATTCGGGCCCACCCTCAACCCCCGCGACACCTCCCGTGTGCCCGGCGGTTCAAGCGGCGGCAGCGCTGCCGCGGTCGCTGCGGGCATGGTGAAGGTGGCGCTCGGAACCGATACCGGCGGCTCCATCCGCTGCCCGGCCGCGTTCTGCGGGATTGTCGGCCTGAAGCCAAGTTACGGCCGGGTCTCCCGGTACGGCCTCATCGCGTACTCCAATTCGCTTGAGCAGATCGGTCCGCTGGGTAGGACCGTGAGCGACGTCTCCACCCTCATGGGAGTCATCGCGGGCTACGACCGCCACGATTCCACCTCCCAGAACAAACCGTACAACCACACCCCCAAAGCCGACATCAAAGGCCTGAAGATCGGCATCCCGGCGGAATACTTCGGGAAGGGTGTTGACCCGGACGTTGCTGCGGTCGTGAAGAAAGCGATTGGCCGGCTCGAGGAACTCGGGGCAACGACCGTCCCGTGCAGCATCCCCTCCATGGAGTACGCCCTTGCCGCGTACTATGTCACCTGCACGAGCGAGGCAAGCTCCAACCTTGCCCGCTTTGACGGCGTACGGTACGGCCCGGCACCGGACTGGAAAAAGTCGTGGCACGATGCCTTCCAGGATGTACGGGGATCGGCGTTCGGCGCCGAAGTGCGGCGCCGGATCATGCTCGGCACGTTCGCGCTCTCGAGCGGGTACTACGGGAAGTACTATGCCAAGGCGCAGGTTGCCCGCAGGAATGTCCGGGAGGACTTCAACCGTATCTTCCGGGACGTGGACGTTATTGCCGGCCCGACCATGCCGACGATCGCGTTTAAACTGAAGGAGAAGAGCGACCCGCTCTCCATGTATCTCGCAGACATCCTCACGGTGCCGGCCAATCTTGCCGGGATCCCGTCCATCTCCGTTCCGTGCGGCACCTCACAGGGCATGCCGGTCGGCCTCCAGATCATGGGCCGGATGTTCGAGGACGAGCGCGTGGTCGATGTCGCGTACGCATACGAGCAGGCGGTGAACTGATATGACAGATCCTGACGGGCAGGTCATTGTCGGTCTCGAGGTCCACTGCCAGCTGGACACGAAGAGCAAGCTCTTCTGCGGGTGCTCGACCGATTACCGGAACGACGGCCCCAACACCCATGTCTGCCCGATCTGCCTCGGACTCCCCGGCGCTATGCCGGCCCTGAACAAAAAGGCGATCGAGTACGCGATGAAGGTGGCGAAGGCGCTGAACTGCGAGATCGTGAACGAGGCAGAGTTCTCGCGCAAGAACTACTTCTACCCTGATCTCGACAAGGCCTACCAGATCACCCAGTACGACAAGCCGCTCGCAGAAGGCGGTTACCTGGAGATCGAGAGCGACGAGGGCGGCGAGAAGAAGGTCCGGCTCACGCGGATCCATGTCGAGGAGGACCCGGGCAGGCTTGTCCATATGGGCAACGCCGAGCGGGGGAAGTACTCGCTCGTGGATTACAACCGTGCGGGCATCCCGCTCATCGAGATTGTCTCCGAACCGGACATGCGCTCACCAAAGGAGGCGCGGAAGTTCCTCAACAAGCTCCGGGCCACTCTGGAGTACCTCAGCGTCTTCGATTCCGAGAAGGAAGGTTCGCTCCGTGTCGATGCCAACATCTCCATCAAAGGCAGTGAGCGCGTGGAGGTCAAGAACATCACTTCCTACAAGGGCGTGGAGAAGGCGCTTACCTTCGAGGTCACCCGGCAGAAGAACCTGATCCGCCGCGGCCAGAAGATCGACCGCGAAACCCGCCATTACCTCGAGGCGCGGGGAGTCACCCAGTCGGCCCGCTCCAAGGAGCAGGAGCACGATTACCGCTACTTCCCGGAACCGGACCTCCGCCCGCTCCGCGTGAAGTCGTGGGTTGACTCCATCGTCCTTCCCGAGCTTCCCGATGCCCGGCGCGAGCGGTTCATGAAGCAGTACGGGTGCTCGCTCAGCCATGCCCGGACTCTGACGGGCGAGCTGAAGCTGGCTAACTTTTTCGAGCAGGTTGTGAGGGAGGATCCCCATGGACTCTCCCCGCTTGCGGCAACCTGGATCGCCGACACGCTGATCGGCGAACTGAACTACCGGGACATGAGCCTCGACAGAGTCGATCCGGCAGCCATGACCGGCCTTGTCCGGCTCCTGAAGGCAGGGACCATCACCGACAAGAGTGGTGTCGAGGTCATGCGGGTCATGCTCGACCAGCGGCTCAAAGGGGAGGCTGCGGAAACGCCGGACGCGATCGTGAAACGCCTCGGGCTCACCAAATCCGCGGGGGACGACGGTGCCCTGATCGCCGCGATCGAAGAGGCAGTCAATGAGAATCCGAAGGCACTCGAAGATTACCGGAACGGCGAGGGCAAGGCCCTTAACTTCCTCGTCGGCCAGGTCATGAAGAAGACCCGGGGGAAGGCGGACCCGGCGATCCTGAACACGATGCTTGCCGAAGCGCTGAAGAAGCGGGGAGTCTAGTCCATGCACCTGATCGTTGCGGAGAAGAACATCTCGGCACGGCGCATCGCGGAGATCCTTGGCGAGGGCAAGAAGATCACCGAGCACAGGGATGCCGGTGTCTCGACGTACTCGTACGGGGACACGACAACGGTCGGTCTCCGTGGCCATGTTGTCGAGATCGACTTCGAGCCGGGCTATTCAAACTGGCGGAGCGAGCAGTACACTCCGCGGAGCCTCATCGACGCAAAGACCATCAAGGTCCCGACCGAGAAGAAGATCGTCGCCCTCCTTCAGAAGCTGGCAAAGAAAGCCGACCGCGTCACCATAGCAACGGACTTTGATACAGAAGGGGAACTGATCGGCAAGGAGGCCTACGAGCTGATCCGTGCCGTCAATAAGAATGTGCCAATCGACCGTGCCCGGTTCTCGGCTATCACGAAAGGGGAACTCCGGCACGCGTTTTCAAAGACCGCGGAACTCGACTTCGCGCTTGCGGCAGCGGGCGAGGCCCGGCAGTCCATTGACCTGATGTGGGGCGCATCCCTCACCCGCTTCATCTCGCTTGCTGCAAAGCGGGGCGGGGCAAACATCCTCTCGGTCGGCAGGGTCCAGAGCCCCACGCTCACCATGATCGTGGACCGGGAGAAGGAGATCGAAGCCTTTGTGCCGGAGAAGTACTGGCAGCTCGGCCTCGAGACCGAGAAGCGTGGCGAAACGATCGAGGCCCGGCACACGCACGGCCGGTTCCACGACAAGGCGGAGGCAGAAGCTGCCCGCGACCGGACAAAGGATCCGCTCGTTGTCACCGAGGTCAGGGAAGGCACCAAGCAGGACCGTGCCCCCTCGCCGTTCGACACCACGACCTATATCGTTGCAGCGGCAAGGCTCGGGTTCTCCGCGGCCAACGCCATGCGGATCGCCGAGGACCTGTACATGAACGGTTTCATCTCGTACCCGAGGACCGACAACACCGTGTACCCGGCTTCGCTCGACATCAACGGTATTTTAAAAACCCTGCTCTCTTCACCGTTCAGAAAGGACGTGGAATGGATCCAGAAGAACCGCCGGGCGGAACCAACCCGCGGCAAGAAATCCACCACCGACCACCCCCCCATCCACCCGACCGGTGCAGCCACCCGCGAGCAGCTGGGCGATGACGCGTTCCGGATCTACGAGCTTGTGCTCCGCCGGTTCCTCGCAACCCTGGCTCCCGATGCTCAGTGGAAGACGCTGAAGATCCTCTTTGTTGCCGGCGGCGAGGAGTACACCACGACGGGAGGCCAGCTCCTCGAACCCGGCTGGCACGCGGTATACCCGTTCTCCGAGGCAAAGGAAGTTATCCTCCCCGCGTTCGCGACCGGTGAGAAGCTGCCCGTGAAGAAGGTGACCCTCGACGAGAAGGAAACCCAGCCACCCGCCCGGTACACACAGAGCAAGCTGATCCAGCGGATGGAGGAACTCGGGCTTGGCACCAAAAGCACCCGGCACGAGGTCATCGCAAAGCTCGTCTCGCGCAAATACGTCGAAGGTAACCCGCTCCGTCCCACCCTTGTCGGAAGGGTTGTGACCGAGTCGCTCGAGCAGCATGCCGACACCGTGACAAAGCCCGACATGACCCGGACGCTCGAGGACCACATGCAACAGATCAAGAAGAGCGAGAGGACACGGGAAGATGTGATCAGGGAATCGCGCGAGATGCTGCACAAGGCGTTCGACCAGCTCGAGGCAAACGAGCAGGTGATTGGCGACGACATCCGCAACCGTACCGCCGAGGAGATGAACCTCGGAAAATGCCCGGTCTGCGGCGGCACCCTCGCCATCAGGCACATGCGGGGCAACACCCAGTTCATCGGCTGTTCGCGGTATCCCGAGTGCACGTTCAACATCGGCCTTCCCATGGCCCAGTGGGGCTTTGCAGTCAGGATCGACGAGATCTGCGAAAAACACGGCCTCAACTTCGTCCGGCTCGTCCGGAAAGGCGCCCGCCCGTGGGACATCGGCTGCCCGCTCTGCCACCACATCGAGTCCAACAGGGAGTCCCTTGCCGCGATGCCGTCCATGACACCGGCGCTCTCTGAAAAACTCCAGAAACAGCACATCTACACGGTTGCGGAGCTCGCCCGCAGCACACCGGAGGATCTCGCGAAACGGCTCGGCCTGATGGTATCCGAAGCTGCACAGGTCGTTGCCGATGCCGGCACGATGCTCGAGAAGCTCCGCAAGCGGTCGGAGTGCCGGAAATTCCTGCGGGACCGGCTCATCCCGCGCAAGGGCCGCAGTTATGCAAAGATCATGGACTGCCTGAAAGCGCAGGGCATCACAGAACTCGCAGGCCTTGCAAAAGCGGATGTATCTGCCCTGAAGACCGCCGGGATCGGCGATACCGAGGCAGAACAGGTGCTGGCAGAGGCAAAGAGCGTCTACTACGGACAGGTACTGCGGGAGATGGGGATTCCCGCCGTCAGCCTGAAGAAGTACCTCGCCGCCGGTTTCATAACGCCTGATGCATTCTGCGATCTGAAGCCAGAGACGCTCAGCGAGCGTACGGGCATGTCCCTTGGCACGGTACAGAAACACGTGGAGATGGTATGCAAAGCCCTGGGAAAGCAGGCACCGAAGAAGGTTGCAAAAACCCAGACGGAACGCGGGCGGAAGGAACTCCTCACCATCAAAGGGGTAACCGAGCAGATCGCCGGGAAACTGATCCTTGCCGGCGTCACGGACGGGAAAACGCTCGCGGCCGCCGATCCTGCCGCGGTGGCAAAGGAGACAGGGATTCCCGTGCAGAAGGTCCGGGACTTCCAGGCGATATTCAGAAAGAAGAAGGAGATCATCCAGCTGTAACGGCCGGATGACGGATGCTATTTTTTCAGCGCCAGCTCGATTGCTACCCGGAGATCGGCATCATGGAATGGTTTGACAATGAATCCTTCGGGTTTTGTGGCTTTCGCCCGTTCGACTGTCACGGTATCGGGATGGGAACTCATATAGATGACGGGAATATCGTACCCTTTCTTGATCATCTGGGCCGTTTCAATCCCGTCCATGGTTCCACGGATGTTGATATCCATGAGCACTACATCGGGCCGGTTGTTGACGACAACCTCCATCGCCTCCGCACCGGTCGCGACCCTTCCGCTGACCATGTACCCGAGGTTTTTCAGGCGCCAGTCTTCCACCCGTGCGAGAATATCGTCGTCTTCAACAATAAGTACCGAAGCTCCGGACAATGATACACACCCCATTATTTCATTGAATTATGTTTTTTGTAATATCTTTAAAATTTATAAACATATCTGTCGTACCTGCAGGAACGCGGAAAAACGGTCCTCACCGGAATGGGCCGTTCTCCCAGAATCCCTGAACCACCGGTCGGATTCCGGCTGGCGGAATTTTTCTCCCCGTGCTGCTGATGCCACCGGTTTATGAGAAAGGAAGACACACGTATCTGGTGATACTGATGAAATGGAAAGACTGGGTGCACGTGACCAAGCTCGATCCGGACAAGCAGCTGAGGCCCGGCGACATCGAGGCCATCGCCTCAAGCGGCACCGACGCCCTGATGCTCTCGGGTACCCTGAACGTGACGCAGGAGAACCTTGCGGAACTCCAGAAACAGGTGAAGGCCTACGGCCTGCCGCTCGTGATGGAGCCCGCTGGCCCCGAGGCCGTGCTGGTGCAGGGTATCGATTATGTCTTCGTGCCCAGCGTGATGAACACCACCGATGTCACATGGCTTGTCGGGAAGCACCGGGCTTGGGTGCAGATGGCAAAAGGGAAGATCCCATGGGACGTCATCGTGCCCGAGGCCTATATCGTGCTCAATCCCAATTCCTCGGTTGGCAAAGTCACCAAGTCCCTCTGTGACCTGAAGGCAGAGGAGGTCGCTGCCTATGTCACCGTCGCCGACCACTACTTCCACTTCCCCATCGTGTACATCGAATACAGCGGCACGTACGGCAACCCTGCGATCGTAAAGGCTGCATCGGACGCGCTCGACAAATCCGTCCTCTACTACGGCGGCGGGATCAACTCCGCGGAGAAGGCAGCCGAGATGAGCAGGTATGCCGACACCATCGTGGTCGGGAACGCGGTGTACGACCAGGGCGCTGCCGTGCTGAAGGCAACGGTCGACGCCATCCAGTAATTTTTTATGCCCGAGATCGACATCGTCCTTGTTGCCCCAATCTACGAGGGAAACGTGGGGTTCTGCGCCCGCGTGATGAAGAACTTCGGGTTTACACGCCTTGTGCTCGTTGATCCCTGCCCGCTCGGTAATGAAGCGAAAGCCCGGGCATCGCATGCGCAGGACGTGCTTGCCGCAGCCGAGACCTGCACCATCGGGGATGTCTTTGCCCGGAGCAATATCGTAATCGCGACCACGGGAACCGTGAGCAAGTCGGTCTGCCATTCCATGCGGATGCCATTCTATTCGCCCAGGGAGATTCGGGAACGGCTGAAGGACGCGGGCGGCCGTGTCTCGATCCTGTTCGGGCGCGAGAACTGGGGCCTCAACAACGAAGAGGTGAAACGCAGCGACATGATCTGCACCATCCCGACGAACGAGGAGTACCCGATCATGAACCTCTCGCACGCGGTCGGCATTGTCTGCTACGAGCTTGCGGACCTGCCGCTCCCCGCGTTCCGGCTCGCATCACCCACCGACATGAGGTATCTGTACGACCATATCGACCGGTACCTCGACACCGTCCACCACCCGAAGTTCAAGCGCGAGAACACGATGATCCTCATCCGCCGCATTCTCGGCCGGTGCAACCTGACGAGCCGGGAGGCGAGTACGCTCCACGGCCTGCTGCGCCGGAGCGAGTGGCACATCGACCCGTCCTCGCTCGACCGCGACAGGACGGGCGCGGTGAACCTGGAAGACGGAGTAGATGAAGACAGGGAGTAGCGGGTCTTTCCTTTCATGAAAATCCAATCAATATATGGTGGCTCCCCATCTCAAGGCCCTTTTCGGGGCACTGCGGGTCAATCTCCTGTTTCAGGAAACCGGTAATTGAATGCCGCCGCGGGGCGCCCTTCGGGGCGGTGGCCGTTCATCACAAGGATAATTCGGGAGTGTCAATGCCCGCATCTTTTTATTTTGGCGGGAAATATTACCTGCAGCATACAAAAATTGTCCCTCCCATGTATCGCCGCACCCTTTTTAATATACCCTGAATAACTATTACAAAGCGCATGGAGGAACTGCGGACTTCCAACCTGAAGACAGCAAAGGAACTGTCTGACGTTATTCTCGAAGATCTGGAGATGAACCAGCTCCCGATATCGCAGATTCTGATGAAAACCAAGCGTCTCGCCCGTCTCCTCCACGATTCGGATGCCCAGAAGTGGATTGACTTCGAGATCACCGGCTATCCCCCGGTCTTCGATCCCGCGGAGCTCGGGACCTGCCGGAAATACTTCACGAGCGATCGCCCGGTCCTCCGCGACGACCGGATGCGCAAGCCCCGCCCCATCGGTATGCCGCAGCTCGAGTCCTACATCCGGGCAACACTGCCGGAGAACATCCAGAAACTCGGGCCTCAGGATGCCCAGAAGATCCAGATTGTGAACCGGCACCATGAAATGCTCAACGACTTCGAGCGGCTCAAGACCGCGGTCCACAACTACGTCACCGAAGTCAACATCGCGCTCTCGGTCGGGGAATATGCAGAGAGCCTTTTTGAGGATTCCCGGGTGGCTGCTGACCGCTTCATCCGCGAGCACTGCCCCCGCGTGGGCGAGGAACTCCTTGCCATCAACGAACAGCTGGACTTCTATAACCCGGAGTCCTTCTCCGAGGCCATGATCGCAGTCCGGAAGATTCTTGCAGCAGTCGCGGACTCTGTCGTCCCCGTGCAGGAATCCCAGTACAAGGACCGGAAGGGACGCGAGCGGAAGATCGGCCAGGACCAGTACCTCAACCGCATCTTTGCGTATCTCGAGCAGAACGCAAAAAGCGACGCGTTCCTCACCATGATCGAGGCGGAGATGAGTTACATCTTTGCCAAGGCCGATCACCCGGCCGACAACCTCCGCGGCCTGTACGAACCGCTCTCGCGGGACGATGTCGAGCTTGCCATCATCCACATGTACCTCATCGTTGCTGAGATCGCGAAGATCCGCAAAGTCGAGACGGTGTACCTCAACACATACGCGTCGAAGATGCAGTGAACGGGTTTTCCAGATCTCTTCTGCCTGAAATGAAGATATAAAAGCCGGCCAGAGGAAACCGGTAATCTGCCCGCCGCGGGGGCGCCCCGTCGGGGGCGGCGGGGGTCAATCCTCATCAGACACCGGATAAAAAGCCTGGATATTGCACCTAATCCCTTATCTCCTGAAAAACCCCATACATGTGCCGATGATTCTCGTTGACTGGCAGCTCCTCGACCGCATCGAACGGGAGCACATTAAAATCAAACCGTACGACAAAAGCCTGGTGCAGCCGAACTCCATCGACATCCGGCTCGGCAACCACTTCATCTGGTACAAATCTTCGGACAAGGTCATCGATCCCCGCGATAAAAAATCGATCACAACCGGTGTCGAAGAGACCGAGGCGGACGAGTTCGTAATACAGCCAGGCGCGTTTGTCCTCGCCCGGACGCTGGAGTGCATTGAGCTTCCGGACAACATTGTCGCCACCATCGAGGGCAAGTCAAGCATCGCCCGGCTCGGTGTCACGCTCCACCAGACCGGTGGCTGGATCGATGCCGGGTTCCGCGGCACGATCACGCTGGAGATGTGCAATGTCAACACCCGGCCGGTGAAAGTGTATGCCGGCATGCCGATCGGCCAGCTCGTCTTCTACACCACCGAGCGGGCAGTTAATCCGTATTACAGTAAGGCCGATGCGAAATACATGGACCAGCAGCAGGCAACGCTCTCCCGGTACCACGCGAACAAGAAGAAGGAATAACCGGGTACTCGACCGGAACTACTATTTTTCGTATTCTTTCTTGATTTTTCAATGATGGGGGCTGATGCCCCCATACCCCCGGTTATGATGAACGGCCGCCGCCCCAAAGGACGCCCCGCGGCGGCTTCGATTACCGTGTATCTTCATGAGTACGAGACCTGGTAATCTGCCCAAGCGCGACCCGACGAGGCGTCGCACCGACCCCCGAAGGGGGTGGGTATGCTCATAAGTCCACGGGTTTTTTACATTTTTCCCAACGGAGCAACCCTGAGGCGAGGAGGAGTCGTATTTTTTTAAATTTTCGGGAAATTATTGCTCATTCTTTCCTTCTTCTCGATCTGTATCCGACTGTTCCTCCGCCAGAACAGATTACCCACTATAATATAGCAGAAAAACCCATTTTATACGGATGATCCTACCGGACCGGAGATGAATTCATGCGACTTCTTCTCATTCATTCAGATTACATCGAATACGAAGCAAAAAAGAAGACAAAGATGGCAGAGGAGTGTTCCGTCCTCTCGGACAGGGACGAGGAGACACTCACCGTTTTCTGTGCCGTGGAATCGATCGATGAGGAAGACCTTGAGGGCGTTGTCCTGCAGGGCATCGCGGAGATAAAAAAGACCGCCGGGCAGGTCAACGTGGACAGGGTCCTCCTCTACCCGTACGCCCATCTCTCGAGCGATCTCGCGTCGCCCAAGACTGCCGTCACCGTGCTCGACTCGCTCAAGGCCGGGCTCGAGGCCGACGGCCTTTCCGTCAAGCGTGCGCCGTTCGGCTGGTACAAGGCATTCAAACTCTCGTGCAAGGGCCACCCGCTCTCCGAGCTGTCCAAGACCATCGTGCCGGGTGGTGAGGAAGGGGCGGCAAAGCCGGCAAAGAAGGAGGTTACCCACGACTGGTTCGTGCTCACTCCGGACGGCAAGAAGCACGATTACAAGGAGTATCTCGACGATTCCCCGTTCGGGTGCCTGGTGAAGAAGGAGCTTGGTATCGCGACCCCGGTCGGCGGCGAGCCTGCCCATGTCGAACTGATGCGGGGCAAGGAGCTCGTGGACTACGAGCCCGCGTCCGATGTCGGCTGCCTGCGCTGGATGCCGAAGGGCAAGCTCCTCCGCGACCTGCTCGCGGACTACGTGCTCCGGATGGTGCTCGAGTACGGCGGTACGCCGGTCGAGACTCCGGTCATGTATGATCTTGGCGACAAGGCCATCTTCGAGCACGCGGACAAGTTCGGCGAGCGGCAGTATCGCTTCAAGTCCAACAACCGCGATATGATGCTCCGGTTCGCGGCCTGCTTCGGCATGTTCTCGATCATGCGGGACATGCACATCTCGCCCAACAACCTGCCGATGAAGATGTACGAGCTCTCGACCTACTCCTTCCGGCACGAGCAGAAGGGCGAGGTCATCGGGCTCAAGCGCCTGCGTGCGTTCACGATGCCCGACATGCACTCGCTCTGCCTCGACATGCCGCAGGCCCTGAAGTGCTTCGAGGACCAGCTTGCGATGGGCTGGCAGACCGGCAGGGACTTCGAGACCGAGCTCGTTGCCGCCTTCCGGTGCACGAAGGACTTCTATGCCCAGAACGAAGCGTGGGTGAAGAAGATCGTGAAGGACTCCGACTGCCCGATGCTGATTGAGATCCTCTCCGACCGCGTCCACTACTGGGTTGCCAAGATCGACCTTGCGGCCATCGACGGCCAGAAGCGCCCGATCGAGAACCCGACCGTCCAGATCGATGTCGAGAGCTCGACCCGGTTCAACATAAAATACCACAAGGAGGACGGCACCCCGGTCCACCCGCCCATCCTCCACTGCTCGCCCACGGGCAGCGTCGAGCGCGTGCTGTGCGCCATCCTCGAGAACATCTCCACCCAGCCGGTCCCCGCCCTCCCGACCTGGCTCTCGCCCTCGCAGGTCCGCGTCGTGCCGGTCACCGAGAAGCACCTCGCGTTTGCCGAAGATCTCGTGAAGACCATCAACGCGGCAAATATCCGGTGCGACATGGACGACCGGAACGAGACCATGGGCAAGAAGGTCCGCGAGGCCGGCATGGACTGGGTCCCGTACGTGGTGGTTGTCGGCGACGAGGAGATGAGCTCGAAGAAGCTGACCATCACTGTCCGGAAGAAATCGCAGCCCAACAAGCCGTTCAAGGAGCAGATGACGGTCGATGCACTGATCACTGCCGTGAAGAAGGATGTTGAGGGCAAGCCGTTCCGGCCGCTGTACACGCCGCGGAAGCTTTCGATGAAGGCGCGGTATATCTGAAAATCTCTTTTTTTCCGGACTGCTATCCCTGCAGGGCTGTTTCAATTTCCATCGAAGTCCGGAGCTGGAACCGGGTAAATCGATGAGAGCGGGAGAACAGGATTTATTTTTATCAGACCGTGAATTTACGGAAGATTCTCATTTTACTGCTTGAATTCAGCCGGCGGAAAATGGGGCGGAGCATCGATTGAAAAATTCCGGTAATCGACATCTTTTTCATTATAGATGATGTGCAATGGGTATCCAGCGAGGTTCTCACCGGGCTCACCGCCCTTTTTCCCTGAGACGAAATCGATCCCGTATGTTTCGCCGCCCAGTAACACAGAACCACTGAGATAATTCTGACTTACGAAGAGCATGACATCACTCTGTGTCCCCCTGAGATGACCGTGATAGCTTACGATGCTGGTATCATCATCAGAATTTGCCGTGTTTACTGATGGGATCCGGGATAATTCCATCGGGTAGTCTTTTCCTTTCAGGACGAGAGTGATTTCCTTACCGGATTTCAGTTGTTCTTCCAGCGATCTGGTATCAATCCTGACTATGTCGTATTTTTTGATTTCCGAAGGAACAGGCAATTCCGTTGAATTATGAATTCTGTATGAATCAAGCTCGCCGTTCATCCCGCTGTTATTCGCAATAAAAAAGGTATAACGTGCGTTTTCTGATATAAGGTTCAGGTGGTTCACGGAATCCGAATCATCCGGCACATGCGACATGCACCCCGCCGCCATCGCCATCGCGAGCAGCAGCACCAGCGCCACCGCTGCGCTCAGCTGCCACCTCCGGCGCTCAGTGAAAGGGCGTGCGGTCATGCGATGGAAAAAATCGGTGCGGGGCGGGAAATAGATTGCGAAATATTTTCCGGGATGGATGATGAGTGCAGAGGTGGACACAAAAAATTCATCGTATTTTCAAAATTCGTACGATACCCGGCAATTCTTTTTTTTAAAAACAAAAAAAAAGGATCAGGAGTTCTGCCTACCCCGGATAATGAGCACCGCTCCGAGCAGGCCGGCAATGAACGCCAGCGGGAGGAAGAGGGTGGGGAACTCAGGTGCAGGGGTTGTTGGACAGGAACCCGCTTCGATCCGGAGATAGCCTGTGCCGGAACCCCATGGATTCTGGACTGCTTCAACAAAGAATTCGTGCCTGCCGGGCGCGACATTAAAGCATCCCTTGCTGAATTCGCTGGTGGCATATGCCGTGTCCGGGTCGCCGGTCCAGTACGGGGGGAAGTTAACCGGAGGAACCGGTGGCGAGGTTACGCCAAGGAGGACCTGGCCGTCATACACCTTGAACTGGTCTCCGGGATTGTACGCATCCGTTACGATAAGCCGGCTCTCGACTTCACCCGAATAAGGGAACGAAGGGATGGCTGGAGCCGGTACCCCGCTGCCCCAGTCAAAACTATACCAGGTATCCATACTTGTCAGACCTGCCGCCTCAAGAGTCTTCATCCCGGCACCGGCGCCGTTCCCGCCTGCAGCACCTGCGCTGGAAACGAGAAGTACGAGGAATAATACCAATAAACCCGCTTTTATCTGTTTCATTTAAACCACTCATCTTCCCGCATCAGCTCCGTTGGTTATCTCAGGGAGATCCACCGGAGTGATGAGAGCCTGATTGTACTGAATCGGATGGAGAAATATCAATATATGCACGTCACCGGTGCATGGCATCAGAGATGATCCAGCCGTGACGGAATTCTCCCATGACCCTGATAAAACCGGTTTTTCTCAATCAGCAGCCGGTTGTTTCGGGTCAGATAATGACAGGGTCCGGTGAACCAGGTTTCCGGCAGCGGATTATCCGGCATCCGGAAAAGCAGCAATCGACAGGGAAAATGCACGGGAAAAAACCGGTCATCTCTTTGAGGAGCACCCCATCAGATCCCGCCGGGATTTTCAAACAATTCTTCGTTGGTATCCCCGGTAATCCGGTACGCGCCCGGCGGCACGGTCATCTCGAACCGGGCACCCTTCTCCGGATCGCCAGTCTCCCTGACGGTTATCAGGGTCAGCGCGAGGATCTCCTGCATCAGGAACAGGCCCATCTTCGTATCCCCGGTAACAACCCGCCTGAATATCGCGGCCTTGTCCTTTTTTGCGATCCCGGCACCATCGTTCTCGCAGACAAGGACGTACCCTCCGGGCGTGACCGAGCCGGAGAAGCGGATACGCGTGAGGGACGGTCCCCCATGCCGGAGGGCGTTGTCGATGAGATGATGTATGACACGCCCGATCATGGGATCGGCATAGATCATGACACCCTCCACATCGTTCTCCAGCCGGGTGCCATGGAGATCGAACTGGCCGGAGGCCGAATCAATCAGGGATGAAATATCCTGCCACCGGGGGACGCTGCTGCCGAGATTCTCATACTCCTTGGTATACTCGATCTGGTGCCGGATCGCGACGGCAGCAATCTCCGTCCGGGACAGGTATTCAAGGAGGGTCGCGTCGCTGGTCGAGCTCTTTGCCAGCTCGAGATAGCCAAGCACCGCCGTGAGCCGGTTGCGGATATCGTGGCGTGTAATACCGCTCAGCAGGTGCAGTTTCCGGTTCGCACGGGTAAGAGCGCCGTTCTCCCGAAACCGGCTGGTGATATCATGGGCATAGATCCGTACGGCACGTCCTCCCGGTGAGAGCGTCAGGGATTCTTCGAAAACCGCTTCGCCGACCGTCACTTCGCGGGTGATAAATCCCGACGGGGACTCTTTGAGCGACCGGGCAATCTCTGCGATATCTTTTGGCAGGAATGCTGCCGGGTTGCCGGGCATTTTCAGGTTCTCAAGCCAGGTCAGGCATGCCGGGTTGGCATACGTTATCTCCCGGTTCTGGTTGATCTCGATGACCGGCTCCGGGTTCAGCTCCGGGAACGACGCGAGACGGCGGATCTGGTTCTCAAGCTGCTTGCGTTCCGTGATGTCACGCCCGACGCCAAGAATCCGGACCGGTCTTCCCTCATCGTCGCATATGAGCGAGAAAATGTTCTCGCTCCAGAACGTGCTGCCGTCTTTTTTGCAGAATTCCAGATCGACAGTAACGGGATCGGGCGCTTTTCCGGTCGTGTGAGCCTTTTGCACGAGATCGTCCCGCATCGAGAGCACGATCGCCGCCGATTCCGGGGACAGGCGGTTGACAAGCGGGACCTGCTCGAGCTCCTCGAGCGTGTATCCCCGGAGCCGCGCCACGGACGGGTTGATGAATACTGGCGTGAGATTGAGATCCATCAGCCAGACCATGTCCGAGACCGAATCCGTGATCAGGCGGAGGGTCTGCTCGCTCTTTTCGATCTCCTCCTCAGCATGCCGGCGGGCGGTGACGTCCCGTATGATCGCAATCAGCCGGCGCTCCCCGCCAACGGTGACCGAGGACAGGGACACGTCCGTATCGAGCAGCCGGCCGTCGCTGTTCCGGTACTGCCACGGGAAGAACTGGGTCCCCCATTCGTAAGCAGCGAGGGTATAGGTTGCCGCAGCTTCCGCCGATACGGTGCCATCGGGCTGGACGGGAGGGGAGAACTCCGCGTGGTCGTGGCCGATGATCTGCTCGCGACGGAGGCCCCAGAGGCGCTCAGCTGCAGGATTGCAGTCAAGGATCGTCCCGTTCATGAGGATGACAGCGTCCGTTGATTTCTCAAAGATGGTGCGGTACCTCGCTTCGCTGTCAGACATGGCCTGCTCCGCACGCTTGAGGGGCGTGATATCCGTTGCGATATGGATGACACGTTCGAGGTTGCCGGCATCGTCCGTCACCGGGGTGCATGAAATAAGGTACGTTCCGCCAAAAACCTGGACCTCAATGGAGGCAGTCTCCAGCCGGCCGGTCTCCCTCATCCGGGTGAACGGACAGCCCTCCGGCGGGCCGGTGCAGCGCGGACCGTGGAACACCTGCCAGCACTTCATGGTCCGCAGCTCGTCCCGGGTCTTCCCGGTGAGCCGGAGGATCGTATCGTTGGCCTCGAGGATAGTCCGGGATGGATCGAGAATAACGGCAGGATTCCCGATCGCAGAGAAGATCGTCTCCCATTCCCGCCGTGCCGTTGCAGACGCCGCGAGAATCTGACGACGTTCCGAGATATCGGTAACAAACGAGTAGAAGTACCGGAGGTTACCGCCGCTGTCGACGGTCCGGTGAGCGAAGATCTCGACCGGCACGCGGGTTTTGTCCTTTCGCAGGAATTCTTTCTCGTACCTCCGCGGAATACCGGTGGAGATGAGCCCGGCAAGTTCTTTCTCTTCCGGTTCTGAAAATTCCGGGGGCGTGAGATCTTTCCATGTGAGTGCCCGGATCTCCGTTTCCGAGTACCCGAGCAGGTCGCAGAACGCCGGGTTCACGATCCCGAACCTCCCGTCCGCGTACCCTACATAGAACGGCTGGGACGACATCCCGAGGATTCCGGCAAGGAACCGGGCATGCTCCTCGCTGCCGGCAAGAGCCTTCTCCGCCCGGGCCCTGCGGGCCTGTTCGTCCAGCAGGCCAAGCGCAAACGAGACGTCATCGGCGATCTCGGTCATGAGCGCGACCTCCGTTTCCGTGAAGAACCCGGGCTCGGCGGCGTACAGGTTGATGACTCCGACAACCTCGCCGTGAAGGCTGAACGGGAACGCCGCAGAGGAGCGATAGCCCCGTTGTATCGCTTCCCCGCGCCAGGGTTCCATCCGGGGATCAGTGGCAATGTCGGATGTGATGATGTGAACGCCCGACCGGAACGCACTGCCGGTCGGGCCGTTCCCCTCCGGCGATGCGTCGAGCGGGATGCGGAGCGCTGCAAGGTATCCGTCCTCGTACCCCGCGTGGGCAACCGGGCTGATCAGCTGCTTCTCCCGGTCGATCAGGCCGACCCAGGCCATCCGGAAGTGCCCGTCTTCCACGGCGATCCGGCAGATTTCCCGGAGCAGGGTCTCGAGGTCGCGGACCCGGACGATTGCCGCGCTGACCCGGGAGAGCACGACATACATGCGGCGGGTGGCAAGGACCCGGTCCTCCGCTTCTTTCCGGCTGGTAACATCGCGGATGCTCATGATTGAGATGGTCCGGTTCTTCTGGGGATAGGTGCTTTCGGTTACCTCAACCGGAAATACCACGCCGTCCTTTTTCCGGTGGTACTGGGCAGGATCGAACCCTCCCTTTGATACAGAGGCCTGGTCAGGTGCCGGTGCGAGAAGGTCAGGGAACTTCATCCCGCGGATCTCTTCCAGGGCGTATCTGTACAGAACGAGCGCCGCCCGGTTCGCATCAAGAATATCCCCAGTTCTCCCGTCGATCACCAGCATTGCATCTCCTGCCGATTCAAAGACGTTCCGGTACCGCCGCTCGCTCGCTGCAATGCGTGCCTGTGCCTTCCGGCTTTCGGTGATATCGACTACGAAACCCTCGAGCTCAGCCCTGCCATCACGATCCCGGAACTGTCGGAACGTCATCGATGCGGTGAAAACGTTCCCGTCCTTTTTCCGGAACCTGACCTCGGTGTTCACCCACCCCCCGGTCTCCTTCGCCATCCGGATAAAGTCGGGCCGTTTATCCGGCTCAGCGTAGAGAGTCGCTGTGCCGCCATCCCGGTTAACCGTTGTGACAACGTCTTCGGGCGAGTCGTAGCCGAACATCCTCGCAAGGGCCGGGTTCACGTCCAGGAGCTCCCCTTCCGCCGCGGAGTGGAAGATCCCCATCGGCGCGTTGTCGAAGATGCCACGGTAGTGTCCCTCGCTTTCCTCCAGTGCCTCCTCCATATATTTCCGGGCGGTAAAATCCGTCATCACGCCGCGGATACCGGCAAAGCGCCCGTTCTCGTAGAACGGCCGGCTGGAGCCGCTGATCCAGATGACCTTCCCGTCGCGTGATCGTATCCGGAACACGTAGGGCTTTGCATCACCGTCACGGATACCCTCCATACGCCGGATGATGTCGAACCGGTCCTCTGCAACGACAAAGTCCATGACCGGTCGTCCGGTTACTTCCTCTGCCGTGTAGCCGAACTGCCGGACCATCGGGCTGATGTACCTGATGATCCCGGCAGTATCGATGATATACGGGACCTCATTGAGGTTCTCGACAAGGTCGCGGTACTTTTCCTGCGATTCGGCAAGAGCCTTCTCCGCAGCACGCCGCCGGACCAGCTGGGTGACCTTGTTTTTGAGCTCCGCGAACTGGCTTTTTGGCTCGCCGCCCTTCTGTACGTAGAAGTCAGCGCCGGAGTTAAGCGCCTCGATGGCCACTTCCTCCCGCCCCTTGCCGGTGAAGAGGATGAACGGCATGTGCGGGAACCGTTCCCGAAGGACTTTTAAAAACCGGAGGCCGTCCATGCCCGGCATCTGGTAATCGGAGATGATCGCTTCGTAGGAGACGCTGCCGAGCCGGTGCAGGGCCTCTTCGGCAGAAAGGCAGGTATCGACAGCGAATTCCCCGCCTGTCTCCAGGGAGATTTTCGTGACCTCAAGGAGGGCCGGCTCGTCGTCCACGTAGAGGATCGGGATCATGAGGCAGTTATCCTGGAAAAGCGGAGGGCGGGTATGCTTTCCTGTGTACCTTCATCATCCTTCTATGCAGATAAATTGTAAGGATAATATACTACCGGTCAATCCTGTTTTTTCAGGGCCTGTTCAATACCGGTCCTGAGTTCGACAAATGAGACCGGTTTGTGGAGGACGCCAAGGAAGGGATCGTTGATGGAGGCCATCTTCTCCTCAACGGACGGCGATGCGGAGAAGATGATGACCGGGAGGGTTTTGAGCGATGGTTCGGCGCGGAGCTTCTCCAAAAACTCCCAGCCGCTGATAGGCGTCATCATGATATCGAGCAGGATCAGGGCCGGCGGGTCATTTTTCGCATACCGGAGCGCATCAGGTCCGTTCGAGAGGAGGACCGGTTCGTACCCGAGCCTGCGGATCAGAAGATCCATCAGGTCGAGGATCGGCTCGTCGTCCTCGACAACAAGGATTCTCTTCGTCATTGCTGACCTCCCTCCGCTGCTTTCGGGGGGATTTTCGGCAGGTGGATCGTGAAGGTGCTGCCGAGGTTGACGATGGAATCAACACTGATATACCCGCCGTGCATCTGGATGTACTTCTTTGCAATCGAGAGCGAGAGCCCGACCCGGTCCGGTTTCCGGACCTGGCTTCCGGCTGCGGGAAGGTTGAATGGCTCGAAGATCTCGTCCAGCTGCGAGTTGGTGATCCCGACGCCATTGTCCTGGATGGAGATCCGGTGCATCTGCTCGGCGTTGCTGAACTGGTAGGAGACCCGGATCTTCCGCGGCGGCTTGGAGTAGTTCACGGCATTGGAGAGCATGGAATCGATGACCACGGATATCTTGCTCTCGTCTATCTCCATGACCGTTTCCTCCGGGGCATCGATGGTGAGATCGCCCTTCGACGCGTACCCTCCCGTGCTGACGATGGTTGTGAGGAGGTCGCGGACATTCACCTGCGAATAGGTGAGCGGGATCTTGCCGGCATCGAGAACCGAGAGCTCGAGCATCTGGTTGATGATCTGGCTCTCCCGGTCAACGCTTTTTGCGCACCGGTCGAGGATTGCCCGGGTCTCCTCCGTCACCCCGTACGTCTTGGGATCCTGCGTCAGCAGGTTGAGGTAGCCCATGATTGGCTGGAGGGGGGTGCGCAGCTCGTGGGCAACGGTCGAGATGATCCCGTGGCGCAGCTCGGTGTCCTTCTGGATCCGTTCCTTCAGCTGCTGCCGCTCGGTGGTGTCCACGAGATTGATCAGGAGGGCCGGAACGCCGCGGTGGACGATGGAGGTGAAGAAGAGCGCCCCGAGGCGCGTATCGCCGGTCTTCGTGATGAACCGGCACTCGCGGATGTCGGGCTGGTCGCCCTTCCCGCCATCGGTTGAGATGAACCGGAAAAACTCCGCCCGGTCCTCGTCATGAACAAGCGTCAGGAAGTCCTTGCCTGTAAGTTCTGCGGGGGAGTAGCCGGAGAGCTGGGTGAAGGCCGGGTTCGAGTACTCGATCTTCTGGTCGCGGAGGATGACGATGCCGGTCGGCGAGTTCTCGGTCACCTGCCGGTACCGGGCCGCGCTCTCTTCGGCAGCCTGTTCGGCAAGCTTCCGGCTGTTGATATCGATGATGGAGGTGCTTACCATATTCTCGGTGACCCGGCGCCACGAGAGGGTGACCCAGAGGGGTTCGTCGTCTTTCTTTTTGAAACGGGTCTGGAAGTTGGTGATGTCCGCACTCGATCCCAGGCGCTCGAAGAAGACACGCTGCTCCTCGGGGGTGGAGAACAGGGAGGTGAAGGTTTTGCTCCGGAGCTCCTCTTCGGTGTAGCCGAGCATGTCTTCCACGCAGGTGTTGGTCAGTTTTATGGCAAACGAGTTCTGATCGAAGAGGATGATCCCCATGAGCGACGATTCGAAGATGCTGCGGTAGCGGGCCTCGCTCGTGTTCACCTTCTCGGTAAAGTAGGCGACGACCACGGCGACGAGGATGAAGAGGATTGCCTGTGCGGTGGTGGAGATCAGGTCCACCGGGTTCGGGTACACGTAGTAGTACGAGAGAACCTCGTACGCGAGCGCGCAGGCACCGGAGAGGTATAATCCCTTCCGCGGGTAGAAGTAGGTGCCGTAGATGATGGGGAAATAGAAAAGCTGGGTATAGACCGCGCCGGTCTGCTGCGCGAGGCTGATCGCCGTGATAAGGATGCAGCAGAGGGAGAGGGAGAGGATGACAAATACCCGGACGATATCGGTATGCGAGATCTGCCGTCCAAGTACCTGAACTGTGCGATCCATGGATAGTGTCGATGTTAATTGTTGAAGTTAATAAATGTAGTATTCCGGGATCGGGCAGGAAACAGGACATTCCGGAAAAACGGCAGGAAAATTTCCGGTGGAACAGGTAAAACCTGAGAGAATGGCCACTGCAGGATGTTTTTAAAAAATGGAACGGAAGACTGGCATCATTTGGTTTTTTTGTGAGTATTCCCACCCCCGCGGGGGGTCGCTCGGCCGCCTCGTCGGGGCCTCGCTGGGCAGATTACCTGCACGCAAAAATGATAAGTTCTTGAAGCCGCCGCGGGGCGCCCTTCGGGGCGGCGGCCGTTCATCATTTTCGGGGTATGGGGGCATCAGCCCCCATCAAAGGTAAATGAGATTTTAACGATCGTCAAAATTCCTTCAGGAAAAATGAGAGGAAAAACAAGTTTTTTTTCAAAGGTCAACCCGTCACTCCGGGCACATCGGCGACAGCTTTCCAATCACCCGCTCCACCTGCTGCACAGCCGTACCGATATAGGCATCCGGGTTCAGGAGCGCCGCGATATCATTCTTCGAGCAGAACCGGATCACTTCAGGATCGGTCGCGAGCACGTCCGCGAGCGGTTTGCCCTCGGCAAGCGCCTGCATGGAGGCGAGGCGCACGGCCTCGTGGGCGTCCTGCCGGTTCATGCCCTTCCGGGTCAGCTCGATCATGACCGGCTCGGCCATGTTGATGCCGTGCAGGAACGCGAGGTTCCTTCGGATTGCGGCGCGGTTGATGACGAGACCTTCAAGCACGCCCGCCATGAGCCGGAGGCAGTGGTCAGTAAGGATAGAGGCCTCCGGGAAGAGGACACGTTCGCAGGAGGAGTTGGTGAGGTCGCGCTCGTCCCAGAGGGTGTTGTTCTGGAGCGCCGGCTCGACCGCGGACCGGATGATCCGGGCAAGCCCGCAGACCTGCTCGCTCTTGATCGGGTTGCGCTTGTGGGGCATGGTGGAGGAGCCCACCTGCTTTGCACCGAAGGCCTCCTCCACCTCTCCGATCTCGGTCCGCTGCAGGCTGCGGATCTCGACGCCGATCTTGTCGAGGGTTGTTGCGACGCCGGCGCAGAACATGAAGTACTCCGCGTACCGGTCGCGGGAGATGACCTGGTTCGAGACGTCCACCGATCCGATCCCGAGGTACTCCATCATCGCGGCCTGCACCTCCATGCCCTTCGCACCCATCGCCGCCTGCGTGCCCACCGCGCCGGTCATCTGCCCGACAACGACCCGGGGGCGCAACTGTCCGAGCCGCTCGATGTGCCGGCCAACCTCGCCTGCCCAGATCGCGAACCGGAGGCCGTAAGTGGTCGGCACACCGTGCTGCCCGTGCGTCCGCCCGATGCAGACGAGCGTCTTTGTCTCGTCCGCCCGCTTCAGCAGCACCGCAAGGAGTTTCCGTAGTTTTGCGTCCAGCAGGTCGAGGGCCTGCGCAAGCTGGAGGCCGGTTGCCGTGTCGAGGATATCGTTGCTGGTCGCCCCGTAGTGCACCCACCGCCCGGACTCCCCGCAGACCTCCGAGATTGCCCTGACGATGGCCATCATATCGTGGCTGATCTCGGCCTCGATCTGTTTTGCCCGCTCGAGCGATGCGGCCGGTGCTTTCTCTTCGATCTCAAGGGCCGCGGTCGGCGGGATCATCCCGCAGACTGCCTCGGCCTTTGCAAGCGCGACCTCGGCACGGACAATGCAGGAGAACCGGTTCTGTTCGCTCCAGACGGCACGCATCTCCTTCGTGCCGTAACGCTCCTCGATCGGGTGGACTGGCATGTGAACAGATCTGTTGTACGGGAATATAGTGGTTGGGGGCAGAGGAATTGTTACAGGTGACGAAGTGACTCGGGGGATTGGTAAAAACCCGCAGCGGATCTTTCACAGGAGCGGATCCTGTCCTGAGGGAAATCCGGTAAATACCGGAGGAGTCATCGGCTCCAAAAAGAAAGGCTGATGAGATGACCGGATGGATTTCTCCAGGCCAAACCAGACGGATGTCTCCGAATCCTGCTGTCAGGTAAGGCGGCTGCCCGGCTGCGGGAACCGGTGAGGATCATGCGAACCGTTAATAATGTATAATGTATACATTTCACATATTGCCATGACCAGAACAGTGCCCGCACCAATAAAAAAAGCCGGTATCCGCATTCCGGCGCCGGCAGTTACAGTAAAAAATCCCCGTGCACCCGTGCAGATTCTCCGTTCAACAAAGGACTGGCTCGACCAGATCATTACGGAGAAAAATCTCAGGTCGTATGATGAGGCGATTATGTTCCTGATCCAGGAACGGCAGCGGCACATGCCCTCGGATTTCGGTGTATTTTCAGACCTTGAACCCTACACCTGCAACGGAGAGGATTGAGATCGCTCTGGTTCTGGATACCTGGACGTGGATCGAGTACTGGAAAGGCGATGACCGGGTCCGCACCTATATCGAGAGGAAAGAGACGCGGATCACGTCCATGATCACCATCGCGGAACTGGAACGGTTTTACGGTGTGGAAAGGGAGCGGATGGATCGCATGGTCTCGATGATCCGGTCGCGGAGCCTGCTTGTCCCGGTCGATCTTGTCATCGCACGGACCGCAGGGAGTGTGCGCAGGCAGATGAAGGAAGGCGGCATTGCGGATGCGATCATTTACGCGACCGCGCTCAGACACCGTGCGAAGGTCGTGACCGGGGATCCGCATTTCCGCGGGATGCCGGAGGTTGTTTTTGTGGGGCAGTCGTGAGAGTCCGACCTTTTCCAAATTGGTACGGTCTTCTGCTGTTTTGATGACTCTCTGATAGAATGGATACGATGTTTCAATCCTTGTTGTCGTGGATGTTGCGCTCGAAGTCGATTGCATCATCTACAGATTACCGAGCTCCTTGGTCAATTTCAATCCACACTCCCGCGAAGGGAGTGACTGACCAGCGAAAAATTAAAAACGGTAAATTGGAGATTTCAATCCACACTCCCGCGAAGGGAGTGACTACAACCCATCGGAAAGCGAGTCGTCATACAGACTTATTTCAATCCACACTCCCGCGAAGGGAGTGACTTGGGTACAAGTGCCCGGACAGGGCCGTGCGTATTTCAATCCACACTCCCGCGAAGGGAGTGACTATCTCACACGGCGATGAGAGCAAACAACACAACTATTTCAATCCACACTCCCGCGAAGGGAGTGACATCGTGACCTCCAACATCACCGATAAACGATCGGATATTTCAATCCACACTCCCGCGAAGGGAGTGACCCTCTGCAGCGGGCACCTATGTCCTTGTAGACTGATTTCAATCCACACTCCCGCGAAGGGAGTGACCCCACCGCGCAAACTTGTGGTGCTGGACCCACGGAATTTCAATCCACACTCCCGCGAAGGGAGTGACTTTTGCCAATCAGCAAACTAAATGGTTTAAATAATTTCAATCCACACTCCCGCGAAGGGAGTGACGCGGTGTTGTTGATATAAAAGCAGGTCTTGTTTATTTCAATCCACACTCCCGCGAAGGGAGTGACATCTCCTTCCTGCTGTTGCTGTGCATAGGTTTCCGAGAAATTTCAATCCACACTCCCGCGAAGGGAGTGACTTTATGGACTACCAGATTATCCGGGTGTTCAGGTCTATTTCAATCCACACTCCCGCGAAGGGAGTGACTGATCCCAACGATCCGACCAGCCCGGTATATGGATTTCAATCCACACTCCCGCGAAGGGAGTGACATCGCCCCGCCATCAAAGGATGCAGCGAGAGGAGAATTTCAATCCACACTCCCGCGAAGGGAGTGACACAGCATATTCGGGGGAGACCGTCTACAACTATGATTTCAATCCACACTCCCGCGAAGGGAGTGACCGGGTCACAGTGTCCGGTGCAACGGTATCGGAGAAGATTTCAATCCACACTCCCGCGAAGGGAGTGACTCGGTTGCAGGTATGCCCTGCGCAGAGTAGATCATTTCAATCCACACTCCCGCGAAGGGAGTGACAGCCAACCACTGGTATAAAATCGTCCGGACAGGAATTTCAATCCACACTCCCGCGAAGGGAGTGACGCATCAGGTTGCCGGTATGAGTGAGATTGTGCAGATTTCAATCCACACTCCCGCGAAGGGAGTGACACTTCCCGCGTACCTACGTGAGTTTTTCCGGAGGGATTTCAATCCACACTCCCGCGAAGGGAGTGACTATGACGAGCATTCCCGCAGGGGCGAACGTGACATTTCAATCCACACTCCCGCGAAGGGAGTGACCCCCACTTTTTTAGGCATGACAGGATCCGAATGGATTTCAATCCACACTCCCGCGAAGGGAGTGACACAGCTGCACCGGACAATTCCTTTAGCTCCTACTGATTTCAATCCACACTCCCGCGAAGGGAGTGACGATCCCCATTACGGGCAGTTTACTGACGAGAATGATTTCAATCCACACTCCCGCGAAGGGAGTGACTGATACACTCCTGCGGACCACAGCCCGAATCCGGTATTTCAATCCACACTCCCGCGAAGGGAGTGACGTAATTCTGATACGCTATTGGTTTGTTCTGGCTATTTCAATCCACACTCCCGCGAAGGGAGTGACGCCCGGTGGAGGACGCCGTGGTCATCTGCGAGAAGATTTCAATCCACACTCCCGCGAAGGGAGTGACTCTTTGTCCCTGAAGGCGTCAAACCCGAGATCCTTATTTCAATCCACACTCCCGCGAAGGGAGTGACAAGGGGGATGATATCCCCTCATGGCTCGTACCGAATTTCAATCCACACTCCCGCGAAGGGAGTGACGGAATTCTTTGAGCGCGATATCAAGCCGGAACGTATTTCAATCCACACTCCCGCGAAGGGAGTGACGCATGTTACGGAGCATGGCCGTTAATCCCGCTATTTCAATCCACACTCCCGCGAAGGGAGTGACCAAGGTCGTCAACGCCCGCGAACTTCTCCAGACAATTTCAATCCACACTCCCGCGAAGGGAGTGACTTCAGTTCGGACGGTCCCATCGTATCCATTTTCAGATTTCAATCCACACTCCCGCGAAGGGAGTGACAGTTTCCCGACTGACGACTTCTACAAGCGGAGTATATTTCAATCCACACTCCCGCGAAGGGAGTGACGAGGATAAGGCGCTTCATAGCCGCCTCATCCGCTATTTCAATCCACACTCCCGCGAAGGGAGTGACCTGAAAGAGATTTTCCGCGAGCTTGCGCCGAAACTATTTCAATCCACACTCCCGCGAAGGGAGTGACATCAGGTCAACGCCAACGACCTGCATCTTCTGGGATTTCAATCCACACTCCCGCGAAGGGAGTGACAATGCAGCGATATCGAGGCGATGATACCGGAGGCGATTTCAATCCACACTCCCGCGAAGGGAGTGACGATTTGTTGACTTCTGCAATTCTCTCATTAACCTATTTCAATCCACACTCCCGCGAAGGGAGTGACCACAGTTGTCCACAGTACCATCGACGGTAGGATATTTCAATCCACACTCCCGCGAAGGGAGTGACTTAAAATGAGAATTAATGTTACAGCAATCAAGTCAGATTTCAATCCACACTCCCGCGAAGGGAGTGACGAAGGCGCTTATCTTCAGAAAGAAACTGACCATCATTTCAATCCACACTCCCGCGAAGGGAGTGACGAAATTGGCTATCGTGTCGTATTTCTGGCACGGTTATTTCAATCCACACTCCCGCGAAGGGAGTGACAGCAGGCTGTGAGCTTGTCCTGACTGTACCAGTGGCCATTTCAATCCACACTCCCGCGAAGGGAGTGACAAACCGGTGGCGCTGGTGAGGAAAAAGGCGAATTATTTCAATCCACACTCCCGCGAAGGGAGTGACTACTGGTGTTCCTTATCCCCACGGTTGAATCTTATTTCAATCCACACTCCCGCGAAGGGAGTGACACTCACCCTCTCGGAAAACTGTATCCGGATGGGCATTTCAATCCACACTCCCGCGAAGGGAGTGACCCGGGGCCAGCTTACAACGGAGCGGTACGGGTGTGGGCATTTCAATCCACACTCCCGCGAAGGGAGTGACTAAGTCCCATTTTTTTTCCGACAAGATGACGGTATTTCAATCCACACTCCCGCGAAGGGAGTGACTTGGCTTCCCGTTTCGGATGCATCTTGGCGCCGATTTCAATCCACACTCCCGCGAAGGGAGTGACCCGGGCCCGCATCCCAGCGATGCAATCCTCATTATTTCAATCCACACTCCCGCGAAGGGAGTGACGTCGATTGCTGAGCCTGCGCCTTCGCAGACTTTGAATTTCAATCCACACTCCCGCGAAGGGAGTGACCTGTTGCTGTGCTCTCCTGCTGTGCTGCTATACTGACATTTCAATCCACACTCCCGCGAAGGGAGTGACTTACCTACGACAGCAGGCCATTATGCACGATAAATTTCAATCCACACTCCCGCGAAGGGAGTGACGCGCGAAGACCGTCACGCTTGACAGCGGTACGATGGGATTTCAATCCACACTCCCGCGAAGGGAGTGACTACAGCGATATCGAGGCGATGATACCGGAGGCGATTTCAATCCACACTCCCGCGAAGGGAGTGACGATCTTTACGTCTCGGCAAGCAGCCCAGGATCTATTTCAATCCACACTCCCGCGAAGGGAGTGACGCGGTGAAATCTTCGACAGGATCCTGTGCGGTTGAATTTCAATCCACACTCCCGCGAAGGGAGTGACTATGGTCAGGATACTTCTCGCGGACCCGACAAAGATTTCAATCCACACTCCCGCGAAGGGAGTGACGTGAGTGTCATTTTATGCGCCCGAACGGGATCATTTCAATCCACACTCCCGCGAAGGGAGTGACAGGACGGCCAGAGGTTTGTATTACAGAAATACCACGAATTTCAATCCACACTCCCGCGAAGGGAGTGACCTTTGTCCGGTGTTCTGATTGAAGATAGTTTTGATTTCAATCCACACTCCCGCGAAGGGAGTGACACTACCGTCTATGATGGGGGGAACAACAGGGTAAAATTTCAATCCACACTCCCGCGAAGGGAGTGACGGGTGTAAAACAAGAGATTCCTGACAGGAGACCAGATTTCAATCCACACTCCCGCGAAGGGAGTGACCGAATCGCGAGAGGTGAGTGTCTGCTGTCACGCATTTCAATCCACACTCCCGCGAAGGGAGTGACCGGCGCCGGTGTAATGTTGACCGTCCAGTTCGATTTCAATCCACACTCCCGCGAAGGGAGTGACGTACTGATGGTTTCGTACACGTACTTCGGGACGGTATTTCAATCCACACTCCCGCGAAGGGAGTGACATCGAAGCGATGACCGCCGGCACCCCGGCATCAGTATTTCAATCCACACTCCCGCGAAGGGAGTGACGCCAAACGGCCGGTACTTTGACCGGCAAGATTCCCTATTTCAATCCACACTCCCGCGAAGGGAGTGACAGCTATCCCGCCGTGGTATCTGGACCGGTGCCGGATTTCAATCCACACTCCCGCGAAGGGAGTGACCAGCGGATCAACGGCAACTCATACTTATGATAACATTTCAATCCACACTCCCGCGAAGGGAGTGACCCTAAATTATTGTTCGGTTTTCAAAATGAAATACCTGCTGTTTATGCTGCAAATTTCAAAACAAATTCAATGTTCAACCGGAATGAGTGCCTATTGATTCCGGTATCTAATAATGAGATTGTGAAAAAGACCTTTTGAAATCCAGAGAACCTGCGATCAAAATAAATAGACATTGAAAAAAAAATCCCGCGAACCTTCAGGGATCGCTATGATATCTTTCGGTTCGCACCGTTTATGCCATAAGCAATCCCTCAGGATCGTATCCTGTCTTATTGCCAAGGTGTTCGACACGGTTCTTCCAGTTGGCTCCAAGATAATAAAACCGTATACTGTCCCGTTCCTTATCCATAATTCCTTCCAGGGAATGTTTAAGTTTTGCAAACTGGGCGGGATCGACAAGACATTCGAATACGGAGTTCTGAACCCTTTGCCCATAATTCACGCACTCCCGGGCGACCTGCCGGAGCCTTCGTCGTCCTTCCGGTGTTTCCGTGTTTACGTCGTAGGTGACCAGGACCATCATGGTTACTGCCTCAGTTCATGAAAAACGGTGGATACCCTTCGATGTCCCCGCGGAGGAACCGCGCCATCAACAGGCTCTGGACATACGGGAGGAGCCCGATGGGAATTTTTTCGTCAAGATACGGATGGGTGATCTCGTCCGCCTTTCTCTTCTGCCACGCAGCGAGAACTGCCTTACGTCCCTTTTCAGTAAGGAGAATTCCACCCCCCTCTTTTTTCAGGAAATCATCGCTACATACCTGTTGCAGGTTCACAAGGTTCAGTGCAAGACGATCGGAAATGAAGGGGCGCAGTTCCTCCATCATATCCAGAGCAAGACTCGCCCGTCCCGGCCTATCGGTATGGAAGAATCCGACATACGGATCGAGCCCGACCGTTTCCAGCGCCGATTCAACATCATGTGCCAAGAGCGTATACAGGAACGAGAAAAGGGCGTTCATGTTGTCGCGGGGTGGCCTGCGGTTCCTGTCGCGGATGAAAAAATCATCTTTTTGCTTCAGGATGAGTTCGTCAAGAACATCAAAATAGAATTTCGCGCAGTTGCCTTCGATGCCCCTGAGCGTATCAGCATCCCTGCAGGTGTTAATCTTCATCAGGTTTTCGATGAGAAGATTATCAGCACACCGTATCTTTTCACATCTGATAACATCCCCGTGATCGCGGATACTTCTTCCGAGAACGGTCCGGCAGTTGACAATCTTGGCGGTGATAAAGCATCGTGCAATAGCAAGAGATGCTTCCGGGTTATCGGCAATACGGTACTGGGTCCGGCGCAACAACACATTACCCCGGACCCGTCCATTCACCCGTCCCTGGAACCTTCCGTGCGGGGTAAGGAATGAAAGCCCCACGTTATTCTCCGAACATAACTGCATCAGGTGAGGGCTTGCGCCCATGTACCCGAAACAGACAATCCCCTCCAGATTATGAATCGGGATTCTGAACTTCTCCTCGCTCCCGACTTTAACGATAACATTCTCTCCGTCGCGATGGAGATAGGAGTCCGGTGTTGTGACATACAGGGTGTTCAGCAATTTTCTCATGGGGGAATTCCTGTCCGGTGATCAGGTTTCCGGACTGTTATGATCACGTATCAGGAGCGCATGCATCCCTGATGTGATTCCCTATATAATTCCTGACGGAACTTTTTTTCTTTGTCAGGCGTGGGACACAGATATCGATAAGCGAACAGAGTATGCAATGCTTCCCTTTTTCGGCCTGCGGGGTAATCCCGTTCCGGAAGACCTTGTGCATTTCATTCGCCAGCAACTGAACACGATGGCGCAGATCATCCGTGATGGCGATACGTTCCCTCCTTCGGATTTCGTTGTAATAAAAATCCGCTTCAATGATACGGATGCCAAACATCTCTTCAAGGCACATGACCTGTGCGCAGAGCTGGACCTCATCCCGCTCATCGATCTTCGGCTTGCCCCGCTTGTACTCGACCGGTTTCATACACCATAAGCCATCCCGATCCGGAATCGCGATTCCCTTGTCGGATCGTGTAAACTCAATTACATCTGCAATTCCGGTCAGGCCGAGGGAGTACGAAACCAGAGGGAATGACCGGGAGATGACAACATCTCCCCGCGATTCGCTGAGGAACGGGTCATCGACCCGTTCATGAACAATATGGCCTTCGGCAGTGCGGAGATTCTCGGACCATTGTTGCTCCACATGGATGAGTGCCCACTGCCTTTGGCAGAAACAAAAATGCTGGATACCGGATAACAACAGCAGCTCGTCATCCGAGTACAGTTTTCCGTTCATAACTTTTCGATGATTTCGACTCCCTTCGGTACATTCCTGTCAATCGTGACCTTGTAATCCTTGAACGATCGGGGAGGAAGATCTTTTGGGATCTTCTCGATCTTTACCTTATCGAACAGGATATGCGACTGGCAGCAGCCGAGTTCGCTGTCATGCTTGAAAATGATCAGCTTCTTTGCGGAGAGTTTCCCGCGGGATGCGGAGTGATCATGTTCGAACATGTTGATGAGTGCCTCCCAGAGCAGGGCGAGATCGTCTTCCGAGAATCCGGTTGTTTTCTTTGCTAAGTGAGCGGAAACATAGCCTTCGGCACGGTAAAGACCATACGGTACGATCTGTTTCTTGCCCATGGTCTTGCCCTTCTCGGCATCCTTGGCATTCGCAACAGCCTGCCGGGTGATCGTGACCTCCTGCTGGAAGATTGGATCCTGACTCCGGGCGAAGGTTAGCTGAACCGGCCCGCGGACCTGACCGCAGTTTACTTCAAGGGTCATCACCGCACCGAAAGCACGGATGTCGAAGAACGTATCGCACATGAATTTTGCGAGTTTCAGTTCTTCATCCTTCTTTGGCTTCTTTGGATCCTTGGGTTTAATCTTGTCAACAGCACGGGTATGCTGCTCATTGAGAACAACACCTTCCTTTACATAGATATCATATCCTTCTTTTCCGGCCTTCACCATATCAACATAGTCACGAATCTTCCTCTTCAGGCAGACATCCGTCACAATTCCATAGCCCGTCTGCGGATCGACGCGGGGCATATTTCCCATGTCCGGGTCTCCGTTCGGATTCCCATTCTCAACATCGAATAACAACACAAATTCATACCGGTTCTTGATTGGATTGTTCATACGTTAGCCTCCTATTCGTCATCGCTTTCTTCCTTCTTTTTGAAAAACGCTTTTCTCTGGTGATAGTACCCGATCATGAACATCCCCTGATCCTCCAGGTTCATGTAAGCCGGGAATTCATTGATTCCGGATATCACTTCCTCAATCCACTGGTTCGATTTGAAACCCCAGTCGGATTTGGCGATGTGGTGCTGCGCCAGTTTCAGCAGGACCGGGAACACGACCGCCGGTGTTGTCGATGCGCTACTGAAGTATTTACTGTTGATCGTGCTCTTGAGATCCTTGTTCGAATCGCTCTGCGCCTTCTCCAGTACCGCAAACAATCGTCCGAGACGGTACGGGACATTTGTGCTTTCTTCATTCAGACTCACGGTAATCAAATCCTCTTCATGCTTTCCTCGTGTTCGTGCCATCCGGATCAGGCAGGCTTTGATGAAGCCGGCCCGGGTATAGTGGATCGATCGCTCGGTCTTCACCCTGTTAAGTATCGCATTATACATCGGTACTGGGTAAGGGGTGTTATCAAGAATCGAACGCATCAGCAATCCCCCAAGCAGCGGGGATGCTGCCTTATCGCTTGAATTCTGGGGAACCGTTTCCCTCAGGAGACGATACACGGAGATGTACTGCGGCCCTCGACTGTCCCGCTCGATCTCCATATCGAGATGATGACGTGCAACCCGGGTGATGAAATTCCCGAAATTGTCCTGGTACCAGAAGCGGACAGCAAGCCGGGCATTGTTGGGAGAGAGTCCGAGAACATAGAAGTTCGTGGTTTCGGGATCCACGCCAAGATCCTTCTCTTCCAAGTGCCCTCCGATCCGGACTTTGGCAAGGATATCCCCCACAAGTTGTCGCGTGGCACGGTCCTGTGTTCGTGCGGGTTCCCGGGATCCTGCGTCCGGCGGGTCCTCTTCTTCAATAGGATCGATGAAAAAAAGGGCAAGGTTCTCGCAGGTCTTCTTCTCCGTCTCGGCCCAGAAGACTGTGGTCGTGTCTCCGATTTGGATCCGGTTCCGGCTTCCATGTTCAAGAAGATGGTTCAACACGGTTGTGTATTTGAACATCGCTGATTCGCTTATCGGGGAATTGTAGCTCTGCTCTTTATTATACGACCAGAATGCCGGATCGTTACATCCGATCAGTGTTGCTCCGGCAGACTGCGCCCCGAACACACCTTTGATCTTCTGATGAATACGGGCAATCGGTTCTTTTTTTCCGGTCACAAGACACTGGGAATATTCGGTATCGGAAGCTTCGCTGGTAGTGGAATAACCGGATTCCCAACATTTCCTTACAACCGAATTCTGGTGAATGTATTGGCCATCCGCAACCTGAAAAACAAACAGCCCGCCGTCAAGGATACGGTCTTTATATTCCGCAACTTTGGGATGCTGGAGCGAATGTTCCGGGATCCAGGTATCGAGAAATTTGAGGAATGTCTTCACGACCGGATCGGTAACCGCATCCATAAGAGAATGGTGGAGAATACGGCACTGATCAAAACATTCCCGCGACCGCTTTGATACAACAATTTTCTCTTTTCCATCTTCGGAAAGAATGTGGATGATATCCGCAGCGGTTTTCTTTTTCGGATCTGTGCTGAGTTTTTCAATACCAAAAAAATACTTCGCGTTATCACAGACAAAGTAAGGTGTCACGGCAACTGCACGTGACTTTTGGTAAGGAACGTCCATTGTTGCGGGTGTTTTTTTCCTGTCATCGGATCGAAGATCAACGATATTGGTGAGTTCTCCGTCTGTTGACAGAACGAGCGCAAACGATACTTTTGCCGGGCTGTAGCCGGATTTGGCAATCCTGACTGATTTGTCACCCGCAAGAATATCATAATACCGGACCAGTGACTGCACAATCATGAACAGACACCTTCCTTTCTGCACTTCTGGACATCGAGAACACCATTGTTCATTTCAGCACGGAAAAAGATCGGCGTCATCTTGTTGGCGAAATCGACATCCCAGAGCATGAACCCGAGATCTTTCTTACCATTAAGTTTTGATTTTGGAATCTCTCCCTCAATGAACTCAAATTGCACCGGGAACTCCCGGCACCCGAAATATGGATGATGGAAGCATTGTCCCTTCCGCATCCTGCGGAGGGCGACGTTGTAATGTTTCTCAACGCTGTCGTCAGGCCCTGCCTTATCGGTCATGTTAAAATGCGCTTCGATGTAATACTCGACATCACGGAGAACCATCGAAGCCCGCTGGACCCGCTCATCGTTTGGATCCTTGAACATGACAACCTCCTTCCCCTGGTATGCACTTTTCACTGTGGAAAGCGGGATTTTCCCAAGCACTTCGTTTCTCCTGATATTATCGAACTTCACCGGCTTCATCACATGAATCCGGTCGATCTCCCAGACAATCGCGGGCTTCCAGTAAATCGCTTCAAGGATACCGCGTGCAGCCGAAGGGGTCATAACATCGTAACTGACCCGCTCGACCTTCATCTCAGGGCGCGTGAAGCATGCATAATCGCCCCAGACTTTCAGTTTGATACCAAATCCGATATCAACCACCTCTTCAAACATTCAGCAATGAGCCATCGTAACCGGCATCCTGCCGGGGTTTCAGTCCTGTCTCATCGGAATAATCCTCACAGGATCGTAAGACGAAGAACCGTTCTGCCAGTATCTCAATTGCATGATTACGTTCCAGTTCGCGGAACTCATTGGCAAAAATACTGACTGTGTATCCCTGGAGATCCCGGAGATATTTCCCGGGAAACTCTGCTGAACGGAGTTCAGCAATTTTTAACCGGGCGTAATCGTCAAAAGGAATGATCACATCTTTTGTCCCCTCCTCAATGATCCTGAATGCATCTGCAATATCCTCAAACGGAAATGCAAGCTCACGCGAACCATCTTCAAGTTTTGGTAAAATGGTCTTCTCATCCAGACCACCATCTTCCTTGTAATGATATAATCGCCGGAAATAATCCGCAACCGTATCCAGCGAGAGGGGATCGACCGATCCGGCAAGCGTCATTTCCCCGATTTCCGCAACGAGACTCTGCCATGATGTAGCTTTGCCATGTTTCTCCACAGATTTGAAAAGGAATACTTTGCCCGGTTCCGGTAGTTTTCCTTCGCGGTTGCATCTCCCGGCGGCCTGTGCAAGTGAATCAACGCCGGTCATTGCACGGTACACAACCGGGAAATCGATATCCACACCGGCTTCAATCAGCTGAGTCGATATAACGCGGCACTCTTTTCCATCTTTGAGTAGTGTTCTGATCTCTTCGAGTTTTTTCCTGCGGTGAACCGGGCACATACGGGCGCTGAGATGATGACACGTGCCGGTTTTTTTCAAAGCATCATACAATTTCTTCGCGTGGGTGCGGGTGTTGACTACACACAATACCTGCAGTTGCTTATCCAGCCTTTCTGCGAGTTCTGCGTCAGAAAGGGATCCGAGATTGGTCACGTTCACTCTTCGGAATGTTTCATACAACCGTTCAGGATCATGCATGATCTCGCGGGGCGGTATTGTCTTGTCCAGAAGGTCGCCAAGACGAGGCTGGGTTGCTGTGCATATCACAACCGTTGCACTATAGTTCCGGACAAGTTCGGACAACGCGGCAAGGCATGGCAGCAGGTAGCCTGTCGGGAGCATCTGGGCTTCGTCAAGAATGATAACGCTTTTTACAAGGTTGTGAAGCTTTCGTGTGCGTGAGCGTTTATTTGAGAAGAGCGACTCGAAGAACTGGACATTGGTTGTTACAACGATCGGCATATCCCAGTTCTCGGTTGCGAGCATGAGAGCTTCACTGATTGGATCTCCAGTGAATTTTTTCAGCGTTTCAGGATCGAAATTGCTATGATGTTCCAGGACATTTTTAGTCCCGAAAATATCCCGGAATACTTTGGCATTCTGTTCAATGATGCTTGTATAGGGAATGACGTAAAAAATCCTTTTGAGGTTATTTTTCTTGAGGTGCTCAAGTGCAAAGGCCATTGATGAGAGTGTTTTCCCCCCGCCGGTTGGGACTGTAAGACTGAAAATACCTGGCGGCAGTGAGCCGGCATCAACACACTGTCTGAAAATTTTTTTCCGCTCGCGATTGATGAGGGAATCATCCACTCCGGCATTTTTTTCCCGCATGAAACTCTCAAATCTTTTGGCGAGTTCTTCCATGGAATCACACTGCGTGCGTAAGGAAGATTTTTCCGAATCGTAGAATTTTTCAGTGTCAAGCGAGTCTGCATCAACAAGACATGAGTAGAGCATCCGCGTAAAGAATGAGATACAGAATCCGGTTTTTTTCGGAAGTGGATGAAGTTTGGGCTGGCCGATCCTTTCCGGATCCAGGGTTATGTCTTTCCGGAATGCTGAATAATCCGGCAATTCTTGTTTCTGCAAACGTTCGCAAAGGCCCCCTTCCGCGCTCCCAAAATTCAGCATACCCCCATGATGGCCGGAAATGATATAGGCAAACAACAGACCTGCAGATTTTTGTGAACCGTCAAATAGTCTGATCGCTTCTAACGAACCAGCTGTCGAATGATCTACAGAAATTTTTTGTCCTTCAAGGCGTCGTTGGAATTCAGATGAATATTTCCCCAAATCGTGAAGGAGGCCGCTCATATATGCCAGATCCCCCGCATTAAAATCATTGGCAAAAATGCGGGAGAGCTCGGCGACATTTTTCAGATGATCTTTAAGTGGCTGCCAGTCCGACTTGTCGGAATTTTTTGTTGAGTGCGCGTAATACATAAGGATGTTTTTATGATGTTGTTCTGCAGATTTATTCAACTATAAACCCAATCGTTTCGTTCCCCGCGCCACCCATTAAATTTTCCGATTTGCGGTGTGAAAGTGAAATATTTTAAAAAAAATCCAATGCAAAAACCCGCGCGCAATCCGGCATATCTCCGGTACGAGCCCCGGCCCTCACCCTTCGGAAAAACCTCTCGTAACACTCCCGTGTTCAGCGGAACCCGCAGCGCCCGCCGTTGTATGAGATTTGCCTCTTCCACCCGGAACCAGAGGCAACAATTCCGGAAAACACGGTAATTCTGCCGGAATACTCCAGTATTCTCTGGCGGGAACCGGTAAGGCAGTATATATCAATGTTCCAATCACTGGTATCACGGCTTCACGTATATTGTGGCGGAGGGGCAACCGGGGGGGAGCAACGACGGGGAGGAAATCGGGAGCCGGTCATCCCTGTTCATTTTCACCCTGTCTACCCTTCTGGTAAAATACTCTGGCAGCAAATACCAGATCAGGAAGTTCCGTTCACATGATCGTTATCGGGATCGATCCCGGCCTCGCCCGCATGGGGTACGGGGTGATCGAAACGGAGCGGGGAGTGCCCCCGCGCCCGCTCTGCCATGGCTGCATCGAGACCTCTGCACGGGATCTCAGCCACCCGGAACGCCTGCTTGCCGTCTACACGGAGGTTGACCGGCTGCTGGAACAATACCAGCCTTCGCACCTTGCGCTCGAAAAACTGTTCTTCTCCAGAAACATCTCGTCTGCCATGGCCGTGAGCGAGGTCCGGGGAATCGTCCTCCTTGCCGCGGCACAGCGCCGCATTCCGGTCACCGAGTATACGCCAAACCAGGTCAAGCAGGCCATCACCGGGTCCGGACGTGCCGACAAGCGGCAGGTACAGGAGATGATCCGGCGGCTGCTCCGGCTCGGCGAAATCCCGAGGCCCGATGACGCAGCCGATGCACTTTCGATTGCCTTATGCCATATCCACATCATGAGATAGTACAATGATCGCGCGACTTTCCGGTACCATGGTTCTCGCGGGTGACCGCTGGGTGATCATCGATGTTCACGGGGTCGGGTACCAGGTGCAGGTAACCCAGCCTGCCCTCCGGCGGCTGGCAGACACCCGGGAACCGGTAACCCTCTTCACTCACCTGGTGGTCCGGGAAGATGCTGTCACCCTGTACGGATTCCCGCACCAGAGCGAACTGGAGATGTTCCGGATCCTGATTGGCGTAACCGGCATCGGGCCGCAGATCGCCATGAACCTCCTGTCCCGGATCGGAATCGAGGAGTTCGCGATCGCGATCCTGAATGATGATGAGAAGACCCTGACCCGCATCCCCGGCATCGGGCCCAAGAGTGCGAAACGGCTGATCCTTGAACTCAGGGACAAGATGAAAAAAGTGGGCGAGACGATCGTCCGCGGGGAGACGAAAGACAGCATGGCGATCCATGACGCGGTCAGCGCACTGGTCTCGCTCGGGTTTGCCGAAAAGGAATCCCGGGATGCGGTGAACGCGGCGGCACCTGAACACGGCTCATCGACCGTCCAGGGCCTTATCAAGGCTGCACTCGCAAAACTGAAGGAGCGGTAACATCATGGAGGAGAGGATTGTCTCGCCCGCACCTCTGGCGGAGGAGGGTGATGATCTCACCATCCGGCCGGACCGGCTTGAGGATTTTGTCGGGCAGGTGCAGGTCAAGGAAAGCCTGAAGATAGCTATCGAAGCCGCACAAAAACGGAACGAACCGCTGGACCATATCCTCTTCTCAGGGCCCCCGGGACTTGGCAAGACCACGCTCGCCCACATCATCGCGCACGAAATGGGAGCGGATATCCGGTCCACGACCGGCCCGGTGCTGGAGAAACCCGGGGATATCGCCGCGCTGCTCACCCCCCTCAAGCAGGGCGATATCCTGTTTATCGACGAGATTCACCGGATCAATCCCGTTGTCGAAGAGGTGTTGTACCCTGCCATGGAGGATTTTTTCATTGACGTGATGATCGGTGAGGGGCCGAGCGCACGCACGATCAAACTGAACCTCGAGCATTTCACCCTTATCGGGGCGACCACCAAACAGGGCCTTCTGGGGGCCCCGTTCCGGGACCGGTTCGGGATCACCTCCCGGCTCGACCTGTATTCCCCCGGGGATCTGACCCGGATCGTAACACGGAGTGCCGGGATCCTGAAGATCCCCATCACCCCCGACGGGGCAGAAGAGATCGCGAAACGGAGCCGCGGAACCCCCCGGATCGCCAACCGGTTACTTCGGAGGGTGCGGGATTATGCAACGGTCAAGGGGGATGGCACGATAACGCGGGAGATTACCGGAGCTGCCCTTGCCATGATGCAGATCGATCACCTTGGTCTTGATGAACTCGACCGCCGCATCCTTGCGGTTATCGCCAATGATTTTGACGGCGGGCCGGTCGGCGTCAAGACCATTGCCATCGCGGCAGGTGAGGAGGTGCGGACCATCGAGGACGTGTATGAGCCGTACCTGATCCAGATCGGTTTTCTCAAGCGCACCCCGCAGGGACGCGAGATCACGCCGGCAGCACGGCGGCATATCAACCTGCCGCAGAAGACCCTGCTGTAACTGCAGGAGACCGGAAAGAGAGGACATGTATTCCCCCGGAGCAATGGCAGACCGGTTCAGGGATGACCGGGCGCAACGTGATTTTCCAGCCGTTTTCATGATCCCTGCCGCCACTCCGGCGGGTGCTTTCAAGGCGGCCATCACCACTGCCGGACAGGATTTTACCGGGATCGCCCGGGTCGCTGACAGTGGCGTCAGGAATCGTCCCCGCTGACAGGCATCCCGCTGGCAGCAGGGATATCATGGATGAATACCGGTTCTTCGAATGCTTCATCTCCAACCATAAACCACAACCTTCTTCCTCCATCCTGCTTTACCTCTCCTCCATGGCATCTCAGGGCTCCGGCGATTTTACCATCGTGATCATTATCCTGCTCCTCATTATCGGTATCGTTGTATATTCGTACCTGAACAGACGCCGGGTCGCGAATAAGCAGAAGGAACTCATGAAGGCGCTCCGGGCCTCGCCGAAGTTTATTAAAGACGCCCCGGCGCTCGTGCACGGCCCGGCCGCCGCACCCGACTGTATACTCCCGACAACTGGCGAGCATGTCGCGTTCTATGGCATGTTCGTCATCAGCAGGGAATCGGAGATCTCGGGAACGCATTCAGGAACACGGATAGGTGTGGACGGGATCACCGTGCCAGCATCCGGAAATAAAATCACGGATGTGAAAGGGTTCCGGTTCTTCGAGTCCAGCGGCGACTTCACGGTCATGCAGGGAGGATCGCCGTACTTTGTCCGGTTCTCGAGCATCATGGCGTATTTTGCAGAGGGTGCCGCGATGGTCTCGTTCGCCGGCGACATGATGAAACAGGCCGGCCTGTCGGAGCAGGCATGGAACGATTTCATGAACTTCCAGGTAGGTGAGAACGCCCTGAAGACGCTGTGCGGGTTCGAGGCGCCGATCGTAACGCAGCACGCAAAGAGTCATGGTGGGGGATTTGCGGTCCACAAAACAACCGACCACACGAGCGTATCCATCACCGAGGTGAGGAGCCGTATTGATTCACGGATCCATTACCTGATGGCCGGCCACAACATCCCGCAGGGGATCCTCGACCTGATCGCGAAGCGCGGTATCACGCTCGAAGAGAAGGAGGAAGTGATCGTGGTCGAGACGGTCATCCCGCTCAACAAGGAGGTCTTTGCCTTCGGTACGTTCGACGGCGGGCAGAACATCGCGTTTGCCGACAGCTCCGTGCAGCTGCTGGTGTCGTACCAGGACCCGGCCCTGGAATGATGTGATACGATGGCGGGGCTCTGGGATCTGGTGGTCCGCCCGGACACCTTTTTTGCCCGGGTATCGCAGGAAGCGATCGACCTCCGGCCGCCGCTTGCCATCTTCGCAGCGGGCGCACTCCTTCCGGGACTTGTCTACATGGTCATTATTGTAGCCTACATGGTCTCAGGATCGTTCAGTTCCCTGTCGGTGACCCTGCAGGGAATGATGTGGGTCTTCCTCAAATGCAATGTCAGCCTCCCGCTGGCGGGATGGATCATCATGTCCCTCTGGACCTGGGGCATTTCCCGGGGCCTGGGCGGAAAAGGCTCACTTGCAGCAACCGTCCGGGACACCGGGTACGGTATGATGCCGTGGACACTGTCCATCATCGCGTTCGTCCTGCTTGCCATCATGTTATTTGTGATCGGATTTGCCGCGCCGGTAACGACTGGTGTCATGGAAGAATACGCACAGACTGCATATGATACCTGGACGTATCTCGGGCTGCTGTTCGTCATATGGCAGTGGTACCTCTGGACGCTGGGAGTGCAGCACACCCAGAAGTTCGCGTTCGGGAGATCTGCCGTCATCACCGGGATCCCGGTCGCGGTTTACCTTGCATTCGTGATTGCCGCCATGGCATCTGTCGATGTGACCCGGATGATCATGACGGGGACCTGATCCCTGCTGAACCCGGAACTGCCACGAGCACCGGTTTTTTTCCCCGCGTGAAACTCAGGGACTTTATGCGCTGAGCGCTCCTTCCTGCCGGCAGCTGTGTATGTTCTCCAAAGCAGGAAACTGGAAAAAAGGTAATCAGGAGTCGGTGCAGCGGAACGACTGCTGGTACCTTCCCAGCGCATCCCGCAGCCCGGTCTTGTAATCATCTGCCGAAGCGAGGTCGATGATGTACGTCCGGTCCTGCTTTGCATGGTACCAGAGGAGGATCCCCTCGTTCGTTGTCACCTGCTGGCCCTTCCTCACAAAACTCATGTGCCCGATGAGGGTGGCGTCGCCGCAGGTCGTTTGAGGATACGTCTCGAGCAGGAAATACCTGAGATCGGATATCGATTTGTCATTCTGGAAGGATTTCCGCATTGCCTCGTACACTGCCGGTATATCCGGGGGGCGGTGGTGCATGGCGATCCAGTTGATCGTCAGGTTGTCCGGGCCCGCTCCCCGGAGCCAGATCTCACCGTCCTCAAAACTCCCGGACCCGGCATCGGAAGCATCGCGTTCGGTGAGGACAAGGTTACCGGGATAGACAAAACTGATGCCGTGTTTTTCATAGGTGATACTGGCAGGCGGTGAGGTTGTTACCGGCGCAGCCTGCTGCGGGCTTTCCGCCTTTTGGCCGGAGGAGGAACACCCGGAAGCACAAGCGGCAGCGATGAGGACGAGAAAAAGAACTGCAAGAGAGGAGGGCTTCATGCATCCGGTTTTTTTTATGGAAAGATGATATATGCTTCTGTTTTATCCTGAAGGAACGGTTCGCGCTTCTGGGAGAGATCATGAAACTTTTTATTTTTTCCCCTGATTCGCGGGATCAGTATGAGATAGTTTCCAGTCCCTCAATATCAGCAAAATGCCGGTCCCGTGTGACCAGCGGTTCGGTATGCTGCAGGGCAATGGCCGCGATCAGCTCGTCCATGGATGAAATCCTGCGACCTTTTCTGGAAAGGGCACATGCAATATCTGCATAGACAACCGCGGACTCATCATCGAACGGGAGTACCGGAAAATATCCGATCAGTTTTTCCGAAAGGCTCTGCAGGTTCCTGTTCCCGCTCTTCTTTGCCCCCAGCAGGAATTCCGCGCTGCTGATGGCGGTTGTCCGGAGATGTTTCTCCTGCCGGGCGATCTTCAGGGCACCCGGGTGCGCTCGCAGCAGATCGATCAGGAAGCAGGTATCCACGATCAAAGGGATACCTTCCGGGGCCGGATACGGTCAAGGTCTTTTTTTGCTGATTTCACCGATGCCGCAAGCTCTTCGCGCACTGCGGGATCGATCGTATCCAGGAATTCGCAGACACCTTTCTCTTCGCCTTCAGTGACACGAAGGATAACATCGGAATAGCTCTCGCCCGGGCGCTTCTGTGCCCTGAGCGCGTTATAGGCGGATTCTTTGATGTTAATGGTCTTGGTCACCATAGGGGATGATATGTGTATACACAGTTATAGGGATTTCGGATCGCATTACCTTCACCCCGCACCCGTACGGTCGAAGTTTCACTTCTCCGCGGGGCGGCTTGCAGCCGCCCACACCCATAAAACATCCGGGAACCAACTGAGTATTACACAATGGACGCCATCGACACCTTCTTCCCGTACAGCGAATACCGCCCGGGCCAGCGGACCATGCTCGAAACCGTGGCCGCGGTTGCCCGCGACGGCGGCATCGCGATGATCGATGCCCCCACGGGATCCGGGAAGTCGAGTGTCGTTGCCTCGCTCCTCGCTGAGCGGAAGAAGCGCAAGATCGTGATTACGGTCCGGACCATCAGCCAGCTGAACACGTTCATCCGCGAGCTCGAGCTTGTCCGGAAGAAGCAGCCGCAGATAAAGACAGTATACCTCATCGGAAAGAAGAGCATGTGCCCGCTCGGCGGCGAGGGGGACGTGTACCGGCGGTGCGAGGGGGTCAAGGCGTTCTCCAACTCGCTGATGCGGGATCGGGCAGAGAAGGGTGCGCTCAACCCGATCAAGGATCCCTTCATCGTCCAGCAGATCCGGCGGATGGATAAAGAGCACCCGCTGCTCTGTCCGTATTACATTGCCAGCAGGCAGTTCGTGCCGGCCGAGACGATGGGAGTCCGCATGATCCCCTCGGCCGACCTGAAGAACCGGGCCGACCGGGTGATCGCGAACCCGGTGCCGCCAAAGGAGCTTTCCGAAGTGTGCGGCCAGTGCTGCCCGTACGAGCTGATGATGCAGGCCGCCCGGACTGCCGACGTCGTGATCCTCAACTACCACCATCTCTTCGACCGGGAGATCCGTGAGCAGCTCTACGCGAACCTCGGGGTCGAGCCGCAGGACGTCCTGCTCCTGATCGACGAGGCGCACAACTGCGGGGACACCATCACCGGCATCATGACCGCGACGATGGAGCAGAAATATCTCGAGATGGCCTCCCGCGAGCTGGCCGGGATCGCACGGAGCAGGCACAAGGGGGCGGAAGCGGTCCGTCACGTGCTCCCCAGGCTCACGGAGTTCATGAAGGGGCTCGAGAACTCCCGCGATCCCGAGGACTGGTTCGATCCCGCGATCTTCGACCGGATGATCGTGAAGGAGTCACTCTACAAGTCCCTGGACGAGATCGTCGATGACCTCATCGGGATCGCCGAATCGATCAAGGAGAAGAACCAGAAGGCCGGGCAGTACCGCGAGACCGCCATCGAGGGGCTCACAGAGTTTTTGCTCCGGCTCGCCCAGTCCGCGTCGGACCCGGCCTACCTGACCGTGTACCGGAAAGGCGAGGGCGGGATCACGCTCGAGGTGCGCAACATCGACCCGGCAGCAGCGCTCACCGATGTCTGCCAGCAGCACGCCTGCGCCGTGCTGATCTCGGGCACGCTCTCGCCCGTTGAAAGTTTCCGGAAATTCTACTTCGGCGACATACCGGTCACCACCCTCTCCCTGCCCAACGCGTTCCCGAAGGAAAACCGGCTCGTTGCCTGCGCAAACGACATCACCACCGCGTACTCGATGCGGCAGAATAAGGAAAACTCCGCAAAGGTCGTGGAGTACATCCGGGCCTTCGCGGCGCTGAAGGGCAACCGGGCGATCTATTTCCCGAGTTACCAGATCCTGGAAACCTACGCGGAACTTGCCCGGCCGCACCTGCGGGGCCGGCAGATCTTCACCGAGCCCCGCGATGCGGCAGATGCCGGCGCTGCCCTCACGGCATTCCTCAGTCTCCCGCAGCGGGGGGAATCGGGGATTATGTTCGCGGTCTGCGGCGGGAAGTGGAGCGAGGGGCTCGATTACCGGGGCGAGATGCTGAACGGGGCGATGGTCGTCGGCCTCCCGCTGGCCCCGTTCAACAGCGTCCGCAGGATGATGATCGATTACTTCCGGCACAAGTTCGGGGCGGAGGGCGAGTTCCTCTGCTACACGCTGCCGGCAATCAACCGCTCGCTGCAGGCGCTGGGCCGGGTGCTCCGCACCCCGGAAGACCGGGGCGTGCTCGTGCTTGCCGAGAAACGGTTCCTCGAGCCCCGCGTGAAGAGTGCCCTGCCGGTCTGGATCCAGGAAGAGATGATCGCGTGCGATTCCGCGGGGTTCCGGGAGGTGGCAGGGCGATGGCAGTGACGAGCGGCTCGTGCCGGTTCGGGCTGTGGTACGTCCGCGTGGAGTGGCGCGGCGATACGGTGTACCGTGTACAGTTTGCGGCAACCGGCACCCCCGGGGACGTCCCCGGTCCCCTCCGGCAGTTCTGCGCCGGCCGACCGACCGACCTGACGGTGCTCGATGCCCCGGCCCTCCATGGCGATGAGGCATACGCGAGGATCTACCGGGCGGTCCGGCAGATCCCGTACGGGAAAACCGCAACCTACGGGGAGATCGCGGAGATCGCCCGGACCCATCCCCGCGTTGTCGGGCAGGCAATGGCCCGCAACCCGGTCCCGCTCGTGATTCCCTGCCACCGTGTTATCGCGGCAGACGGCATCGGGGGATTCTCGCCGGATATCGCGATCAAGGAAGAGCTGCTCACCATGGAGAAGAAAGCAGTACGCAAACTACAATTGGACAGCGGGATAACACAATCAGAGACACAGTAAGAGATGTTTTTTCATTCCCATGGCACTGTATTATACAATCCCGGCCAGAGATATTTGTGCGGATAACAGACCGGCAGGAGCCGAGCCGGGGCGTGCCGGGCGGTGCCGGTCATGAGATCGGCAATCATCCTCGTGGGAGGGGAAGCCCGGCGCGCAAACGGGCAGGAGAAATATTTCTTCCGGTACCAGGGAAAGACCTTCATCGAGCGGCTTACCGACACCCTCCGCGGGGTTGCAGACGAGATCATCATCGTTGCAAAGAATCCGGAGCAGTGCCGGCGTTTTAACGCACTGCAGGATGTGCGGTGCATTCCCGATATCCGGCAGGGGATCGGCCCTATCGGAGGACTGCATGCCGGAGCATCTGCGGCAAAAGGGGATCTGCTTTTTGTCTCTGCCTGCGACATGCCCTGCCTCGAAAGCGCTGTTGTGTCATACCTGTTCGATGCGATCGGGAATGCGGACGCGGCAATTCCCTGCTGGAACCAGGACATGCTTGAACCGCTCCATGCAGTATACCGGCGGGACGTCCTGCTCCGGTACCTGGAGAGCCACGATTCCTATTCCCTCCGTCCCATGATCCGGAGCTTCAACACGAGGTACATTCCCGTCGAAGACCTCCGCCGGCTCGACCCGGAACTCCGGACCTTTACCAACATCAACAAGCTCGAGGAACTTGACTGGATCAACAACCCGGGCAGCAAAACCTGAAAAACGGGCGGAAACCCGCGGAAAGTACATCGCAATAATTCACTATATAAATATATGCAATGAGATCCACGTATTCTATTGTACAACAGCAGAATGCGCCAGACATCATGGACGTACCGGGGATGACTGCACGTGCGTGAACACCTCTTTGACGAATTCGAGGAAGTCCTGCAGCTCTTCATCATCGCTGCCGCCTGCATCGGGGCGATCCTTACCACGGTCTTTTCCCTGACGCACGGCATCACCGAAGTCTTCCCCTTCCTGTACATCCTCCCCATCATCCTCGTCGTCTACTTCTACCCGAAGCGGGCCGTCATCTTCTCGCTCTGCATCGGCCTCATGTACATCAGCCTCGTCTTCCTCCTCGCCTCCCACAACACCAACCTGATGGTGATCGCCACCGCGTGGTTTGCCATCTTCATGACCATCGGCGTCGTTGCCGCATCCTATGCCACCCGGCTCCTTGCGGAGAAGCACCGCATCCGTTACATCATCGACAACTCGCAGGACGGGATCTTCTGTTTCGAAATCTCAGGCGGGAAACTGATCGAGATCAATACCAAGTTTGCCATGCAGCTCCGCTTCGAACGCCCGGAACTCCTTGGCACGGAGATCTCCCGGATCTGGACGGACGATAAGGAACGCGAGAGGTTTGTACAGCTGGTCATGAGCGGGAAGAAACCGATCGAGACGGAGATCCTGTTGCGCGCAAAAGACGGGACGATTCTCCGGTTTGTCATATCTCCCCTCGAGATCGCTCACGACCGGATCCTCTGCTCCGCGGTGGACGTGACGGGCGAGAAGATCGTTGACGAGGAGATCAGGAAAACCCTGGATGATCTCGAGGAGCAGGTCAGGGCCCGGACAGCGCATCTCGAACGGATCAACGAGGAACTCAAAGCGGAGATTCTCGAGCACCGCCGGTTCGAGAGTACCATGCTCGAGAACCGGAAGAGCTTCCGCGATGATGAGGAGAAGCCATGACCCCCGGCATGACAGCTCCCCAGCGGCACCAGATTTCGTGGGCTGTTGCCATCCTCGCCACGATCGCGCTCGCCGTGTACTCGACCATCTATTCGCTGACACACGGGATCTATGAAGTATTCCCGTTCCTGTACTTCCTGCCCATCATTCTCTTCGTGTACCAGTACCCGAACCGGGGAGTTCTCTTCTCGCTTGGCCTTTCCACGGTCTTTTTATCCCTCGTCTACTTTTACAGCACCTCAAATACCACCTTCATCGCCGTCTCAACCGCATGGTACGTGATCTTCGTCACGATCGGGGTCGTCACCTCCTCGTTTGCCGAGGGGCTGAAAGCCGAGGAGCGGAAATACCGGGGGATCTTCGAGAACTCGCAGGCCGGGATCTTCACCTTCGATCTCACGACCCAGGAGATCCGGGAGACCAACGCCAAGTTCGCCCGCATGCTCTCCTACGAGCGCGAGGATCTCATCAGCCGGAACCTCTCCCAGGTCCTGTACGATGCCGACGGGAAGGTATCCTTTATCCGGAGCATCGCCGAAACGCAACGGACCGGCGATACCGAGCTCTTTTTCCATACCCGCGATGGTGCCGTGCGGCAGTTCCTCATCTCTGCCTCACTCTCCCCGGGCAACATCGTGATCTGCTCGGCCATCGATATCACCGAGCGCAAGATTGCCGAGCAGGTGATTGCCAAGGCACGCGAGGACCTGGAACAGCGGGTGAAGGACCGGACCGAGGAACTGACGCAGGCAAACGAGATCCTCAAGTCCGAGATCCAGGAGCGGAAGCGGTTCGAGGCAGCGATCCAGCTCGCCAACCGGAAACTCAACACGCTCTCGTCCATCACCCGCCACGACATCCTGAACCAGATAACCGCCATCGTCATGTACCTCTCGCTTGCGGAAGAGGCGGTCTCGGACCCGGGGGTTATTGATCATCTCAAGAAGATCGAGAAGGTCACCGAGCTCATCCAGAAACAGATCCGGTTCACCCGGGATTACCAGACCATCGGGGAGAACGCTCCGCAGTGGCAGAATGCCGCCACCACTATTGACAACGCGGTCGGCGGTCTCGACCTCAAGGGGATCCGGATTGAAAAGGATCTCGGGGGCCTCGAGATCTTCGCTGACTACCTGCTCGAAAAGGTGTTCTACAACCTTGTGGAGAACTCCGTGCGCCACGGCGGTAAGGCAACCGTTATTCGCTTCTCGTACCGCAGAGACGGCGACGAACTTGTCCTCCTGTGCGAGGATGACGGAGTGGGCATCCCTGAGGGGGCCAAGGAGCGGATCTTCAAGCGGGAATATTACCGGAACACCGGCTACGGCCTATTCCTCTCGGACGAGATCCTTAGCATTACCGGCCTCACGATCCGGGAGACCGGCGAGCCCGGGAAGGGTGCACGGTTCGAGATCCGTGCACCGAAGGGGACCTGGCGGCTTTCTCACACAGACAGCCATTCCTGATTGGCCAGGCACATCCATGACCGATCGGCTGGAAGAGTTCAAAAAGATCTTTTTTATGCCGCCGGGTTACGTGGTGATGAACAGTTTTTCCACGCATATCCTCCGCAAGATGGATGCATCCGAGCGGAAGGAGGCAGAACATCTCCTGCTGGAAGCCGGGGAGCAGGGAACCTCTGATCCGCGAGCCGTCCAGGGACTCGCCGAACTGAGGAGCGGGGCTGCCATCCCGCTCCTCCGCCGCCGGCTGCCGCGCCCGGAAGCGGACGATACCGGCTGGGTCCGCTTCCCGGGCCATATCATCGACACCGCGGTCGCTCTCTGGCAGATTGACCGCGATCCCGCTGCGTTTTACTACCCTTCAACGGTTGCCCGGCGTGCAACGGACCCGTTTGTCCTTATCGACGCCTGCGTTGCCCTCCGGCGGTTCCCGTTCTCGGAAACGATCGATACCGTCCGGCCCCTGATGCGCCATACGGAGATGCTCGTCCGCTGCCATGCGGTACAGACTGCCCTGTTCGTCACCGGGCTGAATACCGATGAGTGTGCGATACCTGACCCCGCTATCCGGATCATGCAGGACAACCCGGCGGTATGGGAGGACGTGATTGCTGAGGTTGATGAGGCGATCCGGGAGATCCGGCTGCCATCAGTCAGCGAAGAGATGCTGCAGCATCACGGCATAACGGGCGCGGGACCCGGGGAGCGTTTTCCGTGAATCACCTGCCGGACAGGATGCCCGGGGAGACCGGCCTGCAGTACCTGGGAAGGGTTCCCCTGTACTATCCTGAGATGACGCTTCCCTGCGCTTGGGACGATGGAATCTTCCGGCTCGTGGCCGGCCTGCCCGGGCTCTCCGTCAATGAGCACCATGAATTCATCGCCGGCCTTGATACAAATATTGCCGGTACCCTCGCGGTATTTGCCGGGCGGATGGCAATGCTCTCGGTCCGGAAAAACAACCCCGCCCTGCTTGTTGCCGGTCTTGCTGCACGGGGGCTCGCCCTCATCCCGGCGGACATGGAGGGACAGCGGATGGCACTCTGCGAACTGACGCAGCTGCACCATAGCGCCAAAAAACTCGGGATCGATCCAGTGTCATTGTTCCATGAAGCGGTCGGTCTCGCGGGAAAAGAGAGTGCCGGGATCCTCGCGTTCCTCGATCGGGAGCCGCGGAACCGGAGTATTGAATGCATGGGATATTATGAGGTGGAAGGCCCCTCAGGCCTCATCTACTGGTCCGGCGACTGCCCGGTTGCGGAAGGGCTGCTGTACGACCGGCCCCTGATCCCGGACGAACTGCGGGAGTTCTGGGCAGCACACGATATCTCCCTGTTTTACCGCGGCCTGTTCGAAACGGCAAAGCCGGTCCTCGCCGGACTCTCCAGGGCGGAACACGGCACGGATACGAACCTGCTTGCCGGGTCGACCGAATCGAGCGTCTGGCATACGTTCACGGATCCCTCCGGCACGGGATGGAATACCATCACCTTCCGGGGCCTTATGACCGGGTCCGATGTGCCGGGCGGCAGGTGGATGACCATCGATGTCAACGGCAACCAGGTATTTGGCGCGACTGCATCGGACACGCCCCCGGGCAACGGAGTACCGTTCGAGATCACCCGCTCCTTTGCGCAGTCGCCCACTGCAACCGTGAAGATTGCCAATGGCCAGAACCCGGCATGGGGACCGCGGTTCGCGATGCATTACTATTCGGTAACTTTAAGCCGCCAGAGCACGACTGCTGCACTGAAGATGCAGGCACCAGCGTTCGTAATACCTGATGGCAAAGGACTGCTTGTGAACGGGACGTTACGGTGAATGAAGGGATTGCGTATCCCTTTTTAACAATGGATTGGATGCGAGAGGAGGGCACGTGATGACAGGTTGTCCCACCGGGAAAAGGAGGATGGGGGCAATCTGTCCGCTTCTCTTTCTCCTGATCATATTTTTGTGGGTCGTTGGACCGGCTATCGCCGGGGCCCCCCCGGCAGAAAACCGGCCCGGCTACCTCCTGCCCAACCTTGTCCCCCCGTATATCAATACGCCGTATGGGGATTGTTTTTCCGCTGATGAACTCTCTCGAGCCGGCAGCCGGTCTGTCCGGCAGCCGCCGTTCTTTCCCGGCATGTCGCCGTACGCTGCGTTCATGAACATCTCCTGCAACCGGACCGGCGACCGGTATGTTACCGAATCCTGGTACTTCACGGACTGGGACGAGTTCCGGCAGCAGCGGGAAGATCTGTTCCGGTACCTTGCCCGGCACGGGACGGTCTCCAACGTAACCCTTGACCTTTCGGAAGAACTGGCCCGGACAAACAACACCTATGTTGCGGGGCTGAAGACCCATTCGGTCGATGCCGTACGGTACGAAAGCCGGGAGACCTCGGGATATTTCCTTATTTTCTCCACGGATTTTTTCCCGGGATCCAATTATTATATTGTGTACTATGGCGTAGTCGGTCCTGCCGGCCTGCAGCAGCATTCACACAATCTTGAGACACTCATCATGACAGTATTCCCGGGGATGATGGAATACCAGACCTTCGAGAGCAACCCGGCTTCTCCCATGGAAGCGCCGCCGGTCCCGATTCCTGCGGGGATAAGCGTCGTTGCTGCAGCTGCTGCGATCGCTGCACGGGCGTTCCGGAAGCGGGACGTACCTTTTTCATAGTATGCAACGCGATTTTTTTTAACGGGATATCGGAAGAGGGATCACGCAATCCTCATCCCGGCTGGCAGGTCAACGGAATGGACACGCACGGATCCTCCCACCAGTGCCCTGAGAGCGTTCCTTCGTACTACCACGAGATGACACTCCCCTGCATATGGGACGAGGGCATCCTCTGCCGGATGAACTGCCTGCCCGGCCTTTCCGAGTGTGAACGGCACAGATTCATCACCGGGATCAATACGGAGAGTGCCGGGACCCTGAAGGTATTTGCCGGGCGGATGGCCATGCTCAGTGTCCGGAAAAAGGATCCCGGCATGCTTATCGCCGGCCTCGCGTCCATGGGGCTTGCCCTCCTCCCGGCCGACATGGAGGGACAGCGGATGGCACTCTGCGAACTGACGCAGCTGCACACCAGTGCGAAAAAACTGGGGCTCGATCCGGCGGAGGTATTCAAAAAAGCCGTGGCGATGGGGGGAAAAGAGAGTGCCGGGATCCTCGCGTTCCTCGATCGGGAGCCGCGGAACCGGAGTATTGAATGCATGGGATATTATGAGGTGGAAGGCCCCTCAGGCCTCATCTACTGGTCCGGCGACTGCCCGGTTGCGGAAGGGCTGCTGTACGACCGGCCTATGATCCCGGATGCACTGCGGGAATTCTGGAACCAAAACGATATCTCCCTTTTCTACCGGGGATTGTTCGAGACCGGTAAACCGATCCTGTCCCGGCTCACCGGCCCGGAACGTGACCGTATCGAAGGTCTGTACCGCGAAGCGTTCCGGGCCGGCAGCCGGGACTCCCGGGTCATCCTCGGGCTCGGGTGGCTGCATTCCGAGGAGGCTGAGCCGGACCTGCAGGCGCTCATGATCTCTTCCGCTTCACCGGAGCAGGCCCGGGCCGATGCCGCGGTCGCGCTCCGGGATATTGCTGCGGATAGAAGATCCCATGGAACGCTACTGTCGATTCTCGCTGCTTCATCCTCATCGTATACCCGGCAGGCCGTTGTAACGGCGCTCCGGGAGTTCCCGGCCGGCGAGACGGAAACGGTCCTGAAAAATGCCCTGCTGGACCGGGACAAGTCGGTTCGGACCGAGGCTGTGTATTCACTGATGGCGCTGCACGGGATTCTGGCTGATGGGCTCGACTGGCCGCGGTTCATGAGCGATCTCATGCTCGGGAAGCCGGAGGCGGTTGTGGAGATCGAGCGGCAGATGGCGGGGAAATAACAAACGAAAGTCAAGTCTGGTGTAGGGGGGGGCGATCTCACCGTGGTATCAACCATAATTCTTCCGGCAGTCCGGATGATTTGAGGGCCCGGTATTCAGACAATATCACAGGAAGAATTTTTTGAGAATCAAAAAAAAGAATGCATATATATCCAGAGGAATGACTCAATTGTTCAGTAAACCAGCTCACCTGCGTTTGGGAAATGATGAATCCATCAGCCTGAAGTGACGATACAACCAGTAGATATTTCCCTGATACTTCCGTACGGGCATCTGAAAGCAGCCTGAAAAATGATAGTCATGACACCTGAACAGAACCTGCTTCACTCCCATGATACGAAATCCGTTATCCGGATTGCCGTCAGTCTGGTTATCGGAGCAATTGGTTTTGGATATACCGGAATTTTCTGGGGTGAAGGAATTCACCCGCTCGGGGACAGCATCATATTCCTGCCATTCAATTTCTGGTACATCGTCGCAATATGGGGGATAATTTTAGGCATCCTGACACTTGACTGGAAGACTGCCATAGTTCTTCTGCTTTTGGGTCTGGTTGCCGGAATTGCCAGTATCATTGTCGGAAACCTGGGGGGGCTTGTTTTTCTCGCAGTAATTTTCGGATGGTTTCAATTGATCTCTTATCCCCTGCTCCCGTTATTTTTTCTTTATTGCGGCTATCTGTTTCACAAAGCAGGAAAACCGATCCACATGACCGTCCTTTTTATTTTATTCATCTCCGGGGCGATAGACTGGGTGCTTATGACAGTTACCTTTCTCTTTCATGATAATTACCGGCAGTTCGATATCCTTTTTCACGCTCCGTTATTCGGCAATGCCCTTTTGTTTGCCGGAATCGGGTTGTTGATCGGAGCAATCATGGGATACGGGATCAAAAAGATCGAAACAATGGCCCTTTTCGGGATGATAGGATTAACCCTCGGATCATACTGGATGTCGGTTTATTCTGATCCTTATGCATATATGACAAGCGCTAACGATATCCTGATGTATTCCCGTATGGCTGCAACGATGGGGGTCTTTATGGTGGCCGGATTGTTCTGGCCGGAAAAAGAGATACCATCAGGCGCTGTCATTCCTCCTGCAGACGAGATTCCTGAAAAGCGATGCCTGGTTGAAACGTGAATAAAAGAGTCTTGATCATAATTGAATCATGAAAATCAGTTAATGGCCAGGAATTGATAGGATGGACTCCCCGCCTTGTGCGTGCCCTGTGTCGAAGAATCATGTGGATTGGAAAAATTGATAAAAGACATCCCGCCGGAATCCGGCCGGCTCAGATATTCTTCTTCCGGCCGCTCGCGTCCCGCATGTAGTGGCCGAACTCGCTCTTGAGGAGCTTGTCGCCGGTGAAGACCGGCCCGTCCCGGCAGACGCGGAGGCCGGAGGGATCGATGCAGCAGGAGCCGCACACCCCGACCCCGCACTTCATGTACCGGTGGAGGGAGAACTCTGTCTTGTGGGCGATTCCCTTCTCGTCCACCTTTGCGAGCACGGCCCGCATCATGACCTCCGGCCCGCAGACCGCGATCCGGTCGTACGCGGCGAGGTTCAGGTCTTCCATGAGCTGGGTGACGAACCCTTTCGTCCCGAGCGTGCCGTCGTCCGTTGCGATGATGACATCCGTCAGCTCGTCCAGCTGGTCCATGAAGAGGAGCTCGTTCTCGGTCCGGGCGCCGAGCAGCATCGTCATGACGCAGTCGGCCCGGGCAAGGGGCAGGAGCGGCGCGGCACCGACACCACCGGCGATAGCGAGGTACTTCTCCCCTTTCGGGAAGCCGTTCCCGAACGGCCCGCGAATCCCGATCTTCCCCCCCTCGCCGATATCGAACAGGGCTGATGTCGCATCGCCGACCTTCTGGACCGTGATGCTGTTCTCCGAGGAGAGCGCCATGGGGATCTCGTCAGTGCCCGGCACCCAGACCATGACGAACTGGCCGGGGACCGAGGGGAACGGAGTGTCAAACCAGAATGTCCGCACGGACGGGGTCTCCTGCTTCACCCGCTGGATGGTGACCGGTACCGGGAGGCCTTCAGGCATGGGCGCACCCCACGATCTCGTCGGCGCTGATGCCGTCCTTTGCATACAGTTTCCCCGCGATCTTCGAGAAGATGGTAACGTCGCCCTGCACGGCGCTGCCGATCTCGACAGCCCGGGCGCCCGCCATCATCATCTCGACCACGTTATCGGCGCTCGCGATCCCGCCGCACCCGATGATCGGTATCTTGACGGCCTCGTAGAGATCGTATACGCAGCGGACCGCAACCGGGAAGATGGCGCTTCCCGAGAGGCCGCCGAAACGGTTGCCGAGCACCGGCCTGCGCAGCCCGGTTGAGATCCGCATGGCCTTCACCGTGTTGATCGCAACGATCGCAGTCGCCCCGCCGCGTTCAGCGGCCTTCCCGATCGCGGTGATATCGGTGACGTTCGGCGTGAGTTTGACCCAGGTGGGCGCACCGAGGCGGCTCACGGCCCGCGTGCAGGCCTCGACAAGACCGGGATCGCTTCCGATCGCCGCCCCGTACCCCTCCGCATGGGGACAGGAGAGGTTCAGCTCGAAGCCGGCAGCCTTTCCGGTAAACCACCCGGCAACCTCCCCGAATTCCTCCGGTGTTCCGCCGAAGATGCTGACAACCACCGGTTTTTTTGCCAGCGGCGCAAGTTCGTCCACGAACTCTTTCGAGGGATTTGGGAGGCCCATCGCGTTCAGGATGCCGTCCTCCAGTACCACGAGGCAGGGGCCCGCGTGACCGTCCTTGGGCGCCGGCCCGATAGATTTCGTGACAACGCCGCCCGCCCCAAGCGTGAGCATCCTTGACAGGGAGGCCCCGGTCGTGCCGAGAACCCCGGCTGCAAGGAGCAGGTGGTTCTCCAGGGTCACGCCGCCGACCGTCACTTTGCCGGGCCTGAGTGCTACCATTCACCAGAAATTGGTTGTTAAAAATATATAGAACAGCTCTGGAGAGATCCTGTGATCCCGTGGTGACGTTCCCCGGGGGTTCTGATGAACCCCTCTGACACCACTCCCGTATTGCGACATCACTGAATTACCTGTATATTCGATGGAGATTTTCCAGGAAAGGTAATGCAGAGGAATCGCAAGCGCTCCCGTCACAATCGGGAGCAGGGCTGGCACAAGGGGGGTAATAATTATTTTTCGCTCTGGAGAAATCGTACCTACAATGCACTCAGTGGATTTGTGAAAGTGACCCCCTCTCTCCCCCAGAGGGGGAGGCAGCCCAAGGGGGCAAGCCCCCTTGACCACCGTTTTCCATCTTGATACCCATATACTGCAATGCTCCACGGGGCGAGGGTCGACAGACCCCGAGCGCCCGTGGCTCCATCATTATCAGACACATCCCCTTCCAGGTTTTCTACAGAGCCGATTTTTCTTGAGAATTTCTCCAGAATCTCATGACCATCTCATTTGGAGTGTCTCAGGCAGTTCCGCCAGGCACTCCCGGAAAACCGCATCATCCGTCACCGGTCACCCTGCCGGTGCACCACCCAGGACGCTGTGCCGGTACCCGTACAGGAAATAGATGACAAGGCCGACAGCGAGCCAGACCACGAAGCGGAGGAGCGTGATCGCCGGCAGAACAGCGATAAGTCCGAGACAGAAGAGCATGCAGAGGAGGGGCACGAACGGTACGAGCGGCGTCCGGAACGTCCGCGGGGCATCGGGATCGGTCCTGCGGAGGATGACGACCGTGATGGCAACGATAAAGAACGCGGAGAGCGTGCCGACATTGACCAGCTCCACGATGATATCCAGCGGGAGGAGGCCGGCGATAACTGCTGTCGCGGAGCCGGTGATGAGGGTGACGAGCAGCGGCGTCCGGTACACGGGGTGGACGGCCGAGAACACCCGGGGCAGGAGCCCGTCCTGCGCCATGGCATAGAAGATCCGGGTCTGGCCGAAGAGCGTGACGATGAGGACCGAGGTGAGCCCGGCGATCGCGCCCGCCGAGACGAGCGCGGCGCCCCACGGTATGCCGATCGCCGACAGGGCAGAGGAGATGGGTGCGTTGTTGTTGTGGAGCGCCGTGTACGGGACGATACCGGTCAGCGTCGCGGCGACCGCGATGTAGAGGACCATCACGATCACGCACGAGCCGATGATGCCGATCGGGATGTTCCGCCGCGGGTTTGCCGTCTCCTCGGCAGCGGTTGTGACTGCATCGAAACCGATGTAGGCAAAGAAGACGATGGAGGCGCCGGTCAGGATCCCGCCCCAGCCGTACGGCATGAACGGTGTGTAGTTGGCGGCATCGATATGGCCGGCGGCAAGGAAGAGGAAGAGGAGGATCACTGCTATCTTGAAGATGACGATGATGTTGTTGATAAGGGCGCTGCCCCGGACCCCGAAGGTGAGGAGAATGGTTATGGCCATGATGATGAGGATCGCCGGAAGGTTCACGATTCCCCCGGAGACGCCGTACGCGTTGCTGAACGCGGCGGGGAGCGGGAAGCCGGCACCCGCAAAGAGGGTCGCTACGTATCCCGACCAGCCCACGGCAACAGCGGATATGGAGAACGCGTACTCGAGGATCAGGTCCCAGCCGATGATCCATGCGCAGATCTCGCCGATGCCCGCGTAGGCATACACGTACGCGCTGCCGGCGCAGGGAACCATCGAGGCCAGTTCCACGTAGCACATCGCGGCGAACAGGGCAACGATCCCGGAGATGACGAACGAGAGCACGACCGCCGGCCCCGCGTAGTTGCCGGCAGCAACGCCCGTGACCACGAAGATGCCGGCGCCGACCGTTGATCCGATCCCGAGGAAGAGGAGTTCCCACGGGGTGAGGACGCGCCGGAGGGCATTGCGGGCCGTGCATTCGCCGACGAGCTGCATGAGCGGCTTTTTCCGGAACGGTCCTCCGGCCGGTTGCCCGTTGCGTGCAGTCATCGGTATTCCGGAAGATTGCTTGAGCGTTGTGCGGGAAAAGGGTATGGCTTTTGATCCGGGGGGCTGGGCGGGCCGGGATTTTTTTGCAGATCCGTAATTCATCCACTGCTGCGAAGGGGATTGCCGGGCGGGGCGGGAGCTGGAGATACCTCCGGAACATACCCGGCACGCCCGGGTACGGAGCAACGGGCAGAACCCCCGGGACTACTAACTGCCAGTGAGAAGGTTTATTGCAGTTTACTAATTACTAATTAGTATGGTGTCCAGTGCCCTGCTGCGGCAGCTTGTTGTCCAGCAGAAAGCGCAGATCGAAAAACGCGGGCAATATATTGAGCGGACCATCTTCAGGACATTGGCCGGCGCTCTTGGCGATGAACGGGTACTCATCCTTGCCGGTATCCGGAGGTGCGGGAAATCCACGCTCCTGAAACAGCTCATGCAGTCCTCCACCGGTTTCTGTTATGTCAATTTCGACGATGAACGCCTGCTTGGTTTTCATGCTGCGGACTTCGAGATTCTCAACGAAGTGCTCCTCGAAGTGTACGGACCATCCGGCACCTATTTCTTTGACGAGATCCAGAACGTGGAGAAGTTCGAGACGTTTGTGCGCAGGCTCAGGGACGATGGCAAAAAAGTGATCATCACCGGCTCAAATGCCGCCCTGCTCAGCCAGGAATTCGGCACGCGGCTCACCGGGAGGTACAAACTTTTTGAGATTTTTCCATTCTCTTTTGAGGAGTATCTCAGGTTCCGGAATATCACATGCAGGAAAGAGTCGCTGTACCTTTCAGAAGAAAAGGCGACCCTCATCCGGGAGTTTGGCCGGTATGCGGAAAGCGGGGGGCTGCCGGAGTACCTGCGGAACAATGATCCTGATTACCTCAAAACGTTGTACGATAATATCCTGTACCGGGATATCATTGCCCGCTATGCTATCCGGAGGCAGCGGATTGTCCGCGAGCTGGTGGGGATCCTTGCGTCCACGATAACGCTCCCGTTCACGTACAATGCCCTGAAAAAAACCCTTGGGCTGACAAACGCGATCACGGTCAAGGAATATATCTCGTACCTGAGCAGTGCATACCTCTTCTTCGAGCTCCAGCGCTTTGATTTCTCGATACGAAAACAGCTCACGTCCCCCCGGAAGATCTACGGCATCGATACGGCGTTATGCATCCTGAACGGTTTTTCATTGACACCGGACAAGGGACGGATCCTTGAAAATATAGTCTACATCGAGCTGAAGAGGCGGGGCAGCGAGATCTTTTACTATGCACAAGAGAGGGAATGTGATTTCGTGCTGAAGGACAAAAAAAAGATTATCACGGCCATCCAGGTCTGTCATGAATTAACGGAAAAGAACCGGGACCGTGAAATATCCGGCCTGCTGGAAGCGATGGGGGCGTTCGGCCTGAAGCAGGGACTGATCCTGACCCACGTCCAGGAGGACGAAATGGCGGTGAAGGAAAAAACCATCATAATAAAACCTGTCTGGAAATGGTTGCTGGAAGAAGGCGTGCAATAATCACCGGATTCCGGAATCTGAACGTGAAGAGTACCGGTTTCCGGAAAATCCTGGCAGTCCCCGGATATGTCCGTTTTTTCCACGGTTCCGGCAACCTGCTGTTTTCATCTTTTGGCGAAGACCAGGCGGCCGGGGAGTATTCCGGTTCCGCGCCGAGGGCAACTGTTCCCATTCTGCAGGAAGAAAAAAGTCACGCCGGGATTCATGGTATCTCACAGCTGCCGGCAGTTCTCTTCCTGGAAAGATCCTTTTGTGATCACGATACCGGTGCCGGCACTGTGCTCTTCCATGAGGATGAGGATATTTCTGGTATCGTTAAATCCGGGAATTAATACGGTCATAATGGTGATAAGTTCGGATCATACTGCCGGATTGGAGAAAATCCCGGGTTGAAAAACCCCCCTTCTTTTGTTTCTCTTTGCTGTAGTCCAGCCAAGAACGAATTTCGCGGTCTGAAAGGGTCTATTAGGGCACATTTTACATCCGGCGTGAAAAACCGAATCGGAGCCCATTACGGGCCCGGAAAAAGTGAATTTGCAACACTTTTCTGCGAATTCGTCACATTTTCGGGACACCCCAATATACAGGCACGAAGGGACTGGTTCCAAATCGCCCTATAATGGCTCCGATTGGCAAAAGGGGCACGATCTGTGAGGTCGCCTCCTTTGCCGATCTTCCCCCTCCTTTACACTCAGGGAGATATGGATCACAGGGGTGAACTGTCCTGGAGGGGGCCTGTCAGACAGTCAGATTCCCCCGCTGGCATCATTCCCGGCACCGCACCTGCCGGGATTTCACCGGATTCCCGGCCGGTACTTTTACCGGTTCCGTATGTGCCGGGAAATTTCCGAGTTCTCCGGTCGAAACATTATATGGTTCCGCATCTGCCGGGATATGACCGGATTTTCCTGACGGTACCGCTACCAACTCCGCATCTGACGGGATATGACCGGATTCTTCGGCCGGAAAACTTTCCGGGCCCGGGTCTGCCGGGATCTCACCGGACTCTTTCGCCGGCGTTTCTTCCGGATTCCGCATTCCCCGGAAAATTTCCGGTTTCTCCGGCCGGCACAATTTCCAAGCCTGATACTTCCGAGATCTCACCGGAATTTCCGGCCGGTATAGATTCTGGTTCCATATCTGCCTTGGTCTTATCGGATTCCCCGGCCGGTACCTTTTCCGGTTCCGCTTCTCCCGGTAAAATTCCGCATTCACCGACCGGCACATTGCCCGGCCCCGGGTCTGCAGGAATCTCACCGGATTTTCCGGCCGGCTCTGCTTCCGGTTTCGCGTTGGCAACAATTACGTACGCATTCCCGAGCGGTGTCGTGACCGCCGGTGATCTTTTCTTCCTGGCCGGCCACTGCACCGGCAGCGGCTGGCCGTCGCGGTCGAGTTCCACGAGCGAATCCGCAAGGACCCGGAAGAACCGGAAATTTCCCCGCGGCGAACAGATCCAGAGTTCGCGCGAGATCTGCAGGGACTCCGCGATGAGCCGGAGCGCCGCGAGATCCTCCGAAGCCTCAAGCTCAAGCGCCTGCTCCGAACACCGGATGTGGCGCATCCGTTTGATCCGTACGTGCACTACAAAGCCTGCGCAGTAGATGAGCAGCGTGGCAATCATGCCGGGCCGGAACCGTACGAGATCTACCTCGCCCCGCTTCTCCGCGACCCGGATCGCTGACCGGATCGCCTCCTTTGGTTTGCGTCCGCGGGTCATGGTTCCGGCTCCTTTTCCGGAGCTGTCGCTCTTCGTGTGTGGGTTTTCATTGAGTCGCTTTCCTCTGATTACCGGCATGCTCCTGTTACCGGGGGTTGGGGCCGGTTATTGGACAGGGCCGGGTTTGCCGGATTCTGTTATACTTTTGGATATATACGTTTTGTAGTATGATGGAAATTACGTGGTAGCGTAAAAAGTGAGGGCACGGCAAATACCCTTTTCATCTTAAACCCGGTAATTTGCTAGTGGTCTTACCGCCCTCTTCGAAAATTTTTCGGAGATATTAACATAGCAGGGCCCGCTGCTGTTGGAAACGTCAGGGCCTTTCAGAATCACGCTGGACTGGTCCGCAAAGAGCAGGCCTTCCAGAGGATCGATTGTATCCGCCAGCCCCTGGGCCCGGATGCTGCTCATGTTCGACAGGTCTTTCCCGTTAACGGAAATAAAAAAAACCGGTCTTGGGGCAAGTTCAGGATATTTATCCTGATCTGCTTTCATGCTGATACTAATCGAATCAGTGCCGGTACGATCAATTTTGTCTATGAAATCCATCCGTTCACAACAGGGATTCCAGTCAATATCGCCGGACCGGATGCCGGATACTACAATATCAGGTGAAATGAAGACAAGGAAAAGGACGAGAATGAATACAACAGGGAGAACACCCAGCAGGATCCTGCTGTGCAGTACCTGAGACCCGGGAGAGTCCTTGCTATCCCCGTCCCGTGTGCAGATCCAGTACTGGATACCTGCCCCGAGGGCTCCGAAGATAATAGCAATGCACACAAGCGGGAGAGCCGTTTCAAGATAAAACATCAGGTAGATGAATCCTTTTGTCAGCTGCAGATTCATCATCATGAGTACGGTTGTTGCAAGAGAGGAAACAATCCCATAGTAAATTCCCAACGCGGATGCAATTTCCAGAGAGGGAATCTCAGCGCGAAGGTGGTGAATTGTTAACGCACTGACAAACAGCATGAAAAGGATATACAGAAGATATCCTTCATACAATGGGATCCATTGTAAACTCCAGTTATACTCAAATATTTTCTCCCACATTGTTTTCGTGATGTGCGGAATAAAAAAAATGAATAAGAGGGCAACTGCTGCTCCGCTCAGGATTCCGGATGTTGTTGTGATTGCCAACGGTTTACGTTTCATTCCTACCACACTATAATTCAGCTGTAATGATCTATTTTAACCACTTGACCGGTATGTGCGTCAATCAATACACTGCCTCCAGTATGGATGAAGTCTTTCGGAGCGCCACTGACATCAGTGATCCAGACAAGGCGTTGATCGTTCTGACTGATTGCTATGACAGCAAGAATTGCACTGGCTTTCACTTCGTCAATGGCTGCGAATGCTCCAACCGATTTTGAAAGAGCTTCCTCTCTTGATACTGTTGGAACAATGTCGATATCCAGCGGCTGATCGATACCGATGTAACTGATTATATCACCACTTTGGGGATTAACTGAGATATCCACCATGTTGGGAATAATGACGTTGTTGATTTTCTCCCTCCAGGTGAAATAATATGTTTTTCCTGCCGAACCGTGATCAACCAGCCGGGATTGTGTCAGAATCATTGTCCTGTTGTAAAAATTTTGGTAATTCCTTCCGGCATAATCCTCTGCTCGGGTGAATGCGTCATCCTGGGAGATTTCAGCTGCGTTCCGGAACATATGCAGCGGGTTTGAGATCGGCTGTGCGTTCAGGAAAACCGCTGTCTCGACTTCACCGGTATTTACATTAACCGTGTACCACTCGCTGTCCGAGACAAGTTCGTAACTCTCTCCACGGGATGTCTTAATCGTTTCTTTCAATTCAAGGTTTCGTTCGGCTGTTTTTACGAACTTCTGCACGCTCACCTTCGCATCATCTGCCGTTGCCGGAGGAAGCCCCTCCCGTCGGTTGACAAATTTTGTATCGTGATACACCGGAGAATCCCGGGTTATTGACGGTTCCGCAGTCCTGATATTGATCACGGTATCAAGTGAGGCAAGAGTGTCAAGTTCACTGAGATCGACCCATGCAACAATATAATGGTCCTGTTCGTTGTGTTCCAGTACCGATGACAGATATGCATCAATATCCGTCATGGATGCCGAAGGATCAAGATCGATGGAGACGAGAACGAGGTTTTCGGCTGATTTAATTGAAGGGGTTGTATTACGGTGGACCACTTTTCCGGACGGACTATCCAGTGTATTTACCTTGAGCTTTCCTTCAATGAGCATCTGGTCCTCGACAGCATTCCGGTCCGGGCCGGTCCGGGGTGAGTTTGAATCAATAAGGTAATGGAGATCGGTCGAGATTTTCCGCTGCACTGATACCGGAATGGTTTTTTGTTGGAGTACTGGTTTAATCATTGTTGGTTCAGCGGACCAAGTTTCATCCACGAATAATGAAACGGGTGAAGGGGTAATTTCCGGAGTAGCTATTGTCACTTCTGTTGCTGTTTCGGCCGGCAACATCTTACTTGCATTCAGAGAAACCGAACTGGAATTGTTCAGAACTTCAGTTGTGGTTTCCGGGGAAATCGTTCCGTTACTCGCTTCTGCACATGCAAATGGGATATTGAATATCAATGTAACCAGTCCTAAAACTAGAATTACCTGGTACCTCATCTTCAGACATTCAATCATATCAGCTGCCCCCTTCTGTTGGTGATACTGTAGGTGTAGGAGTTGGTGTTGTTCCAGATTTCGCGTAATCTATGACAAGGTTTTGATCTCCCTCAATACGGTACGAATCCATGCCCCCGGCATCACCCCAATAATTAATAGTTGAAACCCGAGCTAAAGTGGCTGCACTTATTACCGGAACTTTCTGATCGAGAAGGTAATACCAAAAATATCCTCCCCATGTTCTCTGTTGATTATCCAAAACATCATCTCTGAAACCTATTGCGGTATCAACACCTTTATCAATGGAAGTTTGAATCAAATCACCAGTAATAGGGTTGGATGTATTTCCAGTTTCACATCCGGAATAAACTGCTAACAGAAGATCATCTAGTTCACCATTATTCATGTTTAAAATCCTTTTACCACATTGACCAAAATTCGCACTGATTAATCCACAAGTACCATCACGATTTCCGAAATCAATAAGCCCTGCGGAACCATGTCCAGCGAAATAAAAAATCTGGTCATTTTTCATTCGTTCAAAAGCGAATGATACATTTGAATTTGTATATGAATTTTCATTATATCCAAGAGTTGATTGGTATTGACCTGCTATTGATGCTATATCAGATGTGCGGATATCGTTAGCAACCTCAGGTTCATTCTCAATATTAAAGTCATAATTACTAGCGTTATAAACCGCCACTGCCACGGTCACGAAATTCTCTTTCGAAGTTGTGTTGCTCCCACTTGCATTGGTTACTGAGAGGTTCACGGTATAAATTCCGGGATTCCAATATATATGTAATGGATTCTGGGTAGTTGAATGCGTATCATCGCCAAAATCCCAAGACCAGGATATCGGGTCCTTAACCGAAAAATCTGCGAACTGCACGGTCAGTGGTGCAGGACCGTTCACGGGTGTTGCCGTAAAATCCACAACCGGTCCGCTGCCTTCAACTTGGATGTACCCCTCCTTCACCGTCGTGTTGCTCCCCGCCGCGTTCGCCGCCGTCAGGTTCACTGTGTAATTCCCCGCCGCCACGTAGATGTGCGACGGGTTCTGGTCGGTGGAGGTGTTGCCATCGCCAAAGGACCAGGACCTGTCGGTTATCGTACCGGTGGAGGTGTCGGTGAAGGTCACCGCGAGTGGGGCGGGGCCGGATCGGGACATGGCAGGAAAAAATGATTACTGCTGTTTCTCCCCGGTCAGGTTCCCTCCAGCATCCTCAACGATATACTGCTGGGTCATAGTATCCGATCCCATGTCATTCCAGACAGTGAGCGTGATGTTGTAGGTGCCGGCTGACTTGTACTTATGCGTCGGGTTCTGCTCAGTGGATGTGGTCCCATCGCCGAAGTCCCACTGCCATTTTGACGGGTTGGCATCGGAAGAATCAGTGAATTTTACGGTGAACGGATCTTTTTCACTGACGGTTTTTCCCGCAACAGATTTTCTTGTCACGGCCGGGGTTTGATCGAAAGCGGCGAACTGCCGGGCATAAACCGGGAATTCATAGACAGGATCGTTTGAATTTTTAAAAATCCAAACGGGTTCGAGAATTATTTCAGGGATTTTTCCAGGTTTTTCATAATAGCCGAGTTGTACATCATCGATCCGAACATTGCTCGGCGACTGTAATCTCATGTAAGTATCCCCGTTTTTTAATTTTTCAACTGCTTTATCGGGTGTAATAACTTGCACAACATCGCTGGTTTTTTCTAGCGTTCTCCAGCGTTTCATTACAGCCAGCACCTCCCCATTTTCACCGAGATCAACCGATATAACATCACGTTCGCCGGTTACTTGCATTCCATTAATTTTTCGTTTGAAAAAAACCTGGGTCATTATCGGATGTCGTTCCGTGATTTCTCCTGATGATGTCTGAGTAATTGATTCGCTGATATACACTCCGGAGAGATATGCATCGCTAGTGAGTCCCCCGTATGCATCCAGTGCTTTTATCGCTAAATCGGGAGCTTCAGTTTTAGAGGGCGTGTTCGCTTTTCGTTTTGTCCAGTTATCACTTTGAAATTTATAGTAACGCTTTTGATCGTCTTCTGATAATGTTCCCTTGTATAGTTGGACGAAACGTGGAGTCTCGGATACTTGTGCATCAATTGTGAAATAATCATTTGTTGAACTCTGGAATTTCAATGAAATATTTTGTGCTTGGATTGTCTGCTTGATTGTGGTTGCAGGGATCACCTTTGACTCATCCGGATTTTGATTTGATTGGGGGTGGAAATAATCAGAGACAAGCCAGATGCCGCAGATCATACAGATCAGAATAACCAATCCAACGATACATTCTGTTTTTCTTCTTTCACTCATATCTTTCACCTATTTTTATCTAACAAGTCCACTGGTCGTATTCAGATAATCCATCATCCGGATTTTCATCGGGCCATATTTCACCATGACCGGGCAAGTGGTCATGGTCTTTTTGAGATACGTTATCAAATCGATATGCAGCAATAGTGTTTGTACCGGCGTATACCTCGGTAGTGGCCGCTCTCCAAGCATTCTCAACAGTCCTGTTTTCCTCCATTGCATAATGGAAGAATCTCACCGGTAATTGACTATTCGGATTTTTCGAAGAGGCGAATCCCAAAATTCCATGCGATGTTTCTAATGCATCTCCCCAAGATGCATTTGATAGTAATAAACAACTATCGAGAATAACCCACTTATTCTGGTTCCCCCATTTTTTATGAACCTGAGACGCACTCAAATAATCATAAGGCATAATTGGATAAAGTCCGAGGTGATTGAGTTTGATTAATGCAATCCCTTTGGTTTCATTTCCATGACCAAAATGATAATGCAATACAGAATTGTCTAAACCATTCCCTGTCGTTCCAAAGTCTTCTTCTGTTACATCTAGATCTTTATCATAGAATTGTTGACTCCATCCGGCAGAATTTAAAATCGATGCAACATTATCGCCAGTCTCAGTCCCACTAAATGACAAATTCCATGGGTCTTGATACGGATCGTTCGGATTACGATATTTTTCACCAACTGTTATCGAATACGTCCGCGCAATCTGCGCCGGCTCCGTCACGCTGATGTACCCCTCCTTCACCGTCGTGTTGCTCCCCGCCGCGTTCGCCGCCGTCAGGTTCACGGTGTAATTCCCCGCCGCCTCGTAGGTGTGCGACGGGTTCTGGTCGGTGGAGGTGTTGCCATCGCCAAAGGACCAGGACCAGTCGGTTATAGTGCCGGTGGAGGTGTCGTTGAAGGTGACGTTCAGCGGGGCGGGGCCGGATGTGGGAAAGGCATAGAAATCTGCTCGGACCGGAGAGGTGACGATTATCAAATCGGTAACATTCTTCCATGATGTCCCACCGCTGTTGGATGCAGAATGGCTGACCGAATATATCCCAGGCTGCGTGTAGGTGAAAGTCACGTTCCGTTCTGCTGAGGTATTTCCGTTCCCGAATTCCCAGTACCATGATTGTGGTGTCGTGTTACTGGTATCGTTGAACTGGACAATCAGCGGTGCGGTGCCGGAAGTGGGGGACGCGGTGAAATTGGCAACAGGTCGCGGGCGGGTGCCGTTTCCCCAATACCAGCACCAGTTGGTCGGGTAGGTACCTTTCGTCAAACGGAGAGCTGTAAAAATATAATACCTCTCCGTCACAACGCAAGAACCGCCCCCATTAGCTCCACCGCCAATATAACACATATCATTCCCAGACGAGCCACAAATCGAGCTGCCTTTTTCAATGTATTTGTTCCACGTTCCGCAGTCGGTCCATGAACAGGTAATTGTATCACCAGCGTAGAGGGTTGCACCGTATGGATATGAGCAGTTAAAAGTGCAAGCACCCAGCACCGGTGTACACGGGAACGCGAGCACGAGCGGACCAACGAGGCTGTACGTGAAGTTCCCGTCACGCAGGCTTAATGGCTGTTTATCATTCGTGATCATGCACTCACACGCTCATTTTCCCATGTGGGCATGACCCAAACCTTCATCATCAGAGAAGCGGATTGATCCATGCCTACGGGCAGGCGGCGTTCATCAGCTTTCCACGGTCGGTGAACCCGCCCTTCCATTCTCCTTCCGGTATCCCGAAGACCGGAACTCTTGTTTCCGGCACAGGACACTCACGTAAACCAAGGTATTCATTAAACATTTATTAAAACAGCTGTTTTGATTCTTCAGGTATACTTCAATAAAATATAGGAGATTATGGCCGTATTTCATCCTTATTATGATTTCCGGATAAACCCGGCATTCCCCCGGTTGGCTATCCTGTTCCCTGATGATTCCTCAGAACCGTAATAGAAAAAAACACGTCCCGGTTCTCACGCAGAGTGGTGGAATTTTGCGGACCCCAGCCCACTTCCGCAAACCGGACATCAACACATTTCTACCCAACAAACCAATACACTATCCAATGGCACGGCTCGCGATAATCGGTGTGGGAAGGATCGGTGGCGAGGTCGCGTACCTTTCCGCAGCCCTCGGGATCGCGGACGAGCTCGTACTCTATGACAGTGCGCCGGACCTCCTGCGGGCGCAGGTGCTCGACCTCGAACACACCGGCCTCAAAACGGCGATCAGCACGGACACGCGGGAGATCGGCGATGCCGATCTCTGCATTGTTACCGCCGGGCTGCCCCGCAATCCCTCGGTGAAGACACGGGCCGATCTGCTTGATGCAAACCTGCCGGCGGTGCGGGACGCTGCAGCGCTCCTTGCCGGGTTCGGCGGAATCCTCATCACCGTCACCAACCCGATGGACATCAACAATTATTTCCTGCAGAAAACGACCGGTATCCCGCGTGAACGCTGCATCGGGTTCGGCGGCCAGCTCGACAGCGCCCGCTTCGGGATCGCCCTCCGGGACCGGAAGATCAGCGGGTTCCCCTTCGTTCTTGGCGAGCATGGCGAGCACCAGGTCCCCATATTCTCGCGGCTGGGCACGGAGGTCGCAATCCCGCAGCGCGAAGAGATCCTTGCCGGGCTCCGCGGGGCGAGCATGGAAGTGATCAGGGGGAAGGGCGGTACCGTCTTCGGCCCGGCCCTCCACCTCGCCCAGCTTGCCCGGATGGTCATCCGGAACACCCGCGAACTGGCGGTCTGCTCGGCGGTCCTTGAGGGAGAGTACGGCACCAGCGGGTGCTCGCTCGGCATCCCGGCGGTTATCGTCAACGAGGGTATCCGGCGGATCGAGGAATGGCCGCTCGATGCGTGGGAGCAGGAGAAGATGGACGGGGCCGCCCGGTTCGTGCAGGACCTGTGCCGGAGGGCGGTGTCCCGGTGACGTCCCAGTCCACGCTCGCGGACACCTGCGCAAGCGCTCCCTGCGTCACGGTACCGGAAGCCGGTGTCCGGATCGCCATCAACCAGGTCGAGTACAGCAACACGCCGGACGGCCCGCTCATCCACGTCTTTGGCCGGGACACGAAGGGCAGGGCCGTGCGCCTCGATGTCACGGGATTCCGGCCGTACTTCTACGTGCCGGCCGAGCAGGCAGAGACCGGGGCATTTCCGGCGCAGGCGAGCCTCGAGACCGGCACCAGCTACCGCTCGATCCGCGGCGAGCCGCTCCGCCGGCTCTATACCCAGCGGCCGGGCGATGTCCGCGATGTGCGGGAGCGGTACAAACACTACGAGGCCGACATCCCGTTTGCCACCCGGTTCATGATCGACACCGGGCTCACCGGCGGAGTCGCGGCGCCGGCCACCACGGCCGACTACCGTGAGATTGCGCCCGCGGATGTCGATGCCCCGGCCCGCTCCTGCATCATCGATATCGAGTGCGAGGACGAGCGGGGTTTCCCCGATCCCCAGCGCGACGCCATCATCTGCATCACCGCGTTCGACTCGTTCGACAACGATTACACAACATTCCTTCTCGTGGGCGGGGGCAGCGGTACACCGGACGAGATTACAAAAAAGGAAGCGGACGGCGGCCTTGCAAACGGCTGCTTCCGGAAGGGGACACACACGATCTGCACGTACGCGGACGAGACCGCGATGCTCAGGGCGTTTGCCGCGTACATCGCCGCACGCGACCCGGACGTCCTCTCCGGCTGGAACTTCGTCGAATTCGATATGCCCTATATCACCGGCCGCATGGAGAAGCTCGGCCTCCGGGCCGACTCGCTCGCCCGGATCCCGGGCATGAGCGAGCGGAACGCCCTTCGGGGCCGGGCGCTCTTCGATCTGCTCACTGCGTACAAGAAGATGCACTCGACTCTCAAGGAGTCCTACCGGCTCGACGCCGTGGCAATGGACGAGGTCGGCGAGCAGAAGGTCCGGTACACCGGCACCATCTCCGACCTCTGGAAGCAGCAGCCGGCGCTCCTTGTCGAGTACAACTACAAGGACGTGGAGCTCTGTGTTGCCATCGACCGGAAGGACAACATCATCGGGTTCTACCGCGAGATCGCGAGGTACGTGGGCTGCCCGCTCGACAAGACCCTGAACTCGTCGAGCGTCATCGACGTGTACGTGCTCCGGAAGGCGTTCGGGAAGTACGTCCTGCCGTCCAAGGGCTTTGCCAATGCAGAAGAGTTCGAGGGCGCAACCGTCTTCGAGCCGAGCAAAGGCGTCCGGGAGAACGTGGTGGTGCTCGACCTCAAGTCCCTGTACCCGATGGCGATGATGACCATCAACGCCTCGCCCGAGACCAAGCTTTCTTCGGGCGAGAGCGACCCGGCCGGGGAGCTCCGGGCCCCGAACGGGATCCGGTTCCGGAAGCAGCCGGACGGGTTAACAAGGAGCATCATTGCCGACCTCCTCAGGGAACGCGACCAGAAGAAGGCGCTGCGGAACACGTTTGCCTTCGGCTCGCCGCAGTACGTGATGTACGACATGCAGCAGAACGTGCTCAAGGTGATCATGAACACCTACTACGGGGTTTCGGGGTATGCCCGCTTCCGGCTCTTCGACCGGGAGATCGGGGCTGCCGTGACCTCCGTTGGCCGGGCGATCATCGAGCACACGCGGCGCGAGATCGAGAAGATGGGCTACACGGTTATCTACGGCGACACCGATTCCTGCATGGTCCAGCTCGAGAAGGGTATGGACCGGGAGCAGACGATCGCGACCGCCCGTACGATCGAGAAGGTGCTCAACGACAGCTACCCGGTCTTTGCAAAGAACGAGCTGAACGCCGATGTCAACTTCTTCTCCATCAAGTTCGAGAAGATCTACGCCCGCTTCTTCCAGGCCGGCAAGAAGAAACGGTACGCCGGCTCGCTTGTCTGGAAAGAGGGCAAGGACGTCCACGAGACTGACATCGTGGGCTTCGAGATCAAGCGCAGCGACACCCCGCAGATCACCAAGTTCGTGCAGAAGACCGTGATGGAGATGATCCTGGACGGGAAGGGACTGCCGGAAGTCAGGGTGTTTCTCAGCGACGTGATCAAAAAATACCGGGCCGGGAAGTACACACTGGACGAGATCGGTATCCCCGGCGGGATCGGCAAGGGCCTCGAGGATTACGAAACAGACGATGCGCAGGTCCGCGGGGCGAAGTACGCGAACCAGTACCTGCACACGGAATTCGGGAAGGGCAGCAAGCCCAAGCGGGTGTACATCAAAACCGTGACCGCGAAGTACCCCAAGACCGATGTGCTCTGCTTCGAGTACGCTGACCAGGTGCCACCCGAATTCGTGGTGGACCGTGAGATCATGCTCGAGAAGACGATCCGGCAGCCCATCTCCCGGATCATCGAGGCGCTCGGCTGGAGCTGGGAGGACGTGGATCCGTCACGGACAACGCTCGCCCAGTGGGGTTTCGGGTGACACACTCCTTCGCTTCATGAAACATGGAAATATGCCGGGGTGGTGAATATTCAAAAAAAATTTTAATGCCACTTTTTGAATACGTTTCATGTCAGGAAAAAACGCAACACATTAATAGCCGTTCGTGCAATGAGGTTGCATAGAGGGGAAGGGCGGAAAAGAATTCCCGTCAGCCCCCGCAACGTCCAAAGGACGAACAGGCCGGTCACGGAATGGTGGAGTCTGAGCATTTCGGGGAGCGCGAAGAGAGCCTGAACAATCTCTGGCTCTTCATCATCATCAACACCACGGTCCTTGCCCTCCTCATCAACATCCTCTCCCTCCATTACGGCAACAACGACGTTGCCCCGAACCTCTTCTACATCCCGGTCGTCATTGCGGCCTACTGGTACCCGCACCGCGGACCGCTCTTTGCCGGCGTCATCTCCGTTGCCTACATGTCGCTTGTCTGGTACTTCCTTGGCAGCGATGCCTGGACACTCATCTCGTCGTCCGTGATCTGTTACGTGATGATCGGCGTCTCCGTGGTTGTCTCGAGCCTTGCCACCCACATGCGGAGGAACGAGGTGAAGTACCGCGGGATCTTCAACCATTCGGAAGCCGGTGTCGGTCTTGTCAACCTCTCGAGCCTTTCGATCAAGGAAGTGAACGAGCGGTTTGTCGCCCGGCTCGGGTATACCCGCGAGGAGGTCATGGCAGTCCCGTTCGGCGAACTCTGGGCGGATGCAGATCACAAGGATACCTTCTTCCGGAACCTCAAGACCCAGGGAAGTATCGAGAACATGGAGACCCGGTTCCGTTCCCGGGACAAGGGAGATCGCTGGGTCCTGGTCTCGGCAGGTATGCTCCCCGACAACCAGTTCGTGGTCACGCTTGTTGACATCACCGACCGCAAGCAGGCCGAGGAACTGCTGCTGATCAAGGATCATGCCATCCGGTCCTCGATCAACGCGATCGCGATCCTGGACCTGGATTTCACGATAACCTACGTGAACCAGTCCCTGACCAAAATGCTCGATTATTACCATGACAACGAGATCATTGGCAAAAACCTTGGCACGTTCATGACAGCCCCGCGGACATTCGGGGAGATCCGCGATACCCTGCAGAAAGCCGGCAGCTGGTTTGGCGAGGTCATTCTCCTGAAATACAACCGGAACCCGTTCTACGTCCTGCTCTGGGCAAACCTTGTCCGCGATGAGACGGGAACACCGGTCTGCGTGATGATCTCGTTCATCGATATCACGGACCGGAAGCAGATGGAGATTGCCAAGCGCAAGGCGCTCGAGCAGATCGAGCATAACATCGAGCAGTTCGCGATCCTCGGTGACCACATACGGAACCCGCTTGCAGTCATCGTCGGCCTTTCGAGCCTCGCGCCCGGCGATATCACGGACAAGATCATCCTCCAGGCAAAGGAGATCGACCGGATCATCACCCAGCTCGACATGGGGTGGATCGAGAGCGAGAAGGTCAGGGACTTCATCAAGCGGTACTACATGGTCGGGGCCGGGGAATTGGCGGACGGCGACAAGGGAATGGCGGCCGCCCCGGGGGATGCGGGGAAATAATTTTTTGGTATTCGTATCTGTAAAATCCTTTTTGAGAGAGAGAAAACACGATAGTATCCGGCTGTTCTCACCAGTGTGATTATGAGGGCTCCCCGCCTGAGGGCCCCTCACGGGGCACGGCGGGGCCAGAGCAGGTCCCGGGAAACCGGTAATTAAAGGCCGCCGCGGGAGCGCCCCCGCGGGGGCGGCGGCACACATCATAATTGGGGTATGGGGGCATCAGCCCCCATCGTTGTTACTCTGAAGTGTGGGATAGAAAATCCACCGGTCGAACAGTGTGCAGGCATGAATCTATAGCGGAGGAACGCGGACAGCACTCTCGGAAAGAATAACCAGGACCAGCGGAAGCAGGGAAAATAGTACGACAAGCGCCGGCCCTGCAATGGCTCTGCCACGGGAAATTCCGTGAGTTTTTTCCATTGCAGATGTCCAGAGGGCGGCACTCCAGAATACCCCGAGGAAAAGGCCGGCACCAAGAATTGCCACAAGCACCGTCAGGAATATCGAAGGCTGCATGCCCGCAATCCATGGCCGGGCAATTCCATTGATCAGGATGAACGGGGACAGGAGGGTCTGCGGGAGATACCCGTACCCGGTGTTCTGCAGGGTTGCAGGAAACGATCCGGTACCGCCGAGGAGCCGGCTGACAACATAGAGGACTGCTGCCATCACGAGCCAGAGAGCGAACGGGAGCAGGAGGAAGTACAGGGCTGCTGTGGGCTGCCCGAAAAAACCGCTGATGTCGCCCCGGGTGACAGCCACTTCCAGAACCGGTGACAGGAAGGTCACGATGCTGCCGATACCGACAATGACTGCCGGGATAAGGAGGTGAATCTCCTCATTCTGTTTCCGGGCAAAAAAGCCGTCAGGATGAAAGAGAAGGCCGGAGATCTCCTGGTACATGATGAAAATCTGTTCTCATCATGAATAAATCATGCGAAATTTTTCCGGAAAAATGATTCGCGGGTTTCAGGAAAAACCGATCGCATCCGGGGGGTAACTGCCTGCTGCCACCGGGTTACCGCCGCTTCCCCGCTTCTGCCAGCCGGTCGTTCAGTTTCCGGATCTGGTCGCGGAGCGCGATGGCCCGCTCGAAGTCCAGGTTCTCGGCAGCGTCCTGCATCTGCTTCTCGAGCTCGATCACCACGTTCGGGATCTCGGTCTTCGGTACATGCTTCGTGTCCCTGAGATCGACCTCCTTCTCCTTGACCGGCTTGATGATGGTCTGAGGGATGATCCCGTGCTTTTTGTTGAACGCGATCTGCATGTCGCGCCGGCGCCTGGTCTCGGCCAGCGCCCGCTTCATGGAGTCGGTCATGGTGTCGCCGTAGAGCACGACCTTCGCGTGCACGTTCCGGGCTGCCCGGCCGATGATCTGGATCAGGCTCCGGGCGTCGCGGAGGAATCCTTCCTTGTCCGCGTCCAGGATCCCGATGAACCCGACCTCGGGAATGTCGAGGCCTTCGCGGAGCAGGTTGATCCCGACCAGCACGTCGAACTTCCCGAGCCGGAGCTGCCGGATGATCTCGCTTCGTTCCAGCGTCTCGATCTCGGAGTGGAGGTACCGCGTCCGGATCTTCCGGTCGGCAAGGAACTCGGAGAGCTCCTCGGCGAGTTTCTTGGTCAGCGTGGTGACAAGGGCACGGTCGCCGCGGGCGATGGTTGCCTGCACCTCGCGGATAACATCCTCGATCTGGCCGTCGATCGGCCGGACCTCGACACCGGGATCCACCAGGCCCGTGGGCCGGATGATCTGCTCAACCGCCTTGCCCGACTTCTTCAGCTCGTACTCGCCGGGGGTTGCCGAGACGAAGATCACGCGGTTCATATACTGCTCGAACTCGTGGAACTTCAGCGGCCGGTTGTCATACGCGCTCGGCAGCCGGAAGCCGTAGTCAACAAGCGCCTTCTTGCGCGAGCGGTCGCCGTTGTACATCCCGTGGAGCTGCGGGATCATCTGGTGGCTCTCGTCAATGATCATCAAAAAGTCGTCCGGGAAGTAGTCGAGCAGGCAGTACGGCTTCTCGCCGGCCTTCCTCCCGTCAAAGTGCCGGGAATAGTTCTCGATCCCCTTGCAGGAGCCGGTCTCTGCGATCATCTCGAGGTCGTACCGCGTCCGCTGCTCAAGCCGGTGGGCCTCGATCAGCCCAAGTGTCGGGAGCACCTCGGCAAGTTCCTTCTCAATGGAGGCGATTGCGGATTTCCGTGCGCTCTCGGGCGTAACGAAGTGCCGGGCGGGATACACGTAGAAGTACTTCATCTCCTCTTTCTTTGCGCCGGTGTTCTTGTCCACCTCGCGGATCCGCTCGATCTCGTCCCCGAACATCTCAATCCGGATGATGTCGTTGAAGTACCCGGGGATGATGTCGATGATGTCGCCCTTGACCCGGAAGCGGCCGGGCATCAGCTCGAGATCATTGCGCTCGAAGAGGATGTCGAGCAGCCGGCTCATGATCTCGTTCCGCGAGATCTTCTGGCCGACCGAGAGCTCGAACCCCATGTTCCGGAAGTTCTCGGGGTTGCCAAGGCCGTAGATGCAGGAGACGCTGGCGACCACGATGGTGTCGGGCCGGAACGAGAGCGAGGCGGTGGCCGAGAGCCGGAGCATCTCGATCTTCGGGTTGATGGCAGAGTCCTTCTCGATGTACTGGTCCTTTGCGGGAATGTAGGACTCGGGCTGGTAGTAGTCGTAGTAGGAGACGAAGTATTCCACGCGGTTTCTGGGGAAGAAGTCGCAGAACTCCGAGTAGAGCTGGGCGGCGAGCGTCTTGTTGTGGGCGAGCACGAGCGTGGGCTTCTGCGCTGCCTGTATCACGTTTGCCATCGTGAAGGTCTTGCCCGAGCCGGTGACGCCGAGCAGGGTCTGGTACTGCTTGTCATCCTCAAGCCCCGCGATCAGTTCCCTGATCGCTTCGGGTTGCGAGCCGGCGGGGGCGAAGCTGGAGACGAGCTCGAATTCTGTCACGGTGCTTAGGATCTCGGAGTCCGGTATTAAAAGGGATCGGGATGCGGCAGGAAAGTAACCAGGGCAGGAGGATTCGGGATACCCCTGTCACACCTTTTCAACATTCTCAGACTTGCAGTCCGGGCAGATCGAATGCTGCTTTCCCGTGCTCTTGTACTCCCTTCCGCAGTCGTTGCACCGGTATTTGTAGAACGTGATCTCGCCCAGTTCGATACTGAGCGGGCCGACCGGAGAACACATGGACCATCACCTTGCCTTGCGTGTGCATCGTTGCGCCGGCTATTTGTAGTTTTTCCCGGTCATGAGTCAGCATGCTCATATTGTCGCCCGTTGCATGCCACCTGTGGACCCGAGGATCCTTCCTGCACTCCTCGTCCTTGCACTGCTCCTCCTCTTTGCCGGGTGCGTCTCTCCCGACCCGGCACCTGCCGCGGGAACCTGCGTAAAAAACGTACGCAGAAGGACAGTACCGCCGCGGCAATGAAGGCTGTCCCCTTCACCCGCTCCCGGCCCGCGTCATCGGGCAGACATTACAGCCCTCCATCTCGCCAAAACAGAAAAGGAACCGCTCGCGGATGGTCCGCGGAAGCTTGTCCTCCGGGATCGGGACGAACCCGAAGGTCCTGTAGAAGGAGATGAGGGTGATTGTCGAGTGGATGAAGATCCGCTCCTTCCCGCAGGCATCGATCAGCGCCTGCACGGCGCGCCGGGCATAGCCCTTCCCGCGGAACCGCTCGCTTGAGAACACGCAGTCCATCTCCAGGCCGTCCGGGTGCCGGGTGCACCGGGCGGTTGCGGCGAGGATGCCGTTTTCGAACACCCCGAAGACCCGCTCCTCGGGCATGTCGTTCTTCTGGCCGCGGTACTCCTCCCATAACTTCTCCGCGAGGGAGAACTCGTCCTTCTTCAGCTCGCGGACAACGATGTCCGGTCCTGCTGCCACCATGTATACCGGGGAGTTGTTGACCGCAGGTGTATTTGAGCGTGACGTATCGGTGCGGGGGCGGGAGGTACAGCCCGCGGCATGGTTCCGGCGGGCTGCACCATCGTTTTATCGGCCGGGAAGAACCATCCGGAACAGGAGAACCACCATGACCGACCAGTCGGATCTCACCACGACCCTCGGGAAACTCACGCTGAAGAACCCGTTCATGCTCGCCTCCGCTCCCCCGACCGCTTCCGTGGAGCATATCCTCCGGGGATTCCGGGCCGGCTGGGGCGGGGCGGTCATCAAGACCATCCACCCGGACGGCATGGCGATCCGGGATGTTTCCCCGCGGTTCGCTGCATGGAAGGGCGCAGGCGGGGAACTCCTGGGGTTTGAGAATATCGAGCTGCTCAGCAAAAAGAGCGTCTCGTACTGGGAGGCCGGGATCGGGCAGATCCGGGAGGAGTTCCCCGACCGGATCCTCATTGCCAGTATCATGGGCGACCCGGATCCAAAAAGCTGGCAGGAGCTTGCCGGGACCGTACAGGATGCCGGCTGCGATGCCATCGAGCTGAACGTCTCGTGCCCGCACGGCATGCCGGAGGCCGGTGTCGGCGCTGCCATCGGCCAGAACCCGCCGCTGGTAAACCAGCTCACCCGGAGCGTTGTGAAGTCGGTGAAGGTCCCGGTGTACGTCAAGATGACGCCGAACATCACGGACATCACGCTCCCTGCAAAGGCTGCGGCAGCCGGCGGGGCTGCGGGCATCTCCGCCATCAACAGCGTCCAGTCTCTCTGCGGGGTCGACATCGAGACTTTCGGACCGCACCCGTCCGTGGACGGGATGTCCACGCATGGCGGCTATTCCGGACCGGCGATCAAGCCTATAGGCCTCGGGCGCGTTGCCGCCATTGCCGGGTGCATTGATCTGCCGGTTATGGGGATCGGCGGCGTCAGCACCTGGCAGGATGCCGTGGAGTACCTGCTGCTCGGCGCGTCCGCAGTACAGGTCTGCACGGCCGTGATGTGGAACGGGTACGGCATCGTGAAGGAGATGAACAGGGGGCTTGTATCCTACCTTGCTTGGAAAGGGTTCTCCTCGCCCGATGAACTCCGCGGGCTGGGGCTACGGCAGCTCACTGCCCATCAGTCCCTCAGCCGGGATGTTCGGATCCGGCCGGTGATCACCGATGCCAAAAAGTGCGACGGGTGCGGCAGGTGCGTAGTTGCATGCCGGGACGGAGGATACGGGGCCATCCGGCTCGTGAAGAAGAAGCCGATCATCGACCCGGCAGCATGCGACGGGTGCGGGCTGTGTATCCTCGTCTGCCCGTCCGGGGCGCTCGGGGCGCTGGAAGATCAGTGAAGGGAACACCTGTCCCGCGGTATAGAACCGCAATCTATTTTCTGGACCGGCATCATCATACCTGATAAGGGATTTCGGAGATGTGATGAGCGCAGAAATCACGATTATCGAAGGAACGACTGTCGTCACGCTGCCCCGGCGGTTCGATACCGACAGCGCTCCGGCCGTTGAAAAGGACCTTAAACCGGTCATCGGCCGGCACCCGGACCGGCTCCTCTTCGATTTTTCAGGAACCGACTATATCTCGAGCGCCGGGATGCGGGTACTGGTGAAAACCCTGCATACCATGAAAGACGGAGGAGGCACCGTCGTTTTCTCGTCCCTCAACTCGCATGTTGAATATGTTTTTGAGATCGCAGGATTCCTGAAGATCTTCACCATCTGCAAGACGCGGGAAAAGGCCCTGAAACACCTGAAAAAGGACGGGTAAACCGGTTCAGCATTATCAGGCGGGGGCCGGCGAAACGATTTCTGCCGTCACCCGCGGGCTTTTTTCAGCATCTCCCGGGCGAACATCTCCGCATTCCGCAGGTCGTCCGCATCCGGCCGTCCCCTGTTGATTCCGCCGAAATATTTCAGGAAACTGTTCGTGTTCCACCCGGCACAGCCGAATTCACCAATGACCGTGTACCCCTTCAGCTGCAGCTTTTCCCGCATCTCTGCGTGGTTGTCTGCAACGAAACTCCGGGTTACCGCAAATGCCGGTGCCCCGTAGGTCGAAAAGAGAAAGGCCTTCTTCCCTGCAGCAGAGGAAAGCCGGTCGGCAAGAGTGAGGATTGCCGGGCCGAAGGTCGCGCTGTAAATCCCCGAGCCGAACCCGATCAGGTCGTACTCCCGGAGTTTTTCCGGGAAAACCTGGTCCGGTGTTTTTACTTCTGCATCAAGGACATTCGCCATCGTTCGTGCTATCTTCTCCGTGTTCCCGTGATGGTATGAGAACACGATCACGAGTGATTTTACCGATTGTGGAGTTTCCGGATTATTTTCAGGTTGATTCATGGTTTACCTCAACTCTCGAATGATAATTTTTCTGCTCTGGAGAAACCACTCCATAACACACTCAGTGGAATTGTGAGGGTGACCCCCTCTCTCCCCCAGAGGGGGAGGCAGCCCAAGGGGGCAAGCCCCCTTGACCCCCATTTTCGATTTTTTTCATGCCCCATATACGACCATGCTCCACGGGGCGAGGGTCGGCAGACCCCGAGCGCCCGTGGCTCCATCACAATCCAATACTATCCCCATCAGGTTTCTGCTTAATAATTTTTTCAGGTAATGCGACGCCCCCCGTTGTGTGAAAACGTCCTGTAGTTCTCCAGAAAACCGGTAAATCGCTATCCCCCCATCACTCCCGGCCCACCAGTCCCTCTGCCCATGCCCGGTTCGCCCGGAGAGCGCAGCCTCCTTCCGTCTCCGCAAGAACCTCCGGCGTTTCGCGGAGCCGGCCGAGCAGCCGGGAGCGGAGCGCTTCCGCGAGCGGAACCTTCGTGAGGTTTGCGTCGGAAAATGGCGCTGCCGGGCAGGGCTCAAGATCGCCGGACGGGCTGACGTGCACGAAGCCCCGGCCCGCGGCAAGGCACCCGCCGTACGTGTCCTCGTCGCCGGGGAAGCCGATGAAGAGCGCCGGGAATTTCCGGTTGAAGTCCGCAAGCACGACCTGCAGGGTCTTCTTCTGTTCGTGCGCCATGACGAGTCCTTCCGTCCCGTCCCGCATCGGAACGTACTCGACATACGTGAAGACCCGGACACCGGCCTTCAGCATCTCCCGGATAAACACTTCGTCCGTCACCCGCGGGAAGTTCTCCCGCGTTGTCGTGACCGAGCAGCCGAAGAAGACGTCCCGTGCCTTCAGCCGGGCAGCAGCCGCGAGGAGCCGGTCGAAAACGCCGTGGCCACGGCGCCGGTCGGTGTCCTCCCGGAATCCCTCGAAGCTGATGACCGGCACGATGTTCCGGCACCCTGCGATCGCTGTTGCCATCGCATCGTCGATCAGAAGACCGTTTGAAAAGACCGGGAAGAGTACCCGTGGATGGGCTTTTGCCAGCGCAAGGATCTCTTCCTGCCGGACGAGCGGTTCTCCGCCGGCGATCACGATGATCGATACGCCGAGCTCCGCGGCCTGGGCACCAGCGGATGCAAGGACTGCCGGGCTCATCTCCGCGGCCGGCTTCTCCCCCCTGCCATGCATGTAGCAGCCGGCGCAGGCAAGGTTGCAGCGCGAGGTGATGCTGAGGATCATGACCGGCGGGACGATGAGCCCCTGCTGCTCGTGACGTTTCCGTATCGCGGCCGCTTTCCTCTGGTGGTGGAGGATGACCGAGCCGGGAATGAGCAGCGCCGGGTCCTGCCCGATGATCCGGACAGCCTGTGCGATCGTCTCTGCTATCGTGGTGTTGAAAGTGTCGCGGTACGACGTGCCCGTCTCCACCGGTGCTGACCCGCCGGTTGTCATGCAGGACTCCTGCCAAGCCGGTGTAGCAGGGACATGACGGCAACGCCGGCCAGTGCTGCAATCAGGGTAAGGAAACTCACGGCCGAGAACCCGGACTTGATAATATACATGATGCTCACGAACCACGCAGCGGGATCGAGCCGTGCGGGGTACGTGAGGAGAAGCGCGATGACCCCGGCGTTCTCGCAGTAGTCCGCTGCCGCGGCAATCACCGGCGCAAGGTTCAGCAGGAGCCACGGGCTGCCTTCCGGGAGAAGCCGCACGAGACCCCACGAAATGCCGAGCGCGAGGAAGAGGCCGTATGTGAACGGGAAGACGAGATCGAGCGGCACGATATGCGTCAGATCGAACGCCCGGCCGGCATCGCCAAGGGCATCGAGGACTGCATACACGCTGTCCGGCCCCGTCGTGAAGGTCATGTCAAGGATCGAGGGGCCGCCCGTAATCTCCTGCAGCCTGGCAAGCCCGAACGGTTTGCCGTTGATGAGGGACAGGACGATGATCCAGAGCCCGAAGGATCCGGCAACGGCTCCGGCAGTCGCCCTCCGGCAGATTTCGCGGGAGAGCCGGCGGGGAAACGATGCGGGATCGCAGGATTCCGTCATGCATCCCCCCGCTGGCGGAGCATGTCGGCAAGGGTCACATCCGGGTGGTGGTACCGCGGCTTTCCGGCCGTTCTCCTGCCGATCTCGATCGCACCCTGCGGGCACCAGTGGATGCAGGCATAGCACTGGGTGCAGGAGTTCCCGAAGATGACGGCATCCTTCTCCACCACGATGTTCCGCGCGGGGCAGATCCGTTCGCAGGTCCGGCAGTGGTTGCACCGGCAGGTTGCGCGGAGGTGCCGGGGGGTGTTGTAGAGCGTTGTCGCAAGTGATCTCGTGATCTTCCCGCCGATCCGCAGGATCGCGGACGGGTTTCCTTCCGGCAGGCTCTGTTTACGTTCCCGGATCATTGCTGCAACAGGAGCAATACGGCCCCGTGCAGCGGCATACTTGTCCTGCCGGTGAGGAGCGTCGCCCATGAGATCGACAGGCCCGATGAAGTTCTCCGGCATGACAAAGACAAACCCGGATGCAAGGGCCTGCCCCTTCTCCTCAAGCAGCGCCTGCAGGGAGAAGAGGGCCCCGCCCGGCCGCTCGCCGCAGGTGGCAATGCCGAAGATGTACGACCTGCCGGTGAACCGGAGTTTCCGTACAAATCCCTCCACGATCTCCGGCAGGTCCAGGAAGTAGACCGGGAACGCGATCCCGACAGCGTCCGCATCGCACGCGATCTCCTGCCGGCGCATCATCTCCGGAACCGGGACGAGTTCCGAATCGCCCAGTTCCGCCGCCAGATCCCGGACAATGGCAAGGGTGTTGCCGGTGCCGGTGAAGTAATAAATAACGGTCTTCATGCTGTCCTTCCTGATCGGTTCTCTGACCATGCGTATACAATCGTATTCTTCGGGCAGATATCCACGCAGGCGCCGCAGAGGATACAGTCTGCCTGCTCCATCCGACCCTCCCGTACCATCCCGTTCACGTCAAGGCTCATGGGGCATTCCTCCGAGCATTCCATGCAGCCGGTACAGTGGTCCTTGTCTGCTTCCAGGTGCAGCGCCGGCCACCGGAAAATGTTCCGGATCTTCCGGCCGATCATCAGCATCACCGCGATCGGGCAGAAGGTATGGCAGAACCCGCGTTTGCCAAAGATCAACGTGAATAGCAGGGTGATCAGGACCGGCCCGAGGAACAGGGCGACTCCTCCCGCGGCCAGGATTGAGATGCCGTTCTGTGTCCGGTACAGGAAGTCGACTGTCTTCAGGCCGCCGGCAGACCAGATCGCTAGTGCAATGCTGCCGAAGATCCCGAGGAAGACAAGGTACTTCAGCCAGTCCAGTCTCTTCGTCCGGAGGGGCCACCTGAGGACAATATTGCAGGCTTCCTGCAGGCCCCCGGCAGGGCAGAGGTACCCGCACCAGAGCCGTCCGAGCACGAGCGAACTGATGAAGAGCAGGCAGAAGACAATGAGACCCCCGCTCACGATCCCGAGCCCCGCCGCCTCTGTGATGATCGGGCACGAGACATAGGCAAAGGTTACCGGATACAGGATGAACGAGAGGATGATGAGTGCACGCCGGGCCTGCTGCCGGGATGCCGGCATGCGTGCCGCTTCTTCCGGTATTGTGCGTTCCAAAGATTCCGGGCTCATACCATGATTTTCCTGCGGTGCCGGTCAGGCCGCTTACCGGCCCCCGATACCGTACGTAATCGCACCCTTCGGGCATATGTCGGCACAGCTGGCACACATGATACAGTCGGGATTTTCCATCTCGTTCTTCCGTACCATGCCGTTCACGTCAAGGCCCATCGGGCATTCCTTCGAGCATTTTTTGCAGTCGATGCAGCGGGATGCATCGGCAGAGAGCTGCAGCGCCGGCCAGCCCATGGCGTTACGGATCTTCCGGCCAAGGACAAGGAGGGACGCCACCGGGCAGAAGACATGGCAGAAGCCGCGCCGGCCCATCAGGTATGCAATAACGAACATGATCGTGAAGATGACGATGACCACGATCAGGGGTGCAAGGGACGTGATCGAGAGGCCGTTCTGCGTGCCGAAGAAGGGATCGATCGATCGGATCCCGCCGGCACCGATGAAGAAATACGCGAGCACGGCCAGCCAGACAACGGTTATCACGTACTTGACATTATTGCGCCAGCCTTCCTGCACGGTATTTTTGAAGACCGGTGAGCAGATCTCCTGCCATGCCCCCATCGGGCAGAACCAGCCGCACCAGAGCCGGGCGACAACGAGCGAGAGAATGAAGTTAGCAATGAAGAGGAGCATGCTGCCGGTTGCTACCCCCTGCACTGCCCCCATCATGATGACGAGCGGCGAGATATAAACAAGCGTGACCGGCAGGAGCAGGAAGGATATGATCAGGATCCATTTCCGGAGGGTCTGCCGGGACGATACGGTTTTATTTTCAGGTGTTTCTGTCATGGTAATCTCCTTCAGGGTGTTGTGCCGGATTTCTCCCCGCGCTGAGCTTTCATGTCGTCAATCGTGAGGTCCGGGTGACGGTACCGTCCCCTGCCCTTCGAGCCCCGCATGAGACTGAGCTGGATTGCCTCGGCCGGGCAGAAGTGGAGGCAGGCGCAGCAGAGCTCGCACGTCTGCTGCCAGACCGGCCGGTCCTTCTCCATCACGATGTTCTTCACCGGGCAGACCTTTGCGCAGGTGCCGCAACCGGTGCAGGTATCCTCAACGGAGAAGGACGACGACATCCCGTGAACGTTCCGTGCAAACGGCGGGTAGAGGAGGATCCTCATCAGCGAAGAGAAGGGGGAGAAGCCGGGCGGCACGGGCTGCCCCTTTTGTATCGCGACAGCAATTGCTGCAAGATCGGCATCGGCTTTCCGGAGGATCTCATCCTTCTTCTCTCCCGCCGGAGGGATCGCGAGCGGCGGGAAGTTGCCGGGCATGCTCACCGCAAATGCCGCATCGAGCTTTTTGCGGCAGCCCTGCACGAGAATGGTATTGAGCTGGTGGAGGGCGGAGACACCCATACCACCCATGGTAACAATGGCGAATGCATAGGGCACGGCCCCGATGTCCAGACGTTCCGCGAACTCCTTCACGATCACGGGAAGGCCGGCATCGTACACCGGGCAGACGATCCCGGCCCGGTCTGCTGCCGGGACGATCGTTCCCGGTGTATCTTTCAGCGATGCGATCGGCACCAGATCGCAGTCCTTCAGCGCTGCGGCAATCTTCCGTGCAGCGGCAAGCGAGTTGCCGGTGCCGGTGAAGTAATAGATGACGGTCTTCATGACGTGTCCTTCTTCTGCATCTTCAGCTCTGCAACCGTGACGTCAGGGTTGCGGTACCTTCCCCATTTCTCTGTCCTCGCCCCGGCCTGGATTGCCTTCACCGGGCAGGTGTGGATGCAGCTGCAGCAGAGCTCGCAGCGGTGCTTCCAGACCGGTTTTTTGTCCACGAGTCCGATGTTCTTCGCCGGGCAGACCTCCACGCAGGTTCCGCAGGAGATACACGCGTCGGTTACGGAGAACTTTTTGTCATCGGTGCGGGCATGGGACCTGAACCACGGGTAGATCAGCATGTACAGGATCCGGTTGATCAGCGATGACGGGAGGGCAACCTTCTCCATCCGGGATACCGATGCGGCGATTGCCGCAATTTCTTCATCCGCCTTTGCCAGGATCTCCTGCTGCTTCTGTCCCATGGGGGACTCGTACATCATGATGTAATTCCCGGGCATCATCACCCCGAAGCCTGCGTCCAGCCCCCTGCCCTTCCGCTGCCGGAGAATGCTGTCGAGCTGGCGGAGCGCAGCAGACTCCCCGCCGCCTCCATGGGTCAGGACTGCAAACAGGTACTGTGCCGATCCGGGCTCCAGCCGCTCCGCGAACGATGCCACCATCAGGGGGAGCCCGGAGAAATAGACCGGGCAGACGATGCCGATCCGTTCCGCTGCTGGCAGTACAGATCCTGCAGTGTCCTCCAGCGATGCGATCGGCACCAGCTCCGTCTCCCCCAGCGCTGCCGCGATCTTCTTTGCAGCGGCAAGGGAGTTGCCGGTGCCGGAAAAGGAATAGATGACAGTCTTCACGGGGATCCTCCTGCGGTTTTCACCGCCGCGATCATGGCATCGATCCGTGCCGGGTCCTTCATGCCATCCTTGTCGAACACGAACTCGCCGGCAACGGTCACGCCTCTCGCCCCGAGCGCCGTCCGGAGGATGGCGAGGGCGTCCTTCCCCTCCTTGCCGCAGGTGGCAAAGATGATGGCCTTCTTCCCGGCGCAGCCCTGCAGGGACGCAATGGCCGCGTTGACGGCCGGGGTTGCTTTCCCGGCCCAGATCGGGGTCCCGATGACAATCACGTCGTCGGACGTTACATCGATCCGCTCCGGTTCGATCGGGTCGCTCATCTCCTTCATTGCCCGGTAACACCCGAGGGTGTATACCGCGAGCTTCGATGAGTACTGCTTCGATTTCACTTCGACAAGCGTTCCCCCGCAGGCTGCCTGGACCTTCTCTGCCACGCCGCGGGTGTTCCCGGAATACGAGTTGTAGATAATACTGGTCTTCATGGTTTTTTCTCCTGATTCTTCCCGAGTTCCCGCGGCAGGGCCTCGCCCGCAAGGGTTCTGACAGGGTCAGCCGCTATGATCTGCCGGAGGAGCTCTCCCCCCGCATCGGGATTTCTGGTGTCCTGTGCATCGAGCGAGATCTCCGCCATGACCCGGACCCCGCGGGCTGCAAGCGCCCTGCTCAGGATTGGCAGGGCCTCGCCGGGCTGGGTAGAGCAGGTCGTGAAGATCACGGCCATCTTCCCCTCGCAGCCCCGGAGGGCCTGAACTGCCGCATTGATCGCGGGCGACGGCTTCCAGGCCCAGACGGGCGTACCGATGATCAGGAAATCATAGCCCGAGACATCGATCTCGGCCGGCTCGATGGGGTCGCAGGTGCCCGTGCGCGAGTGCAGGACACCGGTGGTGTACGCAGAGAAGGCCGTATAGGGCTCCCTTGTCTTCACCTCGATCAGGTCGCAGCCGCTCGCGTTGCGGATGCCCTCGGCAACGCTGCGGGTGATGCCGGAGTACGAGTAGAAGATCACGCAGGCACTGATGGCCCGGTCCCGGGTGCTTCTCCGGATCATCTCGCGGCTGCAGTTCGCCATCACGGTCGAGTACATCAGCTCGAAATGCTCACGGAACTCCACCATCCGCTCGCGGTTGATTGTGTAATAGATGTAAAACCCTTCACGCCGGGACTCCACGAGGCCCTCGGTCTTCAGCGTCTTTAAGTGCTGCGATACCGCGGGCTGGGAGATCTTCAGCCGGGCCGCGAGCTCTGACACGCCGAGCGTTCCGCTCGTATCAGTGGAGAGCAGGTAGATGATCTGGAGACGGGTAAGATCGCCAAGCGCCTTGAACGTAACGGCCATCCTCGGCACGATCTCGCAGAGATTGTTGCATACTTCGCACCTGGTGCAGGGGTCCATGGAATCTGTATAAGTGTTTGCTTATACACTTATATGTCTTGCGTAAAATATCCGCGGGCGGATGACGCGAAGCGTGAAAAACAGGAGATTATTTTTTTACAACGATCTTGTGCGCTGCCTTGTCAACCTTATACGATTTCGGCCGGTCGAGCAGGTCGAGCGCATTGATCTTCATGTCAATCAGCTCCTGGTAATTGAACGACTCGTTCTTCTTCTCACCCTTCTCGTCCCAGAAGACGACGATGCCATTCTCCATCTTTCTGCTGCTGATGATATCGTGCATACTGTGGGATGGGAGCGGGGGCTCATGAATATTGCGGCAGTGACAAGTGAAGAAGCTCTTCTGAGCCACAGTCTCCGGTCATAGAACCAGTGCGGTAAAAAACCAGTCACCGGATCTTCCGCATCAGGATCATTGCGTTCAGTGCCAAAAGACCGCGCACTGTTCCGAATGCCGGTACAGGCATGGTTGCGGGCACCGCGGTGATCGGCGCTAAAGTCAGCAACGGACCTGTTGGCGTGGGCGATACAACCGGGCTGACCGTTCCTCCAAGGGGACCGCACCCCATCCCGCATAAAAACCGTCAGCCATGGGAAACGGCCGGATCAGAATATTGATATGAGATTCCTGATATGGATCACATGGTGATGGTATGCGGATACGTTCAATTCTGATCGCTGGTCTCCTCATCCTGATCCTTGCCCTTGCGGCGGGATGCTCGGACACGAAGACCGCTCCTGCAGATTCAGGAAAAACCCAGCCGGCCGCGACTGCTGCGCCGGCTGCCCAGACACCCGCCGGGGTTGTCCCCTCGATCCAGGAAGCCTCCATCCAGGGCAGTGCGATTGTCGGCTGCGGACCGGGTTTTACGCCCTGCGGGAACGCGTGCGTCAACCTGAAAACCAACAGCACGAACTGCGGGTCCTGTGGAAAATCCTGCCCGGCAGACCAGCCGGTCTGTAAAGAAGGGCAATGCGGTTCCGCGTAACCCGCGAACAATTCTTTTTTCCGTACTGTCCGGCCCTCTGGTGTGAAACCGTACCGGGACGAGTCCCTCACCGGGAAACCGGCCCCCGTCGGAGCTTCCCTTCTTCGGCGGTAATCCGGCCAAGCAACATCTCCCAATCGCTAAAAGGACCATAATCCGGGAGTATATACTGCCCCGTACAGGCCCGAATTGCGCTTTGGCGGGATGTTATTTCCGGCCCGCGGAGATTCCCTTTGTGCACGGCTCCGGGCCGAAAACTCACCCGGATCCTGAAAAACACGAATCGGGCTCTTCCGGAAGAACGGGCGGCGGATACAGCCCGGATTGAATCCGGACGTTGTACGCGGTTTTTTAAAAACAGCCCGTTTGGCAATCCGGGCATTTTACAGGGGTTTCAACACCTGAGCCCGTCCTTTCACTCATCCTGATCATACTATCCACCCGGATATCCGGCTGAAGGTTCCGGTCTTTCCAATACGGGAAAACGCAATGGTTATCGCGTATCGCACCGGAGAATCCTTCACGGGTTTTCTGCGCAGAAGGAAAGTCCGGCAATCCATGAGAACAAAAAAACCGCGGTCACAGAAAAAAGTCCCACGCTTTACCATCCGGCCGTTCCGGAGAACGGATCTCGATTACGTGATCAACGGGCAGCTTGCGCTGTACGCAGAGGAGTACGGGTTCACGTCCGATATCTGGATCGCGTACCTGACCGGAGGCGTCCGCACGTTTGCAGAAAAATTCGACAGCGCACGGGACTGCATGTACATTGCCGAGCACAACCGCGTTCCCTGCGGGTGCATCGCCATCACGCATGCGGATGCAACAACAGCACAACTCCGGTTCTATTTCATGGAAAAGGACCTGCGGGGGAACGGTGCCGGCCGCCGGCTCATCAGCCGGGCAATCGGGTTCTGCCGGGATGCGAAGTACGAGCGGGTTTTCCTCTGGACATTCAGCACGCTCGATGCTGCCCGGCACCTGTACGAAGAGAAGGGGTTCCGGATCACGGACACGCATGTCAACAACGAATGGGGCGGGCAGATCCTGGAGGAGAAGTGGGAACTGGAACTGTGAGGGATGTAAATATTCCAGACCGTACACCCGTGCAATTCCACTGATAGCATTGTGGAAAGGATTCCCCCAGAAAAACCTGCGAAAAGATTTGCTGATGGGGGCTGATGCCCCCATACCCCCGGTTACGATGAACGGCCGCCGCCCCGAAGGGCGCTCCCGTGGCGGCTTCAATGAGCGGTTTTTCGGGTGCTGATAATTACCCCGGAGGGAATCGAAGATCCTGACAGCTCTTTTTCCGTCTCATTCATTTTGAATTCAAGGTCGGGTTTCGCGCTACGCACTTACCTTGATCAGGATGGTAAAAGTGATCAGCGTCCTTGCCCGGCGAGGGGTCGGCAGACCCCCGGGCGACCCCCGAAGGGGGTGAGTATGCTCTAAATTTCAGAAAAATCGGGAAAAAAGAAAATAATTGGGAGCTGTCACACCGGCTTGTAATGCCCCCACTTGCCGAGGGCTTCTTTCAGCTCTTTTGCCTTCTTCGCCTTCTCCTCGAGCGTGACACCCTCCTGCCAGGCCTCGATGGCCTGCATCGTTGCCTTCGCGCCGGCGCGGGTGCCCTTCGGGTGGCCGTGGATACCGCCTGAGACGAGCAGGACCATCTCCGGACCGTAGATGTCCATAACGTCCGGCACCAAACCCGGGTGGAGCCCGCCCGAGGAGACCGGGAACGCCGTTTTGATCTTCCCCCAGTCCTGCCCGAGCAGCATGCCCTCGACCGGCTTCGTCTTCTTCTCGCGGAGCAGGTCGGCGAGGGCAACGGATTCGCGCCGGGAGCCGGCCAGTTTCCCGACAGCGGTTCCGGTATGGATCTGGGAGACGCCGACAAGGCGCATAATCTTCGCAAGGAACTGCATCGTGATGCCGTGCTTCCTGTTCCGGGTAAAGGTCGAGTGCATGGCCCGGTGAGCGTGGATGGCAAGGCCAAGGTCCGAGCAGTAGTCCCGCATGGTCATGACCGCCGCGGTTCCCGCGACCACCACGTCGATCATGCAGTAGTTCCAGCCATTTGCCGCGAGCAGGTCCGCCCGCTTCTTCATCGTCTCCACGTCCGCGGTGATGTTCAGGAACGCGGACTTGACCTCGCCCGTCTCCTTCTCCGCCTTCTCGCGGAGCTTCGTCATGAACTTCACGCGGTCGTCGAAACGGTTGAAGGTGGTGGAGGTCAGGTTCTCGTCATCCTTGACGAAATCGAACCCGCCCATCCAGGTCTCGTACCCGATCTCCGCGTGCTCCTTTGCCGTAAACCCGATCTTGGGCTTGGGCACGGCACCGGTCAATGGCCGGCCGCGGACCTTCATCATCTTCCGGATTCCCTCGTTGCCGAAGTGCGGGCCTTTGAAATGCTTCAGGTAGGCCGGTGGCAGCGAGGCATCGATGAGCCGGAGGTTCCGGACCGCTTTCATGCCGAAGATGTTGCCGGCGATCCCGCTCATCAGCTGGACGGCGTTGCCCTCCTCCCAGAGCTCGATCGGGTAGGCGATCTTCGCCACGTTCCCCTCGATATCGAACGCAGTGGCCTGCAGCGCCTTCATCCGCGGCGGCATTTTAAAAAGCGTGGTCCAGGTCCCGGTCGAGCTCTCGGACGCAACCCGGCCGGCCGCTTCCTTCCCGCTCACGCCCGCGGCAGGTTCGAAATAGAAGAGGCAGACGATATCGTCCTTTGCCGGTTCGTACTTCAGGTCAACGAATTCCTTGTACCAGTCGATTGCCATAATGTTCCTGTACCAGTAAACGCCGGGGAGGGTAAAAAGGTACACGGTATGGCGGCCCTCTGCCGCCGTACGCGTGCCGGAATGAACGGGGAATATCATCCGTTTCCGGTACAACGACAGGGATTGCGCCGGTCTCTTATCACAAAGATATAATCCTGTGCTGCAGAATACTAGAAAGAACCCGGGGCATCACGGAACCTGTCCAAAAAGTACGGGTATCGTTTTTCGTAAAACCTGGAGCACTCCCGATGGCTGCACGGAACCAGCGCACACATTCAAAAAAACCATCCGGACACACGGTCCGGCGAAAAGCTCCGGCAGAGAAGATCCCGGTCTCCCTGGTTTTCGACAGCCTTCCGGACGCAACCTTTGCCATTGACCGGGAAGGCACGGTTACGGCATGGAACCGGGCCATGGAGAAGAGCACCGGTATCATGGCTGCTGATATTGTCGGGAAAGGCGACTACGAGTACGCGCTCCCGTTCTACGGCAGGAAACGCCCGCTGCTCATCGATCTCCTTGACGAACCCGATGAAAAGATTCTGGCGTGGGGGTATACCTCGCTGCGGAGGAAGGGCGATGCCCTCATGGCCGAGAACCCGACCATCAATCCCGACAATACCAGGAGAGTTCTCTGGGGGCTCGCCGCGCCGGTCTTCGATGGGAACGGGAACCGCATCGGCGCCGTCCAGTCCATCGCCGATGTCACCCGCCGCTGGGAACGCGAGACCGCCCTTGGGAATTCCGTCCAGAAATTCCGGGAGATTCTCGACAATATCGGCACGGCGACCGTCATCATTGAAGAGGATGACATCATCTCGTTTGTCAACCCCGAGTTCGGGCGGATGCTCGGGTACGTGCGGGAGGAGATCGAGGGCCGGAAGAAATGGATGGAGTTCGTTATCCCGGACGATGTCCGGTTCCTGCAGAAGCATGCAAGGATAGACTCCTTGAAAAGCGACGGCCCGGCCCGCTACGAGGCGCGGATCATCCGCTGGGACGGCGATGTCAGGAACGCGCTGTTAACCATCACACAAATCCCCGGAACCCTGAAACTGGTTGTCACAATCCTCGATATCACCGACAAGATCCGGGCTGAAACCGCTGTCCAGACCGCAAACAGGAAACTGAATTTCCTGAACCAGATCATCCGTCACGATATCCTCAACCAGCTCACGGTGCTGAAAGGAACCCTCGACCTGGCCCGGGCCCGGAACACTGACCCGGCCCTGCAGGAGGAACTCGACCGGGAAATGGCTGCGACGAACGCCATCCAGGCCCTCATCACCTTCACGCGGGATTACCAGGATATCGGTATCGAGCCGCCCGAATGGCAGGATGTCCGGCAGTCGGTGATGAACGCCTGCAGGTGGATCCGGCTCGGTGATGTTGCCGTGACCGTCGGGATAGAAGGCGTTGAGATCTATGCAGACCGCCTCTTATCAAGCGTCTTCCTGCACCTGATCGAGAATGCGATACAGCACGGCAGGAGGACCACAAAAGTCCGGATCTACTGCCAGGAATCCTTCGAGGAACTCCACATTATCTGCGAGGACGACGGCATCGGCGTCCCCCGGGACGTCAAGGAGAAGATTTTCATACGCAAGTTTTTCAACAGGACCGGGCTTGAGCTGTATCTCGCGCGGGAGATTCTCTCCATCACCGGCATTGCTATCCGCGAGACCGGGACGTACGGCGAAGGGGCCTGTTTTGAGATCCGCGTGCCAAAAGGCGCGTACCGGTTCGTGACTGCGCAGCAGTGATCAGCCGTCCGGTTACCCGGGAAGAGACGGATGCCGGCCCGGGCCGGATAATAACGGCCGGATCATGCAGAACATTGCAGCAGAATCAAAAAACGGGAAGGATGCCCGTGCACCTCAGAAAAGAGCGGGAAAGGTCGCACCTTCGGAGTACTGGAAGAGGTACCACGACAGAAGGGCGATGAATACGGACGAGCAGGCAAGGATGAGCAGGATGGTTTTCTGCCTGTCCCCTGCCGGCATCGATGCCCATTGCCGTTTCCGGATACCGGCGAGGAACCCGATGATAAGACCGGTCCCGGTGCCGGCGAGCACACCGAGCGAGAGTATCATGAGGATATCAAAGGGGGTTGCTTCCATACGAATGCTCCAGTCCGGGTTTTCTGTAATCCGATATAAAGTGTTGCGGCCTTCGGGAATGGTACCGGTGCTGCCGCTTAACGGTACCTGCTGTTCCTGCACGCGAGAGCGATGAAAACTGTGAGGAGCGCTCCTGCAAGTGCCGGGAGAAGTCCCGAAGCACGGGTTGGAGCAGGCGCCGTGGTTGCCGGGGCGGTTGTCGCGGGAAGCGGTTCGAGGGCAACATCGACCGGCACCCGCAGGCCGGATGCAGGAGTCACCTGCCGGGTTGCAGCAGCATACCCGTCCTTTTCCAGCGTGATCGTATGGCTGCCTGCCGTGATATTCTCAAGGATCAGGGGCGTGAAGCCGGCGGCTGCCCCGTCGACAAGAACCCGGGCGCCGGCGGGAGTCGAGTTCACGAAGAACGATCCGGTCTCAGGGCCGAGTTTTGCCGTCACCTCGGAGACCGCACCGCCCTGCACGGTGACCTGAGCAGACGAGGTGCGGTACCCCGGGAGAGAGAATGCAACCATGTACGTCCCGGGCCGGAGGCTCCCGAGCCGCAGGGGCGTCTTCCCGCGGCTCTCACCATTGACCGTTACCGAAGCCCCGTCCGGGTCCGATTTCAGATCCATACTACCGGTCCCCCCGGGAGTATCGACCGTGATGGAGGGTTTCCCGAGCGTCACGGAGATGGTCTTGTAGTCGGCAGAGGCCAAGCGGGAACGGTCGTTTGGCGCGTCAACGACCCAGATCGTGTAGGTCCCTTCATCGAGCCGGCCGTTGATCGATCCCGTGTGCCACCTGTAATTCCAGCGATCGTCACCGTCCACGCTCACTTTCGTGAAATACCCCCGGTCGGCCCGCTTTGATACATCCTGCAGGGTTACGCCGTTCTCCGGCAGGTTGGGCCCGGTCAGGAAGATGTAGACGAACGGCGATGACGTGCAGGTGCCGGACAGGACAACCTCGTCACCCATGGTTGTCCGGATACCCGCGCCAATGTTCGCGCAGCAGGACGGCACGAGGAGTACCGCAGCCAGCATCGCGATGATAATAACGGTTTTTAACAGCGGCATCTGTCTTGACGGTATGTTGATCGTTCATGCTCATGGATGTTTCTGGCGGTATCTGCCCCGGGAAAGGAGAAGAACGCGAAGGTTCTTCGATTTCATGAGGCCGGACAGGTCTGAATGAAAAGAAGAGCGCGAAGCGTTCTTCGATGTTCCGGGAACCGGATGCCATCTCTGGTGTGCATGGGGTACGCTCCATGAGCAACGGCTTTTTCAGGATCACCGGTTCCCGTGCGGGATAATAAACGCGCCGGATACCCGGGGTTACCATCTGAACTTCCCGGTTCACCCCCCATCAGGCAACGATCACAGAACCACAGGTCTTTGAAAATATTCCCTGAAACCAGTTTTTTCAGCAGATGAAACTCGGGAATATATTTATGTCATATATCGCGAATCTATTGACTGCCAGTGTGCCCGGCAGGAGAGACCCCCCGTGATAACCGTGTTGTATGTCGACGACGAACCCGTGATGCTGGACACCTTCACAATCTTTCTTGAACGGGACCCGGAGTTCCGGGTCATTCCTGTACTATCGGCAAAAGCCGCACTCAGGGTCCTGGAGACCGGCGGGGTCGATGCAATCGTCTCCGATTACGAGATGCCGGAGATGGACGGGATCGCGTTCCTCAAGGTTGTCCGGGAGAAATATCCCCGGCTCCCGTTCATCATCTTCACCGGCAAGGGCCGGGAGGAGATCGTGATCGAGTCCCTCAACAACGGGGCCGATTATTACGTCCGCAAGGGCGGGGACCCGCGGGCCCAGTTCGCCGAGCTTGCGTCAAAGGTGCGGCACGCCGTCGACCTGCGCGAGAGCCAGGCCAGGGTCGCAAGGCTCAACCGGCTGTACCTCGTCCTGAGCCGGATCAGCGAGGCGATCGTCCGGATCCATGACCGGCGGACTCTCATGGAGGAGGTCTGCAAGATCGCCGTGCACGAGGGAGGGTTTATCCGTGCCTGGATCGGTTTTGAGGATCCCCAGACTCATGCGGTGACTGCCATGGTTGCGAGCGGCACCCTCGACGGCTTTTTCACCGATGTCCGCGAATCGGCCGAGCCCCTCCCGGAAGGCACCGGCCTCACCATCACGGCAATCCGGCAGGCACAGCAGTCGGTCAGCAACGACATCCCTGCCGATCCCCTGATGACCAGCTGGCTGAACGATTCGCAGGCTCACGGGTACCGCGCAGCAGCTTCATTCCCGCTGACTGCCTGCAGGAAGAGCAAGGGGGCGATGACATTCTTTTCACAGTACACGGGCTTTTTCACAGAGGCCGAGATCGACCTCCTGCATGAGATCTGCGAGGATATATCGTACGCCATCGAGATGCTCGACCTGGAGGCAACCCGCCTGCGGATCCAGAGCGAGCTCGAACAGTCCCGGCGCCAGCTCGTCAATATCATCAATTTCCTGCCGGAACCCACCTTTGCCATTGATCAGGCCGGCACCGTCATCATCTGGAACCAGGCAATGGAACTCATGACCGGGATCGATGCCGGGCAGGTCCTTGGAAAGGGGAACTATGAACATTCCCTCCACATTCTCGGCACGCGCAGGCCGGCCCTTCTCGACATGCTCACGCAATCCGACGAGAGCCTTGCCCGGCACGGGTACACGTCTATTGCCCGGAACCACCGCACGCTGAAAGCCGAGATCACGGCGGCGAACGTCCGCGGAGCCCCGGCCGTGCTCCGGCTGACCGCTTCCCCGCTCTATGACGAGAAGGGTCAGCTTGCCGGTGCCATCGAATCGGTTCAGAATATTACCCGGATCAAAAAAGCCGAGGAGGAGGTTTTGGAGAACCGCGAAAAATACCACCTGCTGCTCGAGAATGTAAGCGACTCTGTCATTGTCCATGCCATCGACGGCGACAACCCGGGACGGCTCCTTGAGGTGAACGACCGCGCCTGCCAGATGGTCGGGTATTCCCATGACGAACTCCTTGCCCTGTCGTTTGCAGACCTCTGCATTCCCGAAGAGGAACAGCACATCGCCCAGGCAATCCGCGATCTCCGCCGGTTCCGGCATACGGTCTTCGAAACGCAGCTTGTCGCAAAGGACGGGCGGCGGGTCGCGGTCGAGATCAGCGCGCTGATGCTGGATGTCAGGGAAAAACCGGTTGTTCTTTCGATCATCCGGGAGATACCCCGGAACAGTTATTCAGAGCATGCCAGCGTCATTGTCTGACCTGCAGGCCCGGTATTTTTATAGTTTTTTGGACCATGAACCTGCAATGGCAGAACCAATAAAAATATATTTGCATTAAATAATACGACTAAGAGAGGATGTGATACATGAAGCCTCAGAACGTTATGTATTTCACTGAAAAAGAGAAGGAATTTGTCAGCCTGCTCATCGATATCGGGACACGGAAGAATGTCGCGCAGGTGCTCGTCTTCCTTGCGAACGCAGCGGAAGCAACCTCCCGGGACATCGAACGCGGGACAGATCTCCGCCAGCCGGAGGTCAGCCTCGCCATGCAGTACCTCATCGGGCAGGACTGGATCAGGATCCGGGAGAACAAGGCAGAAGGCAAGGGACGCCCGGTCAAGATCTACTCGCTGGCAAAACCGATCGACAAGATCATGAACAGCATTGAGAAAGAGAAGAAAGAGCAGGCAAGGCAGCAGCTGGCCCGCGTACAGAAACTCAGGGAATACATCCGGTAACGGGCATACCGCCCTCCTTTTTTTTCAAGGGTTTTGCATGGTTATTGCAAGGACCCCGCTTCCTTCATATCCCGCCAGTGCTTAATCACGTACTGAACAGTCATGCCGGATGGAAATGCCCAGAAAACCGCGCTCTTCATCGCTATCCTGGCCGGTTTTATCACCCCCTTCGACCTCTCTGCCGTGAACATTGCACTCCCGTCCCTTGCCGGCGAATTTTCGATGGATGCCCTGCAGATGGGATGGGTCTCGACTGCCTACCTGCTCGCGTCGGCTGTTTTCCTCGTCCCCTTCGGCCGCATCGCTGATATCCACGGGCGCAGGAAGGTCTTTTTTGCCGGGCTCGCCATCTTCACGTCCGCATCGTTCCTGATGATCTTCGCCCCGTCGGGCCTGGCAGTCATCCTGCTCCGGGTGCTGCAGGGGTTCGGGAGCGCGATGATCTTCGGCACCGCAATCGCCATCCTCACGTCCGTCACCCCTCCCGATCACCGGGGCAGGGTGCTTGGGATCTACACCACCTCGGTCTATCTCGGCCTTTCCATGGGGCCGTTCCTCGGGGGATTCCTGACCGGCACCTTCGGGTGGCGGAGCATCTTCTTTGTGAACATCCCCCTTGGACTGCTGGCCCTTGCCATGATCTGGCTGTACCTCGAGGGCGAATGGGCGGACTGCAGGGGCGAGCGGTTCGATCTCGGGGGCGCGATCCAGTACGGCCTGACCCTCACCTGCGTCATGTACGGCTTCTCCCTGCTGCCGGATCGCGAAGGCTTCATCCTGCTCGTTGCGGGAACGGTGATGCTCGTGGTCTTCATCGCCCGTGAGTTCCGGATCAGCTATCCCCTCTGGAATGTCCGGTTGTTTTCGGGCAACCGCGTCTTCCTCTTCTCCAACCTTGCCGCGCTGATCAACTACGGGGCGACGTTTTCCGTTACGTTCTTTCTGAGCCTCTACTTCCAGTACACGATGGGTTTCTCACCCGAGCAGGCCGGTACTATCCTCGTGGTCCAGCCGGTGGTCATGGCCTGCGTCTCCCCGCTTGCCGGGCGGCTGTCGGACCGGATCGCCCCGGGGAAGATCGCGTCGGCAGGCATGGCCCTGTCCGCCCTTGCCCTCGTCCTTCTCACGTTTGCTGAAAACGACACGTCCCTTCTTCACTTTATCGGCATCCTCGTCATCTTCGGGATCGGCCTTGGGATCTTCTCGTCCCCCAATACGAACGCCGTGATGAGCTCGGTGGATCGGTGCAGTTACGGCGTGGCCTCCGGCACGCTCGGGACTATGCGCCTGGCCGGGCAGATGCTCTCCATGGGTATCGCCATGATGATGCTTGCGGTCTATATCGGGAACGTTCAGATATCGCCGGACGTGTATCCCGCGTTCATCACCGCGATGAAGGCATCGATGGCAATCTTCGCTGCCATGTGCATCGCGGGGATCTTCTTCTCGCTGGTACGGTACGGGAAACGACCGGACAGCGGCGCCTGCCCGCCGTAAGGCGGTCTCATTCCGGCGAAACGAACCGGAGGCCGACAATTCCGGCAACGATCAGGAGGATACAGAGCAGCCGTGCAGTATCCCGGGATTCCCCGAGGATCAGCATGCCGGCAAGAACAGTTCCGGCCGCCCCGATCCCGGTCCAGACCGTATAGGCAGTGCCGACCGGCAGGTCCTCAAGAGCTTTTGAGAGAAGGAAGAAACTGCCGGCCATGAGGACAACGGTCAGGAGGGACGGCCAGAAGCGTGTCCAGCCTTCGGTATATTTCAGACCGATCGCCCATCCGGTCTCCATGAGCCCGGCGATGATGAGGAGTATCCATGCGCTGGCAGCCATTGCTTCTCCGGACTGTTGGGGATACCGGCTCATATGGATTCCGACTCCGGGGATGACGGTTATATTACGGAGCATCCAATACCCTCAGTGATGCGTTCATGAGCGAATCGTACGAGGACCGGGAACTGAAGATGGAGAAGAACCGGCTCGAGGCCCTGACCGACGGCATCTTCGCCTTTGCCATGACCCTCCTGGTCACGAGCCTGATCCTGCCCCGTTCAGCCGTGGTCAGCGATACCGCTGCCCAAGCCCTTGTCAGCCTCCTGCCGGATTTTTACCACTACATCATCGCCTTCTTCGTCCTTGCGGCATTCTGGATGTCACACCATATCCAGTTCAGCAATCTCCGTTACATCGACAAGCCATTTCTCTTTCTGAACATCATCGGCCTCTTCTTCGTTACCCTCATCGCGTTCACCACGAGTTTCATCGGGGATTACGATAACGATATCACGGCTACCGTCACCTTCGAGGCAAGCCTCCTCATCCTGGGGGTTATTATTGCCATCCAGTGGGCATATGCCACGTGGAACCGCCGGCTGGTCCCTCCCGATTTTCCCGAACACCGGATACGATACGGTATTGTGAGAAATCTCGTGGTCCCGTCGGTCTCTTTTGCCGCGATTGTCCTTGCCCTCCTGGGATTTCACAACACGACGATGATGTACATGCTCCTTCCGCCGGTGTCGTATGCGGTTGACCGGTGGGTGAAGAGACAGGCTTTGTAAGGTTCTCAAAAAAGAAGAGTCCAAGTATCTGCTCAGGGGTCGTGACCTGACGCAGGTGCCTGCATGTTCCCGAACACAATCCATCAGGGAGCGATATCCAGGCTCCCGCCCGGAGCAAGGACCGTCACCCTGATGTCGGTCGTCCGTTCAACCGCCTTCTTCAGAGCAAAGGGATCGGCCGCGATCTTCTCCCACGTGTTGTAATGGATGGGGATGACGGTTTTTGCCCCGATGAAGTTTGCCGCCATCATCGCCTCGGCAACGCCCATGGTGTACCGTCCCCCGATGGGGAGGAGCGCCACGTCCGGGTGGTACAGCTCACCGATCAGTTTCATGTCGGAGAAGAGGCCGGTGTCCCCGGCGTGATATACCTTCACGCCGTCCAACCCGATCACGAACCCCGCTGCGGATCCTCCGGCAAATCCCGGGCCTGCCTCCTCGATGAAGGATGAATGGAGGGCGGGCGTCATCGTGAACGAGACGCCTTCAATCGTCATCGTCCCCCCGATATTCATCCCCTCAGCCGGGATCCCTTTCGATTTCATGTATTTTGCAATCTCGGTGATCGCCACGGTCTTTTTCCTGAGCGCAACCGCCTCGCCCATGTGGTCGTCGTGCCCGTGGGTGACCGCAACGATGTCCGGGTTCGTGTCAAGGACGCTCCCCCCTTCGATGAAGGGATCGATGAGTACTTTTTTCGATCCGCTGAGAAGGACGCAGGAATGGCCAAGCCAGGTGAGTTGCATATATGCAGATCGGGGTTGTGGGGGATGAAATTTTTGGAAAAAGAGATCACAGAAAAGGGGTCAGAAAATCCATGATACGGGGATCAGGAGATAGGGTATACGATCTGATGACGGGGGCTGATGCCCCCGTACTCCCGTCAGGACAGGTGCCGCCGCCCCCGCGGGGGCGCTCCCGCGGCGGCCTTCAATGAGCGTTTTTTTCGGAACCTGCTCCGGCCCCGCAGTGGCTTGAAGAACCTGAAAGGTTCTTCTCGCGTCCAATCCCTGTGGGATTCGACGCCGCGGAGAGGCCCTGAGGCGGGGAGCCCTCATTATTATCTATCCGGTCGCCAAGTGAATTTCATTGTTCAGAAGTAAACATTATTGGCTCGTCTCCGTTTCTGCAGAGCCAGTCTCATAATTAATAAAAAGCGCCGGAGAGCGCGAGAACCGTCAGTGAAAAATGGGGGCGGATTTTCGGGGTAAGGGCGTGCCCTTACGTCACGTCTATGAGTTCAGCTTCTGTGATATCGATCGAATCGCCAAGGCTGTTGTCAGTGGCGCTCCGGGTCATCTGCTCGGAGAGGTCGCGGTCTTCCATGACGTCGCGGATGCGGTCGATGTAGGGATCGATTGTCGGGTCTTCCTGCTCCTCGATCACGTGCCGGTACTCGCGGAGGGTCGAGGGGCTGACGCCGAGTTCCTCGGACACTTCCTTCATGGTCTTGCCGGACGTGAGGAGATCTTCCATCTGGCTCTTGTCAAAGGGCATCTTGAAATCAAGCTCGCGGAAGAGCTTGAGCCTGACCCGGGCCCGTGCAACCGTCTTTGACAACTTCTCGTCACCCAGTTCGCGGGCGATCTCGGTATCGTTCTTTCCCGCGTAGAACGAGGTGACGAGCTTTGCAAGCTGGATCGGTTTCAACGAAGTCTTGAAGATTCCCTGTTCGGTGATCTCCCGCATAACGAGAGCGACCTCGCGTTCGATCGCATCACTGTCTCGTAAGGTGCCATGGATGTTCTTCATCGGTTCGACAATCTTTGTCTTCCCCGACATGGCACTGAAGAGTTTCAGAAGCTGTGCCTTTCGTTTGTCTTCGGTCATTGATGGTTTACCCCGTCTTGGGATTAGGATATACAATACTTCGTCTACTATTTAATGCTATCTTTATGCCTCGTTTGACCAAAAGACCTTTAATACGGTGTTTAAAGGCTTGTGGTTGGCGTGTATTTTTTTGGGCAGATCCGATCACTTTTTCTGCATTTTTTGTACTTGGAGGCAGCTGGTTCCATGAAGCTGACGGATACCAGGAAACCGGTCTTCCATCAAGAGAGCGATGAGAGTCTTTTTGTCGATGAGCCGCACACCATTAGTACCACATTGATCTGTGATCACCATGAGCGATGTTTTTGAGAACGTGATGGAGCTTGCAAAACGCCGGGGTTTTATCTGGCCGACCTCCGAGTGCTACGGCGCCGTTGCCGGCTTCATCGACTACGGGCCGCTGGGCGCAATGATGAAGCGGCGGATCGAGGATATCTGGAGGGAGTTCTACGTGATCCGGGAAGGGTACTACGAGATCGAATGCCCCACGATTGCCCAGGAGGCCGTGTTCATCGCCTCCGGTCACGTTGCCGGTTTCGCCGACAAGATGTGCCAGTGCCCCCACTGCAGCGAGTACCTGCGTGCCGACCATGTTGCCGAAGCCGGCGGGATCCGGAACGCCTCGACCATGAAAAACGATGAGCTTGCGGCTGCTCTTGCAACCTGCACCTGCCCGGCCTGCGGGAAGGTGCTCTGGAAGGTTGAGGTATTCCAGTTCAACCTGATGTTCAAAACATCCATCGGCCCCGGTTCCCAGCGGACCGGCTACCTCCGCCCCGAGACGGCGCAGGGGATGTTTGTCGACTTCGCCCGCCTCCTCCGCTTCTACCGCGACAAGCTCCCGTTCGGTGCAGTCCAGATCGGCAAGTCCTACCGCAACGAGATCTCGCCCCGGCAGGGCATGATCCGGCTCCGGGAGTTCACGCAGGCCGAGGCCGAGATCTTTGTCCACCCGGCCGAGAAAAACCGGCACCCGAGGTTTGCCCGGTACGCGGGGTACAGCATGCCGCTCCTCACGTATGTCCAGCAGCAGCAGTGCGGGGAAGCGGTTACCATGACCATGCAGGAAGCCGTGGAGAAGGGTGTGATCGCGAACCAGTACCTCGCCTACTACGTTGCCCTCACTCACGAGATGCTGGTCTCTATCGGCATCCGGCCGGAGAAGCTCCGTTTCCGCCAGCACCTCCCGGACGAGCGGGCACATTACGCTACCGACTGCTGGGATGCCGAGATCCACTCCGGCCGCTTCGGCTGGGTCGAGACCGTCGGCCTTGCCGACCGGACGGATTATGACCTGAACGCCCACGCAAAACAGAGCGGCACGCCAATGACGGTCTTCATCCAGTACGACGAGCCGAGGAAGGTCCCGCGCCGGCGGATCATCCCGAACATGAGCGTGCTCGGGAAGCAGTACCGCCAGAAGGCGAAGGCGATCTTCGCCGAACTTGAGACGGCGGTACCGACAAAGGACGGCGCCGATGTTGTGGTCGATGGTGAGAAGATCCATATCCCGGCGGATCTCTTCGAGGTCCGGGACGAGATCGTGGACGTCCGTGGCGAGGACATCGTCCCGCACGTGGTCGAGCCCTCGTATGGCATCGACCGGATGTGCTATGCCGTGCTCGAGCAGGCGTACGACGAGGACATCGCGGACGGCGAGAAGCGGGTCGTGATGCGCCTCTCCCCGAAAGTTGCCCCGGTACAGGTCGCAGTCTTCCCCTTAATGACCCGCGACAATCTCGATACCATCGCGCTGGATATCACCCACGCGTTCCACACAAAAGGCATCCAGGCAGAATACGACGACAGCGGGGCCATCGGCCGGCGCTACCGCCGGCAGGACGAGATCGGCACGCCGTTCGCGGTTACCGTGGACTATGATACCAAAGAGAACAACACGGTGACCCTCCGCGACCGGGATTCGATGAAGCAGGTGCGGGTGCCGGTTGCGGACCTGCCGGAGATTGTGGCGGGGCTGGTTGCCGGCAGCACGAAGTTTGCTGAGTTGAAGTAATTTTTTTTCATGGATCAATGATGGGGGCTGATGCCCCCATACCCCCGGTTACGATGGACTGCCGCCGCCCCGAAGGGCGCCCCGCGGCGGCTTCAATTACCGTGTAAATTCCTGATAACGGTAATCGGCCCGCGCAATAGTGAGGACGGCTCATATACCATTTTTCATGGAACCTGCTCCTGCCCCGCCGTGCCCCGCGAGGGGCCCTGAGGCTGGGAGGCATCGTTACGGGGTTTGGGGCGGAGCCCCATCATCTCTTACGGGCAACAACCCGGGAACGGACAACTTTCACCCCACGCCCAACTTCTTATTATTATCAGCAACCAAACCTCTCACCAATCAGATGCCCTCCATCAGCCACCCCCTGATAAAACCCGACACCCTCGAGTCCCGCGAGTACCAGCTCTCCATCGCAATGAAGGCGCTGGACGCCAACACGATGGTGATCCTGCCCACGGGCCTTGGCAAGACCGCGGTCGCCCTGCTCGTTGCCGCATCCCGGCTCTACAACGAGAAAGGCAAGGTGCTGATGCTCGCCCCGACAAAACCGCTCGTGGAGCAGCACCTCCGGTATTTCGAAAAATACCTTGTACTGAAACCGGCAGGGGGGCAGGCTGGGGAGCCGTCCGGTGAACCGGCAGCGTCGCCCTTCGTTATGTTCACCGGCGACGCTCCCCCTGCCGAGCGGACAGCAGACTGGAACCGGGCCACCGTGATCCTCGCAACACCGCAGGTCATCAAGAACGATGTCATCGCCGGACGGTATACCCTCGCCGATGTCACGCTGATGGTGGTGGACGAGTGCCATCGGGCTGTGGGGAACTATGCCTATGTCTTCCTTGCCCAGAGGTATCTCGCCTCAGCGGACAAACCGCTCCTCCTCGCGATGACCGCATCGCCGGGCGGGATGCAGGAGAAGGTGCAGGAGGTCTGTGCCAACCTCGGGATCCAGCACGTGGAGACCCGGACCGAGAACGACCCGGATGTCCGCCCGTACGTCTTCGAGCGGGAGCTCGAATACATCGACATTGAGCTCCCGCCGGAACTGAAATCCGCGATCGCGGTCATCAACGGCCTCATCGAGAACCGGCTCGGGCTGCTCGCATCGCTCCACTTCACGGTACCGAAACGCGAGAAGCTGACGATGAAGGCGCTGAACGCGATCAATGCCCAGATCCAGCAGCGGATCCAGAACCGCGATCCTGCCGGCTACCAGGCGGCATCGGTCTATGCCGAGTGCATGAAGCTGAAGCACGCGGTCACGCTCGCGGAATCGCAGGGCAGCGGGGTTCTGAAAGGGTACCTCGCGAAACTGTATGCTGAAGGAACTTCTGCCGGCGGGAGCAGGGCGAGCCAGCGGCTCGCGGCCGACCCGTCCTTCCGCGAACTCTTCGAGCGCTCGGTGGAATGGACAAAGGAACTGCACCCGAAGGCAGAGATCGCACTCGGGCTCGTGCGCGAACAGCTCGAAGCCCATCCCGACAGCCGGATCATTCTCTTCGCCACGTACCGGGATACCGTGCAGCTGCTCGTGGATTATCTCACGGCACACGGGATTCCCTGCGAGCGGTTTGTCGGGCAGGCAGCAAAGGACAGCGAAAAGGGACTTACGCAGAAGAAGCAGATCGCCGCCCTCGGCCGATTCCGTGGCGGGGAGTTCCGGGTGCTCATCGCGACATCGGTTGGCGAAGAAGGGCTCGATGTCCCGTCGACCGACATGGTGATCTTCTACGAGGCCGTGCCCTCCGAGATCCGCTCCATCCAGCGCAAGGGGAGGACCGGGCGGCACGGGGCCGGCCGCGTGGTTGTGCTTGTCACGAAAGGCACTTCCGACGAGGTATTCCGCCATGTCAGCACGACAAAAGAGAAGATGATGCACAGGAGCATGCGGACGCTCAACACGGCGCTGGCATCGCCGCGCGAGACCCCGCTGGTCACGGAGCAGGCAGCCATTGAGGAGTTCACCCCGCAGGGCCCGCGGATCGTGATCGACGACCGCGAGACCTCGTCAAAGGTCGTGGAGGTGTTATCCGGCATGGGCGCCGCCATCCGGCTCAAGCGGCTCCCGTTCGGTGATTACGCCATCGGCGACCGGATCCTCGTGGAGCGCAAGACCGCCCGCGACTTCGTGGACACGCTCGTCAACCGCGATCTCCTCGGGCAGGTGAAGGCGATGGCCGACGCGGCTATCCGCCCGGTGTTGATTGTCGAAGGCGGCGACCTGTACACGCAACGGGACATCCACCCGAACGCGATCCGGGGCGTGCTCGCCGCGCTGACGGTCGACATGGGCGTGTCGGTCCTCTTCACCCGCGACGAGCAGGACACGGCGCAGATGCTCTTCACCATCGCAAAAAGGGAGGAGGGCGAACGGGGCGAGCGCAAGGCCCACCCGCACAAGACACACCGCTCGGTCCGCGAGGACCAGGAGTATATTATCTCGGCATTCCCGGAGATCGGGATGAAGAACGCCCGGCTTTTGTTATCTCACTTTGGTTCCATTCAGGGGATAGCGAATGCTTCCTTCGAGGAACTGGTGGCGATCCACGGGATTGGGGAGAAGACTGCGCAGCGGGTATATGAGGTGTGCAGGGCGAAGTACGGGTGATTTTCCGGGATGGTTCCGGTTTTTCCTAGGAGGTTCGTTGATACTGACGGGGGCTGATGCCCCCGTACCCCCTTTGTGATGCCTGCCGCCGCCCCCGCGGGGGCGCTCCCGCGGCGACCTCAATTACCGTACATTCTCACGTGTACGATACCCGGTATCTGCCCAGCGAGGGGGCGACGAGCCCCCCGAGCGACCCCCGAAGGGGGAGGGGATGCTCACAACGCTTCAGAACGGCTAGGCCCGGTAATTCATTTTACCAGCCATAAGCGGGGAGGCAGCCAGAACCCCCCCACCCAATCTGAAAAAAATTTCAATCGACCCCTCACCCCCCGCTCGAAAATTTTCACTCACGATCCAATCGATCGACCGGATCCCCCACGCCGGAGAAAGAAAAAAGTTGTAAAGTACGCCCTTAGTGAGTCAAGTACGTACCCGGCAATCAAGAGAGTACTTTACAACTTTTTTCGCGATGAAAAGGATCAAAGGGAGGGGGGTCTCCGGAAAATTCCGGCAGACCGGGACCGGGATCACTGCCCGTCCAGCATCTGCTTCATAATTGAATTCGCAGCAGGGTCCGCAAAGAACCGGAATGCCATCTCACCATCTGCCGTGATCCGGTACGCCGTCTCCCTCCCCCTCTGCCGGTCCGGTGCCTCCTCCGCAAGCCCGGCGCCGGTCAGCATCTTCAGAAACCACGAGAAGGTTGCCTGCGAGAGATCGTTGGCCGGCTTCCGCCCGCGCTTATACTGAGCGACCGGGGCACCCTCCACCGGTCTCCGGGCACGCTGGCGGATATAATACGGCCAGACCTGCTGGAACAGGTACTGCCGGGGGATGTACGGGATGTCCATCGGGACCGTGGAGGCGGGGCGGTTCCGCAGGAGCACGGCAAGGATTGTCTGGTAGTTCACGTTCTCAAGCAGTGCCTGCACATCCCGGTCCGGCACCGGCACCTGCTGCGGGATCTTCCCGCCAAACGAGCTCCACACCTCGCCGCCGATCCACGGGGCGAGCGCGAAGAGCGCCATGCAGAGGTCCCTCGGCCCGCCCGAGAGATCGAAGGTGATGCGGGCTTTCCTGTTCTCGTGCCGGATCTTCGTCAGTACGGTGCGGGCGGACGGGAGGACCGGGGGGAAGACCAGTTCGCGGGAGTACTGGATGGAAAGCGATGCCGCGATCTCTTTTACCGATTCGGTTGCCTTGCGGACGGCAGCCCGTTCCTTCTCGACCTGCGGGTTCTGCGATATGCTTGCCTGTTCGCTGTCCGCAACCACGTACACGCTGGTAATGCCCGGGAGCATGCGGAGGATCGCCGGGAAAGCTGTGTGGATGTTCTCGCCCGCGCTGATGATATGGACATGGCCCGTTTGCATGGATCAGGGTCGAATGGCCGGGTTAAATACTTACAGGTTAATAAAAGGTGGCTGGTGAACCAGGATTCTCTGCAAGGCCGGGCATCCTGAACGAAGAGATTACGGGTTCTGTTTCTGGTTTACCATGGCAATCCGGCCGGTTCACCCCAGAACCGGAAAGTTCCACCCATAACCCCGGGTATTCCGGGCGTTTATTGATGTCCGGGAAGAATGAAAAACCGGTGAATCCATGATGAAAAATATCCCATCTCTCATCCCAGCCTGCTTCCTGTTTATCCTGCTTGCCACAGGTCCGGCAGCGGGATCAATCCATACCCCCGAACCCGGCATTGTCACGGTTGCTGCTGTGAACGGGCAGGACTATCATTGTGGCGACACAATCCCGTTCTCCGGTATCAACAACGGTTCGCATGTCACCTATCTCTTTATCACCGGGCCCAACCTGCCAGAGAACGGGTCCCGAATCCAGGATCCCGATCCGGCGAACCGGCCGGTTATCGATGGCGATGCCTCAGCGTTCCAGGCAGTCGGTGTTGCGGACGATAAACGCTGGACATGGACCTGGGATACACGGCGCAGTGCTCTCGGTCCCGGAACATACACGATCTATGCTGTCAGCAGCCCGCATGACAGGAACCACCTCGAGTACTCTCCCTACGGCACGACATCAATAATCATGACAAAACCGGGATCACGGTCATCAGCCCGTCCGGCAGACTCATCAGATGCCTCGTTCAGCCTGTCTGCATTTTCGGCTGATCCTGCAGGGGACCTGGCTGCCGCTATGCCGGTCATGGTCTCTTTTACGATTGATTTTCCGGCGACAGGTGATGAAACATTCCCGTCAACCCATGATCTCCGGATCGCGACAGATCTGGAAAATCCGCGCTGGAATTCCACGCTCGTCCTTGAGGGTGTCAGGACCCTGCAGCCGGAAAACAATGGCCGCACGATGTTCATCACCGGCTGGCTGTTATCGTACCCGTCGTCCGTGCCGGAATCGCTTGACATCACCCTGACAGGAACAATCCCGCATGGATCATCAGGTACGAACCAGGAACTCCTGAATATTTCAGAGAATGATGAGCAGGGCTATACTGTCGGCAGTCCGTCCGTCCGGGCTGTCCATGTCAGCCCCACGGCAGGGAAAACCTCTCCTGCCGCTGCATCCGTGAACGGGTCTGCCGGCACTCCCGGCCACGGGGCAGGGATCTTCGGCAGCCGTGACTCAGGGAAACCCTGGTCAATTGTTATATCACGGATGAATTCCGTCTTCAGGCCTGCATCATCTGCCCGGGTATAAGAGCGGGCGATTGAGAAAAACGGGAGCGCGGGTCCTTTGCTTCACAACCGGCAGAGAATCCCGAGCGCCTCGGTCCCGGCCTTGACCGCGTTCATCAGCGCGAGGACCTTCTCCGGATCCTTCTCGTTCTGGATCCGTTCGCAGAGGGAATGGATCGTGAACGCGAGCTCCTCGGCAAGGCCACCGTCATCGCAGATGCAGGTCTCTTCTCCGTGATCTTCCCCGCAGGTGCAGGCACCCCTGCCGGTCTCTTTGTCAACGACAGCCGCAATGGTATCCGTGATGGCAGAGATCATTGCCTTCTTTTTGGCCATCTCGCCCTTTTTCCGTTTTGCATCCTTCGCCGCCGCTTCCCGTTCCGCACAGACAACGCAGAGTGTCTTTCCCTTCACCTCGAAGAGGGGGCACCCGCAGGTTTTGCAGGTCTTTTCCAGCATCTTTCCCCCTTTCAGGAGGTATTCAGCCATGATCTCGTCTTCCTTTCGTGCCGGCATCTGATCACCGTCTGATCGTAATTTAAAGTATATATGTCGGTTCCGCATATTAACTACAGGTACACTGGTAGGTGGAACCATGGCGAGCCCTGAAAAGACGATGGAGAACTGTATCCTGATGCTGCAGCACATCCAGGAAGACAACTCAATACCCAGAAATATCCGGCGCGTTGCTGACGAGACCCGGACCATGCTCCTGAATAACAACAAGGCAATGGGGCTGCGCGCCGCCGAGGCCATCTCCAAGATTGACGAGATCTCCAATGATCCCAACATGCCCATCCACGCACGGACCCGGATCTGGGAGCTCGTGTCCCAGCTCGAGACCATCCCGCTGGACTGACAGGACACATATCCGTTCCTGCCGTTCTTTTCTCAGTTTCTTAAAATCTGCGCTGGAGAAATCATTGAATCTGCGCTCCCGGGGGCGCTTCATCCTGTGGATGAAGCGAGAGATTTGAAAATCTGGCCTTGTAGAAAACCTCCCGAGATATCGCCTGAAATTATGACGGGGCCACGGGCGCTCGGGGTCTGTCGACCCTCGCCCCGTGGAGCATTACATTTTCCGGACATCCATAAAATATTCGAAAAAGGGGTCAAGGGGGCTTGCTCCCTCAGGCTGCCTCCCCCTCCGGGAAGAGAGGGGGTCACCTTCATAAATTCCACTGAGAGTTTCTTTAAGGCTTTCTACAGAGCCGAAAATCTCTCTCCGAATCCCATCACAGATAAAGAGGGAGAAGAACCACTCTCCGGTGTCCTGTCAGCCATTCTTCTCGATCATGTTCCTGATTGCCCGGATATCATTGCGCATCTCTTCCGAGTAGGGCGTGAACCGGTAACTGAGGTTGTTCTCGGTCTGCCAGAACCCGCTCTTTTCATCATAGTGCCCGATGAGGTAACAGACGATCACGTAGCAGGGCACCGAGAGCGCGATGACCACCGGCAGCGTCATGCCGAGGTGGATCCGGAAGAAGTCCTCGAAGAGCTTCGCGTTCGCGGTGATGATCCCGAAGTTGAGCACGATCTGGGTCCACGACGTCCCCCGCGTGTACCGCTGCTTGAAGAGGGCAAGGCTGTACAGCAGCCCGTGTGATTCTGCCATACGTATTTTTTTCCGGGCATGGCGGGATATGCTTTCCTCCACCATATCGGTTCTTTTTTTACGATCCTTTTCCGGGTTCCCCCGGACCACGGAAGATCATCGCCCGATCGGAGAAACGGAGGCGGGAATTATGCCGGGTGCGGCGCTGCCGGCTTCGTGTCTGCCGGTTGCTGCCGTCATGATGCAAAAACCAACGTATTAAATATTGTCGAACATAATAGGAGGGTAAACCCCTTTGAGGTGTGATCATGAAAGCAGAAGATGCAAAAAAGATAATCTCAACTGCAATTGACCGGGAAGTCGAAGCATACACGTTTTACAAAAGTGTTGCAGACAAGGCAAAGAACAAGGCATTAAAGGACCTGTTTGCGGAACTTGCCGGCGAGGAGAAGAAACACCGGGAATTTTTACAGGCGTTCCTCTCAAAGGATGTCAAGCAGATGAAGTTCACTGCCGGCCACGACTACAAGGTTGGCGATGCACTCCCCACTCCTGACCTTACTCCCGACCTGAAACCCCTCGAGGGCATTGTCCTTGCCATCAAGAAGGAACTCGACGCAATGCAGATGTACACCCAGCTGGCCGCTGCCGCTGCCGACGTGGAGACCCAGCTCCTCTTCAACCAGCTGGCAAACATGGAGCGCAGCCACAAAGCACGGCTCGAGGACATCTACACCAACATGGCTTTCCCAGAAACCTGGTGATAGTCATCGCGCAGGTGCCGGCAGGGCCGGCACAACAATCCCTTTTTTCCTTTCAGCGATGTTCTTCAGCCTGGAGGGCCGGGCAGAAGTTGCAGATAGACCACGACAACTCCTTCTCCTTGTCGCGGATCAGGCAATAGTATTTCCCGCCCCGGTTCTCTACGGTAAATCCACCGGGGAACGGCATGCCCACCGGGTGCCCGGGCTCCTCAAGCACGAACATCGTGAAGGCCGCGATCAGGTAATAGAAGAGCCGGTTCTTCGGATTGCGGAAGTACGGGTTGCGCTCCCCTGCATCGTCCCAGGCAAAGCAGCCCTCGGGCAGCATGGCGCAGAAGGCATCGAACGTCTCCCGGTCGCGGACCGGGTCGTCAAGCCGTGAGAATGCACCGCTGCGGTGCATCGCGAGGAGCTCGTGGTGTTTCCCGAAGATCTGTTGCCGGAAATACGGGCGGATCGCCTCCCGGTACGGTGAGGGCAGCTTCTCGATCTCGCTGTTGAGCCGGCCGCCGATGATCTGGAGGTCGAAGAGCGTGTAGGCGGCGATCTCTTTTGCCACGATGGTTCCCAGTTCGCCCCGGGTCCGTGCAGACTTCAGCCGTGAAGCAACCGCACGGATTGGGGCGCCCGGATCAGTATCTGCATCGGTCATCCCTGCCGCGGTCACGGAATCCTCCAGCTGTGAAAGACTATGGCTGCCGGAATAAAAAATAGGTATCCGTTCCGGCCTCTGAAATGGTGATTCAAAACGGAATAACTCCCGAAACCCGTATAAAGGTCAAGAATCAATGCCAAGTATCGGCTCCGGAAAAGCCGCTGGATGAACTGTTTATGTCAGACACGAACAAGTACCTAGCAGAACTCATCGGGACATTTGTCCTGGTGTTTATCGGCTGCGGAAGTGCCGTCATCGCCGGGAAAGAAGTTGGTTTCCTCGGCATATCGCTCGCGTTTGGTATCGCCGTACTCGTCATGGTGTACGCGATAGGCCCGATCTCCGGCTGCCACATCAACCCGGCCATCACGATTGCCATGCTCGTGAACGGGAAGATCACCAGCAAGGATGCAGGCGTGTACATCATCTGCCAGTGCATCGGTGCCATCATTGCAGCAGTCCTGCTGCTGGTGATCATGTCCGGCCTGCCCTCGTACAATATCGCGGTCAACGGCCTGGGACAGAACGGGTATGGGGAGGCATCACCGGGCGGCTTCCCCCTGATGTCGGGGCTGATCGCTGAAGTCATCCTGACATTCATCTTCCTCATGGTCATCTTCGGGGCAACCAGCAAGGCTGCACCGGCAGGATTTGCCGGCATTGCGATAGGCCTTTCCCTTGCCATCATCCATATCGTGGGCATCCCGGTCACCGGCGTATCGGTCAACCCGGCGCGGAGCCTCGGGCCCGCCCTCCTTGTCGGTGGCACTGCCCTTGCCCAGCTCTGGCTGTTCATCGTCGCCCCGATCATCGGTGCGGTGCTCGCGGCGGTTGTCTGGAAATACCTGTTTGAGGCATCCGCTTCACCGGCATAATCCCTTCCCTTTTTTGCATCGGTAGTGTTTTTTGCAGGGCAGATCCAACTGATCCTGATTCATGGACCTCATCGCCATCACCCTCATTGTCGCCGGCCTGGTGTTGTTCGAGACGATAACGAGCATCGACAATGCCATCATCAACGCCGAGGTCCTTTCGACCATGAGCGAACGGGCGAAGCGCTGGTTCCTCATCTGGGGCCTGCTCTTTGCCGTCTTTGCGATCCGCGGCCTCCTCCCGTGGCTCATTGTCTTGCTCACCACGCCGGCACTCGGGCCGGTCGGCGCCCTCACCGCGACCTTCTCGAGCGACCCGCTGGTGATTGGAGCGATCGAACAGTCGGCACCCATCCTCCTTATCGGAGGGGGGACGTTCCTTATCTTCCTGTTCTTCCACTGGCTCTTTTTAGAGACCAAGCATTTCGGCCTCCGGGGCGAGCGCTATTTCTCGACAAAGGGCGTCTGGTTCTTTGCCATCGTCTCAATCCTTCTCTCGGTGATTGTCTGGTTCGCGCTTGAGAAGAACCCGCTGATGGGCTTCGGGGCTGTCGTGGGCTCCACGGCTTTTTTTATTGTCCACGGCTTCCGGCAGAACGCCGAACTGGCGGAGCACCGGATGCTGCACGACAGCGGCATGTCGGACGTCAGCAAGATCTTCTATCTCGAGGTCATCGACGCCACCTTCTCCATCGACGGGGTCATCGGGGCGTTCGCGTTCACGATGGCGGTCCCGCTGATCCTGGTGGGGAACGGAATAGGCGCCTTCGTGGTGCGGGAACTCACCATACGAAATGTCGACAACATCAAGCGGTACAAGTACCTCAAGAATGGTGCCATGTACTCCATCCTGTTCCTCGGCACCATCATGATCCTCGACAGCTTCGGTTTCCACATCCCGTTCTGGCTCTCGCCGCTCATCACCTTCGGCGTTGTCGGGTTCTTCATGTATAAATCGATCCGGGAGATGCCAGAGGAGCACGATGCCGGCAGCGGCCACGCGGAATGAATTTTGTGGAAGATATCGAAAAACGATCCTGGAGAAACGGGCACCAACCTGGTAAGGTTCACACCAGAGTAATGAAAATCACGTGAATAGCAGATAATTATGAGGGCTCCCCGCCTCAGGGCCCCTCGCGGGGCACGGCGGGGCCAGAGCAGGGCCGGGAAACCGGTACCTGAAGCCGCCGCGGGAGCCTCCCCGCGGGGGTAGCAGCAGGCATCGTAACGGGGTCTTGGGGAATCTGTACCGCGAACAGGTTATGCAGATTCGGGAAGATAATCATGTGGAGTATCTTCGAACATCAGCACCTGTCGTTTTTCTTTGAGCGTGATTTTCACAGGAACAACTCCCGGGGTAGAGCGTCAGATGAGATTGGAGCCACGGGCGTTCGGGGTCTGTCGACCCGCGCCATTGAAAGGACGTTAGCAGGTCCTTCTTATCTTCCAGTCCTTCGGATCAGTCAGATCGTGGAATGATGCCGTAGATGGGATCCTGAATAAAGGATTTTTGAAACCGGGGTCCCGGTAAGGCAGGATAACTGTATCGGGCCGTATGGAGATCCTGGTAAAACCGTCAATCTCCCATCACGAGGAAAGAACCTGACCGGTCATGATTCTTACCGTCGAGGGGATATAAACCTTCTGATTGTAGCGGCCTGGTCCATGCACCAGAGCCCGCCTTTCAGGACCGGGATCACAAAACGCATGCCCGGCTCCAGTTCCCGCGATACATCCGAAAGCAGGGCCCGGACCGGCAGGTGCTGGGGACAGGCCTTCTCGCATTTCCCGCAGCGCCGGCAGAGACCGGCATACGAGATGCCCCCCATCAGGCCGCCGTGCCGGCCGAAATACTGGAATTTTGCCATCCGGTTATGGGGGAAGAGGTAGTGGTCGTTGTAGAGCGAGAAGCAGCCGGGGATGTCGACTCCGGCGGGGCAGGGCATGCAGTAGCTGCAGCCCGTGCATCCTACCTTCATCAGGCGCCGGTAGACCTCCCTCACCTGCCCGATGCGCGACAGCTCCCCGGGAGTAAGCGATCCGGGATATCCTTCGTCAGCCGTTTTCAGGTTCTCATCGATATGGGCCTCGTCGTTCATGCCGGAGAGGACGACGGTAACCTCCGGGTGGTTCCAGACCCAGCGGAGCCCCCATGCTGCAGGCGACCGTTTCACGCCAGCTCCATCCCAGATGGCCTGTATCTCGTCAGGCACCCGCCCGCCAAGGTTGCCGCCGCGGAGGGGCTCCATGACCATCACGGCCAGGTTCTTCTCATGCGCATAGCGGAGCCCTTCTGTCCCGGCCTGGTTCTGTTCATCGAGATAATTATACTGGATCTGGCAGAAGGTCCAGTCATATGCATCGACGATCTCCCTGAATGCCGGGAGGGTTGTGTGCGTTGAAAAACCGGCATTCACAATCCGGCCGTCCTTTTTCGCGGTATCGAGAAACTCCAGCACCCCGAGATTTTTCAAACGGAGAAAACTCTCCGGCTGGAGGCTGTGCAGGAGGTAATAATCGATATGATCGGTCTTCAGCGCTGCAAGCTGGCCATCGAGAATACGATCCATGTCCTCCCGGCAACGGACCGACCACGGGGGGAGTTTTGTGGCGATCCTGACCCTGTCCCGGTACCCGTCTTCCAGTGCCCGGCCAAGGATCCTTTCGCTTTTGCCTAGATGGTATGCCGGTGCGGTATCAACGTAATTGACCCCCCGGTCGATGGCAGAGCGCAGTTGCCGGATCGCCCGCTCCTCGTCAATACCGGTGCCGCCTTTCCCTGACGGAAGACGCATGTACCCGAACCCCAGAATCGAGAGCCTGTCGCCGGTCTTTGGCACGGTGCGGTAGAGCATAATTAGTTCTCCTCCCGGAGGGGTATCCGGCCAACGGCCGGTATAGTAGTACTATTTCTTGGCCATCATGAAACGATCGCTGGAGATCATCTTCCTCCATAGGACCGTACATGCTCCCAGGCCCTCCGGAGCGGTGCAGAAGACGGGTTTCCCTCGTCGTAGATCGCCGGGTCATCCCGGCCGAACCGTCTGCGGTCCTCTCCCACCGGGCAGACCCTGATGCAGAGACCGCAGGGTGCGATAAACCGTTTTGCAAGCGCTTCCGATCGTGTGGCGCAGGCTTTCTTGTCGGTGAGAGATGCCGGGTATTCCCCGCCGTCCAGTGCGTGGACAGGACATGCATCCGCACACCGCCCGCACCGGGTGCAGAGCGGCATTTCGATGACCGGGTCCGGGACGATGTCCGCTGCGGTCAGGATCGAGGTGAACCGGACACGCGGCCCGTACGCTGGCGTCAGGAGCATGTTGTTGTTGCCGAAGTTCCCGAGGCCGGCAAAGAATGCCGCGTGGCGGTGGGAGAAGAACGCAACCGGGCAATCTTTGAGGATGCTGACCGAGCCGTACCCGTCCCGGGGAAGGGGGACAGAAGGCGATCCCTCTGCTGTGAGCAGCGCGGCGATCCGGTACGCTGCCTGGTCGAGCAGTGAGTTTATCGTCCGGTAATGCTCGAGATACCAGATCGACGGGGCGGATTCAAGGACCGGCAGGGAGACCGGAAGACCAATCACAATGACGGTCTGTGTCTCAGGAAAGATCGACCGGGGCCGGAAGGTCTCTGGAACCCTGGGCTCGAAGAGGCTCTCATCCCAGCGGCTGGCGGGAGCGAATCCCGCAAGCGGGATATCGAGTGCTGCACACTTCCCGGTCACGAGTTCCCGCAACCTGTCCGTCATACCGGTGCATATGGTCACCAATGATTAATGGTTTTTCTGTACCGGCGCTGGGGAATACCGGCATGCAGGTCTCCCGGGTCAATGCTGTTATATATGTGTTGTAATATAATTCATACGCGGGGAAGCGGGCATCATGGCTGTCACAACAGATCCGGTTGTTGTCATCAATCTTTTTCTCTGCCTCGTGATCCTTGTCATGGGGTATGTCATCTTTAAAAGAAAGGAGCACTTCAGCGCGTTCCTGATCGGGATCGCGTTCGGGTTATTCGGCATATCGCACAGCATCCAGCTCTTCGGGATCACCCAGGTTCCCGACGTGACTTTCATTCTCACCCGTGTCTCCGGGTATATCCTCGTCATCGCGGCGCTCTGGCTGTTTTTCATCGCGGAATAGGGTTCGTACAGGGATTGTTACTCCCCGGTCACCGTGCAGATCACGGTACGACTCCTGCCCGCATTGACGTCGAATTCGAGCAGCACGATCTGCTGCCAGGTCCCGCACAGGAGTTTTTTGTTCTCCACCGGAACCGTGAGGGAAGGGCCCACGAGCGCAGCCTTCACGTGCGAACGCCCGTTCCCGTCACCCCACCGCGTATTATGCGCATAGTCAGGGTTATCCGGCGCAAGGACCGAGAGCGCCCGTGAAAGGTCCGCAAGCACGCCGGGCTCGTACTCGATGGTGGTCAGGGCAGCCGTGGAATGCTGCACGAAGAGATGGACGAGGCCGGTCGTTACCCGGCTGGCGGTGACAGCCTTCTCCACCTGCGGAGTGAGATCGATGATGTCTCCCTCCCGGGAAGTCGTAATGGTAAAGGTGGTGCGGTACATATATTCACCGTACATCCTTCCGGACGGCTGCGATAAAAACGGTTATGGGGATATACTGAAAAAAGGGGGGGATTGGAGCAGATCAGGCACCGTTCTTTGCATCCGGTTCAGCATCATTCCCGTTGTTCCCGTTCGCCATGTCGGCGGGGACAATGGCAATCCCGACAACCTTGTCGTTCTCATCAAGGCGCATGACCTTTACGCCTTTCGTGCCCCGGCCGATGATCCGGAACTCCGAGACAGGGGTCCTGATCACGATGCCGGATGCTGTCATGACGATGATCTCGTCAGAGTCCGAGACCGCCCGCGAGTCGATGACAACGGCGTCCCGTTCGAGGAGCATGTTGCGGACACCCAGCGTCCCCCTGCCGTGCCCGCGGAACTCGTCGAATTCGCTCCGCTTCCCGAACCCGACGTCCGAGATGGTCAGGAGGTGGTCCTTCTCGAGGAGCGTGACGGCAACGACTGTATCGTCTTTGCGGAGTTTCATCCCCCGCACGCCCTGTGCGTTCCGCCCGACCGTCCGGATGGTCTCCTCGTGGAAGCGCAGGCTCTGGCCGAAGCGTGAGGTGAGGATCAGCTCGCTGTTGCCATTCGTCAGGATCACGTCCACCAGCCTGTCGCCCTCGCGGAGCCTGATCGCGTTCGTCCCGGTCGACCGGGGGTTGGAGAACTGGTCGAGCGGGATCTTGATGGTCTGGCCGAGTTTCGTGGCAAAGAGGAGGAACTTGTCCGGCGCAAACCCGCTGACCGGAATGACCGTCGTGATGATCTCGTCCCTGAGGTTGAGGAGGTTGACGATCGGCTTGCCCTTGGCGATGCGGGAGCTCTCGGGGATCTCGTATACCTTGAGCCAGTAGACCCGGCCAAGGTTCGTGAAGCAGAGGAGGTAATCCTTCATGCCGGCAACGAAGACCGAATCGACAAGATCCTCTTCCTTGGTGGTCATGCCGGTCACCCCGTGGCCGCCCCGCCGCTGCCGCCGGTACGCGTCGAGATCGATGCGCTTGATGTAGTTGGCCGTGGTGATGGAGACGAGCACGTTCTTGTCCTCGATGAGGTCCTCGGTGGAGAGATCGGTTGCGTCGTGCTCGATCTGTGTCCGCCGCTTGTCACCGAACCTGGCGGCAACCTCCCGGGTCTCGCGCCGGATCTCATCCTTGATGTTTGCCTCGCTTGACAGGATCTTCTCGAGCCGGGCGATCTCAGTACCGAGATCCTTCTTCTCATCGTTGATCTTCTTCTGCTCAAGCGCTGCCAGGCGGCGGAGCTGCATCTGGAGGATTGCGTTTGCCTGCGGTTCGTCAAGCCCGAACTGGGTGATGAGCGCGGCCTTTGCCGTGTCGACCGTGTCCGATGCACGGATGGCCTTGATCACCGCATCGATCTTCGCAAGAGCTATCAGCAGGCCTTCAAGGATATGGACCTTCTCCTGCGCTTTCTTCAGATCGAACTCCGACCTGCGCCGGATGATCTCGATCCGGTGCTGGACGAAGTGGCCAAGGAGTGCGTGGAGGTTCACCAGCTTTGGCTGGTTATCGACGATGACGATGTTCGAGACCGAGAAACCCGACTCGAGCGCCGTGTTCTTGTACAGGTTGTTGAGGATGACCGGCGCCATCGTGCCCTTCCGGAGCTCGAAGACCACGCGGATGCCCTCCTTGTCAGACTCGTCGCGGATATCGGAGATGCCGTCGATCTTCTTGTCCTTGACCATGTCGGCAATCCCGCTGATCCACTGGGCCTTGTTCACCTGGTACGGGAGCTCGGTCACGATGATACGGTCACCCCGGTTCCCGCTATCGGATTCTTCAATGGCTGCAACACCGCGGACGATGACCCGCCCGTGTCCGGTGGTATAGTAATCCTTCACGCCCTGGACACCCATCAGGATGCCGCCGGTCGGGAAGTCCGGGCCTTTCATGACCCGCATGAGATCATCGACCGGGACTTCCGGGTTGTTGAGATAGAGTTCCACAGCCTCGCAGACCTCCGTAAGGTTGTGGGGCGGCATCTTGGTGGCCATGCCGACCGCGATACCGTCCGTGCCGTTGACGAGCAGGTTCGGGATCTTCGCCGGGAGGACGGTCGGCTCTTCGAGAGACTCATCGTAGTTCGGCTGGAACTTTACAGTATCCTTATCGAGATCCTCGAGAAGCGCTTCAGCGTACTTGTCGAGCCTGACCTCGGTGTACCTGCTGGCCGCGGCCGAGTCGCCGTCAATGGACCCGAAGTTGCCCTGCCCTTCCACGAGCATGTGGCGGTAACTGAAGGGCTGGGCCATCTTGACGATGGTATCGTAGATGGACGCGTCGCCATGGGGGTGGTACTTACCCATGACGTCACCGACAACCCTCGCGCTCTTCTTTGTGGGCTTGTCGCTCGTATTGCCCATGTCCCACATGCCGTACAGGCAGCGGCGGTGGACCGGTTTGAGGCCGTCACGGACATCCGGGATGGCGCGGCTGATGATGACCGACATCGCGTAGTTGATGAACGAGGTCTTCATCTCCTGCTCGATGCTTATCGGTTCGACCCGGTGGGTCACGGGCACGACCGCATCGGACTTCTTTACGGGCTTCTCAGATGTCAAGGTTCGTCACCTCCTTTGCATGGCGGGTGATGAAATTCTTCCGCTGCTCCACGTCTTTTCCCATCAGGACACGGAAGACTTCGCTTGCCTCCATCGCATCCTCGATGGTCACCTGTTTGAGGATACGCTTTGCCGGGTCCATCGTTGTCCGCCAGAGCTGGTCAGCATTCATCTCGCCAAGACCCTTGTACCGCTTGACCACGGTCCCCTTCTCGCCCATCTCGACAAGGAGCTTCTTCATCTCCTCTTCCTTGTAGGCCGGGCGCTCGTCCTTGCCCTTGGTCACCGTGAAGAGCGGGGGCTGGGCGATATAGACGTAACCGGCCTCGATCAGCTTCACCATGTAGCGATAGAAGAAGGTGAGCAGGAGGGTGCGGATGTGTGCCCCGTCCACATCGGCATCGGTCATGATGACAATGTGATGGTAACGTGCCCGCTCGCCGTCGAACTTCTCCCCGATGCCGGTCCCGATAGCGGAGATGAGGGTCTGGATCTCGGCGTTCTTGAGGATCTGGTGTTCGCCTGCCTTCTCCACGTTCAGGATCTTGCCGCGGAGGGGGAGGATGGCCTGGAACTTCCGGTCCCGGCCCTGCTTTGCAGAGCCGCCTGCCGAGTCCCCTTCCACGATGTAGATCTCGGACTTTGCCGGGTCGCGCTCCGAGCAGTCCGCGAGCTTGCCGGGAAGTCCCGAGCTCTCGAGCGAGCTCTTGCGCCTCGCAAGCTCGCGGGCATTCCGGGCTGCCTCGCGGGCCTTTGCAGCCGATACGGCCTTTTCGACGATGATCTTCAGGACGGACGGGTTCTCGTCGAAATATTCCGAGAGCGCTGCATACACGAGCGAGTCGACAACGCCCTTGACGCTGCTGTTGCCGAGGCGCATCTTCGTCTGCCCCTCGAACTGGGGATTCGCCATCTTGACGGAGATGACCGTTGTCAGGCCCTCGCGGACATCCTCACCCCGGAGCGAGATGGTCGAGTTCTCCTTGATGATGCCGTTCTTCTTTGCAACGGTGTTGATGGCGCGGGTTATGGCGCTGCGGAATCCCTCGAGATGGGTTCCGCCCTCGCGGGTATTGACCGAGTTGACGTAACTGAAGATCTTGTCATCATACCCGGTCGTGTACTGCATCGCCACCTCGATCTCGAGCTTGTTCTCGGGATCCTTCCGGCTCATGTCGATGGGATTCGGGTGGAGCGTTTCTGCACCTTCGTTCAGGTACTTCACGAACTCGGAGAGCCCGCCGGCGTAACAGAATGACTCGTGGTCACCGGTCCGCTCATCCGTGATGATAATGGTAGTGCCGGCATTCAGGAAGGCAAGCTCCCTCAGGCGGTGGGAAAGGGTATCGTAATCGAAGGCTGTGGTCTCAAAGATGGTCGCATCCGGTACGAACTGGATCCAGGTGCCGGTCATCTTTGTGCCAAGCTGTGCGAGGAAGAGCCGCCGGTTTTCGGGGTCATTCTCCGCAGGCTCTGTCCCCGGCGCTGATGAGAGGTTCGTCTGGCCTTTTGATTTCAGGGATTCCGGAGAGGTATGCCGTGCGAACGGGGCGGGCTGGCCGTACCACTCTTCGTACCGTGCCAGCATCTCTGAGAGCGTCTCTTCCCGCCGGGTGATTGCGGAGGTCGGCTTCCCCCGGGCAAACTTCATCTCGTAAATATTCCCGTCGCGCCAGACCCGGGCGGAGAGCCAGTTGGAGAGGGCATTGACTACCGAGACACCGACACCGTGCAGCCCGCCGGAGACCTGGTACGTGGCCTTGTCGAACTTGCCACCTGCATGGAGCACGGTCAGGACAACCTCGAGGGCGCTCTTGCCGTTCTTCTCCATCGTGTCGACCGGGATTCCCCGGCCATTGTCTATGACGGAAAGCGACCCGTCCTTGTGGATGATGACAGCAATCCGGGTGCAGACCCCGGCCAGTGCCTCGTCGATGGAATTATCCACAACCTCGTATACAAGGTGGTGCAGCCCGCGGGTGTCGGTGCTGCCGATATACATTGCCGGCCTCTCGCGGACCGGAGCCAGCCCTTCAAGCACGGTGATATGCGATGCATCGTAGGTATCAGTCAAGGAAAACCTCCGTTAAAAAAATACAAAAATGTCGCAGAAAATCCACATAATTTATTGGAGTCCGGAGCATATAAGCATGGTGCTCGGTTTTCAGGCGTAAAAAAGCCGGATTTTCCCGGCATGGGGACACACCCCATTTTTAAGGATTTGTAAAAAATATATTATTTTGCTTATGTCCGTTTTCATCAAATGCCGGAAACCGGCAGGTACATCTACTGAAATCCTTAATATGGATAACCGATCCAATCTTCCTCAATGACAGTTAAATATTCGTACCTGGTTTATTCACTTGCAATTATTCTCGTGGTAGCTGCAGCCGGTTGCCTGAGACCGCCATCGGATGATAACCTCATCCCGGCAACGGTTGCGACTCCCAGGACTCCCATTCCCGAGGATATCACCTGCAGCATCTTCTCGAAGACTGCTGCGTATGCGTACAACGGGACCTCCTTTGCCTTCACCCAGAAGAATCCTCCGATGTTCATCAATTACACCGTTGTCCCGAAAAACGTGACCGTGAACAGGGTATTTACCGATCCCAACACCAAGCAGACAAAGACCCTGACCTACTCGGACTACAGCCAGACATCATGGTTTGAGGTTACGGTCACGAACAAGGCGAACGGCGAAGTTATCCTGAAAGACGGTTTTGGCGCAGGGAAGGGATACCCGGCGTACCTCTCCCGTACCTTAAAGGTCCTGAAGAACGGGGATTTTGATCTCACGTTCAACGGGAATGATATCACGGCCACGGTAAATGTCTGGGTCAAGCCCCACGGAAACGTTGAAGAATCCCGGGTTATGGAGTTCACGAACTGTGCCTATATGGAAGGACAGCGGGATACGCTGGCCACCGCGAAGACCACGACAATTGAAGGCATCATCCTGACGTGGACACCCGAAAATCAGGAAACAAAATAATCCATCCTCTTTTTTCCAAAAAACGATACGCTTTTTTCTCTGCCCGTACCGGTGGCTCCACCCACGTTCCCTTCCGGCCCGGGTAACGCAGGGATTCCTTACCGGAACTCCCCGGCCTCAGCATCCGCGATCCCCAGCTCGCGGTCGATTGCCACGACAAGACGGTTCAGCGTGATGAGAACATCCCGGGCATCTTCCTTGTCCATGGTGCCCGGCTGGTGCCAGATCACTTTCTTGCGCAGAAGGGTTGTCAGATCTTCGACGTCAGTCCCCCGGAATTTCTCCGGCAGGACGAGCCCTTCAGCGTGATCCCCGGCGCCCGGCCATGCCTGCTCCGGGGGGAGGCCGAAGTGTTTTGCGATCAGCATGATGTTCGTGATGAAACCGTGCCCGAACTGGTTTGTCATGGCGGAGTCTTGGGAACCGGAGGGGAAAAACATACGGATTGTGCAGGAATTCAGAGAAGGCGGAACGAGGTGAGCCAGACCGCAAGGGGGATGACGGTGATAAAGGCCAGCGAGAAGCAGAGGACGGCCCATTCAGTTCCCTTCAGGGGCTTCCTCTGGACAAAGAGGTAACTGTCTTTCCCGTAACCGCGGCAGAGCATGCTCGTATACACCCGCTCGCCCTGTTCGTACGACCGGATAAACATTGTGCCGATCATGTACCCGAGCTGTCGCAACCGGTAACGGTACGGGAGGTGGCGGTCAAAAGCATCGAAGCACTTGGTCTTCAGCGTTTCGTTTATCTTGCGGAACATATACCCGAAGACAAAGAGGTACCGTATCATCATCCCGAGCGCAAGCGCGAATTCCGCGGGAAGGCCCATCCGGGCAGCCCCTTCCAGCATGTCGTGCATCCGGGTCGTGGACGACAGCAGGATAATGAACGAGATGCAGACCATGAACTTGACGAGCAGGATGAAGGCGAATTCGATGGATTCGGCATAGATACTGATCCCGAGTGGCAGACTTAAGACCGTATGATAGTCGGTATAGTATTTGTTTTTTAAGAATATCTGGAAGAAAATGATGACGCCCCAGAGCGGGACGATTGATATGAGACGCTTGAGGTAGGTCACCGGCGACAGGCGCGTGCAGCACCAGAGAAATGCAAAGAAGCAGAAGAAGACCGCACCGATCGTATAGACCATCGTAGAATACGGAACAGCAACAAGGGCTATGATTGCGGCAAACGCGATGGCGATCTTGACGCGGGCATCCAGCCGGTGGACAACGCTGTCCTTCTGGGCATCCCGCTCTATCTCAAAGAGTTCCTCGATCATGATCGCTTGCCGTATGCGCGGAGCAGGGCTGCCTCGGCGTCCGCGTAGGTATATGCCATCGATACATCCACGCCGTTCTCCTTTAAGGATTTGAGCAGTTTCGGGATCACCGGAACGTCAAGCCGCACGGACTTGAGCATGTCCGGCTGGATGAAGATCTCGTCGACCGTCCCGCTTGCAACGATCCGTCCCTTGTCCATAACGTAAATGAAATCCGCAACCTCGGGGACGAGCCCGACATCATGTGTGGAGAAGATTACGGTCATCCCGAATTTCTTCGCAAGCGAGTTGATGAAGAGGTTGAGGTCGGCAACCCCCCGGGGATCCAGGCCGGCGTTCGGTTCGTCCAGCACCAGTACCTCGGGCTCCATGGCGATAACACCGGCGATCGCAACCCGCTTCTTCTCGCCTCCGCTCAGGTGGTGGGGCACCCGGTGCGCAAGATGTTCGATCCCGACGACCTTAAGCGCCTCGTGCACCCGGTGGTGGATGGTCTCGGGATCGAGACCGAGGTTGGTGGGGCCGAAAGCAACGTCCTGCTCGACCGTCGGCGCGAAGATCTGGTCGTCCGGGTTCTGGAAGACGATGCCCACGAACTTCCGGATTTCCTTGACGTTCTGTTTCGTGATGGGTTCACCGCGGATCAGCACCTGACCTGAAGTTGGCCGGAATATCCCGTTGAAGTGCTTGAAAAGCGTGCTTTTTCCGGCACCGTTCGAGCCGATCACCGCTATGCGGGCATTCCTCGGGGCTATGAAGTTGATGTTGTTGAGTGCTGTGACTTTTCCCGGGTAGACATAGCAGAGATCGCGGGTCTCGATAAGGTGCATAAGTACAGGCTATAGGATGAAAAAAGGTAAAGTCCTGTTGGTTTCACTTGGCAGGTTTGCCGGCAGCCTTGAGCCCGTACGAGATCCCAAGGACGACCGCAAACGCGAGGATGGTCCCGACAACAATCGCAATGATGCCCCCTGCCGATCCAAGGGATTCACCGAGGGAGTAATCCGGCATGGGGGATTCATAGCTGTACTTCCCGGTCAGGTCTTCGTGAATCTCTGCATCTTCCGGAGTGGCACCGGTGAGTTCCTTTTGTCCCTGCACGACAAGGGCTGTACTCTCGAGTCCGTCCGGGTCGCCGGATGCCATGAAAACGGCAACAACACCGATGAGGAGGGCAACGACAAGGCCCGCGATAATGAAGGTCTTGTTGTCCATCATGATGACGACGCTCCTGCAGGGGCCCTGACTCCGGTGTCGACAAGATCCGGACGTGCTGCCGTGATGATATAGATTGCGGCGATGGTTACGAATCCTTCAATGAACCCGATGATCGCGTGGTAGATGCCCATCGCGATTAATCCTTCCGTGAGCGGGAATGTGCCGGCAATGGCCATCTCGACCGCACACGCAAGGGAGGGAATCAGGCATGCCAGCCATGCGGCGAAGAAGACCGAGACCGGCATGTTCTTTGTTAATCCCATGAGTCCTTTGAAGGTATAGTACCCGGTGAAGCCTCCGATGACGCCCATGTTGATGATGTTGGCTCCCATCACGGTGATCCCTCCGTCACCGAACAGGACCCCCTGGATGATCAGGACGAGGGTAAGGATGAAGATGGCAGCGAACGGCGAGCCGAGGATGATCGCTGCAAGCGCCCCGCCAACAAGGTGCCCGCTGGTCCCCATCGAGACCGGGAGGTTGAAGGACTGGAGGGCGAAGATGCCGGCTGCCAGTACCGCAACCAGCGGGAGTTTCTCCTCATTCATTTCGTTCCGTGCCCACCTGAGGGCCAGTGCGATAAAGACAAGGGCGATGATCCAGTAGATTGCGCCCTGCCAGATTGGAATGAATGCGTCGGGTATGTGCATGTTTTCACCGCAAAGGTATTATTACAATTCTGACATTGTGTAATACTTGTGATGCTTTAAATGTTGTTCTTTGGTTATCGCGTCAGAAATATTTTAAAAAACAGTTGAGGTTTGGTCACGAAAATGCCAGATTTTATATCCATAATCCCGCAGGAGTATCCCCTGCAAGCAGGAAAGGACGATTCTCAAAAAGAAAGGAAATTATTTTCTGGTCTTTGGAGTTTACTTTGCACTGGTTTTTGCTGCATGCTTTTCCGCTGTCGTCTTCTTCGGTTTTTGTCCTTGTTTTCCCGGATTCTTCGTTATAGTCATCGCGTGTTCATCTCCAGATGAGTGGGATGTGGATTCTTCCCGGGGGATGATAGTGTAGTATGCGTTCATCGCCGTATGGTATCGTGGTACAGACGATAGAACACTCCGATCATCGCCTTGGTTACCATATCAGCGGGATTTTTATATTTTCGTATGATTTTATGCTAATTTCATTCGATGCCTGGATTGCTGACATACGATTATGTCCGCGCTCGATCAGTTTGGTTTTTCATTTTCCGAAAGGAAAATGGATCGTGGCAATTTTTATTCAAGAATGGGCATACCGCAAGCGGATGAGGATGCAAAATCTGAGTATTACCAAGTACAACCTTAAACCCCTTTTTTTCAAAACATTTAAAAACATATCCATAAGATATTCTCATCATTGGTGAATCAATGCCCATGGAAGACGACCTCTCCCGGATTGGGATCTCACTCCCGAAGAACCTTCTCGACCGCTTCGATGAAATCCTCAATTACCGCGGTTACTCTTCCCGGTCAGAGGGTATTCGTGACGCAATCCGTACCTATATCACGTACTACAAGTGGATGTCCGATGTGAAAGGCGAGCGGGAAGGCGTCATTACCATGGTCTACGACCACGAACAGCGCAATCTCCTGCAAGCAATCACCGAAATTGAACATGAATATCATGAGATTATCAAGGCATCCCTGCACTCCCATGTCACTCACGAGCGGTGCCTCGAGGTTATCCTCGTGCATGGAGATGGTGCCCAGCTCAAGAACCTGGCGGAGAAGCTGATGGCTCACAAAGGCGTCGAATCGGTGAAACTGACAACGATAGCAATCGAAGATTAAATCTCACGAACCGGGTCAGTGACAAAAGGATAATTCCAGTCTCTTTTTTGGATTTTGTATATACAACCGATACGGATTCACTCCCTGCAACAGAGCATAATACAGCAGCCCGTAATCCCTTGCGATAAAATCCAACTCTGCCCGATAAGTTGTACTTCGCCAGTAATAAATACAATTATTCTATAAATTTATACTTTGTATTACAATAGTGAGCATTTTTCACAAGCCTTAACATCACAAAAAATAACAAAGCATGCGGACATGATCGATAACAGCGAACTCTCGCGGATCGGCATCTCGTTATCAAAAGAGTTGCGTGACGAATTCGACCGGATCCTTATTGCCCGGCATTATGCATCCCGCTCCGAAGGTATCCGTGATGCAATCCGGACCTACACCGTCAACAACCAGTGGCTGTCTGACAAGAATACCCGGCGGAGAGGTGTTATTATCCTTGTTTATTCATATTCCGAAAACGATCTGCCGGCAACGATTGCCGGTATACGGAATGAATACAAAAACAGCATAAGCATATCCCTCCAGACCGCGATAAGCCAGAGCCGGCGTCTCGAAGTGCTCCTTGTCGAAGATAACAGCACAACGATCCAGGCGCTTGCCGGACGGCTGATGGGACTGGACGGCGTCGAGTCAGTGAAGGTAACGACATTCCTGACCGGTAATCCGCAGGATGTGGCACTCTCCCCGATCCAGTGGGACTCCAGGATGGACCATCCCCTGCCGGATCTTTCGGAAAACATCATCTGACACTGTTTTCCTGTTTTTTTCTTAAATACCTGCCCGGTTTTGTATTAACAAGGGAACTGGAGAATCCCCTTCGGATTTTCAGGTTTCCCATTCCTGCAGATATATACACGGGAGACAATTGTCGGCCGGTACCATTGAAAAAAAGAAAGTTCAGGTTTTGGTTCAGTGCCTGCGGACAACGATGAACGCAACTGCACCGAGGCCGATCAGGGCAATCAGTGCACCGTAGCCGGGTGACTTGGTTGTCGGGACCGGGGTGGGTACAGTGGTTGCGATGGTGGTCGGGACGGGGGTTGCGACAGTTGTCTGGACTGCTACAACGGTGGTCGGGATCGGGGTTACGGTGGTCTCGAGAACGTTGAACAGTGCAGTACCGGTTGCTTCCTGGATGACTGCGGATTCAGTAACAATGTACTCGTC
>NZ_MVQB01000045.1 GCF_002067035.1 Methanoregula sp. PtaB.Bin085 | reverse complement strand
GCGGCGGGAGGCGCTCAAGCCGATGCCTCTGGATGAGATCATCCGGGAATCGATCCGTCAGTTCCCGAATACGACCATCAGCTACGGGGGGACACAGGCGGTTGTCCTTGCCGACTCCCTTGTCCGGCAGGTCTTCATCAACCTGATCGGGAACAGTGCAAAATTCTCCGGGATACATGCGGTCATCAGTATCGATGTGAAGGATGCCGGGGAGATGGTGGAGGTGACGGTGACCGACAACGGCCCCGGTATCGACGATGAGTTAAAACCTGTTGTCTTCGACCGGTTCAAAAAGGGGAAGAGCACGAAGAGCGGGAAGGGGCTCGGGCTCTTCATTGTCCGCTCCCTTGTCGAAAGTTACGGCGGCAGCATCCGGGCCGGGGACGCCGTGCCCGGCAGGTCCGGTACCGGGGCTTCCATCCACTTTACCCTGAAAAAAGCTGCCTGACGCCCGAGCACGGGAACCGGCAGCGTATCGCTCCGACAGAAAAAGGTCAGATGGTTGTATCCAGCATGTGCTGCTGCGATCCGTCCATGAAATACCCGGTAACCAGCAGGCGGTCGTTACCGGCAAACGATCCATCGATATCCAGCGTTGCCCCGAACCGGAGCGGGGTTGTTGAAAAGCGGTCACCGATCGATTTGGTCTGGGTCTTTCCCGAACTGTCGGTAACGGTTGCTTCCAGTTCGAGCAGGTTCGTTGTTGCCGGGCTGCCGGTATAGGTGATATGGATACGGCTGCTGCTCGTCTGTGCGGCAGCGACCGGTGAGGGTGTGTTTGCCTGCTGCTGCGATCCGGATGTGCATCCGCCGGCAATCAGCATCAGGGCAACCAGTGCAAGCAGGAATACTGCAACCGGGCGTTTTTGGAAGGGGGGATACGGATTCGTCATCAGGTTATCCATTCGATACTGTGTTTTATAAAAATTCTGATCCGGAGAAAACTTCCGATTCTGAGGCTCCTGGGGGAGCCGCCATGCCGGCTTCTGCCCCCGCCGCTGTGGCATCCCCGTCAGGACAGTGCTTCATGATCGTACCCCGGGATCAGGGAGGCTGATGACAGGTAATGCCGGGAATCCTGAGCGCTTCCTCCCTCCGCGGGGGCTGAGAATCATCAGACCCGAATCAAATCAGGTGCTCTGGAGAAATCCCTTCCTGCAACGCACTCAGTGGAATTGCGAGGGTGACCCCCTCTCTCCCCCGGAGGGGAGCCAGCCCAAGGGGACAAGCCCCCCAGAACCCCATATTCTATCATTTTTTAGACACCCGGATAAGCTCATGCTCCACGGTCGACAGCCCCCGGGCGCCCGTGGTCCCATCCCGATCTATTGCTGCATCCCGGGAGGTTTTCTACAGTGCCAAATCAGGAAAAGAGCCATAAGGCTCTTCTGCCGCAGGGCTGGCGCACGGGGGTAATCTCGTCACATCACCAACGATTTCCGCAGTGCGAAAACGGTCTTTTGTGATTCCGGCCCGGATCACGGGCACACAGGATGCGACAGAACCGGGACACTGGGTGCGAAAAAAACCGCAGTCATCGCCGTATTTATCAGATACGGGAACCCTCATACCTGTATGAACTTTCGCGTCAGCACCATTCTCATCATCTGCATTGCGTCCGTTCTTCTTGCCGGTTGCACGACCCAGCCCGCTGCTCCATACGGGACCGTGACAAGCCCCGCAATACCGGAAACACCGGCACCGGTATCTTCCCCTGTTCCCGTACCGGGAGCAGAATGCACCCGCGCCGAGGACTGCGTCCCGGCCGGCTGCTGCCACCCGACACAGTGCATCCCGGCATCGCAGGCACAGGTATGCGACATGATGTGCACGGCCGTCTGTGCGGGACCGCTCGACTGCGGTGCAGGCACCTGCGGCTGCACTGACGGAAAATGCAGTATTATTCCTGCAGGAAAAGGTGTCCCGTCACCTGCGGGAGGTACGAATATTACGATCAGTTCGTCCCCGAAACGATATTCCCCCATACTCTCCTCTGCTCCCGGCATCGGGCTCGAGCCGGTTGTCTCCGGATCCAGTAGAGCGAACGCCACATTTACCTGGAGCACAACCTACGGGCAGTTCCTGTCGTGGAATTCCCCGGATTTCACTGTGAACGAACTGGGCCGGACCGCACAAAATCATGGAGAGAAGATTTACTGGTCGTTTACCGATCCCACGACATCGACGGCAACTCCGGTGACGATAACCGTGACCGCGACAGATACGGCATCCGGGCGTGCCCTTGGCAGCGCAACGGTTACGCTGGACTGGGAGAGTGCAATGTGGGTGCGGGTCAGGGAGTGAGTCGGTAAGAAGGCAATTTTTTTTCTGGTAAACGGATTATTCCTCACTGTAGAAAATGAAAAAGAGGGTTTTCGATTTCTCTTATTCTCACACCGGGTATTCCTGCATGACCACGTTGCCGGCGACCTTTGTATCAGTATATACCGCCGTTATACTGAAGTAATATGTCTGACCCGGCCGGAGATACCCGCCAAAGTCGCCGCCATTGTAATGATCCGTGCTGCTGACAACAGAAAAATTCCTGTTCCGGTCGGTGATCCAGAACATATATCCATCATCCGGGTATTTGGGATTCGGGTTGTTCTTCGAGATCACAACCTTGTAACCCTGCAGGCATGGATTCATGATGACGTCCCAGTCAAGACGGATCATCCCGTTCTCCGTTGTGCCGGTGACCTGCGGGATTTCGTACGGCTCGCACTGCGATTGTGTGGCTGTCGTCGTCGGTTTCGTTGTACAGGTATGTGTGGGCGTGGGGGATACGCTTTTCACAGTGATGTAGTCAGTCCTTATCTTCGTAGTGTTGCCTGCAGCATTGGATGTCGTGAGCGAGACAGTATACTTTCCGGAAGCAAGATACCTGTGGATCGGGTGCCGAACGGTATCGGTTGTCCCGTCACCGAAGTCCCAGAGCCATTCTGTCGGATTACCGGTTGAGGTGTCCGTGAATTTCACGGAAAGTGGGGTCTTGCCAGACGTTGGCTTGCCATAGAAGTTCGCGGCAGGCGGCGGTGATCCCTTCACGGTGATATATTCTGTCCGTGTCTTCGTGTTACTTCCTGCGGAATTCGTGACGGTGAGCGATACCGAATATCTGCCAGGAGTTGCGTAACTGTGGACCGGATTACGGTCTGTTGCATTCGTGTTGTCGCCAAAGTCCCAGTACCAGCCTGTTGGCGAACCGTAAGAAGTGTCAGTGAACTTCACAAACAGCGGGGCCTTGCCGGAAGTGGGCTTGCTGTAGAAGTTCGCGACGGGTGGTTTTACCGTGCCGCTGACGGAAATATAATCGATCCTTGTCTTTGTATCGCTCCCGCCGGCATTGGCTGCGGTCAGTGTGACGGTATATTTTCCTCTCGAGGTATAGACGTGGACCGGGTTCTGCTCTGTTGCATTCGTGCCATCGCCGAAGTCCCAGAACCGTCTCGTCGGATTCCCGGTAGAAGCGTCGGAGAACTTCACTGACAGTGGTGCCTTACCACAGGTGGGTTTACCGGTGAAGTTTGCGACCGGTGGCGGGACGTTTGTCGTTACGGTGATGTATTCAGTCTTCGTTGTTGTGTTGCTGCCGTCCGGGCTGGTAACCGTCAGTGAGACGGTATACGTTCCCGTCCCGGAATAGACGTGCTCCGGGTTCTGGTCGTCGGATGTTGTGCCGTCACCGAACGACCATGACCAGCTCTCCGGCGATCCGGTAGATTCATCTGTGAAACCGACTGCGAGCGGAGCATTGCCGGATGTCGTGTTGGCCGAGAAGCCGGCAACCGGAACTGTAAGGGGGAGGACGGTGATGTAGTCGGTTTTAACTGTTGTATTCATTCCTTCGTTGTTTGTCGCGTTGAGGGATACGGTGTAACTCCCTGCCGAGGTATAGGTATGGATCGGATCTTTCACCGTGCCGGTTGTCCCGTCGCCAAAATCCCAGAACCATATTATCGGATAATTGAATGATTTATCGTTGAATTGTACAGTCAGGGGTACTTTTCCGGAGACCGGCGCGCCGGTGAAATCTGCTTCCGGTGGCAGGGGCGGGGGCACCGAGATGGTCTCTGTCGGGTATGCCCCGATCACCGTGATATAATCCGTCCGGATCATCGTATCCGTGCCGTACTCACTGGCAATTTCCAGGGAAACCGAATACACCCCCGGGCGAAGATATTCATGGACGGGATATTGTTCGGCAGAGTACGCCCCGTCACCGAACGACCAGTTCCATTGCTCCGGGCCGTTCGCCGAGATGTCTGTGAAGGCAACAGCGAGAGGTTCATAACCGGAGGTGACATTTGCGGTGAAATTGGCAACCGGCGGCAGGGGATCATAGACTGTGATGTAACCGACTTTAGTCGACGTGTTTTCTTCATATGGATTGGATGCGGTTAATGAGACCGTATATGTTCCGGCAGCTGAGTAAAAATGGTCCGGGTTCTCGTCATCGGACCAGGTACCGTCGCCGAAGCTCCAGTTCCAGTGCGTTGGCGAGCCTTCGGATTCATCAGCGAATCCAACTGCCAGCGGAGTTCTTCCACGGGTAACATTCGCGGAAAACTCTGGTTTGAGGGGTGTGACATTTGACAGGATTGTGATATTTTTACTGGTTGTTGTCATGCTCTCACAGTCGTTTGTCTGATCTGTGGAGAGACTGATGGTAAAATTACCGGCATCCTGGAATTCATGAGTCACAGAAACCGGCGGTGTTTCATATATCTGATGGTTACCGGGCCACCAGAACTCCTGTGTCCCGTCCCCGAAATCCCAATACTGACAGTAGGACTGGTTATGGTGACCATATGTCCAGTTCCCCCTTGGGGTGAGGTCTGTGAAGGTAATGGTTTCATTTACACCGGCAATCCGGGGTTCGGCAGTAAAATCCGGAGTCAGGTTGATCTGGACAAAGATATAATCCGAATATGACGATACCCTCCCGACCTCGTCATTTACAGTAAGATTGACGAGATAATAGGAATAAAACATGTCATCCGGGAGCGTATAAAGATGGACCGGATTCACATCAGTCGAATTCGTCCCGTCGCCAAAATCCCAGTACCGGGTGAGATTGGTTCCGCCTGATGTATCGGAGAAGGTAATAGCAAGCGGCGGATAGTGATTAACCCATGAATAATTCGATGAGAAATTTGCTACGGGCGCAGCACCTCCGTAGTTCACCCAAATATATTCCGGCCGCGAGATCGTGTCGCTGCCCATGGCGTTCCAGACTGTAAGGTTGACCGTGTAATTGCCTCCGGTCCGGTAAAGATGCCCGGGATTCTGTTCCGTTGAGTTGGTCCCGTCCCCGAAATCCCAGAACCATCGCGTGACGTTCGTCTCGGACTGGTCCACGAAGTATACGGGCTGGTACTTTGTCACTTCGGTCGACGGGTAAACGGTGAAGTTGGCGAACTGGCGGGCGTAGACGTAATACTTAATTGGATCTCCCGCATCATCTGTTCCCCGGAAAAGCCATACCGGTTCAAGGTATTCCTGACCTTCGCCACGTCCTTTTTCATAATAACCAAGCCGGATTTTTGTGATATTGATGTTATAAGGATACTTCTTTGGATTCAGGATAATACCCCGTTGTAGTTTATTGATGGCAGCGGAAACCGGAATAATTGACAGGTTGCCGTCAGGAGTAACAGTTCGCCAGACTTTATTGAGATAGAGCAAATCACCATTATCTCCAAGATCGATGTTAATAAAAGCCCCGTTGCCAACAACGGGTATGTCATTGATTTTTCTGCCGAATTGAACATTTGTACATACGGGATAACGAGAAATCTCCTCATGTGTCGTCCCATTCATTTCTATAAGATATTCCGTTTCCGATGTTACCAGAACTGCATCCAGAGGAAGTCCCCCATATCTGGTGAGAATATTTGAAGCAACCTGGGGGCCATCGGATTCAGTTGTCACGTTCGATCGTACTTTTTCGAGATCGGTTACTGAATAATACGCTATGTTATTGGGATCAGAAATAATCCGATACGCTATTAGTTGGTTCGGGGAATCCGGAATTGTCGCAGTGATATTCACGGTACCTATAGGATATGAGATACTGTCATCTTCAGCGAGACCCAGTGTCGGAGATACTACCCAAATGAGGGTTAATAAGATGATGCCCGCTACGAAGGGTGATGAAATCTGGCTCATTTTTCGCCTCTTTATTAAGAGATATTCCCGGAATTTTCCGTGATATTCGAAGGTCCGTTCGTTTCCGGTAAGCCATCGGGCAAATGATCCGGCGGAGTAACTAAAAGATAGTCCCTTCTACTGTAATCCTTAATATTGTGTTGAGTTTCGGCCGGGAAACGGGGATCCGGACCATCGCGGGCATAAACCTTGTAATTGATTACTTCCCCGGAATCTGTTGTGCCAGAGAAAACCCATACCGGATCCAGATACTCCTGCGGTACGCCAGCCCCTTTTTCCCAGTAGGCGATATATATCCGATCGACGTTCAGGTCGCAGAAACATTTCTTAGGATTTAGTACCTCTCCCTGACCGAGTCTTTCTATGGCCTTTGAAATAGGAATGATCTTTTCCGTTCCGGCTGGTTCGACGGTTCTCCAGACCTTGTTCAGGTAAAGCAGTTCGCCATCAGTGCCCAGGTCAATATTAATGAATCCACCCTCTCCAGTCACAGGAATACCATTGAGTTTACGGCCAAACTGGACATTGGTGGATATGGGATAGCTTGCTATCACCTGATGAGTAGTCCCAGATTTTTCTTCGAGATATTCTGTCTTATTATAAATGAGTATTGCCTCTTCAGGTAAACCACCATAATCCTTAAGAACAGTTTGAGCAACCTGAGGAGAATCAATCTCCGATGTAACATTTAATCGGGTTTGTTCCAGATTTGTCACCGAATAATATGCAGTATCATTTTCCTGGGAAACGACATGGAATCTTGAAATATTTTGGGGGGTATCAGGTAACGGAATCCAAATTGTAATAATTCCTGTTGGTGTTTTATAAGATGTATGGGGTGTGAATAACGTATGGAACATCCCTGTAAAAAAAAATATTGCGATCCCCAATAAAACCAGAACGACTGCTACAATGAAGATGTACCATCGATCATTTACCATTCTAGATCACTCCTGCATTTCCAATGCTTAATAAAATAATCAGTACTGTTTGGATCCCCATCAGATTCTAAATATCCAATTCCGGGGAATTGGTCATTTTCATATTGTTTTTTTGTTTTTGTTAATATTACAGCGGTAACATTATCATCATACCAAGTATCCCGTGTTGCTTGTTTATATGCAGATGATATTGTCATGTTTTTAGTTTTATTGAGGGAATAACTAAGAAAAACTGAGGAGAATGAGCTATTTACCGGTATTGACGTTGAATATCCGAGTATACCATGGGATGTCTTCAATGGTTTCCACCAATTTTCATCTTGAAGAATTTTACACGATTGAATTGCAACCCATTTATTTTGCCCTCCCCATTCATTTTTAACATCTGTTGCCCGGATTTGATTCCATCCCGTAATATAATCAGGATAATTAAAACCTTTTAACTGAACCAACGATACCCATTTTCCGTGATCATCGAGATACGAAGATCCGTGTCCCGAATGATAGTGGAACGCCGATTCAGTGATATTATTTCCTGAATAAGAAGAATCCGTAGCAAAATCCTTTTCCGTTACCTCTCCATCCTTATGATAAAAGTTCATTTTATATCCGGCTTCACTCAACGCTGACGCGACGTAATCGCATTCATCGAGTGTCCCGGATATCGAACAAATTCCATCTTTTCCGCAGATATTATCGTAGTGTTCAATACACGTTATCGAGAACGATTTCGTGTAATTCGCAATGAGCGGCGTCAGATTAATAATCACACGCTGCCCGTCACCGGAGTAGGTGATATCCACCGGAGTACTGTTCCGGTAATATTCCGCAGATGCCTTGATTGTATATCTGCTCCCGTTCAGCAGTTTATACTGATGATTAATACCTGAATCAGAAAAAATGACCCTGCCATTAATGAGCGTTGAGAGAGTCTGGTCTTCGTTGCGTGCCACGTCATGGAGGGTGACGGTGACATTCGGCACCCACATCTTGGTATCTGCATCCAGAACGTCCACAGCCATGCCCGGATTGAGTTTCACAACCCATGCGTCCTCATAGCCGTGGCTGGTGCCGATATACCCGCTGTCGGATGACTGGGTAAATCCGGCAAAGATGTACCCGCCGTCACTAGTTTCCCGGATACTGGTTGACTGGTCCCACCTGTTACCGCCAAGGAGTCTCTGCCAGACAATCTTCCCGTCGGCATCGAGTCTCACGACCCAGATATCATGTTCCCCGTGGTTCTTCTCCGATATATCGCCGCTCTGGCCCGATGATGCCATGGAGGTGAGCATATATCCGCCGTCAGTGAGCGGGATGACGCTGCCCGTTACCTCACAGTGCGAACCGCCGTACATCTTCAGCCACTTCTTCTGGTTCTGTTCGTACACTGTTCCATCGCCGTTTAGTCTCACGACAAGGGCGTCGTAACTGCCGTGATTGTCCGCGATATCTCCGGACGTTGACTGCGCCGTGAGAATGTACCCGCCGCCCGGAGCAGGGCTGATAGCATTATCGTATCCGGTACGATCGAATCCGATCCCTCCGATACCTTTCATCCAGGCCTCCTCTCCCGTCTCGTCGAGTTTCATCACTATAACATCGTCAGCTCCTTTCCTCTGGTCCGCACCAAAATCTGTTGAATCCGAGAACCCGGCAAGGATATACCCCTCGACCGACGGGATGATACTGCTACCATAGTCAGAGCCGCTGCCACCAATCGCCCTCTGCCAGAGAACTGTTCCGGAAGGATTCAGTCTTGCAACATATATCCCGCCGACATCGTTTCCCGCGGTCTCAATATCCTTCGATGTTGTATCACCGGCAACAATGTAGCCGCCATCAGGGGTTTGCCGGATGCTGTGCCCGACATCGCTGTAACTGCCTCCCATGAACGACTGCCATTGCTGGGTTCCGTTTTTATCGAGTTTCACAACCCAGACATCGTCGCCACCATTCGTCCCGGGCGATGCTGATCGCCCTGCAAAGACATAGCCTCCGTCCTGTGTTCTGTCGATACTCATCGCCTGGTCGTAATTTCCGCCGCCATACCGTTTCTGCCATTCTATTACCCCGGTACTGTTGAATTTCACGACCCAGGCATCGCTGGATCCCAGTGAAGGCAGTGGAACATCCCCGTTCGTGGAAGCCGTTGCCCCGGCAGCGATATATCCCCCGTCATCGGTCGCCTCGATATCGTTCAGGCTGTCCCCGTAATTGCCGCCCAGCAGCAACTGCCATTCGACTCCATCCATTTCAGTGGGCGCACCGTCAAGGCTGACTGATGCCAGGCGTATTCCGGATGTATCCGATGTGACATGTGGATCAGCAGAAGTGTTTGCTACAGATTCCGGGGTTGTGATCTCCATTCCCCGGAGGTAATCCTGTTCATAGGTATCATCTGCACATGCGACAGGAAAAATAATTGTCAGAATACTCAACGCTATGCAAAAGATTATTGGATTGCGGTTTTTTTCCACGCTCGTGCCTCCTCATGTTCAACATCATAGTCGGGCACGACCGGATACTTCACGACAGGAGAAGCTGGTTATGTCATGCCTTCGGGAGAACCGGCTCATCACTTCCTCATGCTCCGGTGAGCCGGTTCGTGTGAATGGATTTAATTATACCAGATCGTTTATATGCGTTTCTTTTTTACTTTGCATTTGTATATCAATAACGCAGTATCCGAAAATTCCTGAGAATTTCATAATCCGGAAAGGAAGATTCCCATACCCGGTCTGTTCCTTAAAAAGAACACCGGGAGTGACCTCATTGACGATCGTATCGGGAAACCAGCAGGATATGACAAGGATCGGCAACCGTTACGCTATCGACACATTCCCGGCCAGGGGCAACACAATATCAATATCTTCAATTGCAAACCGGCAGAAAGAGATGGATACAGGGCTCTGGAGAAAACCTGATAAGGATTATATTGATAGTGATGGGGCTACGGACGTTCGCCACTTCGAAACCTGATAGATTCTTCAAATCAGTCCTGCATCGCAAGCCTGATACTCATCGGGGCTCTCCCTGCGAAGAATCCTTCGGATTCAGGAGAAGGTCTGCGATCTTCTCCTGAATGCATCAGCGTTCTTTGAGCGAGAGTGGGGCCCCCCTCACAAATTCCGCTGCGTGCATAACACAATGATTTTTCTGAGTGAAAAATTTTTAATTGAAAAAAAAGCTCTTCCGGCCCGGCTCATTCAGCCGGTTTTTCCTCACACGTTTTGTGCCGGTGATCCTCGAAGAGGTGGCTGACGCCCAGCGCACGGTTGATCCAGCGCAGCTCCTCGATCATCTCAAAGAGGAGGAGCATGAGGAGCGTGAAGGGGATCGAGAAGAGCATGCCAACGAGGCCGAGCAGCCATCCCCAGAAGATGACCGAGAGGATGATGATGAGTGCGGGCATCTCGAATTTCCGGGCTGCAAGGAAGGAGTAGATCGGGTTCTCGACGATAAGGTTCAGGACCCCGACCGCAACGATGACCGCGAGCGCTCCCGGAAGGCCGAACTGGAGCCAGGCAAAGAAGATGGCGGGTATCGCGGCAATCAGAAGGCCGATGAACGGGATATACCCGAGCAGGAACGTGAGCACGCCCCAGAGAATTGCCCCGTGGACTCCGATGATACCCAGAAATCCCCCGAAGAGGAGGCCGTGGATGAAATTGGTCTCGGTCCTCACGACAATGAAGTCGGTAACGTAGCCGGTCAGGAGGCCCATCTGCCGCGTGGACTCCGAATCCTTGCCGAAGAATTCCTCCATCCGGGCGGCAAGACGGGGCGCATCGAGGAGGAGGAAGAAGGTGGTCACCCCGACAAAGAAGAGGAATTCTACAGACTCGAGGATACTGATGAACCCGGAATACCCGTACTGCACGATATCGCCCAGCTTGACGGCCGGCGGACCGTCGGTCGAGACATTGATGCCGTACTTGTCAAGCAGGATGTTGATATCGCTCAGACGGGTGTTCAGCTCGGTCTGGTACTGGGGCAGGCTTGCCATGAGGGAGTTGAAGGAGAGCATGGTAAAGAAGATGAACCCCATGACGATCAGGATCCCGATGACGGTGATGGTCAGGGTTGCGGTAAAATCGGACAATCCTCTCTGCTTCAGCCACGCCATGGCAGGCTGGCAGAGCAGGGTGAGGATCAGCGACATCATAAAAAGGGTCACGATGAACGAGATCGTCTTGAGCGCGATGATGATGATGAAAATGAGCGCAACTGCAAGGAGCCAGCGCTCCACCCGTGATATTTCCCTGGGAAAGCTCATCCGATCCCAATATAGACCGTAACATAATAATTAGCTTGTGACACGGTTGTGCAGGCGTTTGCGGGAACGGGAGTATCCCGTACGGGAACCGGCCGGATCCGGGGGTCGGGGTTGCTGGAGCCTGACCGGGATGCTGAAACCGGACCGGGACCTGGAATCCCATGGTAATAAACAACAACGATTATCTTCTGGCGGTTCTTTCATCTACTGTACACAGTTATCCGGGCCTGTGATCGCCGGGCCGGGGAACCTCCCGGGCCGGGGTACGATCTCGCGGGAGGATACCGGAACGGGATATGCCATGAACCGGACATTGTCATATGCAACGCGATGGCTCCCGGCTGTCGTTCTTGTAATGCTTGCGGGGGTCTGCGCCGCAGGGGCGGCGGTCACCTGCGACGGGCCGCCGGAAAGCCAGTCCCTGGCCTTCCAGACCGGCGCGTGCAACCAGTCGCCCGCGGTTGTTCCCTGCACCGAGACCTTCCTCTTCCCGGCACATCCCTCCCCGGGCGGGGACCCGCCGACCCAGTACTATCTTGACTTCGGCGACGGGCAGCCTCCCTATTACGGGTTCAATGATTTCACATCGCACACGTACAATTACCCGGGCACCTACCTGCTGAAATACCGCGCCGGGACGGCCTGCGACCGGTGGATCGAGGGGACCCATACCCTGATCGTGCCGGAACCCCCGAATTACACGCCGGTCCTGCATGGCTGCCCGCCGGCCCAGCCGCAGGCCGGATTTTACGGCGCCCCGCTCACCGGGATTGCCCCCCTGACGGTCCAGTTCACCAGCACTTCCTCAGGTGCCAATGCATGGCACTGGGACTTTGGCGACGGCTCGACCTCGCCGGCACAGAATCCCCGCCACACGTACATGACCGCCGGTCTCTACTCCGTTACGCTCGAAGCGCGGGATATCTGCACGGGCACGGTCAGCACGGCGACCATGAGCCATTATGTGACCATCACGGTCCCGTCGGGGACGCTTGCCGTCACGACCGAGCCGAAGGGTGCCAGCGTCTTCATCGACAACGCATTCAGGGGCGTCACTCCCCTGACGCTCGAGGACACGCCCTCGGGCTACCATGTTCTCCGGCTCACGCTGGCCGGGTACGAGGATTACACGACCAGTATCACGCTCGATCCCGAAAAAACGATCCTTGTCCGGGCAAACCTCCTGAACAGCACCGCCAATGCAACAACCACAACCCCGGCAACTCCCGTGCCGGCAACGGTCGCTCCGCAGGAGAACGGGTCGGTTGCGGTCACCTCGGTCCCGAATGGCGCTGCCGTGACCTTTGACGGCCGGTACGAAGGGACAACGCCCGTGATCATACCGGACGTCCTGCCGGGGAACCACGAGATCTCCCTGACCTACACCGGGTATGAGCCGTACAACCGGACGATCTCCGTTGGTTCGAAACAGACCACCGCGGTCAATGCAAACCTTGTTGTTTCAACAAAACCGGCACCGGCGCCCAGGACCGGGTCCCTCACGGTCATCACCGATCCGGCTGGTGCGCAGGTGTCCGTTGACGGCAGCCTTAAGGGAGTCAGCCCGGCAACCATCCCCGGGCTTTCGCCGGGGGAGCACACGGTCCTGCTGAAACTGGATGATTATTACGACCTTTCGACCACCGTGAATATCACCGCAGGCCAGGACCAGAATTATACCACGGGGCTCCGGAAGGTGATGAGGCCGCCGGCGATCGAGGTCGTGCTCGCAGTACTCCTCCTCCTCATCGTCATCGGCGCCGGCTTTTACCGGCTCGTGCGGAAGGACGAGATCTGAACGCCGTATGACCCTGTTCCGGCAGGTCTCATAACGATACCTATTTTGTAATTTGCGATCAACTCATACACAATGGCCGCCTCTGTTCACCGGATCGAAGTCCGCTATTCTCTGGATCCGCGGCTGAAAACCCGGACCGATCGCATACGCTCGCTGGGATTTGCCGTTGAGGAACTGCACCTTGTCGATGTGTATACCATCGCAACGGATGCCCGGGATTTCACTCGCGACGAGCTTGTGCAGATCAGTGAACAGCTGGCAAACCCGGTTGTGCAGGAGTATCTTGTGGACGAACCGACGCGGATACCGTTCGATCATGCGATCGAGGTCGGGTTCCTGCCGGGTGTAACCGACAATATCGGTGCAACGGCCCGGCAGACCATCGAGGACTTCTTCTCCATGAAGTTTGGCGACGGCGAGTCGGTGTACAGCTCGCAGCTCTACCTTGTCTGCGGGAACCTGCCGGAGGATGAGCTGAAACGGCTGGCCTCCACTCTCGCCAACCCCCTCGTGAACCGTGTCCACCGGAAGACCCGGCAGGAATACGGGACGAAGGGGATGGATGTTGTTGTCCCGGCAGTGCGGCTGCACGAGCGGCTCGCAGCCGAGACCGTGGACCTGGATGTTGACGATGCCGAACTCCTGCGGATCGGCAAGCAGGGGATCTGCGACCCGGTGACCGGCCAGCGGCGGGGACCGCTTGCCCTCGATCTCGACCAGCTGCACACGATCCGGGATTATTTCCGGAGCCGGGGGCGGAAGCCGACTGATGTTGAACTGGAAGCGCTTGCCCAGACATGGAGCGAGCACTGCAAGCACACCATCTTTGCCTCAGCGATGGATGACGACGTGCCGGAGGGGCTCTATAAATCCTGCATCAAGGCCGCGACCAATAAAATCCGGGAGGAGCGGGGGGCTGACGATATCTGCGTCTCGGTCTTCTCCGACAACTCCGGTGCCATTGTCTTCGACGACACGTATATCGTGACCCACAAGGTCGAGACGCACAACTCCCCGTCCGCGCTCGACCCGTTCGGCGGGGCGCTCACGGGGATCGTGGGGGTCAACCGCGATACCATCGGCTTCGGCCTCGGGGCAAAGCCCTGCATGAACGTGTACGGCTTCTGTGTCGGCGATCCCGATACGGACCCGAAATTATACCGCGGGAAGGGCCGGCAGAACCCGGTCCTGTCCCCCCGGAGGATTCTCGACGGGGTTGTCCACGGTGTCGGGGTCGGCGGGAACTGCTCGGGGATCCCGACCCCGCAGGGGTTCGTATACTGCGATGCCCGGTACAGCGGCAAGCCGCTCGTCTTTGCCGGCACGGTCGGGATCATGCCCCGCGAACATGCCGGGAGGAAGCTGTACGAGAAGAAGGCGGAGCCCGGCGATCTCATCGTGGTCATCGGCGGGCGCGTGGGCAAGGACGGCATCCACGGCGCCACGTTCTCTTCCGAGGCGCTCGACCCGGCAAGCCCGGTGACGGCGGTCCAGATCGGCGACCCGATCACGCAGAAGAAGTTCTCCGATGTCATCGTGAAGGAAGCCCGCGATGCCGGGCTGTACCGGAGCATCACCGACAACGGCGCCGGGGGGATCTCCTGCTCGGTTGCGGAGATGGCAAAGGAGTGCAATGGCTGCCATGTCCGGCTCGACACAGTGCCGCTCAAGTACCCCGGCATGGCCCCATGGGAGATCTGGATCTCGGAGTCGCAGGAGCGCATGACGCTTGCGGTCCCGAAAGAGAACCTTGCGCCGTTCATGGATCTGATGCAGCGCCGGGATGTGGAGGCGACCGTTATCGGGGAGTTCACGGATACCGGGCGGTGCGTTGTCGAGTACCACGGGGCCACGGTGATGGATATCGATCTCGCGTTCCTGCACGACGGCCTGCCGAAGAAACACCTGAAGACGACGTTCACGAAGAAGACCTTCCCGGAACCCGGCCAGCCCTGCCCCGACCGGCTGGACAGCACGCTCCTCGCCATGCTCCGGCGCAGGAACATCTGCTCCAAGGAATACATCTCGACCCGGTACGACCATGCGGTGCAGGGCGGCCACGTGCTCGGCCCGCTCCAGGGAACCGGCCGGGTGCAGTCGGTTGCGACCCTGACAAAGGTGGTGCCCGGTTCGAAGAAAGGCGTCGGGCTCTCGCAGGCGATGTTCCCCGCGTACTCCGAGATCGATCCCTACCGCATGGCCTGCGCCGGGATCGATGCGGCGATCCGCGGCCTTGTTGCGCTCGGAATCCCGCTTTCCAGGATCGCCATCCTCGACAACTTCTGCTGGTGTTCGTCCGATGAACCGGAACGCCTCGGGCAGCTGAAACTGGCAGCCCGCGGGTGCTACGATACCGCGACTGCGTTCGGCACTCCCTTCATCTCCGGAAAGGACAGCATGTTCAACGACTTCTCGGGTTTCGATGCCGATGACAATCCCGTGAAGGTGTCCGTGCCGCCGACCCTGCTCATCTCCTCCATCGGGGTCCACGATGACGTGGCGCAGGCGGTCTCGCTCGATGCAAAGATTGACGGCGATCTCGTGTACGTGATCGGGGAGACCGCCGAAGAACTCGGCGGGTCCGAGTATTTCTCCCACCTCGGCTTCACTGGCAACACCGTGCCGGCCCTCGATGCCGCACGCATGAAGGAGCGGTACGGGAAACTGGCCGGTGCAATCCGGCACGGCCTTGTTGCATCCGCGTTCCCGGTCACGCTCGGCGGTCTCGGGATCGCCCTTGCCAAGGTTGCCATTGCCGGCCGGCTCGGCATGGACATCACGATTCCCGACAGCATGCGGCCGGACTATTTCCTCTTCTCGGAATCGCTCGGCCGTTTCGTGGTCACGGTTGCCCCGGACCACAAGCGGGCGTTCGAACAGGCGCTCGGGAGCGATGCGCACCTGCTCGGCCGGGTCCGCGGGAAGTCCTTCCGGGTAACGCAGGAGAAGACCGTGCTCGACCTTTCGGTCAGCGAGCTCGAGGCAGCCTACAAGGCGCCGTTCGGGAGGTACTGACCATGAGCCCCGCGAGAAAAGTCCGGAAATCCGCTGTCCCGAAAAAAGCAGCGGCAGGCCCGGACCTGATCCCGGAGAAAGCCCTGATCATGAGCGGGTACGGCATCAACTCCGAGATGGAGACGCAGGAAGCGCTCGCCCGTGCCGGCATGGGTTCGGATATCGTCCACATCAACGATCTCATCGACGGCCGGTTCAGCATGGCCGATTACCGGCTGCTGGTCTTCCCGGGCGGTTTCTCGTACGGCGACGACACCGGCGCGGGCAATGCCTATGCCAACCGCGTCCGGAACAACCTCTGGAAAGACGTGGAGGAGTTCCTTGACGGCGACAACCTCGTGCTCGGGATCTGCAACGGCTTCCAGATCCTGGCAAACCTCGGCCTTGTCCCGGCGTTTGACCGGAAATACAAACGCGAGATTGCCCTGATGCCCAACCGGAAGGGCGTGCTCGAGTGCCGGTTCGTGACCCTGAAGCCCGCGGCTGAGAACCTCTGGACAAAGGGCATCGAGCGGATTTACTGCCCGGTCTCCCATGGCGAAGGCAACTTCTCGTGTTCAAAGGAGACGCTGGAGAAGATCCGGCGCCGGAAGATGATCGCGTTCACGTACTGCCGGGACGACCTGAGCCCCGCGGACGGCGAGTACCCGTACAATCCCAACGGCTCGCTCGAAGACATTGCCGGCATCACGTCCGCGGACGGCAAGGTGCTCGGCCTGATGCCGCATCCCGAGCGGGCCATGGAGTTTGTGAACCTCTACGACTGGCCGCTCCGGAAGGAGCAGATGCGGCGGGCCGGGGTTGCGGTGCCTGCGGAATCGATGAATATGCGGTTCTTCCGGAATATTGTGGAGAAGTTCCGGTGATTTTTTGGATATCCGGATCCGGAAAACCCCACTTTTCTCATTTCCGGTGGGCCGAACTACGCCGGGAAAACATCGGCCCGTACAGGCCCCGCTATTTTAACAGGTCAAATCCCATTTTAAACGCATTTTTTCGAAAAATAATCCTTTTAATCAATAATTTTTCCGGCCGTTGACACCTGACCCCCTCACCCCGTGATCGGGATCGCCGGATTGGCAATCGGAGCCCGCAAAGGGCCCGGAATACCATAGCCCTCCCAAGGGTGCCGAAGAGGGGTTTACCGGCAGGGATTGTCTGCCCCGCAGGATTCCCTGCCCTTTACGGCCTGACCTTCTCGAATACTTCTCGTGCCGACACTACAACGATCCGGGCCGACTCTTCATCATAAATGCACCCGTAATCGGCGCCTTCGCGGATATCCATTGCATAAGAAAACTTCCCGAGCACTTCCAAAGGCAATTCCCCCGCATCCACGAGCAGCGCTTCAACAGCATACTTCAGGCACCGGTGACTCTTCTCACGGTAGCCTTTCAGGAACACGAGGGCCCGGAGCGAATGGAAGAGCGAGTAATACCCCTGGATAATCGCCCATTTCTCCCGGTGCTCTGCAAGCGACCGCTCCGCAGCAGAAAGATCTGCTTCCGCTTCGCGGAATTCCTTTGCGGCAAGCTCAGGGTCGATCGGGATTGGAACAATCTTTCCCCGCTCGATGCACTCATCGAACCGGTACCTCACAGCGGCTCACCTGCAAGGATCTTCCCGGCCTGGATCCGCTCAAACAGCGGCTGATCGCGCGTACGGAGCCGGAGCGACTCCTCCGGAGAAACGATGACCGGGGAAACTTTCCGCGAAACCTCTGAACTAGCCAGTGAGAGGAGGGCAATCATTGCCGGGCGATCGGTTGTCTCGATGAACAGATCGATGTCGCTCTCCGCAGTGTCTTCCCCGGTCGCACAGCTGCCGAAAAGGATCAGCCGCAGGATTGATTCTTTTCCTGCGGAAATGAGCGGTGAAAGTTCCAGAAGGGTTGCGAAAATTTTTGCTTCCCGGACAACCGGATTGGAGATGTTTGCACGGAAGAGAAGAGTGCGTCCTTTCTGCTCGCTTGTCACGAGCCCGGACTCCTGCAGGGTGCGGAGCTGGCCGCTCGCAGAACCTGTACTGATAGAGAGGATCTTCGCCAGCTCCCGGACATAATAACTGTCCCGCGGGTGACGGCCGAGGAATATCAGCGTTTCAAGAGCGGGAGAAGCCAGAACGCTCATTTTTTTGAACATATGTTCATTATTATGAACGATGATATTTGGATTTTGTGCCAGGGCTGATGATTTCTGGTATCCCTCTGAACAACTGATCCGGAAACCCCCCCTTCTTTCATTTCCGGCGGGCTGAACTATGCCGGGAAAACATCGGCCCGTACAAGCCCGCTATTTTAACAGGTCAAATCCCGTTTTAAACGCAATTTTTCGAAAAATAAGCATTTTAAACAATAATTTTCCCGGCCGTTGACACCCGGCCCCCTCCCCCCGGGATCAGGATCGCCGGATTGGCAATCGGAGCCCGTAAAGGGCCCGGAATACCATAGCCCCCCTAGGGGGCCTGGACCATGGGGGCAGCCCACAGCCTGGACCTGCGGGAGCCCACCCGTTCATCGGAATTACTGAAGGTATCATTCCGCAGTTTCCCAATTAAAAATCATAGCCGTTTTTTCTTAGCCCGTCATTGTCACGATATTGGAAAAGGATTTCTCATAAATTTCCTATTATTGAAATCGGAATGACGAACGCTCATTGGTTCAATTCTTGACCTGAATATATTACCAGCACCTTATCTGCCATCCACTGGTTCACTTAATGTATCTAGAATAATCGGGTGTACGGTTAATTGAGAAAAAAAAGACGGCGCAGGGCTGTCCTATCCCGAAATCATTTGACATCGAATCTAAATATCGATGTGAGTAAATTATCAGATCGAGACATCGCGAGAATAA
>NZ_MVQB01000044.1 GCF_002067035.1 Methanoregula sp. PtaB.Bin085 | reverse complement strand
CAGCAGAGATCGCAGAACGGCATATAAAACGGTTTGTACCGTGCGAGGAGGGTATGGTCCCATGAACGGAGTGCAGAAAGTGAAGGAAACGGCGTCGGACCGATCTTTTCATTCCAGGTATCCCGGTGGATCGCGCCGATTGAGATGCTGATATCCCGGAACCGCGCAATATCGGAATCCAGTTCCCTGATACTGAAATTGACACCTTTCCTGCTCACGGTACCCCCCTGCGGCTGATTTCAAGTATACATCGATAATATGTCTGATAAGTCTATCGAAGATCCCTGTCGGACTTCCGCAGTCAGAATCGCCTGCCAAGAAAGCGTATCGTAATACGAAAGGGGAAATTCCGGCAACCGGGGGGTTTTTCCCGTTCCAATGCCGGGCTTCGGTATATACCACCATTGTGCAGGAAGGCTGATTCCCAGCCCTCTGCTGCAATCTGAGAGTGTTGAATTTTTGCCGTGGTTTTCGGAGAATTCACCTGCTGAATTCTTCTCACCGATTTCGGAATGACGATGATCTGTTCTGAAAAGTCTTCGTTCTGTCGGTCGGGGTCACGTGCATACGTCATACCCTGACTGGGAATCTGATCCTCGCTCATCGCATGGTACATCGCGGTAGCGAAGATATCCCTGATGGATTTCCCTTGAAAATCACGTTCTCAGATAAACGATGAACGCTGATGCCCCCGTACCTCTTTTGGATAGTAACCCCCGGCAATGGAGGTACACCGCGGGGGCAGGGAATGCGATCGTATTTAATCCGATATTTTCGCCGGGGAAAAATGGAAGATGCTCTTGCAGAATCCTTACATGTCTGCAAGAACGGATTCGAGGATTTTTGAGACAGATTTGAACGCGGGGGAGTCCTTCGGGGTGTCCAGCAGGGATCTTCCTGCAAGGACATGCTCCGCAATGTACGGGTCTTCGGCAATTTTCCCGCCATAGGGAAGACCGGTCTCCGCTGCAACCCGGTTATCCAGGCCAGGGGTGAACGCGTAGCCGCCCAGGACGATGAACCGGCCGAACCGTATTCCGGTCTCCTGTATAACCCGGTAGGCCCGCCGGACATGCGCAAACGACTTGCTGGACGGGCCCATCACATCAAGAACGACATCAACATCATTTGCGATCTTGCGGTTGAGGTGTTCGAGGCCTCCCGGTGAGTCGATCAGGATGAAACGATATTGCCGCGTGATTGTTACCAGCGCATTCTTCAAAGCTGCATCCGGGAGGCAGTAGCAGCCTTCCACCCATTTTGTCCCGACCGCAAGCAGGTCGAAATTACCCCCTTCGTACAACCCCTCCTCCCAGAGCCGGCTCTCGATCCGTTTTGACGGTGCGACTCCTGCCATCGTTCCTCCCCGTTCGATAAACGTCTCAGAGAGCAGTTCGGCAATGGTCTTTTTTCCGGCAGTTTCCAGGTCCACCCCGACCATCTCGGCAAGGTTCTGGTCGGGATCGGCATCCACCAGAAGGATCGGGACTGCCTGTTTTTCGATCAGGTACTTCGCCATCAGGGCAACGAAACTGGTCTTTCCGGTGCCTCCCCGTCCCATGGTAACGATCGTCTTCACCGGTTCATCCTCCCGGGCCCCCCGCCTGCCATGCACCGGACACCAGTGAGGCGGCGATGCGGCTGATCTCCCGAAATGCGGGGGACGCGGCGGGATCGACCGGTGACCCGTCAATCGCATTGTCATAGACGGCCTGGTCGAATGGTATCATGCCGGCGACGGGGATCCCGTTTTGGGCAGCATACTCCCGGACTGCCCGGTCATGCGAAGACGTGGCAATCCGGTTGCCGACAAGACCCACAGCCGGAATACCGGCATCCTTTGCCATCCGGCAGATATTCCCTGCAACCTCCAGCGATTTCCGGTTGGCATCGGAGACCACGAGCATCGTATCGACGCGCTCTGCGGTACCGCGGCCGAGATGTTCGACCCCGGCATCCATATCGAGGATGACATAATCGTCCCGGTCCACGATCAGGTGCCGCATGAGTGCCTTTACCACGGAATGGGCCGGGCAGGTGCACCCGGACCCGGGGGAGCGGACCGTCCCCATGACCAGCAGGTGGGCCCCGGACGGGGTCGGGACTGCGAATCGTGCGATAATGTCATCGACCGTGAAAGTCAGCCGGAAGACGCCGGAATATTCCGTGCCGGTCTTGAGCCGGATGAGCTGTTCGTTCTCGGCAACGGGAACGATTGCTGCAGCCTCTTCTGAAGTGAGCCCGAGAGTCAGGCCCAGGTTTGGCGCCGGATCCGCATCGATGGCAATCACCGGGTGCCCGTCCGACGCAAAACACGCAGCAAGCGAACCGGCGAGAAATGTCTTCCCCGTTCCACCCTTACCGGACACTGCAATCTTCATGCATCCACCCCCGCGATATCAGAATAGGGTGGTCTGACCTCGTTATTAAGTGTACGGATGGTACCTGCGTCCCGGCTACTCCGCTTGATATACCGTGAAATACCTCGAAACGTAAAAACAGAGTTTTTTTAAAAAATGCCACGGAAGATACAGTGTACTTCATCTCGCGTGATTCATGATGACTGACAGGAATACAACAATTGCCATCGGTATTGTTCTTGTCCTTGTCCTTGTGCTGGCCACCGCTTTCGTCATTCCCGGGCAGCACGGGGGAGAGGAAAAAGAGAGGATCGTTGTTGTCTACACATCGGTAGACCAGGTTTATTCCGAACCGGTGTTCCGGGCCTTTGAGAACGAGAGCGGTATCCGGGTTCTCCCGGCATATGACGTGGAAGCAACCAAGACCACAGGACTTGTGAACCGGCTCATTGCAGAAAAGACCCGGCCACAGGCCGATGTCTTCTGGAGCGGGGAGTTCAGCCAGACGATTGTACTGAAAAACGAGAACGTCCTTGCCCCATACCGCTCTCTGTCGGCATCGGATATCCCGGCGCGGTTCCGGGATGCTGAAGATACCTGGACCGGCTTCGGCGGCAGGGCCCGGATTTTTATCGTTAATACTGATCTGCTCTCTCCCGACCGGTATCCTGACTCGGTGTATGATCTGCTGGACGAACAGTACCCGGGGCCATCCATTGGTATAGCCTATCCGATATTCGGTACAACCGCGACCCATGCTGCTGCGCTGTACAGCTATCTCGGGAAAGAGAGGGCACACGATCTGTTTGCTGCAGCCAGTAAGCGCAATATCAGGGTTGTTGACGGCAATTCCGTTGTACGGGATCTCGTTGCCGACGGGCAGATGGCCTTTGGCCTGACCGATACGGACGATGCATGCGGTGCAGTGGAGAGCGGGAAGAATGTCACTATCATCATCCCGGACCAGAAAGAAGACCAGATGGGGACCCTCGTGATACCCAACACCGTTGCCCTGATACGGGGAGCCCCGCATCCCGCGGAGGCGAAAATCTTCATGGACTACCTGCTGGACAGGAAGCGGGAATCGGCCCTCGTGGATTCCGGCTGGATCCAGATACCGGTCCGCGACATTCCCCCGTCCCCGTGTGTCAATGTCACCGGCATAAAGACAATCCCCCTGCCGTACGAAGACACCTTCAATGCTCTCCAGCCGGCCCAGAAAGACCTCACCGAGATATTCATCCGCTGACAATTTCACCTGAAACACTATGGACATGCCAGAAGTATTCCGCAGCATCCATACCGGTCACGCGCCGGAGACCATTCTCCGGCTAGTCGCCACAGGATTATTTTTCTTCCTTCTGCTCCTGCCGCTGGCAGGCCTTTCCTGCGACCTTATCCAGGCAATCCTGAACGGGTCTTCCGATATCATGGTCCCGCTCCTCCTCACGCCACGGAGGCTGGGGCTCCTTGGAGCAAGCATCGGGCTCGCATCTGCCGTTGCCGGTGCGGGCATCATCATCGGTATCCTGTTCATGTCTGCCCTCACGACAACCCGCAGGAATCTGCTCTACGGCATTCTCCTGCTTCTCCTGGCCCTTGCAGGGATTCCCCCGTACATCCATGCGCTGACATGGTCGGAGGCATTCCACTCTGCGGCAGCGGTATTTCCCGGCGTTCCCTCAACAGGGTGGCTGATCAGTTTCTGGGTGGAACTGATGGCGCTGCTCCCGCTCTCCCTCTTTCTTTCATGGATAGCGTTTGCTTCCGTGGATACCCGGCTTACGGATGCAGGCCGGATCGTCCGTTCCGATCTTCAGGTCCTTTTCTCAATCACGCTCCCGCTTGCCGCCCCGGCCCTCGGAGCCGCGTTCGGGTTTGTCTTCCTGATCTGCTGCACGGACTACTCAGTACCGTCCCTCTTCGGTGCCGATGTGTATGCGCTGGACATCTTTGCCCAGTTCAGCGCTTCCAACAGCCCGTCCCAGGCATTCCTGTATGCCCTGCCGCTCCTTCTCGTCACCCTCATCGTCATGATCGCGTGCCGGAGGGGGATCCGTACCCTCGCACAGACTCCTGACTGGCTCCCGGTACGTCACGGCACCCCGCCGTACTATCCCGGCTGGTTCCTCGCACTCCAACGGGGTGCCGCGGCCATGGTTATCGTCCAGATCGGTGTCCTTTTCACCGGCCTCATCCTCGCGATCCAGGGACCTGAAGCGCTGATCACTTCAATCCTCATGGCGCAGAATGAACTCATGTTCAGCCTTTTCACTGCGCTGCTTGTCATCGTCATCTCCGTCCCGCTCGCGTATGCAGCTGCCGGCGAACTGTCAAGACCCGGGATCCGCGGGGCAGCTGCCTGGACCATCACCCTTATCCCGCTTGCCGTCCCGGCACCACTCATCGGCATCGGAATGATAACCGCAGGAAACCTCCCGGTCCTCTCCGCGGTCTACCCGGGCCTTATCATGCCCGCCCTGGTCTCTGTTGTGAGATTCGCCCCGTTTGCCGCGATCGTCCTCTTCATCCAGAAACGCTTCATCGACCCGGCCCTCTTCGATGCAGCTGCGGTCTTTACACGAAACCGTGCAGACACTCTGACAAGGATCAGCCTCCCGCTCTATGCTCCCGGGCTCGTGGTATCTGCGGGGATCCTCGCAGCCCTCACACTGGCAGAACTGGGCGCCACGCTGATCGTTTCACCTCCCGGGCATGCAACGATCACGATGCGCATCTATAACTACCTGCATTACGGATCATCGTCCGATGTTGCAGGTTTATGCATGATGGTTACCGTACTGACTCTTGCTGTCAGTACCGGCACGATCCTCGCAATTTGGGCGCTCAGTCGTCACTTCACGACAGGTACCGGGAAATCAGGAACGTAATGGTATGATCGAACTCGAATCCGTCAGCAAAATCTTTGGTTCCCACCCGGCAGTCAACCGGGTATCACTGACAATACCGGACCGTGCGCAGCTCGCCCTTCTCGGCCCTTCCGGCAGCGGGAAGACCACACTTCTCCGGCTGATCGCCGGCCTCGAGACTCCCGATTCCGGCAAAATCACGATGGACGGCAGGATCGTGAGCAGCCCTGACTGCATGGTGCCGCCTTCGGAGCGATCGATCGGCTTCGTCTTCCAGAACGGCGCACTCTGGCCGCATATGACTGTTGCAGACAATATCCGGTTTGGCCTGTCTGACCTCCCGTCAGGAGAAATGGAGCAGCGCACCCGATTGCTGATGGAACGCACGGGCATCCTCCGGCTTGCAGCGCGGTACCCTGACGAAATCTCCGGCGGGGAAGCACGGCGGGTGGCGCTCGCCCGTGCACTGGCACCACGGCCGAAGACCCTTCTTTGTGACGAGCCGCTTACCAATCTCGATCGCACACTCAGAAAGGACCTGCTCCGGCTTATCATCGATTCTGTGCGTGAATCCGGAGCATGCATGGTGTACGTCACCCATGATGAAGGTGAAGCAGACGAGATTGGCGGTCCGCTCATCCGGTTTGAGAACGGGACTGTCACGGGCAGCGGGATCTGATGCCGGAGAGTGTCATAACGGGAAGGATCGGAGCCGCGGGACAGCTCATTGCCGGGATCCTTATCATTCTCATTATCATTGTTTTCCTCCAGAACCTGCTCGGGTTCGTGCAGGTCAGGACCGTCCCCCCGGGATGGCAGATCATCCGCCCACCGTACGAAGTTTCAACGCTTATCATTGTCAATGATACGGTATGGACCGGGGGAAAGGACGGGGTCATCCTCATCGACCGGCAAACAGGAACAGGAACTGCTGCTCCCGGCACTCCCCCGTCATTCGGGTACGTGCGGCAGATCTTCCATGATCGTGAAGGGGGGATCTGGGTTGCCCACGACGGGGGACTGGCAGTCTTCCGTGACGGATCATGGCAGGTTATCGCCCCGGCCCACGGTGTACCGTTTACCAAAGCCCTCAGCATCGCGCAGCGACAGGATGGGACGATTACCATCGGAACCGATACGGATGTATTCGCATTCAGCCAGGGTTCGTGGACGAGTGCGCTCCGGAACGGTGCCCCGCCGGTTGCCTGCGCTGACGTGCTCCTTGTTGATCGCCACGACAATCTCTGGATCGGGTGCGGCCTGCCGACCCATGGTGGATTGTACCGGCTGAACGGAACCTCGTGGTCATCCTATTCTGTCAGCGACGGTCTCCCGCACCTGTCTGTACGGGGCATGACGCAGGCGCGGGATGGGTCGATATGGGTGGCAACGGGTTTTTCCCGCCACGGCGGCGCAGCACGGTACCATGAAGGGACCTGGTCAAACCTGACGGTTCAGGACGGGCTTGCCGGAGAATCCACCCGGTCGGTCTTTGAGGATGATGCGGGACGGATGTGGATCGGTTCAGAATACGACGGTATAGCTGCAGGCCAGGACGGGTCGTGGACAATCCTGACCGATCGGGACGGACTGGCGGGGTTTGAAGTAAAAATCATGGCGCAGGACAATAACGGGACCTACTGGCTCGGGACAAACAGCGGGCTCTCCCGGATCAGCAGGGATACTGTCTTCCCTCCTGCAGATTTGGAACAGCCATGATACGAAGTGCGATACGGCTGAAACGAGTATCCCTTCTGTTTTATCAAAATACCGTCGTGAAAAATTTTTAATAGGCCCGGAGGCTATCAAGTCATACACCGGATTGACCGGGTCCACCGGACCCGGCACTGGGAACGGAGGGATGGTTATGGATTTTTCGCAGGCTGAACAGGAACGGCAGCACATGGCCGGACAACTGGCCCGCAGGGAGATTTCGCAGGACGCCTATATCGCGGCACTCAATGCCATCCGCGTCACCGACAGCAGCGGGCGGTGGTGGCAGCCGGATCCTGCGGGACCGGGATGGCTTTTCTGGGACGGAAAAACCTGGATTCCCGGCACACCCCCCGCCGCAGGGACCAGACCATCGGCCCAGGAACTCATGAGTATGGATGAGTTTAAAAAGATCTCAAAAGAGGTCCCGCTGGCACAGCGGCCGCAGAAGTGGTGGGACCTGCTCTCCATCCTTGGGGGTGTCGTGGCTGCAGCGGTCTGGTTCCTGTACGGAGGGCTGAGAGAAGGATTCGATATCCTCTCCGCGGTCCTGATGGTTGCAATGCCGGTAATCCTTGTCATCATGCGACCAACGTTTGATGAGGTCCTCCTTCCCGTCCAGCCGACACGGAAACAGTTCCCCCGTCTCATGCTGGTCGTCATCGGAATTCTCTCACCGTTCCTCACAGCATGGATCCTCTACAATATTTTTCATATCAGTCAGTATCCGCTGATGCAGGCAAATATTGTGGTCGGGACTCTCGTATCCTATGCCATCGTCAGGGACCCGGCTCCAAAGGCCGGGGGGCCTGCCCGACCCCCGTCTGTCCCTGCAGCCGGGATCTGCATCATGATCTGCCTCCTGGTTTTTTCATCGTTCATTGCGCCGGTTGTTGCCGATGACTGTACCCGGGATCCGCTGAATGCACAGGACTGCCTCAGGACGCCGGGATTTGCAGAGATCATGGCTGGAATCGCTGCCGCAATACTTGCAGGACTCGTGAACGGGCCGACCATCCTCCAGACCCTGTTGCAGAATGCCGCCTCCGGGGCCAGTCCTGCGGCGCAGGCAGTGATTAACCAGACCATCCTCACAGCCGATCTCCAGAATCTCATCACAAAACTCGCTGCCGAGGGCAAGTACGTTTCCAATGCAACACTTTCCCAGAAGGCATGGTACAATTTCCCGGTCAAGGCGCAGCTCTCGGACTGGCTGACCAGTTCGGAACGTCTGCATTGTGAGGAGGCTGCAAAATACGGAGAACAACTGCTGAAAAACCTCCAGTCGCAGTTCGGTAAAAATGTAAAGATGGGGCAGATCTTCATTGAACGGAATCCGCTGATGAACCACACCGCGAATGTCGTGCAGTTCCCGAACGGGGAGAAATACGTGGTTGATGTCTGGCGCAGCCTCATTGACGGAAAGCCGGCAATCTACAAGCACGCCGACTGGATCAAGGTATGGAACGCTGAACTCGGGGGAACACCCTCCGTGAACGAGTTAATGTTCTGACCAGGAGGAACAGTTATGGCACACGAAATCATGAGTCCCGGACAAAAAGCTCTCGAAGACCGGTTCGAACTGATAAAGAACAGGCCCGTTGACCCGGAGAAAAATCCCGCGGAGCAATTCGGAGAGATGGAGGCCTGGACATTCTCGCTTGGCGATTATCGTTTCTTTCTCAACCCGATGACGAAACGCTGGTACTTTTTCGACCGTCCGCACAATTCCTGGAAAGATATCAATGCTCCTGCAGGATCGGTAATTTTCTCGCTTCGCGGAAGCGAGATTGAAATAGTGAAAGCAGGGGCCGCCACAACCCCGTCTCCGTCTGCCGCAACGAAAGAGACCCCCTTGAGAAAATTCTGCCCCCAGTGCGGTGCCCCCCTCCGGCCCGGGCTGAAGTTCTGCAGCAGCTGCGGGGCAAAGATCAGCTGATTTTTTCGCTTGTCCCGCATTGCGCGGCCGGAGAACAAAACGCATATAGTGATCCTGAAAGATTACTACTACTATCAGGATAAACCATCGAACCAGAGACCTGAGGTGTGTATTCGTGACAGAAAATCCAGCAAATTGCCCGAAATGCGGCAGCCCGGTTACGCCTGCAATGAAGTTCTGCGAGTCCTGCGGTGCAAAGATTGAGGCCCTGCCTGCCTGCACAAAGTGTGGTGCGGCGCTTGCACCGGGATTAAAATTCTGCGAGAACTGCGGGACTCCTGTCGGCGCTGCTGCACCCCCGGCTGTGACGGGAGAGAAGCCGGCTCCGGCACCTGTTCCGGTCAAGGCCGAAGAGAAAATAGTACCGGAACCTGTGAAACCTCCGGTAAAAACCGAAGAAAAACCGGCTCCGGCGCCTGCAGCGGTCAGGGCCGAAGAGAAAATAGCACCGGAACCTGTGAAACCTCCGGTAAAAACCGATGAAAAACCGGCTCCGGCGCCTGCTGTGGTAAAAGGGACCCCGGCAGCTGCAGCGCAGGCAACCGGGCCGAAACAGCCGATGTCGCAGACGACCATGATCATTGCCGGTATCGTTGTCCTCGCCCTGCTGGCCGCAGCCGCTTATTTTGTTGTCCTTCCCATGCTTTCGGGGACCGGAACGCCTGCAACACCCCCGGCAACCCAGACGGTCTCGCAGGGTTCCGGCAGCCCGGCCGTAACAAGTAGCGGTAACACTGCCACGGCCGGCACTGTCTCACTGGTTGCAGGGCCCACGGACTCGCTCCCGTCCGACCGCACGCTTATCATCGATGTTGAACGCGACGCCATCAGCCGCAACATCATCGTAACGTTCCAGGGAGGGAACGGGCAGTATGGGGTCAGGGAACTGGTGATCACGCTGACACGGTCGGACGGCACAACCGAGACAAAGACCATGAGTCGTCTTGAGCGGGGGAACAGCATAACGCTTACCGGGTCAGACAAGGAGAACCGGGTCGAGATTACCGCGAATTTCTATAATGGTGAGACCTACAAGGTTGTCGACAAGGTCTTCGAATACAAGAAACGAATGGGCACCTATTAACCTTTTTTCCCGGGATGCAGATCCTCCGATCCGCTCCAGGCCGGCGGCAGCGTCCTGATTTTTTTGTCGAGATATTCTATCAGGTCTTCAACCGTTGTGAGTCCCCGCAGTTCATCGGCAGAGATAAAAAGGCTCATCGTCTTGTGGGAGTACAGAAAAATTGCGGGCAGGGGCGTAAGCAGGGCGCCGAACTCCTCCTCGTACTCATCATGGTGGAGGAACCGGCAGGGGATTGCCAGCTGCTGGATGAACCGCTTCCAGGCTTTTTTGATGCCAACCGGGCTCGAGATAAGGTCGAGGAGGTGACAATCCGGAGCCCTGCTGTCAGCGGGTTTCTGCGAATAATTCCTGATGGCAGAGAGATTTCCCCGGTCGCAGTTGAAGACAAAGATCAGGATCCTGCCAGACCGCATAGTACATCACTTGCCGTGCAAGGATTAAGGATTTCCGGCAGTAACAGAAAAAGCATGCCGTAAAAAAATCCGATCAGGCCTGTTTTTTCTGTTCCAGCACGGTCATCCGCGGGAAGAACCCGAACTTTTCGTAAAACGCAAAGGATTTTTCATTCCCTTCTCCTACAGCCACCCGTTTTCTTTCTGCCCCGCACCCGTCCATCCAGCCGAGCGCCCGGTTGACTAGGGCCGTACCGATCCCCTGCATACGGTACCCGGTTTCAACAAACAGGGACTCGATCTCACCATTCTTTTCACGGGACAGTGAAGAGACACAATATCCTATGAACCGGCCGGTTTCCTTATCAAGGGCAAGATCGATGCGGAGGTCACCGGATTCAAGGCACCTGCGGAAATGCGACCTGCGGTCTTCAAAGGTCATCTGCTCATACCGTTCCCTGAACCGGGATGCCTTCGCATGATGGTGTGCGTTGAGCTGTTGCCAGAGCGGCCGGATGACATCGATCTCAGTAAAACCGGTTGTCCGGTATTCAATCACATGCATCGGTTCAACATAAGAATTAAAACGATAAAGTATGATGGGTAACCAATTCATAGTACGGGAAAATACGTGCAGGATTGACAGCGCGAAGGTTTTTGTATGCTTGACATCAGGTTCGTCCGGGCGCACCCGGAGATAGTAAAGGCCGATTTACAGAAACGGAATGACAGGGAGAAGATCGGTTGGGTCGACGACCTGCTTGTAAAAGATGCCCGGTCGCGGCAGATCAAGGTTGAGACCGATGCCCTTCGCCAGCGGCGCAACACGATCGCCCGGGATATCAATGCTGCAAAAAAGGCAGGAAAGGATGCAAAAGATCTTATGGCTGAGGCCGCGGACCTGCCCAGGAAGATCCGCGAATGCGATGCTGAACAGGAGGAGATACAAAAAACCATCCATACCTACCTGATGCGCCTTCCCAACATCCTGCACGAGAGTGTGCCGCAGGGGAAGGACGACTCGGAAAATGTTGAGGTGAAACGGGTCGGCACGCCCCGTACACTGGACTTCGAAGTGAAAAACCATGGCCAGCTTGCAGCCGACAACAACTGGGCCGACTTCGAGCGGGCGGCCAAGATTGCCGGTGCCGGGTTCTATTTCCTGAAAGGCAGCCTTGTCCTCCTCGACTTCGCGCTCCAGCGGTATGCCCTCGATCTCCTGGAAAAGAAAGGTTTTACCCCGGTCATCCCCCCCTACATGATCAACCGTTCCTCCTATGAGGGGGTTACGGACCTTGCCGATTTTGAGAAGGTGATGTATAAAATTGACGGGGACGACGCGTACCTGATTGCAACCAGCGAACATCCGATCGGGGCAATGTACAGGGACGAGATCTTTGAGGAGAAGGACCTCCCCCTCCGCCTCGCCGGTATCTCCCCCTGCTTCCGCCGCGAGATTGGCGCGCACGGGCTGGACACCAGGGGACTGTTCCGGGTCCACCAGTTCACCAAGGTCGAACAGTTTGTTTTCTGCAAACCGGAGGATTCCTGGCCGATCCACGAGGAACTCCTTGCTAATGCTGAGGAGCTGTTTGCCGGCCTCGGCCTGCCCTACCATGTTGTCAACATCTGCACGGGCGATATCGGGACGGTTGCCGCCAAGAAATACGATATCGAGGTCTGGATGCCGCGGGAGAACGCGTACAAAGAGGTTGTGTCCTGCTCGAACTGCACCTCGTACCAGGCAGTCCGTCTGAACATCCGCGTCCGGGACAAGTCCGATTTCGAGTCAAAACAGCACATCCACACCCTCAACTCGACTGCTGTCGCAACGTCGAGGGTCATCAGGGCCATTCTCGAGAATTACCAGCAGAAAGACGGAAAGGTGGAGATCCCCGGCGCCCTGAGGCCGTATATGAACGACCGGGAGTACCTGTAACCTGGTGCAAACCTGCCTTGAATCCGGAAATCCTTATCTGCTGATGACCGCTTATATATAATAAGAAGGTGGTTGTTGCTTGAGTTATCCCGAACTGTACAGTGACGAGCGCGTTGTCCTGCAGGCGCAGAATGTCAAGGTGAAATCCGTGGTCTTCGAGGTCGTCCTCACGACCCGCCGCCTTGTCCTGATTGATTCCAAAAAGGGTTCCATCCCCCCGCAGGAGATCAATCTCGCTACCCTGAAGGATGTTGAAGGCGGCGAGAATGCGATCCGCGATCCGACGATCACCATCTCCATCATCACCATCAGCGGCAACACCCGCCAGATGGTTCTCACGTTCTCCAAGACAAGCGGCGGGGAGCGCAGGCGCGAGGCGGAGGAATGGATCAGGGCGCTCCGGCAGAACGTGACATCGACCGTGTACCACCCGGTTACGCAGACGCCCGCCCCGAAAGAAACTGCACCGGCTCCTGCCGTCAGGCCCCCCGTACAGCAGCCCGCCGCAGCACAACCGCCTGCCGCGGCACCTCCCCGTATCGAAGTGACAAATCCGCCGCCACCGAAGAAACGGATCGAGATTGCCCGGCCGATGAAGAAAATTGTCGAAGCCGCGCCGGCAATGCCGGCGCCTGTTGAGACAACCTCCCTTCCCACGGGATCGTTCTGCAACCGGTGCGGTAACCGCGTGCCCCCCGACTCGGCGTTCTGCAACCGGTGTGGTACACCGGTGGTCAGGGATACCGATGCATCCGGAATACCGCAGGAGGAACCGGCGGTCACCTGGGAGGAGTACACTCCCCCGGCTGCCGCTGTTCCGCAGGTCCAGGTCAATCCCTCTCCGGTATTCCCGACAATATCTGAGAAGAAAGAGCGTCCGATTGAACAGGTTATCCATTCGATCGAACCCCTCATCGAAGACTCGGTGCCACGAACCGGCCCGGCTCCCATTGTCCCGCAGAAGCAGGTATATCCCGTGCACCCGGCAGAAGTTCCGCCACCTGCAGACCAGGAACCAGCTGCTCCTCCTGCCGGTCCCGCACCGGCTGCTGCAAATACCGGAGCCCCGGCAGGCGAAGTGAAATGGCCCGTCCTGTCACCGTCAGCAACACCGCTTGCCACAACTCCCGAAACACCAGCCTCTCCGCCCGCCGCTCCGCAGTCTTCGGGATCGGTGCCGCCAACCCCTGCACTGGGGAAGATTTCGGTCAGACTCCTCGCAGTCATTGCGGTTGTCATCCTTGCCATCCTTGGAGGGGCATATGTATTATTCATGCAGCCGGGCGGGACACCCCCGCCGGTGACCCCCACACCCACCGTACCAATCACGGAAACAGGAACGCCGGCCCGGACAACAGTACCTGCCGTCACAACAACCGTGAAACAGCCCACCCCCGTCCAACAGGCATCGCCAGCCCCGTTACCAGTACCGCCAAACGGCGTCTTTGTGAAAATCACGACCACCGGCAAATTCTCGGGCTCTGTCGGGACACCGGGACGGATGCAGGATGTAGTTGATACCAAGAATCTTTACCAGATATCGACATCCACCGGTCCCGTTGCAGTATCCCTCCAGAAATCCGAGGGTACCTCCGCATTATTCTCGGTCGACGTTTACAAGGACGGGGTGCTCGTCAAACACGCAGAGACGACTGCACCGAAGGGACGTATTGAGTTCGAGGCCGTCCTGATACCAGCCACTACCGCGACACCTGCGGCAACAGCATCAGCAACAGCACCGTAAGGTGCACTCTTTTTTTTACGGTCCGTTTATCCCGACACGATAGTGACGTTTTTTGCCGGGTTATGATCAGGCCTTATCACCAGGTCCGGTATCCTTTGGCGGGAGCGGCCGGTAAAACGTATGCCGGTCCAGGGGTGCGTGACTCCTGACAGACCGCGCAACCTCATCAAAAACCGTAAGGGCGTCTTTGCCTCCCCCGCTCCTGGACCGGGTGTTCTTCAGGTCCTCCTCCGAGAACACGGATGCAACCGCCATCAGGTCTTCCTGATTCAGATCCCCCAGAGAGAAAACCGTGTAGATCGCCGGGATCCCCCGCTTGTCGTACACCTTCGAGAGAAGCCGGGACCCTGCCCTTCTGATAAAAAGGGGGCGGATAATCCTGTCACACGCATCCGCAAGAATGTGGATGGCTGTCGTTCCTTCAAACTCGATGCCGGCAAGATCGTTGAGATCGGCAATCATGATCAATGCCGCACGGTCGATCATTCCTCCCTTTTTTATCACCCGGAGGACGAACTGCCCTCCGTTTCTGCAATCCGCCCGGATAAATTCCCTGAGCATGCGCTCATCCCCGATACCGGGTTTATGCCCCTCCAGCTGCATCTCTGCAACAAGATCCTGTGCGGAGAGGTAAAACCGTGAGAACAGGATTCCCCAGGCATAGGCAAACAGGCCGGGATCCTGAACGGGCAGTCCCCGTTTCAGGCAGGATTCGAAAAATCCGACAAGCTGCCGGGTGCTGAGCGTTTCGAGTCGTGCCTGATCTTCGTTCGGCAGGGGGGTACGGAACATTGTTACAGGAGATCCTTTTTTTTCCCCCGTATATATTGATTCATGAAGAGACGCGGCACAGGAGCATGATACACCGTATCACGGGCAGGAACCGGGGGCTTCTTCTGGAACGTGTGAAAAGAACAGAGTGCTGCTATGGGGATTCGAACCCCAGTCGCGGGCGTGAAAGGCCCGCATGATTGGCCGGACTACACTATAGCAGC
>NZ_MVQB01000043.1 GCF_002067035.1 Methanoregula sp. PtaB.Bin085 | reverse complement strand
GTGCATCAGGGAGCAACGGGTATGTCCGTATCGAACCGATCAAGCCGCCGGTACCGGTTGCCGGGTTCAATATCACGCCGTATTCCGGCCAGTATCCGGTGAATGTGCAGTTCACGGATATTTCGATCGGATATCCGACGCGGTGGAGCTGGAATTTCGGTGACGGGTCTTCAACATTCACGACAACGGATCCCGGCCAGAAGGATGCGAACCACACGTATACCGCGGCCGGGACGTACACGGTGACGCTGACGGTGAACAACACGCAGGAGGCGGCATCGGTCTCGCACCAGGTGTATGTTGCCGGACCGCCCGCAGCACCGACACAGAATGTTGTGGAGTACACGTCGCCGGGCATTTACAATTACACAGTCCCGGCAGAGATCCGGTCGGTGTATGTGATGGTCGTAGGAGCCGGAGGCGGTGGTGGAGGCGGATCCGGTGGCGGATGGAACGGAGCCCAGGAACATTGGGGGGCGCCAGCTGGCGGTGGCGGATCCGGATATGGCCAGATATACACGGTGAATGTGACACCGGGAGACGTTATTCCGGTAGAGGTCGGTCTCGGAGGATACGGTGGCATGGGCGGGTTGTATGATTTCCGGTATTCTCCGTGGATTTGTAATCCCGGAATGGATGGTCTTGCCGGAGGGGCCTCGCAGTTTGGCAATGTGGTGATGGCCGGAGGTCAGCCGGGCAAGGGATCGGTTTGTCACACGACCGTCGGGACGAACGGGACCGGGTATAACTCCGGCACGGCCGGGACGCCGATACCGCCACAGTATACGACGAATGCCGGGACGGGCGGGTCAGGTGGAGCCGGATATTCGGCGAATGGTGCTGCGCGTGGATCAGGTGGCGGTGGAGGAGCCGGCGGGTTCCGGGCCAAGGTTTATGCCTCGTATAACGGCTGGAGCCCGTGGGGCAACGGGTGGAGTGGTGCATCAGGGAGCAACGGTTATGTCCGTGTCGAGCCGATCAAGCCGCCGGTACCGGTAGCCGGGTTCAACGTGACACCGTATTCCGGCCAGTATCCGGTGAACGTGCAGTTCACGGATATTTCGATCGGGTACCCGACGCGGTGGAGCTGGAATTTCGGTGACGGTTCACCGGCATTTACGACAACGGATCCTGGCCAGAAGGATGCGAACCACACGTATACCGCGGCCGGGACATACACGGTGACACTGACAGTGAACAACACACAGGAAGCTGCATCGGTCTCGCACCAGGTGTATGTTGCCGGGTCGCCGGCTGCACCGACACAGAATGTTGTGGAGTATACGTCGCCGGGCATTTACAATTACACAGTCCCGGCAGAGATCCGGTCGGTGTATGTGATGGTAGTCGGAGCCGGAGGTGGCGGAGGCGGAGGATCCGGCGGCGGATGGAACGGAGCCCAGGAACATTGGGGGGCGCCAGCTGGCGGTGGCGGATCCGGATATGGCCAGATATACACGGTGAATGTGACACCGGGAGACGTTATTCCGGTAGAGGTCGGTCTCGGAGGATACGGTGGCATGGGCGGGTTGTATGATTTCCGGTATTCTCCGTGGATTTGTAATCCCGGAATGGATGGTCTTGCCGGAGGGGCCTCGCAGTTTGGCAATGTGGTGATGGCCGGAGGTCAGCCGGGCAAGGGATCGGTTTGTCACACGACCGTCGGGACGAACGGGACCGGGTATAACTCCGGCACGGCCGGGACGCCGATACCGCCACAGTATACGACGAATGCCGGGACGGGCGGGTCAGGTGGAGCCGGATATTCGGCGAATGGTGCTGCGCGTGGATCAGGTGGCGGTGGAGGAGCCGGCGGGTTCCGGGCCAAGGTTTATGCCTCGTATAACGGCTGGAGCCCGTGGGGCAACGGGTGGAGCGGTGCAGCCGGTTCGAACGGGTATGTCCGTATCGAGCCGATTAAGCCGCCGGTACCGGTGGCGGGCTTCAATGTCACGCCGTATTCCGGCCCGTATCCGGTGAACGTGCAGTTCACGGACATCTCGATCGGGTATCCCACGAGATGGAGCTGGAATTTCGGTGACGGTTCGCCGGCATTTACGACAACGGATCCCGGCCAGAAGGATGCGAACCATACGTATACCGCGGCCGGGACGTATACAGTGACACTGACAGTGAACAATACTCAGGAAGCTGCATCGGTCTCGCACCAGGTGTATGTTGCCGGGCCGCCGGCGGCACCGACACAGAATGTTGTCGAATATACATCGCCGGGCGTTTACAATTACACAGTTGCGCCAAGTGTCGGAATACTAAGGGTAACCATAGTTGGAGCCGGAGGAGGAGGTGGCGGAGGATCTGGAGGCGGATGGAACGGTGTGCAGGAACATTTCGGTGCCCCGGCTGGTGGCGGAGGATCCGGGTACTATAATGTTTCGAATATCTCTGTTGCTCCTGGACAGGTTATTCCGGTGGAGGTCGGCCTCGGCGGTTATGGAGGTATGGGTGGCTTGTATGATTTCCGATATTCTCCATGGATCTGCTCACCGGGTTATGACGGCTTTTCCGGAGGGAACTCACAGTTTGGTAATATCACGGCAAGTGGAGGTTCATTTGGATTCGGATCGGTTTGTCACACGACCGTCGGGACGAATGGGACCGGGTATATTTCGGGAACGGCCGGGACGCCGACACCCCCGCAGTATACGAACAGTGCCGGGACCGGCGGGTCCGGTGGAGCCGGATATTCGGCGAACGGTGCCCGGGGAGGCGGTGGCGGTGGCGGAGCCGGCGGGTTCCGAGCCAAGGTTTATGCCGCGTATAATGGCTGGAGCCCGTGGGGCAACGGGTGGAGCGGAGCAGCCGGTTCGAACGGGTATGTCCGTATCGAACCCTTTGTCCTGCCAAAGCCCGCGGTCTCCTTCAACGCGTCCCCCGCCAATGGCACGGCCCCGCTGGACGTGAACTTCACGGACACTTCGACGAATTACCCGTTTGCCTGGTACTGGGACTTCGGCGACGGGACGAACTCGACCGAGCAGAACCCGGTCCACCGGTATAATGTTAGCGGTTTGTACACGATCAACCACTCCGCAACGAATGTCAATGGGACGGGATGGGCGAACGTGACGGGGGCGGTGGAGGTGACGTTTTACTGCCCGCTCATTGTCAGTTTCAACACATCGGAGAGTTCCGGCTATGCGCCGCTGACTGTGCAGTATAACGACACATCCACGTCAGGATCGCAACCAGCGATGATGATGTCATCGTTGAAGGCGGACTCAATGGATAAATCCGGCGACTCTCTAGTAAAAGAAGCGGCAATTGAAGGAGATCCTCTCGAAACGATCATTTCGTGGACCTGGTATCTGGGTGAGCAACTCGGGATACCTCAATGGTACAACTCGACGTCCTATGAAACAAGAAATCCGGATCCATTGACCTATGACGTAGGTAACTATACCCCGAACCTTACCGTGTGTTGCGCTATATGCTGCAACTCGACAACGGGGGTTGTGACAGCTATGGAGAATCACAATCTGGTTGCTAATTTCACGGCATCGCCAAGATCTGTAAACAAATTGCAGTCCGTACAGTTTAATGATACCAGCACCGGCTCTCCGACAACGTGGTTATGGTCGTTTGGTGATGGTCATTCAGACTCTGAGCAAAACCCGAAACATACGTATAATTACGTAGGGAATTTCACCGTGAGCCTGACTGTGACGAATGCGACAGCGAGTAATACTACGGTGAAGCAGGGGTATGTTAACGTGACGGATGAGATGACGACGTATAAGGTGTACGCGGAAGCCGGAGATAATGGAGTCGGGGTCTTGGACATGGCTAACGGGTTCTATTATACTGTGAAAGGATCTTCAAATGGTAATGTCTCATGGGTAGATTGGCAGAATAGCAATGGTATTATAGACCCAAGTATTGCACGTGAAGACCACTGGACAACAAACTCCGCTGATTGGGTGGATAACAGTGATTTCGCCTATTTCTCAGGACATGGTTCTCCTGCTGCGTTTTGTTTCACGTACTCTGATACGGGATATTATGGTGCTGAAGCCTCACGAATTCATCTGACATCTGGCCGGCCCAAATGGGTTGTACTTGATGCCTGCCTCAGCCTTTATGATGGAACTTGGACGCAGTGGTCGAATTCATTTAACGGATTGCATATGCTTCTTGGATGGAATACGACGACTGTTCCGTCATATGATCCGGTAAAATCCCGAGGACAAGTGTTTGCTGAACTTATGCAGGGGGAATATCCATCAAATGAATCACAAAGATTAAGGATGATTGACGCGTGGGATTGGGCTGGCAGATATACATGGGGAATACAACCAACACAATCAGAATCCGACATCTATAATGCAGTCATCTACGATGAAAACTGTATCAATGATCATCTTGCCGGCTGGGGAGATGTCTGTGCGGCCCCGAGCGGTAATCTTCACTACTACTCAATATTGATCTTCAATAAAACCGAGGGGATATATGCGACCACCCGTTCACTGACAATGATTGAAGACAGCTATTCTGTTGATGCAAAAGTGCCGGTCACCAGTGACATTGTTGCAATATATAAATCCGTTAGACCCGAATATACCAAGGAATCGGTCAGCTCTCTTGCGATGAATCTTGGAATGTCCGGGAATATCCGGGAAACCCCTAATGCATTCTATGCAGGGGATACCGATACGGACCAATACTATTTCGTTGTCCAGAAGGACACCGGCATGATCTCGTTCCAAAAATTCAATGCCAGATCCGGAATGCCGCAACCGGATAGAAAATCGATTGAAGCCGTCAACAGATTCCTGCAGGACAACAACCTGCTGCCTCTGAATTCGCTGGAACCGGCAGTGGTCAATAACGTTGGGGAAAGCATATCCTCCACCGGAGAACGGCAGATCAGCTGGAAGACAAACGTGATCTCCTATCCCCAGATGATTGACGGCCTGCCGGTATACAATGCCCAGTTCACTGTGGAAGTCGATTCCGAAAACAATATTATCGGACTTTTCAGGAACTGGCGTGAATATCAGCCATATGAAACAGTTATCCTGAAGTCGCCTGAGCAGGCTTTCGGCGAACTGAAATCCCATCAGCCGCAGGGTAAAAAAGCAGTGAAACCTGATAATGTCAAGGTAACCGGGATTTCCCTTGGATATTCCTTACAGGCATCCACTGATGGGGAAGAGTATCTTCAGCCATTATATATCCTGAAAGGAAACCACCGGCACGGAACTTCCGAGGAACCATTTGAACCTGTTGTTATTGATGCAAATTCTGGTGAGAAAGTTAAGAAGAGAAATATTCCTCCACCCACACCCACTTCCAATGAGAGCCTTTCTGAAAATACCACTCAGAATACAACAACCGCGGTAATGAGTGTTGTTCCGACAATGAATTTTGTGTCAGATAATAATGCATCAAATCTCCTTCCGGTTATCGATCCGGAGAAAAACAGCGTGAATAATACGACCGATACCACAAGTCAGTATATGCTGAATAACCAATCGGATAATTTAACAATTATTGTGAATGAGACAATAAATAATGGTTTGATCATAATGAATATTACAAATAATTCTGTTTCAGGTGATTTGAATGGGTGAAAGATCCTTGCTTCCAGTCAAAATATTTTTTTTCTGCATTATTATACTTCTGTCTATTGTTTTTTTTACTGGATGCATGACGAATACTGTAAAATCAAATACATCAGATATAATTCAAACCAGTAAAACACCGCAATCGATAACTACTCAATCTCCAGTTTATACTGCAATTTCTGCCGGCGGCGGACACAATCTCGCGTTAAGACAAGATGGTACAGTTTTGGCATGGGGCGACGTCAGTCATAAGGAAATAATCGAAGTACCTGAAAATCTCAAAGATATCGTTTCAATCTCTGCTGGTGACCAATATAGTCTTGCAATGAAAAGGGATGGGACAATATTCTTTTGGGGAAGACCAGATCCTTCTGATCAGATTCCTACGTTGACAAATGTATCTAAAACAGTAGATATCACAGCATTATCCTCAGGCTGTGGCCATGTTCTTGCACTGAAAAAAGATGGTACCGTAATTACACGAGGGACTAACCGTGTTGGAGCACTGGATCCCCCGGCAAATCTCACAAATGTAATTGCAATATCTGCCGGGTGTTATCACAGCCTTGCATTAAAAGCGGATGGTACTGTAGTGGGATGGGGAGCTCAAGAGGGTCGTTATGTTGCATATGGTCAGGCTTATGTACCCTCCAACCTTACAGATGTGATTGCTATTTCAGCTGGCCTTCAACATAGTCTCGCCCTTAAAAAGGACGGGACGATAGTTGCATGGGGAGGAAATGAAAATGGCCAGACGGATGTCCCGACAACTCTGACAGATGTAATCGCAATATCTGCCGGAGCTCGTCACAATCTTGCGCTGAAAAAAGACGGAACCGTTATAGCATGGGGTCAGAATAATTTTAATCAGAGCCATGTTCCGGAAGGTTTGAGGGATGTCAAGGCGATATCCGCCGGAGGAGCTTCCAGCCTCGCGTTGAAAAAAGATGGCACCATCGTTGCATGGGGTGCAGTGGGGAATCCATAATATTTCATTAACCTTTGTTGGGGGTCAAGCGGATGCATGCCTTGGGCTACCTCCCCCTCTGGGGGAGAGAGGGGGTCACCATCATAATATCCTGAGAAAATCCGGTGATTCCGGAAATGAGAAACAGGATCCACGCTCTTTGAAATATTTTCCCAACCTCCGAACACATGAAGATTAATGCCCCAACGGCAACATCCGTATCGAACCGTTCGTCATCCCCGTCCCGAACGCGTCGTTCAACGCCACCCCGCTCAATGGCACTGCCCCGCTGACCGTGAATTTCACGGACTATTCGAACGGGTACCCGACCAGCTGGAGCTGGGACTTCGGCGACGGCACGAACTCAACCGAGCAGAACCCGTCGCATACGTACGAGGCGGCCGGTTCCTACACGGTCAACCATTCCGCAACGAACGGCATCGGGACCGGGTGGGTGAACCGGACGGGGTATGTGAATGTATCGTTTTACTGTCCGCTCTTTGTCAGTTTCAACACATCGGAGAGTACCGGCTATGCGCCGCTGACTGTGCAGTATAACGACACATCCACTTCAGGATCCCAACCGGCGATGATAATGTCATCGTTGAAGGTGGACTCAATGGATAAATCCGGCGACTCTCTAGTAAATGAAGCGGCAATCGAAGGAGATCCCCTCGAAACGATCATTTCGTGGACCTGGTATCTGGGTGAGCAACTTGGGATACCTCAATGGTACAACTCGACATCCTATGAAACAAGAAATCCGGATCCATTGACCTATGATGTAGGTAACTATACCCCGAACCTTACCGTGTGTTGCGCTATATGCTGCAACTCGACAACGGGGGTTGTGACGGCACTGATGCCACCGGAACCGGAGGCGAACTTTACAGCGATTCCGACATCCGGGAGAGCACCATTGGAAGTCAATTTTAATGATACGAGCACGAATTCGCCGACGAACTGGTCCTGGTCATTCGGGGATGGCGGGACTTCATCGTTACAAAATCCGATTCACAACTATACCGAAGCAGGGACATATACCGTCAGTATGACAGCTTCTAATGCAGCAGGAAGTAATACCTCAATGAAGAGAGGATTAATATCAGTCACAGGAGATATTACGAGATTCATCTATGCTGAAGCCGGTGAATCGGGCTGTGCCGAAACTGATGTTCGCGCATTTCATGATGCAATAATCATGAATAATACTCGTGGCTGGCAGAATGCAAACATTCCTCTGTCACTTCCAATCTATAATCCCGAAGCAAGGGTGAAACATTGGGCCGATGGGTCGGTATTTCCCGGGGGTCAGAGCAATAATTATCTCAACAAAGCTGACTTTGCGTATTTCCACGCACATGGTGGCATAATTGATAATCTCCCCTCGATAGATTTCAATATAACAGACCCTGACGGAGTGCACAATTTAACTCCCTCTATGGCAAAATGGGGTTACGAGATCCCAGGAAGCCGGATCAAGTGGATCACACTCCATTCGTGTCTATCCCTGAATGAGGGAACACAGGAGGAATGGAGACAATCCTTTTATGGTCTCCATTCGCTTCTCGGGTATGATACATTAACGACATGCGCACCAAGATCAACAGGAGAAGCATTTGCTCAGTTGATGAAAGGGGATTATCCAGGTCAAACAAGTTCACTATCAATCTGGAATGCATGGATCGCAGCAAATCAAGAGACGATGGATACAATGTCATACAAATTGGGTATGGTATATGTGATCGGATGCGAGAATGACTACCTTCCAGGTTTTGGAAATTCCGCGTTGAATTGCAATCCGCAGCGGAATGCCCAAGGGAATTATGATTTTGATTACCTTCCATACGATCCTGAAACATTTTCATATACTTCAACAGAAAAAACCCTTCAAAAAACGGAAGAGATGAAAAAGACTGACGGGATATTCAGTATCGATACAATGATAATCCCTGTACCAGAGAAAATCCAAATCTATGCTCCGGTAAAACCCGATTACGCCTATAATCAGGCTGAAAAAATATCCAGAGGCTTCAGTATGTCTGATAAAAAAATCGATGTACAAAAAGAAATTCAGAAATCTCATGAAGATCAGAGATCCCCATTCATTGTTCTGCATCACGATGCCAGAATCATCACTTACGTGGACTCGGAAAGGGATGATTTTTCCAGTGATAAGATAAAGAAACCTCTTTCTGATAGTCAGGCAGTCGAAAAAGTTACGGACGTATTAACTAAAGTTGACCTTATGCCTTCTGATGCTGTGATTGATGCATCGCGGCATCACTCAGAAAAACGTATAACAAAATCGGGATTGGATGAAACAACCGATGAAAGGACCACGGTATTTCTCCATAGGGAGATGGACGGTCTAATCGTAGAGAATTCAAACATTATCGCGGAAGTACGAGATAGCGGAAAAATCTCCCAATTGTTCATGAACTGGCGCGACTATGAACCGTATAAGGAGGCTGATACGAAATCCGCAGAATCAGCATTCATGGAATTCAAGGAAAAACCACTTCAATATCATAGCGACACGTCCCTGGAAAGGGTTGTCGTAACCGATATTACATTACGTTACTATTCACAGCCTCCTGCAATCACTGAGCAATATCTCCAGCCGGTGTACGTTTTCGAGGGATATGTGGAAACCAATCACACGACAAAACCATTTGATCCGGTGTACATTTCTGCAACAACTGAACAGTTTGACCGGATCCCGGAGGGCTGCTAAATGAATAAGAAAATGTCCGTTTTTCTTGGGAATACTGTGGTGATTTTTTGTGTTCTTCTATTTATGGCGATTATATTTACCGGTTGTGTATCAACAAAAACAGGAACACCGATTCAGGCTATGGAATATCAGTTATTCAATTCCACTTTCGGGAAATATTCTGCTAATGTGGCAATGGAAAAGATGCCGGAAGCTATTCTGGTATATAAAACTGAAAAATCAGTTTATACATGTGAATGGGGTGAGAAATTTGCACAGAGATTAGGATTATTCAGGGGATGTTATAAAACAAATGGTGGATTTTATATCAATGAAACAATATATGGTGGTCGAAGCGTTGATGTCAGGAGTGATATTGGTTTAATCCGTTTTAGTGATTTAGGACGAAAAGATAATTACCCTGATAAAGATAAACCCGTGAATCTGCCTCCTGATGATCAGGTTATCAGAAATGTAACAGATTTCCTGATGAGTCAGAATCTCTTATTCACCGATGCAGTATTCAGAGGTATATCTTTCGTTGAATTAGAGCATAGAAACGAATCGAACCGAAAGGAAATTACTCGTGGATCAAAATTCGTTTCTTTTGATCGAACTCTGAACAGCCGGAGGGTTGTAGGTTCCAAAATCAGAGTTGAAGTGGGTGAAAATTTTGATATACTGGACATATGGATTAACTGGCGTAACTACACTCCCTATAAGGAGGCGCCTCTCCGATCTGTTGAATCAGCTTTTGAGGAATTCACGACACGGGAACTCTGGTGTTCAGGATTCAGCGGATCTTCGGATAATGTCACAGTAACGAATGTGACCCTGGTATATTATTCACAGGTTCCTGCAGCAGCTGGAAACGAAAAATATCTCCAGCCGGTTTATGTCTTTGAGAGCATCGCGAAACAGGGGAATAAAACATCATCGTGCACCCCGCTTTCGGTTCCTGCAACGGTCGAACGGTTCGAGGAGACGTACTAAACCGTGAAATCACAATAACACCGTGAGGAAATTCCCAGCTCCGCTCATACTACAAAGCGTATATATCCAAAAGTATAACAGAATCCGGCAAGCCCGGCCCTGTACAAAAACCGGCTCCAATCCCCGGTAACAGGAACAGGCCGGCAATCAGAGGAAAGCGACTCAATGAAAACACCCATACGAAGAGCGACAGCTCTGGAAAAGGAGCCGGAACCATGACCCGCGGCCGTAAACCGAAGGAGGCAATCCGGTCAGCGATCCGGATCGCGGAGAAGCGGGGCGAGGTGGACCTCGTACGGTTCCGGCCCGGCATGATTGCCACGCTGATCATCTATTGCGTCGGCTTTGTGGTGCATGTACGGATTAAACGGATGCGCCACATCCGGTGTTCGGAGCAGGCGCTGGAGCTTGAGGCTTCGGAGGATCTCGCGGCACTCCGGCTCATCGCGGAATCTTTGCAGATCTCCCGCGAGCTCTGGATCTGTTCGCCGCGGGGGAATTTCCGGTTCTTCCGGGTCCTTGCGGATTCGCTCGTGGAGCTCGACCGCGACGGCCAGCCGCTGCCGGTGCAGTGGCCGGTCAGAAAGCGGAGATTCCCCGCAGTCACGACACCGCTCGGGAATGCGTACGTAATTGTTGCAGACGCGAAACCGGAGGCAGAGCCGGCCGGAAAATCCGATGAGATTCCTGCAGACCCGGGGCCGGGAAAAATTCCGGCCGAACAATCCGGAAATTTCCCGGCAGATGCGGAACCGGGAACGGTACCGGCCGGAGAGGCCGAAGACCTGGCAGACCCCCGTCTAGGACCAGGTCACCCCCGTGGGGACATATCTTCCTGAGTGTAAAGGTGAGGGTGGGCGGGTAAAAGAACCAACCTCGTAAATATGGCCCCGTTTGGCAATCGGAGCATTTATAGGGCGATTTGGTTCTGGTCCCGGATTACCCTGCTATTTAGGTGTCCCGAAAATGTGCCGAATTCGCAGAAAAGTGTTGCGAATTCACTTTTTCCGGGCCCGTATCGGGCTCAGATTGGAATTTTCACGCCAGATGTAAAAAGTGCCCTAATAGACCCTATTGGACAGCGAAAGTCCCCCTCAGTCGGACTACAGCAGGGTAAAGCGGCCCGGTGGCCCCTCTGGCCGGGGCTCCTCCGGCCCTCCTGATTATTGAAATTCCGGAGATTTTTCAGTCCGGATGGTTCACGGAAATTTTTTTCAAAAAAAATTCTTAAATTTCTCCGGAAATTTTGGGATGAAATTTTTTTCACGACCAAATTTTCCGGCCAGCTGGCTGCCGGAAAATTTTCTTAAAAAAAATCCGGGTACTTTTTGGAGAATTGCCGGAAAATTTCAACGTCACGGATGTACAGTTGGGCTGTAGAGATCCAAACAAATCCCTCATAATAAATTGCGATGGGACCACGGGCGCTCGCCGCCTAGTCGGGGCTCGCCCCGTGGAGCATGGCCATGCACGGGAACCTGATGAAAAAATGGTTACAGATGGGGGTCACCCTCAAAAAATCCACTGAGCGTCACTTGAATGATTTCTACAGAGCTTGCAGTTGAAGTCGTGAGTCCCCCAACCATCCGGGAAAAATCCCGGAATCCGGAAAAAAATTGTTCACTCCCTTCCGTAATCGTCCTCGAACCGGACGATATCGTCTTCCCTGAGATACTCCCCGAGCTGGACCTCGATGACCTCGAGCGGGATGACGCCGGGATTCTTCAGCCGGTGCTTGGTACCGCTGCGGACGAACGTGCTCTCGCCCTGGTGCAGCATCCGTGTCTCGGTGTTCAGCACGACCTCGGCCGTGCCGCTCACAACGATCCAGTGCTCCGAGCGGTGGTGGTGGAGCTGGAGGGAGAGCTTCTGCCGGGGCTTGACGGTCACCCGCTTGATCTTGTAGAACGGGGTGTCCTCGAGGATCGTGTACGAGCCCCACGGGCGGTACACTTTCCGGTGGAACTTGGTGACCTCCAGGTCCTGCTCGTTGTACCGGCTGACCAGCTGCTTCACCTGTTCGGCATGGGCGGTGTCGCACACGAGCAGGGCGTCCGCGGTATCGACAACAATGAGGTCGTGGACACCGATGAGGCCGACGTGCTTCCCCGGCGCGTGGATGAAATTGTTACGGGCGGCAAGGAACTCGGCCTTCCCGACATTGCCCTCGGGATCGTGCTGCTCCACATCGTACAGCGCCTTGAAGGTCCCGAGATCGCTCCACGGGGCCTCGAGGGCCACGACCGCGACCTTCTTCGAGTGTTCCAGCAGCCCGTAATCGATGGAGATCGATTCGAGAGCCGCATTATCCACCGGCGTATCTGCTGTGAACGCCCGGCAGAGCTCCGGCTGGTACCGTTTCAGCTCGGCAAAGAAGCAGTCGGTTGAAAGCAGGAAGATGCCGCTGTTCCAGAGGTACCCTTTCTTTACGTAGACCTTCGCGGTCTTCTCGTCGGGTTTTTCCCGGAACTCGTCCACGATGTTCCCTCCCGCAAGGCGTTTCCCGGGTCTGATATACCCATACCCCGTGTGGGGAGAGGCCGGCGGGATCCCGAACGTGACAAGATATTTCTTCGCAAGCGGCTCTGCGGCACGGATCTGGTCGAGGGCCGCATCGCCCAGCAGGTGGTCGCTCGGGAAGACGACGGCGGTTGCGTGGGGAGAGACCGACGCGATGCGCTGCATGGCCCATGCAATCGCCGGCAGCGTGTTCTTTCCCGCCGGTTCGGCGAGGAGGTGATCCTCCGGGATCGTGAGCCCGAGTTCCTCGATCTGGTTTTTTACAAGATACTGGTGAATCTCGTTTGTCACAACGTAGATCTCATCCGGCGCCGAGAGCCGGGCAGCCCGCTGCACGGTCTGCTGGAAGAGCGACGGGCCGTCGAGCTGGATAAACTGCTTGGGGTAATGTTCGCGGGAGAGCGGCCAGAGCCGTGTCCCGACGCCGCCAGCAAGGATGATTGATTTCATAGGAGTAACCGCTTTTCCCGGTTTTCCTCGCAATCCGGGATGTATATTCATTAATTCTGTCCGGGGTCACCATTAAACAATTCGATCCCGGGGGATCTCCTTTGTAGAACTCATCGAATTCACGCTCTCGGGGGCTCCGCTCACGCTCTGCCCCCGCCGCTGTGGCATCCCCCGCGTTGCGATGACGCCGTATTACCTTTATGCAAAACATTGAGATTTCCCGTACAGGTAATGCAGAGGAATCCTAAGCGCCCCCGCCCCCAACGGGGGCAGGGCTGGCGCAAGGGGGGCGATGTTGGATCCGGGTTGCAACCGATGCTCAGCTGGCAGTCGTTGCAGAAACAGCTCCGTCCCCGGTCCTCGCGTCAAAGAATTTCCGGAGCCAGAGCTCGGTGCAGACGATCCGCCAAATCTCCGGGGAATATGCCGATCTGCCCGCAAGGAACGCCTGGTAATCGGCCATGACCGCGCCGGCGTTCCAGTACGGCCGGCTCCGGAAACTGTCGGCGCCGAGCACCGCGAGCACGAACGGGCGGAGCGTCTCCTTCATCCAGACCTCTTCGGGAGTGACAAAGCCCATCTTGTCCATGCGGCAGCGGATGCTCTCCGGTATGAGCCCTTTTATCGCGCTGCGCAGGGCAATCTTGGTGATGCCGCCGCGGATCTTCCGGTCGAGCGGGAGGGATGCCACATATTCCACGAACCGGTAATCGAGGTAGGGAACCCGGGACTCGATGGAGAACGCCATTGCGTTCCGGTCCTCGTAGTGGAGGAGCGCCGGCAGGTTCGTGGAACAGAGTTCACGCCGGAGCACCTCCGGGAGGCTGCCGGCGTACCGGTCGACCGGGGGGACGGACACGGTCAGGAGGCTGCGCCGGCTCCGCCGTACAAGGACCTGTTTCGGCGCCGAGCTGAAGAAACCGCGGTGGAACCGGGCGGATCCTGCTGCCTCCCGGAGCGCTTCCTTAAAATGGCGCGAGTGGACAAGGCCCCGGATATAGCTGGCCTGGTACGCAAGGTATCCGGCAAGAAGTTCGTCGGCACCCTGCCCGTCCAGCACGACCTTGACGCTCTTCTGTGCAAGCCGCATCACGCAGTACTGGGCATAGATCGAGAGCGACCCGAACGGCTCGTCCTGCACCCATATGAGGCGGTCAATGTCCTCCCACAGCTGGTCCGGTGCCGGTTCGGTTTTGTGGGAGTCGACACCGGTTGCCTTCACGACCTCGTCGATATATCTGCTCTCGTCGAACTGTTTGTCGGAGAAAACGACCGAGAAGGTCTTCTGCCGGTCGCTGACGCTTGCCGGGGCCTCGTCGCGGATCAGGGTGTTGATGAGTACGGCAAGGGTCGAGGAGTCGATCCCGCCCGAGAGGCATGTGCCGACCGCAACATCGCTGCGCAGGTGGATGCGGGTGGCGTCGCGGAGCAGCCCGAGGAACCGGGCGTTCTCTTCATCGCGGGGTGTGTCCGAATGAACCGCCGGGCTGACCGCCAGCTCCCAGTAGCGGTACGGCGTATGCGGCCCGTCCCCGGTCACGATAAGGGCGTGGGCCGGTTTCAGCTGGAATATGCCGTCGAACATCGTCCGGTCCGAATGGTCCTGGACCCCCCATGCAAGGTAGGTCCCGAGGATCTCGTCATCCGGTCTTCTCCCGGCGTCCGGGTGTTCGAGCAGGGCCTTGATCTCGGAGGCGAACAGGAACGACCCGTTGATCGTGGTGTAATAGAACGGCTTGATGCCGAACCGGTCCCGGGCGCAGAAGAGCTGGCGGGTCTTCTCGTCCCAGAGGACAAACGCCCACATGCCGTTGAACCGCTGGAGGCAGGCGGTGCCCCACTCCTCGTACGCATGCAGGATGACTTCGGTATCGGAGTGCGAATGGAAGCGGTGCCCTTTCTGCACGAGTTCCTCCCGGAGCTCGATGTAATTGTAGATCTCACCGTTGAACAGCAGCCGGAGCGTCCCGTCCTCGTTTGTCATCGGCTGGAGGCCGTCCTCCGAGAGATCGATGATGGCAAGCCTGCGGTGAACAAGCCCCATGGGGCCCAGGACCTCGAGCCCCTCGCCGTCAGGGCCCCGGTGGACGAGCTGCCGGGACATCCGTGCCAGCAGCTCCCGGTCCGGCTCGCCACCGGAAAAACAGTACTGCCCCGCAATGCCGCACATTATGGTAAAGGTGGGCGGCGCGGGATTAAAAACATGTGAGGGTTGCGGGGTGCAGGCCTTCCCGGATATTGTTAACTTCCCGGTTCAGGCATTCCGGTTTTTGTCAAATATTCGCCCGGCCCCATGCTGCGAATATATGTGGGCCCGGCTCATCGGGATTAAAAAAACTCCTGATGCCGAATATCCTCGCGGGGAGGAACCCTCCCCGGTGCCAGTTTTCAGGTGGAATCCAGGCAGGACTGCCGGCGGCATTGCCCGCATTGCCGCCCAAAACGGCAGGGCTGATGGCGACAAAAATCATCCCACACCCCGCCACCCGCTTTTTGGCATATCCCCCGCGCTCAGGACGGTTGCGGGAGGATTCGGTTGCCGGAACAGGCAAACCCCCGCCGGAAATTTCCGGGCAGCGGCCTTTGTAAAATTATTTTCCGGAACTCATACGCGCATCATATATATAGGCGTAAAGTAGAGCCCTTAATGAAGGTGTTGCATTGCAGATTCCACAGTATCAGGAAAAAGCCCGCGGACGGATCTTTCCGCAGGCGGCAGCAAGACCGGCCGTTGCAGGAGTCCTCCTCCTTGTCCTTGGCGCACTGCTCATCCCGGCATGCGCTGCCGACACGGCACCGGTTGCAGCATTCATCTCGAACGTGAGCGACGGGAAGGTCCCGCTTACCGTCAAGTTCATCGACTCCTCGACCAATTCCCCCAATGCCTGGGTCTGGTCGTTCGGTGACGGCGCGACATCCACCGACAAGAACCCGGTGCACACGTACGTCACGAAAGGAACATATACGGTCACGCTCACCGTATCGAACGGGGCAGGCACGGACACGGTAACCCGCAGCGGCTATATCACGGTAAGCGCCTCGGCCATTAAACCCGTTGCCGGATTCCATGCCAATACCACGTCCGGCGATGTACCGCTCACGGTCCTGTTCCTTGATACGTCGACCAATTCGCCCACCTCATGGGTCTGGTCGTTCGGTGACGGGGGCACGTCCGCGGACCAGAACCCGGTGCATACCTATGCCAGTGCAGGGAATTATACGGTAACCCTCACAGCCACGAATGCTGCCGGGAGCGACACCATCTCAGAATCAGGTAAAATCAGCGTCGGTGCTATCGCTGAAAAGCCCGCTGCAGAATTCATTGCAACGACACAGTCCGGCAACGCCCCCCTCACGGTCCAGTTCGTTGATTCTTCGTCCCACACCCCGACATCCTGGGTCTGGTCGTTTGGCGACGGCAACACATCCACCACGCAGAACCCGACCCATGTCTACGTGGCGGAGGGTTCCTACACGGTCACCCTGACCGCATCGAATGCCGGCGGGAGCGACACGGAGACGAAGAACGGTTTCATCACCGTGACCTTCACCAAACCGGTGGCCAACTTCACTGCCAACGTGACACGGGGAACGGCACCGCTCTACGTGCGGTTCAATGACACCTCGGAGAATTCCCCTACGGTCTGGAGCTGGAAATTCGGCGATGGCGCAAAATCGTCCGAGCAGAACCCGGTCCATATTTTCAGGGATGCAGGATCGTACACGGTTTCCCTGACGGCAGAGAACACGGCCGGCAAGGATACCGTTAAAAAGTCCGAATACATCGAGGTGTTACCCCTCGCTTCCCCAATCGCATCGTTCACTGCCAATCCCGCCTCCGGCAAGGCACCCCTGACCGTCAGGTTCAACGATACCTCGGCCAACGCCCCCACTTCCTGGCTCTGGGCATTCGGCGACGGAGCGACCAGCGCGGAGCAGAACCCGGTCCACACCTACATGGAATCCGGGACATATACCGTATCCCTGACCGCCACGAACGAGGCGGGGAACAGCTTCAAGTCCATCACCATCACCACGGACGGGACCAGCCAGACCACTGTGCAGACAACCGCACCAACCCCCGCGGAGTCTGCCGTTGAGACCACGGCGGCTGTGACAACCGCACGGACAACCGCCCCGGCGTCATCGTCCGGCTCGTCCACCATGACCTATGTCATTGCCGGTATCGTCCTGATAATCGCCATTGCCGGCGCGATCCTCTATTTCCGGAACCGCAACGAGTTGTAAAGAATCCTGCAATCTTTTTTCCCCATCAGGCCTGCCCCGGGCAGATAGGAAGACCGGTTTTTCATACCCGTAGCACATGTTCATCGTTCCGGGAGATCTCGGATTTCTCCGGTGTGTTGAAAATACCCGGATTCCTGGTCCCTGCAGGTTCAATGAACCATGCCTGGTTACCCGTGAAAGATCCTGCCCGGAGGCTGGAGGGAGGTCCCCCCGGATAGAGACTTCCGGCAGGAACAGGGAAGGAAGTTCAGGTTTACATTTATGCCAGACATTCCTGTTGCCGACCGCAAAGCACTCTACCAGACAACACCAACCATGAGGTAACATGCAACTTCCGGCATTTTTTTACACGGTATTTGAATCGCTGCCCCGGCAGGGGCCCGGCTGCACGGCCGCGACGCGAAAAGTATTTTCGCTTCTCCCGCCTCTCCCGCAGGATGCGAAGATCCTTGATATCGGGTGCGGTTCAGGCACCCAGACGCGGGATCTCGCAGCACTCACGACAGGCCATATAACCGCCGTGGACAACCACCAGCCGTTTCTTGACACGATTGATGCGTGGGTGAAAAAGACCGGGAAGGCAGACCGGATCAAAACCGTCTGCGCCTCCATGGATGCCCTCCCGTTCGGGAAGGGCCGGTTCGACCTCATCTGGTCCGAGGGAGCAATCTTCATCATCGGTTTTGAGCAGGGGCTGAAGACCTGGAAACCGTTCCTCAAAAAAGGCGGGTACATGGTGGTCTCCGATGCCGACTGGTTCGAGCCAAATCCCCCAGCCGAGCTCGCGAAATGGTGGGAGAGCGAGGGGTATGTCCCGGTCTCCGAGGACGAGATGAAGGAGCGGGTGAAACGGGCCGGCCTCCGGCTCATCGCCACGTACCGCCTGCCCGAGGCCGGCTGGTGGGATAATTATCTTGTACCGCTGCTTGCCCGGATCGCGGAGTTCCGGAAGACGCACGGGAAGAACCCGGCAGATGCCGCCCTCCTCGACTCGCTCGAGCACGAGGCGGACATGTACCGTCGTTTCAAACGGTACTACGGGTACACGTTCTTCGTGATGCAGAACGTGTAACAGATACGGGGAGAATCAGTGGTGCCCGGGCTTCTTCCTGCAGTGCCCGGAGCAGCCTTCGGCTGAGAAGCCCTCCCGCTTCATGGTCCACTGGAGGAGCGGGAGGATCGCGTCCCAGAGCTCTTTCCCGTCATCAGTCAGGAAGTACTCCACCCGCGGCGGGATCTCGGCAAACGCCTCCCGCCCGACAAATCCCTCTTTCTGGAGTGAGGCAAGGGTATCGGTCAGCGTCTTGGGGCTGATGCCGTCGAGCTCCTTCTGGAGCTCGCTGAACCGGACTCTTGACGTGTTCCCCAGCACGTGGATGATCAGGAGCGCCCACTTCTTCGATATTGTATCGATGACGCCCTCGAGCGGGCACGGGCAGAGCCCTCGGGGTTCTTTGGTTTCCTGCGCCATAGTGACTATTTTACTATAAACTTTGTAGTATTAATACTATTCAGAAGATTGTAATTATGGAAAACAGCAAGGGAGGTGAAAAGAACAATGTTCGGGCATGAACACGGACACGATACCTGCGCCAGCCACTGCGGCTGCGGGTGCGGCGGGATGCTGTCGGTCGAGGACGAGATCAAGGCGCTCGAGGTCCACCGCCAGCATATGAAGCTGCAGCTGGAGATGATCGAGAAGCGGATCGCCGGGTTGAAGCACGTTGCGAAGTGATATACGCCGGCGCAGGAATGAAACCCCTCACGAATTTTTTTCCTGCCGGCAGTCGCCCTGCACTCTCCGGCCTCTGCCTGTTCCGGAGATGACGATAACAGCCAGGGCGGCAATTCCCGGCAGCGGGCTGATCGGTGCCTTGAGCGGCACTCCCCGGTCCGTTTTAACGGGCATGGTTACTGGCACCTTCGTATCCCCTGATACGACCCGGATATGGAAGTTGGCACAGGGGCATGCCTTCGGGGGGGCAAATCCCTCATTATATCCCCCGACAAACCGGACTTCTAACGTCGAATTGTCCCCGTTGTCGTGGAACCGGTACATCTCTCCCGTTATGAAATTCTTCGATTCATGGAAGCCGTTTTTTCTCGTTATTGACACGTTAGCCACCGTGTCGGCAGGAAACGTGTTGTACGAATAGACCTGCGGGATGGATCCGGACAGCTGGTAACTGATACCGTAGTCCGCGTCAAGAGGTGTCTCCAGGTACCCGGGATCGCCGAAAATTTCAGTCCCGACCGGTGTCCGGCCGTCATCGGCATACGCAAGACGCTGTATGGCGTACCACTGGTGGATATCCCGCGTTCCTTCGGACGGATTCATGAATTCAACCGACATCTCTGTCCGGGAGAGGACCCAGTCCCTGAACACTGCTTCGACAACATCCCCCTCCCGAAGCGCAGAAAAGATGGCATCGTCGGGGACCAGGCCGGTAAACTGCCCGGTCAGCTTATACCGGCAGAAATGCTCTTCACACGCCGCTTCAAGGGTGATCGTATGAGCCGTTTCATTCAGGTCGGTGACCGTACCCTGGAATACAACCGGGACAGGTGTTCCGCTGGCCGGTCCCGCGAGCACCAGCAGGAGGGATGACACGGCAATGATACTGATGTACGTCCGGTCCGGAAAAATCATGGTAACCTCAGCAGGGAGATATTCCTCAGTCGGCGGGAAGCGCCCGGGTGACCCGTTTCATACGTATATTCAACGCATTGAAATTAAAAAATTTTGTATATAATTTGAAAACAGGCGCATGTGACGCGTGGATTGGCGAAGCTTCGGTATGCTTATCGCCAGTCATTGCGGATGCGGGTGCGGCGGGATGCTGTCGGTCGAGGATGAGATCAAGGCCCTCGAAGTCCACCGCCAGCACATGAAGCTGCAGCTGGAGATGATCGGGAAGAGGATCAGCGGGCTGCAGAAGGCGGGATGGTACAACCTTTCCGGGTTTTACCCGGCACCCGCACCCTGCGTTTTGACCACCACCTAAAAATCCCCTGGCATCCCTGAGATATGGTATGAAAACGGATCTCAGCACCCGGATCCGCCGCCTTGCAACCTCCCTTGGCGCCGACTACTTCGGCATTGCAGATCTTGTGCCTGCCCGGGACTTCATCAGGGCACAGGGCGGCGAGAGGACGGCCCGGTATCCGCGGAGCGTTGTCATGGGCATCCGGCTGCAGGACAGCCTTGTCGACATGCTGCCTGACCGCGACCGGGAAGGGGCGATCCTGTACCGGCACAACAGCTACGATGTCGTGAACGCGAACCTCGACCTGATCGCGCTCCGCGTGGCGAACATCCTCCAGCAGGAGGGGTACGGGGCGCTCCCGGTACCGGCATCGAAACGGACGAGCGACGAGCATATTGCCGGTATCTTCTCCCAGAAGCTCGGTGCCCATATGGCGGGACTCGGATGGATCGGCAGGAGCTGCCTGCTCGTGACGCCGGACCACGGCCCCCGCGTCCGCTGGGTCAATGTCCTGACCGATGCACCCCTGACACCGACCGGCAGTCCCATGGAGCCCCGGTGCGGGGACTGCACGGCATGCGTTGACATCTGCCCGGTCAAGGCGTTCACCGGCCGGATGTTCTCAGAGGATGAGCCCCGCGAGGCCCGGTTCGATGCCGCTGCCTGCGACCGGTACTTCAGACAGCTCGAGAAGGAGATGGGGGTTGCCGGCGTCTGCGGGCTGTGCCTCTGGGTATGCCCGCACGGGAGGAAGAAGAAGGCGAAAACGTCCGGCAGGAATTACTGAAGGAGATTCGCGGCAAAAACCTGCAAATACCCTGTACAAACCCGTCACCGGAAGCGTGAAGGGCAGGCAGTGGTATTCGGTTGCATATCCTGCGGGAAAAAGGGGCTGCCCTGCAGGTGTAACCTAGGTGGCGGTTCCGGCATCTGAATTACGGGCTCAGGGATTATCATACATCTCCGGACTGGCATACCCTCCCCGTCATTGCCCTTTGGATCCTGCTGGAAAAAATTTTTGTTATTGGGGCCGGCTCAGATGATGATGGTTGCAGCCTTCTTGTCTTTCTCATCGTCAAAGTCGGTGATGATAACCTCGGTCGAAAGGACCAGCCCTGCGATCGAACTTGCGTTCTGGAGCCCGGTCCTCACAACCTTGGCCGGATCAATGACGCCGTTCTCGACAAGGTTCTGGTAGGTCCCGGTCTTGGCATTGTACCCGAAGTTCATGTCCGGGGATGCACGGATTCGTGCAATGACCTCGGCACCCTCGACCCCCGCGTTCTTTGCGATCTGCCGGAGCGGTTCCTCAAGGGCCCGGCGCACGATGGCGACTCCGATCTTCCGGTCATCACTGAACTCAAGTTTGTCCAGGGCACTGATTGCGCGGAACAGGGTGATACCCCCGCCAGCAACAACGCCCTCCTCGACGGCTGCCTTGGTCGCGTTCAGGGCATCATCGATCCGCATCTTCTTCTCCTTGAGCTCGGTCTCTGTTGCCGCGCCGACCCTGATGACCGCAACACCGCCGCTGAGCTTGGCAAGCCGCTTGCGGAGTTCTTCCTTTTTGTATTCGGAATCGGCGATATTGATCTGGGACTGGATAAGGTTCATCCGCTCCTCGACTGCCTTCTTCTCGCCCCTGCCGCCGACAATCAGGGTCTTCTCCCCATCGATCCTGACGGTATGAGCCGACCCGAACGACTGCTTGCTGACGGTCTCCAGTTTCATACCGCGATCCTCTGAGATAACCGTTGCTCCGGTCAGTACGGCAATATCATCGAGCATTGCCTTGCGTTCGTCGCCAAAGCCGGGTGCCTTGACCGCACAGACCTTGAGGCCGCCGCGGATGACATTCAGGATCAGTGCTGCCTGCGCTTCACCATCCACGTCTTCAGCGATGATGATCAGGGGCCTGCCCTCCTGGGCAGCCGTCTCAAGGACCGGGATGATCTGTTTCATCGAGGAGATGCGCTTGTCCGTGACAAGGATGCTGGGGTCCTCGTACTCGCAGACCATCTTCTCGTTATCGGTGACCATGTAGGGAGAGATGTAGCCACGGTCGAACTGCATCCCCTTGACCACTTCAAGGCCTGTGTCAAGGCTCTTTGCGTCCTCGACACTGATGAGGCCCCCGTAGCCGACCTTCTCCATCGCGTCGGAGATAAGCCTGCCAATCTCCTCGTCATTGTTCGCGGAGATGGTAGCGACCTGGATAATCTTCTCCCGGTCCTTGACCGGCGTACTTACAGAACCGATATACCCCACGACAGCTCCCGCCGCAGCATCAATCCCCCGCTTGATCTCCACAGGATTTGCGCCGGACGTGATGTTCTTCAGACCTTCGGTGATGATGGCCTGGGCGAGCAGTGTGGCGGTCGTTGTACCGTCACCGGTCTTGTCCTGCGTCTTCTGGGCAACCTCTTTCACCAGCTTGGCGCCCATGTTCTCGAACTTGTCATGGAGGGAGATCTCTTTGGCAATGGTCACGCCGTCATTGGTAACAATCGGATTGCTGATCTTGTCAATGACGACATACCGGCCTTTGGGGCCGAGCGTGATCTTCACGGTATCTGCCACCTTGTTCACACCGGTAAGAAGTGCCTTCCGGGCCTCTTCGTCAAACATCAGCTGCTTGGATGATGCCATGATTCACACCTCACTCTATCTTTGCCAGGACGTCCTTGAACGGGACAAAAACATAGTTTTCGGAATCCATCTCGAACTTATCCGCGCTGTACCCGCCGTAGATTACATGATCGCCGGGTTTCAGCGGCAGGGAGGTGCCGTCCTCGCGGGTACCGACAGAGACAACAGTCCCTTCCTTCTTCTTCTCCTGGGCGGTCTCCGGAATATAGATCCCGCTCTTTGTCTTCTCTTCAGCCTGTGCAGGTTTGATCAGGACACGTTCGCCAATCGGAATGATAGTCATGAAAACCTCCTTGCGGTTGAGTTTTTTGTTATACTCATGCTCTTCCGAAATATTTAAAAATTTTCAAAATTGTTGAATTCATATCAATTTTGTTGAATAAGATTAAAATTGTTTGAGACTAATTCAATATATTGGGCAGGGAATCCCATGATGCGACAGCTCACCCTCAGGCAGATAGAACGCCCGGTCAGGATCCCGAAGGACGGGGACCTGTACTGGTTCTGCGACAGTCTCGGTGTCGATAATGGCAGGGATATCGACCATATCGCAACGCGGATCATCCTCTCCCTCCTCGAGAACCTTCCGGATACACGGGGTCTTGCAGTAGAACAGATAGCGTCAGATCTGGATATCTCCAGCCCGAGGGTGAACCACCATATCAGGAACCTTGTGGAGACCGGCCTTGTCTACCGCCACAAGCAGAAGATCTTTATCCGGGGCAACAGTCTCAGGTCCATGGTCCAGGAGATCCGAAAGGATACCATGAGGATACTCGATGACCTTGAAGAAGCTGCAACGGAGATTGATGAATCATACGGAATCAGTACCCGTTAAAATCCCATTCACATCAGAATGCTCCTGAACGGAGGGATGCCTTTGAAATCCACGGATTTCCCCTTTGTCACAGCATGGAGCGGCATGATCCGGGAAATGAAACGGCTGGGACTTGACCTGGATCCGTTCTCCTGCCGGTATCCGGCCACCAGCCGGTATTGGTCTCCTTTCGAAGATGGCTCGGTAGCGAAGAGGGAACGTGGCACAGTCTTCCGGCACGAGATCCGGGATGTTGCGGATGAGATCATTCTGGTCATCGAAACGCACGATTGCATGAGGGAGAGTATTCAGGTGTATCTCATCGGCACCGATGCCGTGGAGATCGGGTGTATCCGGAAGAGATCGCACGGGGCGGAGTCCGGCCGCCATCGGGTCTGCGTATCATCGTCAGACAGGTTCTGCCATGTCTTCCCGCTCCCTGATGAAGTGACCCTGAAAGGGGTACGTTCAGAGATCAGAAACGGGATCCTTGAGATCCGGCTGAAGAAAAAACGTGCGGGACCACGGATGGTTCCCATCCGGTAATGACCGGCATACCGATCAGACCTGGAAATAATCAATGCGAGGGTGAAAGAATGGGTGTGGAGATCCTGTATACGCGTGTTCATGAACTGTTCCGGCGGCTCCTTGAGAACATTCAGGATATCATCATCATCGGTATCTGTATCGTCCTGTTCGTCCTGATGATACGGTCGATCGCGACACTGGTCTTCAGTCTTTTCGGACCCTATGATTTCAGGGGAGTTGCCGCAGAGCTGATCTACATTCTTGTCCTGATAGAACTGTATCGTCTTCTCATCATCTACCTCCGGGAACACCGGATCGCGGTAGATATCATGATAGAAGTAGGCATCGTGTCGGCGCTCCGCGAGATTATCCTCCATGGCATCCTTGAGATCGACCCGCTGAAGATCATTGCTATTGCTGTCTTGTTTACTGCGCTGCTGCTCCTGCTCCGCTATGGTGCTGTGCGGGTCGTGGAAATGGAAACCGAAGAACGGGATGGCCTTTTTACTGAGGTCCGGAAAACCGTTGATAAATACCGGATGCAGAATTCTGATCCTCCCCGCAAGGAACCTGAATGACGACGGACTGATGTTTTTCTCTTCCTGCGGGGAATAATTCCGGTGGGAGGAAAAACCGGCGGAAAAAACGCTGATTCTGATGAATCAGAGAAAAACACGGCGGCACACATCAACCGGGACGCTTCGCTCCCCGGCCGTCCCTGGTTACCCGCCCACGATCCCGGGCGGGAGGAAAATCAAGGCCTGGCAGGCTGCCCGCGGGCTGGTGCCGTGTATGGTTACATTTCCCACCATCCTTCTCCTTGACGGAATCCTTTTTCAGGGCGTCCCCTGCCGTAGAAAACCATGATCTCTCCGGAAGGTACTGCAGTCCGGCTGCCGGGGCCGGTCCCGTCCCGTTTTCAAACATTCTTGAAAACCGGCTTTGAACATATATGCGTCCCGCACCGACCATTGACCTGTCCTGTGGCAGGGTCATCCGGATCCAGTGATTGTGTCAGAGGATGAAAAGGAGTGACCTCCATGAGTAATGCGAAAACAAGTACTGCAAAAACGCCGGTCGTGCACACCTGTGCCCCGCCTGCTGCACTTCCGCCGGTGAAAATTCAGGCAACATGGGACAAGAACACGGATACCCTTGTTGCAAGAACCCCTGCCGGCTGCACGATCAGCATGGCCGCAACAGACAGACTCATGGCTTCCGGGAAGATCCCGGGCCCGTTCGACCTGTTTGTCTCTGCCCTCGCGGGGTGTACCGTTCATGAGATTCTTGAAGTCATGATCAGGAAGGACCATGTTGATGTGAAAGACATCACTATCACGGTCAGCGGAACCCGCCGCCCGACACCGCCGACGCTCTTTGATACGCTTCATGTCAGGTTCAGCCTGACCGGCACTATTGATGACGAGTACGCAAAGACGGTCATCTCCGACATCATGATGAGGCGGTGCCCGGTTGCGGCAACCTTCGGCCGGGCCTCGTATCTCACCTGGGACCACGAGATCATACCCTCAGCGGTATGATGCCCCGGACCCCTGTTTTTCCCGGCATCAGGGATCTTCAGAAACAGGATGATCCGCAGATCCCCGCGCCAGCCTCTTCCAGTTTCCCCCCTGTCATTCCCGTGAGCAGGAACCGATCCGATACTCTATGAGGTCCGGAAACGAGACTGTTCCCCAAAGGGAGATCATGACAGGCACCACATGGACGTTCGTCAAGGCATCGTGGAAAGGCGGGACACGGTTTGTTGTCGAGAACCGTGACGGGGGCCGGCTTACCCTTGTTGCCCGGAATTCTGAAGGGGATACGCCCCGCCGTTTTTCCATGGTGGATGCATTTATCGCGTCCCTTGCTTCCTGTACCGGTACCAACGTTATTCTCCTGCTTGATGACAGCGGGATAACGCCCCGCTCCTTCACGGTAAAAGCTGAATGCGTCTTCCGGCATGACGAACCCCGCGTGTTTGAAACAATCCACCTCATCTTCCTGGTGGGCGGGGATATCGAGGAAGAAGTGGTCCGCACTGCGGTCCGCCGCTCGGTGACCGCAGTCTGTCCGATCGCCGTAACGCTGGGGAGATCTGTGGAGATCACCTGGGATCTCCGGATGAAAAAACGGTAACATCCCCCGTCTCAGGGAACCAGCACCTGCCGCAGGCACCGGATGAGGGGAGCGTTCCGGTCGCCGGCGAACCGGTATGTTTTATGGCGCGAGCGGTAGTATGATTCCAGGAGACCGGCCTTTTTGAGGATCCCGAGGTTGTAGGAGAGAAGGTTCTGCGGTTCCTTGAGGATGTACATCAGTTCATACACGGAATGGTCCTTCTGTACCAGGAGGAACAGGATCCTGATGCGGAGCGGGCTTGCAACGATCTTCATCATCTCGGCAACATCGTCAAAGACCGGCGAGGTGATCTCATGTGCTTCCCGCTCGAGTTCATTGCGCCAGGCAATCTCAAGATCGCTGTCGGCAGGGCAGCAGCCGGTAAAACCCATGGTATGAATATCAGTTGACAGAAGGATAATATTTCCTGACCAGGGATGCCAGTCCCGGGATCAGTCATCGGCACTCAGGCGTTCGGGTGAACCGGATTGGGGTTTAACCGGTGTTTTGACCCGCGGTCGACTGTTTTCAAATAATCTTGAAAACCGGCTCCGGGTATATATCGCTGCATCCCCAACCCAACCGGCATGATCCGGCGGGGATTGCAGAGAGATGCACAATACCCGTGGATGACAGGAATGAAATCGCGGATACTCTTGCCAGGCCCGAAAAACCGGCAAATACCCGGGGTACCTGCCATAACCCGGATGCTGTCCTTCATACGACGAAATTCTATTCCAGGAAGCTGGTCAGACCATGACAACGGATACAAGGAAACGGAATCCCGGAACCGGGAAAGCAGTGAAGGGGAAGAAAGAGGACTCCGGCTCCACGGATATTACCGGTGGGGAGAACCGCAGCTTTGACGCCGAAGCTGCAACATGGGACAGCGAACCAGGGCGGGTGAAGCTGGCGGACGATGTGGCACAGGCGATCCGCGGGATGGTGTCCCTGACACCGGAGATGGATGTACTGGATTTCGGATGCGGAACAGGCCTGCTCACGCTTCATCTCCAGCCGCTGGTCCGGAGCATCACGGGCGTTGACAGCTCGCAGGGGATGCTGGCGGTCTTTGACGGGAAGATCCGGAAGCAGGGCATCACGAATGCAAGGACGCGTTTTGCCGATCTCAACAAGGGAGATATGCCGGATGGCAGGTATGACCTCGTCATCAGCAGCATGACGTTCCATCACATCCGTGACATACCGCACCTCCTGAAAATGATGGCGGGGGTGCTTCGGCCGTCAGGACAGATCGCGGTCATCGATCTCGATCCCGATGGCGGAAAATTCCACAGTTCGAACGCCGGTGTATTTCACTTCGGGTTTGAACGGAGCGTCATGAAGGATCTCCTGGAGGCGGAAGGGTTTGTTTCGGTCCGGGACCGGACTGCAGCGATCATGCAGAGGCCGTCCCCTTCCGGAGAAGCCCGGGATTTCCCGGTTTTTATCATGACCGGCAGAAAACCGGAGTGAGCATACCGCAGATCAATTCCCGGGGCAGGATGCATGCGGGATGATGTTCCGGCCCGGTCATTATCCCGGACGGGTGCATTACCGGCCGACGGTAAAACCAGGATGGCACTCATGGTCACTGCAGGGACATTGAAGACAGGCCATGCATTTTCCCGGGCTTCCCGTTTGAGGCTGTGTGCATTACGGAAAAAACCCACAGGCATGCAGGTGCAGGGTGATTTCACACGTCCGGCACAGAGGGAGCTGCATCTTACGGGAACAGGGATGCTCGCAGAAGAGAAGAGGAAAGAAAAACCGGGCTCACTATCCTGTAAGTTTCAGGATCCGGATCGCCAGCCACGCCGCATTGTCCCCGTTGTCAACACCAACGCAGGCGACCGGGACTCCCTTGGGCATCTGGGCGATGGCGAGAAGGGCGTCGAGACCGTTGAGCGTCCCGCTGACCGGGACGCCGATGACCGGTTTGTCGGTCTTTGACGCGATAACACCGGGGAGGGCTGCAGAAAGGCCGGCGATGGCGATGAAGATCTTCACATCGCTCGTTTTGATATACGCATCGAGCCGGTCGGGGTCGCGGTGGGCCGAGATGACCTGCGCGTCGTAGGGCACCCCGTTCTCGTCAAGGACCTTCTTCACTTTGTCGGTGATCTTCGCGTCCGATTCGGATCCCGAGATGATGGCAACGTCTGGCATAACCTGCTATCCAAACTTATATTGCGTCTTTCTTAAAATACTATGAGCAGATCCACATGGAAAAAGAACTCCTCCTGATGCTGCCGGGCCCGGTCCCGATACCGGAACGGGTCAGGTTTGCAATGTCGCGTCAGGCAATCAACCACCGCAGCGCCGAGTTCGGTGCCGCGTATGCCGACTGCGTGCGGGTCCTCAAAACGACCTTTGGTACCACAAACGACCTCTTTGTTATCAGCGGGTCCGGCACGGCCGGGATGGAAGCCGCGATCGCGGGCGTGGGACGGGACAAGCAGATCGCCTGTATCGTGAACGGCAAGTTCGGCGAGCGGCTCTTCAAGATCAGCCAGCGTTACGGCAAGGCGACCGAGATCAGGTCCGACTGGGGCACACCCGTCAACCTCGAAGGCCTGAAGGCCCAGCTCGAGGCAGGCGCCCAGGTCGTCACCCTTGTCCACAACGAGACCTCCGCGGGTATCAGGAACCCGGCCGAGGAGATTGGGAAGCTCTGCCGGAAGCACGACGCCCTCTTCATCATGGACGGCATCACATCCATCGGCGGCGACGTTGTCGAGGCCGACAAGTGGGGCGTTGACATCGCCATCACCGGTTCCCAGAAGTGCCTTGCGGCTCCCGCCGGCCTTGCCATGGTCTCGGTGAGCAGCCGGGCATGGGAGCGGCTCACGAAGAACCCGCCGTACTACCTCGACCTTGCAGCGTACAAAAAGAGCGCATCCGGTAAGCCGATGGAGACCCCGTACACCCCGGCGGTCCCGCTCTTCCTCGCGCTGCGCGAGGCCTGCATGATCATCGAGGAGGAAGGCCTCCCGGCCCGGATCGAGCGGCACCGGAAGATGTCCGGCGCTGTTCAGGCAGCGGCGAAGGCATGGGGACTGTCCCTCTTCCCCAAGCCGGACAAGCTCCACAGCCCCTCCGCGACCGTCACCGCCATCGAGTACCCCGCGGGCGTCAAGGACGACGAGATGCGGGGCGCCGTCAAGAAGATGGGCATCCAGATTGCCGGCGGTCAGGACCACGTGAAGGGCAAGATCTTCCGGATCGGCAGCATGGGTGCCGTCAGCGCCCCCGAGATCCTCGCGACCGTGGCCGCGACCCAGCACGCGCTGAAGAAGTGCGGCTACACGCCGAAAGGCGACGGTGTCGAAGCCGCCGCCGGGGTGCTGGGATGAGAGTCGGTGTCGCGGACACCACCTTCGCACGCATCAACATGGGAGCCGTTGCCATCGACGAGCTTAAAAAGCACGCCAGCGTGGCCATCGAGCGGGTGACGGTGCCGGGGATCAAGGATCTCCCCGTTGCCTGCAAGAAACTGATCGAGGAACGCCGGTGCGATATCGTCATGGCGCTGGGCATGCCGGGGGGCAAGGACAAGGACAAGATGTGCGCCCACGAGGCCTCGCAGGGCCTGATCATGTGCCAGCTGATGACGAACAAGCATATCATCGAGGTCTTCGTCCACGAGGACGAGGCAAAGAACGACCGCGAACTCGCGTGGCTCATGGAGCAGCGCACCAGGGAGCATGCAGTGAACGCGGTGAAACTGATCCTCCGGCCGCAGGACCTTGTAAAGGACGCCGGGACCGGCCAGCGGCAGGGATTCCCCGACGCCGGCCCCGCCCGGAAGTAACTGGAAATTTATGGTCCCGGAGAAAACCCCGATCAGCAGAAAAGATCGCCCCCCTTGCGCCAGCCCTGACCCCGTTGAGGGCGGGGGCGCTTAGGATTCCTCCGTATTACCCGTACACAAAAAAAATGAGATTAACGTGTACGGGTAGTCCGGGGTCATCGTTATCCCGGAAGATTTCTGCAGAGCAGAAATTTATGACCCATAACACGAGATGATAGAGTATGTGTGAAACCAACCCCATAAAGCTCGGATTCGTTGTCGCGGAGTTCAACCGCGACATCACCTACATGATGGAGATCGAGGGCCGGGAGCACGCGGCGTTCCTCGGCGCGGAAGTGACCGACTGCATCTACGTGCCCGGCGCCTATGACATGCCGCTTGCGATCAAGAAACTCCTGACCTCAGGTAAGGTCGACGCGGTCGTCACCATCGGCTGCGTCATCGAGGGTGCAACCCAGCACGACGAGATCGTTGTCCAGCACGCGGCCCGGAAGATCATCGACCTCTCGCTCGAGTTCGGCAAGCCTGTCTCGCTCGGCATCTCCGGGCCCGGCATGACCCGGCTCGAGGCCAACGAGCGGATCGATTACGCCAAGCGGGCCGTTGAGTCTGCCATCAAGATGGTCAAGCGGTTGAAATGAAGCCGCTGTCGGCGAAGATCGCCGGCGTTACCGAATCGGCGACGATCGCGATCTCCAACAAGGCCAAGGCGATGCAGCGGCAGGGGATCGATGTCATCAGCCTCTCCATCGGGGAACCCGATTTCGACACCCCGAAGCATATCACCGATGCCTGCATCGATGCGCTGAAGCGGGGCGAGACGCATTACGCCCCGAGCAACGGCATCCCCGAGCTGACGGCAGCCATCGCTGAAAAGATCACGAAGGAGAACAGGTTCCCCTGCACCCCCCAGCAGGTGATCGTTGCCTGCGGTGCGAAGGACGCCATCTATGAGACCTGCGAGGCCGTCCTGAACCCCGGCGATGAGACGATCATCCTCACTCCGGCCTGGGTCTCCTACGAGCCGTGCATCCAGATCGCGGGCGGGAAACCGGTCTTCCACGCGATCAACCCGAAGACCTTCCAGCTTGACGACTCCCTGCTGGAGAAGGTCAACAAGAAGACCAAGATGATCATGGTCAACTCCCCGTCGAACCCCACGGGCGCTGTCTTCGATAAGAAATCCATGAAGCTTGTGGCCGACCTCTGCGAGGACAAGGATCTCTACGCGATGTCGGACGAGATCTACGAGAAGATGATCTACGGCAAGGAGCACATCTCGCTCGCGTCCCTCGGCGACATGCACCACCGGACCATCACCATCAACGGCTTCTCGAAAGCCTACGCCATGACCGGCTGGCGGCTCGGGTATGCTGTCGGCCCGAAAGAGATCATCGCCGAGATGTCCAAGGTCCAGCAGCACTCCATCAGCCAGGTCACGACCTTTGCCATGTGGGGCGGGGTTGCGGCGCTCAAAGGCGACCAGTCCTGCGTGGAGCAGATGCGGCAGGAGTTCGACCGGCGGCGGAAGTACGTCATGAGTGAGCTCGCGAAGATGGGGTACGAGATGGCACCGGCCGAGGGTGCGTTCTATGCCTTCGTGAAAGTTGCCGGTGATGATATGGAGGTTGCGTCACGGTGGCTTGATGCCGGTCATGTTGCTGCTACGCCTGGTTCGGCTTTTTATGCGCCGGGATGGATCCGGCTGTCGTACGCGGCTTCGATGGAGAAGCTGCGAGAGGCGATGGGGCGGATCAAGCGGGTTGGGTAGAAGAGACATGATATAATTGCCCTTAAAAATTTTTCAAATACTGTTATTCAAAAGAATTGATTATTTCGATAATTTCCCCAATAAAGGAATATGGATTTGCATCACGCAAGAATAGATTTCTCTTCTCTTTTGTATGGTATTTTTTTAACTTAGATACATTTTGTATCGCTTGTGCTTCATTTTTACATAATTGAGAAAAATGTGGTTCGATTTCTGGTTTTTGGTATTCTGGAAGGAACACCTTTAATTTTTCAACGGTCTCATTTTTCGAAAACTGATGAGTATATAATTTGAAATGAAGAAGAAGCCATAGCTCAAAATTCGGATTTGATAAAATTAATGTGATAAATTTTGCTTTTCGTGTCATTGCATCATTGATACAAATGTCTGTTGCATCATCAACATCTGTGACACAATATATCCTATCATTAGGATCCAAATCTTTCGCGGAATATTTTCTCTCAATAAGTTTTACCATTTGATGGGGGTTTCCCGCATTCTCAAAAAATGGCTCAATTCGTATATTTTTTTTATTGCTATGAATCTTCTTTAAAGTGAAGTAATTAATTTCAGAATACCCATTTGAATAGATATGAATGAAATTTCTTGGTTTTCTGTTGTGTGATCTCTCTCTTTGAAAATTCATTGATTGAATTTACGTTATACCAATATTAGAATTTTCCATATTTTAAATCAGGTAATCCTCCATATCTACCAAATAAATATGCTTTTTCAACAGATCTATCATGACGTTTTTCATATTCTAAGAGAGAATATAGCTCAGTCGATTTTGTATCAATATTCTTTTCGGTGAACCAAATTTGTTCGCGTCTAAAAAAATTGGAGGCTAAAATATTGGTGTTATGTGTTGTAAAAATAATTTGAGATTTTGTTTTAATGAGCTCTGGATCATGAAATACCTTTAAAAGGAAATTTTGTAAATCCGGATGCAGTAGGATATCAAATTCATCAATAATCAAAACTTTATCCGATTCTAATATTGATTGCAACCAAATGCTTGCTAATTTAAAAAATTGTTGAGTACCATCTGATTCAAATTTTGAAAAATTAACTATTACTTCAGTATCATCAACTCGCTTTCTTACGGATTTAATTTCTGAATTCCCAAATTCTATTTGTGATGACGATTTATTTGAAATAATATTTGTATCAATTTTAGCGCCAAGAGTGTTCATAAATGTTTTAAATGAATCGAAAATTGCGGGATCATCAAATCTCTCGATTTTTCCAGAAATATTATAAATGTCAAAATCTGCATATTGTAAAAATTTTATAAGCTTCTTTTTGTTTTCTTCGGATTGATTCATATATTCTATTGTATTATCCTCTGAAATGCGAGATAATGGACCAATTGGACTTAAAACCTCATTGAACCATTTAAAAACAGGCCCAAATTTTTTATATTCATTATTTGCTTTTGAGACAAACAATACATTTTCGCCGGTATGTGAAAATAATGATTGTAATTCATCATGATCGATAAATGGTTCTAATTTATTTTCCTCTCGCCGAAAGATCTCGATCACTTTTTTCCCTTTAAAATATGATAATTTTTCAAACGTAATTTTAGTCTTTGTAAATGAAAATTCGTATTTGTAAATTATGTTATCTTTGATGAAGGTGATTCCAAATTGAACGGGTTTATCTGAATATTCCGAATTTAAAATAAATGGTTGGTATTCCCGAAACGACTGTCCTGCATTTTGGTTTTTTGAATGTAGGACAAGAGATTTCATTTTGCTCAATGCAAGAATTACATTCGTCTTGCCCGATCCGTTTGCCCCATATATAGTGCAACTTCTTAGTAATTTTTTAATATTATCGTTTTTGTCTACGCTCATTATATTATATGGTTTTGAGTTACCCCTGACTGGAATCATACTAAGTTTAACTTCATCTGCTATTGAACGAAAATTTGCAACTGTATACTCAATTAACATAGGTATGTGTAAGATTTTAGAATATAAAAAGTTTCTACGAAAAAATCGTAAGAATCCGAAAAAATAGAAAAATGGTTTTAAACATTAAAATTTTATCAACGAATATTTCGAGCAAATCCAATTATCTTTCTCTCACGAATGAATGTATAGTTATTTCTTCAACACGCAATTATGGCCCTATTTATTCAAACTCCGCTTGCTCAATCTCACATGTTCAATCGCGATCACGATCGCGCTTGAAAAAACTAAATCAAACCTTGCTTGAAAATTTTCAATCAAAGTCTGCTGAAAAAAATTCAATCAAGGTTTGCCTACAAAAAGTTAAACTAATCCTCATCAGCCACAATCCGGGTATTACGACGGAACGATCGATCCGTCAACCGGTTTTCAATCAAAGGTCGCTTGAAAAATTTCAATCAAAGTCTGCTGAAAATTTTTCAATCAAACCTTGATTGAAAAACAAAAATCAAAGTCCGATCGATCCGGATCAAAATTTCAATCGCGATCATGATCGCGATTGCATTTTCGCTGTCTGGAAAAATCCTGTTCCAAAATATGAACCCCCCTCTTGCGCCACCAGTCCCCCGATGGGGGACGGGGCGCATTGGGATGGCGGATAATTACTTGTTCTTTCGGATTCTCCGAATACCTTCTGAGTGGTTATCGCAATGCGGGGGCTGCCACAGCGGCGGGGGCAGAGCGTCAGCGGAGCCCCCAAGAGTGTGGATCCAATGATTTTTCCATAACATATTGTTCCAGTCAGGACCTGCGATAAATCCGGCATCCTCAGACACAAACCCTCTCGAAGCATCCCGCATACCAAAAATATTCCGTCTCATTAAAACCCCCCGGGACCAAATGCGCATTGAAGATGGCCCAGATCTCCTGAAAGCACCATTCTCCTGCCCCGGATTCAAAGTGGCGGGGAAGGCCATATATGGTCCAGTTCTATGCTGTTTGTCCAAGGCATCCAGCAGGATGCCGCGGACACGAGAAGAACGGTGGAGCCGTTCTTCGAGCTGTCCAAGGGCGCCCAAGGACAACCAATCGACGGAAGCCAGGATGGAATCCGTCAAAACAAGGGAGATCCGGAGGATCTCCCCCAGACCAAAGAAAGGAGTGAACAAACATGGCAGACTTCGAACCAAAAAGCACCACAAAGAGCGCGGTCCGCAGACTCGCGGAACCGCTCGCGGACGTGACTGCCTTCGACAACATCGTCCAGGGCGTCATCACGAACAACCCCTTCGGCTGCACGATCTACAACCAGGGCGGGGCAGACCACCCGCCGGTCGAGCGGAGCAGACAGGGGTACACCTCCCGCATCCTCTACCAGGACGGGATGGCGAAGACCGTGGCGATCGTCACGGTCCGGGCACCGACCATCGCGGCCTTCACGGCAGCGGCAAACCATATCGTGGCAAACACCCAGCTGGCAACCGACCTCGGCGGGACACCATCCCGGGACTTCGCGAACGAGAAGTTCGCGGCAACCCTGCGGTGCCACGACCCCAACGGCGAGATCTACTTCGTGAACTTCAGCCGGGACCTTGTGACCCTCACCTCGTTCTCGGACGATGCGATCCAGAGCAAGGTCGAGACGTGGGCGGACACCGTGGCGGTGCTTGCATAAGTATCGTGAGATGAACAAACGGGGCGGGGGAGAACCCTGCCCTGCTCTTTTGGAAATTCGGGTTCCCGATACTCGTCACCGAAATTTTTATTCAGATCGATCAGCGATGTGCTGTTGGATCCGGGAAAAAACCCCCATTGGTCATCCCCTCCTGCACCAGCTCAGCATTATGGGGTTCGGGGGTTCCGGTCCAGCCCGGATCCAAAAACAGTCCTTTTTATGATAACGTATGGAAGCACACTTCCCACTGTCATTAAATAGCTATACTCATCACGGTTGTAATGTGAACTCACTGCAGGATATTCCGGCAGGAGTCTGACTGGTATGGTATGAAGGAATATACCGAACTCCCCTCGCGGATTGCAGCCCAGGTCCGGCCGGCGGTTGTCATCCTTGTGTTCCTCACGCTCGTCACCGGCATCTGCTATCCCCTCCTCATCACCGCCATTGCCCAGGTCGCCTTCCCCGTGCAGGCAAACGGGGACCTCCTCATACATAACGGGAAGGTTGCCGGGTCCGCGCTCATCGGGCAGCCGTTCTCGTCCCCGAAGTATTTCTGGGGCCGGCCCTCGGCGACAACTCCCGGGCCGTACAATGCCGGGCACTCGTCCGGCTCCAACCTCGGCCCTTCCAACATTGCCCTCACCGATGCCGTGAAAGCCCGGGTTGCGATCCTTCATCTGGCTGATCCCTCCAACAAGCTTCCTGTCCCGGTCGACCTTGTCACGGCCTCCGGCAGCGGCCTTGACCCCCACATCAGCCCGGCCGCAGCCTATTACCAGGTCTCCCGGGTTGCCCGCGAGCGGGGCATGACCGAAGTTGCGGTCCATGCCCTCGTGGACTCGCATGTTGAGCCCCGGCAGTTCGGGTTCCTGGGAGAGCCCCGGGTGAACGTCCTGGAGCTCAACCTTGCCCTTGACGATATCTCCGGGGCCGGAGGCACGGCCGTTGCGCCGGGGGCTGCCGATCCGCACGCCTCAGAGACCCCGTGGCTCCGGCTCCCCGACTGGGTGCTCCTTGCTCTCTTCATCGGGTTCTTTGTGGTCACGGTCGTCCCGCTCGGGCGGTTCATGGTCCGGGTCATCGGCGGCGAACCCCATCTCCTCTCTTTTGTCTTCGATCCGGTCGAGCAGCGGGTGCTTGCCTGGTCGCAGGTCCGTGCCGGCGAGGAGATGGACTGGAAGACCTTTGCCCTTGCCATGATCGTCTTCTCCCTTTCCGGGATCGCATTCCTTGTCCTCCTCCAGCTTGCCCAGCCGCTCCTCCCGCTCAACCCCGCCGGTGCCGGCTCCCCGCCCCTTGACCTTGCCCTCAACACGGCGGTCAGTTTTGTCACCAACACCAACTGGCAGGCGTACGCCGGCGAGACCGGCATGAGTTACCTCACCCAGATGGCGGGACTCACGGTCCAGAACTTTGCCTCGGCTGCCACCGGCCTTGCGGTCCTTGCCGGGCTCGCGTACGGGTTCTCCCGGCGCTCGGGATCAACAATCGGGAACTTCTGGGCGCTCCTCCTGCGGAGCACCTTCCTCCTCATCCCGTTCTGCATCATCCTCTCTCTCCTCCTTGTCTCGCAGGGCACGGTACAGACGCTTGCCGGCCCGGTAACGGTCCCGCTCCTTGACCCGTACCGGGCAACGGACGGGACGCCTGTTACAACCCAGACCATCCCGCTCGGGCCGGCCGCGTCCCAGATCGCCATCAAGCAGCTCGGGGTGAACGGCGGCGGCTTCTTCAATGCCAACTCCGCCCACCCGTTCGAGAACCCGACACCGTTCTCCAACTACCTTGAGATGGTCGCCATCCTGTTCATCCCGGCAGCACTCTGCTATTCGTTCGGACGGATGATCGGTGCCGGCAGGAAAGGCGTCAGCCTCCTCATCGCCATGACCATCATCTTCCTGCCCCTCCTTGGCCTCGCGATTGCTGCCGAGACCGGGGGCAACCCGGCCTTTGCCCCGTCCGGGATCGACCAGACCCCGTCCGAGCTCCAGCCGGGCGGGAACATGGAAGGAAAGGAGGTCCGGTTCGGGATTGTGGGCTCCACCCTCTTCTCGGTGGTGACCACCGCGGCCTCCTGCGGGGCGGTGAACGGGATGCATGATTCGTTCATGCCGATTGGCGGCTTTGTCCAGCTCTTCATGATGCAGCTGGGCGAGGTCGTGTATGGCGGGATCGGCTCCGGGCTGTACGGGATGATCGTCTTTGCCATCATCGCGATGTTCATCGCCGGCCTGATGGTAGGCCGGACGCCGGAGTACCTGGGCAAGAAGATCGAACCGGACGAGATGACGATCGCCACGATCATCATCCTCATCCCCATCATCCTCATTCTCGTGATGACGGCGCTCGCGGTCCTCACCGATGCCGGCCGGGCAGCGGTCTTCAATCCCGGGCCCCACGGTTTCTCCGAGATCCTGTACGCGTTCACCTCCGCTTCGCAGAACAATGGCAGCGCCTTTGCCGGGCTCTCGGCAAACACCCCCTTCTGGACCCTGGCCACAGCCTTCTGCATGTTCGTGGGCCGGTTCCTGCCGGCTGTCCTGGTGCTTGCCCTTGCCGGGTCGCTCGTGCAGAAGAAGATCGTCCCCGGGAGCGAGGGGACGCTCTCGGACCACCGCCCGCTCTTCATCCTCTGGCTGGTCTTTGTGGTCGTGATTGTCGGGGCGCTCAGCTTCCTCCCGGCCCTTGCCCTCGGCCCGATCGTGGAACACCTCATGCTCACCGGAGGTGTCTGACCATGCCCGGCGCAGGAAAACCTTCCGGCCAGGGCACCTTTGATGCCGGCCTCTACCAGCGTGGGATAGCGGACGCTTTCCGGAAGCTCGACCCCCGCCAGATGGCCCGGAACCCGGTCATGTTCGTGGTGGAACTGGGCAGTGCCCTGACCACCCTCCTCTGGCTCCAGGCCCTCACCGGCCACGGTGAGGCACCGGCCGGGTTCATCGGGGCGATTGCGGCATGGCTCTGGTTCACGGTCCTCTTTGCCAACTTTGCCGAAGCCCTTGCCGAGGGAAGGGGCAAGGCCCAGGCCGAGTCCCTGAAAAAGATGCGGCAGGACACCGTTGCAAAGAAGCTGGCCACGGGATTTACCATCATCAAAGGCCGGGAGCCGGCAGCGGCAAGCTTTTCCGAGGTCTCGTCATCCTCGCTCCGGAAGGGGGACCTCTTCTACGTGAAAGCCGGCGATACCATCCCGGCAGACGGCGAAGTGGTGGAAGGGGTTGCCTCGGTCAACGAGAGCGCGATCACGGGCGAGAGCGCCCCCGTAATCCGCGAATCCGGCGGGGACCGGAGTGCGGTCACAGGCGGGACGGTGATCCTCTCGGACTGGCTCATCATCCGGGCAAGCGCCAATGCCGGCGAGGGTTTCCTCGACCACATGATCGGGCTTGTCGAAGGTGCGAAACGGCAGAAGACCCCGAACGAGATTGCCCTCAACATCCTCCTCATCGGCCTGACCATGGTCTTCCTCGTGGTCTGCGCAACGCTGTGGGCGTTCTCGGTGTACAGCGTGGGGGCTGCAGGAAGCGGCGTGCCGGTCACCATCACGGTGCTCGTGGCGCTCCTGGTCTGCCTTGCCCCGACCACCATCGGGGGACTCCTCTCCGCCATCGGCATCGCAGGCATGGACCGGCTGATCCGGCGCAACGTGATCACGACCTCGGGCCGGGCGATCGAGGCCGCCGGGGATGTCGACGTGCTCCTGCTCGACAAGACCGGCACCATCACGCTCGGGAACCGGCAGGCTGTGGACTTCATCCCGGTGGACGGGACAACGATCGATGAACTTGCAGAGACCGCCCAGCTGGCATCGCTTGCCGACGAGACACCGGAAGGCCGCAGTATCGTGGTCCTTGCCAAGGAGAAGTACGGGCTCCGGGGCAGGACCGTCGGGTCTACCGGGTCCGGCCCGGCCATGCAGTTTGTCCCGTTCACGAGCCAGACCCGCATGAGCGGTGTTGATTATGACACTACGCAGATTCGCAAAGGGGCAGCGGACGTGATGTATACGTACATCACCGCTGTTGGCAATACGGCATCGGACGACCTGAAACGGGAAGTCGACACCATCTCCCGGGCCGGGGGCACCCCGCTCGTGGTTGCCCGCAATGGCCGGGCGCTCGGGGTGATCCACCTCAAGGACATCGTCAAGGGCGGGATGAAGGAACGCTTTTCCCAGCTCCGGCGCATGGGCATCAAGACCATCATGATCACGGGCGATAACCGCCTGACCGCAGCAACCATCGCGGCCGAGGCCGGTGTGGATGATTTCCTGGCCGAGGCAACGCCCGAGAGCAAGCTCGCCCTCATCCGCGAGTACCAGACCGGGGGGCGGATGGTGGCGATGACCGGCGACGGGACAAACGATGCCCCGGCGCTTGCCCAGGCCGACGTAGCGGTCGCGATGAACACGGGGACGCAACCGGCCCGTGAGGCCGCGAACATGATCGACCTCGATTCCAACCCCACGAAACTTATCGAGATCGTGGAGATCGGCAAGCAGCTCCTCATGACGCGGGGAGCCCTCACCACCTTCTCGATCGCCAACGATCTTGCCAAATATTTCGTCATCATCCCGGCAGCCTTTGTAAGCACGTACCCGGCGCTTGCCGCCATCAACATCCTCGGCCTGCACAACGCGATCCTCTCGGCGGTCATCTTCAATGCCCTGATCATCGTCTTCCTCATCCCGATTGCCCTGCACGGCGTCGCGTACCGGCCCATGTCGGCCGAGGACGCCCTCAGGAACAACATCCTCCTCTACGGTGCTGGCGGGGTTATCGCCCCGTTCATCGGCATAAAGATTATCGATATCCTGCTCGTACTGCTGGGTGTGGGTTGATCGCCATGCCTGCCCTTCCCGAGTACCGCCCGGACCCTGACACCCTGCTCGCCTGCATCAGGAACGAAGAGCGCCGGAAGAAACGGGGCAAGCTGAAGATCTTTCTGGGATACATCGCGGGGGTCGGGAAGACCTACGAGATGCTCAGGGCCGCCCATCTCCGCATGACGGAAGGGGTGGATGTCCGGGTGGGATATGCTGAAACACACGGGCGCCGGGAAACGGAAGCCCTGCTCGAAGGTCTCACCATCATCCCCCGGAACATGATGGAGTACCGGGGAGTCCTGCTGCCCGAGTTCGATCTCGATGCAACCCTGAAATGCCGTCCGGCACTCGTTCTGGTTGACGAGCTTGCCCATACCAACGTCCCCGGCTCCCGGCACCTGAAGCGCTACCAGGACATCGAGGAGCTGCTCGATGCCGGCATCGATGTGTATACCACCCTCAATGTCCAGCATATCGAGAGCCTCAAAGACGTGGTGGCGCAGATAACCGGCGTCATTGTCCGCGAGACCGTGCCGGACCGGGTGATCGATGAGGCGGACGAGATCGAGGTCGTGGACCTTGCTCCCCCTGAGCTCCTCCAGCGCCTGAAGGAGGGAAAGGTGTATGTCCCCGAGATGGCTGCGCAGGCCATCGAGAAGTTCTTCAACGAGGGGAACCTCTATGCCCTCCGGGAACTCGCGCTGCGCCGGGCAGCCGAACGTGTCGACGATCAGATGCTTGCCTACATGCAGACCCGGGCCATTCCCGGGCCATGGGCCGCCGGGGAACACCTCCTGGTCTCGATTGGCCCCGGTCCGCTCTCCGAGCGGCTGGTGAGGACTGCGCGGCGGCAGGCCGACCGGATGGGAGCCCGGCTCACCGCGATCTATGTCGAGACGCCGGCCCATCACCGCCTCTCCCGCGAAGGGAAGGAGCAGCTGACCCGGACCATGGAACTTGCCCGCAAGCTCGGCGCAGAGATGGTCACGGTCTTCGGGTTTGGCATTGCCTCCTCCGTGCTTGACTATGCCCGGCGGAACAATATCACGCGGATTATTGTCGGCAAGACCCTCCGGCCCCGCTGGCAGGAATACCTGTTCGGTTCCATCGTGGACCAGCTCATCCATGACAGCGGGACCATCGATGTGTACGTCATCAGCGCCGAGGAACATACCCCGCAGATGATCGGTGACATCGAACACCTGCTCCCGGCAGCCCCGCCCGCCGACTACGTTGCCGCACTCGTCCTCGTTTCCCTGGTTGTTGTCCTTGGCTGGTTCATCAGGGACTTCATCTCCCCGACAAACCTCGCGATGCTCTTCCTCCTCGCGGTCGTCGTCATCGCGTTCCGGCGCGGCCTGCGCCCGGCCATCTTCACGGCTGTCATCGGGGTGCTGGCGTTCGACTTCTTCTTTGTCCCGCCGTACCTGACATTCCGGGTCACCGATACGGAATACCTGATCACCTTTGCCGGGATGATCATCGTCGGCGCCCTTGTCAGCATCCTCGTCACCCGGGCGCGGGATAACGCCATTGCCGCCCAGCGGCGGGAAAAGGAGACCGGCACGCTCTATGCCCTCTCGCGCGATCTGGCGGCAGCCCCGGACGAGTCCGCCATCATTGCGGCCGGGACCCGGCATATCTCCGGGATCTTCGGCTGGGAGAGCGTTGTCCTGCTTCCCGGTAAAGACGGGCTCTTCCCCGCTGCATCTCCTGAAAGGCTCTCCCTGAGTGGTGACGATATTGCAGTGGCGACCTGGGCCTTCCGGCACAATGCCGTTGCGGGGTACGACACGGACACCCTGCACGGCTCACGGTTAAGATATATTCCCCTGACCGGATCTTCGGGTGTCATGGGAATCCTTGGTGTGCGGCCGGTGGAGGCGGAGGGGATCATCACCCACGAGCAGGACCGGATCCTCACGGCAATCGCAAGCCAGATGGCTGCGGCGCTGGAGCGGGTCCGGATCGCTCACCCCCCATCTGTCTGACATCCCTCTCGTATCACCCTCTCCCTTTCCTAAGAAAATCCGGGCCTGTATGTATTCTGAAATCGATCAGCACTTGAAAACCCGGAAAAATGGAGTTCTCACAGGAGGAGCGCAAAATCGGATCCCGATTTTCGTACGAAAATCGACCAGCGATTTCCAGATTGCAATCGCACCCATGATCGCGATCAGAAAATTTTCCGGATCGATCGCGATCCGATTTTGGTACAGAAATTGATCAGCGATTTTTCCGGAAAAATCGATCCCCGGTTTCAAGATGAAAATCGATCCGCGATTGAAAACCCGGAAGAATGGGGTTCTCACAGACGGAGTACGAAATCGGATCCCGATTTTTGTACGAAAATCGACCAGCGATTTTCAGATCAAAATCGATCCCCGGTTTTTGTTTTCAAATCGATCAGCGATTTTCAGATCGCAATCGCAGCCATGATCGCGATCAGAAAATTTTCCGGATCGATCGCGATCCGGTTTTGGTACAGAAATTGATCAGCGAATCTCAGATCAAAATCGATCCCTGATTACACTTTTGGTTCAAGAAAAGCTGGTTTAATCCGATGATTCGTACATCAGCCGGGCCTGGTGACACGCACCTCTCTCTGGCGAGGCCATCCGGAGCCGGGCCCCGGGCAGATACCGTGCCGGCCTCAGCATAAGTATCGGAAGCTGAAGAAACGGGACGGGGATCCCGGGCAGGGAGGACTCCCGGCTCTGCCCGTACCAGTCCCGGCCGGAATCTCGCAGATACGCCGACCATCAGGGTACCAGTTTCCACGATCCCCTGTACAGGACTGCAAGCATAGTGTACGAGCGGGAGGATTTCGACTGCCCCGAAAGTGTTTCATCCATGATGACGGTCATCCGGTACGCGTCGGTGATATTGCTCCGGCAGAGGGCGTTCTGCGTGGCATCGCCCGATTGGCAGATCGGGAACGGTTCCTTTGCAGTCACCATCATGTTCGCGAGAGTAATGCCTTCGCCATTTTTCCCGAAGGTCCGTGCCGAAGCGGAGGTTGCGTTCTGCATCATCGCGGTTTTCTGGTCATCCGGCATCAGGGCGTACATGAGGAGCAGGTCCAGGCCGGTGGCTGCGTCCCCGCGATCCATTGCCGTGAAATACGAGTACACCGCTCCCTCCGGTGAGTTCCCTCCGGAGGTGATGGCGTACGGGACCGCCGGTGAACCCGGGGATCCGGAACCAGTTGCCGGAATGGCAGCGGTCGTCGCCGAAGTGGCAGGCCGGGCTGCCTGCACTCCCTGCGCCGGTGCGCTTCCCGGCGGCACGAAGACTGCCGCTGCACCGATCCGAGGCCGGATCTCGACCGTCAGGGGATCGCTGAACGGGATCGCCTGTCCCGGCCCGGGGATAAGGACCAGCGTGAACTGCTCGTTCCGGTCAACCGCGTTGTCCGCGTAGGAGTTGAGTTTGTTATTGATGTTCCAGCTCCCGGCCCGGGGATAAATGCCCTGGTTGTAGAGGGGCGTGTCCTGCTTCAGCACGACGATGTTCTTTTTACCGGCGATCACCACGTCCGCTCCATCGAGCGGGAACGGTTCAGGGTCATCGGCCGCGTCCCTGCCGATCGTGACGACGATGTCCGATACGGATGAGCCCGAGGCATCGATCCGCCACCCGCCGGCATAGAGCCGGTTGCGGACGGCCCCGGTATTAAGATCCGTGACCGTTGAATATTTTTTCCCGGGGACTGCAGGAAGCGGGGTCAGGGTAAAAGCGACCGTTTCCTTTGACCCGGGAGAGACCGAGATGTTGCGCTGCTCGTTAATGTACCCGTCAGAGCGAAGGGCGACCAGGTAATAGCCCTCCGGAAGATCCCCGAGTTCCAGGGGCGTCACGCCTTTCTCCGCACCATTCACGGACACATGTGCGCCTGCCGGCTCCGAGCTGACAAGCAGGGAACCGGTCTGGGTGCATCCCGCCGCAAGCACCAGGACCATAACCAGAAAAGAGGCCATGGCCACCATGCAGGGTCCCTGCCGTGTGCCCCCTGTGCCCCGTTCCGTTCCCGACCGCCCGGCCCGACAGGATGACCCGCATTCGTCCTGCCATGCCACGGTCTTCCTTCCGGAAGCCCCGGTTCCCCTGTCGTCCCACCCGTTCATAATCAACTCCATGCAACCGCACCGGTAATAAAACCAATGCATGACAGTATTGCAACGGCCCGGGCCGGGGGGTCAGCTCCCGGCTGTTGTGTCCGGATAGGCAAAGAATACGCCCGGGGAATTCCGGAGACCCGCCCGGGAGGCCTTCTTTTTCAGCACATCATAGATGACCGGGAGATGCAGGGGGCTGATGAACATGCCGAACTTCATGGTGATCCTCTCACCGGATTCCCCGGACAATTCTATCACCGGGCCCGAATCCCAGGCGGTCTGCGTATCGTGGTAACAATACCGTACTGCGGTTATCCTGCTGTACTCCATCTCGTTCCAGAAAAAATGATGCCGGCAGGATATCCGGTCTTCGGTCAGCCGGATCGCGGGCATGATAAAGAAAAGATACACGAGCAACAGGCCTGCTATAATCAGGGAGAAAAATACCCTTACCTCCATCGTCTCCGTGGAATATGCGAAAGCCGCGAGATAAAAGAAGTGAGCGATGAGCGGAAGAAAGATGACGGACATCGTGAAGAAAAAAACCGGGTTTACCCGCAGGGTGAGAGGAAGCGAATACGGTCCCGGCTGCAGGTCCTTTCTCCACGCAGTTGTGTCCGAATCGGTAAAGAATTTCTCCTGGGAATTACGCAGATACGCCCGGGGAGCTTTCTTTTTCAGCACATCGTAGATAATCCAGAGAGTTGCAGGGAAGACAAACATACCGAGGTTGATGGTGATCAGGTTACCAGAATCCCCGGATAATTCAAGCACTGGGAATTTTGCAGCCGCATCTCCGCCGGTCAGGTAATAATACCGTACTGATGTGATCCTCGTGTACTCCATTTCACTCCATTCAAACCAGGCCCGGTAGGATATCCTGTCTTCGGTCAGCCGGATTGCGGGCATGACAAAAAAAAGATAACAGAGCCCCATGCCCGCGGCGATCAGGAAAACCGGTGTCCAGTCCTCCATGGTTACCAACGGGATACCGGTGGCAAAAAACAGGAGAAGCGCAATGAGGAGCAGAAAAATGACAGAAAACAGGATGAATGAACTCCGGGGGACCCTGATGGTGAGTGGAAGCGTGTAGGGTTCCGGCGCGGGTATCGGCTGCATGTTCTGATACCGGTTCTGTTGCATCTCTATGACATAAATATATCAGCTCAGGATGAAACCAGGGGAACAGATATTGCTTGGGATGGCAAGTACTCGTCCCGGATTGCAGAATCCCCCGATGCCCCGACGCGAGGTTTTATCCTCTCACGTATCCGTGGGTTATTCAGGAGAGATACATGCAGGGGAAAATTCCGATATTCTCGGTAAAATCCGGGCGGGTGGAGCTCGTGGAACCGATCGTAAAGACCGGGGAAGAATGGAAAGCCATTCTCCCGAAGCAGACCTTCGAGATTGCCCGGCAGCAGGCAACGGAACCGGCCTTCACCGGCGCATACCACGATTCCCATGAGGACGGGATCTTCACCTGCGCATGCTGCGGCACAGACCTCTTCGATGCGAAAGCGAAGTTCGATTCCGGGACCGGGTGGCCCAGCTTCTCATCCCCCGTTGACCCCCGGAATGTCCGGACTGCAGAAGACCGCAGCCACGGGATGGTCCGGACCGAGGTCCTCTGCTCCCGCTGCGGCGCCCATCTCGGCCACGTCTTCCCCGACGGCCCCCCTCCGACCGGTAAAAGGTACTGCATGAACTCGGGAGCGCTGAAGCTGGTGAAGCGGTACGCCTCGAAGTAACACGGGGAGATCTGCCGGAGGAGTATAAGGGTACACCGCCACCATTTGGCGGATGCGGGGACTGGTAGAGCCCATGAGGCAGGGGCTCAGCCCTCAGCCCCGGCCCGCCCGATCCGGCTGTGCTTCCTGCTGTAGAGGAAGTAGATGATGCACCCGAGGGCCATCCAGACGACAAACCGGACATGGGTGATGAACGGCAGGACGACGATGAGGTACCCGCAGAGCGCGATTGCGACCAGCGGGACGAAGGGGACAAGGGGGCAGCGGAAGGGACGCGGGATCTCCGGGCGGGTGGAGCGGAGGATGATGACCGATACGGCAACGATCGTGAACGCGACGAGCGTCCCGATGTTGACCAGCTCGACAATATACGTGATGGGGACGAACCCGGCAATGAGCGAGGCTACGACGCCGATGAGGAGGATGCTCATGGCCGGCGTCTGCGTGCGGGGGCTGATCCGCATGAAGACAGGCGGCAGCAGGCCGTCGCGGGAGATGGCAAAGAGGATCCGGGTGGCGCCGTAGTAGACCACGATGATGCCGGCGAGGAGGCCCCCGACCAGCCCGGCGGAGATGAGGGCCTCGCCGAAATGTGCCCCTGCGTACCCGAGGGCATATACCGCAGGTGCGGCGGTGCTGCTGTACTCGTAATACGGCATGATGCCGGTCAGCGTCAGGGTGACGAGGATATAGAGGACGATGGCAATCGAGACCGACAGGATGATCCCTAAGGGAACGGTCCTCTGCGGGTCCTTTGTCTCCTCTGCTGCCGTCGAGATCGCATCGAACCCGAGGAATGCGTTGAACGTGATGGCAGCCCCGAGCATGATCCCGGAGATCCCGAATGGCATGAACGGGCTCCAGTTCGCCGGGTTGATATGCGGGATGCCGATGACTAAGAATATCCCGAGGACCAGGCCTTTGACGACGATGGCTGCGGTCGTGGCCTGCACGCTTTCCTTTAAGCCCCACCAGGTCAGGATCCCGACAGAACAGACGAGGAGGACCGCCGGCAGGTTGACGAGGCCACCGTCTGCCGGCGCAGACGTGAATGCAGGGGGCAGGTCTGCGCCGGCAAGCTTCAGGAAATCCGCAGCATAGGCAGACCAGCCGATCGCCACCTCGCTTATGAGAAGAACGTACTCGAGGATCAGGTCCCAGCCGATGATCCATGCCGCAAACTCGCCGATCGTGATATAGGAGTACGAGTAGGCACTGCCGGCGATCGGCGCCATGGCAGCGAACTCGGCATAACAGAGGCCGACAAGGATTGCCGTGATCCCGGCAATGACAAAGGAGAGGACGAGCGCCGGGCCGGCATATTTTGCCGCAGCAATCCCGGTGACAACAAAGATGCCGACACCGATGATCGTGCCAAGACCGAAGAGGACTATGGCCGGCAGGGACAGGCTCCGGGGGAGCGCGGAGTGCTCCCGTTCATACTCCCGGATGATTGCCGGACTCGTTCTCCTGAAGAGATCGTGGAATGTCATGAGTCGTTATCCGGAGTATCCCATACGTGGATCAAAGCTCCTCCCGCCCGATCCGGTACGCATACCACTCCAGCCGTTTCCCCCCTTCGTTCTCGTAGAACCGGATGGCCGGCTCGTTCCACGTGAGCACCTGCCAGTCCATCCGCCCGCAGCCGCGTTCACGGGCAATGTTCCTGCAGAACGAGAAGAGCTCGCGGCCGATGCCCCGGTGCCGGAACTCCTCCCGGACAAAGATGTCCTCGAGATAGAGCGAGGGCCGGGCAAGGAAGCTGGAGTAGGTGTGGTAGAACGTGACGTACCCTGCCGGCACCCCATCAGCCATTGCCAGGTACGCCTCGTACCGGGGCGGATCCGAGAATGCATCGGCAAAGAGACGCCCGCGTGCCGCTTCATCGGGCGGGTCGAGGTGTTCGTATGCGGCGAGTCCCTCGATGAGCTTTAAAAGTTCAGGGAAATTCGCCGGCGTTACCGGTACAATGCGGGTCCCGGGAATGGTATCCATCCGTTGATCATTGGCGTGCAGGAAAAAAGGATGTTTGGATAGCGGGCCCCCTCGCGCCCGTCCTGTCCCCCGGTGCGGGAAGCGGGAGCGCATTGCGATGCCCCGGGTTTCCTGCAACGGATTTTGGATAGTATGGTGTACGGTAATACGGCATTATCGTAACCGGGGATGCCACAGCGGCGGGGGCGGAGCCGCCGGGCGACGCCCCCGGGAGCGTCAGAGAGGCTGCCGTCTTATTCGGATGACTTCTTCTTCCACCACATATGTGCAAACACCGAATCCCCCGACACGACCACCTCGCCGTCACGCTCCCGGACCAGCGGCGTGATATACTCCTGCACGATCCGCTGCTGCTCCGGCGTCTTTGCCGCGAACCGTTTGCAGAAGAACCCAAGCATCTCCTCCCGGCTCCCGAAGCGGTACTCCTTGGGCAGCGTCATCATGGTGACATCGGGATAGATGCCTGTCTGGCAGAGGACACCGAAGAGGCAGTCCGCCTTCGGCCCCGGGTGGTACTTGCGGCCGTGCAGGGGCTCCTGGAGGTCCGCCGACATCCGCTCCCAGAAGGGCATGTCCACGAACCAGAAGAGGTGGACAGAACCCGAGCAGGCGGCGTCCATTTTCAGGAGCGCCTCCCGGATGTCGTGCATGGTGAGCGACAGCGATGCGATCACGATATCGTACGGGCCGTCAAGGTCGCGGGCGATATCGGTGTCCTCCCACAGCTTCTGCACGCAGGCGATATTCCCGATCCCCTCGCGCTCTGCATGGGCCTTCAGGACACTGATCATCCCCGCGCCGGGCTCAACAGCAGTGATCTCCTTCACGAGCGGGGCGAGGGGGATGGCGAGGGTGCCCGGCCCGGCCCCGATGTCCAGCACCCGCATCTCCTTCGTTGCACCGAGGGCCGCGATGGTCGCCCTTACCCGCTCATCATACTCATTACGGGCATTCGCATCGTACCGCTCGGCATTCTCCTTTTTGCTCCAGTCGTGGGTTCTGTCCTCCTGGACTTTTGAGGAATCATGGAGGATCTGCTGCTGTTTCCAGACCTCGTTCCAGTCGGGATCCACGCAGGGTGCCTGGGCGGGCGCCGGGTTCATGGCATACCGTATGGAGCTGCCCGGTAAAAAAGATCGCGGATGGTACCGCAGAGGAGATACCCGTTACTCGTGCCGGAGTGCGTCAATGGGATTCATGTTCGCCGCCTTCCATGCCGGGTAGATCCCGCAGGCGATACAGACCACGATCCCGAATGCCACACCCTGTGCAATGGAGATCGCGTTCGGGATGGTAAAGAGATACTTGGTCGACTTTAAGATGAGCACGTTGATGGCATATCCCCCGAGAAGGCTCATGACTCCGCCGATCGCGCTCCCGACAACGCCGATGATGACCGCCTCGTACACGAACATGCTCATCACCTCCTTCTTCTGGGTCCCGATGCTCCTCATGATACCGATCTCCTTGATCCGCTCGCTGACCGACATCATCATGATGTTGAAGATCGAGACTCCGGCAACGATCATGGATATCCCGCCGATAGCGACAACGAACAGCGTGACCTGGCCCACCATATCGTTGATTGCGCCGAGGACAACCTTGCTGTCCATCGCCATGACCACCTTGTCCCGCTTGTTCATCTGCTTCTCGATGGTGGTGGTGATCGCTGCGCTGTCCTGGCCCTGTTTCACCTTGACGACGACATTGTCGTAGTCCTTCCGGTCGTAGGAATTTTCAAACCAGTCCCGGGTAACGACAACGGCATTGTCCGTGCTGATATCAAAGCTCATCCCGCGTTGTTTGATGATGCCGGTGACGCGGAGGGTCCCCTTTGAGCCGTCCGAACCCAGGGAAATCCGGGACCCGACCTTGATGTTGTTGTCCTTCGCAAAGGTCGATCCCACCATGCACCCGGAATTGGCATTGTTATTACTGCCGGCTTCCAGGTCGAAACGGAGATCGGGGATGTACTGAGGGTCTACGCCATATACCGTGGCGATGATATCGTCGCCACCAACGCCGATCTTCATGCGTTCCGATGCCGATTGCACCGGAACTGCCACGTTGGGAGCGACGACTCGTTTGATCTGCTGGAACTGCTGGTCCGTGATCCTGAGGTTCGCGATATTTCCCCCGCCCATCCCGGCGCTCCCGAAATACGGGTACACGACGACGCTGTCCCCGACAGACGAGATGGTCTCGGAGACCATGGCTACCATGGCGTTCCCGAGGATTCCCATCGATACGATGGCAACGACCCCGATCACGATGCCGAGCATGGCGAGAGCCGAACGCAGGAAATGGACCCGGATGTTGCGCTTGGCGATCTCCCAGAAGATGCTCATGACACGATCCTCCCGTCGGCGATCCGGATCGTCCTCCTGGAGTAACTCGCGATATTCGGATCATGGGTGACCATGATGATGGTCGTGCCCTTGCGGTTGAGGTCGCTCATCAGCTCCATGATGCCGGCGCCGGTCTTCGAGTCCAGGTTGCCGGTCGGCTCGTCGCAGAGGAGGATGTCGGGATTGTTGATGAGGGCCCGGGCGATGGCGACCCGCTGCTGCTGGCCCCCGGAGAGCTCGGTTGGCGTGTGGGTGAAGAGCTTGTCGTCCAGCTGGACTGCCCGGAGCACCTCCTTCCCCCGCTCGGGATCAACCCCCTTCCCTGTCTTGAGCATCATGGGGAACGTGACGTTCTCGATGATGTTGAGGAGCGGGAAGAGGTTGAAGTACTGGAAGATGAACCCGATGCGGTCCCGCCGGAGGCTTGTCAGCTCCGCATCGGACATGTCCCGGATCGCGTTTCCGCTGATCCAGATATCGCCGGATGTGGGGGTATCGAGGCACCCCATCAGGTTGAGGAGCGTGGACTTGCCCGAGCCGGAGGGTCCCATCACCGAGATGAACTCCCCCCGGTCCACCTGGAACGAGACGCCGTCCAGTGCCACGACATCGCCTGCCGGGAGCGGGTACACCTTGACCACGTCCCGGAACTGCATGACCGGTAGGTTGTCCATGGGTGCGGTCACTTCGTGTTCTTTCTCAGGCGGTAGATCCAGAAGCCGACAAAGGCGAGGATGACGACGACTGCCGCCGCAACGGGCACCAGGTTCTGGGAGCTGTCCCCGGTCGCGGATATCGAGGCAGCTCCGGACGAGGAGATCTTCACGTTCTGGACCGAGCGGTAGATATTCCCGTCATCATCCTTGTAGGACATCTCGATGGGGACGCTGGTGTTGCCAGGCTCTGCGGTGAACGTGATCTCGAAGCTGCCGAAGTCGTCCGGCTTGAGCGCACCGACAACGTATGTCTTGTACGGGTCCTGCGGCACCGCGGGTGCAAGGGACGTGACCATGACGGTATTGGCGGTCTCGAGGCCGGCATTATTGACATCGCCGGTTACCGAGTAGACACCGCCGGTGCTCGTTACCTGCACGTTGCTGACGACCGGGTTGGCCTGTTTCTTGTCCACGCCGAACTGCACCGGCAGCTCAAGGGTGGTTGTGTGGGGATTGTTGCCGTTATTGTAGCTCAGCGTCACCAGTGCGGTGCCCGCCTTTTCGGGAGTTACCGAGATATTGACCGGCATTTTCCCGCCACTGCCGAGATTGCCGATAAACACCCGGCCGGGCGTCGCCGAGATGCCGTCGCCGGCCACGTCAAGGATGACGTTCGTCACGTTGTTTGTCCGCGGGTTGGCAACCTGGAAGTTGATGGTCCGTTTCTTTCCCTGCGTGAACGCATCCGGCTTGTCAAGGACGGTCAGTTCCAGCGGGGTATTGTCCACCCTGACCATTGCCCGGTAATAGAGGCTGTCCGCATCCCGGAAACTGAGGGAGAACGTCGGGTAGTACGTGCCTTCGAATGCATCGGTGGCCACGGAAAAGATAAAGGGCCGGGTCTGGAGCGGCCCGATATTTGCCGAGGTATCGTAGGGATCGCTCGTGCGCCGGATATTCTGGTCTCCGATGGTTGCATGGTTCACCACAACACTCTGGTTGGTATTCCCGTTGGTCACGTACACCGTAACCGTCCCGCGATCGCCGGTAAAGAACGAGCCGGGATCGAACTCAGCTCCCGATACGTACACATTACCGGCCGTTACTATCGACTCGGGAGTCATAAATGCAAGCACCATGCCGGGCATGAGGCTGAGCAGCACGAGGAGGAAGGCAATGGTCCTGCTTTTTCTGAATTTCATTTACATTACCCCGAGATTGTACGTCAGGTACAGGACCCAGAGGACGATCGGGACACCGACACAGACAGCCGCGTCCCTCGGCGAGAGGCCGCGGGCGTGTTTCATGCCGAAGATCCAGATGTGGGCGCTCCAGAGCATGAAGACGATGGAGACGAGCGTCGTGATCTGCGTCAGCTCCATCATGGCCGGGTCGTGCATGAATGCTTTTGTTGCTTCCTGCATGACTGCCGGATCCTCCAGTGCGGCTTTCGTGAGGGCCGGGACAGTAATCCTCGGGATATACATGACCGCTGCAATGAGCGTTATGAGGGAACCGATGATCTGGGGGAGATACCCGTATCCCACGATCTCAAGGACACGGTTGAAGGATCCGCTCCCCCTGAAAACGGCCGATATACCGTAAAAGATCCCGGCTGCAATGAGCCAGAAGATGAACGTCCCGATCAGGGCGCCGAGGGTGGCGGAGATGGAGATAATCGCATCCATGCCGGGCATCACGCCCGCCATCATCTTTGCACTCAGCCCGCCCATGAGGTAGCCGTAGACGGCTCCTACAATGGCGCCCGCAAGGACGATGAGGGCAGGTGTCTTCAGGTTTTCTTTCTCTGCGATCACGCTGCCGAAAAATGCATCCGGGTTGGTCAGTACTTCTGGGAGAGATGAACTCATTTTTACACCATATGTCTGCTGGATAACGATGAGTGTCCTGCCGGAGAACTCGTCAACATATTGATGTTGACACTATAAATGGTTTCTGAGGGTTTTTCCACGTCAGAGGGCGCAGGGAAAATCCGGTTTTCCCCCGCAGGGCATTTCCTGCAGGCAGCTGCCATCCGTACCCGGCCGGTCGTCTGTATACAGATACTCGCTGCAGGGTAATAAGATAACGATAAAAAAACGGGTAGTGCCGGGACCAGGACCGGTACTGCAGGGGATCACGAGCCCGACTGGGCCTCTGACAGGGCTTCCCGCGCCTTCTCGACCATGTTCTGCGCCGCGGTGATCTTCGGTTTTATCGTGCCGAACTCTTTCTTGTCGAATGCGGCCTGCGCTTCCTTGTACAGGGCCTCTGCACGATCGATCCGGCCTTTCGGTTTTGTCACGTTCGTTCCTTCGCTGCCGGCCATCCCGATCTCTTCCTGCACGGCAAGGACCTGCCCGTAGAGGTCTTCGAGCATGCCCCGGTACTCGTCTGCCTTTGCATTCTCCTCCTCGAGCTTCTGCCGGCCTTTCTCCCGGATTGCCTCCTTTGCCTCCTGCTGCCCCTGGATGATGTACTGGAGCTCGTCCTCGACCTCTTTTATCGTCTGTGCCAGAACTGCGGCGAACTCGGTCCGCTCGTTCTTGGACTCCTCCCATCCGCTGTATGCACCGTATGCACCGCCGGTCGCGGCCCCGCCAAGAGCACCGGCAAGGGCATCGCCGACGCTCTGGTCCTTCCGCAGGATATTTCCGATCAGGCCGCCAAGGCCAGCCCCGGCAACAGCCCCGGCAACGCCCTTCGTTATCTCCTTGCGCTCGCGTTCGACCGTGTAGGACACCTTGACATTGTCGTTCTCGACCGCGATGTCCAGTTTTCCCTGCTCGTCTGTGTGCTTGACATGCATCCGGGCGGTGGTTTCCTTGAGATCCTGCTGCGTGATCTCCGTGCCCTTCAGGGCAAGGTGGGACATCAGGCGCTCGGTGAAATCCTGGTACTGGGAGGCGACACCCTGGCTGTAGTAGATGAAGACCATGATGGTTCGATATACATTACGGCAGATGCTCGGAAAAAATATTTGATTTCAGGCTTGGAATGGACCCGGATTCCATGTGCAAAAGAATACACAATTAAGCATTTGTGTGCCACAATGTATATATTTGTACAGAGTAAGTACTGAGTATGAAGACCAAGATCCTGCTCGAAGAGGATCAGATGCCGAAGAAGTGGTACAATATCCAGGCGGACCTGCCGTCGCCACTGGCACCCGATCTCCACCCCGCTACCCACAAACCGGTGGGACCCGATGACCTCAAGGCCATCTTCCCGATGGAACTCATCAGACAGGAAGTCTCGACCGACCGGTATATCGACATCCCGCAGGAAGTCCAGGAAGTCCTGCACCTCTGGAGGCCAAGCCCGCTGTACCGCGCCCACCGGCTGGAGAAGTTCCTGAAGACCCCGGCGAAGATCTACTACAAGTGGGAGGGCGTGAGCCCTGCGGGGAGCCACAAGACCAACACATCGATCCCGCAGGCGTACTACAACATGAAGGCCGGGATCGAGCGGATTGCAACCGAGACCGGCGCCGGGCAGTGGGGATCCGCGCTGGCGTTCGCGACCATGCTCTACGATCTCGACTGCACCATCTACATGGTCAGGTCGAGCTATACCCAGAAACCCTACCGCAAGTCGATGATGCATGTCTGGGGAGCGGAGTGCATCCCGAGCCCCAGCACGAAGACGAACTCGGGAAAGGCTGTGCTGGACAAGGACCCGGACACCCCCGGGGCGCTCGGGATCGCGATCTCTGAGGCCGTCGAGGACGCCGCAACGCACGCCGACACCAACTACGCGCTCGGCTCCGTGCTGAACCACGTCTGCCTCCACCAGACCATTATCGGTCAGGAGTGCCGGGAGCAGCTCGCGATGGTCGACGACTACCCGGACGTTGTCATCGGCTGCGTTGGCGGCGGATCGAACTTTGCCGGGATCTCGTTCCCGTTCGCGGGCGACAAGATGACCGGGAAGCACAAGGATGTGGACATCATCGGCGTTGAACCGGCATCGTGCCCGACCCTGACGAAGGGTGTCTTCACGTACGACTTCGGGGACGTTGCCGGGCTGACCCCGCTCCTGATGATGTACACCCTCGGCCATGACTTCATCCCGCCGTCCATGCACGCCGGCGGTCTCCGGTACCACGGCGACTCGCCCATCGTCTCGCGCCTTGTCCACGACGGGGTTGCCCGGGCGGTCGCGTACCACCAGAGCGAGGTCTTCGATGCAGCCCAGACCTTCGCCCGCACGGAAGGGATCATCGTTGCCCCTGAGACCGCCCACGCAGTCAAGGGAGCCATCGACGAGGCGATGAAATGCAAAAAGACGGGCGAGGACAAGACCATCCTCTTCAACTGCTCCGGCCACGGCAACTTCGACATGTCCGCCTACGATGCGTTCTACTCCGGGCAGCTCGTGGACTACGAGTACCCGGACGAACTGATCAAAGAGGCCATCGGCCGTATCCCCAAGATACAATAATCCCGGCTGCTCATCTTTTTTCATGAAACGGATCGGTCTCATCGTCAACCCGGTTGCCGGGATGGGCGGGTCGGTAGGGCTGAAAGGGACCGACGGGAATGTTGAGGAAGCACGGCGGCGTGGCGCTGTCCCGCATGCCACGGACCGGGCAACGGCAGCACTCGGGCGTCTTGCAGGAAAGACGGATTTGGTATTCATCACCTGCTCCGGATCAATGGGTGCGGATGCCCTGAAGGGTGCAGGTATCACAGATTTTGAGGAGGTGTACCGGTATACCGGCGAGAGCAGCCAGGCGGATACGAAGAACGCCGTGAAAGCTTTTTTGAAAAACGGGGTGGACCTGGTCCTGTTCTGCGGGGGGGACGGGACGGCACGCGATGTCTTTGACATCACCGGCCGGGATGTCCCGCTCCTCGGCATCCCCGCGGGGGTCAAGATGTATTCCGCGGTCTTTGCCGTCGACCCGGCCAGTGCGGCGGACCTCGTGCAGGCATTCGACCGGCACCGCCTCAGGGATGCGGAAGTCATGGATGTCGATGAGGACGCGTACCGGGCCAATACCCTGAAGACCCGCCTGTACGGGATCGCCCGGACCCCGGCGCTTGCAGGGAAGACCCAGGCGGCGAAGGCAGTGTACGAGGAGGCGGACGAAGAGCGGGCAAAGGCCGCAATCGCCCAGTTCGTTGACGAGATCATGCTCCGGGGAACCCTCTACATCATCGGGGCAGGTACCACGACCGAGGCCATTGCCCGCCGGCTCGGGATAAAAAAGACCCTGCTTGGTGTGGATGCCGTCAGGGACCGGCGCCTTGTCGCAACCGACTGCGACGAGAAGACCCTCCTTGCCCTTGCGGACAAGTACCCCGATACCCGGATTATCCTCAGCCCGATCGGGGCGCAGGGATTTGTCCTCGGCCGGGGCAACCAGCAGATCAGTGCCGCACTCGTGCGGAAGGTCGGGATAAAAAATCTCATCGTTATCGCAACGCCCCACAAGCTCGCGGAGATTAAGCATCTCTATATCGATTCCGGAGACCCGGATCTCGACCGGGAGTTCGGGGACTCCCTTCAGGTCATCTCGGGATACCGGATCGCCCAGAGGAAGAAGATCCACCATTAGGTAACCGTAGAGTTTTTTTTGGAAAAAACTCAGTCAGAAACCCGGCTTAACAAGCGTTCAGACGTGAATAATGAAAAACAGGCAACAGCTGGAAATTACGATGGCCCCCCGCCTCAGGGCCTCTCCGAGACACGGCTGGGCCAGAGCAGGTTCCGTGAAACGCGTATTGAAAGCCGCCGCGGGAGAGCCCCTGCGGGGGCGGCGGCAACTATCCTAACCGGAAGTATGGGGGCATCAGGCCCCCATCATTCTATCATTTGGCGATATTTTCAGGGGAAACCTTCGGCGGCTTCAGCAGCGCGAACGCGATGACAAACCCGATCGCCGCGAGAACCGCGACGTACGGGAATACCCCGAGATAGGAGCCGGTCGAGGTCTTGATGAATCCTGCCAGCTGGGGCCCGGCAATGGCGCCGGCACCGTAGGCAAGGAAGAGCACGCCGTAGCATCGCGGGTAGTCGCAGGTGCCGAAGTAGCTGCCGCACGCGGTCGGGGCAATCGCGAGCCACCCTCCGAGGCAGCCCCAGAGGACGACAAAGGCAAGGAGGTACACCGGGACCGCCGGCACCTGCCACATCAGGACGGACACGGCCGCGATCAGGACGAACGAGAGCATGGCTGTGTTCCGGGGGGTGAGGCGGTCGGTGAGGGAACCGAAGACCGGCCGGCCGAAGCCGTTGAAGATCGCAAAGACCCCGACGAGGATCGTTGCGAGACCCGCCTCGATGCCGATATCCGAGCCGACAGGCTTTGCGATGCCGACCGCCATGAGGCCGGCAAGGCAGCCGATGAAGTAGCAGGCCCACAGCGCGTAGAACGAGGAAGTCTTGACCATCTCCTCGCGCCGGAGCTCGCAGGTGACCGCCCGGCCTGCAGCCGGCGCCGGGGGAGTCCACCCGGCGGGTTTCCACCCGGCCGGCGGGAACTTCAGCGGCAGGGCGAGGAGGACGGTCAGGATGACAAACGCGATCCCGAAGATCCTGAACGTTGTCATGACCCCGTACGCCCCGATCAGGTACGACGCGATGTTTGCCGTGAAGAACGCGGAGAAACCGAATCCGAGCAGTGTCAGGCCTACGGCAAGGCCCCGCCGGTCGGGGAACCAGCGTGCAGCAACCGCAACCGGGACGCCGTACGCGATCCCGACACCGATCCCGCCGACAACACCGTACAGGACATAGAGCATCGGCACCGACGTGGCAAACGACGCGAGCAGCCAGCCGAGGCCGGTCAGGATCCCGCCGACAATCGTGACATTCCGCGGCCCGTACTTCTCGATATATTTGCCGGCAAATGCCATGGTGATGGCAAAGAATAACAGGAAGACCGAGAACGGCAGCAGGACATCGTTCGCCGTCACCGCGAGCCCGAGGTCTTTCCTGAAGTACTCGGTGAGCGGTGCGACAAAGACGCTCCACGAGTAGATCGTGCCGAGGCAGAGGTTGATGAGCATCCCGGGGATGACCAGCACCCAGCGCCCTTTTTCCGCTTCCATTCCCATAATCGTTTCAGGTGAATTTTCCGTCATAATACCCTCTCGTCAGATCTCATTGTCTGTCGCATATCCCTCTGAGGGGATCCGGCCGAAAAACAAAGAGGAGTTTACTCCTCCAGCGTGGACACGTCGCCGGGGTCCATACCCATCTCTTTTGCCTTGAGCACCCGGCGCATGATCTTGCCGCTCCGGGTCTTGGGCAGCTTGTCCACGAAATCGATTTCATGGGGCATGGCGATCGGCCCGAGCGTGCTCCTGACATGGTGGAGCAGGTCCTGCCTGAGCCGGTCGCCTGGCTTGTTGCCGACCCGGAGAATGACGAATGCCTTGATGCTGTTGCCCTTGACCTCATCCGGCTTGCCGATGACCGCAGCCTCGGCTACCGCATGGTGGGAGACCAGCGCGCTCTCGACCTCGGCTGTCCCGATATTGTGGCCGGCAACGATGATGATGTCGTCCGATCGTCCCAGGATCATGATGTAGCCGTCCCTGCTTTTTACGGCAAGGTCGCCCACGGTATAAACACCGTCGATGGTGTACCAGTACTTGCGGTACCGCTCGTCGTCCTTGTAGACCGTACGGAGCATGGATGGCCAGGGAGATTTTACTACGAGCAGCCCGCCGGTGCCGGGTTTCACGGGCTTTCCCTCCTTGTCCACGACATCGGCTATTACGCCAGGGAGGGGTTTGCCGGCGAATCCCGGGTGCATGGGTTCGCCGATCACGGTTGTGATCATGATCATTCCCGTTTCTGTCTGCCACCAGGTATCCACGATCGGGCACCGCTTCTTCCCGATGACCCGGTAATACCATTCGAACGCTTCCGGGTTGAGGGGTTCGCCAACCGACCCGATGATCCGCAGGGAGCTCAGGTTATACTTGTCCGGCCACTCCTCGCCCATCTTCATGAACATCCGGATGGCTGTCGGTGCAGTGTAGAAGATCGTGATCTTCTGCTCCTCGATGAGGCTCCAGTAGCTGCCTGCATCCGGGTAATCCGGGGTCAGCTCCGATATGAAGACCGTTGCACCCACTGCAAGCGGTCCGTACACTATGTAGCTGTGGCCGGTGATCCAGCCGGGATCGGCGGTGCACCAGTAGGTGTCGTTCTCCTTGATGTCAAAGACGTTTTTACTGGTGTAATGGGTACCGACCATGTATCCTGCGCAGGTGTGAACGATCCCCTTGGGCTTGCCGGTGGACCCGCTGGTATACAGGATGAAGAACGGGTCCTCGGCGTCCATGACCTCAGGCTCGCAGGTGTCCGGCATTCCCGCCATCATCTCGTGGAAGTCGAGCTCGATCTCCTGGAGATCAACGAGCGGCTCCCGCCGCCGCAGCACGATGACATGCTCGACCGTGGGGGCATCGACCGTGGCCTCATCAACGATCGCCTTAAGCTGGATTGCCTTTCCGCGACGGATCGAGATATCCGCGGTGATGATGACCTTTGCCCCGGCATCATTAATGCGCATGTTCAGCGCAGCAGAGCCGAAACCACCGAACACGACGCTGTGGACTGCGCCGATACGGGCACAGGCAAGCATGGCTATGAGCTGTTCCGGGACAAGCGGCATATAGATACAGACGCAGTCACCTTTCTTCACACCGATTTTTTTCAGGGCGTTCGCAAAGCGGCAGACCTGGGACAGCAGCTTCTGGTACGTGAAGATCCGCTCGCGCCCCTCCTCCCCCCTCCAGATGAGGGCGACTTTGTTGCGCCGGCTGTTGTTGGCATGCCGGTCAAGACAGTTGAGCGTGATATTCAGCTGAGCACCAGTGAACCACTTTGCGTACGGGTAGTTCCATTCCAGTACCTTATCCCATGGCCTGATCCAGTCCAGTTCCTTTGCCTGGGCCTCCCAGAATTTTTCCGGGTTTTTCATAAATTCTGCATAGGCTTTCTGGTAGTCCGGCATCCAGGCATTTTTCCTGTACGCGGGATCGGGCGTGTACGATTTCACGTCCTCAACCAGTCTGACATCAAAGTCTTCCGTCATGTCACACCCATTTTACATTATTAATCATGTTGAACATCATATTTAAAATTTGTCGAATATGGTTTCGACAAAATCCAAAGGGTGATCCGGTTCTGTCCGTGCAGGGAAAATAGCAGCTCCCTGATTGGACAATGCGGGATTCTGTCCGCCCTTAAAAGATATAAGAAGGATTATCTGTCCGGGTTTTCCAATAGAGCAATGATGCTGAAGAAATTCACGGGGTGCCTCTTAGGCGCAGCGATCGGCGACGCGCTCGGCATGCCCAACGAGAGCACCTCACCCAATATCAACAAGATGAAGTACGGGTACAGGCGACCCTACAAGGGTCATCCCAACGAAGGCCTGAACCCGGGGCAGTATACTGACGACACCCAGATCATGATCCTGGTTGCAACCCTCCTTGCTGACGGTAAATACAACGAGGAACGGTACACCGCGGCACTCCGCGAACTGTACGGCAGGGGAGCACTGCGTTTCCCCGACGGATCGGTTTCTGCGGTCTGCGAGCACGTTGACCGGGAGAATGTGCCCCGCAAGGGTGTCAAGTCGACCACTGCCGGCTGCCTCCCCCTCGCGGTCCCCTTTGCCCTCGCGTTCCCCGATATGAGCGAAGCCTGCGAACGGGCAGTCCGGGCCTGCAATGTCACGCATACCCACCCGGCCGCCCACGCCGCGGTCTCGACCTTCGTGACTCTCCTGTACCATACCCTTCACGAAACGCCCGATCCGATTGGCAAGGCCCTTGCCAAGGCTCAGGTTGAGGATGAGGTGCTGGGAGGCAAGATCCGCAACGCGCTCGTTCTCGAGAAAGATGGAATGGAGACGGAGACCGCGCTCCTCAAGATCGGCAACGATGTCTCGGTCTTCCAGACCGTGCCGATTGCGTTCTTCCTGATCAGCCGGTATACCCACCCCCCCGACCTTCTCACAGTCGCAGCCAATACCGGGGGGAATACCGACACGATCGCGTTCCTCTGCGGGGCATATCTCGGGGCACGGGATGGTGCCGACAAACTCCCGGATGACCTGATCACCGGGCTCGAGGACCGGCAGCGGATCGAGCTGCTCGGCCAGCGGCTGTATTCCGTGTATTCCCGCAGGACCGGGCAGGCATAACCCCGCTTTTATTCCGCCGGCCTCCCCGTCTTCCCGTTAAGAACCATTAAATTTCCAGTAATCGGATATTTCTCCATGAAAATCGCGATTATCGGGGCCTCCGGCTATGCCGGTGGTGAGCTGGTCCGCCTCTTGGCTTACCATTCCGAGGCCGAGGTGACGTGCGCAACGTCGCGGAAACTTGCCGGTACTCCCCTTGACCAGATCCACCCCCACCTGAAAGGGTTCACGGATCTCACCTTCACGAATCCTGAGACCGATGCCATCGATGCGGACGTGGCATTCCTCGCGGTCCCTCACACGGCGGCGATGACCTATGCCGGCAAACTCCTGTCCCGCGGGATCAAAGTCGTGGACCTCAGCGCAGACTACCGGCTGCCGAAGGACGTGTTCGAGAAAGTGTACGATGTCAAGCACTCGGATTATTTCCCCGCACCGTACGGCATCCCCGAGCTCCATCGCAAGGAGTGCATCAACGCGAAGTTCGTCTCGAACCCCGGCTGCTTCCCCACGGGGGCAACCCTTGCGGCGGCTCCCCTTGCAAAATACGCCCACACGGTCATCTACGATTCCAAGACCGGTGTCAGCGGGGCGGGCGACAATCCATCGGCTACAACGCACTATCCCAACGTGGGTGATAATGTCGGACCGTACAAGTGGACGAGCCACCGCCACCTTGCCGAGATGAAGCAGGAGATGGCGTTCCTCAAATCGAAGGCAAAGGTCTACTTCACGCCCCACCTCGTGCCCGTGAACCGCGGCATCCTGACCACGGCACACATTCTCCTGGACGAGCCGATGGAGCAGAAAGAGGTCGAGAAGCTCTACCGCGACTTCTACAGGGACGAGTATTTCGTCCGGTACCAGAAGCCTGTCCTTGCTGCAGTCCGCGGGAGCAACTTCTGCGACGTCATGGTGGAGAGCGAAGGCCTGCGGGTCGTAGCCTGCTCGGCAATCGACAACCTGGTCAAGGGAGCGAGCGGCCAGGCCATCCAGAACATGAACCTGATGTGCGGCTACAAGGAAAACGACGGCCTTACCGGCGCCGGGATGTTCCCCTGAGCGGGGAGGAACCATGCTTGTACAGGAAGCGATGACAAAAAATCCCGTGGTCTGCACCGCGGAGACCCCGCTCCGGCAGGTTGTTGCGCTGTTTCGGAAGCACCATATCGGGGGCCTCCCGGTCCTTGAAGGAAAAGAACTGGTCGGCATCGTCACCGAGTCCGACCTCATCACCCTCCTGAAGACCGAGCGGATCTCGGACGACCTCTGGCTCCCGTCCCCCTTCGAGGTCATCGAGGTGCCGATCCGGGAGTACATCAACTGGGAGAAAACAAAACACGCCCTGACCAATATCGGCGACATGCCTGCAAAAAAGATCATGACCCACCGCGTTGTCACCGCAACAGAGGACATGAGCGTCGAGGCTGCTGCATCCCTCATGCTGAAGGAGGGTATTGCCCGGCTCCCCGTGATGCGGGGCAAGACTATCGTTGGTATCATCACCCGGGCGGATATCATAAACGCGATCGGGGCGGCATATTCCGGTAACGGGGAGGCTGAGGAGTAGATGTCATTCAAGAGTATCTGTGCAGTCCCCGGGGTCAAAGCCTGGGGCGTAAAAGAAGGGAAGTACGGTCTTGCGCTCATCAGCGCCAGCGGAACAGCTGCCGGGGTGTTCACGGCAAACCTTGTCCGTGCTGCACCCATCGAGCTGATGAAAAAACAGATGAAGGCAGGCAGGCTGGAAGCGGTCATCGCCAACAGCGGGTGCGCAAACGCTTACACCGGGAAACGGGGCTATGCCGACGCTGTCACGATGACGGAGTATGCCGGTGAAGCGCTGGGGATCAAACCCTCGCGTATCGGCGTTGCAAGCACCGGCGTTATCGGCCGGTATCTCGACCTGCCGCTGATAAAAAAGCAGTGCGGGGTGGTGGCACCGAAGCTCGCCAGCACGCCGGAAGCAGAGGACCTTGCGGAGAAGGCGATCATGACCACGGACCTCGTCCCGAAGCACGCGCTCGTGGAACGGGAAGGGTTCACCATCGGCGGAATCACCAAGGGGAGCGGCATGATCGCCCCGAACATGGGGACGATGCTTGCGTTCATCTATACCGATGCGGATATCGGGGCCGCGAAGCTCTCCGAAGCCCTGAAACTTGCCACGAAACGGTCCTTCAACCGCGTCGTGGTCGACGGCGACACCAGCACCAACGACATCGCTCTCTGCACGGCGACCGGCGAGGCAGGGAAGGTGAACATAAAAGAGTTCTCCGCAGCGCTCGAGGAGTGCTGCCGTTCGCTTGCGAAGCAGATCGCTGCCGACGGGGAAGGCGCGAGCAAGCTGCTCGAGATCGTGGTGAAAGGGGCAAAGAAGGAGGACGATGCCGAGAAGGTCGCCCGCACGGTCATCGAGTCCCCGCTTGTCAAGACCGCCGTGTACGGCGAGGACCCGAACTGGGGCCGGGTCGTGGCCGCCGCCGGCCGGGCCGGCGTGAAGTTCGATCCCAATGCGGTCTCGCTCTGGATCAGCGACGGGAACGACAGGTTCCCGCTGGTGAAGTCCGGCGCAATCATCGCCGACCTGGCTGCAGCCAAGATGGCAATGCGCGGGAAGAACGTCGTCTTTATCCTCGACCTCGACGCGGGGAAGGCAGAGGCGACCGCGTGGGGCTGCGACCTGACGGAAAAATACGTGGAGATCAACGGGAAGTATACAACATGAAGCGCGAAGACGTTCTGATGGAGGCGCTGCCGTACATCCAGCAGTTCCATGGAAAGACCATCGTCATCAAGCTCGGGGGCCACGCGATGGTGGACCCCGTGGTGCTGGAGAACGCGATACGGGACGCGGTCCTCCTCCATTATGTCGGCATCCGCGTCGTACTCGTCCACGGCGGCGGGCCGGAGATTTCCGAGAAGATGAAGCAGATGGGCAAGGAGTCCGTCTTCGTCGGCGGGCTCCGGGTCACCGACAACGAAACCCTCGAGATCGCCCAGATGGTCCTTGTCGGCAAGATCAACGCCAATATCGTCTCCCTGATCGCCAAGTGCGGTGCACGGGGTGTCGGCCTCTCGGGAAGTGACGGGAACCTCATCCTTGCAAAGAAGATGGAGATGCAGAAGGTCGAGATCGGCGGCGTCCAGAAGGAAGTGGACCTCGGGCACGTGGGAGAGATCGAATGGATCGACCCGGCCCTCCTCAACACCCTGCTCGACACGAAGTATATCCCCGTTATTGCACCGATCGCGATCGACCGGTCCGGCGGGAGCCTCAACATCAATGCCGACACCGCAGCCGGCGATATCGCGATCGCCCTGAAAGCCTACAAGCTCGTCAACATGACCGATGTCGACGGCGTCATGGACAAGGGACGGACGAAGGTGTTCAGGAAACTCACGATTGCCGAAGCCAACAATCTCCGGAAATCAGGTGCCATCGGCGAGGGGATGATCCCGAAGGTCGCGTCGCTGACAAAGGCCGTGGAGAACGGCGTGGAGTATGCGCACATCATCAACGGGAACATCGAGCACAACCTCATCCTCGAGCTCTTCACCCGTGACGGCGTCGGGACGATGATCTCCCTCAAATAACTGTTTTATTACCGATGCGGGTTCTCAGGTACAGGACGTATTCAACCGGGCGTGACACAGGATAATGAAAAGGAAAAAGGATCCAAAAACCCAACATAATCGCGATACTCCTGAGGATACTCCGGGCCAGTCCCGGAGCATGGTTCTCCTGCTTGCCGCCGCGGTGCTGGTCTGCGCCCTCATCGCGGGAGCGTACCTGCTGAACCTGTTCCCGGCAGCACCTGAACAACAGGCCCCTTCTGCCAATCTTACCGTCTATTACTTTTACGGGAGTGAATGCCCGCACTGCCACAATGTAACGCCCCGGATCGAATCCCTGCGTGACAAATACCCGGATGTCGAATTCCGGATCCTCGAGACCTTCCATGACGACACCAACCGCGCAATGCTGAACCTTTTGAGCCACAGGGCCGGCAGGGACAAGGATACCATCGCCGTCCCTCAGGTCATCGTCGCCAACACCTCCCTCCTTGGCGGGGACGAGATAGAGGCCGGCCTTGAAAAGATCATCCTTGCGCAGCGGGGGAACCTGACCGGATCGCGGCAGGTGAACGCTCTCCCGGTGTACGGCACAGCGGGAGGAACGAATGCGACCATTGCCGGCACCTACTTCTATGGCAACGGGTGCAGCCACTGCGATGCCGTAAAACCGGTGATTGCCGATGTGAAGGCACGGTACCCGGAACTCCGGCTGACAGAACTGGAGATCAATGATAACAGGACGAATCTTGAGACGTTCCTGGCAATGCCGCTCCCGGAAGGATCGGGTGACCGCGCCATTCCGGGGATTATCATCGGCAAAAGAGCCCTGTTTGGTGAGGCTGCGGTGAAGGACCACCTCGATGAGGTGGTCTATGAAGAGCAGCAACGGGTGGCCGCTGCTGCCGTCGAAAAAACCATTCCTGCGGGTCCGGCCGCCACCCCCGCACCAGTCACCCCTGCCGCAAGCACCGGGCGGATCAACGCGGTGTTCTTCTACAGCGATGTCTGCCCGCACTGTGAAAAGGTGAAGCCGGTCGTAGCCGATATCAGCGCCCGGTACCCCGAGCTCAACCTCTCATCGCTCGAGGTCAGCCACAACGCAGGGAACCGGGACCTGTTCAACGAGATGTGCAGCTGGTCCGGGATTTCAAACCCGGGCGTCCCCACCATCTTCATTGGCAACGACTGCCTTGTCGGCGAGGCTGATATTACCAGCGGTCTGGAGGCCAGTGTCCTTACTGAGAAACAGAGGATCGCTGCCGGCATTACAACAACCCCGACACCGGCCGGCACGACTCCGCAGGCCCTGGCGCTCAGCCCGCTCATGGTCATCGGTGCAGCGCTCGTCGACAGCATGAACCCGTGCGGGCTCTCTGTTCTTGTCTTCCTCCTCCTCACCATGGCCGCCGCGGTCAGCCGGCGGCGCATCCTGCTCGTCGGCGGCACATACATCATCGCGATGTTCCTGTTCCACCTCCTGGTCGGCATCGGCCTCTTCTCGGCCTTCTCGCTCTCCGGCCTTGCAAAACCCTTCTCCATCATCGGCGGCGTCATCGCCCTCCTTCTCGGAATTTTAACCCTTGCGGACGTGTTCAGGAACAGGGAGACGTACCTCCTCTCGATTCCGCAGTCCGGCAAGGGGATGCTCGGCGACTATGCCCGGAAGGCCACGCTGCCGGCAGCGTTCGTGCTGGGCGTCCTTGCCGGCATCCTCGGGTTCTCCTGCACCGGCGGCATCTACATCAGCATCCTCGGCCTCATGGGCCGGGACATGACCATGATGACCGGCCTCCCCTGGCTCGTGCTTTACAACCTCGTGTTCGTCCTGCCCCTCGTGCTGGTCACGCTCCTTGTCGCCTTCGGCATATCCCCGGAGCGGGCGGAGAAGTGGCGGACCGAAAACAAGCGGGCGGTCCGCGTGGTCATCGGGCTTATCCTCGTCGCCCTCGGGATTATTATCCTGTCCGGGTGGATGGGATAAGTCTGAAAAAAAGGCTCTGTTGAAACGCTGACAGAACTATCAGACAGCATTGCGATGGAGCGATGGGCGCTCCCTGCCCCGAAGCCCGGGGGGTCACACTGGAGAGGCCATGAGGGGGGGAAGGCTCACGCATGTACTCTCCATAATACCTGAACATTTTTTTCGTTCCGGTGTGAACAAAGCCTTTTCATGCAGGTTTCTCCAGTGCCCGTTTTTTATATCCGGGAGTTGTTTATTTTTTATTGCAGGGAATCCGGCCCTGGCCGGCACGAGGGAACCTGATGAAAGAGAAGAAAAAGGATCGGATGAAGAAGAACGCGCCTCTCCTTGACAGCGCACCAGTACTTGCAGGTCGCCTGAAGGATCTCGCGGTACGATATGACTCCCTCCTCCTTTTCGTCCTCGTGTATATCGTGTACAACACGGTGTCCCGGATGACAATGAGCGGCGATACCAATCCCGCGGCGTTCCTCCCGCTCTCGCTCATCCTCCACCAGACGGTGTTTTTTGACGAGTTTGTCGGTGCCGGGCTCGGGCCGAACGTTGCCTATGCGTTCCCGCTGGTCAACGGCCATTATGTCTCGCTCTTCCCCATCGTTACGCCGATCCTGATTACTCCCGTGTACTTCGTCTCGTACGTGCTCTTCACGCTCCTGAACATTCCTTTTGACTCTATGAGCATCATGATCCTGGCAAAGACCTGCGCAGCGATCATCGCCGCCCTGTCGGTTGTCTTTGTGTATCTTGCCGGGAAGGAACTCTTTTCCCGGAAGATCGCGCTCGTCACGGCACTCATCTATGCCTTTGCCACCAGCACCTGGTCGGTCAGCAGCCAGGCGCTCTGGCAGCACGGGACCGTTGAACTGCTGCTGATCGCGATGATCTGGCTTATCATCAGGAACGAGCGGGAGCGCTCGCGGAGGTATATCGTCCTGCTCGGGCTCCTCTCCGGCCTGTTCGTCTTCAACCGCCCGCCGGACTCGGTCCTTCTTCTCCCGATCCTTGGGTACATGGTCTGGTACGAACGACAGAACCTCCCGGTGTATGCGCTCTCCGCTGCGGCAACCGGCCTGCCGTTCCTCCTCTACAACTTCACGATCTTCGGGAATGTGTTTGGCGGGTACAGGCAGAACCTCGACTTCTTCAGCTTCGGACTCTCCAGCATCGGGAACTTTTTCGGCCTTCTCATCGCGCCTAACGTGGGCCTGCTCATCTTCTCCCCGGTACTGGTCCTGTCGATCTTCGGGTATCTTCACCTGGATACTGTTCCCGGCGGGCGAATCCGGCAGGTCCTCTTCGTATTCGGCCCCGTCATCCTCCTCCAGATCCTGGTGTACAGCTTTTTCGGGTTGTGGGAATCGTCCGTTGCCTATTCCTACGGCCAGCGGTTCCTGACCGGTTTTGTGCCGGTCCTTGCGCTCTTCACCGGGATAGCGATCAGCGAACTGGGAAAAATGGACCGGAATGCCCCCGCAACAAAAGCTGCCTGGTCCTGCGTCCTCCTCCTTATCGCAATCTCGGTGATCATTCACGCCACCGGGGTTTTCCTGTACCCGCTCAGTCCCGACCGGAGCACCAGTTCGGACAGGACCTGGGACTGGGCCCACCCCGTTGTCATCGAGAGCTGGCAGTACGGGCTTCCCGAACTCGATTCGATCACGACATACCTGTTTCCCCCGCTGCCCCCGATCTTCCACCTGACGCTGAAGAGCCCTTCACCCGTTGTCCCGTAACCCGGCTCCCGCGCCGGCTCAGATCGTTTGAAAAGGCCTGGCCAAAAAAAGCTGATGGCTTCTCATGGCGGCAGTGCGGGCCCGCCGGCTGCCGGTACGGGGATTATACTGCAAAAAAGAACGGGTCCCGGAACGGGATTGGGGATCGGGTCATACGACCCGCGATGTTGTCGAGGCCTCGATACCATTGTCCGTGATGATGAACGGGAGGAGGCGCTGGGGTGCGGCAGCCTTGCGGATCTTCTGGACCGCGAGTGTCCGCTCAATCTCTGCCTGGTGGACCTCGGTCGTGAATTCAATGACGATGTCCGAGATCCGCATGAGCCGGGTCATGTCCATCGGCTGGTGGACACCGGTATAGACAAGGAACATGATATTTGCCCCGGTTTGCCGGATCTCCTCGCGTGCCTGCCGCAGGAATGCCAGCGTTCCGTCGATGCCGTATTTGATCACCATCGACGAGAGCGAGTCGATCACCATCCGGTTCCCCATCAGCCAGTCCTGGTACATGCTCGGGTGGACGTCCCCGACATTGACCATCCCGACGTCCGGGTCGCCATCGTTCATCAGGTACGTGCCGTCATCCCCCCCGTCGCCGCGCCAGAACTGCCGTGCGGCAATGTCGATGCCGGCTACCGGGGAACCATATACCATGATGAGCGTTCCCGGGGGAAACCCCCCGTCAAGAAGGAGGTTCAGGCCCACGATCCCGCTGGATCGTTTCTTTTTCCGGCCGTCTGCAAAGGAGATATCTTCCGGGAGGTTCCGCACCCCCTCCCTTGGCTGCCGGGCACCGGCAGCAGCCGGAAAGGACTCTGACATTGTACAACAGGGTGGCACGGGCCCTCATATAAACCTGCTGCGGGATTTTTTTAAAAATCCTTAATATACTTAAACATTTTGATTCTCAAATCAGAAAATATTTTTTTGAATTTCTTTTCATCAGATTTTAACCGGGATTTTGGAAAAAGTTGCGCATTCCAGAGTTCAATGTCGTCCGGACTATCAGCGCGGCAGCAATGAAAAAAAATCCGGAAAAAAACCTGAAAAAATCCGGAAAAAACCGGAAAAGAGCTATGGAAAAATGCGGGCAGCCGGGTCCCGATCAGACCACGCGTGAGGTTGTCGAGGCCTCGATGCCCTTGTCGGTGATGATGAACGGCAGGAGCCGCTGGGGAGCCGCCGCGTCCTTGATCTTCTGGACCGCGAGGGTCCGTTCGATCTCGGCCTGGTGGATCTCGGTCTTGAACTCGATGACAACATCCGCAGCCCGCATGATCCTTGTCATATCGATGGGCTGGTGGATGCCGGTGTACACGACAAAGACCATGTTCGCGTTGCGTTTCTTTATCTCATCCCGGGCATTGCGGAGGAACTTGAGGGCAACGTCGATACCGTATTTCACGATAAGGGTGGAGAGGGAATCGACAACAATCCTCTTGCCTGCCATCTGGGTAAGGTAGAGATCCGGATGCATCTCGGAGGCATCGATCATACCGACATCGACGTCCCCGTCGTTCATGAGGTAGGTGCCCTCTTCCCCTTCCTCCCCCTTCCAGAACTGGTTTGCTGCCAGATCGACACCGGCCACCGGCGTCCCGTAGAGCATGATAAGAGTTCCCTCAGGGAAACCGCCGTCTAGGAGCAGGTTGAGACCCACGATGCCCGTTGTGCGTCGTTTTGTCCTGCCGATCGCCGGGACATCCTGGATACGGCTTTTCGCGTCGACCACGATACACTCTGAATGATACTTTCTTTTGAGCCATTAAATGGTTTCGGGCATTCCGCGGATTTTTCGCAGAATATCAGCGGGCGGCCCCCCGCTGCCGGCTGCTGAACTGCTCCCTCAGATCCCGGCGGAGGAGTTTCCAGCCATGAACACGGGGCAGTGCATCCATCACCATGAGCTGCCGGGGTATCTTGTAGCCCGCCATGTGATCCCGGCAGTACGCCTCGAGTTCTTTCTCATCAAGAGCCATGCCGGGTTTGAAGACAATGGCCGCAACCGGGACTTCGCCCCTGCGTTCGTCCGGCACGCCGAAGACGGCAACGTCCGCAACCGCCGGGTGCCGGACGATCACGTTCTCGACCTCGGTCGGGTAGATCTTCCAGCCTGACATGATGATCATGTCCTTCTTCCGGTCCGTGATGCAGAGGATGCCGTCGGCATCGAGGAACCCGATGTCGCCGGTCAGGAACCAGCCGTCCGGCCGGAAGACCTCGCGGGTCGCATCGGGAAGGTTCCAGTACCCTTTTGCCACCGCCGGCCCGCGGAGTGCGATCTCGCCGCACTCGCCGTACGGGAGTTCCTGATCCGGATCGGCTGAGTCAACGATGCGGATCTCGGTATACCCGACTGCCACCCCGACGCTCTGGTATCCCTTCGTCAGGTGCGGGTACTCGGGGAGCGTGGTGGTCCCGGAACCGATCACGATCGTTTCCGAGAGACCGTACGAGTTCGCAACCGGGATGCGGTAGCGCCGGTCGAACGCCTCCCAGACCGCCGGCAGGAGCTGGCCGCCGCCCGAGATGATCACCCTCGCGGCTGCGAGATGATCTTCCGTGCCGGGCGGTGCATGGACGAGCGAATGGATGACCGGCGGCATCCCGGCAAGGACAGTGACCCGGTACTGTTTTGCCAGCGCGAGATACCGGTCAAGGTCGAACCGCTCCATCATCACGTACGTGCCCCCGGCACGGATGACGGCAAGCCCCCACGAGAGCCCGACGTGACCCATGGGATAGATGCCGAGGTAAACATCCGTCGGCCTGAGGCGGAGGGCGTCCCGTTCGGTGTCAAGAGCGGTCATCCAGTTGCCGTGGGTGAGCATCGCCCCCTTGGGCCTGCCGGTGGTGCCGGCCGTGTACTGGATATGGCAGAGGTCTTCGGGCGAACAGTTCGCCGCCCGCGTGATCTCCGGCGCCGGGGGGAACGAGTCCCAGGCAACGGTCCCGTTGACGGCGTTTCCCGTGCAGATGACATGGGAGACCGTCGGGGCCTCCGTGCGGATACCCGCGATGATGCCGGCACCCTGCTCGTCCGTGATGACCGTGCAGGCACCGGCATCGTTGATGACATGGAGCAGTTCCTTGCCGCGGTACACGATGTTGGTCGGGACGGCAACTGCCCCGATCCGCCAGATGGCGAAGTAGCTGATGAGGTACTCAGGGGAACTGTCAAGGTAGATGCAGACCCGGTCCCCCTTCTTCACGCCAAGCGACAGGAGACCGAGGCCCACCCGGTTCATCTCTTCGCGAAGCCGCTTATAGGAATAGGTCTCGTTCCGCCCGGGGCAGACGAGAGCGGCCTTTGCTTCCGGAACACTTTTTGCATCGAGAAGGGTTGTAACATTGGACATGGGACACCGGTACACTGGTTGTTACAAATTTGGGCGCTGATGTATATAGGTGTTCATTATCAGGGATCAACCGCCCGCTCCGTCCCGGCTCCCGGGCAGGCGCCCGTTCTCCGCCCGGATCCTTTCCGCCGGCCGGAAAGAAGGGGAAGGACGGAATGTTTTTTATGGTTCCTGCCCCGATTAATCAGTCTGACAACCATGGCAGAAGAAAATCCGCAGCCACAGAGTACCGGGGAGCAGCCGTCGCCGGCGGCGCAGCCTCCGCAATCATCACAGCAGCCGCAGCAGGCCGGGCAGGAGCACCGGACCCCGCAGGGCCAGCGATCCGGGCAGCGGAGGAATGACCGGAGGGATCGCTCCCGCCACCACAGCGGACGGCGGGACCACCACCGGCGCGACACGCAACAGCCCGTACGGCCGGCAGCACAGCAGCAACCGGCTCCCGCACCCGGCAGGGACGAGGACAATGAAGACGAGGAAGAGGCCGGGCACGAACGCCGTTCCTCCCACAGCAGGCACCACCACCGTGGCGGCCGGCAGCCCAAGCGGGTCATCGAGGAATGGGCCAACGACCCGTACTGCGAATAACGGGAAGTTGCACCAAGGTCCCGGCCCTGTCCGGAGAGCCGTCGCCAACCCGTTTTTTCCGCCGTTCCCTCGGGCACGTTTCGAGGCAGGATCCTGTACAATACCCTTTTAAAAGCGGCACACCTCCGGGCCGGCCATGATATAAAATCGTTACGCATTAATACATCAAAATAAAACGTGTCCGGAGATATACATGGCGAATCATAATCTCACCTCAGTACTGCCCGTCCTGCTCCTCGTCTGCCTTGCGGCGCTGGCTATCAGTGCCGGCTGCCTCAAGGAAAGTTTCGTCGCCGTTACTGATATCACGGTCGGCGCTGACAAGGTGACCGGGGCAGAGGTCATCCTGAACGTCACAACCGAATTACAGAACATCCGCGGGGTCTCCACCGGGATCTCCCGTGTCCAGCTCCGGGCATATGACACGGCAAGCGGCCTTGTCGTTGCCGAACAGACCAGCGATGCCGGTTTCCTGGGTGTTGGCGGGACCGGGTCCGTTACCCAGATCATCACCCTGCCGCGGACCGGTTCCTACCGTCTCGTGAGTACGGTCTTCGAGAACGGCCAGCGCAAGGGGCAGGGGGAGAAGACCGTGTACAGTCTCGAGCGGCTCGTCCCGGACGTGCAGGAGATCGGCCTGTCCATCACCGACACGGATTTCCTCGTGAAGAAAGTGGCGGGAGACCGGGCAACCATCCAGGCGGACATCTATTTCACCAACGATAACCGGGTCCCGAGCGGGGCGTTCGATGTCGAGGTGAAGGCAAAGGAGGAGGATGCGCGGCTGCTTGCCGACAAGCAACGGGCCCATATCGACAGCATCCTTCCTGATGCCACCCGGGTATCGAGCGTCTCGCTCTCGGTGCCCGACCAGTACAATTACCTTGTCGAGATCATTGTCTGGAAGAACGATACCATTGTCAAGCGCGGCGAAGGCGTGGTCCGGCTCCGGCCCGGGACGATCATGAAGGACGATACCCAGCTCGTTACCAAGAAGATCGAGACCTCGAAGTTTGTCAGCGAGGAGGGATACCGGGCAGGCCCGAACGCGATACCGACCACGAGATCCCCCGGCTTCGGTGCGCCGCTGGTTCTTGTCGTCCTTGTCGCACTTGCAGTGCTTGTCTGCATCAGGAGGCGGAAGCAGTGACCCAGGACGCCGGTTCACAGGATACGAAGGAGTACCCGGTGTACATCCCGCCGACTGCCGGGCCCGGGACACAATCGAAGCCGCTTCCGGAGACAAAGAAAGGCGACGACTGGTCCGGGCTGGTAATCATGGTTCTGGGTTTCGTCATTGTGATAGCCGGGTTCCAGTTGTTCTTCACTGTCATGCAGCTGATCAATACCTGGATTGCCGACGAACTCGTGCCCGTGTTCACCGCAGCCTTCGATATCATCCTTATTGTTGGCGGTATCTGGCTGATCCGGAAATATTTTTTGAAAAAGTAATTTTTTCATCTGTTGAAATCAGTGGAGCAACGCTCCTGGAATAGTCAGGTTCTCATCAGAGACGAGACGGGAAAAGAATGCTTCAGCGTTCTTCCACTGGCGGGTGGCGCAAGAGGGGGTTTTTATTTTTCCACACCGGATCTCCCGTGAAAATCGTGTTATACGATCAATGATGGGGGCTGATGCCGCCATACCCCCGGATTGTGATAAACGGCCGCCGTCCCGAAGGGCTCCCCGCGGAGGCTTTGAATTGCTGTTTTTTCGAAACCCAGCTCTTGCCCCGCCGTGCCCCGCGAGGGGCCCTGAGGCAGGGAGCCATCATACGTATCCAACATCCAGGTGATTGCCATTGTTCCGGATTGATCAATAATGCCCGTTTTCACAGAGCGAATTTAATTTTTTGCTCTGGAGAAATCCCTTCCTGCAACGCACTCAGTGGGGAATTGCGAGGGTGACCCCCTCTCTCCCCCAGAGGAGGAGGCAGCCCAAGGGGACAAGCCCCCCTGACCCCCGTATTCTATCATTTTTTAGATACCCGGATAAGCTGATGCCCCGCGGGGCGAGGGTCGACAGACCCCGTGCGTCCGCGGTCCCATCCCAATCTATTGCTGCATCTTGGGAGGTTTTCTACAGAGCCAATTTTTCATATTCAGTCAAGCAGCCCGGGAACATCTGCTGCCTTCGCGATCCGCACCCCGATATTCTGCATGTCCCGGACATTCGCACGGTGGACCTCCTCCGAGGACGCTCCGGTCGCATCGTCGACGAGCACAACCGGGTAGTTGTACGCGATCCCGTCGAAGACCGTTGTCCGGATGCAGTTCGGGGTCTGGATCCCGCAGACGAACAGCCGTGTCACGCCGAGGGTGCGGAGCATGAGATCGAGTTCCGTGCCGATGAAGGCGCTCATCCGGGTCTTGGTGAGAATGTACTCGCCGCTCCGCGGCTCCAGCTCACCGATGACAGCTGCACCCGGCGTCCCTTCAACGGCAAATGGGGATTTCCGGAACAGGTCCTGCCGGGTGATCTCGACATCGGAGCCGTCCGCCCGGTGCACCCGGAGGACATGGAAGACCGGCAGGGACCGCTTGCGGAACTCCCCGAGTACCGCCTGGATCTTCGGGATCACTAAACGGGCTCCCGCAACCTTCAGCGGTCGTCCCTCGAGCACGAAATCGTTCTGCATATCGATGATCAGGAGTGCAGTTTTTTCCATCTTTGTTTCCCCGTTAGACTATTGATGTCAGGCACATAATACTTCACCAGCATATTTTCCGGTGCACGTCATGGATACGATCCTGCAGTCTGTCATTTTATTCATCACCGGGATCGTTGCCGGTCTGGAGTCCGGCGCTTTCGGCGTGGGCGGCGGATCCCTGATGACGCCGGTCCAGTTCTGGCTGTATACCCTTGGCGGGATCGATTCCACGCTCGCGATCCGCATCGCGTTCGGCACGTCGCTTGCGGTGATCCTCCCGACCATGGTCAGCGGGGCGCTGGCCCACCACACACGCGGTGCGGTGGAATGGCACGCGGCCCTGCCGATGGGCATTGCCGCGATCTTCGGCGGGCTTGCCGGCGGGATCGCGGCATCCCATGTGCCGGGCCACCTGCTGCGGGTGTTCTTTGCCATCTTCATCCTCGTCATCGCCGTCCGCATGTTCTGGCATATCCGGGAATGTGCGGAATGCGACATGCGGGGATCGGCAGGGCAGTTCGTCATCACCGGGTTCTGCATCGGCGTCCTCTCCGGCCTCACCGGCCTTGGCGGCGGAGCACTGCTCGTGCCGGTTCTCGTGCTGTTGTTCCGCTACCCGATCCACCGGGCGGTCGGGACATCGTCTGCCTGCCTGATCTTCTCGTCATGCGGGGCGGTTACTGCATACATCATCACCGGCTGGGGAGTGGCCGGGCTGCCGCCGTACTCGTTCGGGTACGTGAACCTGCTGGCCTTCACCCTCCTTGCCGTGACCACGATCCCGGCCGCCCGCATCGGGGTGCGGTTCGCCCATTCCTGTTCGGCCCGGAACCTGCAGATCCTGTTTGCCGTGCTGATGGTGCTGATCGGCGGATCGATGCTGCTCGGCGGGTGAGGTGGAGGAATCGTCGGGAGAAGTGATAACCTCCCTTGCGCAAACCCTGCCCCCGGAGGGGGCGGGGGCGCTTAGGATGCCTCTGCATTACCTGTACAGGAAATCTTAAAATTTTTTAAACAGGTAATACGGCATTATCGTAACCGGGGATGCCACAGCGGCGGGGGCGGAGCCGCTTGGCGACGCCCCCAAGAGCGTCAGAATAATCATTGGATTTCCACAGCGAAGGAAATGTAAAAAAAAAGATAATCTTGTAGATAGCGAGCAGCTTTCGCGGCTCACTTGATCTTTTTCTCGAGCTTCTTGAGTTTCTTCTTCGCGCTTTCGCTGCCCGCGGCTGCCTGCTTCGAGAGTTCTTCTGCCTTGGCCTTCTTTGCCTGGTTCAGCTTGACGAGTTGTTTCTTGCTGGTTGGCATACAATAGCGTTTTTCTTCTTTCCATATCCCTGTATCGCTGGAGCGGCCGGGTTGTATGAAAAATTTCCGGGATATCGCGGTGGAAATTTTCTTTCTGAACCGGATCGTGAATGAAAAAACCGGGCACGAAAAATTCTCTCTTAAAAAAAATACTGTGTAGAAATCATTGGTTGTCGTTGACGCTCTCGGGGGCTTCGCCCCCGCCGCGTAGGCACCCCCCACTTTGCGAGAGTCACTCAGAAGGTTTTCGTAACTCACGAGGGAATGGTAATCAACCACCATCGCAATGCGCCCCCGCCCCCCGCGCCGGGGGGCTGATCGACGGTGACCTGAAACCCCCTTCCTTTCATTTTTCCCTTACTCTGGTCCAGCCGGGAGGCACTTTCGCTGTCCAATAGGGTCTATTAGAGCACATTTTACATCCGGCGTGAAAAACCGGAACCGGGCCCGTAACAGGCCCGGAAAAAGTGAATTCGCAACACTTTTCTGCGAATTCGGCACATTTTCGGGACACCTAAAAATTCTGAAAATTTTAACCAGATCCAAATCGCCATTAAAAGGCTCCGATTGCCAAAAGGGGCAATATTTAAGAGGTCGCCTTTTTTACCCGCCTCCATCACTTTTACAATCAGGAGGGTATGTTACCAGACTACTTTCCATTCCCCGGGGGGTAGTCGACGTGAGATCCCAGGTGATGCCGCGATGAACCCGAGTGCTGCGAGATCTTCTGCTGCTACCGTACCGGCCAATCCGGTGGTAAGCGGATGCGCCCGGTATGCCGGATACTTGCCGAAGATGAAGAGAAAAGGCGTGACGCAAAAAAATCCGGAATATCCGGCTGAAAGAAAAAATGTAAAAAAAATTTACTGGTACTCCGGCGGCTGCACCTTCTCAGGAAGCCCGCCCTTGAAGTGCTGCTGGATCTTGCCGTAGTACTCGCGGAGGCGCTCGTTCATCGTGGGGTGGACCTTCGCCTTTGCCGCATCGAAGTGTTTGCGGGCAACGATGGTTGCGCCCTCGCGGAGGGCGAGCATGCCGGCCTCCCGGCAGAGGGATTCGAGGTCCGAGCCCACGAAACCTTCTGTTTTTGATGCCAAATCACGCAATAAATCCATCTTCTGCGGATCTTGGAACTGAATTTTTCTCATCTCAAAAATTTCAAAAATTCTTCTTCTTCTTAAAGATCTGCGAATGAGTTCAATTTGATCCGGATCCAATTTTAACGACCGTATATGATCAATTATTTCGCCTTCACGAATAGGTTGTTCCTTCCAAAGTAATTCAATGAACTCTTCAAGCTCATGATCATTGATTTTATTCGCGATGGTGAGATCTGCCAAATCAAGATTTGATAATCCTTCTAACCGGAGTTTTTTCGAATCAGATAACTGAGCAATCTTCCTTCTCCTGACCTCACGTTCTGCTTGGTTTACCCAGAGATGAAGGAGGATTCTCTTTATATCCGAATCAGTGAAATGACGGAATATAGTTAATAAATCATCAACTGAAGATTTGTCCAAAGTAAGTTTTTGCTGTTCAAGTAACTGGGTAATGAGAATTCTTCTATTCTCATCATTTCGGGCAACTCTATCTTTCTGGGTGAATGAATTTGTAATAATTTCGATGTCTTCACTTTTGATTGCCTGCCATTTGGATAAAACGTCCATTATCTCCAGAATTGATGTTTGGTTGAAAATCTCGGTAGTTTCTATAAGATAGTTAAGAGCCTCTTCTGGAATTGTTTTATTTTCAGTTTTGCTCAGGACAAGTCTCTTTCGGAGATCCGGATCCAAAGAGGGGGTATCCTTTTTCGATAATTTCTGAACTTTCTTTAATTTCTGTTCAAGATCTTCCTGGTTTACTGTCTGTTCTTTTCTGATATTGCTGAAAACCTTGTCAATATTAGAATCATCAATTTTCATCGTAATATTAACGAGAGTATCAAAGTCGAGCCCTTCCAATACCAATTTTTTCATTGAAAACAATTCTTCAACTTTTCTTTTTCGGATTTCCCTGAATGCAGAAACAATTGTTTCGGCTGTTACTGGTTGATCAACCCTGACAACATCAATAATTTTTTCAAGATTATCTTCTGTTAGCGGTTTTGTTAATTCTAAAATTTCTTCAATGCCTGTCCCCTCAATAGGAATAAATTTTGAATGGACTGCCAGAATTGATACCCTGTCTTCTAAACTTGGCTCGCCCACATAGACGAGGCGGTCGAACCGGCCCGCACGTAGGAGGGCGGGATCGACCATCTCCGGGCGGTTCGTGGCGCCCATGATGACAACGTCCTTGAGCTCGACGAGGCCGTCCATCTCCGTCAGGATCTGGTTGAGCACGTTGTCGAGGACGTGGGAGTCGCCACCCTTCCCCCGCTCCGGGGCGAGTGCGTCCAGTTCGTCGAAGAAGATGATCGAGGGAGCTACCTGCCGAGCTTTCTTGAAAATATCACGTACAGCCCGTTCGCTCTCACCAACCCACTTTGAGAGGAGCTGAGGGCCGCGGACAGGGATGAAGTTCGCCCCGCTCTCACTCGCTACCGCCTTTGCAATAAGGGTCTTCCCAGTACCTGGAGGTCCATAAAGCAGGACACCTTTCGGCGGCTCGATTCCCATATCTTCAATCTTCTGCCGGTCCTTTAAGGGGGTCTCGATAGCTTCCTTCACTTCGATTTTGGCAGCCTCGAGGCCGCCCACGTTCTGCCACTTCACGTGCGAGACCTCGAGCATGACTTCCCGCATCGCGCTCGGGCTCACATCGCGCTGTGCGCTGCGGAAATCGCTCGCATACACCTTGAGTGTGTCAAGCACTTCCTGCGGGATCTCCTCGGAATCGAGATGCTCGGAGAGTTCCGGCAGGTAGCGGCGGAGGGCACGAATCGCGGCCTCGCGGGCAAGGGCCGCAAGGTCTGCGCCGACGAACCCGTGGGTCTGCTGGGCCAGCGTGTCGAGGTTGACATCGTCGGCAAGCGGCATCCCGCGGGTGTGGATCTTCATGATCTCGATCCGGTCCGGCTCTGCCGGCACGCCGATCTCGATCTCCCGGTCGAAGCGGCCGGGCCGGCGCAGGGCCGCATCGATGGCGTCAACGCGGTTCGTGGCCCCGATAACCACGACCTGGCCCCGTTCCTCGAGACCGTCCATCATCGTGAGGAGCTGGGCGACAACCCGGCGTTCCACCTCGCCCGTCACGTCCTCGCGGCGGGGTGCGATCGAGTCCAGCTCGTCGATGAAGATGATCGAGGGGGCGTTCTCCCGGGCTTCGTCAAAGATGTCCCGGAGCTTCTGCTCGCTCTCGCCGTAATATTTCGATATGACCTCAGGGCCTGCGATGTGGATGAAGTGCGCCCCGCTCTCGCTTGCAACGGCCTTTGCGATCAGGGTCTTGCCGGTCCCCGGCGGGCCGTACAGCAGCACGCCCTTGGGCGGCTCGATCCCGAGCTTCTGGAAGAGCTCCGGGTGGCGGAGCGGGAGCTCGATCGTTTCGCGGAGGCGCTGGAGTTCGTCCTTTAATCCTCCGATGTCCTCGTAACTGAACCGCTTGATGCCCTCGAATCCCGCGGCAGGCTTGTCGGAGAATTCGATCGCGGTATTCTTGGTGATGATCACCGCTTCCTCGGGCTCGATCTCCATGACCTTGAAGCCCACGATCTGCGGCTGGATGAACGGCAGCCCGAGCATGATAGGGATGGTATCGTTCTTCACCACCGGGAAATCGATCAGGCTGTTGACAACGTGGGGATTGTTCGCGATCGGGATCTTCCTGGGAAGGTCCTCGGGAGGTGCGAGAATAACCCGTTTTGCCTCGACCTCGTCTGCGATCTTCACGACCTTCACGTTGTCACCGATACTGACGCCGGCATTCTGCCGGGTAAAATTATCGATCCGTATCTTGCGCTGGTTCCAGTCCTCGACGAGCGCCCGCCAGACCTTGGCCACGGTCCGCTTCTTCCCCTCGATTGCGACGAGATCGCCCGGCGAGATCTTCAGCGCGAGCATGGTCTCGGGATCCAGCCGGGCCTTCCCGCCACCCTGATCGCCGGGATACGCGGAATCCACCCTCAATTGCACTTCAGGCATTACCTTAAAGGTCATATACGCAGGGATTTATAGGTACTGATAATGAGGGTCCTTATCTTCGATCCGTTCCACGGTGCTGCCGGCGACATGATCACGGGCGCCCTGCTGGACAGCGGGGCGGACCGCGACGCGGTCGTGCGGGCGATGACAGCGGTTGTAGCGGAGCCGTCGATCACCACGGTGAACCGGGCCGGGATCCGTGCCGTGAAGGTCGACACGAAAGCAACGCCGGCGCACCGGACCCTTGCGGACGTGATGGAGCGCCTTGACGGGGCAGCCCCGCGGGTACCGGCACCGGCGCTCGCGATGGCCCGCAGGGTCTTTAAGCGGATCGATGCCGCGGAAACGGACGTGCACGGCGATCACGCCCACTTCCACGAGGTCGGGGCGGATGATGCCATCGCGGACGTGATCGGCGCCTGCACAGCCCTGCACTCGCTTGCCGTGGACGGCGTCAAAGTCCTCCCCATCACGCTCGGATACGGTACGGCAACCGGATCCCATGGCACGTTCCCGATCCCGGCGCCGGCAACTGCGGCGATCCTGAGGGAGTCGGGCCTCGCGGCCGTGCCGGGGGACCATGCCGGCGAGCTCTGCACGCCGACCGGGGCCGCACTCCTTGCCGAGTTCGCAATGATCGATCCCGGCACGGCAGGGGCATACACCATACGGGCGATCGGCTACGGCGCCGGCAGCCGGAACCCGCACCATGCCCCGAATGTCCTGCGGGTGATGCTTGTTGAGACCGCAGCACCCGCTGAAATGCCGCAGGACACGGTCGATATTCTCGAAACGAACGTGGACGACGTGAGCGGCGAGGTGATAGCCCACGCGATCACTCGGTTCATGGAGGCGGGTGCCCGGGACGCGTCAGCAACGCCGATCATCATGAAGAAGGGCCGCCCGGGATTCCTGATCCGGGTGATCTGCCTGCCGGAGACGAGCCCGTCCCTTGCGGAACTGATGGCCCGCGAGCTCGGGACGCTCGGGATCCGGTGCATCCCGGCCGTCCACCGGTTCGTCGCGGAGCGGACCGTAGAGGATATCGAGATTGAAATCAACGGTTTGAGGCGGAAGATGCCGGTAAAATGCGGGTGGACGGGAGGGAAGATGTATTCCGTGAAAGCGGAGTACGAACCCGCCCGCGTTCTTGCCGGCGAGACGGGAATTCCGGTCCGGGACGTTCTCCGGCTCGTCGAGGAAAAAGCGCGGGAACGGTTCAGGACGCAGGAAGGGCGGGGATGAAGACCGATCGCCACACCAGCGGCATACCGGCGCTGGACACCCTCCTCGGCGGAGGGCTCGAGGTACGGACCATCACCCAGATTTACGGAGAGCCCGCGAGCGGCAAGAGCACGCTGTGCATGATCGCTGCCGTCTCCTGCCTCCGGGCCGGCCACCCGGTCATCTACATCGATTCCGAGGGATTCTCGATCGAGCGGTTCCGCCAGATCGCCGGCGAGGACACCGAGAAGATCGCCGACAGTCTCTTCCTCTTCGAACCGCTCGACTTCGAGCACCAGGGAAGCATGATTGCCGAAGCGGAAAAAGTGTTAAAGAACCACAAGCCGGGCCTGCTTGTCATGGACTCGGCCACCGCCCTCTACCGCACGGACCTCGAGAAGGGCAGGGACGCCCTGCAGGCGCTGACGAAACAGATGATCCACCTGCTCGGGTACTGCAGGCGTTACGAGATCCCGGTCATCATCACCAACCAGGTGTACATGGATCCCGCGAAGAACACCTTTTACGGCCTCGGGGGAGTTGCCCTCGAGCACCTCTCGAAAGTGATTGTCCGGCTCGAGAAGACCGACACCCCGGGCCTCCGCCGGGCACGGCTGGTCAAGCACCGGTCCCGTCCAGAAGGTGCCTCGTTCGTGTTCGAGATCGTGGAAGACGGCATACGGGTTAAGGACTGACCGTTCCCGGGCCAAATCTCCTGTCCGTACGGAGTCCGGAGTAACAGACCGCCCCTTATAAAAATTGTAAGCATTATATCCCATCGGGCGGAATGGTTGTTGTTCATGGTGCTCAGCAGGGAGATCACCGCACGGATCCGGGAGGTGCTGGAGAAGCACCCGGAAGGGCTCAGTATCACGGACCTGGTCAAATCCGTGGATATCAACCGGAACACGGCGGGAAGGTATCTCGAGAACCTCCTCCTCTCGGGACAGGTCGAGATGCGGCGGTTCGGGATGGCAAAGCTGTACACGCTGGCACGGAGGCTGCCGGTCTCCTCAGTCCTCTCCATCTCGTCCGAGCTGGTCATGCAGCTTGATCTCTCAGAGCGGGTGATCTATGCCAACGATCCGCTGCTCGCGTTCCTTGGCGTCCAGGCAAAGGACATGTCCGGCAAGAACATCTCGTTCACCGCGTTCTCCCTTGTGTTTGAAGATGTGTTTCCCGAGCTCCTTGAGAGGTTCCGGAAGGGACTCCGGGGCGAGGAGTGGCGGGGGGAGTTGTCCGCCCCCGTCCGCGGATCCTACTTCTTCTGCCGCGTGGCACCGACAGTGTTCAACGAGGGCACCAAAGGCGTTTCGGTCCTGCTCGAGAACATCACCGACCAGAAACGGGACGAGGAACGGATCCGCAGGAGCGAAGCCCGCCTGCGCGGCATCTTCAGGGTATCCCCCGTCGGTATCGGCGTTGAGAGGAACCGAACCTTTCTTGAGGTCAATGAACGGCTCTGCAGGATGACAGGATACACTGCCTCAGAGCTGGTAGGAAAATCCGCACGCATGCTGTACCCCTCTGAAGAAGAGTTCGAGCGTGTCGGGACACTGAAATACAACCAGATACAGCAGAACGGGACGGCATCGATCGAGACCCGGTGGGTGACAAAGGATGGTGCGGGTATCAATATCATCCTGAACCTGACCCCCCTGGACCCGGCCAATATCTCCGGCGGGATCACCTTCACGGCGCTGGACATCACCGGTCGCACGCTTGCCGAACAGGCACTGCGGGAGAGCGAGGCCCGGTACCGCAACCTTACGGAAGCCTCGCACGATCTGATCTTTGTTATCGGGAAGGACGATCGCGTGGACTATGTCAACAGCTATGCCGCGGAAGTCCTTGGACTTCCGGCTGATCGGGTGATCGGGAAAAAACGGTCCTTGTTCTTCCCTGGCGAACTCGGGGAACGCCAGGCTCAGCAGCTGCAGCGGATATTCATGACGGGAAAGCCCGCTCATTCTGAAGGGGAGATGAAGATAAACGGGACAGTTCACTGGTTCGACCACTACCTGACGCCGATTATGGATGCCCGGGGTGAGGTCACCTCCGTTCTCGGCGTTTCACGTGACATCACCGCACGAAAGCAGGCCGAGCAGGCGCTGCAGGAGAGCGAGGAGCGGTACCGGAAGCTCATCGAGATCTCGCCCGATGCAGTCATCCTGCACCGCGACGGGAAGATCATCTACGTGAACCCGGCGGCTGTCAGGCTGGTCGGGGCCGGAGATTCCCGGGAGGTGCTCGGGAAGAACATCCTCGATTTTGTTGATCCCTCCTTCCGCGGGGCTGTCCAAAGAAACATTGAAGACGATCTCAGTGGCGGGACAACGCCTCCCATGGAACTGCAGATGCTCCGGCTCGACGGGACACCGGTTGTTGTGGAAGGGCGGGGAGTGGCCACATCCATCGAAGGAATGCCAGCCGTGCTTGTGGCGGTCAACGATATCACGGAACGGTACCGTGCGGAGCTTGCCATCAGGGAGAGCGAAGCGCGGTACCGTGCGGTATTCGAGAATACCGGTGCTGCCACGATCATCATCGAAGAGAATACGATCGTGAGCCTGGTGAACAGCGAATTCGAGCGCATCTCCGGGTATTCCCGGCAGGAGCTCGAGAAGAAGAGGAGCTGGACGGAGTTCGTGACAAAGGAGGACCGGGAACGCATGCTGGCGTGGCATTACCAGCGTCGCGAGGGAAGCGATACTCCCAGCCAGTACGAGGCCGGCCTCGTGAGGAAGGATGGGGAGATCCGGCGGGCCCTCATCACGGTCGGCCCGGTTCCGGGGACAACCCGGTCCATTGTATCGGTCACCGATATCACCGACCGGAAACTGATCGAGGAGCAGCTCCGGCAGCGCGAGCAGCAGTACCGTTTCATTGCGGACAACTCGCTGGATGTCATTACGCGCCTCTCGAACGATTTTATCTGTCTCTATGTCTCGCCCGCCGTCACCCGGCTCCTCGGCTATAGCGAGATGGAGATCCTGGGCAAGAACCTCATCTCGTTCGTTCATCCCGATGACATTACCCCCTGCTGGGACCTCCTCGATACCAGCGTCCGGCAGGGATTGCAGCAGCTCACCATCACGACCCGGCTCCGTCGCCAGGATGGCCGGTATCTCCCGTTCGAGTCCACGATCCGGGTCATCCGCGACGAGAAGTCGGGCCGGGTCCGCGAGTACCTGAGCATCTCCCGTGACATAACGGCCCGGAAACCTGCAGGACAGGAAGGCGGCGGGGACTGAACGCCGGCCAGGGCAATCCCCGGAAAAATCAAAAGGGTATTACGCCGGAAAAAACGGTTACGGCCGGCCCCTGCACTTTTGTCGTTCCCTTCAGGGAGACGGTGACGGAGCCGCCCCGGGTCTCGACTTCGACGGTGTCGCCGGCCTGGCCGAGCCGGTGCATGACTGCCGCCGATGCGGTTGCACCGGTACTGCAGGAGAGCGTCTCGTCCCCGGTCCCGCGCCCGAACGTGCGGATTTGGATGTTGTTCTGCCCGGTCTTCTCCACGAAGTTCACGTCCGCCCCCTTGGGGAAGGTGGCGTGCCGGCTGATTGCCGGGGCAACGTCTGCGACATCGACTGCGTCAACATCCTTCACGATGATCACGGCGTTCGGGACGCCCGTGTTCGCGGCATAGACATCGTAGTCCCCGATATGTTCCCTGTATTCGCCGCTGCCGGTTGCCGGGATATCGCTGCGGTCGAACTGCGGGGGGGACATGATGACCGTTGCCAGAAATCCGTCGTCGGAATTCTCTGTCACGACCGAGAGCGATCCAGCGGCAGTCTCCACCGTGAAGGATCCTTTCACGTACCCGGCATCTGCTGCAGCTTTGGCAAGGCAGCGGATCCCGTTCCCGCACATCTCCGCCTCGCTCCCGTCCGGCAGAAAGAGGCGCATCCGGAGACTGTCCTTTGCCGACTTCATGAGGAACAGCACGCCGTCGGCACCAATGCCAACCCGGCGATCGCAGTAACAGGAAGCGAACTGCCCTTTCATGTCGTCGGGAATGACAAGTGTGTGGTACTCGTCGATCACGATGAAGTCAACGCCATTTTCGTGAAGTTTGCTGAAATGAATCTCCATGGAAAATCCCCCGTGCCCTGCCGTCTCGCGGGTTCCCGCCGGTTCTTGCCTGTACTACTGTTGAGGGCCCTGATCTCCGATAAAAGCATCGGTTCCGGTGAATCTCCCGGCCGGGTCCGGTCACGACGTGATTCGTTCTGAACCGGTGCTGCCGGGTGCAGAATTCGCAGCCCGGACCGGTTTTTGAGGATGAGGCCGGTGACGTTCTGAAATCACGGGTTGCTGGCGAAAAAAGAAAAGGCGATACCGGTATTCCCCGGGTCGGGATTTACCGTTTCCTGCACCCTGCCTTTGCCGTTCCGGGTATTACTTTCGTGCAAGCCCGGAGAAGTCCGATCCTTCGAAGTCCAGGGTGGCGAAATAATCGTTCGCGGTCTCCGCCCTCCGGATGAGCCTGAATGTCCCGCCTTTCTGCATCAGGAACTCGGCCGAGCGGAGCTTGCCGTTGTAGTTGAAGCCCATTGCGTGGCCGTGCGCTCCCGTGTCATGGATCACGACGAGATCCCCGGGGCTCATCGCGGGAAGGAACCTCTGGACAGCGAACTTGTCGTTGTTCTCGCACAGGCTGCCGGTCACGTCATACACATGATCAAGGGGCTTCTTCTCCTTTCCAAGCACCGTGATGTGATGATACGCGCCGTAGAGGGCGGGGCGCATAAGGTTTGCCATGCAGGCATCAAGCCCGACATAATCGCGGTGCTTCCGTGCAACGTGCCGTACGCGTGACACCAGGTACCCGTACGGCCCGGTGACAGCCCTGCCGCTCTCCATGACGATGCGCATCGGTGCAAGCCCGTTCTTTGCGATAATCTCCTTATAGGCCTTGTGAACTCCCCGTGCATATCGCTCAAGGTCAACCTGGTGATCGACCGGTGAGTAGGGAATCCCGATACCACCGCCGAGATTGATGAACTCGACCCGGATGCCGGTCTTTTCCTTGATCTCGACAGCCAGATTGAACAGCAGCCGGGCCGCTTCAACGAGGATATCCTCGTCGCGCTGGTTGGACACGATCATGGCATGCAGGCCGAACCGCTGTGCGCCTTTCTTCCGTGCGATCGTGTAGGCTTTGAGGATCTGGTCGTGCGTGAGCCCGTATTTCGCTTCGGCCGGGTTCCCGATGATCGCGTTCCCGTGACTGTATTCCTCGCCGGGGTTGTACCGGAAGCAGATGAGCCGGGGGATTCCTGCGGCCTTCTCAAGGAAACCGATATGGGTGATATCGTCCAGGTTGATGACTGCTCCCATTTTCCTTGCAAGGGCGAACTCATCGGCCGGTGTATCGTTGGAGGTGAACATGATCTCCTCCCCTTTGATTCCGGCGGCGTCTGCCAGCAGGAGCTCGGGAAGTGAGCTGCAGTCAGCTCCCATCCCCTCCTCGTGCAGGATCCGGAGGATGGAGGGGTTCGGGAGCGCCTTGACCGCGAAGAAATTTGTAAAGCCGCCCTTTTTACCTTCAGTATCCGTTACCCACGAGAATGCTTTGTACAGCCGCCGTGCTCCTGCGCGGATCGCCTCCTCATCGTAGATATGGAACGGTGTCGGATACCTTTTCTCAAGTTCCTCGATCCGGGCTTTGGTAAAGGGGACGGTCTTTGTGATTGGTTTCGCTCCCTGCATGGGTACAGATGGGTTGTGCGGGGAATTTATTGTTTTGAGGGTGCGGGGAGAATGGAACAGGTACGGAATTGTGTTCCGTTGAGTCTTTTTGGATTCTTGGAAAGCCTTTCAAGGCAAAGCTCTGGATTGGGAAGGAGCCACGGGCGCTCGGGGTCTGTCGGGGCTCGCCCCGTGGAGCACGATTTTGGATCGAAATCCATGTGATAATTTTTCATCAGGAATGGATCTCCCATGAAAATTACGCTTCAGGATAAACGATGGGGGCTGATGCCCCCATACCCCCTTCAGGATAGATGCCGCCGCCCCCGCGGGGGCGCTCCCGCGGCGGCCTTCGATTACCGGTTCCCAAAACCTGCTCTGGCCCCGCCGTGCCCCGGAGAGGCCATGAGGCAGGGAGCCCTCATACATATCCGGATTTCATGTTCTTTTCATCATCCTGATGTGAAACCCTTCATGCCCGTTTCAACAGATCCGCTTTTTAAGATGACTATCCTGCAGCCGGCATCAGAATCCCTGACCGGTTGCGGACGCCTCATTCCCCGTTGATCCCGGAGGGGCCGGTCTCCGCCCCGAACTCCCCGATGTCCCATCCGAGGAATTCCCGGATGATGACGTAGGCCATCTGCGGCGGGATCGCCCCGGCCTCGGTCACGATCAGGTCGATAAATTCCGGAGGAGTGACGTCGAACGCCGGGTTGCGGACCGTCACATTCGGCAGCGTCTTCCGGACAGCTTCCGGTAACACCTCGTCCGGTCCCCGCTCCTCGATATCAATGAACTCGCCCATGACCGTCCGCGGGGCGAACTTGTAGGTCTCGGTGGCAACGATCATGTTCACCCGTGCTTCCTTTGCCGTGTGGGCCACCTGCGAGGTGCCGATCTTGTTCACCACTGCACCATTGACCGTCACGGCATCGGCGCCCACGATGACGAGATCCACGTCGTTGATAAACGATCGGACGGCCGAGTCCACGATGAAGTTCGTCCTGATCCCGGCATCGTTCAGGGTCCGGATCGTGATATGCCCCTGGTTCCTCGGCCGGACCTCGGTCGCAAAGACCTCGATATCCCTCCCCTGCCGGTGCGCCTCGATGATGCAACCCAGCGCAACCTCGGAGTTGCAGTGCGTCAGGATCGTGTCGCCATCGCGGATGTGGCGGGCGCCGAACTGCGCGATCTTCTCCACCGCGTGCCGGGAAGAATCGATGAACCCGTCTGCCCTCCGGACCAGGGCGGCGCGGGCCTCCTCCACGGTACGTTCGTCGCCAAGGCCTCTCATGACAATATGGACGGCATTCGGGAGCGACACTGCGGTCGGCCGTGTTGCGATCAGAACCCGTGCGGACCGTTCCATCTCTTTTTTAAACGCCTGCAGGTCCTTTGCTTTCAGGGTCTGTGCATGATCCCGGAGCGCCTCAGCGGCTGCACGGGCGATCCGGCCGGCCCCCCGGATCTCCATGCTCTTTATCTTCTCTGCGGTTTCAGGTACGGTCATCAGCTTCATTGAACAATGGAGTGAAAAGGACAATAAGGTATTGCCGGGTGGATCATGTCAGTGGCCGTTGTTTTCGACAGTGCAGGAACGCTCCTGAATACCTACCGGGTTGCAAAGGACATCTGCAACAACACCCTGCTGCCCGGCATCGAGACCACGACGCTCACGTTCAGCTCGCCCGACCGCGTCCTGATTGTGCTCCCGGTCCGGTCAAAGGATCTCATGGCAGCGCCGGCCGGCACCGTCCTGTCGGAATACCTGGTCCGGCATGATATCGGGTTTGGCATCAGCTGCACGCGGAAAATCACCACAGCCGACGAGATCGGGGAGGTTCTGTATGCCGATGACCGCGCCCGGGTGGGCGACCTGCAGGAGTGCATCCGGAACGTCTGGACGGTCTGCAAGGAGGAATCGGTCGTGACGCTGAACAGCGGCGCCATCATCAACATGGCGCAGCGGGGCATCGAGTTCGCCATCACTGCCGGCGGCTGGCCGTTCGATGGCGCAAAGGACGCGATCACGGCTCTCCACCGCATGGGCGTGCCGACCTTCATCGCATCCGGCGACCGGGTCACCAAGCTCGAAAAGATGGCGGACCATCTCGGGATCCCCCGCGACCGGGTCTATGGCGTGGCAACACCGACGGTCAAGGCCCAGATCGTCAGCGACCTCCGGCAGGAATACGACAAGGTGCTGATGGTGGGGGACGGCATCAACGACCTGTGCGCCATGCGGAACGCCGACATCGCCATCCTGACCGTCCAGCAGCCGGGCGACCGGCCGGAAGACCTGTACAAGGAAGCGGACCATGTGGTCAGCAGCGTGGGGGAGGTCGTGACCATCGTGGAGGACCTCCTCCGGGCAAAGAAAAGTTGCGATCGTGACGGCTGTGATACTACACATAAAAGGTAATATGCCACCTGTGCCACATTAGATACAAGGGTATTATGAAGGCTCCATTGATCACAGTCGAGAACCTTTCCATGAATTTTGACGGGAAAAGCGTTCTCAAAAACATCTCTTTTGAGATCGCGGAAGGCGAGGTCCTGGGGATCATCGGCAGGAGCGGTGCCGGTAAGACGGTCCTGATGCATCTCATGCGGGGCGTGGAACAGCCCCCGACGAGCGGCAGGATCGTCTACCATGTGGCAGTCTGCAGCGGGTGTGCATTCCTTGACGTGGGGAGCGCCGCCGGGAAGCCCTGCCCGCACTGCGGCGGTTCCATGGCAGCACAGGATATCGATCTCTGGAACGAGAAGGACGAGACGCTCCGTCGCCGGCTGATGCGGCGGACGGCCATCATGTTCCAGCGGACCTTTGCCCTGTACGGCGACGACCGGGTCATCGAGAACGTCCTCCACGCCCTCGACGATATCGATTACCCTGCCGAGCAGGCCATCAACCGGGCGGCCGACCTCATCGACCAGGTCCGGCTCTCCCACCGGATGATGCACATCGCCCGCGACCTCTCGGGCGGCGAGAAGCAGCGGGTGGTCCTCGCCCGCCAGCTCGCAAAGGAGCCCTTCATGCTCTTTGCCGACGAACCCACCGGCACACTCGATCCCGGCACCGCGAAGATCGTGCACGAGATGCTTGCCGAGGCGGCAAAGACAAACAACATGGGGATGGTGGTCACGTCCCACTTCTCGCAGACAATCGAGGATGTTGTTGACCGGGCTTTCCTGCTCATCGATGGCAGTATCGCGAAGGCCGGGTCGCCAAAGGAGGTCATCGCCCAGTTCATGAAGGGGTATGACGACTCCGAAAAGTTCGAAGAGGCCGAGCTTGGCGAGAAGATGGTCGTTGCCCGCGACCTTATCAAGCGCTACATCTCGGTCGACCGGGGCGTCGTGAAAGCGGTCAACGGCGTCAGCTTTGAGGTCCAGACCCGGGAGATCTTCGGCATCATCGGCAAGTCCGGGGCGGGCAAGACCACCCTCTCCGGCATTATCGCCGGTCTTGTCGAGCCCACGAGTGGCGAAATGAATATCCGGATCGGAGAGGAATGGGTGGACATGACCAAGCCCGGCGTGGATCAGCGCGGCCGGGCGACCCCGTATATCGGGCTCCTCCACCAGGAGTATGACCTCTTCCCGCACCGCACGGTGCTCGACAACCTGACCGATGCCATCGGCCTCGAGTTTCCCAAGGAACTCGCCATGAGAAAAGCGCTCGTCACGCTCAGGATGGCAGGGTTTTCCGAGGAGAAGAGCGCGGAGATCCTCGAGCGGATGCCCGGGCAGCTCTCTGACGGCGAGCGGCACCGTGTTGCCCTTGCCCAGGTGCTCATCCGTGAGCCCCGGCTCGTCATCCTCGACGAGCCAACCGGCACCATGGATCCCATCACCAAGGTCGATGTCAAGCACTCCATCATGCACGCCCGCGAGGAGATGGACGAGACCTTCATCGTTGTCTCGCACGACATGGATTTCGTGCGGGACATCTGTGACCGCCTGGCCCTGATGCGGGGCGGCAAGATCGTGGAGATCGGCAAGACCAGCGACGTGCTTGCGCATCTCACGGCGGAAGAACGCAAGGTCATGAGCCAGCCGGCCCCATGAGGCGGCCATGGTCACCATCCACCTCGATGGGGAGCGGCTGGTGGCTGCCGACGGAAGCACATTAACCAGTATCCTGAAGGACCATCCCCCGGACTGTGCGGTTGCGATTATCCGCCCATCCACGCAGGAGCAGGCTAAGACCGGCAGCCTTGCGATCAGCACGACCGCCGGCCAGGTAGTGGTCGAGCTTGCCGGGGACCAGGCAGCATTTCTCGAATCCCCGGATCGTGTCCCGTCCCTTACGCTCCACTGGCAGGACCGGTACGCGGCCGCATTCGGGCCGTTCCCCGCGGATACGCGCCCGGCAAGGAAGCCGCACCTGTACGAGCGGGGGGACGTTATCCTTGGCTGCGGCGGGTACGATCCGGCGCGGTCGTACCTGATATTTTCCCGGAGCAGGCACGCGGCGGACCATGGTGCGGGTGAAGACGGGGGGATCGTCGGCAGGGTTGTCAGCGGCCTCGGTGTCATCGACCGCTGGTCGACCGGTGACAGGGTAACGAAGACGGAACCGGTCATCAGCTGGGCGGACACCAGCCGTTCGTTCACCACAACCGACCTCTCTCTCCCGCTCGAGGACGGGATGCGGGTCGTGACCCGGGTTGCCATCGTCGCACAGGGGTTTGCTCCAGAGAAGATCTCGGACGAAGCGGCCGCGAGCGTCGAACATATGCTCCTCTCCCTGCAGAGCGGAAGGTTCGTGGCCGACCGCTCAACGAGCACCCATATCGGCGACCTGCGGCGCGCCGGGACGGAGGTTCCCCGGGAGTATCATCACCCGCGGCGGGAGGGCGCCGTAACAGTCCGCACGGCAGGAAAAGCGGCCGGGGGAGTATTCCTGTACCGGACCGATGTGCCGGGGAGCATGGCGCACACGGTCGTCGGCCAGGTAGTCCAGGGGATCGAACTGGTCCGGCTCGCGCAGGAACACGACGTGCTCGCGGTAGCCGTACGGCCGGAACGGATCAACCTGCTCGGCATTCCGCTCCCGCAGGCAAAGGGCATTGCAGCCGCACGGGGGATCGCGCTTTCCATTGACAGGGACGCGGGGGAGCGGATTGTTGTCGCTCAGGAACCCGAAACCACGCTGGAGATCCTGGCAACCGGGAAAGTCGCCGTGACCACCGCACCCATCGACAAGGTGATCGATATCGAGCTCGATGAAGCACGTGCACCGGCGAGCGTTGCGGTGTTCCGGCGAATCACCGGCCTTGCCGAGCACGATGCCGGCGTCCTGCCGGTCTTCATGAAGTTCGACGACGTGGTGCTCTTCCGGCCAACGATCCCTCCCGGCATCAAGCTCATCCCGGAGAATACTCCGGACAACGAGGCCCCTGCGGCAGCTCTTGCCATCACCAACGATTCCTGCAAGAACGCAGGCCTCGTGGGCGTCCGCCTCTCGGCCCACCGGGAGTTCGGGCCTACGTCCGAGCCGTTCGACGGGACCAATATCATAGGAAGGGTCGTAGATACGGATAAGATCAAAAAAGTGAAGGAGCGGGAGAAAGTGTATATCAGGGAGGTGCGGAAGTGACGGACTATACGCCGGTCCATGCCGGGACCGTGACAAAATACGTTGTCGTGGAGTCGTTCGACATCACGCCGGCGGACCTCGGGATCCGTGCCTACGAGATCTCGAAGGACACGATGGTCAAGGAAACCTGTTTCGGCCTCGTGATCAACGGGAAGGAGGAAGAGGTGAACCGGGTTGTCGCGGAACTGCGGAAGATCGATCCCGATCACATCTTCGTCAAGGACCGGGGGTTCCCGCCGGGCGATCCCCGTCGCTGCCGGGCCAACATCGGCGGCGCACGCCCGGGATACCATGGCATGGAGAACGAGATGACGGTCATCCCGTACGTCTCGCACGGCCTTGAAGCGCTGAAGACCCGCGACATTGCATCCGTCCCGCCGCCGGAGAATCCCCTCGACCACCGCGAGCTCGGGATCGCCCGCCTGAAAAAACTGATTGAAGCACAGGAGTCCTGAAATGGCAAAAGTATTCATTTACCCCGCAACGAGCCTGATCCTCTCCGACCTCGTCTCCCGTTACGGTCACACACCGCTCTCATCGGCTGTTGCCGTGCGCGAACGTATCCAGACCGCAGGACTCGAGTCCCCTCCGCTCCAGATCACCCCCGAGGAGCCCAAGAAAGGCCTCCGGTGGGCGGCAGTCGAGGTCCCGGCGGGAGTCCGGGGACGGATGGCGCTCTACGGGCCGCAGATCGAAGCCGCAGAAGCAGCGATCATCATTAACGACGCGGACCTCTCGTTCGGCTGCATGGGGTGCGCCCGCACGAACGAGCTGGTAAAGTACCTCCTGCGGCAGAAGGACATCCCGAAGCTCGACCTGTACTACCCGAAGAGCGAGGAGGAGGGCGTGCGGTTCGTGGCGGCGATCAAGCGGTTCCTTGACGGGCTGGGAGGGAAGCAATGACCCAGCCGGTCCGGATCGCCCAGCTCTCCTGCGGGGCGGAATACTCGGGCATCCAGCACGAGATCGACACGGCGGCAGCCGAGGTCGGCGGGGAGATCTTCTTCCCGGACATTGCGCTCAAGGATATCCGCCGGGACTTCGACCTCTTCGGCCTCGACGTCCGCAGCCCCGACCTGAAACTGAACATCGCCCGGGCAAAAGCGCTCGTGGAAGGGCGGGTGGAGGCGGATGCGGTCTTCATCGCCACCTGCTTCCGGTGCGCCGAGGCGGCTATCGTGAGAAACGAGCTCCGGCGGTACATCACCGAGAACTCGCGCCTCCCGGTGGTCAGCTACTCGTTCACCGAGCGTACCACCGCGGGGACCCTGCTCACGCGCATGGAAGCCCTCACCACGATCGCCCGCAGGCGTGCCCTCCTCGCCCGCGAGGTGCAGCAGGGCATTACCCTCGGCGTCGATTCGGGTTCTGCCACAACGAAAGCTATCGTGATGAAGGACAACAAAATCATCGGTACCGGCTGGCAGCCCACGACCGAGGTGCTGAAGAGCGCAAACGAGGTGATCGCCCGCGCCCTTGCCGAAGCGGGTCTCACCCGGGACGACATCCAGGCGGTCGGGACCACGGGATACGGGCGGTTCCTTGTCGGGAAGGAGATCAGGGCCGACCTCATCCAGGAGGAGCTGACGGTCAACTCGAAGGGTGCCGTGTATCTCGCTGACCGCCAGCACGGGCCGGCGACCGTGATCGATATCGGCGGCATGGACAACAAGGCCATCTCGGTGATGGACGGGATCCCCGGGACCTTCACCATGGGCGGCATCTGCGCCGGCGCCAGCGGGCGGTTCCTCGACATGACCTCAAAACGGCTGGGCGTCGACATCACCGAACTCGGACCGCTTGCCATGAAAGGGATGGGCGCAAACGTGCCGATGAACAGCTACTGTATCGTGTTCGGTACCCAGAGCCTCGTGAATGCCCTTGCCGCCGGCAGCAGGCCCGAGGATGTTGCCGCAGCAGCCTGCCACTCCGTTGCCGAGCAGGTCTTCGAGCAGCAGCTGCAGGAAGTGGACATCAAGGAGCCGGTGATCATGGTCGGCGGGACGTCCCTGATCGAAGGACTTGTCTACGCCATGGGCCAGCTCCTCCACGTGAACGTTGTTGTCCCGCCCCACTCGCAGTACATCGGTGCGGTCGGGTCGGCGCTCCTTGCGTCGGGATTCATACAGGAACGATGAGATGGCAGCCCTCGAGTACTTTGAAGTGGAATGCCCCGAGCCGCTGGGGGCGGAGTACTACCGGCAGATCGCAAACGACGTCCTGCTCGATCACAACCTCCTGAAAGTCGTGGAGAAACTCCACATTTATATCGATCCGAAGGTGCCGGTCTTTGTTGCGGTCGGGACTCTGCGCCGGATCACCACGATCGTCCGGGTCCGCGATTTCGTCAACGTGAACCCGCTCGAGGGCAAGATGACGCTCGTCATCTCAGACGAGACCTACCTTGCCCCGATGCTGAAGATCTTCTGGGAGACATTCGGGAAGGAGCACGTGGAGCAGCCGGACCGGTTCACGGTCATGCTGTATGACGTGAAGATGTCCGCAAAGGAGGTCGAGGACATTGTCGTTGCCGATCCGAGCGAGTCCCTCTTCCGCGACCTCATCTATGCGCTGCGGTGCATTGCGCCCGAGGGGTTCCGGCTGCGGAAGGAAAAGTTCGACAAGACGAAGTTCTCGTTTGTCGCAAGCGAGAACACCCTTGCCGAGGATATCGATGCACTCGTGGCGCAGAAGTTCGCCCTTATTGGTGAGAAGCCATGACGCTCGTGCCGGTCACGTACAAGGGTGGGATCTACCAGCACGACATCATCACCGACCTCATCGAGGACCTCGGCGGCTACATCGTCCAGAAGCACGTTATTGCATCGGAAGTGGTGCTCCAGTGTTTTGTCCCGAAAGAGGACATCGAGTTGATCCGCCGGCTCGGCAAGCCGCTCTTTGGCGAGGTAACGGATTCGCCGCTCGTGGGTACCGAGATTGCCATCGTGTCGATGAGCCTCGAGATCCACCACCTGCCCCACCCGTCGTGCGACATCGCGGAGTACGTGCGACGGATCGGGGCCAAGAGCAACATGGTCAGCCTTGCCCGCGGGCCCGGGAAACGGATCTCGGGCCTGAACGACGAGGAGCGGGACGTGATCAACGAGCACGATCTTGCGGTCTACCTGATGGGGAACTTCGAGCACTGCATCGGGGAGAAGATGCCGAAACTCCGGCGGGGGATCGATGTCCCGATCATCCTCTGCGGCGGCCCGGACGAGGCTGCCCTCCGGCGCATCACGGACCCGCCGTTCGACGGGTACGTGGGGAACGTCGGGCGGTTCATGCGCCGGACCAAGGAGGCCGAACAGCTGGAGAAGCTTGACGAGATCGTAGACGTGATCACCCGGGTTGTCGAGAAGAAGCGCGAGGAGATCGCAAAGGATCCGCTCTCGGTCTCCCCCGCCCGGCTCATGGACCTGATCCGGGAGAAGGTGCCGGCGATCCTCGACGTCACCTCACCGACGCCCCTGACCGTGCAGATGCAGGGCCTCCGGGTCAAGCTGCCGTACGATACGTTTGCGGAGCCGCTGAAGAAGATCGCAATCGAGGACGGGATACACCTTGGCGATGTGGCAGAGGTTCTTCCCTCACGGATGCGGGACTACATCCTGGTGAAGATCCTGCCGTTCTCCGAGACGAACATGGTGGTATGAATGGGAAAAGCATCGAAAATGCATTTTGAGGAGAAGCTTGCGCACATTGTCCGGCAGGGCGCCGACGTTACCGCGGAAGAGTGGATGAAAGCCATCGAGGTGGAGTACGGGAAGGTCCCGCTCATCTTCCGGCGGATGAGCGAGCGTCCTGAGGTGCTTATCTCCCACCTGCTGTACAAGGGTACGGTGGCCGAGACGAGCCCGCTCGACCCCAAGTACGTGGAGCTGATCAGCATGGCGGTGGGGGCGGCCCTCAAGTGCCCGCACTGCACCGGCTACCACATGCAGGCCGCGCTGAAGATGGGGGCCACCCGCGAGGAGATCCTCGAGGTGATCCTGCTCTCGGGCATGATCTCGAACTCGTCGGTTCTGGCAAACGCCTACCGCATCGTGGACGAGAAACTCGAGAAGTGCATCCCCTGCGAGACAAAAGGGGTCAGGCAGGCAGGGAATGCGGCGGGAAAGAAGAAGCCGGCCCGGCGGAAGACGGTAAAAAGGAAGTAAATAACTTTTTTGGGCGGGGGACCGCGTTACTGCCCGTTCCCGCCGTTCTTCTTTCTCAGGAAGAACCAGCCGGCACCCGCCGCACCGATGACGAGCACTCCTGCTGCGATACCGGTAACCGGGATCCCTCCGTCCGAGGATCCCTTCGGGCCGACACGGAACGCTGCTGCCGATACCGCCTCACCCGTATTCGCCCCGTCGTTTGCAATGATCTTCACCCGGTAATTGTCCCCGCTCTCCAGCCTGCCGGTAACGATGGTGGTCTGGTTGCCGGTCAGTTCCGTGGCAAGAGGCACCCAGGTCTTTCCGCCGTCGCTGCTGAGACCCAGAGAATAGGTGAGGGTATCGCCATCGGCATCGGTCCCTTCCCAGCGGAGCGTGACCGGCGATCCTGCGGTCCAGGTCTCTCCTCCGTTCGGCGATATGATCCGGACAGACGGGGCGTTCGCGGAGACGGCACGGGATGCGAGCACCGTACCCCGGCTGTCCCGGAGCTCGACGCGTTTAACGCCCTGCTTCCATGCAACCCGGTAGGCAAAGGGAGTACTCTGTGTCGGGCCTCCCTTGTAGGATGAGCTGTTCAGTGCCGGTTCCGAGATATAGAACTGCGGCGTGAAACCGCTCTTGCCCAGAACACTGCCCTGTGCATCAACAAGGGCGATAGTATAATCTCCGGCTGAGTCGGGCAGCAGGTCAAGGTTCGCCTCCGGGAGGTACGAGACCGTACCAAGGGTCGCCGTCCCGTTCTTCCGGACAATCCCGCTCACCAGCAGCGCCGCCGGATCCACCGGGTCTTTGAACTGGTTGTGCAGCAGGGAATAATACCCGTCGTTCCCCGGCGGATATTCATTCTGGCAGGCCACGTTATTGATGTTCATTGAATCGAGGTTGCTGAAAATATTCCAGCAGTCGGGCGAGCTCGGGCCGTCCATGAAGTAGGGGAGACCGGAGACATTTCTGTACCGGTTCACCCAGAGCGATGCACCCGAAGCCTTGTTGCAGTAATACCAGTACTGGTGCAGCGCCCCGTCGTCCATCGGGACGACGATATGGTTGAATTCATGGGCCAGAACCCAGGGCCTGTTCCCGAATCCTCCCGGGGCATTTTCCGGGTGACCCGGCGGGAGACTCACGCAGGGGTCGAGCAGGATCGCCCCGCCAATGTTCTGTCCCTCCCCGATGGCAAGGCCGACACCGAGATCATATCCCCATTCTTTCGCCGTTGTGCCAAGGTACTGGTAGGTATCCACCCTGTACTCCGAAGTATCGGCATCCATGTCCCGGACGTACGGGCACTGGTCCCATCCCTGCGTGGGACAGGGCTGGTAACAGGTCTGGTCCTGGTGGGGCGGCGGGCAGGAGACCGGACAGGCGCCCTGACCACAGGGGGCGGAATAATAGCCGTCCATCACGTCCCAGTCCAGCTGGTCGTCGGCAACCGGGAAAGCGCCGAGCAGGTGTTCCATGGAGATGCGTATCCCGTCCCGGGAACAGGAGTACGGCTGCACCAGGCCCTGCGACTTGAGCGGGATCAGGAGAAACTTCCAGGGTTTTGTCCTGACGACACGGGCTGTCCCGGATTTTACCGCATACCCGGATGCATGGGATCCTGCAAACTCATTTTCAGGATCCGCTTCGATCTGGAAACTGACATCCCCCTTCGTAATTGGCATGGGCATGATCCTGACCTGCGGGCAGTACATGCTCTGTTCGCAGCCCGGGGCGATCTGTCCCATCAGGGTACCGATCGTATTCTCCTGGCCGGGAGGAACATACGGCAGGATAACTTCGACATTATTCGCATGGGCCGGAATAGAGATCGGGCCATAGACCTGCTGGATTGCCTGCCCGGTATTATAATTGGACACCGGGCTGCCGGTGACGCCCCACTGGTCCGCCGGCAGGGTCAATTTGAATTTCACCGACCTGTTGCAGCCATAGGTCGAGCTGACCAGGGTCCGGAATGCGGTTCCTTTCCCGTACACGAGATCCGAATCATAAAATGCCTGGACTGCCTTGACCGCGGTCAGGGAGAACGATCCTGTGCCGCAGCCGGTGTCGGGATCGCAGGGGTCCCCGACGCCATCGCCGTCGGTGTCGGTCTGGTTCGGGTTGGAAAGGAACGGGCAGTTATCGCACAAGGTGATTACCCCGTCATTATCAGCGTCAGTCCCGTGCCGGGGCGATTCTGCATTTTCCGTCAGGCAGTCATGGGCTTCGCATTTGTGGTGCGGGCAGAGATCGCATGCATCGCCGAGACCATCGTGATCCGAATCGGTCTGCGGAGGATTTGCTGTTGCAGGGCAGTTGTCGCAGGGGTCGCCGGCACCGTCGCCATCCGCATCTGCCTGCCCGGGATTGATAACAAAGCCGCAGTTATCGCACGCGTTCCCGAGCCCGTCGCCGTCCGAGTCAATCTGGTCCGGGTTATATACGGAAGGGCAGTTGTCGCAGGCATCGGGAATACCATCACCCTGCGATGTGCAGATCTGGCCGTTCAGGCTGTTTGTATCCTGGTGGCAGGTCGAGACACCGAGATCCGAATCGGTGGTGTTGAGACCGCAGGAGTATGCGGGATTCAGCGTTGGCCTGAACGCGATGCTCCCGGCAGAGGTTGTCACCTGCTGGAGGGAGAGGGTTGGCCTGGCAAGGGCGGTTCCGGTCTGTCTGGTGGTGATCTTCTGGATGGACACAGAGGCCTGCGGCTGGAGGACCGTGGTCGTCCCTGCGGATTTGAAACAGTAATTCGGGGGAACATCTGCTGCCCCGTACGTATATGCGCATGGCGTTGGCGAACATTTTGTGAACCCTTCCGCCCTCCAGCGCAGGGCAGCATCCCGCTCGGCCATGCACTCGCATGGCGCCTGGCAGGTGACGGTGGGAGTCGCGGTTGTCGTTGCAGGTGTTACAACGCCCGGGTTGATCGTTACTTTCGGCTGGAGGCCGGTAATGGCAGCATGAGCAGGACAGCAGCACGCTATCAGGAGCATGATCGTGATACAAAAAAGCGTTCTGCTGCTGCATTGAGGAAAAGGAGGGGTAGCAGGGAGCATGGGAAATCCTGTGATCCCGTCTTTAAACGGAATGGTTTATTAAAATTGTGAAATGAATCTCCGGCGGGATTCCCGCCGGTCGTTCTCCCGAGATACCGGCAATACCGCAGGGCAATGCACGGGCCCGGACACGGCGGACCTGCCATGCCCGGACACTTTCGCATCGCGTATTCCGCCTCTTTATCCATCGAGAAAAATATCACTAGAGTATGGCACCAAAGAAGATCCAGACCGTCTGCGGGTACTCCTGCAGCGACTGCATGCACCACACAAAGGAATGTCCCGGCTGCATAAAGACGAAGGGCAAGCCGTTCTGGACCGCGTTCGTCGGCATTGACCGGTGCGCTATCTACGACTGCTGCACGAATGACCGGAAGTTGCCGCACTGCGGCAAATGCCCGGACCTGATGTGCGACCGGTACAACCGGATCCGGGATACCCCGGGAATAACCGAAGAGCAGGTACAGGCAAGCCTTGCCGCGATGGAGAAAGAGCTCAGGTCGAGGAAGTGACGGAGGGAAACCTCCTGGCGGGTCTGGTGCGTATCGGACAGAAATGAAAAACGGGAAGTGAACAAGGTATGACAAGGTGTAAAATCACGGTAATCAAAAAGACCCTTTACCCGGAACTGGCGAAGGAATACTGTCAGAATGAGATATCCCCGTGCCCCTGTTTCAGTGAAGGGCAGGAGTTTGTCTGCGGCCTTTCGAAACCCGAAAAATTCTGCGACTGGGCATGGCGGGACATTCACCCGATGGTCGCCGTCCTGCTCACCGGCGGGAACTTCTCCCGCGGAATGTTCGAAGGATGGATGAAGGACGACCGGACGATGATCGGCTGCTGCACGGACGGTGTCCGGCCGGTGATCTTCCGGATCGAGAGGATTGAGAACTGAGGACTGTCTGCCCCCTCTTTTTTCCGGCGGGATGCCGGGATGGGTAATCCTTAGGTATTTTCCTTATCATCCCATTGAACCGCAGCTATCGTAGGAATTCATAAACAAAAGTTCCCCACATGAGTGAGAGCACAAACGGGGCAGTACATTGAACTCCCACAGGTCCTTTTGTCATGCCGGAGCCGCACACTGCCGGCAGCCCCGTCCCTTCAATAGCCGGGAGCGTGCTCCATGATCCCGGTAACCCTCAATACTTTTCTTGAGTATGCCGGCGCCGGCCTCGGCATCATCGGCTGGTTCGGTGTCCGCCAGATCGGGAGCATCACGGCCCAGCAGATCGGCTTTACCATCTGGGTCATCGGAGGCCTCCTGCTCGTCGCATGGGGGTACCACACGCAGTCCCGCGGCATCATGGCCATCAACGGCGTGAATACCGTGATGGCGGCATCGGCGCTCGCGGCGCTGGCCTGAACGGATCAGGACAGCTCAACGCCCGGTGAGCCTTGGCAAAAACCGTCCCGTCCTCTTCTGGTATTCCCGTATTCATCCCGGCACAGGCCGGTCATCATCGTTTCCTCATCCCGTACGATATAATGCCACAGGGGATGCAGGAGCACGGCCCGGATGATCATAATCCGAAGTACCGATAGGATTTGTTATGGGATTTCATTCAGGGTCCGATCGATCCGGATTGATTTTTCGATCGCGATTGTGATCGCGATGAATTTATTTCAATCAAAGTCTGTTTGAAATTTTTTCATCAAAGTCTGCTGAAATTTTTTTCATCAGGGTCTGGTGATCAAAAGTTAAACACATGTGCACTATTGCACAGCAATCGGTCACGACGGAAAGCTTACCGTTATACTGTTTTTCAATCAGGGTCTGCTGAAAAATTTTCAATCAGGGTTTGACTGAAAATACAAAATCAAAGTCTGGTTGAAAAATTCAAATCAGGTTTCGATCGATCCGGATCACATTTTCAATCGCGATCATGGTTGCGATTGAGATTTTGAATCCTGGATTTGATGGAACATTATTCCTCAGGTCTGATGTCACCACATCTCTTTCAGCTCCGGACCCCCAGAAGGGGGACGGGACGAACTTTGGATAATCCCTCAGAAGGTTATAGGTCACCATCACAATGCGGGGGATGCCCACGCGGCGGGGCGGAGCGTCAGCGGAGCCCCCGAGAGCGTCAAACAATATTATCCACCCACGGTTGGAAAGAATAATGTATCAGATTTTATAATAGCAAGTGGGGGATTATGGATAACTTAGAACTGAATCTGAATCGTGCGATTCAATTATTGCGCACACCGCAAAATTACGAAGAATACGTCTCAATAAAAATCAAACCTGTTGATGGGGGTTGTTGTTGTTATAACCATTGGCATGAAACATGGACTCAGTTCAATGAATTTATCTCTCAATATCAGCCTGTTAAAAAAGAAGGTGCGACACTAATCGAAAGAGATGGAGAGAAATACGTTTTAGAATCCCACGAAAGCGGGCCGGAAATTATTGCGTATCTTTATTTTGGTACAGCAGTTGTGGGTCTTATCACGGCTTTGTTAAAATTTCGGCAGCTTGAAAGCAGAAACCGCTCCCTGAAATTCAAACTGACCAAGAGGTATCTGATAAAAGGTGAGGTCGAAGAAGACAATTCAATAGAGGTTGATCTTTCTTTATCTGATGAAGCCATAACGAAAAAAATTGAGGATTATACAAAAAAACCAAAGATAAAAAAACGAAAAAAGAAAATGTGATTCTGCCAAACGGCCCTAACTTTTTCCGTATCTTATCGCGTTTCTCTCTTTTCTTCACCCGGCCGCCGGTCCCGAACAGCTCGTTGACCATCTTCACCGCACACAGGTCCCCGCACATCGGGCAGGTCTCCGTCTCGCCGTCCCTCTCAAATTGAACGGGAACGGGAAAGATCATTTCTTTCCGAGTCTCTCTTCAAGGCCGGGCAGGTCATCCCGGACAGTATTCCACAGCCGTTCAATGTTTATGGAAAAATAGCCGTGTATGAGCCGGTCCCGCATGCCGATAATATCGCGCCACGGGATATCCGGGTATTCGTCCCGCACGGACGCCGGGACCTGCTTTGCCGCTTCTCCGATGACCTCGAGAGCATGGGTGACAGCATACTGCTTTTCCCGGTTCTTCCGGAACTCATCGAATGTTACGCCTGTGGTAAAGCTGCGGGCTGCGTGGACGGCCTCACGCATATCAGCGAGGTACTCTCGTGCACTACGTCTCTCTCTCGGGCTCGTCATACCACAATAACTTCTCCGAGCACGTGCGGCCTGATCGCGGGCTTGAGCCCGTTCTTTTCCACAAGATCCACCCTGACACCGAGCAGGTCCTCGAGATCGTTCTGGAGATGGATAAATCCAAGGAGTGTCCCCGGGCGATTGAATTCCACAAGAATATCCACGTCGCTTGTTGTTTTCTGTTCGCCCCGGACATACGAACCGAATATCCCGAGGTAGGTAATGCCGTAACGGCTCCGGAGATCGGGCAGGTGTGCCTGGAGTTTCTGCCGGATCTCATCGACCGATTGTTTTTTCCGGGAGGGTCTGGCCCCGGGCATGATAACGCCTTCTTAGTATAGATGATGGGATTGCCCGAAGTTATATTTTTTCAGGGAGAATTGAAATCAAAACAGGGGGATAACAAAGATGCATTATCCGGGATTTACTTTCTCGTCCCTTTTCTTCTTCCCTTTGCCTTTCTTTGCAGTCCCGAACAGCTCGTTGACCATCTTCACCGCACACAGGTCCCCGCACATCGAGCAGGTCTCGGTCTCCCCGTCCCGCTCGTGGATCTTCCGGGCATGGTCGCCATACAACGCGAGCCGGAACTGTTCGTCCCAGTCGAGTTCGTGCCGGGCCGTTGCCATCGCAACCTCCCGCTCCGCCCGCCAGCCACCCGGCTTCCGCACCGTATCGCCGATATGGGCCGCGATCTTCGCGACCCGGGTGCCCTCGATGATGTCATCAACGTCCGGCAGCGCGAGGTGCTCGCTTGGCGAGACCATGCAGAGGAAGTCGGCGCCGGCAAGGCAGGCCTCAGCCCCGCCGATGGCCCCGACCACGTGATCGTAGCCCGGCGCAATGTCGGTGACGAGCGGGCCGAGCAGGTAGAGCGGGGCATGGTCCGTGATCTCCTTGATCATCCGGACATTGTAACCCACCTGGTCGAGCGGCATGTGCCCCGGCCCCTCGATCATCCGCTGGACACCCCTCTCCAGCGCCTGCTTCGCGAGGGTGCCGAGGGTCATGTACTCCACGGACTTCGCCAGCTTCCCCGCGTCCTGCAGGCAGCCGGGGCGCATCCCGTCACCGAGGCTGACCGTGACATCGTATTCTGCCAGGATCTCCAGCAGGTAGTCGTACTCCGAAAAGAGCGGGTTCTCCTCGTCCCGCTGCATCATCATGGCGCAGTGGAACGACCCGCCCCGGCTCACCACGCCCATCAGACGGGGGTCGGCCTTCAGCGCATCGAGGGCCTGCCGGTTCACCCCGCAGTGGAGGGTCAGGAAATCAACGCCCTGCCGGCAGTGCTCGCGGATGACGCGGAACAGGAGATCGGCATCAACGTCCGCAGCATTCCCCGCACGGCGGACGGCCTCGTACACCGGCACGGTCCCGATGGTCGTGTCCAGTTTCAGGATCTTCTTCCGGACCGCGACAAGGTTGCCGCCGGTCGAGAGGTCCATCAGGGCATCGGCGCCGTTTTCCAGCGCCGCCTTCGCTTTTTTCTCCTCGAGCGCCGGGTCGCACCGGCTCCCCGAGGTCCCGATGTTGACATTGATCCTGACCGGGCATCCCTCGCCGATGGTGCAGAGCGCATGCTTCCGCGCCGGGTTCTTCGGGACAACAACCCGTCCCGCTGCTATCCGCCGGGCAAGCTCGTCCGGTTCCATCCCGCTTTCCCGCGCCGCGGCCCCCAGTTCCCGGGGAAGCCCTTTCCGGCACCTGCGGATGAGCAAATCCATAAGAAACATCTGTCACCAGCCCTTATTATTGTGCATGCAGGTCGAATGGCTGTACAGCGGCGATCCGTGGGCGAATTCCTATGTCGCCGGGAATATCCTCGTGGACGCCGGGGTCCTCCCTATGGATGTCGCGCCGTACAGGGAGCAGATTGACACGATCGTCCTCACCCACTGCCATTTCGATCACATTGCCAGGCTGAAGGAGATCGCGCACATGTGCAGCGCAAAGGTCGCCATCCACAGGGCAGATTCCCGGGGGCTTGCCGACGATGTCCGGAGCCTTGCTTTGAATTTTGGGGGGCGCTCACCGGTGGTAAAACCGGACATCCTCCTCAGTGATGGCGATACGGTCGGGGAGTTTACCGTGATCCACACCCCCGGCCACACCCCGGGCTGTATCTGCCTGTATTCCGAAAAGGACCGGCTCCTCTTCTCCGGCGACACGGTCTTTGCCGACGGGTACTTCGGGCGGTACGACTTTATGGGCGGCAGCAGGGCTGAGCTTGAACAGTCGCTTACGCGCCTCGCGGCGCTTGACGTGGACGGCCTGTTTGCCGGCCACGGTGAACCAACGGAGATCAATGGCAGCCGGTGTATCGCGGCAGCACTGGCGCTGATGAAGAGCGGGTATGGATAAGGGTATCTATTGCCTGATCTTCAGAAACCCGGCCTGCACGCTCCGGGCCGGGGCGCTGGGGGAGATCGCATTCAGAAGAGGCTGGCATATCTACGTAGGCTCGGCGCTCGGCAGCGGCGGGCTTGCCCGGCTCGACCGACACATCGCCCTTTCCCGGGACAGGAACAAACACCCGAAATGGCATGTCGATTACCTCTCGACAAGCCCGTCCTTCACCCTTCGGTACGCAATCAGCGGGGCGACCGGGGAACGGCTGGAGTGCCGGCTTGCAGGGGCCATCGGCGGGGAGAGCGTCCCGCATTTCGGCTGCAGCGACTGCAGCTGTACATCCCACCTTTTCTGGCGGCGGACAAACCCGGTCGCGGAAGTGCAGGCGGCTTTCCGTGTCCTCGGGCTTGATGCCCGCACCAAAACCCTCATGAACCCGTAACGCAGTAAGGGATATCTATGAGAGTCCTGGGGTTATCCGGCAGCATGCGGAAGGACGGCAACACGGCACAGCTGGTCAAGGTCATCCTCCAGCGGTGCGAGGACGCGGGTATCAAGACCGATTTCATCTCCCTGGCAGGCAAGAAGATCATGCCCTGCCTTGGCTGCGAGAAGTGCAAGCAGCGGAAATGGTGCATCAACGAGAGCGACGACTGGAACGATATCGTGCTCGAGGTTATGAAAAGCGATGTGCTCATCGTCGGCTCGCCCACGTACTATTACGATGTGGGAGGCCAGCTCAAGAACTTCATCGACCGCACCTACTCGCTCTACCATGATCGCAAGCTTGCGGGAAAGAAGGCCGTGGCAGTTGCCGTCCATGCAAACAAGGGGGCCACCCGTGCGGTCCAGACCATCGAGGGGTTCCTGTCAGCCCATGAGTTCGCGTCGCTCGGGGAAGTCAGCGGGACCGGGTACCACGAGGGCGACGTTCTGAACGATACCGAGGCGATCAAAAAGGCGCAGAAGATCGGCGACAAGATCGTCCGGCTGGTGAAGAAAAACCACGCATAAACGGGGCCTGACCTTCAGTCATGCTTTTTTCCGGTCATGGATTCGATATCGATCCGGATGACCGTCACGGTTCTGAGATCGCGTTCTGAGAATGCGTGGGTGCCCCCGCCGTAATGCTGCATGATGCAGTTCAGCCCGTACTGTTTCTCTTCCGGGGTATGGACAAAAACCGCCCTGCCAAACACTATCACGCTCCGGTACCGCATGCCCCACGAGCAGGGGCTGCCGCCTCTGATGATCCCGTCGCAGATATCAATCTCGAAGCAGCACCGGGGATCCTTCCGGAGCATATCGATCTTCCTTCCCTCGTGAGCTGCATGGATCCAGAGCGCCCTGTCCCCGTACCCGAAACAGAGCGGGACAATGTAGGGCCCAGTCTCGTCCGCAAGGCCGATCCGGCAGACCGCAGCCTCCGCAATGACTGCCTCCATCTCAGCCGGATCCGTTATCTCACAATCCTTCCGTCGCATTGGTGTCCCTGTTTTCCGGTGCCCGCAGCCGCTTCAGAGCAGCTTGTATAATGTTGTCCGTCGCCGGAGGGTCCGCCCGAGGTCCTTTGCCACCCGCTCCATCTCGGCCGGGTCAAGGTAATCGGTGTTCTGCGCACCGGCGCCCTTGGAGATGCTCTCCTCGAACATCGTGCCGCCGAGATCGTTTGCCCCTGCAATCAGGCCGAGCTGGGCCAGCTTGATCCCTTCCTTAACCCACGAGACCTGTACGTTCCGGAAATTGTCGAGGAAGAGCCGCCCGACCGCGACCATCAGCAGGTCCTCCCGGCCGGTAGCGCCGGCCCGGGCTTTCCCCGCTTTATACAGGGGCGTGTTCATGTGGATGAAGGAGAGGGGGACGAATTCCGTGAACCCGTTCGTCTCATCCTGGATGTCCCGGAGGATGGCGAGGTGCTTCACGCGGTGCTCGTCGGTCTCGCAGTGGCCGTACATGATCGTGGCCGTTGTCGGGATCCCGAGGCCGTGGGCTTCCGTGATGATCCGGACCCACTCCTTCGTCGGGATCTTCTGCCGGCAGATCACGTCCCGGACCGAGTCCACAAGGATCTCCGCCGCCGTCCCGCACATCGAGTTGAGCCCGGCCTCCTTCATCGCCTCCAGCACGTCGACCGTGCTCATCCGGCTCTTCTTTGCCGCGTACGCAACCTCCATCGGGTTGCTGGCGTGGATGTGGATGCCCGGCGCGGACTCATGGATGAGCCGGTAGACGCCGGTATATGATTCGAGGGTGAAGTCCGGGTGGAGGCCGCTCACGGTGCAGATCTCGGTCACCTTCCGCTCCCGCGCCTGTGCGATCTTCTTTTTAATCGCTGCACGGTCGTGGAAATAAATTCCCTCGTCGCCGGGTTTCTTCGAGTAGCCGCAGAACCCGCAGGCGTTCACACAGAGGTTGGTGACGTTGATGTTCTGGTTGCGGACGTACGTGACAGCATTGCCGGCCCGCTCTTCGCGGACCTCGTCCGCGGCAGCGGCTACATCCCAGACAGCACGTCCCCGTGTCTTAAAGAGCGCGAGCGCCTCCTTCGGGTTCAGCCGGTGGCCCCCCTTCACGTCATCAAGCAGCGTTCCCAGTATCCTGTCCACCGAAGTCCTTCCTCCTGTTGTCCAGTGTGGCGCCTGAGGGGAGGTAAATCTATCGTTTGGTTGTGCGCATCCTTGATATTTTTCCGCGCCAACCATTCCTGCAGGAGCGCTATGGAATTCACTGAAGTCCGGTTACCGAAGAAGAAGGGCGAAGGGTTTGTTATCCCGCTCGGGCCCTTCAACCTTGTTGCGATAAAGACTGACATCGGCATGGTCGGGTGCGGGGCGTTCGATATCGCGGCGATGGATTCGTTCAGCTACCCGGCAGCCAGGGTCCGGCCTGCCATCGGCCCGGGTATCGTGGACACGGATGATGTCCTCAGGGGTATTGTAAAGGAAGCGAATCGCTCGGCGATGAGCCGCGGGATCACCATCGGGATGACCGGAAGGCAGGCGCTCGAGCTGCTCTGAACGCACCTGCGACATATCCCGGATCTTTCCTGTCTTCCCTATTTTTTTTGCTGGAAAAATCCTGTACCGGAACGTGATTCTCCCTCGTGCGCCACCAGACTCGAAGAGCCCGATGGTTCTTCTCCCTTTTCGGGTCCGATGACGTCCAACCCTCAGGGTGTGTATTCAGTGATTTCTTCATAGCGATTTTGTAGTACCCTGTCCGCTGCCATATATGCTGAATCCCTGCCGACGTCAGTTCTCCCCAATCAAATATTTAAACACTCCTTCAATCGATTATAAATAATGGCGATACATATCTGTAGTAACACACTGATACTGTCCGCTCCAGGGACGGTTGCGCGGCTTACCCGGCTATGATGCAGGATTACCAGCAGGAACTCGCGGCCATCAAGGATCTTCTGTCGAAGAATCCCGAGGGCATGAGCGTCACCGATATCTCGAAGGCGTTAAAAAAGAACAAGAATACCGTAGGGAGGTACCTCGACATCCTGCTCATCTCCGGCCAGGTGGACATGCGGACATTCGGGATGGCCAAGGTGTACACGATCTCCCGCCGCGTCCCGCTCTCGGCCATGCTCAGTTACTCCAGGGAACTGATCATGGTCCTCGACGATGCGAACCGGATCATCGACATCAACGATAATTTCCTTGCCCTCCTCGAACTCCCCCGGGAGCAGGCTGTCGGGAAGAATATCGCGTATCTCCAGTCGCCTGCAGCAGACACGCACGAGCTGCTCGGGAGTATCGCGAAGAACGGCGGGGACAGGGAGATCACCATCACCTTCCCGACCCGCGACCGGGGGGAGCGGATCTTCCACCAGAAGTGCATCCCGACCGTCTTCGATGACGGCAAAAAGGCGATCACGGTCATGCTCACGGACGTGACAGAGCATATCCTTGCCGAGCGGGAGATCCGGGACAGCGAAGAGCGGTTCCGGATGATGGCCGACAACATCCAGGACGGGCTCATCATCATGGAGAACGGCACTATCATCTATGCCAACAAGCGGATAGCCGAGATTACCGGCTATTCCATCAAGGAGCTGTGGGCACTGAAACCCATCGGGATCATCGCGCCGGAATACCGTGAGAAAGCTGAGGAGCATGCCCGGGCCGTTGAAGCCCACCCGGAGAAACCCCGGGACCTCCAGACCTGCATCGTCAGGAAGGATGGTGAACGGCGTTTCGTCCATACAAGGGTCAGCGGGGTGAGGCACCACGACCGGTTCTACAACTTCATCGTCTTCACGGACGTTACTGAACACCGGCTGCAGGATGCCCGCATTGCCGAGAGCGAGGAGCGGTTCCGGATGATGGCAGACAATATCCAGGACGGCCTCATCATCGTCGAGAACGACCGCATCGTCTTCTCCAACCGCCGCATCAAGGAGATCACCGGGTATACAACGGAAGAGATTGCCCGGCAGGGCATTGACGGCACGCTGCAGGCAGAAGACATCACGGAGATCGTTGATGCGCGGTTCCTCCCGATCAGGGAGCGGTGCCAGATCCGGGAAGTATTCCAGGCGGTCCGGCCTGATTCTCCCGAACCGTGCGAGTTCAAGATCTGGATCCGGCGCAAGGACGGCGAGCGCCGCTACATCCATGGCAAGGTCACGGCTGCCCGGCGCGGGGATATCACAAGCTACTACATCACCATCGCGGATATCACGGGCTTTGCCGAGCGGGAGAAGGTCCTGCGCGAACGGATCGATGCGCTCCAGGAGCTCCTCCACTGATCGCGGTGCGATGCCGCACCGGCTGCAGGCACTGTTCAATTTCTGTCAGTGCTTCCACGGGGCACAGCCGTTACCCAAAGCCCCTGCGCATCGTTTATAATCATTTTGTATAACCAATATGGCAAATGTTTTAATAGAATAACCTCAAACCTAGACAGAACAAATATCGCGGAATCATTATGATCGTTACCATGAACCAGCACAAGACCGGCAGCGGCAGTTTCCCGCTCACGCAGGGGCAGGCAAGCCTGCTGCGGCCGTTCATCCTTATCTGTATTGCAGCACTGCTTCTCGCTGTCGCTCCTGCCAGCGCTGGCGAACAGTACATGTCGGGCAGCCCGAAACTTTCCGCATATCTCGCGGGCACGAACGAGTTCTCCCCGGGACAGGAAGTCCAGATCGCCGTTGTCATCGAAAACAGCGGCCTGAACCAGTTCAAGTTCGTCAACACCGGGCTCGTCAGTCGTGACGATCTCCCGAACACGGCGAAGTTCCTGACCGTCACGCTCGGCGCCGGCGAATCACCGTTCATCATCAAGTCCGATCCCCAGATGCTTGGCGATCTCCGTGCGAGCAGCACGGCTATCGGCCGGTTCACGGTCAGGATCCCGTCGGATACTCCCGCGGGCGTCTACAACCTGCCGGTCAGGGTGAACTACACCTACCTCCAGACGGCAGAACAGTACGGCGTTGATACCGTCCAGAATTTCTACAAGGAGAAAGAAGAGAACTTCGAGTTCCCGGTCCGCGTCAAGCCGGATGTCCGGATCAGCGTCGAGTCCTCTGAATTTAAGGATTTGAATGCCGGCACCGAGGGATCCGTTAAGCTCACGGTGAAGAACACGGGGCACGAGAACGGGAAGAAAGCCATCCTGACCATTGCACGGAACGATGGCAGCCCGATTGTCCCGACCGAGGGCAGTGCCTACATCGGCGATTTCCCTGCCGGCGGAACCGCGACAGCGGTCTTCCGGGCATCGGTTTCCAGCAGTGCAGAAGCCCAGACCTACCCGCTTGACGTGTACGTGAAATACGAGAACAGCGACGGGGACAGCATTGCCTCGGACATCGAGACAATCGGTGTCCCGGTCGGCGGGAAGACCCGGTTCGTCATCGTTTCTGAACCCGTGACTGTAAGCCCCGGCCAGAAGAAGACCATCACAGTCCAGTTCAAAAACACCGGCGGGGCAACGGCGCACCAGGCCCAGGCCCGCGTGAGCATGGTCGACCCGTTCACGAGCAATGACGATACGGCATACCTCGGGGATGTCGGGCCCGGCGAGACAAAAGAGGCCTCGTTCCTCATCACGGTCGACAAGTCGGCGACCCTGAAAAAATACGGTATCGACTCCGAGATCAGGTATAACGACGCGTTCGACAACCAGATCATCTCGGACCCCATCAAGCTCGGCATCACCGTGAAGGAAGATACCGGCCTTGTTGCAGGATTGCTCAAAAACCCGATCCTGCTTGCTGTCCTTGCAGCCATAATCATCGGTGCAGGGTACCTCATCTACCGTAAGCGCCAGAACGCGTGAGAGGTCGAAATGACCCGCACACGTTGTCCCGGATATGCCGGGACTGTAACAGTGTTTCTCGTCCTGCTCGCCTGCAGCGTGCTGATAGCGGTGCCCGCATCCGCCGTGGAGCAGCACCTCGGGAGCGGCCCTGACTTTTCCGCGACGGTCAGCGGGACCAACGAGTTCGAGCCGGGCCAGGATGCTACCGTATCCATCATTGTCAAGAACACCGGCCTCAATTCCATGAAACAGGTCATGATGGGCACCATCCAGCCCGAAGACCAGCAGAACACGGCCAAGACCACCGTGATTGGCCTCAACTCCTCGGGCGATGCGGTCATCGTCAAGACCGACCCGCAGATGGTGGGCGACATCCCCGGCGGGGAGACGGTCACCGTTCAGTTCAGGGCGAAGATCTCCGCGAATGCAACCGAAGGGGAATACCAGCTGCCCATGACGATCGAGTACCGGTACCTCCGGGTGATCGTCCAGGAGCGGGCGGATGTCTTCGAGTACACCTACAACAACGGCAAGAAGACCCTCCCGATCACCCTCCGGATCAAGCCACACGTCAAGCCGGAAGTCACCGGGCTTGTGCCCGAACAGATTGTTGCCGGCTCCGAGGGGTACCTGAACCTGACCATCAAAAATATCGGACCCGAGAACGGGACGATGGCGGCAGTCCGGCTGATACGGAACGGCCAGAGCCCGATCATCCCGGCAACGAGCACCGTCTTCATCGGTGACTTCCCGAGCGGCGGCGTTGTGACATGCCGGTACAAGGTCTCTGTCTCGAAGGACGCTACGAACCAGACCTACCCCGTGGACCTTGCCGTCACCTATACCAACCGCGAGGGGGCAGTCGTGACATCCCAGAAGACCACCGTCGGCGTTCCCGTGTATGACAAACCGGCTTTTACCATCATATCGCCAGTCCCTGCGATCCCCCGCGGTGCGGACACCACCATCGAAGTTGTCTACCGGAACGAGGGAAGCGTTGAGGTCCGCGATGCACAGGTGAGGCTCCAGCCGCACAACCCGATCACCGCGAGCGACAACAACGCGTTCCTCGGCGACATCGGACCCGGGGAGACGGCAACGGCCCGCTTCGTGATCCGTGCGGACCCGGAGGCAGGGACGGGGAAACATTCCCTTGACAGTTCCATACGCTACCGCGATGCAAAGGGTACCAGCATTGAATCCGATACCATACCGGTGCAGCTGGATGTCGTCCCGGCAGCGGGCGGCCTCTCAGTACTGCCGGGCGGGATCGTGACCGTTTTCCTCGTCATCGTGCTCATCATCGCGGGTGCCGGTTTCTTCCTCTATACGCGGAAGAAGAGCAGCCGCTGAGGATATCCCATGATCCAGCAGATCTTCGAAGGCATAGCACATACCATCAACCGGCAGCCAAAGCTGGTCGCCTGTTTGGTCGGCCTCATCTTCCTCACCGGTCTCTACGGCATGACCCTGATGACGATGCAGACCGGGTGGGAGACCTACCTCGACAAAGACACCACCGCCGGTATCCTCGAGGCAAAATACCAGGAGGACTACAAGTCTGACGCGATCATCCTCATCATTGAGGCCGCCGACCCGCTCAGTCCCGAAGTCCTCGCGTATGTCGATAACCTGGAGACCAATTTCCGGCAGCAGCAGAATATCCGGAGCACGCTCTCCATCGTGGATGCCCTCAAGGCATACAACGGCGGAAAACTGCCCGCGTCCCGGGCGGAGACGGACCGGATCATCGCCGCGATGCCCGCAGCAACCCGCAGCCAGCTCGTCTCCTCCAATGTCCTGACCCTCGTGCAGGTCAAACTCACGGAGGGCCTCTCCGAGAAGACCCAGAAGGGTGTCCTTGCCAACATCCAGTCCATTGCCGACACCTCAACCCCCCCGCCGGGCGTGAAGGTCGAGCTCTCCGGCTCGCCCGCGTTCCAGCAGCAGATGAGCGCCGGGCTTATGAGCAACATGGGCGTTCTGATCGGCGGCGCCATGGTCCTGATGGTCATCACGATGGGGATCCTCTTCTCCTATGTCCGCCACCGTTTCCTGCCGGTCCTGCTCGTCGGGATCGGCCTCATCACCTCCCTCGGGCTGATGGGTCTCTTCGGCATTAAGCTGAACATGGCGGTGATCGGGGCCTTCCCGGTCCTGATCGGCCTCGGGATCGACTACGCAATCCAGTTCCATGCCCGGTTCGACGAGGAGGCCCGGAAGGGCTCCCTCGAGAACGCGGTCTTCATGACCGTGACCCGCACCGGGCCGGCCGTGATGTACGCGATGCTTGCCACGAGCATGGGGTTCCTGGCCATGTTCGTATCGACGATGCCGATGATCCGCTCGTTCGGCCTCGTCTCCATCATCGGGATCAACACCTGCTTCTGGATCTCGTGCATCGGCATGCCCACGTTCGCCCTTCTCGTGAACTACCAGCCCAAACCGGACCAGACCGGCCAGTGCTATGCAGTAGGGACCGATGCGTGCGACACGATCATCGGAAAGGAGAAGGCAAAGAAGAACGGCTTCTCCTATGGCGATTTCCTGACAAACGTTTCCATGAAGATTGCCAAAAACCCGATCCCGATCCTGCTCATTGCCGGTCTGGTCGCCTTCATCGGATTCCAGATCGACCCGAACATCCCGATCCAGACCTCCGAAAACGCGTTCGTCCCGTCGGACATGCCGGCCAAGATCAACATTGACAAGGTCACCCGCGTCATCGGCGCAACAAGCACCGCGGACCTCTTCGTCCGGGGCTCCCGCGTGACCGATCTCGACACGATCGTCTGGATGAAGGAGTTCCAGGACTACGAGATTGCGCACCACCCGGAGATCACCGGGGCGACGAGCATTGCAACCTACGTGCTCCAGTACAACGGCGGCGCGATGCCGGAGACCCAGTCCCAGCTCGATGCCGTGCTGGACAGCATCCCGGCTGACACGAAGAAGCCCTACCTGGCCGGGTCGATGAGTGCGGTCATCCGGCTCAGCACCGCGGACCTGTCCATGACACAGCAGAACGACCTGAAGAAGCGGGTCGTGAGCGACCTTACCTTCATCGAGCCCCCGATCGGGATCTCGGTTGACCCGGCAGGGAACTTCGAGCTCTTCACCACGCTGCTGTCGTCAATGGCCGAGTCCAAGGAGCTGATGAACATGCTCGGGTTCATCTTCGTCTTCGTCTTCCTGATCCTGGTGTACCGGCACCTCCACGCGGCATCGCCAATCATCCCCATCATCTTCATCGTGGGCTGGAACGCGGTGGCCATGTACATCCTCGGCATCGACTACTCGCCGCTGACCGCGACGCTCGGGTCGATGACGATAGGGGTGGCTGCGGAGTACACGATCCTCGTGATGGAGCGCTACTCCGAGGAAGAGGAGCGGCTGCACGACCCGATCGCTGCCATCCAGGAGAGCGTCCAGAAGATCGGGACCGCGATTACGGTCTCGGGCCTTGCCACCTTCTTCGGGTTCTCGGCCCTCTGCCTCGCGACCTTCCCGATCATCAGCAACTTCGGCGTCACCACGCTGATCGCGGTCGGCTTCTCGCTCATCGGCGCGATCTTCATCATGCCCGCAGTGCTCTCGGTCATGGGGCAGATCACCGTGTGGTTCGAGAACCGGCACGGGCACGCCGAGACGCATGAGGCGGAGCAGCTGTGAAGATAATCCTCTCTCTCTTTTCTCTTTAATTTCGGCTCTGTAGAAAAGCTAACAGAAATCTTGGATTGTATTGCGATGGAGCCACGGGCGCTCGGGGTCTGTCGACCCTCGCCCCGTGGAGCATCGCCGTATTGGAGCATTCATAAAAAAGATCGGAATTGGGGGTCAAGGGGGCTTGCCCCCTTGGGCTGCCTCCCCCTCTGGGGGAGAGAGGGGGTCACCCTCGCAATTCCACTGAGTGCGTTATGAAAAGGATTTCTACAGAGCCGTAATTTCTTTAAATAATCGTCCCCCTTGCGCCAACCCTGTAGTCAAAGAGCCTTATTGCTCTTCCCCTGCGTCGGGTCTGATGACCCTTAGCACTCCGTCGGGGGCGGGAGCTTGGTCTATTATGGTTGGTATTGATATCATAAAAAGATCCGATCAGGTTCTAAATTCAACATCCGGCGGGCTGAGAGGTATAAGAGGGTCTAAACAGCTATGATAGTTTCATGCTCGATAAATAGTCATTATTCTATTTGAGGAAAGACTGATGATAGATAAAAATGGAAGACGTTATCTAGTATCAAATGATCCCGGTGCAAAGATCGCTAGAACCATTTTATTACTATTTTTGACCTTTGCTTTGCTTATCATTATTTTTACATGTGTATTTCCTCTCTTATCTTGGATCTCGATATTCATTCCTCAACTTAACAACAGTCCCTCAATAGAGCCAAGGATTTTTGTGAGTATTTTAATAGTGTTTTTTTTAATTCTTGATTTCCTCGTCTATATTTTTGTCTTAAGTTGGCTTTCTGGTGTTCCTTTCTCAAAACTCATTTGGTCAAAATGATCAAAAATTAATCCTCATTTTTCTTCGATGTGTTCATATCTGTATGTAAAGAATTCTGAAAATGGGTTCAAAAACCATTAAAAAAAATTTCGCTCTTGGAGGACATATGAATATGCCTCCACCGCTGTACCATTGCGATAATCCATAAGGACGCTAAGGAGAATTGATGAAAAAAGATTGGTGTTTTAGATCATTTTTGATGAAAAAAGTAACCAAAAAATCAGAATCACAAACAGTACAATTGCTCCAACAGTGTATTGCCACCGTTCAGTGTCTGCTGATTCACCCAAAACATCCACCCCCATCATTCAATATATTAGGCTTAGACGAATTTCAACATTTCTTACGAAATATATAATGATTATGTGTCACTATAGTAAAATTTTCCCGCCCCGTCACCTTTATCCCCTCCCGCATCCAACCGACTAGTCAGTCTAGACCAACCAGTCTGGGAAGGGACGTTCACAATGACCGCAGTGATCAAGGCAGACAACCTCGCGAAAACGTACGGCGATGTGCAGGCAGTGAAGGGCGTAAGCCTCTCGGTGGAGAAGGGGGCCCTCTTCGGCCTCCTCGGGCCCAACGGCTCGGGCAAGACCACGATGATCAGGATGCTGACCGGGCAGACGCGGCCGACCAGCGGCTCGGCCTCGGTGCTCGGGATTGACGTGACGCAGGACCCGGTCGGGATCCGGGCCCGGGTCGGGATCATCCCCGAGCAGGAGACGCCGCCGAGCTTCCTCACCGCGATGGAGTACCTGAAGTTCGTGGCGGCGGTCCGGCAGATCCCGGAGATCGGGAAGAAAGCGGACTGGTGGTTCGACTTCCTCGACTTCGCGGACAAGAAGGACGTGCTCTGCAAGGATTTGTCGCGGGGCACCCGGCAGAAACTGATGTTCACGCAGGCCTTTATCCACGAGCCGGAGCTCGCGCTCATCGACGAACCGCTCATCAACTTCGACCCGATCATGCAGGACCTTGTCAAGGACTACCTGGCAAAGTACGTGAAGAACGGCCGGACGATCTTCATCTCCACGCATATCCTCGAGGTGGCCGAGGAGATCTGCTCGGAGTTTGCGATCCTGCACAAGGGCACGCTCCTCCACACCGGGCCGGTCGCCGACCTGAAGGCACGCGGCGAACACCTGCCCGCGTTCTTCCTCTCGCTCGTCGGGAAGGGTCGCCATGTTTGAGCTCTTCATCGCCATGGTCAAGGAGGAGTGGCGGGTCCATTCCACCATGTTCGGCAGCCTCTCGTTCGCCCTCTTCCCGTTCCTGATCTTCGGGATCGCTTTCATGGGATCGTTCCTGATCCCGGTCGTAAAGCGGACGCTCCCGGTCGGGAACCTCTCGATCATCATCCATGCCATGTACCTGATGCTCGGGCTCATGGTCGGCGGGTTCGGCATGCTGGGCAACGAAGTGATGAACCGGCGCTTCGGGCAGGCTAGCTTCCTCGCCTACTCCGCCCGGAGCCTCCCGATCTCCGAGAGGACTATCTTTGCAAACTTCGTGGTCAAGGACACCGTGTACTACTTCTTCCTCTGGGTCTTCCCGTTCGCGTTCGGGTACATCCTCGCGGCGCCGTTCCTCGGTATCCCGCTCTCCTCCACGCTCTTTCTCCTTCTCACGCTCACGCTCTCGTTCCTCTTCGGCCTCTGCGGGATCTTCTTCCTCTCCACGGTCTTTTCGTGGTCGAAGCCGGTCTTCTGGGCCTTCCTCCTCCTGCTCGGCGTTGGTTTCGGCGGGATCATGGCGTCCGGCCTGAACCCTGCCATCCTCTTCCCGCCGCTGATGCTGCACGAGGAGTTCTCGTGGTGGAACCTCGGCCTCTCCTGCATCGTGCTCGCGTACCTCTTCGTGGTCTCGCTCTGGCTCTTCAACCCCGAATCTGTCGGCTCGGAGAAGAAACACCCCGATCTCTTCACGCCCGTGCTCGGGCGGCTCAGTTTCCTGCCCAACCCCCCGCTCGCTGCAAAGGACGCCGTCGACCTCCACCGGAGCGGGAGCCTGATCGGCCAGACCATCTTCTCCTTCGTGGTCCCGCTTGGCGTGATCTGGTTCTTCCTCTCCCTGATGGCGCAGTTCTTCCCGCCCCACGCCCTGCTCTTCCTGTACGCCGTGACCACCGGCGTCATTGCATCGACCATGTACACGTGGGTCACGATGTTCGACGCCTTCGGACCATACGCCTGCCTTCCCGTGGCCGTCAGCACGCTGATCGAGAGCAAGCTGACCACGTTCACGATCCTCCAGATAATTCCGGCCGTCTTCATTGCGGCGGTTTCCATCCTCGCGGGCGAGGCGGCGTACCTGGTCCCCGCGGTGGTGCTCGGCCTTTCGGTCTCGTTCTATGCCGTGGGCATCATGGCATGGCTCTGCGGCCTCTCGCCCAACGTGCTCGTATACGACGTAAAGGTGCTCTTCGAGTACCTCCTCCTCGTGGGCGTCGTGATAACCGTCTTCTCCGCGCTCTCGTTCATCAACCCCTGGTATGCCCTCGGTTCGGTCATCCTCGCGGTGCCGGCATGGCTCTTCATCCGGCAGGCAAAGATACGGTGGGATGCGGTGGATCCGCAGGGGTTCTGAGATGACACACGACAGAGGTGAAAAACAATGACCATGATGCAATACCGGACCGTACCGAAGAACGGCGACAAGCTCTCGGCGCTCGGTTTCGGGGCGATGCGGCTCCCGACCCGGCGCATGAGTATCGACGAGGAACGCGCAACAAAACAGATCCGCTCGGCGATCGATGCCGGGGTCAATTACATCGATACCGCGGTGCCGTACCACGGCGGGGAGAGCGAGCGGTTCCTGGGCAGGTGCCTGCAGGACGGGTACCGGCAGAAAGTGAAACTCGCAACAAAACTGCCCCCGCAGAACGTGAACACGCGGGAGGACATGGACCGGATCCTCGGGATCCAGCTGAAGAAGCTGAAGACGGACCATATCGACTACTACCTCCTGCACGGGATCGAGGGCAGCCAGTGGAAGCGGCTGCACGACCTCGGCGTGCTGGACTTCCTTGACACGGCAAAGGCGGACGGCAGGATCCGGAACGCCGGGTTCTCGTTCCACGGGGACCGGAAGGCGTTTAAAGAGATCATCGATGCCTACGACTGGACCTTCTGCCAGATCCAGTACAACTATCTCGACGAGACGAACCAGGCCGGGACCGAGGGGCTGCAGTATGCCGCCTCGAAGAATGTTGCGGTCATGGTGATGGAGCCGCTCCGGGGCGGGATGCTGGCCGGGAAATTGCCGGCAGCGGTGCAGCAGGTATACGACAAATCGCCCCTGAAACGCTCCCCGGCCGAGTGGGCGCTCCGCTGGGTCTGGAACCATCCCGAGGTCACGGTCGTCCTCTCCGGCATGAACGACGAGAACCACATCGCCGAAAACATCCGGGTGTGCCAGACCGCGTTCCCGAATGCGATGTCCGATGCCGAGCTCGCCACCATCGCCGATGTGGTCGCGGCGTACCGCGGTCTCGTTCCTGTCGGCTGCACCGGCTGCGCCTACTGCATGCCCTGCCCGTTTGGCGTGAACATCCCGATGTGCTTCTCGATGTATAACGATTACCACATCGGTGCGAACAGGATCCTCACACGCGGGATGTACGGTGCAATGCTGATGGGAGGAGTAATGCCCGCCCGGGCGGACGCCTCCCTCTGTAAGCAGTGCGGGAAGTGCGCGAAGGCCTGCCCCCAGCATATCGCGATCCCGGATGAGCTGGCAAAAGTGAACAGAACACTCGGTGGCCTCCGCACGAAGATACTGATGCCGGTGGTACGGATGATGTTCCCCAAAGAGGTAAAGGAGTGACAGCGCAGCGGAAGGATCATAAAAAGAGCGGTGGCGGAAGAAAGGACACCATGACCGCACAGCGGAGGACTGCCGGGAAATCGCCGGCAGCGGCGCCGGAATCCGCTCCCGGCAATCGCGGGAAGATCCTTGCAACGGCCCTCCGGCTCTTCACGGAATATGGCGTGGACGCAACCCCGACCGCCCGGATCAGCAAAGAAGCCGGCGTCTCGACCGGCACGCTCTTCCACTATTTCCCGGACAAGGACAGGCTCGTCGGGGCGCTCTACCTCTCGATAAAAAAGGAGATGGCGGCCGCGATCAGGAATAATGCCGACCCGTCCCTGCCGACAAAGCCGCGCATCGAGAAGGCCATCCGCGGCTTCATCTTCTGGGGCATGACAAACCCGCTCAAGGTCCGGTTCATCGACCAGTGCTACAACTACCCGGGCATCGGCGAGGACGTGCAGCAGGAGATCTATGAGGAATTCTCCTGGATGGAGGGGCTGATGCAGACCGCGATCCGCGAAGGTCTCCTTGCAGATCTCCCGTTTGAATTCCATGGCACGATGCTGTACCAGATCATGAGCGGGATCCTTTCCCTGATCGGGAGCGGGGAATCCGGGATGTCCGATGAAGCAATCATCGAGAACGGGCTCGCGATGCTCTGGAAGAAGTGAGTGCAGTCCGAGGGCAATCTGATATAATGCTCCCCGTACGGGCAAACCCGGGTATTGCGGAAAATAAACAACCCCTGCATATTACCCGCATAATGGAACCTTGATAGCAGAACGGGCTCATACTATTGCACGATCATGGTTTTTACCGCGGACCAGCCCTCGCTCTACGACCTCCTTTTCGAAAACGGCCAGGATCCTGACACGCCGGCCATCGAATCACCCGGCTCGCTGCCGCTCTCCTTTGGCGGGCTCCGGGACCAGGCAGCCGGCACCATCCGGTTCCTGAACGGGCTGGGATTTTCGACATCGAGCCGGGTTGCCGTCGTTACTCCCGACCACCCGGTAACCGGCGTTCTCATTCTCTCGGTCATGACCGGCTGCACCTGCGCCCCCCTCAACCCCAGGTATACCGCGGAGGAGTACGAGCGCTCCTTCCGGCAGCTGCGGATCGATGCAGTCATCGTGGAGGAGCACGATAACCGTGCGGCAAGAACTGCGGCCGCCCGCTGCGGGCTCCCGGTCATCGGTATGATCCCGGACGGCAACCGTGCCGGCACGTTCGTCCTCCGCCCGGACTTCCCCGGTACCGGGAATGCCATTTTTGGATCCGGTTCTGATACGCTCATCCTGCTCCAGACCTCGGGGACAACGTCGACCACCCGGATCGTGCCCCTCACGCACCGCCTCATCTGCAGGGTTGCGCAGCGGGTGTGCGGGACGTTCGCGTTCACTCCCCGCGACCGCTGCCTCCATATTGCCCCGTACTACCATACCATGGGGATCATGGGGAGCTTTATTGCTCCCCTGTGCGCCGGGGGCACGGTGATCTGCCCGAAGGATTTCATACCCTCCGATCTCCCACCACTGCTGAAAGAGTTCCGCCCGACGTTCTACGCGGCCGGACCGGCCATGCACGCGGCCATCCTGAAGGTGCTCAAAACAATCCCGCCGGCAGAACTGCAGGGGCACAGTCTGCGCCATATCCGTTCGTCCTCGGCGAGCCTTCCCGGCACCGTCCGCGAGGAGCTCGAGCGGGTGCTCGGCGTCCCCGTTATCGAGAGCTACGGGATGTCCGAGGTCGGGGGCACCATCTCTACCAACCTGCCGCCGGGAAAGCAGGGATCCGTGGGCAGGCCGGTAATCGACGAACTCGCCATCATCGACGAGAACGGGAACACACTCCCTCCCCTGCAGGAAGGCGAGATTGCTGTCCGGGGACCGTGCGTTTTTAGCGGGTATGACGACAGCAGCCCGGAGGAGAATGCATCGCTGTTCACCAACGGATGGTTCCGGACGGGCGACACCGGGTTCCTTGATGACGAGGGCTACCTTCACCTCACCGGCCGGAAGAAGGAACTGATCAACAAGGGAGGCGAGAAGATCTCCCCGGCGGAAGTCGATGCAGCGCTCCTGAAACACCCGGCGGTTGCAGACGCCCTCTGTTTCCGCATCGATGATCCTTCCCTCGGGGAGGAGATCGGGGCGCTGGTGGTAGTCCAAGGCCCGGCCCCGGCCCTCACTGCCGGAGAGCTCCGCGGGTATCTCGCCGGCCAGCTCTCCCCGCACAAGATACCGCTCAAATTCTTCTTTGTAGACACCATCCCGCGGACACCTCAGGGAAAACCGCTCCGTTCTGCAGCAACGCGGATGTATTCCTGAATCGGGGCATCCCGCCACCGATCCCGAAGATGGAGATCGCAACAATATGCGTCCAGAAGTAGAGGGACTTGCCATGCCCGAACGGGTGCGTTTCGTCGGCAGGCTTCTGTGCCTGCCGCATGCCGAGCAGCACGAGACCGCCGTTCCCGGTGTCCACGAGCGAGTGGATGCCCTCGGAAACCATAGCTGATGAACCCGTAATTGCCGCTGCAATGAACTTGGTGATCGCGATGATCAGGTTGCCGGCAACTGCCGCGATGACCGCGATCTTCGAACCGCCCTGTGTTGTCATGGATTACGCCCTCTCCTTCGTTTTCTTCTTTTCCGGGACAAGGTCGTACAACGTTGTACGCTGCCGGAGGTTCCGGCCAAGGTCGTGGACGATCCGCTCCATGTCCTCCGGGTCCAGGTAATCCGACCCCGACACCCCGGCGCTGCCGGTCACGTCGTCCGTGAACATGGTACCGGCAAGGTCGTTTGCGCCCGAGAGAAGCGCAAGCTGCGTCATCTTCAGGCCGACTTTGCCCCACGCCACCTGGACGTTGTCGATATTATCGAGGAAGAGCCGGCAGGTTGCAATCATCAGCAGGTCCTCGCGGCCGGTCGGCCCTGCCCGGGCGAGCCCTTTTTTAAACAGCGGCGTGCTGGTGTGGACGAACGGGAGCGTGACGAGCTCCGTGAAACCGTGCGTTTCGTCCTGCACGTCGCGGAGGACGCGGAGGTGTTCGGCCTGGTCGCGGGGGGTCTCGCACGAGCCGAACATGATGGTGGCCGTTGACCGCAGCCCCGCGTTGTGGCACTCCTTAATGATCCGCACCCATTCCGCGGTCGGGACTTTGCGGGGGCAGATGACCTTCCGGACATCGTCCACGAGAATCTCCGCTGCCGTCCCCTGGATCGTCCCGAGACCCTCGTCTTTCAGCCGGGCAATAACCTCCGCGGTCGGGATCTTCCCCCGCTTTGCCGCGTGGGCGATCTCGTCCGGGCTGAACGCGTGGATATGGACACCCGGCGCCGCCTCCTGGATCCAGTGCATGATGTCTACGAAGGTGTCGAGCGTGAACCCGGGGTGGACGCCCGACAGCAGGCAGATCTCGGTCACCTTCCGCCTGCGTGCGAGACGAGCCTGCTCCTGGATTCCCGCCCTGTCGTGGCAGAATGCCCCCTCGTCTGTTGCCTTCCGGCCAAAGCCGCAGAACCCGCAGAGGTTCTTGCAGATATTGGTGACGTGCAGGTTCTGGTTCCGGACATAAGTGACCGTGTTGCCGACCTTCCGCTCCCGCATCTCGTCAGCGGCAGCCGTGATCCGCCACACGTCCCGGCCTGTTGCCGAAAGGAGGCGTTCCGCTTCCGCTTCCGTGAGCCGGTGGCCGTCCAGCACATCGGATACCAGTGCCTGGATCTTTGTCATCGCCTCTCCCTCTCACCGCTTCTTCTTCGATCCTTTCTTCGCCGGCTTTGCATCCCCGCTCCCCGCCGCCTCTTTCCTGCGGAGGTACAGCTCGTGGAGTCCCATGAGGATCAGCACGATGACAATGACCGGCACGATATTGAGGGGCAGGAGCCCGACGTACGGGATGGCGATGAGCGCCTTCCCGACAACCCATTCCTTCTTCACCGGCTCGATCTTCCCGGTATTGGTATAGAAGAGCGATCCCTGGTCGCTGAAGTTGTTGTTGTCGCCCTTGGTGATGTACCCGCCATGGTCGGTGGTAATGCCCATGTCCCGGATGTAACCGGTCTTGCCGTCAACATAGCGTTCGGGGATGACGTAATTCCCGAATGCGGTGCTGGTGATCGTGATGTCGCTGTCGCCAGCGGTATAGTTCGCTGCACCGGTGTCGTTGCCGGCTGCAAGGATCGTGTACCCTTTTACGGTAGTGCCCGCGGCCGCGAGCGGGAGGTAGGCTGTCGGTGTGACGGATCCCTTGTACACGTTGATATACTGGGGGACCTGCTCCCCTGCCTCAGTCCAGGTCATTGCCCGGTGGATGATCGGGTGCTGGCCCGAGAGCGGCAGCAGGCCGACCTGCGCCCAGAAGTCGGTGTACCCGTTCGGCCGGTAGATGATCACGTCGCCATAGTCCCCGAACTTCTGGTACCCTGACGCCTTCCCCTGGTCCCAGGTCTGGAGGTTCCCGAGCCGGTCCTTCTCGACCACGATGACGAGGTCCCCGATGTTCATGTGGGGGATCATGCTGCCGGACTCGATGGTCACGACCGCGGGCCACGTGCCGCAGATGAGGTACAGGGCGAGCGCGATACCCCCGACAACGCAGACGACCCAGATAAGGTCGCGGGCGAGCGAAACGGCCCAGTGGTCGCTGGTGCGGAACTGTTCGATGATCGATGGGGAATCGCGGGACGGCGGGGTGTCAGCCATGGGATCGACCTGATTGATGGTATAGTGTTGGATCCCCTGCACATTAACCATGCTGAGGCTCATCGGGCTCAAATCAGGAGAATGCCGCGAAGTGTTCTTCGACCTGGCAGGATTGCCGCGGTTCCAGGGTCACGGCAGGAACGGGCCGGCAAGGTAGTAAATCCCGAAGAGCACAAGGAAGATGCCGCAGGCGCCCATGATCATGCGGTAGGCAGTGTCGGCAAGGATCGCTTTTCCCTTCGCAATGCCGGTGGAGACGAAGGTGTACCAGCTGACATCAGCCCCCCAGTGGCCGATCATGAAAACAATCGCAAGCAGGAGGCCGCCCGAGAGTGCATTGATCAAAAGGGCGCTCCCCACGGAAAGCCACCAGAGCCAGAAGTAGGGGTTCGCGGCACTGGTGAGGAGGCCGGCCATGACCGGGCCGGCGCTCTCATGCTGCGATGCCAGCGAGAGTGTAGCGCTCCGGCTGCCGGTGATCGTCATGATCCCGAAGACGATCAGCGCAATACCGCCGACTATCGCGATGATGGTCGTGTACGGCCGCGCAACCGCGGCGAGGCCGAGGACGATCAGAAAGAAGATCGCGGTCTCGATCACGATGTGGCCGAGCGAGACCCGCAGCCCCGCCGTCCAGTCGCCTTTCAGCGATGCGTTGATGGTGGCGACGAGCGTTGGCCCCGGGGCGAGGGCTCCGGTGAAGCCGATGAGGAGGCCGAGGGCGAGGGTGGAGAGGATTTCGGTCAGCAACAGAGTGGCTCCGTATGTACTTTCTTGTCCCGTTCGGTATTGAAACATGCCGGGCCAGCATGACCCGTGCAGCCACGCATGGGGGGTCAGTGGGGATAATTCCGGATCCTGCCGGCCGGAGAGCCGAGGTTTTATTACGGCGTAAATACCTGTTGAATTTAAGGAATCCGGAACGGCTGCCGGAAATTTATCCCCAATGACCCCCCTTGTGGCATGCCCGCTTTCATGGTTAATTCCGGTCCATTTTACTCCGGAAAATGCAGGTTTTTACCGGGAGCATGCGAAAGGGGGGTCAATGGGGATAAATAGACCGGGCAGGCACCTTTGCCCGCGGATGATCCGGTGGGATAGCCTTTTTTCCTACTGGCAACTGCGGCACCTTCAGTCACAAAGAAGTCGCCGGGCTTTGCGTTCATTGCAGCGCTCGCGGGTCTGGGTGCAGTCCTCTGCCTGCGGAAGGGACTGGCCGGATAATTTTTCCGGCCGCTCCTGGCAGCCCGGCCAATGGTTCCGGACTGATTTTCCGTCGTGAACGACGTCTCGTACCGTCGTCATCAAGACGGTCGGATACGAGCATAAGAATAATTACCCATCAGATTTTACCGTACCTGTATGAGATTCTCCCTGTCGCTTATCCTTGTCCTTCTCTTCTGTATCGCTCCCGCAACAGCCAGCATTGCATGCGGGACCGAGGCCTGTTCCTGGTGTACCCAGAATAACGGGCATGTCCGAATCCAGCTCCACAACAGCGCGGGTTTCAGCCATTCTGGTGGCGATATTACCATTGACGGAGTATATCCGGCATCGCTGACGGAGGTCATTTACGATGATTCGGAACGCGAATACGTGGGGCAGATACCGGCGGGATATCATTCGCTGAGACTCACGGCGACAGGATATAGCGAAATCAGCGATACGATACAGGTATGCGCCGGGAAAGTGACGAATGCAGACTTTAGTCCGACGAAGAGCGTATCCCTCGGCAAGACAGGGATCAATACCGGCGCTGTCAAGGTAACCACGACAATCACAACCGCTGCAGCCAGTTCCGGCGGGAGTTCGAAGTCCGGTGGGGCATTCGGCAACGTCCCCCTGCCGACGACAACAGTCCCGTCCTCCGGAGGATCATCTGCAGTACCGGCCGTACCAGCAGGACAGCAGACTTTCGCAACGGCCCAGCCTGACACGCTCGGCTCCCTTTCCGTGAAGACAGAGCCAGCCGGTGCGTTCATCTTCATCGACGGCGTCCAGCGGGGCGTCACGCCGGCCACGATCCCCGGGATTACAGCCGGCACCCACACGCTGCTGTTGAAACTTGACGGGTACCAGGACATCAGCACGCCGGTCACGATCTCAGCCGGCAAGACGCAGGAATACTCATCAGCCATGGCGAAGGTGGCGGCAACAACTGAGGCTACAACAGCAGCGGCAGCGACCCCGGAAACAACAGTAACGCCGAAGAAGTCGCCGGGCTTTGCGTTCATTGCAGCGCTCGCGGGTCTGGGTGCGGTCCTCTGCCTGCGGAAGATACGATCATAATCCCCGTTTTTTCGGTTTTTCCCCTGCCCGTCATTTTTCATGTGCCGGCAATCCGGCCTTTCGTTATCCGCTACGGCAGAATTCGGACGCCATCCGGGATTATTCCAGAGGCCGGATTAAAAACGGAACGGTATTAAACGATGCATACAACAGTCCGGATATGAAATACGGAACAGCATTTCTCCTCGTACTGTTCTTCTGTATCGCCTGTGTCTGTGCTGCACCGCCAACACAGTCCTGCGCACAATCATATATCGGCAGCTGTGGCAACATGCCCAACGGGCGGGTTATGGTGTATCTCAACCTCCCCGTGTCCGATGACGTGATATTCCTGCGCGGGACCGAGCAGCTGCATCCCACGATACGGTCCCTTCCTGATCCGTATTCAATTTACACGGGATACGAGCTCGGGTTTTCTCCCGGGACCTACACGATCACCGTCAGGAGACCCGGTTATAACGATGCCGCGTTCTCAACCGAAGTCTGCGACTGCAAGTATTCCTTTGTCAATGTCGTCATGGTACCTGCCGTCACGACAACGGTGACAACGGCAAAGAGCGGGTATGCCGTCAAACCGGCAGTATCCGGCTATTCAGTCATTACCGCGGCCACCACCGCACCGGTGACCACGACGCCCAAATATGCCGTCAATGTTGCTGGTACGATCGATGTCGCTACTCTTGCTCCGAAGACCACGACCGCTTCGGTATCGCAGGGCAGCGGGTCGCAGACCGGAGGAACGGGATCGCAGGGCACCGGCACCGGTTCCACGGGTTCCGGCCAGACCGGGTCTACCTCCGTAAGTTCGCAGGCCGGCTCCGGCTCAGGATCGCAGCAGGCCGGCTCCGGAACTGCCGGGAATATTGCACCCGCTGCAACCGGCATCCTCTCGGTCACCACGACTCCGGCCGGCGCCTATGTCTTCATCGACGGGGCCCAGCGGGGCGTCACCCCCGCGACCATCTCGGGACTTGCACCCGGGGACCATACCCTTCTCCTGAAGATGGACGGGTACAAGGACCTCACCACCACGATAACGATCATCGCCGGCCAGACCCAGCCATTCAGCTCCGGTCTTGTCCCGGTATCCGGGACTCCTGTTGCCACAAAGAAGTCGCCGGGCTTTGCGTTCATCGCGGCACTCGCCTCACTGGGTGCGGTCCTCTGCCTGCGGGAGATGCGATCCCAATAACGTATTTCCCTGCCGGCTATCTCATCGCCCGATTCACCTCCTGTACCGGCAATCCGCCCATTTCCGGGCCCGACGATTCAATTACGACGTTATCCGGGATTATTCGGGAAGCAGGATTAAAATCGGAACGGTAATTAACCCCTTCATACAACAGACCGGATATGAAATACCCTGTTCTCCTTTTTCTCCTGCTCGCGGCACTCTGTAGCGGGTGGGCACATGCAGCACCGCCGGAAGGGTCCTGCGTAGAGGACAATCCCGCGCTCTCCAACTGGGCCAGCGGGGATGTTTATTTCCTTTCCGATCTGCCGTATTCAGAAGACGTGAAGATATACTGGGGGGATACAACACTCCTTCCGGCAGATTATAAGTATTTACCCGCACCGTACGGTGATATCCCGGCATATCATGTCTCGCTTGGTCCCGGCTCTTATATCCTGAAATATACCAGGCCGGGATATGAACGTCTTCTGATCGCCACGACGGTCTGCGATCGCAAGTATTCGTATGTATACGTTTATCTGACGCCCTCATCGGCTGCCCCTCCAACGACAACGCCCGTCGCGATCAAACCGGGCGCAGTGAATTTCGCAGCAGCGAAGACCACGACGATGCCGAAACTTGACAAGCCCACGATTGTTGCGAAAGTCACGACCACAACGGCAGCACAGGGCAGCGGGTCGAAGGTCGGTGCATCGGGATCGCAGAACCTAGGTGCAGCGGCAGCAGCGCTCGCCGGTTCTTCGCAGTCAGGGTCATCGCAAACCGTATCCTCCTCCGGCAGCCAGCAGGGCGGCTCCTCTTCAGATAACCAGCAGACAGGCTCATCTCAGTCCGGATCGGGATCCGGTTCCCAGCAGTCCGGTTCAGCAGCGGCAGGCAGTATCGCACCCGGAGCCACCGGCACCCTCTCGGTCACCACGACCCCGGCCGGCGCCTCAATCTTCATCGACGGCGTCCAGCGGGGTGTCTCCCCGGCAGACATCCCCGGGCTCGCACCGGGCGATCACACGCTCCTTCTGAAACTGGACGGGTACGCCGATCTCTCCACGCCGGTCTCGATCACCGCGGGCGAGACAACGAAGTACAACACCGGGCTTGCTGCGGCAAAGAAGTCGCCGGGCTTTGCGGCAGTGTTCGGGATTATCGCGATCGGCGCCGTGCTCTGGATGCGGAGGCGACAATAACAGAAAATTTTTTTATGTTCTGAAAAAACGACGGGTACGGGTAATCAGTAATACCCGTATTTCTTGTGAGCCTGTTCTATCGGGAGGATCTCCTGGACAATCACCAGTTTTTCCTCTTTATCGATCTCATATAAGACGGTATACCTGCGGGAGATATGAAGCCGGTAAATAATTATCCCGCCCCGCAGGACCAGTTTTTCCTTATCGCCCTCTTTTCCCGGGAACGGATCTTCCTCGAGCCGTTTCAGGGCAGTTTTGATAATCCGGCGTGATTTATCAGGCAGGCTGTTGATCTCGTCTGCCAGTTCATGCCAGAGGATGAGGGAATAGGTCAATCCTTAATCTCCGCAAGGGAAACATAATCCCTCTTTCTGCGGCTGCGCCAGGACCTCGCGTCTTCCTCGAGCCGGCGCATCTTCCGATCCTGAATCATCTCCTCCAGAAGATCCGTGTAGGTCTGGCCGGCTGACCGCATCTCGGCAAGATCCTTCCAGACCGGTTCTGTCACCGGTATCCGTTTTACCGCGGGCATGATCATAGTGTAAGCATTGTAAATATGAATACTTTTGCCGTTATTGGAATGGCACGGGAATCTGCCGCTGCGGAAGATGCGGGCCGGGTGTTTTTCGAGTATTTTTGGGGAAAGAAGATTCTTCCAAAAAAAGGCCGTTCCGGCCGGTATTATCCCGCGATTTCGATTGACCTGACGAAATGCGCGGGCCGTCGGAAAGGGCACCGTCGGCATCATCGTTGCCGACAAGCGCAATCATGGCGCCCCGCGTCCCGTTCATCATCAGGAAAACCTCCCCCCGCATGCGGGGGCCGTTCTTCATCAGGGCGGTGTACTCGATCCGCCAGGCCGGCGATCCCGACAGAGTGGCAGGCTCGCTTGCCACGAGTCTGTAGTCCGTGCGGTAGGTGGCGTTGGGAAGCATCTCCAGATACTGGTCCCGCCACGCTTCAAGGGTTGCCGGGGAATGTTTCAGGGCGGCGTTGTCGCCGCTCTGGAACGCAGCCGTGAAATTCCCGCCGGGACGGATGAAGGTGTATTGCACGGTTCTTGCATATTCTGCGGAAGCTGCCCGTTCCATATGCCAGCTGGCGGGATACTCGAAACTGATGCCCATCGGGACATCCCTGTATTCCTTAAAACCGTTTCCCAGATCGGTTCCTGCTGTCTGTGTTGTGCAGGCCGAGACGATGGCGAGGGTTGCGAGTGCGGCGCAGCACAGGAGCAGGCCGGGTTTTTTTGCTTATTCCGGTCTGGGTCATCAAATTATTAAGGTTGTAGGAAACGATCGCCTGCCGCGGTACTCTCACGTTGCCGGTGCCGTAACAACCATCTCTATCTACTTCCGGCGCCAAAAATCCGGTATGCTTGATGCGCAGGAGATCGCTCACCGCTTCCTCGACAAAAAGCTCCAGGTGCACCCGGAGGTCGTGCGCCACATCCTGGAGCAGGACGAGCCGGATGCGATGATCGACCGCATCATCGCCACTGTCCCGCAGGACGCCATCGTGGTCTCCGCAAAGCACATCCCCGGGGTGAAGCCGGTCCGGGACGGCATGCGGTTCCACGTGGACCCCGCAGTCGAGGTCGTGACCGGCTCCGCCGGCACATCCGGGGCTGTCAACGGCACGGAGGACTACCTCCACTACTTCCGCCACCGGTATGCGAAGCTCGGCGGGATGATCCGGGGCCGGGTCGGCGCCATGCCCATCGAGGGGCTGTCAAAGAGCACCCGCTACCGGCAGGAGGAGTGCACGGTCATCGGGATGGTCGTTGACGTGAAGACGACCACGAACGGCCACCGCATCGCCGAGATCGAGGACGCGACCGGCACCATCACGGTGCTCTTCCGCAAGGACCGGCCGGTCTTTTCCGATGCCGAGAGGATCATCCACGACGAAGTGATTGGGGTCAAAGGCAAGCTCTCCATGGACGGCAAGCTCTTCTTTGCCGAGCTCCTGTACCGCCCCGATATCCGGATCGACAACGCCCCGTTCAGGAGCACTGATCCCGGGAAAGCCGTCTTCATCTCCGACACCCACGTTGGCAGCGACACGTTCCTCGAGGGGAGCTGGAACAAATTCGCTGACTGGCTCTCCGATTCCGACTACTCCTACCTCCTGATCGCAGGCGACCTCGTGGACGGGATCGGCATCTACCCCGGGCAGGATGCCGAGCTCCGGATAAAGAATATTTATGAACAGTACGACGCTTTCGGTGCCATGATGAAGGACCTGCCCTCCCGCATGAAGATCATCATCTCGCCCGGCAACCACGACGTTGTCCGCGGGGCCGAGCCCCAGCCGGTGCTCCCGGAGCAGTTCACAAAGAAGTTCCCGGACAACTGCGTTCTCGTGGAGAACCCGGCGCTCGTGCGGCTTCAGGGTGTGCGGGTGCTGATGTACCACGGCAGGTCCATCGATGACATGATCGGGCTCATCCCCGGCGCCTCGTACGAGCATTCCGGCCTCATGATGGAGGAGATGCTCATCCGCAGGCACCTCGCGCCGGCCTACGGCCGCCGTACGCCGATCGCGGCGGGCCGGACCGACCGGCTCATCATCGACCCGCTGCCCGAGATCCTGCACACCGGCCACGTCCACATCAAGGGCATCACCCAGTACCGCGGCGTGCTCGGGATCAATGCCGGCACGTGGCAGTCCCAGACCAAGTTCCAGAAGCAGATGAATGTGAACCCGACACCGGCGCTCGCGGTTGCGGTGGATTTGCAGACGCTGGTTCCGGAAACGTTCTCGTTTGCATGACGTATTCCTGAAAAGGCCGTGTGGTGCAGGTTTCTTCTGGCTGATGCACCCACAGATCCGAAAAATTTAGCAATATTTTTAGGGCTTCAGAATAAAGGGGAGTGTATGAGGTACTGTATTGTTATTCTCCTGCTTGCACTCGTCCTGGTATCTGCCGGGTGCACGACAACACAGCAGCCGGTCGCCACTCCCGAGCCGACCATGACGATACCGCCGACACCGACTCCCGAGCCGACAGTGACGCGCCCGCTGGCCGGCATGGACCCGATCATCGGCTCGTGGGAGAACGGGCTGATCTTTGGTGCTGACGGCTATGTCAACGGCGACAAGAACATCACGTGGAAAGCCAACGACATGGAGAAGTATTCCTACTTCGTCACGGTCGAGAGCCGTGCAGTGAAGAATCTGGAGGCCGGCACGGCTGCTGACCCGTATGCATACGCCAAGGAATGGATCTACAATCCCTACTCCGATTCCATCCACCGGCGCGGATCCAATGAAGGTGTCCGCCGGGTGCTGGACGGATCGGTGACCCCGTCGATGGGCAAATGAACCGCGGGCAGAACCTCCCCGTTTAAAATTTTCATATTTTTTTCAGACAGTTTTTCCTGACTCAGCGTATCTGCCGGAACATTTTCCTGTGAACAATGCGGCGATCCCCACCGCCGCGAGAACAACCAGCGGCCCGGCTGACGCAGTTTTTTTCGGTCTTGTGTCTGGCAATGGTGTGGGAAGAACCCGGGTTTTCTCAGGGTTCGTACCGGCTGCTGCCGGCAAAGATTCTGCCGGGGACGGCAGCTGTATCGCTGGCATCGTGTACGGGGTGAGGGTTTCTTCCGGTATCGGGATCGTTGTCGCGGGAAGCACCGGGACAGTTCCTGTAGGTAACCCGGGCATCGGCAGGGTAAAATTTCCCGACGGCCAGGCATACGGAATCCCGCCCGAATCGATCTGCCGGATGTCCAGCAGCGTCTGGTTTGCCGTGTGGTTGGCGGGCACCCATCCCTTGACGATCAGCCGGAGTTTCGCCGGGACCGGCTCCGGGTAATTGAACGCCGCCCCGTTGAGGACGAGCCGGTTCCCGTCTTGGGATGCGGGTGTGACCGGTGTCTCCCGGTCATGCACGATGACCACGGGCTCCCAGACCGGAGAATCGAGATCGGTCACGATCACCAGCTGGTCGTAGAGCAGGATGCCGGTTCGCGGGATTTCGCACGTTATGGTGACCATGGTGCGGTCCTCGAGATCACCAGGCGGGACGACAGCGAACCAGGAGACTGTGAAACCTGCAGCACCCTGGGTGCTCATAAAGATGATCGCGATGAAAAGGATGAAGTGCCCTCTCATATCGGCCGGTCAGTTCCCCTCGAAACACTCCCGGCAGGTCAGCTTCTTTTTGAGGAGCCCCATCAGCCGGATGCAGTTCGTGCACCCCTGCACCCCGCAGTGCTCGCACTCCCGCAGGTCTTCAACGGGGACGATTTTGTGGCACTTGGGGCATTCGACCATCTGGCCGGATCCGGCCCCGCCCGGGGCGGCAGCGTGGACGTCCGCGTACCCCTCATCATCATCGTCATACCCTTCATCCTCGTCCTCGTCCGAACCGGCACCGCCGTGCAGCCGGTACAGCAGCGCGAAGAGCTCGCAGAACATCCGCCACAGGACACTCCCCACAACAAGGAAACCAACCCAGAAGACCGGGGAGCCCGCCGGGTACTCGGCCATCGCTTTCGTGTCGATGAGGGTTGCATTGGCGGTCTTCTCCTCCTTGTCCGATGTTCCCGGTTTCTTGAACATCCCGGCAATCCCCATGACCGAGACGAGCACGATCAGGGCCGCACCGAGAATGTAGATCAGCTTCAGGTGGTTCTCCGTGATGAGGGAGGAAAAATCGAGAAAACCCCCGCGGGCTTTTTTCCGGGCCGGCCGTTTCGCGGTTCGGGGTGCAGGGCGGGCGGCGGGTGCCGATGCGGCCTGCCGTACTGGCTGCGGTGGCACCTGCCGGGGCTGTTGTGCAGGGAAGGGATACCCGCACTTGTTACAGTACATGGCCTGCGGATCGGGCTCGCGGTACCCGCAGGAGGGACAGGTCTTGGGCATTGTGTATCGCTGAATACTATTGGTTCCGTGATGAATCAATAAGCTGTTGATCTGCGCTTATTGCCATGCCAAAGGCTGATGAAGAGGAAAAGGAGGAAATATTACAGCGCGAGCCGCACTTCCTTTGCCGCGTCGCACATGTACTTCAGCTTGGCATAGGCCGACTCGCGGGTCCGCATCCGCAGGCCGCAGTCAGGGTCGATGAGCAGGATCTTCGGGTCGAAGATCTCCACGCCCTTCTCGATCCGCTTTTTGATCTCGGCGACGCTGTCTATGCGGTCCGATGTGTTATCCACGCAGCCGTACCCGAGCATGCGGCCGCCCAGGTCACGGCGGGAGAGGAGGTCGAGGTTCGCCGGGTTGTTCGCGAACTCGAAGTCGAAGACATGCACATTGAACTTCAAAATCTCGTCGATGACGTTGCCGAGGCTGCCGCATACATGCATGCAGACGGGGGTATGGAGGCCTGCGGTGATGGTATCTACCGCCTGCCGCGCCACGGCCAGGTCGGCGATGCCGGTGGAGAGGATGGGCTCATCGATCTGGATGAGAGCCACTCCCGCTGCCTCGAGTGCCCGGGCTTCCACGAGCAGAGCGGCAGCCAGGTCAGGTACAAGATCTTCCTTGCCGCGGTACATCGGCGTAGCGATGTGAAGGCCGTGGGCGAGCGTTGTCGGGCCGGTGATGATTCCCTTCACCTTCGGAGCCCTGCTGATGGCAAGCTTCGTATCGGCAACCGTGATCCCGCCATTCGCCGGCTGGACCTTGCCGATGACCTCCTGCTCGCGGATACCCGGAAGGTGGGATACGAACGCCCCGATCATATCCCCGCGGACCTGCCCGTCCGAGATGATATCGATCCCGGCAGCAAGCTGGTCGCCGATCGCGGTCTCAACCGCGGGGCGGAGCGGATCGAGGAAGCTCATGAGACCGCCGCCTTTCACCACCGGGTAACTGCCGACAACCGTGGTCGCCAGTACTTTATTGATAAAATATGCCTTCGTCATAGTGTCCGGACACTGATTGGTTATTGGGTTGACTCCTTACGAGAAATAGTTCGTGGTGGGGGGAAAATCAAAGGAAATTACCAACGATAACCCGCTTGTGAACCAACTCCCCCCAATCCCCCCACTCCTACGGACTGCCGCCACAGGCAGGCAGTCCTCCGGGCGGGCGGTTCCGGAAGAGACCAATGACCACGATACTAAAAAAAACGTGGAAAAATTCCTGTACAGGTAATGCTGCGGAATCCTAAGCGCCCCCGCCCCCAACGGGAGCAGGGCTGGCGCAAGGGGGCGATCGTTCTCTTCACAACTACATCGAAAAATTGGATTCCCTGAAATCACGGCACGAGCCGGTGCATGTCGCGGGGGAAGAGGACGGCTTCGCGGACATTGGAAAGGCCGAGCATTGTCATCACGAGGCGCTCGGCGCCGAGGCCCCAGCCCGCATGCGGCGGCATGCCGTACCGGAACGGCCTGAGGTAGAACTCGAAGGACTCGGGGTTGAGCCCCTTCTGGCTGATCTGCTGCACGAGTTTGTCGTACCGGTGCTCCCGCTGGGCCCCGCTCGAGAGCTCCATCCGCGGGTGCATCAGGTCGAATGCCTTGCAGATGGAGGGATCGTTCTCGTAATGCATTGCGTAGTACGGCCGGATCTCGGAGGGCCAGTCCACGATAAAGTAGTGGCCGCCCATCTCGGCCCCGATCGCCCGCTCGGCTGCCGGGGAGATGTCGTCGCCGTACTTGATCGGTTCGTCGATCCCCTTCTTCGCGATCTCGATTGCTTCCGCATAGGGAAGGCGGGGGAACGGGGCTTTCGGCACGGCGAAGTCGGCGATCTCCAGGTTCGCGAGCTGATCAGGGCAGGAGCGGTACACGTACGCGTAGGCCTTGACGATTATCTCTTCGAGGATGCGCATCACGTCGGTGTGGTCGGCAAACGAAACCTCGATGTCAATGCTCGTCGCCTCGTTCAGGTGCTTTGTTGTGTTGTGCTCCTCCGCCCGGAAGATCGGGCCGATCTCGTACACCTTCTCGCATCCGGCAGCCATCATCATCTGCTTGTAGAGCTGCGGGCTCTGGTTGAGGAAGGCCTCCTTGTCAAAGTACGCGATGGGGAAGAGCTCGGTGCCGCCCTCGGTCGCCGCCGCCACGATCTTTGGCGTGGTGATGGCGGTGAAACCCTCGTGGTGGAAGTACTGGTGGATGGCGTGCATTGCTGCGGACCGGATCTCGAAGACCGCTGCGACCCGGGGCCTGCGGACATCCAGGAAGCGGGCATCGAGCCGGGTGTCGAGTTCCGCAGGGACCTTCTCGGAAACGTCGAGCGGCAGCGGGGTTTCGGCAAGGCTGACGATCACAAGGGATTCGGGCACGAGCTCGCGGCCACCGGGAGCCTTCTCCATGGCCTTGACCGCGCCGGTGACCCGGACTACGGACTCGCGGGAGACGGACTTCAGGGCGGCAAGGACCGGTTCGGGTACCTTCTTCTTGGGGATGGTGACCTGGATGATGCCGGTCCGGTCGCGGACGAGCAGGAAGGCGAGGCCGCCGAGATCACGGACCTCGTGGACCCAGCCGCAGACCTCCGCAGACGGGATTGCCGGCGTTACTTCGTTGATGGGAATGCGCATCAGAATCCTATAACAATGTGCGGCGGGAGGTAATGATGTTATTGTGCCTGAGCTTCCGCTGGAACCGGCTGTCTTTCACTTTCAGATTCTATTCAGCGGAAAACGGCATGACGGGGACTGCCTGAAAAATGGGGGTATCTTTATTAAACCGAGCAAATACTATGATGTAAGAACCTCCATGCAGCAGATGTCCCGCAGAAAGCAGGTCCTGTTCGACGTATGCACCGTTGCGAGTGTCGCTGCTGCCATCGTGATCACCCGCGAATGTCTCACAAACGGGGTGTACGATGTCTTCCCGTACTTCTATCTTGTCCCTATTGTCCTGATTGCGTTCTCCCGCCCGAAAGTCGGGATTTACGGGACAGTCTTCATCGGGTGGCTGTACTTCATGCTGGCCTGGTTCTGGGCACCGGCGGATGCACGCATTTTTACCGTTGCAACGATCCAGTTCTACATCTTTGTCTCGCTCGGTGTCCTGATCTCGGTCTATTCCCAGGAATATTACCGGGCGGAACAGAGGAAATGCGACCTGTACTACAATTCCCAGGCAGGAGCGTTCAGTTTCAACGAGGAATCGGGAAAGATATCGGATACCAACCCGAAGTTCGCCCGGATGATCGGGTACGATCCTGAAATCTTGAAGACAATGACGCTTGCCGACATCATCCCGGATCCCGCAGAACGGGCGTCGTTCCTTTCCCGCCTCCATGGCCGGCAGGTTGTCGTGGATGGCGAGTTGTGTCTTCTTGCCCGGGACGGCACCATCCGGTGGGTGCTTGTCTCTTCTGTGAAGACGGACCAGGACGAGATCATATGCACGGTGGTCGACATCACCGATCACCGTGAGGCACGGAACGCCCTCTCCCTGGTGAACCGGAAACTCAGCCTCCTTCTCGGGGTCACCCGCCACGACATCCTCAACCAGGTTACGGTGCTCCGCACCGCAGCCGGGCTTGCGAGGCTGAAGACCGCCGATCCCGCCATGCTGCAGTTCATTGGGCAGGAGGAGACCGCAGCACAGAATATCCAGCGACAGATCGAGTTTGTCGGGAATTACGAGGGGATCGGCGCCCATACGCCCGTGTGGCAGAACATCGGGGCGCGGGTACGGGCGCTGGTCCCGGCAGTACCCGATATCGTTATCGATGCGTCACCGGCGCTGGACGCGGTCGAGGTCTATGCCGATCCCATGCTGGATAAGGTGTTCGAGAACCTCATCGACAATTCCCGGCGGCATGGCGAACGTGTCCGGCGCATATCGTTCTCGCTCGTCCGGGAGCCGAACGATGAGCTCTCGATTGTGTACGGGGACGACGGCATCGGCGTGCCGGATGCCGAGAAGGAGCGTATCTTTGAGAAAGGGTTCGGGAAGAATACCGGCCTGGGACTGTTCCTGTCCCGCGAGATCCTCTCCATCACGGATCTTGCAATGAAAGAGACCGGCACGCTGGGGAGTGGTGCACGCTTCGAGATCCGCGTACCGAAGGGAAAGTATCGCTTTACCTGATCTGGCGGAGGTCTCGGGAATCCAACATCCCTCGTCCTGGGGGAGTGTTTTCAGGGAACCTCAGGGTTTTTCGCCGCAGGATTTACCGGCCTGCCTGTGGCGGCCTGCGTCCCATCCAACCTGCATCGGCATCAGGAGTATAATGAATCTTTCGAATCCATCGGCATGCTTTGGGCACCCTTCCGGATGGATCGTTCCGTGCGTAATTTCTGAAATCATTCCACAACCAATATATTATCATCGCCCCCACCTTCCCATGGAATACTACTATGGCGAATGATTCACCCCAACCAACAACCCAGCCTGTCCAGCAGACTGTGGTGATCAAGGAGAAGCAGGGATGGAGCCTCGGCACCCGGATCCTGCTCTGGCTGATCGCTATTGTGGTCATCGTTAGTGTCATCGCGGTCCTGACCCTCTCGGTCGCCGTCCTCGACACACCGACCGGGAACTCGTTCCCGTACACCACCACGTACCGGGTCTCGATTCCCGACAGCCAGCCGATCTCCATCGGGAGCAGCAAGATCCTCGTCCTGACCATGGGCAACGAGGTCGATACCTCTGTTGACGGCGTCAAGGAACGCCTCGCGGTCGGCCAGGAGCGGACTATCAGTGCGCGCTATGCCCGCATCTCCGCACTCGGCATGCCGGTCATCGACACGGATTTCCAGATCGTGCTGAAATACATCGGGTCTTCCGGCAGCAACGCACTCTTTGACATGCGGGTCATGACCTCCCGGCAGGTCCCGGAGATCCTTATCCGCCAGATCATCCCGCCCGGCATGGGCGCCCAGCCGATCTGATCCCAATCACTTTTTTCTGAACGATTGTCAGAGTGTCCTTTATCCAGTTCTTCCTCAGGATTATCAGAACCGAGGGCTGGAAAAACAAACCGTCTGATCAATGAGGGGATGCCAGCATCTGTGAACCTGAAAACAGGAGAATCTCGCGAGTCAGCAGACTGGCAACAGGAGCGGTATCCTTCGAACGATTCGCAGGACGCCCTGAGTATCCGTTGGATGCCGGCCGAGTAAGGAGTTGGCGAGAACTTTTATTAAAAATGAATCTGAAAAAAGGGGGTTTCCGGCTTACTCCACCATCGCCTTCTCGTTCAGCACCGGCGGGTAAAGCACGTCGTCCGCACCCGCAAGGTCGATGGTCTTGATCGTGGTGTTGACATCCGAAAGCGAGTTTGCCAGGATCCTCTTTGTGGAAAGCGTGTAGAGCACGTTGTCGATGTAGAGCGAGCGCTTCACCTCGGCCTGCGAGCTGCCGTACCAGTAGTAGGTGCTGTTGTCTGTGCCGTGCTGGACTGTCCCCTTCAGGTTAAAGCCGGTCTCGGGCGTGATGCCGAAGACGTATGTCCCGTACCAGATGGTCGGCCGGGATCCGCCGTATTTGTCGGTCGTCACCGCCTGGTTTTTCACAACGCGGGCCGGGATTACGAGCAGGTTCTTCTCCCTGCTGAACAGGAACGCCTTGTGGTCCGAGAGCGCCGCGGAGTCCGAACCGGCATCGCCGATCTCGACCTTGTCGATCTGCTTCGGATTCGCAACATCGGAGACATCGAAGAGGGCGAGCTTGATGCCCTTTGTTGACACGCCGCCCCAGTCATTTGTCGCGGTCTCCTTGCCTACGCCAATGATGTGCGTTGCATCGTAGGGGTGCAGGTAGTCCGAGTACCCCGGTATCTTGAGCTTGCCGAGGATCTTCGGGGCCTGCGGGCTGGACAGGTCGATCACGAAGAACGGGTCGATCCGCTTGAACGTGACGAGGTAGAGCCGGTCGCCGATGAACCGGGCGGAGTAGATCTTCTCCTGCTCGGCCACATGGGTCAGGGAGCCGATGGTGTTCATACCGGAGTCGAGCACGAAGACGTTGTTGTACTCGTACGAGCCCCGGGTCGTGTACACGTTGGAGGTGGTGGCAGCGCGGAGGTTGCCTTTGTACTCATCCATTGAGAACTGGCTCTCGAGAACACCGGGGACTTCGCCCCGGGCAACATAGCTGATGGCGCCGTTATTGATCGCGATCTTGTGGATCACGGTCGTAGTCTGGTCGATCTCCTTCTTCCTGACAGCCTCCTGCTCGGCGTCTTTCATCTTCCGGATATACGCCTGCTTGTCGGACTCGCTCATCCTGTTGAAGTCCTCCCAGAGGACGGGAGCGGAGACACCGGATGCGGAGGAGCCCGAAACGGCAACGTCCTCCTCAACATCGATCAGGGGCTGGGCCTTCATCGTACGGTACACGTTGTGGTACTTCTGGTACGTGATGTACATCGCGTTCTCGGAGACGTACATGAGATTACCGGTGCCGACGAGGTAGGTCTTGGCCTCCTTCTCCTTTGCCGCCTGCGTGTCGAACGAGGAGACAGTCGTGAAAGCGTACTGGCGCTCGGGGTTGTCGAAGTAGTACACATCCGGCGCGATCACGGTCTTCGTGCCTTCCCGCACCACGGGCGCAGTGATGGTGTCAAGGTAATACGTGTACACCTGTTCACGGGTGACGAGGTACAGGTTGTGGCCGATCAGCCGGGCGTCGATGTAGTCACCGTCAATGGTGAAGTCCTTTGTCACCTTCGGGTGCGCCCGGTCGGTGATGTCGTAGAAGACCGCGTGGGTGACCGGCATCGAATACCGTGAGGGGCGGTAGTAGTCCATAGCGATCATTTTGGCAGAACCGCCCGCATTGCCGGAGGACTCCGTATTGTCCACCTCCGCGGTCCCGGTTGCAAAGAGCACGAGCCGGTTGCCGTCGATGAAGATGTCCCGCGGTGAGTTCTCGATCTCAGTGCGCGAGACAACAGAAGCAGATGCTGCCGGGTACGCGTCAACGATGGCAAGTGTCTGGCCGGTGATCACGTAAATGTACTTTCCGTCGTTCTTGACAAAGTCCGGCTCGTCAACGCCCGCGACCTGGACATTTGTCGCTGAGTGGTCCGCAGAGCCTGCCGAACCGGCCCAGAAACCTGGTGAGGCTCCCTGGGACACTCCCTTGGCAACCGCGGAAGACTCGGCCATGCCGGACGCTGCCGGGGCGGCAGTGGGAGCCATAGTCCGCAGTCCGTTGACCATTCCAGCGTCCTCGCGGTACCCGTAACCATCCTCACTGGCTGCGAGGGCTGTGTTGTTCCTGATGTACTCGCGGATCTCGTCCGCTGAACCGAACTTGTGGATATCCCCTGTTACTGCGGGTGCCACAACCGTCCCCGTACAGCCGGACGCGAAGATTGCGCCCAGCAGCGCGAGGGCGATGAGCACGAGGAGGGGGAAACTGCTGCGTGTCATGATTGATCAGACACGCTTGGGGTCAGAAGCTCATGAACCTGGCGTTGACTGCGAAAAAAATAGAAGCATCGGGGATTTTGAGCCTGGATTGTATTCCACTACAAGGCTACCATCCGTATCTCCCGGAAAGATTATTCGTCCGGGTGCTTCTGTGTAAAAGTGCAGAACTCCCCGCACCGGGTGCACTTGCCTTCGGTGCAGGGCTCGACATGGATCGTGATAGTCGCCCGGGGGAATTCGGTGGTCAGATCGGACTCGAGGTGGTCGGTGAGATCATGGGACTGCACTACGGAGATGTCTCCCGGGACCACGAGATGGAACTCGATGAAGATCTCCGGGCCCGAGCGCCGGGTCTTCAGATCGTGGAATCCCGCGTAGATCTCAGCATGCTGGTGGATGATCTCCTTGATCCGCTTCTCGTCCGCAGCCGGGATGCTGTGATCGATGAGATCTGCAACCGACCGTTTCGTAAGATCGTACGCGGCTTTCATGATAACGACGGCTACGCAGAGGGCGACGAGCGGGTCGAAGATCGGGTTGCCGGTGAGTTTGATCAGGATGAGCCCGGCAAAGACCCCGAGCGAGGTGTATACATCGGTTCGCAGGTGCCAGGCGTCGCTCTCGAGAGCGATCGACTCGGACTCTTTTGCAATTGCGAACAGCCGGTGAGAAACATACCAGTTGGCGATCGCCGAGATGCCCATGACCGCGATACCGGCAATGAGCAGCTCCGGCCGCATCTCCTGCGTCTCGTGGCCGAGCAGTTTGACTCCTGCCTCGTAAATGATCAGGAGCGCGGCAACGAAGATGAGCAGGGCCTCGATTAGTCCCGAAATATCCTCAAATTTCCCGTGCCCGAACGAGTGCTCGGTGTCCGGCGGCTCTGCCGATTTCCGGACCGAGAAGAAGGCGATCACGGCCGCGATGAGGTCCATGGATGAGTGGATAGCTTCCGAGATGATGCTGACCGAGCCGATCGCAAACCCGACAACAAACTTCATCAGAACGAGCGTGGTGTTGGAAAGGACCGAGAGCCGGGCAGTGTTCTGCTTGGCAAGGTCGAGTGATTCCTTGTCAGGGGAATTGTTCATAGCGATACGTATACTGTTGGCCTGAACTCACTTCAAGGTATGGAAGGACCTGACCGGCAGGAATCCTGATGGAAAAAACGCAGCAAACCCGGGTTTTGCCGGGTCCGGTCATGCAGCCGCCCCGGCTTTAGGCTGTCGTACCGTTCTTCCTGTTCCAGAGCTTGTAGATCTCAAACCAGGTGACACTTGCGCCTCCGGCCGCTGCGCACATAACGAGATCGGGAAGCGGGACCGGGCCGAACCGGAAGAGTTCTCGCAGGGCGGGAACGAAGAGTACCAGCGCCAGGCAGACGAGTGTGAGGGAAAAGACCCACACCAGCGCCCGGTTCGGCGTGCGGATCGTTGAAGTGATCGTCTCCTGCCATGACCGGTTCGTCAGGATGAGGGAGAGGTTCGCAAAGACAATCGCGGTGAAGGCGAGTGTCCTCGTCTCCGGCTCCCCGAATCCCCGTGCAAGGGCCATGAAGTAGACGCCCATCACAACCATGAGCACGACCGTGCCCTGCAGGATACTGAGAAGGATGCTCCGTTTCGTAAACAGGCGCTCATCCACCCGTCGGGGCGGGCGGTGCATGACATCGGCTTCCTCCTTCTCCGACTCGAAGACGATGGAGCAGGCCGGGTCGATGATCAGCTCGAGGAAAACGATATGGACCGGCAGGAGGATGAGCGGCATGTTCAGGATTACCGGGACGAGCGACATGCCGGCAATCGGGACGTGGACCGAGATGACGTAGGCCATGGCCTTCCTGATGTTGTCGTAGATCCTCCTGCCGAGCCGGACAGCCGAAACAATGGATGTGAAGTTGTCATCGAGCAGGACAAGTGAAGAGGCTTCCCGTGCAACGTCCGTTCCCCTCCCGCCCATGGCGATCCCGATGTCAGCCGATTTCAGGGCAGGCGCATCGTTCACCCCGTCGCCGGTCATCGCGACCACGTCCCCGTTTGCCTTCAGCGCATCGATAATATGGAGTTTCTGCTCGGGGACGACCCGGGCAAAGATCGTGAATCCGGTGATCTGCCGGTGAAGTTCCTCCGTACCCATCACCTCCATCTCAGCACCGGTCAGGCAGCGGTCCGCACCTGCAAGGCCGATCTGCCGGGCGATGTTCATGGCTGTCAGCGGGTAATCACCAGTGATCATGATCACACGGATTCCTGCGGAATAGCAGATGCTAATCGCATCCTTCACCTGCGGCCGGACCGGATCGGCAAACCCGACAAGACCGAGGAAGGTGAAGGTGAAATCGTGCTGCTCCCCGGGCAGACGGGCGCGGGTGAACGAGGCCTTTGCAACGCCCAGCACACGGAGTCCGTCGGCAGCCATAACGTCGATTTGCGTATTGAGTGCCTCTGCCTGTGCGGTATCGAAATGGCAGAGATCAAAGATCGCCTCCGGCGCCCCTTTTGCGGCAATGATGTAATCATTCCCGTCAGGCGACCTCCAGACATTGGACATCGCGAGGAGGTCCGGTTTCAGCGTATATTCCTGTACGAGAATCCAGTTTGCGTGGATGTGCTCGGTGCTGCCGAAATCTCCTTCCTTTAACCGGAACAGTGCCCGCTCCATGGGATCGAAAGGATCCTTCTTGCACGCAAGGATCGCGTACTCGGCCAGCTCATGGCAGGTCTCCGGGACCGGGTTTTTCCCGCCCTCGTCATGACGGCACAGATCTCCTCCGGCAAAAAAACTGCGGACCGCCATACGGTTCTCGGTGAGCGTTCCGGTCTTGTCCACGCAGAGGACCGTAGCCGAGCCCAGCGTCTCAATGGCCGGCACCTGACGGGTGAGTACATTCTTTTTGGAGATCCGCCATGCCCCGAGGGCGAGGAATACAGTCAGAACAACCGGAAACTCCTCCGGCAGGATCGCCATGGCAAGCGTGATACCGGCAAGGAATCCCCCCAGCCAGTCGTGCCGGGTCAGCCCGTATACGACAACGATGGTAGCGCATAATAACAGGCCGGCAACTGCGATGGTCCGGACGATTCCGGTGATCTCGGTCTTCAGCCGGGTATCCCCCCGCTCGAGCGTCCGGAGTACAACACCGATCCTGCCCATCTCGGTCCGCGCCCCGGTCGCCCTGACCTCTGCAAGGCCCTGGCCCTGCACGACGAGCGTGCCGGAGAAGACTGCGGGCTGGCCGTTACCACCGGGCCGTGCGGGAGGCAGACCCTCGCGCCATGCGGTCTTCCGGACCGGAACAGACTCCCCGGTCAGCAGGGACTCGTCCACCATTATATTGTTGGAATAGAGCAGGATGCCGTCTGCGGGCACCCTGTCACCCTCCGCAAGAATGAGCATATCGCCGCAGACGACCTCCCGGCCGGGGATGCGCATCTGTTCATGATCCCGGATGACGAGCGCCCGCGGGCTCGAGAGATTCTGCAGCGCCTCGAGCGCCCGCTCGGTCTTCCGTTCCTGATACACGGTGATGCCGATGACAAGGACGACGAAGCTCAGGAGCATCAGGCCTTCGGAAATGTCGCCGAGAACGAAATAGATGAGCCCGCTCGCAACGAGCAGGATGAACATCGGCTCCCTGATGACCCCGACGATGATTTGGAACGTGCTCGTATGGCGCGAGTCGGCGATTTCGTTGAACCCGTCGGCCCGGAGTTTCTTTGCAGCTTCCTGGACGGACAGGCCGGCAACCGAATCGATATCAGGAAGGGTCATACTGTGGAAATGCCGGAATACGGCAAGCTGGTATGATGACAGTCGGCCCGGGATTACTTAAGAATTTGGGAAACGCCGGGCAGGATCCGGTAGCCCGGAACAGCGGAACGACATCTCCCGGGGTGTAGTGCCCGGGGTTTCATACCGGTGGTTCCATACGGTATGCATCTGCGGGCACCAGGATCTCGAACCTCACGCCTTTCTCCGGTTCGCCGGTCTCACGGATGATGATACCCGTGATACCCAGGATCGTCCGGCACAGGAACAGCCCGAAGCCGGTGTGCCTGAAATATTTCCGGTTGAAGATATCCTCTTTATGCCCGGCCGGCACACCGCCCCCGTTGTCTTCGTAGACGATGACGAGCCGGGAGTCTTTTTCAGCAGCGGAGATCGTGATGGCCGTCACGTTCCGGCCGTGGCGGATTGTGTTCTCGAAGAGCGTATAGAACACCTTCTCGAACATCGGGTCGGCATAGATCTGTGAGGGGCCTGTATCGACCGAGAGCGTTACAGGGGAAAGGGTGAGTTTCTCCGCTGCAGAGCGGATAACACTCCTGAGATCGAACCACCGGGGAGACTGGGAGCCAATATCCTGGTAGTCCTTGGTGAACATGATCTGGTCCTCGATATTCTTCGCTGCACGGAGCTCGATAGCGATGTAATCCTGCAGCCCGGGATCGGTAACCTTCTCCTTCATCAGGTCAAGGTATCCGACGATAGCCGTGAGCTGGTTGAGGATGTCGTGCCGTGTGATCCGGTTCATCAGGTTGAGTTTGTTGTTGACATGCTGGAGTGTCTGGGAGAACCGGTGCAGCTCGGCTGTGTGATGTTCCATCTCGGACTCGAGGATCTTTCTCTCCGTGATGTCTCTCACGATCGCAAGGATAGCGGGCTGGTTGTCCATCTCGAAGAGGCTTGCGCTGATCTCGACCGGGATCCGCTGCCTGGCCTTGTTGAAATACTCGGTCTCGAATATGATATGCTTCCGTGCAAAGAGCTCGCCGGCAAGGGCGGCCACGTTCTTTTGCTGTTCGGGTACGTCGATATCCTGGATTGACATCCTCAGGAGTTCCTGACGGGAGTACCCGAGGAGCTGGCAGATGCGGTCGTTTACTTCCAGGATATCCTGCGGACCGTCCTGTGAAATGCGATGGATAAGGAGGCCATCGTTGATATTCATCAGGATGAGGCGGAGCCGATCTTCCCGTGACTTCAGTTCGAGTTCGGCTTTCTTCCGGAAGGTGATGTCCCGGATCGATTCGATTGCTCCGACAATGTTCCCGTCCACGTCACGGAGTGGTGATGCCCGTGCCGCGAGGAAGGCATGGGAACCGTCAGGCCGCACGAGATCAGTATCTGTTTCCGTGACCAGAAAATCTCCCTGCCGGTGGACACCCCCGGTATATTGCCGGATGATCGTGTTATCCGGCTCCAGCACGAGGTTGATCAGGAGCGGTCGCCGTTTTTTGTAGAACGGCAGGGCATACTCGAAATCGCCTTTGCCGAGGATGTCACCGGCTTTGACGCCGGTCATCTCCTCCATTGCCCGGTTCCAGGTGATGACGCGGCCCCCGCGATCGATGACAAACGTTGCATCCGGGAGGAAGTTGATGATATCGTTGAGCCGGTGTTCGGATTCCCGAATCTCCCGGTGCGATTCCTCGAGGATCCGGCGCTCCCTCTCGTTCATTTCGTGGGCATACGTGAAGACCAGCAGGAGGAACAGGAGGATAAGGGTGGCGATGATCACCGGCAGGCATGCTTCGAACATCATGATGTTCCAGTCGCGGGCATCCATGTCCATGCCGAGCACGGCGATAACCGAACCGGTCTTCGGGTCTGTGACCGGGGTGAGACTGCTCACCCAGGTCCCCCACCGGTCGGACAACGGGCCTTCTGTGGTCTCCACTCCCGTGGCGAATACCGACAGCATCTCTTCCGACGCCTCGGGATATTCCTGCCCCGGCGGCGAGTAATTCTCTGACTCCGGCGGTTCGGAATCGGCAAGGAAAACCACAGTGCCATCCGGCCGCTGTTTCATAAGATACACGAACCGGATCGGCGGATCGGCAAACCTCACCCGCATCAGCTGCTGTTTTGCGGCAATGTACGCGGGGGATGACAGGTCCGCGGGCGTTCCGTTCAGGCTTTCCAGGTCATCCGTATCAAACCCGACTTTCACGAGCCTGCTCTTCGCGAGCAGGTCACCGCGAAGGCTGCGGTCCTCTTTCTGTGCCATCCAGAGGTTCAGCGCAATGCCGCCGGCGATGATCAGAAGTATCCCGATAATGAGCCAGGTGTCCGGCCTGCGGTTTCTGAACTCTTTTTTATCTGCCAGCCCTTTCGGCATCATCCCGGGACTCCTGGTGTTTGATCGGTGAGGACGGTTCTACTGTATTTTACGGGTTTTTTAAACCCCTTTGTAATCCTGTTGGTGCAGGATATAATAAAAGCCTGTATCGGGAAGAGGGGGTAAAAAGCGATCAGTACGTGAGGCATGTACACCCGCTCTCTCTGAAGTGCCGGCAGCCCGGAACTGTCCGGGGCTGTTGCGGTGCCCTGAATGTCTCATGCCGGTAATTTGGGGTAAAACGCTTTTTAGGACAAAACCCAAGAAGTAAAGAAGGTGAAACCCGTGAGACAGAAACAGGAACCCACCTATTCCTTGGTCATCCTGACCCTCCTCCTCATCATCATTGACACCGTGCTCGCGTGGGCCTCGGTTACGTTCTTTGCAACCGGCACCAGCGGTGTTTCCCCGGTCTATATAGCCGTCGCCTTCATGGTCCTGTTCGCCCTCTGGTTCGGTCTGTACGGGGCAATCGCGGCGTACGCCGGATCTCTTCTCGGCGGTCTTCTGACCACGCCCGAACTCGTGCAGCACCCGGAGATTGCTGTCATCTGGGCGGCAGCCGGGCTTGTGCAGACGCTGATACCGCTTGCAGCTACCCGGATGTTCGATGTCGATCTCTCCCTTCCTGAACGACGGGACTGGACGATCGTGATCCTCTTTGCCGTCCTCCTCAATAACCTTGCGGGGGCAGCATGGGGGGCATTCACCCTCTCACTCGTGACGACAGCCGGTATCACTGGTATCTTTCTCACGTGGTTTGCAGGCAACGTCATCGTCACGCTTCTCATCGTGCCGCTGGCGCTCCGGTTCGGTACCGGCACGATCCGGTCGTCGAAACTTTTTATCGCGAATTACTGGAACTGATCCCCGGCACCCTGTTTTTTGTGCAGCCCTCCGGCACCGGTATTCCATGGATATCCTGCCACAGGAAAAATACTCCCGGGAGACGAAAGGCCACAACGCGCGACCTCTCTCCGGTTTCATTATTTACGGCGGTTTTTTCCGGGGGGAGGCGGACTGCTTTCATCCGCCAGCTCCTCGTCTGCGGCCTGCCACTTCGGGCTGACGATGCAGAGGAAGACAAGGTCCTTTAAACCGGTATTTCTGATGAACTGCCTCCTGCCTTTCGGGATGAGGACGATTTGGCCGGGGTGCACCGGAGCGGACCGGACCCCGATGTGCATCTCGCCGGTTCCCTCGAGGATGTAATAGAGCTCAATAGAATTTTTC
>NZ_MVQB01000042.1 GCF_002067035.1 Methanoregula sp. PtaB.Bin085 | reverse complement strand
GTATCAATACCGGACTCAGCCCGCGCAAGGCGGCATGCACATGTCCGTTCGGCAGATCGTGTCCCGGTATACCGGCTCTCGAAATCGGCATGCTCGGCGCAGATGATGGCATCGCGGACAATGTAGTCCAGTGACGGGTTGCAGACCTCGATGAGATCGCAGGAGTCCGACTCGGTGTTCATGCCGATGGTCGGCCCGTCATCGGTGGGCCAGGCGTGGGAGCAGGGGGTATCCGCAGGAGCCCACTTTGCACCTGTCGAGCACGCTGCGCAGGGCGGGCAGTAACTCCCGCCGCAGTCGATGCCGGTCTCGTCGCGGTCCTGAACATTGTTGTCACAGGTGAAATTGAAACTCCAGGTCGTGTTAAGGCAGTTGTTCAGCTCCCGGCTCGGTGCGGGGGTGATCTCGTCCACGTCATTGTTGCGATCAGCACAGACCTCGACACGGTTCTCGGGATATGCCGGCCTCCACGTGCCGGGGAAGGTCAGCGTCTGCGACGTCCCGGGTTCCAGGAGGGGGGCATTGCCTGTCCCGATATTGCGGTAGTTGATGTTCAGGCCGGTCACCGAGATCCCGGCGGGGGAGGTTCCCTGGTTCCGGATCGTATATCTGATAACATAATCGCGGCACGGGGGCGTGCACTCGTAGAAGACGTTACTGATGATGAGGTCGGGTTTCGGGGTAACCGGTGCCGGGATATCCATGCAGGTCAGGTCGAAAGAATCGGCATTGTTGGTCTCGTCCATCTCCGTTACCCGGTTGTCATGGTCGGCAACAATGCGGATGGTGTCGGACGCGCCCGTGCAGGTCCGGTAGGAGTAGTTCTGCCAGAACTCTTCCTCCCGGGATTCGCCCGGTGCAAGCGGATTGACACCATCCTGGATCTGGAAAACTCCTTCAATGAAAAGCCCGGTCTCGGTGAACGGGCTGTACTCTTTCCCCTGGTTCTTTATCTCGTACCCTATCTTCCGGGTGTAATTTGCGAGGGGGGACGTCCAGTACCGGCGGATGACAAGGTCCGGCTGCTGTCCAGATGTAGGCATGACCGAGCAGTTCCAGGTTACGGTCAGCTCGTTGTTGGATTCGTTCTGCTCGATCAGCGTGTCTGCATAATCGATGACAACACGGATAGTGTCCGACGTGCCCGAGCAGATGCCGCGGTACCCGAACTGCCCTTCCCATCCGGAGTCACGGGATGTTGATGCCGTAGCTGTTGTTGTGGAAACCCAGGTTCCATCGATATAGAGCCGGGCGTCCGCCGAGAGCGCCCCGGAGGTATTGCGGCTCCTCATGTGGAACCGGATATTCTCGAGCGGCGTATACGTACGGGTCCCGTACGTGAAGTTGCTCTCTCCAGCATGCCAGATGTCCAGCAGTTCGAGATCGGGCACGATGGTCACGGCAGGGCAGGTATACTCGCGCTGCCGCACATTGTTCGTTTCATCGGATTCGGCCACGGCCCCCCCGATATCTGCAACGGCACCGAAGAGATCGGAGCTGCCAGAACAGGTCCCGCTGTAGGAGAACTCCTCAACCCGGTATTCCCCGGGGTTCAGCGAGGCAACGGAGTCCTCCCCGACCTGAACCCCGTCGATAAAGAGCCGGGTAGTGCTCGGACCGGCAACGCCGCTGCCACGGTTCTGAATCATATACCGGAAGATCCGGTACGTGGGCCAGGCCTCGGTATACACATCACTGATGATAAGGTCAGGGGTTCCGGTCACGGGAACCGGTGTCGTCGTGGTTACTGTCTCCGGGCTCTTGTGGCAGTACATGGGCTGCCGGGTCTGGCTGTACCCGCAGAGGGTCAGCTGGTTATTGCACAGGCCGACACCCAGCTGCTTCCCGCTTTCAAGCGTATAACAGGAACAGCCCCGGGAGCAGGAGACCGGGATCGCAGCTGTTGTCGTGACCGTTACCGGTATTGCATAGCAGTACTTCGCAGTTTTCCCGTCAGATGCGCAGATTGTCTGCTTTCCACCGCAAAGATCATTGTATCCCATCTTCTGTGCCTCGGCAGGGAGAAGGCAGGAACAGGACGAGGGACAAAGGATGGTGGCGGCAGATGCGGGAACAGCGAGGAGCGATATAAGGATCAGAATCGATACTCCATAGCATAACAAACGTTGGCTCACAAGGCATACCACCCACACTGTGTTGTGCAACAATGAATTGAAAGGAATATTTCAGCATTTCGGTTCCGGAAAAAGGTACAGTGTCCCTAAGAGACCGCACCAGAAAAAAAATGGAACCGGATCATCCTCCGGGAAAACGACACATACCATCGATGCAGACCGCTCCATAACCGCATCGTATCCCGCAATATCCGCAATTCATTCTGTCGGTATTTGTGCTCACGCAGGTCATAACGCCATCAATGCTACAGAGTGCATATCCATCCGATCCGACCGGGCAGTCCGTGCATCTCCTCCCGCTGCACATCGTCGTACCAGGGCAGCGTCTGTTGCAAATACCACAACTGGTCACACTGGTATTCAAATCCACGCACTGCCCGCTGCACAGGGTTAACGGAGGATCGCACCGGCAGGCACCATCTTGGCAAGTCTGGGCGTATCCACATGAACGGCCGCATCCACCACAGTTATAGCTGCTTGTATTGAAGTTCACGCATTCCCCATGACAGAATTCGGTACCTGCGGGGCACTCTTCGCAGATACCACCACTGCAAACCTCATGAGAACCACAGGCGTGCTGGCATTCGCCGCAGTTATTCCGATCCGTGGAGATATCTGTGCATACTGAGTAATCACCATCGCTCGCCGTGCAGGAGATCTCGCCACTATTCTCGCAGGAAGTACAGTTTCCCCGGAAGCAGTACTGTCCTGCAGGGCAGGCATTCCCGCACGCACCGCAGTTTTGGGAGTCGCGACTGGTCACAACACACGTATTATTACAATCAGTCAGGAGAGAGTCAAGACAGCCAAGAGCCGAACAGTACCCTTCGATGCAGGGTGCACCCGCAGGACAGATATTTCCTGTCCCGCCGCAGTTGGCAGGATCTGACATAAAGTCACTGCACCGGCCCCCGACACACCGTTCACCGGATCTGCACCAGTGCCCGCAGGAACCACAGTTATCGGGATCTGTTGAGAGGTTGACACATCCGTCAGTACAGGTGTCAAGACCGAAACGCATCCTGCACATGGAAAGGGAGGCCTGCCTGATTGGCGATTCCTGTGGGCGACCTCCCAGAACTGATGAGAAGAAAACACCGACCATCGAGAGAAGACCCGCGTCCTCATTACCTCCTGAAGCGGATGAAGCAATGCCTGGACCGGGCGGAATCGGGATTGGTGTCGTTTTAATAACAGCCGGGATCAGGACCGGGGCGGGGCTGGAGTTCCCGGCCAGCATGCTGTAGCAATACCGTGTTACCTTATCTTCAGTGGTCCCAAAAAGAGCTCCCTCTGCCGGTGCGGCCGTGCACGGGGTCTGTTTACCGTTACAGTACTTCAGGCCTTTTGCACCAGCATCTGCCGGCAGGAGGCAGGCACAGCCGGCAGCGCATGATGACAGGTTCTGCAGGGGGACGACTTGTACAGCCCTAATCGCTGCTGAAGGCGCGGATTTTGGCGCGGTTGGCGGCGGAACGGATGTCGGAACGCTCGTGGCCGCCGGGATGCCAGATGTCCTTGTGATGAGCGTTGTCACATCCGAAGGAGTTTGCGGCGGTGTGACATAGCAGTATTTTTTCACACCGTTCTGGTCCATGCCGCACAGGCTCTGTACCCCGCCGCACAAACTGAGATGTCCCATCTCACCGAGCGGCTCAAATAAACAGGAACAGCCGGGCGAACACTTCACGTAAACCGGCTCGGTCGTTGGTACGGGACGGACCCCGGTTACGCGCAGCTGCGGCAGGGTTGTGGTCACAGTCACCTTTACCGATCTGGCATAACAGTATTTCGAAATCTTCCCTTCAGACCCGCAGACCATCTGCGTACCGCCACAGAGGCCGGGGGCGTTGATCTTTGCCGCTTCTGCCGGTAACAGGCAGGAGCAGGACGAGGGACAGGTCTCAATCGATGAGAACGCTGCCCCAAGGGCGGGACCGGAAAGAAGCGATACGAGAATCAGGATACCCATTCCGGAAAATAACAAACGTTGGTTCACAAGGCATACCACCCACACTGTGATGTGCAACAGTGAATAAAAAGCAGTATATGAATGTTGCGATCCCAAAAAAAATGGTGCAGTCCCGGAAGTGCCCGTACGGGAACTGCACCATGCAGTCGGTTCTCCGCCATACCACTTTTCGGAACGGGATGATCTCAGCCGATGGGTCCCTTCCGGATCTCACGAGCCCGTAGTTACCGGGTACCCGGCGTTTGTGATGGCATCCAGCAGAGCATCGGCATGTTCACGCCCCCGTGTCTCGACCTCGATCTCAACACGGGCCATCATCACCGGCACGTCCCCTGCGCCCTCCGTATGGTCGATGTGGACGATGTTTCCCCCCTGTGTAGCGATTACGGAAAGAAGGCCGGCAAGAGCTCCCGGGCAATCGTTGAGCATGACGGAAAACCGGAGGATCCTGCCCTGGCGTGCCATGGCCTGCCGGACAATCCGGAAGAGTTGGGCTGAGTCGACGTTCCCGCCGCTGATGACGAGGACGACCGTGCTCCCTGCCGGGATGGCGATCGATCCGCCAAGGAGTGCCGCAAGCGGGGCAGCCCCCGCGCCCTCCGCAACGATATGTTTGCGTTCGAGCAGGAGGAGCATCGCATCAGCAATGTTGTTTTCAGATACAAGTACAATGCTGTCGACAAGATCCCGCAGGACCGGAAATGTCCTGCTGCCGGTTTCCGCCACCCGGATCCCGTCCGCAATGGTCGCCTGAGCGCTCACCCGCACCGGTGTCCCGGCCGAAACAGCTTCAGGAGCCGACGGGCAGGCAGCAGCCTGGACGCCGACGATACGGATACCCGGCCTGAGCGCTTTTGCTGCCGTTGCGATACCGGCTATGAGTCCGCCGCCCCCGACCGGCACGATGATCAGGTCCGTTCCCGGGAGGTCTTCGAGGATCTCGGTGCCGATAGTACCCTGCCCGGCAATGACCTCGTCGTCGTCATACGGGTGGATGAACAGCATCCCCCCGCGGGCCAGCTCCCCGGCCCGCGCGATGCTCTCCTCGAGCGAGGACCCGTGCAGCAGTACCTCTGCGCCATAGCCCCGGGTCGCCTCCTGCTTGGCTATCGATGCCCATGACGGCATGACGATGGTTGCCCTGACTCCGGCCGCGTGGGCGGCAACAGCCACCCCCTGTGCATGGTTGCCGGCAGATGCAGCCACAACGCCGTGCTCCCGGACAGCGTCAATCCGGGACAGGATCGTATTGGTTGCCCCCCGTACCTTGAACGAGCCGGCCTTCTGGAGCATCTCCAGCTTCAGGTACACGCGGGCGCCGGTCCGTTCGGAGAGCGTGGGTGAATACACGAGTGGTGTCCGGATGATATGCCCGGCGATCCGTGTTTCAGCAGCCCGGATATCCTCCAGCGAGACCATGAATGAAGAACCGTTGTCCAGGCTTATGAGGGTTACGGCGGCAGTCAGAGATCCCCGATATCCTCGCTCCAGAGCCGGGGATTCTTCCGGATGAACTCTGCCATCATGCGGGTGCATACGGGGTCGTCACAATCGATCACTTCTATCCCGTGCTCCTCCATAAACACACGTGCCCCGGTGAAATTTTTCGATTCACCGGCAACAACCTTCGGGATGCCGAACTGGACAGCTGCTCCCGCGCAGAGGAAGCAGGGCATAAGCGTGGAGTACAGCACGGTGTCCCGGTACGTCCCGATCCGGCCGGCATTCCGGAGGCAGTCAATCTCGGCATGGATGACCGGGTCCCCGTCCTGCACCCGCCGGTTGTGTCCCCTGCCGATGATCCTGTCCCCCTTCACGAGTACCGATCCAATCGGAATCCCGCCTTCAGAAAGCCCTTTCTCTGCCTCGGCAACTGCTTCCCGGAGGTACGGGTCCGCAGGAGAATTTCGGAATGACTGTTCCGGTGTATGGGGTGTGCTTTTCGGCCGACGCATGTTACCACCGATCCGGGATTCCGTCGATGAACGGGGCCCCGAAAATCCAGACGATCAGGAGCACCGATGCCGCGATCTGGTTGTAGTACGGCAGTGATGCAACCGTGACCACGCCGAGGGCACAGACCCAGATGATAAAACCGATGCAGGAGATGGCAAGCTGCACCATGTCCGTAACACCGTCAGCATACCAGAGATACAGGACCGTTCCGAGAATACCGGCAACCATGATCCAGCGGGCCATCAGCGGATACCAGGTTTCGGATCCGGAAATATAGGAGGTAGTCCCGTAGATCGCCACAAAAAGCGCAAGGGTCTCCACCGGGACGTACTTGACCAGCCGCTCGCGGTAGGAATCGTCAGGGATACCCCGGTTAACCCGGCCGGAAGCATCCAGGAGTACCGTGTCGCGGTTTCGTTTCGTAATGACAAGCCGCATGGTTCCGTTCACCTCTCGCTCAATGATGCTCTCGGTTGCGGAGAAGATTAATGCTTCTCTCGTGAGAATTCCCGGAAAAACGATCTGACTGGAAAAAAGAAAAAAAATCGTGTCGTCGTTACTGGGCCGCGTTGCGCTTCTTGATCATCTCAAGGGCCTCGAAGGCCTCCTTGCGCACGCTGGGGTTGTCGTCGGAGAGCATATGGGTGATGTGATCGACGGCCTTCTGGTCGCCGATCTCGCCCAGCAGCATGACCGCACGCTTCCGCACATCGACCTGCTCGTCCTTGAGCACCATGATGAGCGGTGTTGTTGCCGGCGAACCGAGCATCCAGAGCGCTTCCATCGCACCGTTCCTCGAGCGGATATCGCCCTCACGGAAGATCTGCATGAGCGGGGCGATGGCCGGGACTCCGAGGGCGGCAAGGGACCGGACCGCCTCGATCCGGACCAGTCGTTCGGGATCGCTGAGTTCCGCGATGATTGGAGCGATCGCTTTCGTGTTCCCGATCTGGCCCAGTACCTCGATAGCTCCCCTGCGGATACCGGGACTCTGGTCGTTAAGGGCATAGATCAGGGCGTCCACGGCCGGTTCCCCGATGGTGACAAGCGCGAGCGATGCCCTTCGGCAGACTTCCTCGTTGGGATCGACCAGTGCACGGATCAGCGGCCCGATGGCATGTTCGCCCAGCGAGCACAGGGTCGCCATTACGGCCATGCGCACGTTCTCCTTGACATCGTTGAGGGACTCGATCAGAGGCGAAACCGCCCGCGGGTCGCCGATGTGGCCGAGCGCAACAGCGCTCTCGTGCCGGACCCCCGGGTCCGGGTCCTTGAGAGACTCAACAATGTGGGGAACGGCCCGGATCTCGCCGATGATACCCAGGGCCTGGACGGCGCCACGGCGGATCAGGGGGTGGCTGTGCCGGGTCGACTGGATGAGCGGACCCACCGCCGGCTCCCCGATCAGCTGGAGAGCCCGGATGGTCTCCTGACGGACATCGTCGCCGGGCTGATCCAGCGCCGCGATCAGCGGGCCGATCGCCGGTGCGCCGATCTTGCCGAGCGTATCGGCAGAACCGCGCCGGATGATCCAGTTCTCGTCCCGCAACCCGTGGATCAGGGGGTCGATGAAGGGCTCTCCCAGGTCGCCGACCGAGCGGACTGCCGCCCAGCGGGCGTCAAGGTCGCCTTCGGTCAGGGCCCGGAGAAAGTTGTCCGTGCGCTCCTTCTGTGCACGGACGCGTGCCTCCTCCCGTTCGCGGCTCTTCTCCTGCTCGACCTTTCCCGATCCAAGGACATTGCCGAGTTTTTTGATAATGCCCATAACGATTCCTGAACGAATATTAGAATAAAATCATTCAAATAGGTATCGCATACCCGGATTGTCAGATTCTGCCGCTCCGGCTGTTTTTTCGCGCCTGCTGTCAAAACCAGCCAAAAAACCGGCTGATGCCGGCGGCAATGCAGGAAAAGGGAGGTGTTATGAAGCGAAACCGAGCGTGAACTGAGCTGTTCCGGAGGTTGTCTTGGGCACATCGCTCACGTACACCGTATAGATACCTGTCGGCATCGTGAGGTCCGTGACAAACCGGTAACTCCACGTCTGGTCGCCCTTTACAGAGAACGAACCGAGCTCAACCCCGCTGCCGAACCGTTCAGGACCGAAAAGCACGACCCTTACCGATGGTGCGTTCGTGGTGCACCTGCCGGAGAGGATTACCGTCTCCCCCTTGGCAATGGCATAACTGCTCGGGCTGACACTGACAATCCCGTTGCCAATGGCCGTAAACTCCTTCCGGACGGAGGCGGTCTTCCGTTCACTCTCTGCAAGAATGGTATAGGTACCCGGCCGGATTTTGGAACCCGGGTTCCACGTGAAGCTCCAGATCCCGCCTGCACCGGGCCTGACGCGGTCGAGGACGACACCCTTCTCGTATATGCCGGGCCCGAACAGGGTCAGGGAAACGGTCCCGGTCCCGGTCGCAATCCCGGAGAAGAGAACGGAATCACCAACGATCAACTGGTCCCTGCTCACCTGGAGAGTCAGGGCGACGGGCTCTTCCGTGGCAACGGGAGTGATGCCCGTCTCTGGTTCTGATGCCGCAAGGACGCTCATGGCAGCGACATAGTTCGCATCTCCCGGCACTACCGTAATGGCAGATTTCCAGCTCTTGTATCCCTTCATCCGGAATTCGAGGGTATGGCTCCCCGGATCTATGCCGGAGATCGTGGCAGGAGCTGTCCCCCGGTACTCGTTGTCGAGGTAGATCTCTGCACCGGCTGGCGTTGAGGAAAGGTGGAGCGTCCCTTTCTCAGCGGACTCCCCGGAAAGGCACCCGGCCATCAGGACAGCGATGAAAATGATGATAAGAAGGTTGCGAATCATGGTCAGCCACGCAGTTCTCACGATAACCGTTATTCCGGAGCGTTATATAGATTTGCAAAATTGTATCCGGGAGCATGGGGTGGCCTGCAGCCCGTTTTCCGCTCCCGCGGGAGGCTGTCAGGCAGTTCGGATCAGGGAGAGGATATCCCGGGCCAGTGCGATGCTCTTGTCCTCATCTGTCATCAGGGTGTCGAAACGGACGGAGTGGCTTATCTCGACCTCGTCGCGGACATCCTGCACAAACACGTCGGGGATCCCGTTGTAGCAGTTGAATGTCCCGATCGCGCTCGGCTCGTACCCGGCCGCCTCCATCAGGGCGCCGGCCGGCCCGCTGACCGGGGCGTGGCCGATGAACGGGCTGATGGCTACGACGAACTTGTCCTTCAGCGCGGGCTTCATCCCTTCGCAGGTGAGGATCGGGAGGATGCTCGTGATCGGGTTCGAAGGGCCAATCACGATGGCATCGCTGGCATCGATCACCGCCAGCACCTCCTCGGTAGCAACAGGGGGCTCGTTGTAACTCCGGACAACCTTCCGGATATCGATCTTCCCTTTTCCCCGGACCCAGTACTCCTGGAAATGGATCATGCCGAGGTCGGTCTCCACCTGGGTGGTCACCTCGGTGTCGGTCATCGGCAGGACGGTTTCGCGAACCCCGAATCGCTCGCAGAGCACTTTCGTCACGTTGGTAAGCCGCATGCCGTTCCGGAGCATGTCGCCCCGTACGATGTGGACGGCCCGGTCCCGGTCACCGATGGCGATGAACTCATCATACCCGAGGCGGGTTGCCTCCTCGTGGGAGGCAAAGGTGTCGTTCCTGACTCCCCACCACGTGTCGGTGTTGAGGATGCCGGCGAAGAGGTACATGACCGTGTCGATATCCGGCGAGATGTGGTTGCCCGAAATCCAGATGTCCTCTGCCGTATTGACGACGACTGCGATCTCGTGCCGGTCCATCACTTTCTGCATGCCCCGGAGCAGTTTCGGGGTGCCCGTCCCGCCCGAAAGAAACGTGATCATTACTCAATGCTTTTTATGCCATGTATATGAAGATTCTTTAGTGAACCTGAAGATCATCAAGGACCCGGTCCACGGGTATGTCGAGGTGGAGGACTTTGCCCTTGCCCTCCTCGACTCCCCGCAGCTGCAGCGACTCCGCTACATCCGCCAGCTCGGGTTCTCGTTCCTGGTGTACCCCGGGGCTAACCACACGCGGTTCGAACACTCGCTCGGCACTATGTTCCTTGCGGATGTCGCCGCCCGCCGGTTCGCGTTGAACGACAGGGAACGGATGCTCGTGGTTGCCGCCGGGCTCCTCCACGATATCGGGCACGGCCCGTTCTCGCATGCCAGCGAGCCCCTGATGGAGGAGTTCCTCCATGTCACGCACGATGATATCGGGCAGGTGCTCGGCGGGGGGACCCGGGACATCCTGCAGGAGTACGGGATCGATCCGGCCGAGCTCTGCAGCATCGTCAGGGGAAACCACCGCCTCTCGGGGATCATCCATGGGGATCTCGATGTTGACCGGATGGACTACCTCCTCCGGGACGCGTATTATACCGGCGCCCCCTACGGCACGGTGGATGCACAGCGCCTGATCCGGCACCTGATCCAGGCCCCCGATGGAAGCACCGTGCTTGACGAGAACGGGGTGAACGCTGCGGAATCGCTCCTTATTGCCCGGACGCTCATGCGGCCGAGCGTCTATTATCACCATGTCAGCCGTATCGGCGAGAGCATGTTCCAGCTCGCGGTGCTGGAGCATACCGGGGGAGGGAAGGAGGAGGCGATCCGACGACTCATGGCCATGGACGACGCCGAATGCATGCACGCCCTCCGCACCTCGGAAAATCCGGTAACCCGCGGGCTCGCGGACCGCCTGTACTGCCGTAGCCTCTACAAGCGTGCACTGTATGCCACGACCGATCAGGTGAACACCCCGGTATTCCATAACGGGGTCCCGATAAGTACCTGCCGGAACTACGCGGAGAAGATCGCCCGGGCTGCCGGTATCGAGCCCCACGAGGTGCTGGTTGACATCCCCGCCGTACCACGGGAGCTAACGCTTGGCGTCCGGGTCCGGAACCAGCACGACGTTGTCAGCTTCGAGGAGTTCTCCCCCCGCATCCGGACCCTGAATGCCACCCGGCGGGAACAGTGGCGTCTTGGCGTGTATACCCCTCCCGAGCATCGCGATGCTGTGGCGGATGCGGGATGCGCCGTGCTCCACATCAGGAAGCCCACCCGGCAGGACACGCTTTTCTGAAAGTATTTCAGACCTCCCGGGGCATAAATAAACAATAATATATCCCTGGTCCCAAACATCACCCACATGAAATACCTAGCAGTCAGCATACTGGTCATTGCGGGCGTCCTCCTCGCCGGGTGCACGGGAACCCAGCAGTTGCCGCCGGCAACCCCCGTACCCACGGCCACTGCAGCACCCGGGATGTCCACGCTGCCTCCCACGACATCACCCCCGTCGTTCACCCTCGGCGACCACTACCTCCAGAAATCATACTCGCTCCACAGCGAGACCGAAGCAGTGACCGAGCAGTTCCGGGTTGACAATCCGTCATGGGGCATCGGCTTTAAGGTACTGCCCCTCAGCGATGACCTGCAAAGCTGCTGGTTCGAGATGACCATAACGAACCTGGACACGAACCGGAATGAGACCTTCGGATATGGGCGGGACAAGAGCTTCGAGCTTTACCAGCAGTACCCGATGTATAATCCCGGCCCGTACAGGCTCACATTACGGGGCAACCGGGTCAAGGTCGATGTAACGGCAGCGAAGCGGAACCCGTGATCTCCCCGAGGGGTGGCCATGGCTGAAGACTGGCTTGCTGTTCTCATCGGCGTTGTCGTTGTTCTCATTATCGCCGCTGCTGCGCTGCTGGAGCTCCGCAGAAGCGAGCGCCGGCTGTACGAGAATGCCCAGAAGCTCCGGGTGTACACAGACCTTCTGAACGCGATCACCGACCTGAACCTCTCCGGCGGAGACTCCTACAGGATGGATATCGCCAAGAAGAACCTCGCCCTGACCCTGAACCGGCTGAACCTCGTCGGCAGCATCGGGGTCCTCAGGAGCACGAACGATCTCCTCGATTTCCTCAACGAACACCGGGACAAGGAGTTCGACACCCTGCGGCTCCATAATATCCTCAACACGCTCGTCATTGAGGCACGCCGTGACCTCAACCCCTCCCACGCCCGCCAGGTCGAGGATGCCCGTATCCGGTTCCGGTTTTTCGCTCCCCCGAGAGGGAAATGACATTATTTTTATAAACCCCTGGTCTCTTCCCGTCGTCAATGTCCTGACGGACCTCTCCGATACACAAACTCTTTTTCCCCCGCGCTCCGACATTCATACGACCGGAGAGCGGCAGAAATGAAAAAAGAGATCGTTGTCGGGGTGACCGGTGCAAGCGGGGCGATCTATGCCCGGCGCCTGCTCGAGGTGCTCTGTAAGAATGTAAAGGTCCACCTCATTGTCTCTGAGGTGGCAGAAAAGATTGCTGCCCACGAAGGTGTCTCGTTCAGGGGCCTGAAAGCCGAGTACCACGCGAACGACAAGCTCTTCGCTTCGATCGCGAGCGGGTCGCACCGGTATGACGGCATGGTCGTGATCCCGTGCAGTTCCAAGACCCTCGCGGCGATCGCGAACGGGTATGCCGACAACCTCATCACCCGCACAGCGGACGTCTGCCTTAAGGAAGGCCGGACCTGCATCCTCGTCACCCGCGAGATGCCGCTCTCGAAGATTCACCTCAAGAATATGCTCGCCGCCCATGAGGCGGGGGCAACGATCATGCCTGCAAGCCCCGGGTTCTACAACCGGCCGGATACAATTGACGACTTGGTGAATATGGTAGTCGCCCGCGTACTCGACCATCTCGGGGTTGATCACAATCTCGGGCAGCGATGGGGTGGTGAAGATGCGTAAGTTTATCGAATCGATGCGGAAGGCAGGGCTCGTCACGGATGTAAAGAAAGCGATGGCCTCGGACGACATGAAGGCAGCGAAAATGGCCGCGGGGACGGACAGGCTTCTCTTCTTCCACAACCTGGACGGCCACCGGGCGGTCATGAACATGACCGCAAGCCGCAGGGCCCTCTCTCTTGCCCTCGGTATTGACGAGAAGAAGCTCGTGAAGACCCTTGCCGACGCAAAGTATGACGGGAAGATCATCGACGATGGTACGCTGAAGATGACGAAGCCTGACCTGTCGAAGCTCCCGATCCTCCACCATTTCCCGAAGGATGCAGGCCGATACTTCACTTCCGGCATTGTCTTCTCCTGCTGGGACGGCGTGGAGAACGCCTCGATCCACCGGATGCAGGTGCTGGACGATCATCGTGTAGTGGCCCGGCTCGTTGAGGGCCGGCACACGCACGTGATGCTGAAGAAAGCGCTTGCTCAGGGGAAGAAACTCCCCATCGCGGTGACGATAGGGACGCACCCTGCCGTGACCTTCGCGAGCTGTACCCGGGTTCCCGCGGGGATGGAGCTGCCGTTTGCCGCCGAGCTGACGGGCGGGAAACTGAAAGTGAAGAGGTGCCGGAACGGCGTCCGCGTTCCCGATGCCGAGATCGTGCTCGAGGGCTACATCACCGCTGAAACGACCGGCGAAGGGCCGTTCGTGGACATCACCGGTACCTACGACCCGGTCCGTATGCAGCATATCATCGAGTTCACGGGCATGTACACGAAGCCGGACTTCATCTACCACGGGATCCTGCCAGGGGGGGACGAGCACAAGATCCTGATGGGCTGTCCGTATGAGCCGAAAATTTACAAGGCCGTGGCCGGTGTTACCGAAGTCCGGAACGTCGTTCTCACGAAGGGTGGCTGCGGGTACCTCCACGCCGTGATCCAGATCCGGAAAAGCACGCAGGGCGATGCCAAAAACGCGATCATGGCGGCCTTCGCCGCCCACACCTCGCTCAAGCACGTGGTCGTGGTGGACGAGGATATCAATCCTGAAGACCCGTACGATGTGGAATACGCGATCGCGACCCGCGTCAGCGGCGACCGGGACGTCATGGTCATCACCGGTGTACGGGGATCCTCGCTCGACCCATGCCAGCTCGAGGACGGGACCAATGTCAAAATCGGGGTCGATGCAACGATGGTGCTCGGTCGCGAGGCGGAGTTCACCCGGGCAACGTGGTGAACGATGCAGCTCGAACCAGATGATGAGCGGATCCTTGCCGGTGAACAGGGCGAGACGAAGCAGAAGATGCTTGAGCTTCTCGTGGCGCTCGGCAAGGTCTTCGGCGCGGAACGGCTCGTTCCGATTAAGAGCGCCCAGGTGAGCGGGGCGTCTTACAAGACGATCGGGAAATACGGCCTCGAATGGCTCTCCAGCCTCGATGCAAAAGCGGTTATACCTGCCGTACTGAACCCCATCGGCATGCCCCGCGGGCGCTGGCGGGAGATGGGCGTTGACCCGGACTTTGCGGAAAAGCAGCAGGCGGTTGTCGCCGCCTATTCACGGCTCGGGATCGCGCTCGAGTGCACCTGCACGCCGTACTACCTGCGGGAGACCTCGTTCGGTGACCATATCGCATGGTCGGAGTCCTCTGCGGTCAGTTACGCAAATTCGGTTATCGGCGCCCGGACCAACCGCGAGGGCGGGCCGGGTGCGCTTGCCGCGGCTCTCGCAGGGAAGACCCCCTGTTACGGCCTGCACCTGCCGGCGAACCGGAAGCCGCAGGTGGTCATTGCCGTCGGAGCCGATACCGCAGGATGGACGATCGCGGATTACGGGGCGCTCGGGTACCATGCCGGGAAACTGGTCGGGAACCGCATCCCGTTCTTCACCGGTATCCGGCCGGACCGGGACGGGCTGAAGGCGCTGGGGGCCGCGATGGCAGCGACCGGCGCGGTCGCCCTCTATCACGTTGATGGAGTCACCCCGGAAGCGAAGAAGAACAAGTACGATATTGCGGGCCTCGAGACGATCACCGTTGAAGGAGCGGAGATCAAAAAACTCTTCAAAGATGTGCCGGTCGAGGCCGTTGCCGTCGGCTGCCCGCACTGCTCGCCCGAAGAACTCACCGCCATCGCCCGCCTCCTCAAAGGGAAACGGGTGAAGATGCCCCTCTATGTCTTTGCATCGCAGGGAGTCATCGACCGTAACCGGAAGACCGTGGAGGCGATCGAGAAAAGCGGGGCAAAGGTCTATGCCGATACCTGCATGGTGGTCTCGCCGGTCATGGAGCGGTATAAGGGTATCATGGTGAACAGCGGCAAGGCGCTCGCGTATGTGCCGGACATGTGCGGGGGGGCTGCCCGGATCGGGACGACCGAAGAGTGCGTACGGGTAGCGACGGAATAAAAAATATCCCATTCCGGATTGCGATACTATCCTTCCCCCTGCTTTCAGAGTCCGGAAATGGCTACGGGCTGTGAAAGCATGCCGTTTATTATTTTCTCCCCTTCCGAACAAGTATGGCGAGGGCGAGTAATCCCAATCCGGTAAGACAGAGAAGTATCACCATCCACCTGTATCCGGGAGTCAGGAGCAAACCGGGATCATGGCCAACACGATCAAAATGGTATTCTACTGCACCGACGGTTCTGCCATTAACAGCCTTCGGCGCCAGTTCAGATTCCAGTGCCCACCATTGCCGGGTTGCCGGATCAGGATGCATGACTGCAAAGCTAGTATCATTCGTAAAATGCCAGTATTCCACAACCTCTTTTGGCTGGCAATCACCCGTATTTGGGACACCTGTGCACGATTCAGAACTCATATCGCCATATACATACGAGATATAGACTGCATCATGAGAATAACGGCCATAATAAGAAAAATTATGCTCAAACCGACGGGATGCGTTCTCTTTCGGATAATGCCTTATCTCGGATATCATATTCCCCTCTTTGAACAACGAGATGTTTGCGTAGGCGACCTGACAGATCGAACCATTGCAACGGGAACAATCGGGGAACCGGGTAATATTGAGGGAAAAATCTCCGCTGAGCGGAATTGTGATTTTCGTTGGATCGCCGATAAAATATGGAGTGGCCGGGTTGCGCGAATAGGGGGCTGAGATTGCAATCGTGACCCATTTCCCGCCGGAACTGTTGCTCCATACCGCCTCGACATCCTCCAGGAGGAAAAAAACATCAAGTGCAACACGATCCGGCACTTCTCCCGTCAGCTCTCCGGTTGAAGTGTTGATTGAAATCGTGTTATTCGGCTTATCTATTTTCGATATCACACCCCGGACCGGAATTTCTCCGAAATCTGCCAGCACCGGGTACATGCATACTGTAACCAGGATGGTGAGGAGAGCGATTCTGAAAACAAACATACTCCTTTTCATGGTAACATCACAACGGTGATACTTCAGTATTCACTGCGAATATACTTATTATTTGGTGATTTTGTATAAAAATGTCAGGGCATCCTTTTTTCATCATTTTTCTACAAAATCATTGAAAAAGAGAGTGCTTTCGCGTACGTCCCTGACATGTGCGGGGGGGCAGCCCGGATCGGCACCACCGAAGAGTGCGTGCGGGTTGCAACGGAATAACCGTCTCAGCGCCCACGCCCCGAAAAAAGGCGGGAAGCTCACTTCGCTGCCAGCAGGATCTTCCGGATCTCAGCCACCGCTTCCGGCGACGGGTTATGGCCCGGCCCGACACCCTCCCCCAGGGACAGGATCCTGCGGACACTGTCCAGATTCATCCTGCCGAAGGGGATTGCATCCCACTGTTTCTGGTCGATCGTGTTCCACGTGCACTGCAGCACATGCCCGAGAACGGATATATCCGTCTCCGTCAGTAACCGCCGTTCCGGGCCCAGTGCGTCCCGGATCATTTTCACAGCTTTCTCCACCATCTTCTCCCGGTGGACGTGATACATCCTCCTTCCTATCTCTGCCTGCGACACATCCGTCATCTGTTCTCCCTCCTGTTGTCTCCTGCAGGAATGAAGAGTCAGTCCCTCTGCAGCCCCATATAGTTTGTGGCGGTCTTCCTGCAGGCCTTCTTCTGTGCCGTGTTACGGACGGGACGGCGGGACTAAGTTTATCATCCGGCACCGGAATAGATTCACGCGAGACATGTCTCCATCCACCGAAGACAACCTGGGAAGACGCCGCTACCTGCTGGAGCGGGACAAGGCAGTTGAGGAGGCGCTGGAAAAGGTCCGGCGCGCCCCGGATTCAGAATGGGGAACGCTCACGTCGGCTGACCGCGCCATGCTCCGCTCTGTGATAACCGAGGTCTGGGACACCTCCGAACGCAGCCGCTGGAAGCAGTTCTGTTTCTCCACGCTCACCCGGGCAGATATCCTGCGGCTGATCGCACTGGGGGACGAGATAAAAACCCTGCATCATCTCTCTGACAGGGCCCTTGCAGCAGCCGAGGCCATCCTCCTTTCCTGTGGCCTGGGCCCCCGCGCAGAATAACCCGGCGCCGTGGCTGCACCACTCCTGCACCACTCCATACATTAATATATGGGAATCCCGTTAGGTTCTATCATTAGGAGGGTGTAGCACATGGTTGGTTGGGAAGTTCCCATCGGGGCAGCCATCGCGTTTGCCGGTGGTGCCATTGGTACAGGCTGGGCACAGTCACGAATCGGTGCAGCAGGTGCAGGTGCAATCGCCGAGCGCCCGGAGACCTCCGGTTCGATCATCATCCTTGAAGCCATTCCCGAAACGCTCGTCATCCTGGGGTTCGTCGTTGCGGCGATGATTCTCCTGATGACGGGATAGCCGGGTAACCCCCCGGGCACTGCCGGATCCCCTGCAGCGTGCGGGTGGCTGGGCGGTGCCGGGTATCCCGGGATGGTGATTCAACGTGGCGTACGAAGACCTGCTGAAATCGGTTGAAGAGAGCGCTCACGAGAAGGAGCAGGAGCTCAGGAACAGGCAGACCGCAGTTGTCGACGAGATCAGGGCCCGTGCAAGGAAGCAGGCCGGCGCGGTCCGGCAGGGTCACCTTGACGAAGCTGCACGGTCTATATCGGCAGAACGGAACAAGCTGCTGTACCTCGCAAAAGCAGAAAAGAAGGAGATGCTCATCAGGGTCCGGGAATCAGCGTTCGAACAGGCATTTGCCGAATCCGTAACGCGGCTGAAGACCCTGCGGGCTGACCCGGAATATCCGGCAGTATTTGATAAGCTTCTCCGTGAAGCAGCCGCTGCCATGGGTAACGGGGCGTTTGTTGTGCATATCGACCCGCGGGACGAGGCGCTGTGCAAACAGACCCTTCTGGCACAGCGTATATCCCCCGGGATCCGGGCCGATATCTCAACATCGGGGGGTCTGGTTGCGGCGCTGCCTGACAACTCGATCGTGATCTCCAACACGGTTGAGTCCCGTCTGGAACGGGTACGCGAGCTCAAGAGAAAGGAGATCCATGCCATCCTTTTTGGGGAGTGACCATGGACTACGGGTACATCAATGCACGGATGCGGGGCATGAAGAGCCGTCTGCTCTCCCGCCGGTCCCTTGATGACCTGATCATGAAACCCGACCTCGAGTCCCTGATTGCGGATCTCGAGAACAGTCCTTACCGGGAGGATATCATCGAGGCGAAGGGCAGATCGACGGGCATAGCCTGCATCGAGAACGCCCTCCGGCAGAACTTCATCAGAACCTTCCGGAAGATCCAGAACTTCTCGAAGCAGGAACCGGAGGCCGGGGAGTATATCGCAATCTTCCTCCACCGCTGGGATGTCCAGAACATCAAGACCATCCTCCGCGGAAAGAATATCCACACGACAAACGAGGAGATCCTCGAATGCCTGGTACCCGCAGGAGAACTCGACGAGGTTACCTTAAAAGAGCTCCTGAAGCAACCTGACGTCAGGTCGGTTATCGACCTTCTCGCGACCTGGAAGATCCGGTATGCAAAGCCCCTGACGGAATCTTTTGCTGAATTCTGGAAGTCCAGGGATCTTGCCATCCTCGAGTGCGCGCTCGACCGCTATTATTACACTGACGCCCTCGCAGCAGTGAAAGCCCCGACGTACAACAACAACCTGATACGGGACCTTCTGGCGCTCGAAATCGACGTGGTGAACCTGCGCACGGTCCTCCGGATGGTGCGGGACAGCGTAGATCCGGCTGATGCCGAACGATATATCATCCCCGGCGGGAAGGAGTTCGACCTCCGGAAACTCCGCCACCTGCTCACGCTCCCGGCAATTGATGACGTGGTCAGGGCCCTGGTTGCGACCCGGTACCGGTTCCTCTCCCGGATTCCCGAGGCCGCGATCCGGACCCAGAAGATCTCTGTGATAGAGAAGGAACTTGAGCGGTATCTCATACGGGAAGGTGTCGGAGCATTCCTGCTTGATCCCCTCAGCGTGGCATCGGTGATCGGGTACTTCTGGGCCAAGTACAACGAGATAACGAATATCCGAATCATCTCCCGGTGCAAGACTGCGGATTTCCCGGTCGAGAACCTCAAAGAGGAGCTGGTGTATGTATAAGTTCGTGGTTGTCACCGACAGCGACCGGGCAGCCGGGTTCCGCCTGACCGGTGCCGAGGTTATCGAGGCGGCGGATGCGGGGCAGGCGCGGGCCCTGATCCCACCGCTCCTGTACAAGGACGACATCGGGATCGTCGCCGTCAACGAGGAGTACATGCTCTCGCTTGACGAGAAGGTGATGGACCGTATCGAGAAGATGCACCGCCCGCTGATCATCCCGCTCCCTTCGAAATCGAAGGAGATCGACCGGCGGACGTATATCGAACGGCTCCTGAAAAAGGCAATCGGGTATAATATCGTGTTGAAGAGGTAGGCACATGATCACGGGAACGATTCTGCGGATCTCCGGTCCGGTCATCATCGCACGGGGGATGAAAGGGTCGAAGATGTATGATGTGGTAAAGGTTGGCGAGGAAGCTCTCCGGGGCGAGATCATCCGGCTCGAGGGGGAGGAAGCGGTCATCCAGGTGTACGAGGATACCACGGGCCTCCTTGTCGGAGAACCGGTCGTGAACACGGAGCAGCCTCTCTCCGTGGAGCTCGGCCCCGGCCTCCTTGCTTCTATCTATGACGGCGTCCAGCGCCCCCTTCCCGTGCTCAAGGAGAAGAGCGGGGATTTCATTGCCCGCGGCATCTATGCACCAGGTCTTGACCGGGAGAAGAAGTGGGAGTTCGTGCCCGGGCTCAGGAAGGGCGATACTGTCGTTCCCGGGGATATCATCGGAACCGTTGCCGAATACCACTTCGAGCACCGGATCCTCGTTCCCCACGGTGTGTCGGGGACGGTAACTGACATCCGATCCGGCTCGTTCACGGTCGAGGAGACGGTCTGTACCATCGACGGGAAGACAAACCTCTCCATGATGCAGTACTGGCCCGTGCGGATCCCCCGGCCCATCAAACGGAAGCTCGACCCGGTCCTGCCGCTCATCACCGGGCAGCGGGTCTTCGACTGCATCTTCCCGGTGACAAAGGGCGGGACTGCCATGATCCCCGGTGGGTTTGGCACCGGTAAGACTGTCTCGGAGCAGACGCTTGCCAAGTGGTCGGACACCCAGATTGTCGTCTATATCGGGTGCGGGGAGCGGGGCAACGAGATGACCGACGTTCTTGCCGAGTTCCCCGAGCTGATCGATCCAAGGACGAAACTTCCCCTTATTGAACGGACGATCCTGATCGCCAACACCTCCAACATGCCGGTCGCAGCCCGCGAGGCCTCCATCTACACGGGGATTACGATTGCCGAGTACTTCCGTGACATGGGCTACGATGTAGCACTGATGGCCGACTCCACCTCGCGGTGGGGAGAGGCGCTCCGCGAGGTCTCTGGCCGGCTTGAGGAGATGCCGGGCGAAGAGGGTTACCCGGCGTATCTCGCTACCCGGCTCTCGGCATTCTACGAGCGGGCGGGCAGGGTGATCTGCGTGGGAACGGCGGAACGGAGCGGGTCGGTCACGGTCGTGGGTGCTGTATCGCCGCCGGGTGGCGACTTCTCCGAACCGATCACCCAGAACACCCTTCGGGTCGTGGGCACGTTCTGGGCTCTGGACACGAACCTCGCCTACCGCCGGCACTTCCCGTCCGTCAACTGGATCAAAAGCTACTCCCTCTACCTCGATTTCATTGGCGACTGGTACGTGAAGAACGTATCCCGTGACTGGCGGGAGCTCCGCGAGAAGGCGATGTATCTCCTCCAGAAGGAGGTGGAGCTGCAGGAGATCGTGCAGCTCGTGGGCCCTGACGCCCTGCCCGAGAGCGAGAAGGCAATCCTCGATGTGACCCGGATGATCCGCGAGGACTTCCTCCAGCAGAGCGCGTACAGCGACACCGACTCGTTCTGCCCGGTGGAGAAGCAGTACCAGATGCTGAAAGTCATCATGGAGTTTTATGAGAGCGTGAACACGGCGATGAGCCGGGGCGTTTCGCTCCGGCAGATCCAGGCGCTTCCGCTCCGGGCCGGCATCGGCAGGATGAAGGATGAGCAGGATATCGATGCGATACGGAAAATGTCGGTCGACATCGCGCAGCAGATCGCTGCACTGGAGGTGGAGAAATGAAGCAGGCATCGCTCGTCACCCGGGAGTACCGGACGGTCGATTATGTTTCCGGTCCGCTTATCTTTGTCGAGAACGTGCGGGGCGCCTCGTACGGCGAGATGGTGAAGATCAGGCTCCGCAGCGGCGAGGAGCGGACCGGGCAGGTGCTCGATATCTCGGAGGAGCACGCAGTCGTCCAGGTCTTCGAGGGCACCCGGGGCATCGATACGCACGAGACAACCGTCCGCTTCCTTGGCGAGCCGGCCCGGATCAATGTATCGCTGGATATGCTGGGCCGGGTCTTCACCGGTGTCGGTAAAGCGCGGGACGGCCGCCCGGACATCATCCCTGAAGCGGTGCTGGACATTGCGGGAATGCCGATCAATCCATCGGCCCGTGACAAGCCTGCCGACTTCATCCAGACCGGGATGTCGGCCATCGACGGGCTCGACACGCTGGTCCGGGGCCAGAAGCTCCCGATATTCTCCGGTGCAGGGCTGCCTGCAAGCAAGCTCGCCGCCCAGATCGCCCGGCAGGCGAAGGTACTGGGCGAGGGCGAGCAGTTCGCCGTGGTCTTTGTTGCCATGGGCATCACCCACAAGGAAGCCTCCTTTTTCCAGCGCGACTTCGAGCGGACGGGAGCCCTTGATCGCGTGGTCTTCTTCATGAACCTTGCCGACGACCCGACGGTCGAGCGTCTCGCCGCACCGCGGTGCGGTCTTGCGGTAGCCGAGTTCCTGGCCTTCACCCACGATCTCCATGTGCTGGTCATCCTGACCGACATGATCAATTATGCCGAGGCTCTCCGCGAGATCTCGACAGCCCGGGAGGAGGTGCCCGGCCGGCGCGGTTACCCCGGCTACATGTACACCGACCTCTCGACCATCTACGAGCGGGCCGGGCGGCTGAAGGGAAAGAAGGGTTCGATCACCCAGATCCCGATCCTGACGATGCCCGACGACGACATCACCCACCCGGTTCCCGACCTGACGGGTTACATCACCGAGGGGCAGATCGTGCTCTCCCGCGACCTCTTCCGGAGGGGTGCCGACCCGCCGGTCGATGCCCTGCCCTGCCTCTCCCGGCTGATGAACCTCGGGATCGGGCCCGGGAAGACCCGGGAGGACCACCGCGGGGTTGCGGACCAGCTCTACGCTTCCTACGCCTACGGCCGCGACCTCCGCCGGCTTGTCGCCATCGTTGGCGAGGAAGCCCTGACTGAGCTTGACAAGAAGTACCTGAAGTTCGCGGACCGGTTCGAGAAGGAGTTCATCACGCAGGGTGACGAAGACCGCTCGATCGAGCGGACGTTTGCCATAGCATGGGACCTCTTCTCGCTCCTGCCCGTGGACGAGCTGAAGCGGATCAAGCGGGAGCACATCGCGAAATACCACCCGGCCCACGCGAGGCCCGCCGGAGAGTGACATGGAGCAGGTCAAGCCCACACGGATGGAGCTGATGAAGAAGAAGGCGCAGATTCGCCTCGCCGAGCAGGGCCGCGATCTCCTGCGGGAGAAGATGGACGCCCTGATCCAGGAGTTCTTCAAGATCCTCTCCACGGTCTCCGAATCGCGGGACGAGCTCGAGGCCGTATCGCAGGCCGCCGACCAGGCCCTCCTCGTGGCGCAGGCAACCGACGATATCGTTACCCTGAAATCCGCCGGGCTTGCCACCCGGCGCTCGATCCAGGTGGGGATCACCGGCAAGAACATCATGGGTGTCCCGGTGCCGGTCATCGAGAAGAAGCGGATCTCCAAGAGCATGCTCGAGCGGGGTTACGGGGTCATCTCCACGACTGCCCGCATCGACGAGACGGCCGAGCGTTACGAAGCGGAGATCGACCTTTTGATGAAACTCGCAGAGACCGAAACTGCGATGCGCCGTCTGGGGGCCGAGATCCAGATGAACCGCCGGCGGGTAAACGCTCTCGAGCAGATCATGATCCCCGAGCTGAAGGCGCAGGCCAAGTTCATCAAGAACGCCATCGAGGAGCGGGAACGGGAGGACCTGTTCCGGCTGAAGAAAGTGAAGAGTATCCTCGAGCGGAAGAAGAAGCTCGTGAAGGAGAAGAAGGCGGCGGCGAGGAAGTGAGCCCCGTCCGGAATAAATCGCATTTTTTCTCTGGGATCCTGTTGCAAATATCTCTCCATGGCACAGGTGTTTGTCGACGATGGGCCAAAGAAAATGAGTGACGGGGAGAATGCAAACGCAATCGTGAATCTGTTTATAGTCGAGGCGATAATTGTTGTAGTCTGCTCTGTTGCATATTTTTACCTCACTCTTGTTCTTGGCTGGGATCCGAGAATTACGATCATCCCGGTTATCGTAGTATTGATATCAGTCTCATTATTCCTCAGATGGAAACTGAAGAAGATCACCGCGGAATCAGAAAAATACAGTAAATACACTTCTGCTCCACCGTTCCTGTGAGGTCCCCTCCACAATTTTCCGTGATTCCGGTTATTATCTATAGTACCGCATCGCATCTCTCATCATGGCGCTGCCGAATACTGAGGTTGAGAAACAAAAGGGGCTTCCGGACAAAGAGAAGAAGAAAGCCGTCCTCAACCTGCTGCTGGTCGTTATTGCGATCGATTTCCTTGTCATCGCCGCATATTTCTGGCTCGTTCTTGGGATAGGCTGGGATCCGACGCTCGCGCTCATCCCGCTGCTCGGGATATCGATGGCGACCGGGCTGTACTTTGCATGGCAGAAGGGGAAGATCGACAACGGGTGAGGATTTTTTTCGCAATAGGTTCGCGAGTTTTGTACGAAAATCGATCAGCGATTTTGATCTCAGAATTGATCCGCGATGTACATTTTGAAATCGGATCCCGGTTTTGAGATCGCAATCGCGATCACGATCAAAAACCCTTCCGGAAAAATCGCGATCCGATTTTTGTACAGAAATCGATCTGCGATTTTCAGATCAAAATCGATCCCCGTTTTTCATTTGCAAATCGATCCGCGATTGAAAACCAGTTTTCAGACAAAAAGTACAGACGGAACATAAAAATCGGATCCCGATTTTCGTACGAAAAACGATCAGCAATTTTGAGATCATACTCGATCCCCGGTTTTCATTGTAAAATCGGATCACGATTTTGAAACTGCAATCGCGATCACGATCGCGATCAAAAACCGTTCCGGAAAAATCGCGATCCGAATTTCAGATCAAAATCGGGTCGCGGTTTTCATGTACAAGATACGTTCCAAGAATCCCCAAAAAGCAGTCTGTCCGGGAAGTACTTCCGGCATCAGGAAAAAAGAGGATACCTCAGATCCCGAGCCCCGTCCGCTGCCGCTCGATGTGGGCCGCGATGAGGTCCGCCGCCTTCAACGGGTCCGGCTCCACGGCAAAGCTCGCGTTCACCGCGCCCTTCAGGCCCTCGGTCAGAAGCGAGACCACAGCCGGGCTGCCGGCAATGTGCGGCATCACACCGAGCACAGTATAGACCCCGGAAGCAACGAAGTAGCACCCGATCGAGACCGCCTTCTGGGAATACCACTCCGGGGCTGCACCCGCGATCGGGAGCTTGTGGATCGGGACATTGAGGGCATTGCCCAGTTCCGCAGCAAGCACGAGGATGCGGGAGTTGTCAACGCAGGAGCCCATGTGGAGCACGGGCGGGATCTTCAGCGACTCGCAGACTGCCCGCAGGTCATCCCCTGCAAGTGCTGCCGCTTCCGGCTGCAGGAGCCCCGCCTTCCCGTTCGCAATTGCCGCACAGCCTGTTTCTACGCAGAGAATGTTCCTTTTGATGAGCTCCTTTGCAAGCGTCACGTGGCCGTAATCGTGCTTCACGTGCGGATTGTTGCAGCCGACAATGCCAGCAGCGCCCCGGATCTTCCCGGCCGCGATCAGGTCGATGATCGGCTTGAACGTTCCCCCGAGTGCTCCCCGGATTGCCTCGTTGGAGAACCCGGACATGAGCGGAACGGGTTCTCCGGGAATCTGCACCCGGTTGGGATTGCGGTTCTTATAATTCTCGACTGCCATCCGCACGATCGCCTTCGCGGTCAGGTAGCCCTTGTCCGGTGAGAAGTCGAAGTAGTACGACCCCGGGATTTTTGCTTTCGGGCTCGTGGAGATGATGAGCGTGTGATAACAGCTCGCCATCCGCGGGAGCGACGGGAAGATGCACTGGTAGTCGACGATCATCGCCTCGAGTGCCCCGGTTGCGATGACCAGCTCCTGGTTCAGGTGGTTGCCCGACATCGGCACACCCTTGCGCATCAGGAGCTCGCTTCCCGTGCAGCAGAGCCCGACCAGGTTGATCCCTTTGGCACCGTTTTTCTGTGCAACCGCAACGAGTTCGGGATCCCTCACTGCGTTCACGACCATCTCCGAGAGAACCGGGTTATGGCCGTGGACGGCGATATTGACATGGTCCTCCCGGAGCACGGCAAGGTTGACCGTGGATTTCAGGGGCGCCGGCGTCCCGAACAGGATATCCGAGACGTCCGTCCCGAGCATGGACCCGCCCCAGCCGTCCGAGAGACCGCAGCGGAGCCCCTGCAGGAGGATATTGACATAATCGGCGCCGACCCCCATCTGGATCCGGTGCATAGCGTCCACCACCTCGCGGTCGATCCCCCGCGGGGCGATCCCGAGTTTTGTCCAGACCTCCCGGGTGCCCTTCGGTGCCCGGTTGAGGAGCGTCAGGGTGTTTTTCACCATCCCGTACTCCTCGAGCATGGCCCGGCCCAGCTCCGCTGCGAGCTTCTCGGGCTTCTTCTTTGCCGTATCGATCCCGTACTCCCCGCAGAGCCGCTTCAGCTTCTCCGGGTCGGCGATTCCATAGTCCTTTGTCTTGCCGGACCCGACCAGGTACAGGGTCTCAACAATATCCCGGCCATGGTCGGAATGGGCAGCCGCACCGGTAGCGATCGTATCGAGCAGGTTTCTTGCCACCATCAGGTCGGCGTCGGCACCGCAGACACCGCGGATGCGGTGGGGCGGGATGATCCTGCACGGGCCCATGGTGCAGCGGGAACAGGTGCTCCCCGTCTCGCAGTACTTGCACGGTGGCTGCTGCATCTCGAACCGGTCCCATACCGTCTCGAGTCCCTCCTTCATCGTCATCTCAAGCAGGGGTTTGGCATTCTCATCGGTCGTCCGTGCCTCGATCTTCTGCGCTATCAGCGCAGGGTTCAGAAGCGACATCCGGGCGCGATCCAGCTCGCAGACTTCCAGCCGTTCCCGGACAAGAACAGGTTTTGGTTCCTCAGCCATCGTCCATCACTCCATCGGCACTTGGAAATTCCCTGATGCAGTATATATAATATTGCCTTGAGGTCCAGGGCTATGGTACGGCCGGCATCCCATGTACAGCGCATTGGTTGAGATCAGTCAGCAACTTAAAAAAGGAAATCCACTAGCCGCTCTTTCCCGCCCCGCCAGGAGGCATGCGGGCAAACGGCTTGTACGGCACCCCGCCGCCCTCGTAGAACTTGGAAAAGAATTCCACGAGATGGAGACGGATGGAGTGGATAGAGGGGGAGAACATGGCAAGCACCACGTTGAGCGCGTGGAGCAGGACTGCCATGGCGATGCCGACGATTGCGATCCCGAACGCCCCTGCCATTTCGTTTGCCACGATCGCGAGGATCACCGACGCCATCCCGATTGCCATAAGGCGGGCATAGGAAAGGATGTTGCCCACCGTACCCATCACTTCCATGGCGCCGAATGCGCCGGCGCCATAAATAATCAGGATAAAACCGATGATGAGGACGCCCGCCCCGATGTACAGGGCATAGGAGGGGATGACCTTCGCTGCGGCTGCAAGCAGCAGGATGATACCCGAAATAGCAAGCATCATGCCTGAGCGCTCCGCAAAGTGCTTTCTGCTCCTGGTTATGTACGCATTCCGCATGCCGATGGATAAACCGAGGAAGACGTGGATGACCCCGATCGTGACCGCGAGGATCAGCATCGGTATGATTGCTTCCGCCCGGTTCCAGCTGATGCCAAGGAGGTGCACCGGTTCGATCCAGTGCATGTGCTCCCCGAAGTTCCCGAAGAATTCCCCGAACAAATACCCGAAGACAATGGTTGGGATCGATGAAACGATCAGCACACGGGACATGTTCGCAAAGAACGTGCCCGGCTCAGCCTTCTTCCGGACGTACAACCCGATGGCAAGGATGACAAGGCCATACCCGATATCTCCAACCATGATCCCGAAGAAGAGCGGGAAGAAGATAGCGAGGATGGGCGAGGGATCGAACTCGTGATATTTCGGGAGCGCGACAAGACCCATGATGAACTCGAAGGGCTTGATCCAGGCCGGGTTATCGTACCAGACAGGGGCGTGTTTCATGTCCTCCTCGGTCACAGGTATCTCGCAGATCACGACCCGGTTACCAAACGCGTTGTCCAGCGCCTTCTTCGTGGCCCTGAGGTGCTTTTTGGGGATCCATCCCATGATGACGAATGTATATTCAGAGAGCCCGAAGTTCGCGTACGCCCCCACTTCGTTATAGATGTCCTCCAGTTGCCGTTTCAGCACCGCGAGCTCCTGGAACCAGACCGATGACAGGGAACTGAGGCGGGCGTCGATATCCTCGATCTCCTTTTTATTCTTCTGCTTCTGCTCCTCGATCAGGGCGAACATCTCGAAGAACGGCTTCCCCGTGTACTCTTTGGGCAGCCGGACCTCGTTGACGTTCACCGAGTAGATGAAGGCATGGACCTCCTCCGAGTGCTTCTTTGAAAAGACCATGATGGTTGCAAGGGTTTCCTCGTCCACCTTCGTCGAGGTCATTTCGAAGTGGTTGTGCGTGATCGCGGCAATCTCCTTTTTGATGATATCGATTACCCCGGCATGCTCCTTCTGGATAAGCAGGATCGTGACCTCGAATCCCTCCAGCGTCGGCAGCTCCTTCTCCACCGGCTGGATGATAGCAAGAACCTTCGCGTACCGGTCAAGGGCGGTGATGGCAAGGGTCAGGTCGCTTTTCCTTGCAAAGAGATCCCGGGTCGTGGTTTCGAGTTCCTGAATGACCTCGCGGGCCCGTTTGATGATCTGATCGTAACTCTTCTCGGCAAGGGATGTGCGGAAGGCGGCCTGGCGTTCCTGGTCTTCGGCGATCGGGGGGAGCGTTGAGAAGATCGCCTGGATCTTGGACAGCACATCAGAAATATTCTGCGCCGCCTCCAGTTTCACCGGTGTCAGGCAGATCTCCTGCGGGCGAACCTCCTCGCTTGCATTCTCAAGGTGGACCGTTCCTGTCCGGTACATGAGATCGACTACCCGGTCCAGCTCTTTTCTTGGCCCGATAACCTGGATCCGTTTCATCGACTGGAGCATGGTAACTCCCCCCTGGATGCACTTATTCCCTGATCACGTAACCGGCAATGGCTTCAACAGCTTTTGGCAGGTTTTTTGCCCCCCTGGCTGCAGCCGATTCGCGTTCCGCTGCTGCAGTGCGCTTCAGATCTGCGATCTCAGCCTCGATCTTTGCCTTCTCCTGCAAGTAGAACTGTTCGGCCTCGGTTTTGGCAGCGCTGTCGGCAGTACAGAGCAGGCTTTCGGCTTCCGCCTGAGCCGATGCAATCGCCGCGTCGGTCTCCTTTTTTATCCCCTCCAGCTTCTTTAAGTACTCCTCCTCTTTCTCCCGTATCTGCTGCAGCAGCGTTTTCTCTGTCTCATCCATACCTCATCTCCTCCCTCCTACAGGCCGTGTCTCCGCTTCAGTACCGACGTGACACCGTACTCAGGTTTCCCGTTCGCCGGGGTTTTCCCGTTGTCGTCTTCACTCCTGCTGATCAGGTCCTTTGCCCTCGCGGCAGCCTCGTCAAGCCGTTCCCTGCACCGGGCAACGGCCGTGGTCTGCAACGACCTGATAACTTTCGTAAGATCCTTTGCCACGATCCACACCACACCTCTTGGCCTGACCCTTTGTGATCAATTGGTCTATACCATCGATGAAGTATTTATACCTTCATACTGGTGCACGTCCGGAACCGGCGGAAAGAAACCCATTAAATGTCCCGGATGCGAAAAACTGGTAAGAATCCGGCTGCACTCTGCATGCCGGGACGGTGGTGGACGGCGTGGAACTCCTCGTGAACGGCGGCCTTCTGGTCATCTTTCTTGTCGTCCTCATCCTGCCGTTCCGGGTGAAATGTATCGAGCACAACCTCGAGGCCTTCCTCTTCGCCTGCGGGGTCGCGGCACTGACCATTGCCGGCCTTGCCTCCATCCCCGGCGAGACAACCGGCTGGAGCCTTGCGATCCTTGAAGAGGCGCTCCTTGCCCCGCTGAAGATCACCACCGTTTCTGGCATACCGGTTGGCATTGTCCAGATCGTTCTCCTTGTCGGGCTCCTCATCTACTGGTTCCATCACAGGCTGGAATCTGTGATCATCGGCATCGTCGATCGCTTCCCGCTCACGGCAATCGTCTTCTTCCTCATCGTCATCCTCGGCCTCGTCTCGAGTATCATCTCCGCCATCCTCGCCTCTATCATCCTTGTCGAGATCGTCAACGCCCTCCCGGTGGTGAAGAAGGCGAAGGTGGAGATTGCCGTGGTCGCCTGCTTTGCCATTGGCCTCGGCGCCGGCCTCACCCCTCTTGGAGAACCCCTGACAACCATCGTGGTCTCGAAACTCAAGGGGGAGCCGTTCAACGCCGGCTTCACGTTCCTCTTCGACAACCTCGCCATCTATATCATCCCCGCGGTCATTGCCCTGGGTTTCGTCGGTGTCTTCCTCTTCCGGCGGAGCCACACCGGCGATACAAAACTCGAGTGCATCATCGAGCGGGAGTCCCTGCGTGACATCGTTATCCGGGCTGCAAAGGTGTACCTCTTCATCATGGCGCTCATCTTCCTTGGCGAGGGATTCAAGCCGCTCATCCTCGCCTACATCATCCACATCCCGTCTGCGGGGCTCTACTGGGTGAATATTGTCTCGGCTGTGCTCGACAATGCAACGCTTGCGGCAGCAGAGATCGGGCCCACGCTCTCCCTCCAGCAGATCGTGAGCGCCCTGATGGGGCTCCTCATCGCCGGAGGCATGCTGATCCCGGGCAACATCCCCAACATCATCGCGGCCTGCAAGCTGGAGATCACGAGCCGGGAATGGGCGGAGGTCGGTGTCCCGCTCGGCCTCGCACTGATGGCGGTCTTCTTCGTCATTCTGTTCGTGCCGGCGTGGATGGGGATTGGATAACCAGGGTTTCTTCACAAATCCTGATGAAAGATCCAGAAAATGGCATCGATAAATGATACAGGCAGAGATGATGATTCACATGGTTGTCGCATGAAAAAAATGATGATGGGGCTGATGCCCCCTAACCCCCTGTTGGGATGGGTGCCGCCGCCCCCACGGGGACGCTCCCGCGGCGGCTTACAATAAGCGTTTTCTTGGAATCTGCTCTGGCCCCGCCGTGCCCCGCGAGGGGCCCTGAGGCGGGGAACCCTCATAAATTTCCGATTTTCACATGATTTTTATCGGTCGGGTATGACTCTCCATTCACACCAGGTTCTGCAGAGCATCTTTTTCATTTTTTTATCCTGGTACGAAATGAACAAATTCATGCCCTCTCCCCTGATTATAGTTTTTTACTGACACGCAAACAACCATCACCTTCAGGCACCCATCTCAGTAATACATATGTCCTGTGATAGCGACAACGGGGAGGAAGGGAGCGATGAGATCCAGCGCCAGATAGCAGCCCTGAAAGATCCTGCGATTGAACGGCGTCACGGTGCAGTCTCAGCGCTGAAACAGTGCGGTGAACCTGCCGCCCGGCCGCTTGTTGAAGCACTCGCGAATGCCGGGAACAATGACGAGCGCTGGTACATTGCGATCGCGCTCTCCCGCATCGGCGAACCTGCCATTATCCCGCTCATCATGGCAATGGAGAAGAATGCAGACCGTGAGTTCAGGAAGTACGCCGCTGCAGCGCTCGGCGAGATCGGTGAACCCGCCGTTGACAATTTAATCGACGGCATGGCAAGTGACGACCGCGAGCTCCGGGGATTCCTGGCGCAGGCGCTCTGCCGGATCGGAAAGTCTGCAGTGGAGCAGCTTACGCGCCGGCTCGATGACCCGGACGAGATAATCCGGCAGTGCGTCACCCTCACCCTCTGGCAGATGGGCGAGAACGGTCTTGCGGAGGTGGTGAGGAAGGTGCAGGAAGAAAAAACTTCGTGACAGCAACCCCGCTGGCCTGACTGGAAAATCCCTTCCTGTTTTTCATACGAACTCCTCCGTCATCTGCCGGCCGTAATCCCAAGCCATAAATCCCACCCCGCAGAATTTACCGGTATGCTCAGGCTCTCGCCCGCGATGCAGGCCTATGAGAAGTCTCTGCTCGACGAACTGCACCGCGCCATTGCGATAGCGAAGGAGGCCCGGAAAAAGGGCCTCGACCCGTCGCTCGATGTAGAGATCCCGATCGCAAGCGACCTTGCCGACCGCGTCGAAGTCCTGATCGGGGTGAAAGGAGTGGCCGCCCGGATCCGCGAGCTCGAGGCAACGATGTCCCGCGAGGAAGCGGCGCTCCGCATCGGCGACGACTTCGTTGCCCGGAAGTTCGGCGAGAAGGACACTATGGAGGTCCTCGACCACGCGATCCGCGTTGCCATGGCGCTCCTGACCGAGGGGGTTGTCTCGGCGCCGACAGAAGGGATCGCGAAGGTTTCCCTCGGAAAGAACGACGACGGCACCCAGTACCTGATGATCTTCTACGCGGGCCCGATCCGGAGCGCCGGCGGAACGGCTCAGGCAATGTCGGTGCTCGTGGGCGACTACGTGCGCCAGAAACTGGGGATCAACCGCTACATCCCGAGGCAGGAGGAGGTCGAACGGTACGTGGAGGAGATCCGGCAGTACAACAACATCATGAACCTCCAGTACCTCCCGAGCGAGGCCGAGATCCGGCTTATCATCGAGAACTGCCCGGTCTGTATCGACGGCGAGGCCACCGAGCAGGAGGAGGTCTCCGGCCACCGCAACCTCGAGCGCGTGGAAACGAACGTGGTCCGTGGCGGCATGGCGCTCGTCATCGGCGAAGGGATTGCCGGGAAAGCCCGGAAGCTCAAGGGCCGGGTCGAGAAGATGAAGATGTCCGGCTGGGACTGGCTGGACAAGCTGATCGCCGGTGCGGCAAAGGGAGGTGACGGGGAGAAAGCGGCAGGGATCAAACCGCTCGACAAGTACCTCCGCGATCTAATCGGAGGCCGGCCGGTCTTCTCGTACCCGATGCGCAAGGGCGGGTTCCGGCTCCGGTACGGGAGAAGCCGGAACACCGGCTTTGCGGCCGCCGGCATCCACCCGGCAACGCTCTACGTGCTCGGGGAATTCCTTGCTACCGGCACCCAGATGAAGACCGAGCGCCCGGGCAAGGCCTGCGGCGTGGTGCCGGTCGATTCCATCGAGGGGCCGACCGTGAGGCTGAAGAACGGGGATGTGCTCCGCATCAGTGACGAGGCAACCGCGAAACGGCTGAACGGGAAGATCGAGAAGATCCTTGACGTCGGCGAGATCCTCATCTCGTACGGGGAATTTTTGGAGAACAACCACCCGCTCGTCCCCGCGGGATACTGCGCTGAATGGTGGCAGCTGGATGCCGGCGACGGGGTCAAACCCCCGAAAGACGAGGAGGAGGCTCTCGCGATGGCCCGCGCCGGCGGATACCTTTACCCGGAGTATACCTGGTTCTGGGACGATATTACCTCCGGCCAGATCCGGGCGCTGGCGGATTCGGTTGCTTCCGGTGGATCGATCACTGACGGCGTGCTCCGCATCCCCCCCGATCCCGCTGTCAAGGCATCGCTCGAGCTGCTCCTCATCCCTCACACTGTGCTCGACAATGGCAGCATCGAAATCCGGACCTGGCATGCTTTTGCTGCCTGCCTTGGCCTTGACGATAGCCTGAAGAAACGCGATGCATGGAACAGCGTCCCAACGGATGCCGCCCCGCTTGACCTCGTGATGCACGTGAGCGGCCTGAAGATGCGGTCCCGGTCGGGTACGCGGATCGGCGGGCGCATGGGCCGGCCGGGCAAGTCGAAACCCCGGAAGATGAATCCGCCGCCGCACGTCCTCTTCCCTCTCGGAGACTCGGGCGGTGCCCGGCGCTCGTTCCAGTCGGCGTCCGCTCATACCGCAGAGACTGACCAGGACAACACCGATCTCGATTTCCAGAAGGCGGGGGGGATCATCGAGATTGAGGTCGGGCGTCGCCGGTGCTCGCAGTGCGGTGAGACAGGGTATCTCAACCGGTGCGAAAAATGCGGGGGGCATACCGATGCGGTCTTTACCTGCACGAAGTGCGGCCGGGAGACAACGTTCCCCCGCTGCCCCGGCTGCGATGCCCCGGCAACCTGCAGCCAGCGGCTGACCCTCGATGTGAAAACCGAGTATGCAAAGGTCATGGAACGCCTCGGGCTGAAGACGGACAGTGTTGCCCTGGTCAAGGGCGTCAAGGGTGTCATCTCGAAGGAGAAGACAGTCGAGGCGATGGAGAAGGGGATCCTTCGGGCGACCCGGAATATCTGGGTTTTCAAGGACGGGACAACGCGGTTCGACATGATCGATCTCCCGCTGACGCACATCCGCCCCGGGGAGGTCCGGGTTCCCGTGGAGAAGCTTCGTGAACTCGGGTATACGAAGGATACCCGGGGCTACGATCTGCAGAATTCCTCGCAGGTGGTTGAGCTCCACCCGCAGGACATTCTTGTCTCGGACTCCTGCGCCGAGTATATGGTCAGCGTTGCACAGTTCATAGACGACCTGCTGGTCAAATGCTATGGCCTCGAATCGTTCTACAACGTGAAGTGCCCTGACGACCTGGTCGGCCACCTCGTCATCGGCCTGGCCCCGCACACGAGCGCCGGCGTCCTTGCCCGGATCGTCGGGTTCACCCGGGCGAACGTTGGATATGCCCACCCGTTCTTCCATGCCGCGAAACGGCGGAACTGCTTCTTTGGCGATACCGAGATCGAGGTCATGGAAGGCCGCCGTTGGACAAAGATCCCGATCCGGAAGTTCGTGATGGAGAACTTCGACCTCTCCCGCCCGGGCATTGACCGGCTCGGCACGTACTACTCGGACCCCGCACGACCATTCGCTGTCAGGACCGTTGACACGAACGGTATGATCCACATCCGGAAGGTTACTTCGGTCTCCATCCACCGCTCGCCCGCCCACCTGCTCCGGATCATGACGGGCAGGGGCCGGGAACTGGTCGTCACGCCAGACCACGCGATGCTGGTCTGGGACACCAGTTACCTCCGCAAACTCCGTGCTATGGAGCTGAAGGCCGGGGATGCCGTCCCTGTCTTTGAGGGAACCTGCGTGATGTCCGACCGCGTTGCCGCCGTTGAGCCCGTGCCGGCGCCCGAGGAAAGGGTCTATTGCCTGACGGTCGACACCGACCACACACTCGTGGCAAACGGAATCTTCACCGGCCAGTGCGATGGCGACGAGGACTGCATCATGCTCCTCCTCGACGGACTGATCAACTTCTCGCGCTCGTTCCTGCCCCAGAACCGGGGAGGGTCGATGGACGCCCCGCTTGTCCTGACCAGCCGTATCGATCCCTCCGAGATCGACAAGGAAGCCCTGAACGTCGATGTCTGCGATCATTATCCCCTTGAGGTCTATACCGGCGCCCTTGCATACGCGGAGCCCAAGTCGATCGTCAAGCTGATCGATCGGGTCGAGAGCAGGGTGGGGACGGAGGCCTCGGTCGAGGGATTCCAGTTCACGCACGATACCTCGGATATCTCTGCGGGACCGCTCGAGTCCATGTACACCCAGATGAAGACAATGACCGACAAGCTCGAGGCGGAGCTGACGCTTGCCGGCATGATCAGGGCCGTCGATGCCGATGACGTTGCGGAACGGGTCCTCACCACGCACTTCCTCCGCGACCTCATGGGTAACCTATCAGCCTTCTCCAAGCAGAAGTTCCGGTGCACGAAATGCAACACGAGTTACCGCCGGATGCCCCTTGCCGGCAAATGCACGAAGTTCAAAGGCCGGGGCATCTGCAACGGCAACATCATCCCCACCGTCCACGAGGGCTCGGTCAAGAAATACCTCGAGATGTCGCGGGAGATGTGCCGGAAGTACAACATCTCCGAGTACACGAAGCAGCGGATGGAGGTGCTCGACCTTGCCATCACCTCCACATTCGGTGAAGAGAAGCAGGAGCAGCTGGGGCTTGCGGATTTTATGTAAACCGAAGATTGTCAGACCAGGGGTTGGAGAAGAATTGCGCAGCAATTCTTCGACATGCGGGGTTGAAGATTTTCTGCTGAAATCATGAGATAAGCAGTGAAAAATTCTGAAGAAATCACAATGTCGTAATCCCCGCCATGATCAGCGCGAACAGGGTCAGATCGTAGATCCCGTGGGAGATGGCGCTCGTTGTCGTGTTGGTACGCTTCCGGAGTATGCCAAAACAGATACCGACAAGAAAGACGCCGAGCAGCCCGTCCCATGCATACTGGTATGCGTGCAGCGATGCAAAGACAAGTGCCGACAGGACGATCCCAAATCTCGGCTGGATGACCCCCCGGATCGAGAGCTCTTCGCCAAGCCCTGCCGAGACGGAGGCCATGACTGCGGCAAGCGGGGTGAAGGATGCCAGGAAGAGATTGTTGACCAGCGTATCGTCGGTTGTCGGGATCCCGTATGCTGAAAAGAGGGCTGTTACGGCGTCATCGAAAACCCAGAATACCGCAACAAGGACGATACCGGTGACGATGCCCGTGGCAACCTGTCCCGCCGTGGGATAAACAAGCCCGAGCCGTTCGAATGTTGACGAAAGGTCCCTGCGCAGCCAGAGACCCACCATGAAGAACGAGCCGATGACCGTCCAGATCAGCATGAATGCATCCAGCCTGACCGTTGATCCCGGTTCCTCAAGCCCGATCCCGAGCGTTCTCTGCATCGCGGGGTTGAGGAACGGGGCATTGCCGGTGATGATGAGCGGAATGACGGGTATCATGACGAGGGCAAGGATACAGACAAGACCGGCCATGTGGATGAAGGAGTCCGGGTCGAAAGGCAGCACCCGCGCGAGCAGCCCGCGGAACGCCCGGGAGAATCCAATCAGGCAGATGAACGCTGTTCCGAACGGGACCAGCAGGAGCCCGGTTGCTTTTTCTGCAGACAGGGATTCAAGGTACCGGTCAAGGGCATCCGGATCATCCGACCATGCAGCAGCCGGGTCGAGGCTGAATATGAAACTCATGGTTGCGATGCAGAAGAGCAGCCCGAGAAGCCAGAGAACGGCCAGATAACGGGCCATGCTGTTCTGTTCGCCGGTGTATGCAAGCAGGGCGAGGATGACGAAGGGGGCAACCATGGCCCCGGCAACGACTAACTCTTCAACGCTTCCCGAGAGCATCCCGCTGATCGCAAGCACGAGCAGGGACAAAAACCCGATGATAAGGGGGAGGATGACAAAGAAATCCCGGTACCTGCTGTTCTGGATCCCGGTAAACATCGTATGATCATGGAAGCAGCGGATACAAAGATGTATGGTGCGGGCAGCTGGTGATCCCTCCATGTTAACGCTTTTACATCCCAATGCCAACAGTATACTGAGCGAGAATATCTAAGTGGCCAACAGAGGCAGACTCAAGATCTGTTCCCGAAGGGGTTCGCAGGTTCAACTCCTGCTTCTCGCATTGCTGAGTTCTCTGGTGCTG
>NZ_MVQB01000041.1 GCF_002067035.1 Methanoregula sp. PtaB.Bin085 | reverse complement strand
GGCCGCCTTTATGATCGACCTTCAGGGTCCCGCTTGCTACGCGGAGTTTCTGGACCTGCTTGTACCCGCCGGCCGGATTGTTGAAGTTAACATAATACCCGTATGTGTTGTCGGGATTACTATCGGCGGTGACCCATCCGACACAGCCGATATACTGGACGTAGTAACTGGTGTACGACCCGCTGGTGAGGATGGTATAGTTCCCGGGCGGGAAACTCGCACCATTGGCAAAGGACGTTGTAGCATACGAATCAACCGGCGGATAGATCGTCCAGTTGTCATTCGCGCCGATATCCATGTACCCCATCTCGTTCTGGGCGTTGGCGGGAAGGGCATGGTACTGGACGGGGTCGAGAGCCCCGATGCTGCTGCCGCGCATGGCGAGATCCCCGGGCGTCACACGGGATGTGACGGTATGGTTGGTCGTGTCAACGGTCGACGGGATAAAGGTATAATTACCGGTTGTGTAGTTGAAGTAACCGAGCGCAAGGTTGGATGGCGTTGTAGTCTTTGCCGGGTCGTACCTTATTGAGATATCTGCGTAGTTGAACGATTCATTCAGTTCCAGGTTGAAAACCCCGCTCTTCAGCGCGGGATTGATCAGGAACCGCGGGTCATCGAAACTTGAAGCCTTGATGTCGTCAATATACACCCGCGGCCCGACAATGTTCACGCTGACGCCGGAACTGGTGTTGCCAAACGTGGTTGTGTAGAGTTTCGAGCCGTCCGGCTGCAGTACCGGGTGGAACGGGTTCTTGATGACGTTCACGGTCGCATTCGCCACAGGCCCGAACGTGCCACTGGCAGAGCTGACCTGGTATTCCGGCGTGTAGGTGCCGATGGTGTCCGGTGCCTTCACGTAGAAGAAGAAGTCGTAACTCTCGCCAGGCGCCACCGTCTCGTTCTGGAAGATCATCGGGATGTGTGTGATGTTGAATTGTGATGCATTACCGGAGGGACCCCCAAGACCCTGCAGGTAGACCAGATTGGTGCTTGCCGGATCTGCATACCATGTCTCAGTTCCGGTATTGTTCACCTTGATGTCGACAATATAATGTTCGCCCTGGAACATGGTGGTCGGCATTGAATTCAGGATAATTTCAGCATCAAATTCCGGCCCGGACGGCAGTGCAGCAATATAATCCGTCCTTGTCCGGCTGTCCGACGATCCCGCGTTGGATACCGCGAGCGACACGGAATAATTCCCGGCAGCAGCGTACGTGTGCTTCGGGTTCTGCACCTCCGCAAACGTGCCGTCACCGAAACTCCAGTTCCAGCTTGTCGGGGAACCGGTCGAGATGTCGGTGAAATTGACAGTCAGCGGAGCAGGGCCTTCCGTTACGTCCCCGGTGAAGTTGGCAGCCAGCGGTTCCTCCGGAACCGTGACGTTAATGACCCCGGGGAAGGTGCTCGTGTTCGTGCCTCCGGCATATCCTACGGTCAGGCTTACAGTATACTGGCCGGGGTCCTGGTACGTGTGGTTCAGGTTCTGGAGGTCCGAGAACGATCCGTCACCGAAACTCCAGTTCCAGCTGAGCGGTGATCCATCTGAACTGCCCATGAACATAACCGACAGGGGAGCCGTTCCGGAACCGGGATCAAACCAGATGTACGGGACCGGGAGCGGCGCGGGTGTCCCGGTCAACCTGATGTAATCCGCCCGGGTTGTTGTATTACTGCCGAGATCGTTGGTTGCGATCAGGCTGACCGTGTAGTTCCCCGCCGTCATATACGTATGGACCGGGTTCCTGACAGATGCAGTCGTTCCGTCACCGAAATCCCATACCCATGCGGTCGGGAAGCCGGCCGACCGGTCGTAAAACTGGATTGCCACGGGAGCAGTGCCGCTCGTCCTGTTAGCCGAGAGAGATGCTGCCGGGGCCTCCGGAAGGCTTGTTTTTATATAATCCGTCTGGACTGCTGTGTCGCTTCCCAGGTCGTTCGATACCGTAAGGGTGACCGTATAATTCCCTGTACCGGTATACGTATGGACCGGGTTTTTCAGCGTTGACGTGTTACCATCGCCAAAGTCCCAGAGCCATTCGGTCGGGAAACCGGTTGACCGGTCGTAGAACTGGATCGCTGCCGGTGCTGACCACGAGGTCTTGTTCGCAGAGATCGCTGCGACCGGGGCTGCGGAATTACTGATCTTAATGTAATCGACCGCAACCTTCGTGTCAGATCCAACCTCGTTCGTCACAGTAAGGTTGACCGTGTAGTTCCCGGTGGCGGTATACGTGTGGACCGGGTTTTTCAGGTTCGAGGTCGTGCCGTCACCGAAGTCCCATGTCCATGAGGTCGGGAAACCGGCCGACCGATCGTAGAACTGTATCGCTGCCGGGGCCGACCACGAGGTCTTGTTCGCAGAGATCGCTGCGACCGGGGCAGATGAACCGCTCACAATAATGTAATCGGTTGCAGTCTTTGTGTCGGATCCAAGATCGTTGATCACGGTGAGCGTGATCGTGTAATTGCCGGTTGCTGCATAGGTATGGACCGGATTCTTCACATTCGCTGTTTCACCGTCACCGAAGTCCCACGCCCACGATGTCGGGAAACCGGTTGACCGGTCGTAGAACTGGATAACTGCAGGCGCTGACCAGGCCGTCTTGTTCGCAGAGATCGCTGCTGCCGGGGCTCTGGGATCATACGTATGGAAGTACTCGGTCTGTGTTATCGTGTCCGTACCAAGGTCATTGGTGACCGTGAGTGTTACCGTATAATTCCCGGCTGCTGTATAGGTATGGACAGGGTTCTTTACGTTCGCTGTTTCACCATCACCAAAGTCCCAGCTCCACGATGTCGGGAAACCCGTCGACCGGTCGTAGAACTGCACGACCGCCGGGGATGACCACGAGGTCTTGTTTGCCGACAATGCAGCAACAGGAGATGACGGATCGTATGCATGGAAATATTCATCTTTGGTAATCGTGTCCGTACCAAGGTCATTGGTAACCGTGAGCGTGACCGTGTAATTCCCGGTCGCTGCATAGGTATGGACAGGGTTCTTTACGTTCGCCGTTGTCCCGTCTCCGAAGTCCCAGCTCCACGATGTCGGGAAACCCGTCGACCGGTCGTAGAACTGCACGACCGCCGGGGATGACCACGAGGTCTTGTTTGCCGACAATGCAGCAACAGGAGATGACGGATCGTATGCATGGAAATATTCATCTTTGGTAATCGTATCTGTGCCAAGATTGTTGGTCACGATCAGCGTTATGGTGTAGTTCCCGGTTGATTCGTACGTGTGGACAGGGTTCTTCACGTTCGAGGTCGTTCCGTCGCCAAAGTCCCATGCCCACGAAGTCGGGTACCCGGTTGACCGGTCATAGAATTGCACTACAGCCGGGGATGACCACGAGGTCTTGTTTGCCGAGATCGCGGCAACCGGCGCTTCCGGCGTGTCCGCGCGGATCCGATCGATAACCTCGTATGTATCGGAAATGATCCCGTCGCTCACCGTGAGCCTCACCGTGTAAGTCCCGGCTGATGCAAACGTGTGGACGGGATTTTTCAGGTCCGAGGTTTCCCCGTCGCCGAAGTCCCAGCTCCAGTTTGTCACGGTGCCGCTGGACCGGTCATAGAACCGGATTGCAAGCGGGACCGGGCCAGAGGTCCGGTTCTGGGTATAGTTTGCTTCAAGGGAACCGTCTTCGGCATCCAGGGCCGGCAGATCGTCTGCTGATAGTATCTCAGCGGTGAAAAGGTCCGTCGTTGTCTCCGGAATTTTCTCAGGTATTGTATCCGGAATTACCTCCGCGATATCGTCAATAGAGATGTCCGGGGTCTCTGCCGGGGTAATTTCCGGTGTAACCTCCAGGGTCAGATTCGGCATTTCTGTCTCTTCCCCGGCAGCAGACGCAAATCCGGTGAAAAGGAGTCCGATGATCAGTGCAACAAGAACAGGAAACTGTAAGCATGATGTCTTCATGGGAAACCACCGTAAAAACCGTACACAGCCAAGGCTGACCGGAATAAACCTGGCAGGGATTCTCCTGCCCGTCGGGGTCTGTTCCCGCCGGGAACAGGAACCCGATACGCCATACGCCCCGCGTGAAACGATTTCTGACTGGTGCCGGAAGTTTTTCGATTCATTTTATATAAGCGTTATTTTTTAACTTTTACGAAATTGAACCGACCTATTAAACTTTCTTTTTTTATCCTGAATAATCCACAACGAGAGAATAGCAGCGCGCTGGATAATCCTGAACCAATATCACGTTTCCTTCAGGAACGCGATGAGCGAATCTCGTTGGGTTTTTATGTGCCAAAATATCCTGCGGTCAGCATGTGCAGTGACACACTGCATTACCAACGGCCTTTTCTGTCCGGTCGACAGGTATGGGGGGGTCGGGGAAGGGACATGGGTCACGAAACAGGTTTCGCGGACCGCCATATGTGACAGGCGTCATGGGGCACTTCAGGAGAGATTCGCAGATCCCGGATTGCCTTTTCGCAGCAATAATCGCACGATTCGGGGAGCCAAAAACACAATTGCCCCTGCCCGACCCCCCTGCTCTTCGCGTGGAAAACGTACCATTTTACGTCATAAATCTGGAAAAAGTGATTGAGGGGGGTCGGGCAGGGGCAGATTTGAAGGCCGGCCCGGGCAGCGGAAATTACCGCTGCTGCAGCGTGGCCGGTACCACTGCTGAAGATCCTGGAACAGCAGTCCAATCCCTCCGGCAATGATCAAAAACGGCAATCCGATCCCATTCGCTGGCAGAGGACCCCGCGTTTGATCCGTTCCCTCCCGGCCATATCACGGCAAAGATCCTGGAATACGTGTCTGATCCATGCCGATGGCAGGAATCCCGCACCTGCAATCCAATCCGTTTCGCCTCCAGAGGCGACGGAAATCCGCCCCATTCCCTGTCGTACGGAACAGATTGCCGGTCCTGCCACCATCCAAACCATCATCACGTCCCGGGACAACAGAAAGCCCATGGTGATCCCATGATGCAGGCACCCATTGTCCAGCCGGGCGACCCGGCCCGGAATTTCTCGCTGAAAGACCAGAACGACAAAACCTTTGACCTGTACGAGCAGGCAGGGAAACGCGTGCTCCTCTCCTTCCACCCGCTTGCCTGGACGGAGTTCTGCGCCGCCCAGATGAAGTCGCTTGAGGAGAACCGGGAGAAGTTCGCAGCACTGAACTGTGTCGCAGCCGGCATCAGCGTTGACTCGAAGCCCTGCAAGAAGGAGTGGGCAAAATCCCTGAATATCACCCACACCCCGCTCCTGTGCGACTTCTGGCCGCACGGGGCAGCTGCCATGAAGTACGGGATCTTCCGGGACGAGAACGGGTTCTCCGAACGGGCAAACATCATCGTTGACGGGAAGCAGCGGGTCGTCTTCGTGAAGGTGTACCCGGTACACTCGGTGCCGGACATCCGGGAGATCCTGTCGTTTTTGCAGCAGACAGGATAAGCAGGATGGCCTGGCGGCATACCGGAAGGACCGGTCGATCTGCTGCCACATTTTTTTATAAAATCATACGAAATGAAGTGTATGGAAAAACGATTCGCCATAGCCCTCCTGACTGGTATCCTTGTTATCGCCGCTGCCCCGGCAGCAGCGGTGGCGGTTCTCTCACCGTCCCCGTCAGTGTCGATCGTCTGCACACCCCCGCCCTGTTCCTCCGGAACGTACACGTGCCCGCCGGCTGGAAACGGATGTCCGGGAGGATGCGGGGTGGTCTGCGCCACCCCGACCATTGTCTGTACGCCGCCACCCTGCCCGACAGGGGGAACCCTCACCTGCCCCCCGGCAGGTAACGGCTGCCCGGGAGGATGCGGCATGGTCTGCGTTACACCGACAACACCCCCTTCGGCCGGTGAGCCGCTGGTCATTATTGGCGGACTCGCTCTCTGTCTCCTTGCACTGAGAAGAAAGTCCTTGTAAGGTTCTTCCTTTTTCCTGCCCGGTCAGGTCCCGAATGACAGAATCATCATATTCGGTACCGGAACGAAACCGGTTCGCGTGTACACCGGTCTTCCGGCATCGTTGGTAAACACGTACATGCGCCTGATGCCCAGGGTCCTGCAGTAGTCTGCCGCTGCCTGCGTAATCCGGCAGGCAAAGTGCCGGTGCCGGTACTCCTCTTCCGTGTAAATGCTGTGGAGGAACGCGATCCGGGAGTGGGGATCGTGGGGGACCGGGACATAGGATACGATACTGATCGCACCGCTCGATACCCCGCGGTCCCCGATCTGCAGGATCCATGCGACGCAGTCACCGGCAGGGATCTCGCGGGCGAGCTTCTTTGCATACTCTATCCCGACCACCCCCAGAACGGCCGGGTCCGCTGCATCTCCGCTCTTCCTCCGGATCTCCTCGAACATGATCCGGTGATGCGTCTCCAGAAGAGGGATATCCCCGGGTGTTGCAAGGCGGACACAGCCCTCATCATCAGCAGCCGGAAGGGTCATGGGAAAAGGATCGGGGCGGGATAAAATAAAGAGTGTGAAATGTGGCTTCGGAAGGCACCGTGATCAGAAAGTGCCCGAAAAACAGGGGCCGGGAGCTGGTCACCCGATATAGTTCAGTTCCTCGTCCCTGCCCTTTTCGCCCTCGACCATGCTCTCGATGACCTTCTCCATCTCGGCGGCACGGTCGTTGAGCCGGGTTGCGTCAACCGGGATGCCGGTCAGTTTCGAGAGCACGGCAAGGACACCCGAGGCAGCCATCGGGTCGACGATATACCCGCTCGTCTCGCCCATCAGGCAGACAGCATCGATGCCCCGTTCGGCAGAGAGCCCCAGCATGAGCCCGGCAGCCCCGACGATCCCGCCGCCCGGCTCGTCGCGGGCGAACGTGACGCCGGCAGCCTCGATCTCCTCCCTGAGTTCAGCCCGGTTGATCGCCCCGAGGACACGGGGTTCGTTCACGAGATGGCCGACACCGAAGCCGCCGAGCGTGTAGATGCGCCGGACCCCGAGCTCTTTGGCGATCTCGCAGTACTGGTCGGCCAGAAGGTAATGCCCCTCGTTGGAGGTGCTCTGGTGGTCGCCGACCAGGAAGAGAAAATCCCGTTCTTCGGTATGATAGAGCCAGAACTCGTTCCGGACCATCCGGGCAAGGCCGTTCTCGTCGAGGATGACCTGCGGCGGGAAGTAGATGGAATGAATCTCGCCGATCTTTTCGGCCTTGAGCTGGTGGATCATGTACTCTGCCACGAGCTTTCCTACCTGCCCGATCCCGGGAAGGCCCTCGATCAGGACAGGATCCTTCAGCTGCCTGTCCCTGAAATCCTCGAGGAACCGGATACTGATCTCCTCAATCATGTTTTGCCAGCCTGCGGTACCTGCCATATTTGTCTTCAGGAGAGAACCGTGCCGGGTGTGCGATGGCTGTTGCCGTCCCGCACGCGGGACAGGTCAGGGAAAGAGTATAGATGTTGTCAACCGGGCAGCGCCGGATCCTGCCGCTCATTGGCTCTTCCCGGACTTCGGTTTCTTGACGAGCTTGCCCTCGCCGCCGGACTTTTCCACCACGGCAATGGCAGCATGTGCCGCCTTCTCGATGGCCTTCTCCGCTTTCTTGTAATCAGGAGCGGTTACCTTGATCCGGTACGTGGGTGCACCGAGGTAGAGCAGCTCGATATCGACACCGGAGCCCTTCTGCTCGGCGCCGGCCTTCTTGAGGGCGTTCCTGATCACGGTGATGCCATCGGGATCATTGGAGGTCAGGTGCAGGTGGCCGGTCACCTCGACACGCGGGACCTTGACACTCTCCTGCGCAACTTTCAGGAGCGTCTCGGACACTTTCTTTGAAAAACCGAGTTTTTTGAGTGTTGCATCGGACTCCACGACAAGGTCTTCGAAAACGGGATAGAGCGACCCGTATTTTTTGAACAGGACGTCCTCGATCTCGGCTGCCGGTGTGCCGGTCTGTTCCGCCACGAACCCGAGCCACTTCCTTGCCTTGCTCTCGTTCTTCCACTCGCGGATCTTCTCGCGGCGCTGGTGTTCGTTGACGTCTTTTAATGAGAGGTCAATATGGCCGCGGCTCCGGTCAACGTTGAGGACCTTGCAGACGATCTTCTGGCCCTCGCGGATGTGGTCGCGAATGTACTTGATCCAGCCGGTTGCAATCTCAGAGATGGGGATGAGCCCCTGCCTGCCGCCGTACTCGTCGAGCGAGACAAAAGCAACGAAGTCCTTGACGTTCTCGACGGTGCAGACGACCAGTTCCGCTTCCTGGGGCCACTCTCTGTCCTGCATGGCTTTCCGTATTACCTGAGTTCCTGGACGATCTCGGCCTTCAGACTGGCCTTGCCGCCGGTGGGGGTTGCAAGGTCGTGCCCGCAGACAACGCACTTGACTGTCGTGCTTGCCTTCTCAAAGATGGTCTGCTCGTTCTCGCAGTCCGGGCATTTTACCTTGTAAAACTTGCTCCGGTTCTCCCGTATCTGGCTTACCATGAACACTTCACTCCGTCAGTTCGAATTTTGCTACACGGTAACCCTTGCGCAGGTGTGCCTTCTTGCAGGTCACGCAGCGGTACCGGACATTGATCTTCTTCGTGGGCTTGTCGCCACCGGGCACTTTCGAGAACTTGCCCATGTTGCCGATCTTGCCCCGGCGGGCTTTCTGACGGTCGATCCAGTGGAGGCCGGTCGTCTTGCCCTTCTTTACCTTCTCAACCTCGTGCACCGTGTGAGTCCTGCAGAAGGGGCAGTAGGTTGTAAATTTTGCTGGCATTTTCATGAAATTTCACCGATAATCCTGACTACGAATACCTATATCATTTACAGACATTGATATTTAAGACTATGTTGCGCTCGGAGAGGACCGCAGCATTCCGCTCGGGAAGCGTCACTATATCTCCTTTTGAGAGGGTATAAATTCTCCCATCCACGCCCATGAAGGAGTCCATGTCCTGCAGCACGTGGACGAGCACGCAGGGGTGCGACACCGGCCCGGCCGGCTCCTGTACCGTGACGGGTTCGCCGTCCGGTTCGTCCTCACCGGACACTTCTTCCAGGGAGGAGCCTGCCGGAACCGCAGGCGCTGCCGGGCGGGGGGAGACGAGGCCCGGCGGGTTGTTGTGCAGCAGGATGCCCCGGCACTGTTCAACGCTCGCGGTCATCTGGTCGAACATCTCCTTTTCGGCCGGGATCATCCGCTTCACCTCCTCGCGGTCATAATAGTTACCCTCGGCATGCAGGATGGTGAGGGCGAGGATCTTGCGGGAGCGGATGGCAAAGAGGTCCTGGATCGTTTCGCGGATCGCAAGGGTCTCATCGATGAGCGCCCGGGCTTCGTCCGAGAACGGGTCATCGAAGGCATAGACCTTCTTTGTTATGGATGCAAGTTCGGCATGCCCCTTCTCGTAGATATCCGGTGCAACGGCCGTGAGCCTGCCGGTCTCCCGCTCCGACAACAGGATGCTGCGCAGGTCGTCAAGCTTCACGGTATGCACCAGCCATCAGGCAATCTCCGCCATGCCGCGGCAGCAGAGGAAGACCGCCACCGCTTCCGGTACTGTATTGATACCTTTTTTGAGCTCATAAGTGCTTCCGAGCATCGGCATCTTCACCGGGAACCTCTGGTCCACCTTCACGTCCCGGGTGCCGAACACGACGGCGTCGGTCAGGGGATCGAAGTCATGGAGGTCGCGGAGCTCAAGCGCCCGCACCAGCATCCCGCTCCCGCCATGCAGGGATGCCGGCATCCGGATCAGCCGCTTGGTATCGGTCGTGACCGGTTCGTCCGCAAGGGCGGCCTGTTCGTTCAGCCGTTTCCTGAACTCCCCTTCCTGCTGGCCGGTGATGATCCCAAGGACCCGGTTCTTCATGATCATGCCCGAAGGACGGTTTTCGATGTCGCTGATAATCTCCTCCCGCTTCTTCAGGAACTGGGTTGCGGACTCCTTCCCGATCCCCTCCATCGCGGTCAGGTGAGCCATCGCTTCTTCTTCCGGAAGGCTGCCTATCCACCGGAGGTACCCGAGAAGCGCCTCGCGGTACCGCCGGTGCCAGCCGGTGGATGGAACGTTCTTCCCGGCCAGCATCGCGGCCGGGTCGATCCCGATCCCGCAGACATAGTCGATCAGTTCCCGTCGTTCGGAACTCCCCCACGAGCGGAACGCGAGGTCACGCACGTGGACATGGTACCCGCGACCGCCGGAGAAGACGAGCGCGATCGCTTTTTTGTCCATGCCGAACTCTTCGGTCAGGATGGAAAGCAGTTTCTCTGTCTCCTCCTTGACCCGGGCAAGCATCTGGTCGTACGGGCCCCGCACGATATGGTCGGCATCGAGGTCGAAGATCAGGTCGGCTCCGCACCAGCCCTTGTCCGCCATGGTGCCGGCATCCGGTTTCTCGTAATATGCCGTTGAAAAGTAGGTGTGCTGGGGCACGAGGTTCCTGATGTAGTCGGCCATCTCCTCGCGTCCGGAGAAACCGATGTGCCGGCGCATGTGCGTGTCGCCCCCGGCGGGGTTGAAGAGGATGAAGCCCCATTCCCGCTGGGGGAGCGAGGGGGGCGGGACGAGCACGGCTTTTTTATAATACTCGGTGAACCGCTGCCGGAGGAACTCTGTAGTCGCCGGGTTCATGACAACTCCTTACCCATATAGGGGCCCCTGCGCTCATATCCCTGCCGCCTGTAATACGGCCGGACCCCGATCCCGCTCATGATCGCAAGGCGCCGGAACCCTGCGTCCCGGGCGATCTCCTCGGCCCGGCCAAGGAGCGCCTTCCCGTACTCGCGGTGCTGCCACTCCTCGGTTTCTGCGTCTTTGCCCACCGGCACGAGACTGCCGTACACGTGGAGCTCCCTCATCACCGCCGCGTTCTCCAGCTCTTCCCGGTACACGGACGAGGGGAAGCGGAGCCGGGCGAACCCGATCAGGGAGTCGCCCGAGACTGCGGAGACGAAGTGCTCCGTCCCTTTGCAGGCTTCGTACTGCAGGTCCCGGATCCGCGATTCTGCAGGTGACGGCGCCCTGCCGATCTCCCTGCAGCGGATGCACCGGCACCGTTTCCCGGATGCAAGGAGCCGGTTCTTTGCCAGCTGCCGGAAGTTGGAATGCTTCGATCCTGCGACGATCAGCTTTGCCGGGATATCCCGCTGGATCCGCTGGAGCCGGGTGTATTCCGGTATAAGCGACTTGGCGTACGCGATGAGATCGACCAATTCGTCCTCCGCGTACGGAGAATATTTCCCTTCCTTCCAGAGCGCCTCGATTTCTGTCCCGGGGGTGACAAGCGTCGGGTACAGCTTGAGGAAGTCCGGCCGGAACCGGGGATCATCAAAGAGCGTTTCGAACATCCTCCGGTCGGATGCCATGTCCGAGCCGGGCAGGTTGGGCATCATGTGGAACCCGACCTTGAGCCCGGCATCGCGGAGCAGGGTGTTGGCCTCGACGGTGTCTGCGACCGTGCAGCCCCTCCGGTTGAAGGAGAGGATCGCATCGTCCACATGCTGGACGCCAAGCTCCACCTTCGTCACGCCAAGGTCCAGCATCCGGTCGATATGCTCCCTCCTGCACCAGTCGGGGCGGGTCTCGAAGGTGATCGCAACGCAGCGGATATCCGCCTGTTCGTTGGCATCCCCGACTTCGCGGACTGCAGGAGCTTCCGTCGCCGGCGTCCCGCAGGGATAGGTGTTCATCGCCTCGATGCAGCGGGCAACAAACTCCTGCTGGTACTCCGCCGGCCTGGCGGTCATCGTCCCGCCCATCACGATCAGCTCCACCTTCTCCACCCGGTGCCCGAGCGTCTCGAACTGGCCGAGCCGGGCCTGCACCTGCCGGAACGGGTCAAAGTCATGCTCGCGGGCCCGCTTTGCCGCCGGTTCCTCTCCGGTGTAGCTCTGCGGAGAGTGGAACGGGTGATCCGGCCCCCCGGGGCAGGGGAGGCATTTGCCATGGGGGCAGGGGTACGGGGAGGTCATGACCGCAACCGGGGCAACACCGGAGAGCGTCCGGGAGGGCTTGACCATCAGCACCCTCCGCAGGATCTCGCGCTCCTCCGGCAATGCGGCGGCAAGGATGGCGGAGTTCTTTGGCACGGCGGGCAGCGAATACTTCCGGCAGACCGCGATCTTGGCAGAACGGACAGCCTCCTCACCGGTTTCTGAAAGGGAGAGGATGCGGGAGATGATCTCCCGGTATGCGGTCACCTCATCCATGACGGGTTAATGTTCTGCTGCAACTTTCTGGGAGGCAGCATCGGGAGAATAGGTCACCACGGGCACATGCCTGCCGTGGATCTGGGAGACTATCTCATCGCCGAGCGTGAGAAGTGCATCCTTATGGGCTTTCTTATCTTTATGGATATGGACAGGAGAGATTTCAAGGGAGTTGTAACGGTCGGTGTGGATTTCTTCGTGGGAGATTCCTTCATAGTACTTCTTGATGTGAATCATCAGCATGTGGAGATGGAGCAGCTCTTCCTTTTGCACACTATCACCTTTTCCAAAAAGATCCTTTTTTCTGGGGCACTGATATACCTTACTGGTGAGGTTTATATCAGGTACCATGCGGCACGTGGGATCGCTTGTTGCGCTCGCAATTGGGGACGCGTTGGGTGCGCCCCTTGAAGGATCTCGAAAGCCTGAACGCTGGCTGGCAGAATACCGTCCCGGAGGGCGCCATTTCCGGAAAAAGGGAGACGTCACCGACGACACTCTTCAGGCAGAAGCGATCGCGGAATCGCTCGTGGCATGCAGGGGCTTTTGTGAAAATGACGTTGTTGAAAAATTATCTTGTTCCTATATTCAAAAACCGGAATGGTTCGGTCCCACCTCATCCCTGTTCTTTGATCTCGTGCGATCCGGGACCGTGCCGCACCGTGCCGCACGCATCGTGCACCGCCGCCGTGGCGGCAGCCGGACGAACGGCAGCGTAATGCGGGGATTTCCCCTCGCCATCTTCTACCCGGCACCGCAGGTTTATGGTGTCAGCGTAACCTGCTCGCAGCTCACGCACCATGATCCTGTTGCCGGCCACTGCTCAGCGTTCCTGAACGCGATGGTGAGCGACATGGTTCGCGGGCAGTCGCGGGCATACGCGTTCCGGCATGCACGGTCGCTCTGTACTAATCCGGAAGTGCATGAAGTGCTGGCTAATTATAATGAGCACAGACCGGATCCTTCCTTAGATAGTGTACTTTGTTCGCATGCGGCGCTGTACTCATTCATGCACGCGAAGTCCGCTGAGATGGCAATACTTTCTGCGGTCAACATGGGCGGGGATGCGGATACGGTGGGAGCATGTACCGGGGCCCTTGCAGGAGCATACTGGGGGCTTGAGGCGCTGCCCCGGCGGTGGCTTGCCGGTCTTGAGAAGTACGATGAGCTCGTGCAGCTGGCGGAGCGGGTGTGGGAGCTGCGGGCGGACAGGTAATCCTCTCTGTTCTATCCCGGATCAAAATCGCACTCTTCATTATTCTCCCTGATTCTGCCTGTCCCTTCAGCAACTGTCCCGGTTATTAATTATCCAGGTGTAGACCAGTGTGCCAATACTCATCAGTATCATAACCCAGAGAATAACACTGAAGATCTGATTGGCCGTTGCTTTATCGATCTGTCCTTCCCTGAACGCCGCAACAATACTCATAACGGAGTAGAATATCGCACCATTGATGATGATAAATACTCCAAAGCCCCAGAAGGATTTTGGATTCTGACGGTAGTATTCAAGTGTAATATTCTTCAACGAAACCAGGTTAATCAGGATCTCCCAAAGGACATACCAGGTCACAGAGATTGCCATCGGAACGAGTACCAGGCCCTGGAAGACAACCGGGGACACAACCACCGAAGGAAATGCGTTCGGCAGGATTGCATACTGGATACATGCGAGCGCTTCAAGATAACAGAAAAAAATACCGCACCAGATAATTGCGATGATATAATCCTGATTTCGTGCATACATCAGATCATCCGGTGCCGGATGCATGATTTTGTTATAGATTAGATGAGAACAGACAACTGCCAGTGCAAGAAGCGTCACGATTACCGGGCCGATATAGGCGTCACGTTCACCATGGAAGGACCCGATTAAAACCAGGGATAGGATTAGGAGAACAAGGATGAGAAACCGGAGGATGACGCCAATGGTCGCTTTTTCCAGTTTTGTTCTCATGTGTATCAGAAAAAATTATTTGATAAGATAATATTTAATCGTCCCCAGGATTTCCGTCAGGAGAGTTCATCAGCCGGCCCATTGAATCAGGGAAAGACTGAAATTTGACGTGGGATGGAATATTATTCTGGAGATCCACGTTATCCTGGTACCATACCACCTGTCCCATCGTACGACCATTGTTGAACGGAGGATACGAATTCACGAAAACAGCTCAAAGGGGGTCATCCTCCCGGATCAAAATCGCACCCTTTATTGTTCCCCGGTTATAATCTTTATAATCTGAATCCGTCCGATGGCCATGCAGCTCTCTGTCTACGCTTTTGTTTATTTCACCACGGGAATCATCACCCTGCTCCTTGCCATCTACTCATGGAAACGCCGGGCGGTCCCGGGCACGTTCTGGTTCTCCCTCCTGATGCTCGCTGCTGCGGAGTGGTGCCTCACCTTCTCGCTCGAGCTGCTCGTCGCCGATCCTTCGCTGAAGGTGTTGATCGGGAAGTTCCAGTACCTCGGCATTGTTTGTATCGCCCCGCTCATGCTCCTGTTCGTTGCCGGGTATACCCGCAACGACAGCTGGACGAGGGATAAAAAAGCCCTCCTGCTCTGGGTCGTCCCGGCACTCACCGTTATCCTGGTCTTCACCAACGAGATGCACGGCCTGGTCTGGCCGGAGATCGTGCCGGCGGTTACCCGTGGTACCTTCGTCATGGTGTATGCCAACGGCCCTGCGGCACTCGCTTCCACGGGATATTCGTATATCCTCGCTGTCGCCTCTGTTTCGATGCTGATCTTCACGCTGGTCCAGTGCTCAGAGATCTACCGGAGGCAGATCTGGCTGCTCATCCTGTGTACCGGCATCTTCCTCATCTCAGATCTTATCGATATCTTCAGCCTCAGCCCGGTTCCCGGGCTGGATCTCGATCCGCTCGCACTCGGTATCTGTGGCATCATCGTCTTCGAAGGAGCCATACGCTACCGGCTGCTCGACATCGCTCCCATCGTGTACCATGAGATGTATTCCGCCATGCAGACAGGGGTCATCGCCGTGGACAACCAGGGGAGTATCATAGAATGCAATCCCGCTGCCCGCCAGTACCTCTCCCTCGCAGGGACGGCCGGTGATTCTCCCCTCGAGACCTCAGCACCAGCGCTTGCTGAACTCATCAGGACTGCCGAGACCGATACCGGCAGGCAGTACGAGTTTTCTGTCGGCGAACAGCCGGACAGGAAATGGTTTGGCGCCCGCATATCGCTGCTGAAGGATTATTCCAGCCGGCCGTACGGGAAACTCGTTATCTTCCACGACATCACCACCTGCAGGAAAGCACAGGAGGACCTTCAGGAAGCGCACAGCAAGCTCACCATACTCTCCTCAGTCACGAGGCATGATATCCTCAATAACCTTACAGCACTGGATATGTATCTCGATCTCTGCCGCCAGAGGGTACCGGACCCGTCCGCACTCGGCTATTTCCAGCACCTGCAGGAAACATCCCAGACGATCCGCACCCATATCGAGTTCATGCAGTACTACGAGGAGACCGGGGGCAAGGAACCCGCATGGTTTGACCTCCGCACCGTGGTTCTTGAGGCAGCGGCAGCCCACTCCTTCCGGGAGGTAAAGGTCCGGCTCGACAGCGGTGAGACAGAGATCTATGCCGACCCGCTCATCGCGAAGGTCTTCTACAACCTCATCGACAACGCGTTCACCCATGGGGATCACGTGACCCGCTGTATGGTTACTGCTGAAGAGACGGACGACGGGCTTATAATCGTCTTCGCGGATGATGGCTGCGGGATCCCGGCTGCCGACAAGGAAAGGATATTCACCCGCGGGTTTGGCAGCCAGACGGGCCTCGGGCTTTTCCTCATCCGCAGGATCCTCTCCATTACCGGCATTACCATCCGGGAGACCGGTGAGGAAGGGAAGGGGGCCCGGTTCGAGATTATTGTGCCGGCTGGCAAGTACCGGATGCGGCAGACAGGTACGTATCCACCGGGAACGGGAACCCGGTAGATCCGGAATACCTGAGAGGGGGTTACGCCGGCCGGATCTCCACGAGCTTCAGCGACCGGCCCTTTTCGCAGATATCGGAGGCATTCCCGATAATGTCAGTGACAACATACTTCTCGCCGTCGACGACGCCATCCGGGCGGCAGAGCGGGAAACTTTTACAGTCGCTCTTGTTGCAGGAGAGCTCTGCTTTTATCTTTGAGTTGACGATAGCCATTTCGGGGCTGATGAGCATGGTGATGGGGGCGTCGGTGACCTCGACCGCGGTCGCCCCGTTGAGGTGGACGGAGCAGTCGTGGTGCGTTGATCGTACGGAGACGATGCGGTACTTCCGCCCTTTCACCAGGTTGTTGCAGGCCTTCTTCACCTTGCAGGTGTCGCAGGCAGCCGTCTCCCCCTCGTAGATGAACTCGATGCCCGGTTTTGCAAGCACCGTTCCGATCAGCGTCACTTTCGTCTTTGCCTCTGTCATGATCCTCACTCCTCGTACAGCATGTGTACGAGTTTCTCTGCCGATTCCCGGGTCAGCCCCATATCGAATATGGTAAAGCGCTCGGGACGGATAGTCTTTGCCATCAGCAGGGCATCGACCGCGACCGCGTCATCGATCCCGACCTCCGCCGGCGTCACCGGGGCGCCGATCATCTTCAGCGACGAGCGGATACCCCGCCAGTCACCGCCATGGAGGTACATCGAGATGATCGTGCCGATCCCGCAGCTCTCCCCGTGGAGGGCCTTGCCGGGCGCCAGCCTGTCGAGGGCATGGGAGAACTTGTGTTCACCACCGCTCGCAGGCCGTGACGATCCTGCGATGCTCATCGCAACCCCGCTCGAGACAAGCGCCTTCACCACGATCCACGCAGACTGCTCGTTGTGCGGTTTGATGAGATGGGCATCCTTCACCAGAATCTCCGCGGTCATCTTCGAGAGCGTGATGGCGTATTCGCTCATGGGCTCTCCCTTGACCCGGTGGGCGAGTTCCCAGTCAAGGATTGCCGTATAATTGGAGATGACATCGGCGCAGCCGGCAGCGAGGAGGCGGTGCGGGGCGGAGGCGATGATGCCGGTGTCAGCAACGATCGCAACCGGCGGGTGGGCTTCAAGCGATGAATGGCCGCCCTCCATGGCAACCGAGGCACGGGCGGATGCGATCCCGTCGTGGGACGCGGCTGTAGGGACCGAGATGAAGGGCAGGTCAAGGTTGAACGAGACGATCTTCGCGGTATCGATCACCCGCCCGCCCCCGACACCGATGAGGAAATCCACACCCTTTGCGGCCTTCTCGCCCTTCTTGATGACGGGAGCCGTGATCTCTTCGGCAATGAACGGCTTCACCGTGTATTCCCGGGAAAGGATCTCCTGCACGGTGCCGCCGGCAAGATCCATGGTCCCCCTGCCGGAGACGAGGAGCGCAGTGCCGCCGAGCTTGAGATCCCCGCAGACAGCAGGCAGCTGCCCGAGCACGTCGTGGCCGATCACCACGTCGCGGGGGAGCTGCATCCACTTGGACTTGTCAAAGACCCGGGGTTTGAGTAATTTTATTGCATCTGCGCTCATTCTGATCAAGGATGATTAGTGATTTCATATACAAATACTACATCGATCCCATCAGATACGGCGAAGCCTATAATGTCGTCGACACCCTGACCTACGCGATCATCCTCGTCATCGGTGTCTATATCCTGTACCGCTGGCTGTCCGCCTCCACGTACCTGTCTGATGCCGGTTTCCGGTTCGACGGCACATTCATCCTCGCAACCGTTCCCTACGTCATTCTCGGCGGGCTCCTCCGGGTGGTCGAGGATACCGGGATGATCGAAAGTGACTGGCGGTTCCTGCTGATCACGCCCCTCATCTACTTCACGCTCTTCTTTTTTGTCATCGGCATGATGTTCCTGGCACGGGAACTGGCAGTCCGGGGGATCACGAAAAATTTCATCCAGTTCTACGCCTTCGCCGGCATTGCGGCGATGGTCATCGCCTCCCTTGTCCTGCTCGGGTTCGGCATGGCCCACAACGGCATTGACCTCGTCATCCTGTCGGTCATCCCGCTCATGGCGGTAACGGCCACCGCTGTCGTCTGGGGGGTCATGCGGTATGCCCTCGGATGGAGCTATGTTTCTGACCCGGTGTACCTGACCCTCATCTTCGGCCAGCTGCTGGACGCCAGCGCCACCAGCTACGGCATCGACCTGCACCCCCATGTCCAGTATGTGGAACAGCACGTCGTCGGCTCAACGCTAATCGCCATGACCGGGACAGCGTTTGTGATGTTCCCCCTCAAGCTGATCGTGCTCTTTCCGGCGGTCTACGTCATGCAGCTGTACCGGAAAGAGGCAAGTCCGGCGTTCTGGCATCTCGTGCTGCTCGCCATGATCGTGGTCGGGTTTGCACCGGGCGTCCGCGATATGGTCCGGATGGTTCTCTATGTCTGATGCCCCGCTCACCAATGCAATCATTGTGGTCTTCCTTCTCTTTCTGGCCACGGTCACCATGGGGTGGGTGGGATCGGCCCAGAACCCGGCCATTGGTGAAGAACTCCTGAAACTCTTCGCAAAGGAGGTGGCCGGCCAGATAGACGGCAACAATCCCGCGGATATGTGCGTCAAGCTCTTCTTCAATAACTTCCAGGCCTGCATCCTGCTCTTTTTGGGCGGTGCAACGTTCGGGATCCTCACGATCTTCATCATGAGCCTGAACGGCATCGTCATCGGGGCCATCATGGAGATGGTGAGCAAGGAGCACACGGCGCTGTTTGTTGCAGCCGCCATCGTTCCGCACGGCATCTTCGAGATCCCCGCGTTCATCATCTCGGGAGCGCTCGGGATCCTCCTTGCCCAGTCGCTGATCGCGGAATGGTACGGGGGCGGGGACTCCGCGGTCGCCGCACACACGTTCGCCCGCCTGTTCCTTGCCGTGGTGCTGCCGCTCGTCGCAACTGCAGCCGTGGTCGAGGCTTTTATTACGCCGGTGGTCATACATTTAGTAGCGTAGAGGACACCCCATGGACGACGACAGTGGCACCCTGCCGCCCCGGCAGGACTTTTCAGGATGGTTCAACGATATTCTCTGGCGGGCCGAGATCATGGATGTCCGCTACCCCGTCAAGGGGCTGTACGTCTGGTACCCGTACGGGTTTGCGATCCGCAAGTTCGTGTACAACCGGCTCCGCGAACTCCTTGACCGGGACCACCAGGAGACCCTCTTCCCGCTCCTCATCCCCGAACAGGAGTTCATGAAGGAGGCCGAGCACATCAAGGGTTTCGAGGATGAGGTCTACTGGGTGACCCACGGGGGCACGACCCCGCTCGACGTGAAGCTTGCACTCCGCCCGACGAGCGAAACCGCAATCTACCCGATGTACGCCCTCTGGCTCCGCTCCCACGCCGACCTGCCGATGAAGTACTACCAGATCGTGAACACATTCCGGTACGAGACCAAGCAGACCCGGCCGCTCATCCGTCTCCGCGAGATCACCTCGTTCATGGAGTCCCACACGGTCCATGCCACATGGGACGAGGCAGAGGCCCAGTGCGAGTATGAGCTCGGCCTCACCAAGGAGTTCTACGACGGCCTCTGCATCCCCGTCACCATCTCGAAACGGCCGGACTGGGACAAGTTCCCCGGCGCCGACTATACGATCGCCGTTGACGCGATCATGCCGAACGGGAAAACACTCCAGATCGGCACGGTCCACCACCTCGGCACGCACTTCTCGAAGACCTTTGGGATACAGTATGAGGACAAGGACGGGAAAGCACAGCTGGCAAACCAGACCTGCTACGGGATCTCGGAGCGGTCCATCGCAGCTCTCATCTCCATGCACGGCGACGACAAGGGCCTCATCCTCCCGCCGGCGGTTGCACCGGTCCAGGCGGTCATCGTCCCGATCACGATCGGGAAGCGGCACGAGGATGTGCTCGCTGCAGCCACGAAGCTTGAGGCTGACCTGAAAGCCGCCGGGTTCCGCGTGAAGATGGATACCCGCGACATGCGGCCGGGCGCCAAATATTACTGGTGGGAACTCCGGGGCGTCCCGCTCCGGCTCGAACTCGGCCCCCGGGATATCGATGCCGGCAAGGTCATGGCAGTGAAGAGGACGGGAGAGAAGACGTCCCTTGAACGTGCAACCATCATTGACGGTATAACAACGGTCTTTGCGGAGATCACGGAAGCGATCCGGGCCCGTGCCGAAGAGCACACGAAATCCCACCTCTGCGCCGTTGACTCAACGGATGCACTCAACACCGCCCTCAACGAGGGCAAGGTCGCGGTCGTCCACTGGTGCCGGGAGCGGGGCTGCGGGGATGCCATCGAGGAGAAGGCGAACTCGTCCATCCTCGGCACCGAAGTGCGCTCCCCGTATGTTGATGCATCGGACGGGAAGTGCATCATCTGCGGGAAGCCCGGCAGGGCAACGCTTGTCGGAAGGACGTACTGATTGAGGCTCTGTAGAAATCCTTAAAGAAACACTCAGCGGAATTTGCGAAGGTGACCCCCTCTCTCCCCCAGAGGGGGAGGCAGCCCAAGGGGGCAAGCCCCCTTGATCCCCATATTCGATTTTTTTAAGATGTCCGGAAAAGGTAATGCTCCACAGAGCGAGGGTCGATAGACCTCGGGCGCCCGTGGCCCTGTCATAATTTTCAGCGATCTCTCAGGAGGTTTTTTACAGAACACTGATTGAAAAACCTTTTTTTCATTCAGGAAAAGCCGGAGAATCACCCCGGATATACCCCGGTCATTTTTATTAACAGAAGAGATAGATAATTAGATACTTCTGAGGCGGCACCCGTGAGAGACGATGACGAATTCAACGAGCCATACCTTCCTGCACGATACAAGGAAGTTGTCCGGAAAAAGAAGCAGCGCCGCCTGCTCAAAAAGATCGCGATACTTGCAATTGCCGTCATTGCAATCATCGTGGTATTTATTCTCGCAAGCGGGATATTCGGGGGATCCCCGCAACCGTCCCCCGCACCCACAACCAGTCCCTCACCAGAGGCAACCCTCGTTACCACACCCTCCGCAACGAAAACAACGACAACTGCAGCACAGGTGATACAGACCACGATCGCAGCCCCGGCAACGATGAAGACACCAGTCCCGACAACGGCCATTTTAAAGCCGGACACGGTCGCAATCATCACCACAACCGAGACACCGGAACCGATCCTGACCGCACGCGCTGCCGTCATCACAACCCAGAAAACAGACGGGCCGAAAATTACCGAGAAAGAGGCACAGGCCATAGCCGTCGTCGCTTTCCCCAACCTTCCGGCCGGACGGACTTCTGTTGACCTGGCAACCGATCCCGTGTTCGGGCAGGTCTGGAAGTTCACGCTGCAGGCCGGCACAACAACGGAAGCCTCCGGCCTCATCGATGCGCAGTCCGGAACGGTCGTTGCCTTCAACCGCACGATCCACCCGGGAGGGCGGCCGCAGAACCCCGTGCTCACCATGGGGAACGCCCGCCAGATTGCCGACAGCACGATAAACGACCGGAACACCGGTATCCTCTCGATCAACATGAGCGACGGCAGGTATATCCCGCTCTCCACCCCGGGGGGCAATGTTGCCGGGACCTACCGGTTCGTCTTCGACCGCATCATCCAGGACTACCCCTGCGACAATGACGGGTTCATCGTCTCGATCGATTCCGTCTCCGGTGCGGTCACGGAGTGGGAACAGCGCTGGGAATCCCCCGACAATGCATTCATGATCCTCGACACCCCGACCGTGCCCAAGTACGATGCCATCTATGCAGTACAGGCAAAGGCCAAGACCATCTATCCGTCCTCGATCTCGTCACTGCAGGTCGTCTCGGCAGAACGGGTCTGGAAGGACGGACATGCACCGGGTGTCACCCCGCGGCCGTCTTCCATCCCGCTGGCGTGGAAGGTGGTCTTCACCGACGAAACCATCCGGGCAAACCCGGATATCCTGAAGCCGGGTGTCGGCTGGGTGGATACCTATACCGGGGAAATTATCGATATCTCGTACCCGCACTGATCTCCCCGTCATTCCTTTTACCAACAATATCATCTGTTTACCAGTGCCAGGGGGTCAGCGGGGATATCCGGGATCCGGCACTCCGGCAGCGGGCTTCTGGATTACCCCGTAAAAGAACGCTTTATCATTGCCTGATAGGGTTCCCTGCAGTACATTATCCCCACTGACCCCCCCCAACAGCCCGGGTTTCCGGTATGGCTTTTTCCCTGTTGTAGTGACGATAATTCCAGCATGGGCTTTCAAAACGGGGTAGGGGGGGTCGCTGGGGATAAAATCATCCGCATCGAGTGTACCGGCAATCTTCAGAGCAGGACCAGCCCGAGCAGGAACGAAGCCAGGTTCATCGCGAACGAACAGGCAAGGGCAGCGGCCGGTTTCAGGCCAAGCAGCCGGTTGAGGATGAATGCCTCGGTAAGGAAAACGAGCGTCTCCCCGACAACGATATACTGCGCCGCATCGACATACGGCGGCAGGATGAACCAGAGGTAAGGAAGGGTCAGGGCGGTGCAGAGCGCCCCCACTCCTGCAATCCTGATGGCCGGCTGTGTTTTGTCGCGGAGAACGAACCGGATGAGGGCAAAGAGGATTGGTATCTCGATGCACCAGGTTGTGACGAGGGCGAGGAGGAAGCGGGTCTCGTAGAGCACTATTCGCACTTCCCGCCGAAGAGTGAGAGGATGCTGCACCAGAATGTCCTGACCGGACCGGAAGACCCGGCAGGTGCAGCGGCCTGCGGCCCGTACGTCATGGCCGGCGTCTGACCGATCCCGTCAGGTGTGACCTGTAGCCCGGCGGACATTCCTCCGGTCTCCGAAGGCAGTGTCATCCGCAGCTCGCAGGACAGCATGGCAGGTTCGTACTTCCCGGTCCAGTTGTTCCTCCAGAGGATCATGGATGAAGGATCAACCTTCTCGAGATACGCTTCGCATGCACGCTCCTTCTTGTCCGCCTCGTCCCGGCACGAACGGGATTTCTCCGTATCCTTCACCGGAAGGCCGTTGATGACCCACTTCCCGCAGTCCGCGTCGGTGCCCGCGGTGCAGGGGACAACGTACTGGATACAGAGCGCCGATGCCTCAAGGCTTTCGTTCTCGCACTCCCGGTACTTCGGTGTTGCACGGAAATAGCCCTCATCGCCTTTCGACATATCGAACTGCCGGAGGTTGATGCAGTTTTTCGGCGTAGGATCCCGGGTGAAGTTCCGCAGGACAAATGGTACTCCCCCCGCGGTCCCCTGCATGTCGCAGGTATCGATTGCCCGGTAGTTGAGATAGAAGGGTTCGTAGATGGTGCAGCCGTATCCCGGGCAGGACGCCGAGTAGGAGAAGACGATCCCTTTTTCACCGGACGGGTTCGCCTGCGTGGTGGCTGTTTCACGGATCCACGGGTAATCGTAGTGGCCGTAGCAGTCCACGGTATAATCGACCGACCCGTTGAAAGGAACGCCGTCTTTCTCGAAATACACGCGGGTGTTCGTCGGGACCATGATGTCTGCGGAAGCAGGCAGTATTGAGACAATTACCGATACCAGCAGGATGCTGCAGGCAAGGATTTTCTTGATCGAGAGACGGCTCATTCGCACATCCTGCCAATACGCTGGAGAAGGCTGCAGTAGAGGGATTCGACGGGGGATTGGACCTTTACAGGCACGATTGTCGGATCTGTTGTGATTATCGGACCCTGTTTAATCAGAGGTTCCTGCTTTACAGAAAGGGTCGGGGTTTGGATAAAGGTAGGAGATTTATTTGATGTTCGGTTAACGGGGGGAAGATTAATCCTCAACTCACATACCTCTGTTGCAAGATAATCGTTGTCAACCCATGCTCCGTTGATAATTTCTTCAGGTACCATGATTGCAGGACTCGCATTGATAAGGAATTTGTCGCAAATCCAAGACTTTCCCGAGGATGTATTTGCGAAGGGCCTCATTCCGGGGATTCGTTTTACCGGTTTTCCATCAATGATCCAGCCCCCACATGAAGTATCCGAGATGGGATTACATGTTTCAAGAAATGACAGGAATTCCTGATCATTCATCCCAGACCATCGGGACTTCGGCGTAGGTATCTCATCAGATGAGATTTCTTTCACAGGTTTCATTTCCGAAAATAATTTAATACAACCAGGCTCTGAATCCGAATCACATGTTTGAAAAACACGGTGACGCGTTGGCCAATTACCCGTTTTTTCTTGAATATATCCCTGACCGTGCGCCCAGCAAGCCAGATATTCCGGGGTTTTATAGTATAATCCCATAGATCGATTCCGAGATATTTTCTCAGGTGACGGTACGTCTGTGCATTTTGAATATGGATTATGGGAAAAATTCCTGAAAATAAATTTAGTGTCTTTCGTATTTACCTGAAGATCACACCAGTCAATATGGCTGTGTTTGGTATAATATGGCTCATAGATCACACAACCGTAATCCGGACAGGTTGCAGAATACGAGTAAACGGATTCCGGTTGATATGAACCAGGGGCGAGAGTAGTTACTGGCGGGGGCGAGAGTTGCGTACGATATCCAAAACAGGTGACTGTGTAATTAACGCTTTCATGAAAAGGAGTCCCATTCTGTTCAATATACACATGAGTTATTGTCGGCAGCATTAGATCAGCAGAAACCGTTCCCGCAAGAAACCCCGCCATCGCCAGACAGACAACTACAATCCCGAATGCCGCCCCTTTCATAACCAGCGTAAAATTCAATCCGATATATGGATTGTTATTTGCAACCCGATGAAAAAAAGGGAGAGTATCGAATCAGCACCGGTCGCAGACGTACCCGACGTTCAGCGCCGTCCGGCGCATGTCGCCCGAGATCTGCTTGCTGCCGCCGGCGATGAACCACTTGCCGCACTTTGCGCAGCGCTTGGGCCGGATCCGGTCGAGCCAGCCCATCGGGAGCTCGAGGACGAACGCGGTCTTCGTCCACTCCTCGGGCGGCTTCTCCGTGTTCTCCTCGTAGGCCGCCACGAACTCCATGATCTGGTGCGGCGGCACCCCGAGGTCCACGAACTTCTTGAAGACGAAATAGTTGAAGATCAGCCACGAGAGGTCCGAGCGGTCGAGGATCCCTTCGTACTCCCCGAACTGCTCGTCGAACTCCTCGAGCGAGCAGCCGCAGAGCGGGCACTTCCCGCCCACGAGCTCGTCGAGAAAGACCTCTTCCTGGCACCCCGGACAGGTCGTGTGCGGGGATTGCATGCGTGATGTCATTATTGCTCCGTTATAGGGTATATCGGGTATTCAGCGGGCGGTGGGGAAAACGGTTTTTGTATCGGGTTGTGGATTGTTCCTAGTATTGATCGGGCGTGGTGATAAGCGTATCACTGCGGGCGATCTTCCCCGATAAAAGGATTGTGGAGGGGATGATTCCTTATTCCGCGGGTTCGGCCGGTTCCATGATGAGCGAGCCGAAGACCACTTTCTCGAGCACCTGCGCAACGTACTTGATGTGCATCGCTTTCTCGAGGTCCTCGTTGCGGTGGATATCAGCCCAGATCTGGAGACGCATCAGGGAGAAGCGGAAGCGGTCGAGCGTCTCGTCGTCGAGTTTCATGGCCTCCCGGTAAATGGGTTCCAGGAGGTCAGGGAAGGCAAGCGGGTTCTCGAGTGCTGCTACGACATTCGTGTACACGGGAAGGGATTTTTCCTTCCCGGTGAGAATCCGCAGGTAGTCCATGGCTTATCCCCCGGTGACCCGGATGAGCTCTTCCATGACCCTGTCCACGCTCTTCCACGTGGGGCTCTCGCTGCTGCGCCGGATGATGAACGGGCGACCCTCGTCGCCGGCCTTGCGCATCTCGATATCAAGAGGGATGGAGCCGAGGAACGGGACCTTCAGCTCGTCGGCGATCTTCTTGCCGCCACCCTTCCCGAAGAGCTCGATCTCCACGCCGCAGTGGGGGCAGACCATGCCGCTCATGTTCTCCACCACGCCGATGACCGGCAGGCCGAGCTTCTCGATGAACTTCGCCGACTTGCGGGCGTCGAGCGTTGCAACGTCCTGCGGGGTGGTCACGATGACCGCGCCCCGGACATTGGGGGCGAGCTGGGCAATCGTGAGCGCCTCGTCACCGGTGCCGGGCGGGAGGTCCACGACAAGGTAATCGAGCGGCCCCCAGTTCACGTCGCCGAGGAACTGCTGGATGGCCGCCATCTTCATCGGCCCGCGCCAGATGATGGGCGTGCTCGTGTCGGGGAGGAGGAAGGCCATCGAGATGACCGAGAGGTTACCCGTGATCCGGACCGGCTCGATCTGCTGGCCCATCACGCCGAGCTTATGGTCCTCGATCCCCAGCATCTTGGGCACGTTGGGGCCGTGCATGTCGAGGTCGAGGAGCCCGACCTTCCTGCCGTGCGCCGAGAGGGCGTAAGCGAGGTTCACGGAGACCGTGGACTTGCCCACGCCGCCCTTGCCGGAGAGGACCATGATGACGTGCTTCACGTCCATCTTCACTTTCGGCGGGAGGCCGCCGGCAGCCTGCCCTTCTTTCTTTACCGATGAACAGGTCGAGGCGCTCGCGCATCCCGCGCAGTTGCTGTTGCACTCCTCTTGTTCCTGTTTCTTTTTTGTTTCTTTCTTTGCCATGGGATACCTCAAAAGGAAAAATTACGCTCTGTATTCTCATAGGTTATGTACGGAAGACAATAAAGATGCAGGGATCGTGGCACCGGCATACCGGAGAGCCGGTCCGGTAATGGAGCACACAGGGGACGGTTTTTTTACCTATCCCCGCTCACTGGTGAGCAATGACTGCTCCCCCGAAATTCTGCACCGCGTGCGGTGCTCCGCTTGCTGCCGGAAAACGGTTCTGCACACAGTGCGGACAACCCGTCGTACTGCCGGGCCAGCCCGCCACAACGGCCCCGGAAACCATCCGGGCTGCCCCCGTGGCTCCCGCTGTCGGAGGGAGCGGGGAGCGGATCCTCGGCATCGTTCCGTTCATCGAACAGGGACTCCTGTCGGTCATCCACTACACCCTCATCGTCACCGACCGCAGGCTCATCTTCTGCACGTGGAGTCCGGAGAGCGACGAGGCAATGTCCGATGCTGACGATGCCGTGATGCAGGAGTCGTGCGACATCAGCGGGACAAAAGACGAGATCGCCCATTTCCGGGAGAAAGACTGGGCCGGCGGACCCTGGGAGCGGTACCGGTCTATGAACCCAGATGCGATCATTGCCGGTGCCCCCGGAACGATCACGATTCCGGTCGATGAGATCGCGGATATCAACATCGTCTGCGAGACCCTGACATCGACGCAGGACAAACTGTACGTCAGGGACAGGAACCGGGAACAGACGTTCGACCTCATGTACTCGCAGGGGCCGTACCTCGCCCGCATCCTGGCTCCGCTCCTCGGGGACCGGCTCACCATGGAAGACCACCTTCACCACCGTCGGGGACTCGATCGCCTGCTCTCAGGGCAGGAATACAGGTAAATCCTAGGGTTTGGCAGGAACGGAGCCTTTTTCTTTCGGTCCGCCCTTGGAAAGAACAATGGATCCGCTCACCGTCTCCCTTGACTTCCTCGAGTTCCCGCCCGTCCATACCTGTGATGGCGGAAACCTCTCGCCATCCCTGCGGCTTAAAGGTCTTGCAGCAGCATCGATCGCCGTCATGGTCTTCAATCCCTTCGAAAAGGCCTGCTGCTCGTTCACCGCGTGGCTCTGCTGGAATCTCCCGCCAATTCCCGTCATCCCGGCCGGTATCCCCCGGGACGGCAGGACGACATTGCCGGTGAACGCGGTTCAGGGAATCACCGATTACGGGACGATCGGCTGGACCGGTCCCTGTCCTCCGCCGGGCAGCATGATCCGGTACCAGTTCAGGGTCTACGGGCTCGATACCATGCTTGACCTGCAGGCAGGTTCGGACAAGCATGCGCTCATCGCAGCAATGAAGGGGCACGTCATCCAGTATGCCGAGACTGCGGCAGTCTGCTCACGGTAGCAGCACCAGAAATCCGGGTATCCACTAGATATTTAAGCCCGGGGGCATTATTTCTCCGGTATAAAGCGATTGTTATGGAAAAACTGAATGTCAGTCTGGAATTCCAGGATTTCCCCCCGGAGCATACCTGCAACGGAGGAAACCTCTCTCCTGCCATTACCATCGAGGGAATCGATGAATCATCTTCCCTTGCCATCATGGTCTTCAACCCGTCGGTGAGGGAGGTTCTCTCCTACTGTGCATGGCTTGTCTGGGACATGCCTGCAGCAAGGACCATCCCCGCTGGCATCCCGGAAGGAAAGAAGATTGCCGATCCAATCTCCGCGATACAGGGTCTGAACGATGCCGGTGTTATCGGCTGGACCGGCCCCAGTCCCGGGCCCGGCGAGACGCACCGCTACCTCTTCCGGGTCTACGGCCTCGACGATTTCCTCCAGATCCCCGGTGGCTCCGGCAAGACAGCGCTCCTCTCAGCCCTGCAGGGCCATATCCTCCAGTACGGGGAGACCGAGGCCTATGCCTCGGGAGCCCCCCTTCCTGCTCAGGCCGTCCCGCCAAAGAACCGCTGATTCCCCCGGATTCTGCAACGTGTGCAGGGTTCGGCAGGATTATAGGATCATGAACGAGACGTTGAGATGAATGAGTCCCCTCCAGGATCACCGTCGGGTGCCTGAACCCGGCATGTTCTCATCCATCAGGGCACAGATTGGCAGGCAGGAAGGACTGCTCTCGCCCTGTGCCACGATCAGTGCCGATGCGCTCCGCCGGCACAACCGCGTCAGGGACGATATCCGCACGCCGTATTCGCGGGATGCAGACCGGATCATTCATACACGCGCGTATTCCCGGTACATCGACAAGACCCAGGTCTTCTACCTGATCGAGAACGACCACATCACCCACCGGGTCATCCATGTCCAGCTGGTATCGCGGATCGCCCGCACGATCGGCAGGTCCCTCCGGCTCAACGAGGACCTCATCGAGGCAATCGCCCTCGGCCATGACATCGGGCATATCCCCTACGGCCATTTCGGTGAGAAGTGCCTCTCGCGGCTCTGTGAGCAGTACGGGATCGGGAAGTTCTTCCATAACGTCCAGAGCGTGCATTTCCTCGACAGGATTGAAGACTGCGACCTCACCCTCCAGGTGCTGGACGGGATCCTCTGCCATAACGGCGAGGCAGAGGATGTCAGGATCCGTCCGGAGCCCTGTCCCGGCTGGCTTGCATTCGATAAGAAGGTACAGGATGCTTCCGGGGGCACCCGCCCCATCCGGCCGGCAACGATCGAGGGCTGCGTTGTCAAGTTCGCCGACACAATCGCGTACATCGGCAGGGACCTGCAGGACGCCCGGGAGATCGGCCTGATCGATGAGCACACGCCGCTGCCTGAGGAGGCGACAACCGTCCTTGGCTCCTCCAACAGCGAGATCATCAACACGCTCATCTACGATCTCCTCGAGAACAGCGACACCGCCGGCGATAACTTCATCTCCTACAGCAGGGAGACCGAGAACGCCCTCATTGCCCTGCGCCGGTTCTCCCGCAGGCAGATCTATGACAACGAGCGGTTGACATCCGAGCGGGAGAAGATCGAGCGGATGTATGCCACCCTCTTTGCCACCTGCCTCGATGACCTTGAGCAGGAGCGGACGTCGGCACGTATCTATACCGATTTCCTCAGGACCGGCTGGATCAGCAGCAGGTACCTGGATACTGCGACTCCGGCAGAGCTGGTCCGTGACTATATTGCCGGGATGACCGACCGGTACTTCGGGCGGCGGTTCAGAGAATGTGTTATCCCGCGCCGGGTGGACCAGCGGTTCGGGTAATCATTCATTGCAGCCTGCGCCGCACATTCACCTTCAGTCGAACTTCCCTTTGGGGCGGTGCCAGCCGGTGAAACCGCAGTAGATGCATCCCGCACCATCGCAGTGCGGGCACTTTTTCTTCGGGGATTCGACAAGGACGCTCCCGGTTCCCCGGCAATAGGAACAGCCGAGACCTTCGCAGCCGGCACAGATGGCAGGTTCGTAGAGCTTTTCCTGTTCTGCCATGATGAAACAGCCAAATCCTCCTTCACGGGCACCAAGCCTTACCGATGATTATCCGTCATCCTCGTCAAGGTACCCGTCAAGGGCTCCCAGCAGCTCGGCAGCAGACTGGTAGCGGCGTTCCGGGTCCTTCTCAAGGCATTTCAGGATGATCTTCTGGACGGCCTCGGCATCGGGGTTGTACTCCGAGGGCGGGGTCGGGTCGTCGCGCAGGATTGAATTCCCGACCTCGACGATACTCTCGCCGCCGAACGGGATCGATCCGGTCACCAGCTCGTAGAAGACCACGCCCAGCTGGTAGATATCCGTGCGTTCGCCGGTCCTGCCAAACTCCGTCGGGGAAACCTGCTCGGGCGCCGCGTACGAGAGCGAGAACCCGGCAATGCTCGACTTCTTTACGTCTGCGGCAAGCACCTTGCTCATTCCCCAGTCCGTGATCTTGGGCACCACGTCGTCCGTCAGAAGGATATTGTGGGGCTTGATGTCGCGGTGGATGAACCCGTGCTCGTGGGCGTACTGGAGACCGGCGGTCACTCCCCGGATGATATGCACCGCTTTCCAGACCGGCAGCGGTTTTTCCATGGCCTCCAGCGAACCGGGCACGAACTCCATCTCGACGTAGGGGACGGGAAGGATATTGACTGCCGTCACTTCGACAATATTGTCATGGCGCAGGGTCTCCCATGCCGCGATCTCGTTCAGGAAACACTTTCCGGTCGTCTCATCGAAACTGATGGGGATCTTGACGGCAACTTTCACGCCGTTATCCTTTCTCCTTGCTGAGAAGACCCAGGCAATGCCGCCCCTTCCCACGTAGGTGATATCGGTATACTTGCTCTCAAGCTCCCGCGGGAAATAGTTCTTCTGCTCAGGAGCGGGAACGATCGGGGGGGATTCAAGAGCCTCAGGGTGGGCGGTCCGGGGCACCGCGGTTGCCGGTGCGGGGGATCGCGAACGGTCGGCAACCACGGTCCGGAGGACCTCCGCCGCCCTGGCGGTGAGCGGGATGGTTGCTGCAGCGCCAGCCCGTGCAACCTCTGTCGTGGTCTTCGTGATGCCAATCAGGGCGGTTTTCAGTCCGTCGGTAACCCGCTGTGCAAGAGGAGCAGGCATGGCCACGGTATCCTGGGAGGATATGCCGTCCGTTCCTGCGGCCTGGTTAAGATTATCCGGTTCTGCGGCAGATTCGGGCGGTACGGAGGGTGCGGGGGGTGCGGGTTCTTCTGCCGGGGGTGTTCCGCTGCCGGTTTTCCTCCGGCGCATCAGGTACAGACCTGAAACGATCGCGATGCCAAGGATAATCACTGATCCCCACAGGATAACCGGGCCGGTGAGGGAAAAGCCGCGGACAAGGGGCTGCCGGGGAGTTTGCGGCAGGGGGGTTGTCACCGCGGCTGCAGGCGATGTCTGGGCGGATTCCGTTGTCCCGGGGAACACGGGGTTTGTCACAGCCGATGGCGGGACAACGGATACACTGGTATAGTAATCCGTGGGATCCATGAGAGGATACGCATCGATGATGTTCTGGCTGGATTCGAGGATAGCCTTGGGATTGCCCCCGAGCGTGATCGTGTAGGGTGTGTCACCGATACCGTCACTGTTCCGGTCCTTCCCCCGGTAATCGCTCCAGTAGTTGCCCATCCGGCTCTGCTGCCGGTGGCCGAGGTAGGTATAGGAAAACGTATCCTGGGACACCCACCGCGAGGTGGCGCTCTTCGAGATCACGTTCTGGTTGTTGATGAAGTTGTTCCGGCTGATCCTGTTTGACAGCGAATACTCATCGAGGGTGATCCCGATGGTATTCTTCGATACGCTGTTGTATTCGATGTCATTGGAATTCGACGATTCAAGGGCAATCCCCGCCCGTCCGTTCTGGGTAATATTGTTGCCGGTAACAAGGCTCCCTTTCGAGGAGTCGAGGAGGATTCCCTGGCTGAAATCCCGGATCGTATTCTTCCGCAGGATATTGTCACTGGATCCGGCACGGATACCGGCGAAGAGCGACCCGTTCTGGATGACAAAGTGCTCGACGGTACAGTTATCCACCCGGATATCCACGCCGTTGCCTTTCCGGGCGGCATCGATGACCGGGAGCCCGCGGCCGCTGTCGATACCGACAAGGGCGATCTTTTTGTTCAGGGTTATGGTCTCGAAGTAGGTCCCGCTCTCGACAAATATGACATCCCCGGCCGAGGCCCACTCGACCGCTTCCTGGATGGAGACAAATTCAGCTCCCGACGGGGCAACGATGTGCTCTGCGGCAGCAGCCGGCAGGCAGCATACGCTCATAAGAAGCAGCGCCGCGAGAGTCAGCATGCTGATAAAACGGGAGTGCAGTATCATGAGCCGGTTCTTTGGGGATCCTGTTGTCCCCGCGTCCAATGTTTAAAAATAAGGTTCGCTGTACAAGGAATATAAAATATCTCAATGATCCTTTGGAAGGATCACGAGGAACCGGACCCCGGTGACCCCTTTTGCCAGTTCCACGAGGTCGCCATCGTGGAGCAGCGTCCGGATACCCTTCTCGAGGCGCCTGTTGTTCAGCTGGGTGCCTCCCGTGCTGCCGCAATCCTCGATATACCAGGCGTCCTTGTCCCTGACGATCCTGCCATGGGGCCTGGAGACGCGGGTGACTGCCGAGTAGCTCTCGGAGAGTACCACGTCCTCGCCGTCCCGGTATGCCGCACGGTTCGCCGGGTCGACCCTGCCAATACTGACCGTGTCGGTCTTCAGGAGGAAAACCCTGGCATCGTCCGATCCGCCAAGGATGATGACCGCGGGAACGTCACCGAGAACCTCCCGGTTGAGCGTGCTCTTGACCTCATCGAGCCTTTTGGCGATCTCGCTTCCCATTACCTGAACCTTGGTGTTGGAAAAGAGCCCGAGGTTGCGGATAATTGCTTCAAGCCCCCCGGGCACGAGCGAATATTCCCAGACCGGGTGGATCCCTTTTGACGTGGGGGCCCCGAGGCCGGCCTCTTTCTTGATAACGCCGATGCTCAGGAGCTTGTCGAGATGTTTCTTGGTATTTTCATAACTGGTCTCGATCTCGCGCGATATCGAACGTGCATCGCGCGGTTTCTTCTCAAGGAACTTCAGGATCCTGAGCCGGGCGCTGCTTGAAAGGACATCGAGGTATTCCGAGAGTTCCTCAAGCGAGTCCGACTCTTCATGGATGATCAGGGTAGGGGATTTGTCTGCAGGGTCCGCCATTACGCTCCACCAGCATGTGCTCGTAGCATTGGTACTTGTTTTCGCACCACAAGATAATGTCGTTACGGTTTAAATTCTCTCCCCGTTTGCATCCCGCAGGTTCCAGCATTTAACTCCTGAGTTACACCCTCCAACCACGGTTATTCGGGGAATTTATCTGCTCTCCCAATGACTCTGGTACCAGGTGATACACGATTCTGTTTCGGCGTGTCACCGACCCACGCAAATTTCCTCACAGGAGCGTCTGATGGATCTGGGAAAAATCATGACCGGGATCGCGCTCGTCACACTCCCGGCCGGCATGCCTGCATCGCCGTCCGGAGCAGCCGGGGCCGAGCACTCCTGCACGGTTGGGTGCCGGAGCGTATCTTCCCCGCAGGGTGCCACGGTGACCCCATACTCACCTCTGGCGCGGGATACCCCCGCCGCATACCTGGCACCGGTCCTGAGCAGTCACGATCATGAAAGCACCATGACACCACCTGCCCGGTCCTCACCTGCCTCCCATGGAAAAGAGCCACGCACCCGTATGAACGATGACCACTCCATGCACATCCCCGGTATCTCCTCACACAGGAATGTGAACAACAACACGATATGGCCCGGCGCCGCTCTCATCCACAGGCGGTATTGGACCGGACCAGCTCTCACTCCAGAGTACAGGGAGCTGCAATCCTCCCTGTAATCATACATACAAGCCAATACTTTTTTCCCGAAAGGTTCATCAGAACCTTGAAGGGGATAAGAACCCACCGGCGTTCTTCGACACCTGACAACCCGGATAACCAAAATCCTGGGAAGGATACCACTGGTTGTCACCAGTCCTGATGCTGAAAACGACCATCTGGTCTTTGACAGGACGGATCAGAATTTCTGCTGCGGGTTAAATAGTCTGAAAAAACCATGATACTGTCGTGGCAGAACCATCATACGGTTATTGATCTGCAGGTATCAGTTCTCCATGAAAAGGTCCCCGCCCGGTGTGCCATCAGGAACGGGAAAAAGGGCTGCCGGGTTTTCGAAGGAAGCCCCTGAAAAAAGGGATCAGGACTTCTTCATACCGGAAAGAAGCATGCAGGCTGTGATGATCCCGATGGCCATGAAAACCGTATGGACGCCCGCGGGGGATTCGGGTGTCGGGGTTGCGGTATCTTTCGGGAGTGCTGTCGGGAGTGTTATGGTTTTCGTTGTCACCGGCACCGTGGTCTCTGTTGTGACAACCGCGGCAGTCTCAACAGGTGTCGGTGCCGGGCCGGGCACGGTGAGCCGGACATTATCGATATACCCGCGGGCATACGTGTACATCTGCCCGTAATCGCCTTTGGAGCCAAGGAAGATACGGGTCATCCCACGGAATTTTTCCACCGTTTTCAGGTAGTATACCCAGACCTCCTTCCCGCTCGCCTTGTCACTGACCCGCATGGTCGCCGTGGTGATATCGTCATCGTACTCAAGGACCACGTGGTAAGTCTTGTTCAGCTCGTACCGGACCGTGGGGCCCTTGTACGCGATATTACCGCTCGTCTCGTAATCTTCGTTCTTGCTGTTCACCACCATCTGCTTGCTTGCCACCGTGACCAGGTGCAGCGACATGATCTTACCGTGCTTACCGTTCGAGAACATGGTGATGACGTTGGGACCCTTGTTGAAGTCCATCTCACTGCTGGTGAGGCCGAACCGGAACGTTGCGCCGTCGTCGACCCGGTCAAACGTCACATCGTACTCGAAGGTAAAGGAGCCGTCAGTCCGGGGGATCTCCTTCCACGCGTAATTCTGGGTGCTCGGTTCGATCGAGAAATGGTACCGTCCGGTTGCCGGGTCCCAGTAATCGGAGGAGGGGCTGTTCGTCTCCCAGCGGGGATCCGAAGAGAAGGGGGTCTGGTAGATGACTTTCGTATTCTGGGAGATGTCAGTCTCGGCAAGGACAGGGATGACGACCGCAGCCAGGAATACGGCTGCAAGGAGATGAATACACGCGGTTCGAAGCGACATGGGTTATTACTCCGGTTGATAACCCGGTCTCCCGCATGGATCCGGTGGCGGGCTGCCTGAGCCAGGAACAGGATGTCAGTACGGGACGACCGGGTGTCGTATACGTACATGGATCGGCCCGGTTTAAAAACATGGAACTGTTCCCATGATATCCCCTTTGTCCTGCGGCAACGGCCGCCACCCGTTGGGGGATAAGCACTTTATTTATGTGAAAATCACGTAGTATTAGAGAACACACGAACAGTGCGCGATAATAGTCTAGCGGTAGGACAGGAGCTTCCCAAGCTTCTAACCCGGGTTCGATCCCCGGTTATCGCATCACGGCCTGTCTATGGATGCTGAACCTGAACGCTCGGCAATACGGATCATCGCGGAGAACCGGCGCGGAGTCCTGCGGGACATTGCAGCCGTTGTTGCCGATCACGAGGGTAATATCGTTCTGATCAACCAGGAGCTGTTCGATACCGGGCCGTATGCCGGGATGGCAGAACTCTATTTTGAGTATGACTGCGGTCCTGCTGACGACCACGACCAGCTGCTGGAGGACCTGAACAACATCCCGTCGGTAAAGGATGTGAAAGCCTACCGGCCCTTCGGCCATATCTTCGGCTCGCGGGTGATCATCATCGGGGGAGGTGCGCAGGTCGCGCAGGTGGCAGTGGGAGCCGTCAACGAGGCAGACCGCCACAACATCCGCGGGGAGCGGATCTCGGTGGATACCATCCCGCTCGTGGGCGAGCAGAACCTCGCCCTCGCGGTGGACGCGGTCACCCGCCTTCCCCGGGCATCCATCCTTGTCCTTGCCGGTTCGCTGATGGGCGGCAACATCTCGAAAGCGGTCGATCGTGTGCGGGAGGCAGGGATCCCGGTCATCGCCCTTAAAATGGCGGGAACCGTCCCCGAACATGCCGACCTTGTCGTGACCGACCCTGTACAGGCAGGGGTGTTTGCCGTGATGCATATCAGCTCGAAAGCAGTCTTTGATATCAACCGGGTCCGCGGGCGTGAGTTCTAGGATGGACCGGCTCGAAAAGGCCGTTGCCGTCCTCTCGCATGACGGCCTCGTTGTCTATCCGACAGAAACCGTATACGGGCTTGGCGCCGACGCTCTCTCCGATGAGGCGATCGCACACGTGTACGAGGCCAAGAAACGGCCGCTTGCCATGCCGGTCTCGATCGCTGTTGCTGACTTCGAGATGCTCCATGCCGTTGCCCGCGTTGAACCGGCGCAGGAGCCGTTCCTTGCTGCGTTCCTGCCGGGGCCGGTCACGGTGGTGCTCCCGGCCCGAAGGATGATCCCTGCGATACTGACCGGCGGGACCGGCCTCATTGGGATCCGGATGCCGGCGCATGACCTGGCCCGTGAACTGATAGTGAGGTTCGACGGGCCGATAACGGCAACCAGCGCCAACCTTCACGGGGCAAAAGATCCGGTCATCCCTTCCGAATGTACCGTCCCGTACGAGTTCCTCATTGATGGCGGCAGGCTGGCCGGTATCCCGAGCACGGTTGTCGACCTGGCGGATAAGAAGGTCATCCGGGCCGGTGCGGATATCGACCGGGTGGCCAGGTTCCTCCTGGACATGTGAGGATTTTTCATGATGCCGGTTCGCCTTCGGGATTTTATCGAGGACAGGGACGGATGGCTCTATGCCGTCTCCACGTACGACAATGCCGGGCCGGTTGGCTGCGTGCTCCGGTACGTGCCGGATGAAAAGGGTGCAAGGATCCATGCTTCAGGGCAGCGGTACACCAAGTACGATTTCGAGGAGGCATATGATCTCGTGCAGCGGAAGAAGCCGCACTATGCCGGCCTTATCCACCGCGTACCCCGCGACGATATTGTCCGGGTACTCAAACCCGACCTGGAGATCGGCCGCATAGCGCGGGACCATCCCCGGGTGAAGAAGCTTCTCGGCATCTTCCGGCTGCCCGAAGGCACGGTCGGCTGCACCGGCTCCCTCCTCTGCGGCCTGGCCGACGAGAGTTCGGACATCGATATGGTCGTGTACGGGAAGCACTGGTTCACCGCCCAGAATCTTGTGGAGCGGGGCATCAGAGAGGGGAAGATCGAGGGGCTGTCGCGGGACATGTGGCGCAGGGTGTACGACAAGCGCAAACCCGAGATCCCGTACGACCAGTTCGTTCTCCACGAGCAGCGGAAATGGAACCGGGGCCAGATCGACGGGACGTATTTCGACATCCTCTACACCCGCTCCTACGATGAGATCGAATCAGCACCCTCTGGCAGGGGGATCGTCCTTGGGAAGGCAACAATCGAGGCACGGGTAAACGACGCCTCGCTTGCGTTCGACAACCCTGCGCTCTACGGGATCGACCATGAATCCGTATCGCGGGTGCTCTCGTTCACCCACACCTACAGCGGACAGGCTCTCGCGGGAGAGATCATCGAGGCCTGCGGTGTCCTGGAGCAGCATGGCAGCGAACGCTGGCTCATCGTCGGCACAACAAGGGAAGCCCGCGGCGAGTATATCGTGTCGAAGACGCTGCTCGGGCAGTAACGGCTTTTTCTGAGGGAGAGGCAGTGTGTCATCCCTGAAAATTCAAAAAATCGGCTGTGGTGAGATCTTTTCCCTAATGCGTGAAGGAGAATTGCGACGGTGCCCCCCTCACTTTTCCAAGAATAATCCGCATTCTTCCTGACCTCCCTGCGTTCGGTCCCCCGAGGCGGAGGCAGCCAGGGGGGCAAGCCCCCTTGACCCCCTGGTAGGATCTTCTTTTTCATGCCGATATACGGCCATGCTCCACGGGGCGAGGGTCGACAGCCCCCGGGCACCCGTGGCTCCGTCACTACTCAATACTATCGTGATCAGGTTTTCAACAGAGCGAAAAAATCAGTTGATTGCTGCCCCGCTCATCACGGCGCTCTCCGGAACATCGAATGTCTTACCCGTCCCCTCGATACGGTACTGGCCCTCTGCCTTTACGTCATAGGGATTTCCGGTGGTCGAAAAGGGGACGATGAATTCCCCGTTGACGCTCTGCTGGCGGTAGGTGAAGTGGCGGCCGGTATTGGCCACCATCGGCACGCTGATGATACCCTCGCCTTTGATATGCGCACCCTTCACGTACTCGAAGACCTTGACTGTCCGCACATCTGCTGCGGCAGGGTTATTGACAATCGTCGGGGACTCGTGAACCAGCCGGTAATGGCGCAGGGCGGGGACGGTCTCGACCGGGCTGGTCAGGTCGCGGTTGAAGATACCGGCATGCCTGCCGGCCGTTGCATTGGCATTATATACTGCAGCTTTTTCTGCTGCTTCAGTATAGTTGAGCAGACTGCCACTCGTGATTGCCGGTATGCCGAACCGTGCAGCCGCGGATTCATCATATTCGATGTAGTACACCTTCTGCGGGTCTGTCATCGACCCGTCAAAATTGTGCAGCCGCGAGACCATGGTCAGGTAATACGCCTGGCGGAGGAACGTGGCAGGTTCGTAGCGGCCCGGGTTCTGCCGGCTTGGGATAAGGAACATCCCGATGAACGGCGCCCTCCCTGCAGAACTGTTGTACCAGGTCGCCATGGCGTGGAACTTGCCGGTCACGATATCATCCATCGCATAATCGGTAACGACATACCGCGTTCCGACAGCATCGAGGATTCGGTTGGCGGCCTCCTCGTCGTTAGCCACGAAATAGGCGGCAGACCCGTTGGGCCCCGCCACGCCCTGCTGGAACGGGTTTGCATTGGGGATCCTCTTCGCGATGTACGTGATAACGTGGCCGTAATCCCACCATGACATGACACCGTACGACTGCGCCGGATACCGGAAGGTTTTCTGGTCATGGATCGCGAGATAGCCGACTCCGGGGTCCGGCGTGTTGTTGCCCATCCAGAGCAGCGACTCTTTCCAGTCGCCATCCATCTGGGGACCGAATGCGGACATGAAGGAATAGGACATCGATACTGACGTATACACGAACAGCAGGGAGAGCCCGATGACAAGAACACCGGGAGCGATGTGCCAGTATGCTGCCAGGTCCGAAGAACCGGATTTCTTCCGGACCTGTTTCTGCTTTTTCTTCCGGGATGCAGTTCCGGTTTCGTGACCATCTGTTCCTTCTGCATCACGGTCAGGGGACGTGCCCCGTGCCAGAACGGGAATATCCCGCCAGACAAGGTCGATGACAAAGGAGACGCAGATCGCCGCAAGCAGTGCGATGCAGATTGCAAGATAATATTCGTACCGGATATGCTGCCATGTAGAGACGAGCATGACGAGTGCCCAGGTAAGGGCAAAAATATGGTGGGGGTGTTCCTCGCGGATGTTGCGGTACAGGATAACAAGGATCCCGCCACCCATCAGGAGGAGGCCGTAGTTGAAGGAGTACCATGCACGTTCAGCCGACCATCCCATGGCCTCCAGCACCGTCTCCGTGATTGCCTGCTGCCCGAAGAAGGCGTACAGCCCGTAGACAAACAGGGTGAAGAGCGGCTGGCTGACAACAAAGAGTGCCACTGCCGACGCAAGCCCGATGCCCGCGATGGAGCCGGGATAGTAATACCAGGGTCTTCCCCGGAGAATTCGTGCGAGATACCAGAGCAGGATGGTCCCGCCTGTCAGCCCGGCATATGCGAAGATGTGGCCTGCAGAATAATTGGAAAGGTTGAAATCGGTGCTCTTGAACCCGAACGCGAGGAGGCCGATAGCGGCAACAACAAATGTCCCGCAGTTGAGAACGAGAAGATAATCACTGGACCGGTTGCGGTGGAAATCGATGACAAACTGGATGATGGTGAAGATCGCAACGATCATGGCAAACAGGATCATCGTCGGCATGACGAAGAGACCCAGGAGGTAGGCTGTGCCGCACGCGATCGCGAGGAATGCGGTCTGACGGTAACCTGCAGGATCCCTGAGGTCGATCTTCCGGTCCTTTTCAGACAGCAGGGTGTACCCGTAGAGCAGGCAGAAGATCGTCGAGAAGAGAACCTCCGCGATATGGTGGTCGATATACCCGTAGAACGAAACCGCGAGGAACTGTCCGGCGATTATTGCGGTAAATCCCGATGCAAGGACACCCGTCTTCCAGTCACCGAACACCCTGCCGGTGAAATACATGACAGCAACCGTGGCTGCAGCAAGGAAGGGCGGGACAAGGAGGGCTACCGAGACGATCCCGGGGCGGGTTGCAGCCCCGGTCAGCATACAGATTGTCGCGATAATGGTCGGAAACAGGGGTCCCCAGTAGATCTGCGCTCCCGTCGGATACAGCGTCATCGGCTCGAACCATGCGTACCCGGGGAACTGTGCAAGCATGACCTCAACCTGCCGCAGGTTGTACATCGGGTCGTCCATGGCAGGCATGTCGAGAATATCGGCAGATCCCAGATTGGCCATGGGGAGAAGCCGGATCCAGAGGGCAAAGAGCGCAAAAACCACGACAAGCGCAGCAATACCGTATTTCCTGTAATTCATCCATTCACTCTGCGGCATGATTCCTCCCGAACCGGATAAAAGAACACCGGAAACATATCGTATGAACTGCCGGAAAAAAATTGGTCTGTACCTACATAAAGCCGCTGACCCTGCCGGTCCGGGACCGGTCACGACCGCCAGTCGTTCTGACTCCCGGTGACCGCTCCGGAGGAATATCCAGGATCATGAAACCAGGCGCGGGGTTCCGGGAGGCCGGAGCCGCGATATGACCCGGCTGGCCGGCCGGTACCAGACCTCGACGGTATCCTCGTACTGGTCCGGGAGGTACTCGTGCAGGGGGATGAATCCCAGTTTTTCCAGGATATGCTGCATGATCGGCCGGGGCATGACAACCCGGACATCGTACCCCCTGTCCAGCCAGCTGCGGATCAGGGCCTGCGTGTTCCCGTTGTCGCGGCAGCGGGAGATGATATAATGAAGGTAGAGCCTGCTGCCGGTCTTCAGCTCGAGCCAGCCGGAGAATAAGTTTGCAGAAAAACCCAGTGCGTCTCCCTCAGCTGTCCCGGTTTCGATACGCTGTGTGGTCATGGTTCTTCACGTCCGTATACTGCAATCAGGATGGTTGCAAAATTCCCTTTTTAAACAACGGGAGGACGCGGAGTGAAAGTGCAGGAAGGGAACGATTCATGGGGATGCGGGGGGTCGGATTTATTTTTTTACCAGCGGTCCGGCAAAGCAGAAAAACCACATCCATCACCGTAAAACCAGGTATTTTCCCGTTCGGAGACGGACGGATCCGGACAGAAAATTAAATCCGACCCCTGCGGGAAGGCACTGCAGGATCCGAGAATTATTGGAGTTTTTACGGGGAGAGAATCCGGAAAAATCCGTAAAAGTGTTATGGGGGGGGTCGAATTTAATTAATTCCGGAACCCGGGTCAGGCAGGATCGGTCCCGGGTACGACACCTCCCGTTCGCCCGGTATTTGCTGGTCGGAAATCCATGCTCCGGCATGGCACCAAAGAATCCGATCAGGACAACGCTGATCGCCCCGTGCGGCATGCACTGCGCATTCTGTTCTGCTTTTCTGCGGGAGAAGAACCGGTGCGGGGCTGCTCTGATGCACACTGCAGCTGCCGCAGGAACTGTGCGATTGCAGCCTGTGAACACCTGAAGGGAAAATATTCCCATGACTGCAGGAGGTTCCCGTACCGGCGGCTGAAGCAGCCCGACAGGCGGTACCGCACGAAGTACCGTATGAGCATGCTCGACAACCTTGCCGCAATCAGAAAAGACGGCATCCGTGCATTCGTGAAGCACGAGAGGGAGCGCTGGACCTGCAGGGAATGCTCCGGCACGATCGATGTCCATCATTACCGGTGTTCAGGATGCGGCAGGGTGCCGGAATAACGATCCCGGTCCTGCTGCATCGCGCCCTGAAGGAAGGATAAAAAAAAGGTACAGCCTGACGGTTATCGCCGCATCTTGCCAAGCAGCCGCAGGATCTCCAGATAGAGCCAGACAAGGGTTACGAGCAGGGCAAACGCACCATACCACTCAAGGTATCGCGGCGCACCGTGCTCAACGCCCTTCTCGATGTAATCGAAGTCAAGGATCAGGTTGAGGGACGCGATCACGATGACAACGAGAGAGAAGCCGATACCGAAGATCCCGCTCTCGTGGACGAATCCGACCGGCCTGCCAAAGAACCCGAGCACGATGTCCGCAATATACAGGAGCGCGATGGCACCCGTTGCCGCGATCACAACAAGCCGGAACTTCTCCGTGACCTGGATCAGGCGCGTCGAGAAGACGATCAGGAGCAGGAAGAATACCCCGAACGTGAGGGCAACAGCCTGGACAACGATACCCGGATACAGGGCGTCCATGTACCCGGAGATCCCTCCGAGGATGATGCCCTCAAAGAGGGCGTATACCGGCGCAGTATACGGTGACCACTGCTGCCGGAAGATCGTCACGAGCGCTACGATCAGGCCGCCGATCATGGCGGGGATGATGATCGGGAACACGATGGAATAACTGTTCCAGACGAGTGCAGCGGTGACCAGCACGATACAAAGGAGGACCAGGGTCTTGTTGATCGTGCCCTGGACGGTCATCAGGTCTTCGGTGCCGTTGAGGAGGGAGCGGTAGAATATCTCGTCCCGGAGTGCCGGATTGGAAGAACGTTCCATGGTGTACCTCGAAGAACTATAGTGCGCCCGCTGCCTGGCGGCGTGTCCACAGGCCGGTCGCAGGATTCGTAATAGTACTTTTTTTTATGCAGGGATCATTTATGATTTGCGTTCAATCCGAAAAACAGCCGGGGAATCTCGAAGGAAATCCGGCACGGTTGGGGCAGGAGTGATATCATAACAGGTCCGAGAGCCGGCGCCCGCGGGTACTCTCGCACTTCTCCATGTGCCTGCAGCGGACGCAGGGAGCGTTCAGCGGGTGTTTCGGTACCTCCCCGTCCCGCATGAACCGGATCTTGTACAGGGTCGTGATCAGCTGGCGCAGGTCGCGGGGCTGGACGGTATGGTAGCGCGACACCCCGTCGGGGATGTACTCCACGTGCCCGCCCTGAACGGGTTCACCGGTCATCTCCCCGAGGCAGAGGGCAATGGCCGCTACCCGCAGCCGGTCGGCCGCAAAGGTACCGATCGGCATGGCACGTGCAGAGCGGACAATAGAAAAAGAACCATCGGGGAGGACCCGGTCGATCATCCCGGTCAGCCCCTGCTTCTCCGATCGCACCATCACGTCGGTCTCCTCTGCCGGCTGCCATGTCCCCTTGTTGCAGGCCGCAATACAGATATCGAGAAACTCGCGCAGGGAAGGATCGATCTTCGGCCGGACAACGAGCACTTCGGCCCAGATCACCTCGGCATCGAGCGGGTCGCCAAGATGGTAGGAGATCTGCTTGCAGACCGCGTACCGGTCTGACTCGGCAAACGGTTCATTGCGTTCGTAGTAATACCGCACCGGGCAGGTATGGACCCGGACGAGGTCCGAGACAGTATAGAATTTCGGAGGCTCCGGCATGGGTATTTCCTGTAACTATCCTTGGGGGAGCGCCTAAATTATACTTGCGGAATTCCTCCTGCCGCACGGGGGAACATCAAACATTTTCTACCCCGGCATCCTACAGGATCAGCATGACTGCCCAGGAAATATCGGTCAATATTCCCCCTGCCCTCGATCCCGTGTACAGCAACATGATCCAGATCGCGTACAAGGACGATGAATTCACGTTCCTGTTCCTCCACCAGCTCCCGCAGGTGAACCAGGCCCGGGCAAAGGCCATTGTATCGATCACCCCCTCCCATGCCAAGAACCTCCTTGGTGTCCTGACCAAAACCGTAGCGGATTACGAGGCCAAGTTCGGGACCATTGCTTCAAAGGAGAATCCGGGAAAGGAGAACGTTACCGCGCTGAGCGGGTACTCGTAACCCTTCCGGCCGTACATTTTATTAGCGCATACACCGATATTGTGAGGTATCGCGCCGCCGTGGCTTAGCGGTATAGCGGCTGATTCGTAATCAGGTTTTTGGATTGGTTTTACGTCATAGACTTTCTGTATTGAAGAGTCTTGTTTAAACTGGATTATAAAACCTGTATCGGTCTTGTAAATATTAACCTCTTTGCCGATAAGTGATTCATCATAGCCCCAAGGGAATCTAATATACGGTGCGATGAATCCCTTTTTTGGATGGAGTTTCTTAAAAGTTGTATGACATATCGAATCCATGAGTATAAATCACAATCGGAGAGCTTATTTTTTTTATTAATAGTCGTGAGGATAGACGATGCAATAGTTAAATTCTAGCATCAAATCAGAATATTCAAAGTCTTATAACAGAAAACTACCGTAAGCGATAAATCATGTTTTGTAATAAATGTGGTAAACCGAATCCAGATGATAGTATTTTCTGCCAACATTGTGGGAAAAAAGTAGTAATTCAAAATAATCAGAATCAAAAAACTCAAACCATTCCATCTACACAATTAAATTACCACTGTCCATCCTGTGGAACAAGAATATCAAATTTAAAAGCCCGCTTTTGTCCTAAATGCCTTGTTCTCATAAATTGGGATTCAATCAAACCATTACCACCAGATCCCTTCTCAAAGACTGCTGGAATTATTATGGATTTTTATGGCTCAAATGGTCAAATTGAATTATACAAAGATAAACTTGTAATCAGACGTGAAGGTTTTTTAGCTGTTTTATCACATGGTTTTACAAAAGGTGATAAAACAATTTATCTAAATCAAATTACAGGAATTCAATTTCGACAAGCTGGCTTGATAGTCGGCTACATACAATTCACCTTACCCGGAGGAATCGAAAGTAAAAAGGGAGTTATTAATGCTGCTTATGATGAGAATACAGTGACCTTCGAACGTTCGCAAAATGAAGACGCAATACGGTTAAAAGAAAAAATCGAAGAACTAGTCCAAAAAATGAGGCTGAACACAGGTGGTGGTCAGGCAGCTAGTAATGCTGACGAGATAAGAAAATTCAAACAATTACTAGATGATGGAATTATTTCAAGGGATGATTTCGAAAGAAAGAAAAAAGAATTACTCGGATTATAACGAATTACGGCCCTGTTGAAATGCTCAAAGAACATTGAACACCCTTTGATTTTTCAGGAAACGATCAAGAGAAAAGATGATAC
>NZ_MVQB01000040.1 GCF_002067035.1 Methanoregula sp. PtaB.Bin085 | reverse complement strand
CGGAATTCCAAAGGCAAAGGCACAGATCGACGAGGCAGTTGCCCTGCCGATGCCGGGAAATGTTGCCAGGATCTCTGGATCGGGTGGCAGCCTGCCGCCATGTTCATCGATTACTTTTCGGGCGCACTTCTGCAGGGCAATAGCCCGCCGGTTATATCCCATCCCCTGCCATATGAGGAGGATATCAGCGAGGGATGCGGCTGCAAGTGTTCTGAAATCAGGAAAGGTCTCCATGAATGCCGGGAATTTACTGCCAACACGTTCGACCTGCGTCTGCTGGAGCATGATTTCGGAGACCATGATGGCGTAGGGATCAGAAGTCTTTCGCCAGGCGAGATCCCTCCCGTGAAGCCGGTAATAATCAAGAACGGCTTTCTGGAATGTCTTCACTGATGGCGGATTTTTCAGGCAGGGAATATCCGCGCCGGCCTGCTCACGGCCGGACTGGCGCCCGGGTGTCTTCGGAATTTTCACGTTGTCCGGTCAGGATTGTGAATCCGGGGATAATAACCGTTCTGGTACCGGCAACTTTCAGGGAAAGGAAACGTAGATCCTGTCATCAGATCCGCTTGAACATTGTATCGAGCTCTTTGCGGGTGAACCGGATCATGGTAGGCCTGCCGTGCGGGCAGGTGAAGGGATTCTTTGCCCGCCTCAGCTGATCCACGATACGCTGGCACTGCTCGCGCGTGCAGACAGTTCCTGCTTTGACAGCCCCCCTGCAGGCAACGATACGGGTGATACGCTCACGATCGCTGACAGAGACGGATGCTTCTTCGCTGGTGAGGTCGCTGATTATCCCGTCGATAATTGTGGTATCCTCGATCCGGCCGAGCACAACCGGCACTGCACGGACAAGGAACGAATTGCCGCCAAAACCCTCGATAATAAAACCTTCGGAAGCAAGTGCCGGCAACAGGTCACGAATTACCGCTGCCTCCTTTGGGGTCCGGTTGAGAACGAACGGGCTGATAAGTTCCTGCGAAGGCCGGTTTTCCCGGGACTGTGCCGTGACCTGCTCATAGAGAATCCGCTCGTGGGCGGCATGCTGGTCGATGAGGAGCAGGTCGTCACCGGCCGTACGGGCAAGGATATAGATCCCCGAGAATTCGCCTATTACGTTGATCTCAGGCAGGAGCGACGGAACCAGACACGTCAGATCGGAGGAGACCGGCAATTCTGTCTGGCGAAGCCGTTGATCTGTCAGGAGCGTTCCGGCATGGGTACTTTCGTATACCCCGGCAGGAGGGGGCCCTGCGGATTCCCTGGTGTAGGTTTTTACTGCGGCCGTTGGTTTTTCTTCACCGGGTGGATGCACGACCGGTGCAGCACCTGCCGCCGGGATGAGATCATGGGAGAGCAGGGCGTCCCGGACGGATTTTTTGATCATTTCGGCGATATCCTTCTCCCGCGAGAGCCGGATCTTTTTCTTTGTCGGGTGGACGTTGACATCCACGAGCGTCGTATCGATCGTGAGGTGCAGGAACGCCACAGGGAAACGCTCCCTTGCAAGGAGTGTTCCGTAACCGGCTTTTATCGCATCATTGATCAACGGTGACGTGACGAACCGGTGATTGACCGAGACGTACAGCCGCGCACGGTCCTTCCGGGCAAGCGACGGACAGGAGACATATCCCTTCACCGTGACAAGCGGCAGGACTGCATCCAGCGGGACAAGGTCGGGGATGATACTGCTGCCAAAGAGCCGGGCAATCGTATCCAGCGGGCGCGAAGTCCGGTCCGTGATGATCTGTTCCGTGCCGTTATATGAGAGGCGGAAGGCGATATCCGTATGAGCGAGACAGATCCCTTCGATAATATCGTGGATATGGGCAAGCTCTGTATTCCTGCTCTTCTGGAACTTCTTCCGTACCGGGGTGTTATAAAAAAGATCTTCGACCAGAACACTCGTCCCATCCGGTGCCCCGGTCCCCGACGTTCCTGTAACCTTTCCCCCCTCGATTTGGATCCGGGTTCCGGCAACAGCCCCGCTGCCTTTCGGCTTGGTGATGAGAGTGACTTTTGCCACTGCTGCGATGGTTGCCAGCGCCTCCCCGCGGAAACCGAGCGTGCGGATTGTGTGGAGATCCCCGATGGTTTTTATCTTGCTTGTTGCATGCGGGACAAACGCGAGCCGGGCATCTTCCGGTGACATGCCGCATCCGTTATCCGTAACGCGGATGGCGGTTATGGCGTCCTTCCCTGCCGTGATTTCTATGGTAATAAGACCTGCCCCGGCATCGATTGCATTCTCGACAAGCTCCTTGACAACCGAAGCAGGGCGCTCGACCACCTCACCGGCAGCTATCTGGTTGATCGTTGCCGGATCGAGAATATGGATGCGGTGTGCAGGGGCAGGGGGGTTCATGCAGGATCACCGTCATTCAGGCCCTTTTTCAGTTCCGCCAGCTTTCCCAGTGCCTGCAGGGGAGTCATGTCATCCGGATTCAGGGAAGCAAGGGCCCGCAGAACAGGGTGATCGGCCGTCGGATTCCCTTCGGCATCATCAACCAGCAGTATTTGGGTATAACGACGGGGTTTCATCCCGGCCGGAATACTTCGGTTTGCTTCTTCTGAGAGGAGCGCATCAGCGCGATCGGTCACCTTCTTTGGGATCCCTGCGAGCCGGGCTACATGAATACCATAGCTCTTGTCTGTTGCCCCGGGGATCAGTTTCCTCAGAAACACTACCTCGTCCTTTGTCTCTTTCACGGCAAAATGGTAGTTTTTCACCCGTCGCAGGTTTTCTTCGGCCGGTATGAGCTCGTGGAAGTGGGTTGCAAACAGGGTCTTTGGCCCGGCATTCCCTTTGCCGTGGAGGTACTCGAGAACAGCACGTGCAATAGAACAACCGTCAGCCGTGCTTGTCCCCCTGCCGATTTCGTCAAGGATGACCAGGCTTTTTCCGGTGACGTTGTTGAGGATGTTGGCCAGTTCGAGCATCTCGACAAAAAACGTGCTCTGGCCACTTGAGAGGTCATCAAATGCACCGACCCGTGTGAAGATGCGATCAATGATCCCGACAGCGGCATGCCGGGCCGGCACAAAGCTGCCTGCCTGTGCCATGATGCAGATGAGTGCACAGGCCCGCATGTACGTGGATTTCCCGGCCATGTTCGCTCCGGTGATGATCAGGATCTGCTGGTCACTGCCCGACAGTTCCACATCGTTGGGAACGAACCCCCCGGCAACTCCCTGCTCGACAACCGGGTGGCGTCCGTCGCGTATTACCAGGGTATCCCCCGTGTTCAGCTGCGGCCGCACGTAGTTCCGGCTGCATGCGGTCTCCGCAAGGGCTGTGGCAACGTCAAGAGCTGCGATGCCCGCAGCAATCGTCTGGAGGCCCGGTACAGAGGATCTGAGCGATTCGAGAAGTCCCGCATACAGTTCGCGCTCCAGTGCAAGGACTTTCTCGTCGGCATTCGTTATGAGCGATTCCTTCTCGCGGAGCTCCGGAAGGGTATACCGCTCGCCCGTGGCAGTGGTCTGTTTCCGCTCGTAATGCGGAGGCACGAGCGAAATGTTGGGTTTTGTGACATCGATATAGTAGCCGAATATCCGGTTATACCCGATCTTGAGTGATTTGATACCGGTCTTTTCCCGTTCCCGCTCCTGCAGCTGGACAATCCAGTCTTTCCCGGAATGGAGAACTGTATGAATCTCGTCAAGATCGCTTGAGAATCCCCTTCGGATAACCCCGCCGTTGCGGGCGATCGCGGGAGGGTCATCCGTGATCGCCCTCCGGATGAGGGAAACAGTATCGGGAAGCTCCCGCATGTCCGCGAGCGCATTTCTGATGAGGGCCGGGATAGCGTTGTCATCCGAAGTCCCGATCAACGCCTTCAGCGCCGGGAGTGCATCAAGCGAATCCGCAAGGGCAAGCAGGTCCCGCGGGCCGGCATTGCCATAGGATATCCGTGCGGCGATCCGCTCGATGTCGGCTACCTTTGTCAGACCCGACCGGACAGCAAGGCGGAGGGCTGTTTGGGAGAAGAAATAATCTACCGCGTCAAGGCGGGCATTGATCCGTTCGGGATCGAGCAGGGGGCGTGTCAGGTGCCGGGCCAGAAGCCTGCTGCCCATCGGAGTCTTTGTTACATCGAGCGTCGAGAGGATGGTTGCCCCTTTCGCTCCCCCGCGGATGCTCTCTTTGATTTCGAGGTTCCGCATGGTGACCGCGTCAAGCATCATGGACTGTGATGATGCCCGGGTTGAAAGGCTGTTCACATGGTCCAGGGAAGAGCACTGGGTTTCCTTGGCATAGAGAAGCGCTGCACCGGCTGCTCCGATCACAGCCCTCTCGTCATCGCACCCGAACCCGGCAAGCGTCGCGACCCTGAAATGGGATAGGAGAGTTTTTCGTGCAGGATCCGGAAGAAAGGCCTCGTCCCGGAACCGCGAGATGACAACACCGCGTTCGCGAATCGTCTTAAGCAGCGCATCGGGAACCGTCGACGGGACGATGCATTCGGCTGGCCTGTATCGCGCAATCTCGGATAGGAGGTTGTTCAGTCCCGTGTCATGATCCACAAGGGAAGCGAAGAACTCTCCGGTCGTTATGTCGAGAAGGGCTGTCCCCCAGGCACTGCCTTTTGTTTCAGGGCAGAGCGCCATCAGATAGGTGGCTGCTGACGATGGGAGCATTGCCGAATCGATCACCGTTCCGGGGGTGATAATACGGCTGATCTCCCGCTTCACGATGCCCTTCGCAGTCTTCGGGTCCCCGACCTGTTCGCAGACCGCAACCCGGTATCCTTTTCCGACAAGTTTTGTGATATATCCTTCGGCTGAATGGTACGGGACGCCGGCGAGGGGGATCCGGTTGTCACCGCTCTTCGATCGCGACGTGAGTACGATCTCCAGTTCACGGGCGACCAGTTCGGCATCGCTGTTGAAGGTCTCGTAAAAATCACCGATCCGGAAGAAGAGGATGGTATCCGGGTGCTGTGCCTTCAGCTG
>NZ_MVQB01000039.1 GCF_002067035.1 Methanoregula sp. PtaB.Bin085 | reverse complement strand
AAGGGAGGGAGGAGCGAAGCGGGCGAAAGGTCCGGGGCCCAGCGGCCCGAGCGAGCACCGCGACAGGGGCGCGAAGGTAAGGAGCCGCATCAGCGGCGAGTCCGAGCCCCCTGTGCGTCGTGCGAGCGAGTCACTGAGCGTCTGCGTTTTTGCATTAACAGCGACGAACACGATGCGAAGCATGGTGTGAGGAGCGAGCCGGGGCAGCCGCTGGAGCCGGAGCAACGCGACAAGCCAGGGGCGTCTTCATCCCAGCAATCAACCGACGAGAAACAGCGAGGTGATGTGAAGCGAGCCGGAGCATCAGCGAGGACGAGTGAACATGACCGAGCGTCTGCGTACCAGCCGAACAACGGAAGGTCGCCGCCCGCGTCGCACGCTTCGCACGACTTCGCCGTGCTCGCACTGCTCCGTGACCGGCTCGCTCAAAAAAATTTACAGGAGTTTGCTATCCTTTCCTTTTCCCGTGGTCAGCATTTTCACGACAAGAACCCGGAATACCGCAGTACTCTCGTTCTTCCACGTATGGGCTATCATCGCCGGGCTCTCAACAACGGAGTCCTTCCCGACGCTCTGGCGTTCTTCGCCGATCTCGACAACGCCCGTTCCTTCAAGGACATAGAAGAAAACATCAACTGGCGTGACGTGCTTCTTGAGCGATTCTCCGGGCTTCAGAGTGATGACGACAGCTGCGGTATCCGGGGCTTCGAAAACTTTCCGTACATCGACATTGTGGGGATTTTTCACTGACACAAGCTTGGTTACATCGGTAATTTTCATTTCAACTCACCATTCTTGACGACCATGATTTTGGAATTTATACGATGATAAATTGTTCTTTTGCTGCTCCGCACACCGGGCAAACCCAGTTGCTCGGCAGCACTTCAAACTGCGTCCCTGGGGGAATGTGCCCTTTCGGATCCCCTTTGGATGGATCATATCTGTACCCGCACACCTTGCACCGATAGATCTTTTGAGAAATATCATTCTGGATTGTCTGATACTCAGTCTGAATTTCTCGCGGACTCATACACGATCGCTCCAATTCTTCCACGACCTGTGTATACTTCTCATGGATCATTTTGCTATCGAACTCGTTAAACTCCCGGAGCATTGCGTCCTGCTCTTCCTTAGAAAAATAATCCAGAATAGGGAAGAAGAAGTGCTTGTCCTCTTTCTCGATATGCTTTGGATAGAACCTCGCAAGGTTTTGGAAATTAGTAAGGATTGTCGAGAGCGCTTCTTTGTCTCCGGCGAGATATGCTGTTTTTGCTTTGACAATCGCGCCTACCATGACTCGTGCCTGTCGGTGTTCCTCAATGAGCTCGCGGGTGATCCGTGCATGCTCATCGGACAGTGACTTCTTCTGGAGATCTCGGAACAGGATTCCCTCTTCCTTACCATGATGGGTCCGGTCTGCGTATGTCCGAATACAATCGACAATCGTGTCGATTGCAACTGCATTGATACACTTCTCTTTTTCCATCCAAACACACTGGGCATCAATCAGATTAAGAGTCCGTTCGATCAAGCGATGTTCATGCATTAAAGGACCAATTGGTTTCATCATTTCCCCTTTTCTATCGGAATGTACGGCATGTATGCGAGCAAATCTGATTTGAGCGTATCCATTCCCACTCGTTCCATGAAGCGGGCTGTCCGTTCATGAGGCTTTGCATGATTCTGGTAATACTCCGCAACCCGCTGCACGCAGTCGAGTGCTTCTTCAGTCGTAAGATTCCGGGCAATGATGTCGGCGAACCGGGGCCGGGTCCCGGCATTGCCGCCGAAGAGGACCGTCCAGCCCCTGTTTGTCCCCATAATCCCGATATCCCGCGTGTGGCTCTCGCCGCAGCAGCGGGGGCAGCCCGAAATCCCGATCTTGATTTTGGCAGGGAATGTCCTGTCCTTGAAGAGTCCATCGACAGTTTTGGCTAGGTCGATGGAATCCTGGTTGCCGTATCTGCACATCTCCGTGCCGAGGCACGACTGGACGAACTTCACGCACGGAGCGGTCTCGGGTTTGGCGAGCGGCCCGAGGTCATCGATCGCTTTCTGCACATCGCCCGGTTGCAGGCCCACGAGCGCGATACGCTGGCCGCTTGTTACCTTGAGCATCGGGACCCGGTAAGCCCGGGCCACCTTTGCGACCTTTTCAAGATCTTCCGGCGTCACGATACCCGCCGGCATCCGGGTCACGACCGCGTAGGTCATGCCGTCCCGCTGCCGGATTGCACCTTTGGGCTCTGTCATGTGCATTCACCTGACGGAAAGTCGTGTATGAATACACCTGACAAGGAAATGATCATGCCATGCCCCCTTCGATGGTGATCGTCTTTTCCTCAACCAGGATCTTCTTCCCCGCTTTCTCCAGCGCCTTGTCCACAACATACCGCACACCGCTGCAGCACGGGACCTCCATGTGGACAACGGTGATAGACTTTATCGTGTGAATGGAGAAGATCCGGGCCAGTTTTTCAATATACCCTTCGATGTCCGGGTCCAGCTTCGGGCAGAAGATGATCACGATCCTGCCCCTCAATAATTCCTGGTGGAAACCCGCGTATGCGAACGGGACACAGTCGGCGGCGACGAGCAGGTCAGCGTTCTCGAAATAGGGGGCTGCCGGGTTCAGCAGGCTGAGCTGGACCGGCCACTGCCGGAGCTCGGAGTCGGTCGTCCCGCCAACCGGCTGCCGGGGCCCAGTGCGGGGGATGCTCCGGGCAGCCGACCCGGGACAACCGGCGAAGGAGTGGGTCTCATGAGGTGTGACCTCGCAGACATTGCCTTCCCCCATGCGACCCGCGAGCGGACGGCAGGGCGGTGAGCCGGCGGGTTTCCGCTCCGGCGCGGCGTGGTCGGGGATCGGGATGCTGTTCTCGATCAGGTACTCGATTGCCTGATCATAGAGCGCGATCTGCCCGTGGCCGGCGAGGTGTTCGAGATGGGCCTTGATGACCGGCCGGCCCTGCTGTACGATGGTCGCCATCACGGCCTTTTCGTCATAGGGCACAGCCTCGCGCTCGATAACCGAAATCGCCCCTTCCGGGCAGGTCCCGATACAGGCCCCGAGCCCGTCGCAGAAGAGGTCCGAGACAAGCCTGGCTTTACCATCAATGAGCTGGAGTGCCCCCTCCGGGCAGTCCGGGATGCACTGGCCGCATCCCGTGCATTTCGTTTCATCGATACTGATGATCTTCCGTTTCATGGTTTCATATCCGGTAATAATCCCTCGTTCTCCTACAGCACACAAACCTTGCAGTCCTGCGCCCCGCAGGGAATATTTTTGATCTTCCACTTCAGCGCCCAGCTCTTGATATCCCGGATGATCTCCACGATCTCAAGCCCGCTCTCGGTCAGCGTGTATTCGGTCCGGACCGGGAAAGCCGTGACATCGACATTCCGCGTGATGATCCTCTCCTCTTCCAGCTCCTTGAGCCGCTCCGAGAGTACCTTGGGCGTGATGCCGCTCAGAGCGTCCCGGAGCTCGGAGAACCGCCGGGTGTACTGCTCGCCCTTGTACAGTTCGAGGATGATAAGCAGTGTCCACCGTTTTGAAAGGTACCGGACGGTCTGGCTGACCGTACATGAATCCTGCATGGTATGTAATTGGAAACTCCTCAGTATTTATAACATAGTATGGTAATCATACTCTGTATCAAAAAGAAACATGATGGAGAAGAATGATGTTCTGTTACCAGTGTGAAGAGACGGTGAAAGGCACCGGCTGCACGATCAAGGGAGTCTGCGGCAAAGAGGATGAGATCGCCGCATACCAGGACGTGCTTGTGTACCTCTGCAAGGGGATCTCCGTGCGGAACCTTGCGGCAGTGGAGAAGGGGAAGGACAACCCGGATGCAGGGCTGTTCATTGCGGATGCACTCTTTGCAACGCTGACCAACGTCAATTTCGACAAGGCACGGTTCACTGCCCTGATCAACAAAGCCGTCGCGATCCGGGATGCGCTCCCGTTGAGCGGCAGCACGGAACCCGATGCGTGCACCTGGAAACCGAAGGGCGATGGCGACATCCTTGAGAAGGCAAAGTCCGTCGGCATCCTCTCGACTGCAAATGAGGATGTCCGCTCGCTCCGGTCAACGCTCCTCTTCGGGCTCAAGGGGATCTCGGCGTACTATACGCACGCTGCCGTGCTCGGCAAGACCGATGCGGCAATCACCACGTTCCTCCAGAAGGGACTTGCCTCCACGCTGAAGGACCTGCCGGTTCCCGACATGATCGCGCTCGTGATGGAATGTGGCAACATGGGTGTTAAGGTACTCGCACTGCTAGATGTAGCCAACACGTCAGCCTATGGCAAGCCGCAGATTACCAGCGTGAAGACCACTGTCGGGAAGCGCCCGGGCATCCTGATCACCGGCCACGACCTGAGGGATCTGGAGATGCTGCTGGAGCAGTCGAAGGATGCCGGTGTGGATGTCTACACCCACGGCGAGATGCTGCCGGCCCATGCCTACCCGGCGTTTAAAAAATACAGCCACCTGCTCGGTAACTATGGCAGCTCGTGGTGGCACCAGAAGGAGGAGTTCGAGCAGTTCAACGGCCCGGTCCTGTTCACGACCAATTGCCTTGTCCCGCCGAAAGATTCCTACAAAGGCCGCCTGTTCACGACTGGCTTGACCGGCTATCCGGGCGTCCCGCAGATCAACGCCGACCCGAACGGGAAGAAGGACTTCTCCCGGATCATCGCGCTCGCAAAGACCTGCCAGCCGCCGAAGGCTCTGCAGGGCAGCGGAACCGATCTCATCACCGGTTGTGCCCATGACGCCGTGCTCGCCCTTGCCGACAACATCGTCGGAGCCGTGAAAAGCGGGGACATCAAACGGTTCATTGTCATGGCAGGCTGTGACGGACGACAGAAGGAACGGGAGTACTACACGGAGTTTGCAAAGGCACTCCCGAAGGATACCGTCATCCTCACCGCCGGCTGCGCCAAGTACCGCTACAACAGCCTCGGCATCGGCACCATCGGAGGTATCCCCCGAGTGCTCGATGCCGGCCAGTGCAACGATTGCTACTCGCTTGTCGTGATCGCGCAGGCGCTCGCGAAGGCATTCGGGGTCGGCATCAACGAGCTGCCGGTCTCGTACAATATCGCGTGGTACGAGCAGAAGGCCGTGCTCGTCCTCCTCTCCCTGCTCTCCCTTGGCGTGAAGGACATCACGCTCGGTCCCAAGCTCCCGGGCTTTGTCTCACCCGCCGTCCTGGACATGCTCGTGAAGCAGTTCGATCTCAAGCCCAACACCACAGTCGATGCTGACATGGCCCGCATGATCAAGGTCTGAATCCGAAAGGTGCGACGGATGACGTATACTACGTCCGAGAAAACCAACATGGAGACCGTCCGGAAATTTTTCGAAGTCGGACCCTCGAAGGGAGACCTTGCGGCTGCCGATGCGCTCCTGGCCCCGGGATTCTCGCTCCACGTCCCGCTGCCGGTCGCCGGACCCGGGATCGATGCGATCAACAATGTCATCACAAGCTGCCGGGCTGCCTTCCATGGCCTGAACGTGACCATCGAGGATATGACCGCTGACGGCGACAAGGTTACCTGCCGGTTCACTGCCCGGGGGGAGCATAAGGGGGAGTTCATGGGCCTCCCACCGACCGGCAAACCGATTGCCATGACCGGTATTGAGATATTCCGCCTGGAGAACGGGAAGATCGGCGAGCTCTGGGGCGAGGCAAACCTGATGGGACTGATGCAGCAGCTGGGCATTTTACCAGAGACAACACAGTGAATTTTGGAAAAGAGGAAGGATTGACATGGTCTTTGATCAGATTCCAAAAACGATAGGATTCATCTACGGACTCGTCCTTATTTTTGTCCTTGCGTACCTCTGGTATTCCGGGCGATGGCGGCAGAAGCTCGGCTGGCTGTTCCTCGTTATTTCTGCGGCACTGGGTTTTCTCATTTTTGCTCCGGTCGTGCCCTGGCAGTTCCAGCAGCTGGTGCTGCGGGATGTGCAGGGTCTGGGGGGTCCGCTCATTGTTGGCGTCATCGGGCTCACTATTGTATTGCTCCTGACACTTGTCTTCGGCAGGTTCTTCTGCGGGTATGCCTGCCCGGTCGGGGCAGTGCAGGAGATTGCCTATCATACCCCCGTCCCTAAAACCAGTTCCCGCTCTAAGAATGCATTCATGGCAGTGAGAGCGCTCGTCTTTGTCGTCTTCCTTATCATGGCATTCTTCCTGTCAGTTTCGCTGCTTGCGGATTTTGGCATCCGGGATTTCTTTTACCTTACCCTGACGACGGGCTCGTTCGTATTCTTTATGGTAGTGCTGCTGTCAATGACCTGGTACCGCCCGTTCTGCCGGCTGATCTGTCCGTACGGGGCACTGTTGTCCTTCGCTGCATGGAAGTGCCTTTTCCGGTTACAGAGAACCGATGCCTGTATCGAATGTAAAAAATGTGAGAGGGCTTGTCCGACCGATGAAGCAAAGCGTGATGACGGGAAAGCTGAGTGTTATCTCTGCGGACGGTGCATAGATGCCTGCCCGACTCCCGGGGCTTTAGTGTACCAGCGACGGAATGCTGAAGGAAAAAAATGAGTGCGGAACTAAAACAACACTGATTGAGGGAAAAGTATGGTGGAATTTAAATTAGAAAATCCGGATAAACATGATAAGAAGCGAGAAGAACTGAAAGGAAAGGTCATCAATCTTCCGGAACTGGTGGGTTATTCCGACGGGACTGTCGCAAGCCGGATGATTATCAACAATAAGGCCGGGAGTATCACCATCTTTTCCTTTGATGAGAATGAAGGGCTCTCCGAGCACACGGCACCGTATGATGCTGTGGTCACGATTCTTGAAGGAGAGTGCGAGGTATGGATTGCCGGTACAACCCTCCAGATGAAGACGGGCCAGACCATCATCTTTCCGGCAAATGCTCCCCACGCACTCAGTGCCATCACGAAATTCAAGATGACGCTGACCATGATCCGGGGGTAACTGCATGGGCGGGAATGATCAGGACGGATACTATTGCACGATCTGCGGCGGTATCCCTCCAGACAGGATTACCATAAAACAGATTCTTGTTGACGGCAAGGCGACCGGTATTGACAAGCTGGACTGGATTCTTGCGGAGGTACGGAAACTGAACCTTTCCAATGACACGATCATCACCGAGGAACTGCTCAAGCGAACAAAGGTCCTCAATTACGTTCCCACCCGAAAGGAAAAGGAGTATGGCGAGGCGCTGCTCCTGGAATATAAGAAAACCGGGAGTGAGTCCGGTGCTTGATCATTGTCCCGGTGCTGCAAACCTCCGGACCCCGACCCTCTCGATCAAGAAATGTCCTCAGTGCGGGAATGAGGTGGAGGTCTTCTCTAATGACCTGAAAGTGACCTGCGACAACTGCGGTTTTATCATCTGGAACGACATCGCCTCCTGCGTCCAGTGGTGCAAGTACGCGAAGGAATGTGTCGGCGAGGAGATGTACCGGAAACTTGTCGAGAGAAAAGAGGGATGACGGGACGATCATCGCCAGATTATACGCCCCTGACCCGGTGATGAAACAGAAAGGTAATGATACCAGGAAGTGAGGATGAAGTATGCCACCCCATTGCGATACCAGGGACGGCCCGGTTGTCAAGGCAGCGAAGAAAGCGTTGGAGACCGGGAATCTCAACTACGTACTGATCTGGATTCCGAAAGAGTCCGAAAAGGAACTGAAAGATGTGTTTGCACGCACCCAGCGGGCCAGAAAAGCCGGCAAGGATGCTCAGGATGTTGCGGACGACTGGTTCTTCGAGACCGCGATCCGGCTCCACCGGGCCGGGGAAGGAGCGCCCTATGCCGGCCTGAAACCCGCCGGGCTCAGTGAAGGACCGGTTGTTCCGAAAGCGGAGAAAGCCATTGAGACCGGCGACCCGAAGGAGACGATCGATTTCATCCTGAAGACCGTTGAAGAGGACCTGACGCACCGCTTCCATCATGTTATGGAGAAGAAGAAATATGACGTAGACGATGTTGCTGCCGGCAGGGAGTTCATCGAAGCGTTCATTGGCTGGGTCGTGTATTCCCATCACCTGTACATGAACGTGAAGGGCGGCGGAGGTCATGGCGAGCAGCATGCAGAGAAAGGTGGTTGTGGCCACCACTGATGGCTTTCTGGCAGCGTCGTTATCGTGATCGTTACAATCGATCGCTCAACATGCATCAGCTGCGGGTCCTGCTGGTATACCTGCCCGGGGTTCTTCGAGCAGAACCCGGACGATACGTTCAGCCAGGTTATTGAAAAATTCCGGCTGGACGGGAAGATTGGGGAGGAGCAGCCCCCTGCTGACCTCGAACCGTGTGCTCAGGATGCAGCGGATCTCTGCCCGGTGCAGATTATCAGCATCGATAACACTTAGCGATTTACGGCCCACCAGCCTCCTCACCAGTTTCACAACGCCCATGCCGGTCCAGCATTATCTTACAGAGCTGATAACCGGGATCATGATATTCCTTTGGTGCGGCCTGCATCTCACTGATGAGGAGCGACAAGGGGATCCGTTTCAATGCCCGGTCCTGCTTCCCTGTGTGAATATCGAGTGTGACCTGTTCCGGGAGGAATCCCCCTTTTGCACTCACATGATTACCGTTAAACAACTGAAAAAGTGTGAAGCGTCCGGGACTACCAGTAGGTCCACGGCTGCGGCAATTCGCGGATTTTTTCACTGAAGTAAAAGCCCGCCATCTGGCAGATACCCACTGCAAGGAAACCTGAAACCACTGCAAGATAGCTCAGGCCGTTATTGTCGAATTCCCACATCATGTATCGAAGGAGAAGCCCAATGCTCACGGCGACGAGGATCATTATGGGATAGAATTTCCGTATCAGACCCATGATCAGCTTATTTTCACAATAATTTATAATTCTGCCTGCATGACATCATCCGGGCAGCGAACCGCCGCCCGCGTCGCACGCTTCGCACGACTGCGCCGTGCAAAGCCCCGCTCCGCGACCGGCTCCAACATTCAACCGATTTTTCCCTGTTCGACCAGAATGCATTTAATGTTATAATAATAACGCGATTGAAGCAACTCGAAACGGAGTGACCAATGATAGAGAAAACGATTCAGTTGTTCACCGAGAAAGAGGAGGAGTTTGTCAACCTCCTCATCGAGATTGGCACCAAGAGAACCATTGCCAAGGTTCTGGTATTCCTTGCGAATGCTCCGAAAGCAACTTCACGGGATATCGAACGTGGCACTGACCTGCGGCAGCCCGAAGTCAGCATTGCCTTGAAGCACATGATGGAACGAGGCTGGATGAAAAGCCACGAAAACCCGTCCAGCAACAAGGGGCGGCCCTTCAAAATTTATGAACTGGCGCTGCCCATGCCAAAGATCATGGACAGTATTGAGAAAGAGAAAAACCAGGAAGTGAAAGACCAGCTGGCTCTCATCAAGAAGATGCGAAGTTACGTCTGAACAGGATCCCGGGAACACCAAGTTTCCCGCCTTACCCCGATTTTCCCCATTTTTTGAGATCTCCGTCGGAAAAACCGACCTTCGTAATCGCGTTCCGGCAGCCTTTCCGGTGCCGGATAGGATAAAATAGGGGGCCGGAACCGGCACGGTAAAAAGGGCTTTGGCGGCCTTTTAGCGAGGTGCAAATCTGCCGTATTTTGCCAAAAGGAGCGATTATAAGGCGTATTCTCCACAGGAAAGAAAAAGAGCGGATTTGCGGGCTTTTCCGGTGATGGCCCGGGTACAGGAGGGGGAAAAGGAGCCCGTATAGGGCTTATTTTCCCTGAGGAGTAAGATCTCCGTTTCCAGGAGGAGATACGTCTTAACGGATAGATCGTTTCAAAGCACTTCATCCATACTGCCACTCCGGTATCCCTCAAGATCGAGTGTGACATAGGCAAAACCGACTGACCTGAGGGCACAAACAACATCATTCTGAATTGAAAAAATTCCCGGTATATCTTCCTGTAGTACCTCTATTCTGGCAATGGAGCCATGCATCCGCACCCTGATTTGTGTAAACCCCCGGTCTGAAAGAAATGCTTCTGCCTCCTCAATCATCTTGAGTTTCTCATGGGTGATTGCATCGCCATATGGGATACGTGAAGAGAGGCAGGCGGCAGAGGGCTTCTGCCACTCGGCAAGCCCGCGCTCCCGTGCAATTTCCCGGATATCCTGTTTGGTAATACCGGCTTCGATGAACGGATGGCAGATTCCTTCTTCGTCCGATGCGATAAGCCCGGGCCGGTGCTCGCGGGTGTCCGAGACATTGATGCCATCCGCTATACTGACAAAACCCAGCTCATCTGCCCGTTGTTTCAGGTACTGTGCCGAGATCTTCTTGCAATAATAACAGCGGTCGGGGGTGTTATTCCGGAATTCCCCATGGTCCATATGCGGAACGGTTATGATATCGAGCCCGAGATCGTACTCACGGGCAATCTGCTGTGCCTGTTCCACCGCGGCACGCGGCACGACCGGGCTGTCGAGCAGGACGCATCGGCTCCTGTCGCCAAGGACCTCTTTTGCCAGTACAGCAAGGAGCGTACTGTCTACGCCGCCCGAGAACGCAACGAGCATGGATCCCCGCTGCCTGATAGTCTGCATCAGCAGTCTTTTCTTCCCGATAACATCCATGAAACACCGGATACGTGGTAAAAAGAGCAGGTTTTTTGTTATGTTCCGCATCGTTCCGATGCTGTACCTGACGTGCCGCCACACTGTTCGTCGCCTTCTCGCAGCTGCCGGCAGATCTCGCAGGTACGTTTTACCAGGTCGACTTTTTTCCCCGATTTCAGATCCTTTGCAAGGCCCTTGATCGATTTTTTCACGTCATTCTCAAATTCTATACGGTATCCCCGCTTTCCCGACAGGTACTGGGAAACCGCGGAAGGTGCGATCTCGAGCATCCGCGCCGCATCAACCTGCCCTACGCCACATTTCACCAGTTCAACCGCAATCGCCGCCCGGATCGCGGGCAGTACGTCCCAGACGATTCTCTGACAAGGGGCTTCCATCACATCACAACCTTTTTATTTTGTCAATGGTGACAATATACATTGCATTCACAATTGTGAATACGTTCCGGAACTACAAAAATATACCGTTTCGCGCAACACATCCGGAGCTGATACGGGAAGGGACTATGTCAGAGAAACGAATAATATACCTGGATCATGCTGCAACCACACCGGTGAAACCTTCCGTTGCGGATGCCATGTGGCCTTACATGAATGATCATTTTGGCAATCCGTCTTCGATTTACCGGATCGCCCGTGAATCGAAAAACGCAATCGAGACTGCCCGGGCACAGGTTGCAAAGGCCGTGGGAGCAGAACCCGGTGAGATCTATTTTACCTCGGGAGGAAGCGAGTCCGACAACTGGGCGATAAAGGGTATTGCTTTTGCCAACCGGAAAAAGGGAAACCATATCATTACATCCGCCATCGAGCACCATGCAGTCCTCCATACCTGCCAGTATCTTGAAAAGGAAGGATTTTCTGTTACGTACCTTCCGGTGGATCGCTCCGGGCTTGTCAGTCCGCCGGACCTTGAGAAGGCGATCACCGACAAGACGATCCTGATCTCGGTCATGTATGCCAACAACGAGATCGGCACCATCGAGCCGGTCGCAGAACTTGGTGCAATTGCACGAAAGCATAAGATCCCGTTCCATACGGATGCCGTGCAGGCAATCGGCAATGTCCCCATCGATGTGAAGGGACAGAACATCGACCTTCTTTCGCTCTCGGCCCACAAATTTTACGGCCCGAAAGGGATTGGGGCCCTCTATATCCGGAAGGGTATGAAGATCGACAACCTGATCCATGGCGGAGGGCAGGAGAACCGCCGCAGGGCAGGTACCGAGAACATTGCCGCGATCGTGGGACTGGGGAAAGCCATCGAACTCGCAACTGCGGATATCGGATGGCACAATTCGCACATCCGAGCTCTCCGCGACCGGCTCCTGACCGGGATCCTTGAGAAAATCCCGTATGCCCGGCTCAACGGGCACCCGGAGAAACGGTTGCCGGGAAACCTGAATGTCAGTTTCGAGTTCATCGAAGGTGAATCCATGCTTCTCTGGCTGGACGATGAAGGGATCTGTGCCTCGACCGGTAGTGCCTGTACCTCGGGCTCGCTCGAACCCTCGCATGTTCTTCTGGCAATCGGCCTCCCGCACGAAATTGCGCATGGATCCCTCCGGCTGACACTGGGCGATGCGAATACGGAAGCTGACGTGGACTTCGTGCTCGAAGTCCTGCCAAAAGTTGTCCAGAAGCTGCGGGACATGTCCCCGCTCTACCGGAAGAGCGGGAAGGAAGGAGGCTGCAATGTATAGTGACAAGGTCATGGACCATTTCAAGAACCCCCGGAACGTGGGGGAGATCGAGAACCCGAGCGGTGTCGGCGAGGTCGGGAACCCCGTCTGCGGCGACATCATGAACATCTACATCAAAGTCGAGAATAATGTCATCACCGATGCAAAGTTCAAGACCTTTGGCTGCGGGGCCGCGATTGCGTCGAGCAGTATGGCGACCGAACTGATCCGGGGAAAGACCCTTGAGGAAGCATGGGACATCTCGAACAAGGCGGTTGCCGAGGCACTCGAAGGGCTCCCGCCCATCAAGATGCACTGCTCGGTGCTGGCCGAGGAAGGCATTCACAAGGCCATCAATGATTACCGGAAGAAGCAGGGGCTCGAACCATGGGCAGAAAAAAATCCCCATTCACATGATCACAGCGGCGATTCCACATGCCAGCCATAGGGTTTCAATACACAACCTGATTCGGATCAATACACAGGTCAATCTATGATCGCAATTCAGAAAGACGATATCGATATTGGTGCCCTTATCACGAACGCAAAAAAGGCGGGCACGGGCGCTCTGGTTGTCTTTGACGGGGTAGTACGGGATGATGATATTACTGAGATGGAACTCGAAGCGTATGAGGAAGTTGCGGTCCAGGAGCTTGAAAAAATTGCAAAGGAAGCAGCGGAGCAGTTCCGGCTCATCCATGTCGACATCATCCACCGTATCGGCCGGCTTTCCGTTGGCGAGAATATCCTCATTATCGTAGTCAGCGCCGGTCACCGCCCCGATGCATATGCCGGTTCCCGCTATATTATCGAAGAGATCAAGAAAGGAGTCCCAATCTGGAAGAAGGAGTTGACTAAAGATGGCGGGCGCTGGGTGCCGGGCGAGCACGGCCACGGATTGGGAAACGTCCAGTAATCTCCCTTTGTTATCTCTTTCCGTTTCTGGAGATTGTGGAACGAATCGGGCATCCCGGTACCCTGTCATCACCTGCTTCTGATACTCATGCAAGTATCTGGATGAGGTTTGTACGGAATTCCCTAAGCGAGGGCGATCAGAGAGAAGTGCCTCGTCCTTTTACTTGTCTTCTCGTTCACAATATTTCAAAAAAATGATTTATGTGCCGCGCGTTGCAAGAGTCTCTTCTTTGGTGAGCAGGTGCACATCAAGGCCGGGCATTGCTTCCCCGAGACTCCGGCTGGCAGAGGCAATGACCGCCGGATCGCGATAATTATTAACTGCTTCAACAATTGCCCGTGCACGTTTCTCCGGATTCTCCGATTTGAATATCCCGGACCCGACAAATACGCCATCCGCCCCAAGTTGCATCATAAGGGCGGCATCAGCCGGGGTGGCAATACCCCCGGCCGAGAAGTTCACGACCGGCAGCCTGCCCCGTTTTGCTGTCTCGATAAGAAGATCGACCGGCGCCTCGATCTCGCGAGCATATGCGGCAAGCTCCTGCGGTTCGAGTTTCTGGATTGTCCGTATGCCTCCCTGGATTGCCCGCATATGCCGCACTGCTTCGACAACATTGCCGGTGCCGGCCTCGCCTTTCGTGCGGATCATGGCAGCGCCTTCGTTGATGCGACGGAGCGCCTCGCCAAGGTTCCTGGCACCGCAGACGAACGGGACGGTGAATTTTGTCTTCTCGATATGGAACTCCTCGTCAGCGGGTGTCAGGACTTCGCTCTCATCGATCATGTCGACGCCGAGCACTTCTAGCACCTGTGCCTCGACAAAGTGACCGATCCGGACCTTGCCCATCACCGGGATCGAAACGGCTTCGATGATCTCGATCACTTTCTCCGGATCCGCCATGCGGGCAACACCGCCGGCTTTCCGGATATCCGAGGGCACGCGTTCGAGCGACATCACCGCAACGGCACCTGCTTCTTCTGCAATCCGTGCCTGGTCAGCGTTCACGACATCCATGATCACGCCGCCTTTTTGCATGGCAGCAAACCCCCGTTTGATGAGTTCGGTGCCATGTCGTAATTCAGCTAATTCCATCAGGTCTCTCCATTCTGGGTACTGTTATACGGGGAACCGGGATGAACCGGTTCGTTCCTGTATCCGATGTGGTATATTCCATAGGATACCGAAGGGGATAAAGATAATCACAATTGTGAATTTTGCCGCAAACCGTTCCTTTATAACATTAAAAGGTTGCAGAAGGTGCGAAAGATAATCAGATCTGCCGGAGCGTTCCCCGCTGTTTTACAAACCGGTCCCAGTTCCACGGTTCATCGAGAACGTTCACCTTCACCTGCTCAATACCACAGACACCAAGCACCTTGCGCCTGACCTGATCGGATAAATGATCGGAAAGGGGACAGGCCTTGCAGGTAAGGACCATGTCTATCTCCGCCCCGCTCCCTGCAACCCGGATATCCTTGATAAGACCCAGATCCACGACATCAATACCCACTTCGGGATCGATCACATCCCTGAGCGCGTCACGGATCTGGTTCTCGCAGACCAGCTCCTGCGGCAGTGCGACCGGGACCGGTTCAGGCCGGGCCTGCTCGAAGGTGCGGAGCCGCTCCTCCAGCTGGTTCTGGCGGTCGAGAAGCCGGCTGATGACCCGCAGCATGGGATCCGGCATGACCTCTTCGGTCACTGCTTTGTCAAAGCCGTGTTCCGGCCCGGCGATCCTGCCCGGCACACCCACAACGGTTGCCCCGGGCGGAACGGATCGGACCACGACCGATCCTGCCCCTACTTTTGCCCCTTTCCCGATAACGATAGGACCGAGGACTATGGCACCTGATCCGAGAATAACGCTGTCCTCAATAGTCGGGTGGCGCTTGACGTTTTCAAGAGCCGTACCGCCAAGGACCACGCCCATGTAGATGAGGACATCGTTTCCAACCTCGGCAGTCTCTCCGATAACGATGCCCATGCCGTGATCGATGACCACCCGGCGGCCGATCTGTGCGCCGGGATGGATCTCGATGCCGGTCAGGAACCGGCTGATGTGCGACACGAACCGGGCAAAAAATTTCAGGTTGTGCACCCACAGCCAGTGTGCCCGCCGGTGGAACCAGAGGGCATGGAGCCCCGGGTAACAGAAGAGAATCTCTGCGGTAGAGCGGGCGGCGGGATCCTTGCCGTAGATTGCTCCGATATCTTCCCGGATCCGGTCGAACACCATAGCGGTCCCTCTTACTCCGGGAAAAGATCGGGAATGCTCAGGTAGCGTTCACCGGTGTCGGGCAGTATGACAATAATGGTCTTTCCCTTGTTTACGGGGCGCCAGGCAACGTTCAGTGCAGCATGCAGGGCAGCCCCGCCGGAGATCCCGGCAAGGATGCCCTCCTCACGTGCGAGCCTGCGGGCGGTTTCGAAAGCATCCTCGTTCTTCACCCGGATGATCTCGTCGATAAGGTCGCGCTGGAGAATGTCCGGTACAAAACCGGCACCGATCCCCTGGATCCGGTGCGGGCCGGGGGAACCGCCGGAGAGCACCGGCGATGCGTCAGGTTCGACCGCGATGGTACGGAACGAGGGTTTTCTCTTCCCGATTACATCTGCGATGCCGGTTATCGTCCCGCCGGTCCCCACACCGGCTACAAGGATATCGACTTTCCCATCAGTATCGCGCCAGATCTCCTCAGCGGTGGTCTTCCGGTGGATCTCGGGATTTGCCAGATTTTTGAACTGCTGGGGGATGTAGAAGTAGTTCGGGTTCTCCGCTGCCATCTTCTCGGCTCTGGCAACGGCCCCTTTCATCCCCTCGGCACCGGGCGTGAGCACGATCTCCGCACCGAATGCCCTGGCAAGTTTCCGCCGCTCGATGCTCATCGTTTCCGGCATGACGAGGATGAACCTGTATCCCCGCGCTGCACTGACAAACGCAAGCGCTATGCCGGTGTTGCCGCTGGTTGGTTCGAGAATTACCGTATCTTTTTTGATCAGACCGCGTTTCTCGGCCTCGTCGATCATCGCAACCCCGATGCGATCTTTCACGCTGCTCATCGGGTTAAAGGACTCGAGTTTTGCAACCACGGTTGCTTCGGCCCCCTTCGTGATGCGGTTGAGCCGGACCAGGGGCGTGTTGCCGATGGTTGCGGTGATATTATCGAATATTTTTCCCATATTTTGACTCCTTATCTGGAACAATCGCTCCTGGAGGAATCACAGGGGGCATGTCGTTATATGCCCGGGAATCCGTCAGGGATCATCCCAAACTTCACAATTGTTAATTATCGTTGTATCATAAATACCTTGGTTTCGGCAAAATTTTCCTGTCTCATTCATCCCGGAATTCTCTATGATAGACGATTTTGAGGATTGCGGCAAAACCTGACGCCAACTCAGGCTATATCTGCATACCTGTCCCATACTGGGTGTTCACAACCGTGAACAGGAACAACGTCATGAACATATACCACGCGAATATCGCAAAAACCGCGGCTGCCCCGGAAGCATCCGGGTATGCAGGCCGCGCCTGTCCCGGCATCAGGCGGGTCAGGCCGGTCGAACGGTTCAGCGGTATCCGGAGCTCCGGGCAGTATTGTTGCCCGTGGGAGCTGACAGGGACAGGGACGCAGATGACTGCACGCCGCGTGATCCGCGGACGATCCGCAGTAGATGGTATGTGTCAAATGAAAACCAGGTCCTGAACTCACGTCCTCACTTGTGATCCGGATGCGCCATGCGGCCTCACACATCCGCCATGCCCGTACAAAAAACCGGTCACTATCGCCTCATGCAGTACAGCACGCACCCGCTGCACCATCCGGGAGAGTTGTCAACCCCCGGCGTAATACTTTTTTTATGCAGATTGCCTTGAGCGTAAGTATTTTTACAGTACCCGTCTTAGAAGATTCACAATTGTGAAATGCAGGGCACGGCCCTCCGCTGATCCCTGTGTATGGTGAAACGATGCAGATAATTACTCCAACAAAATCCGTGTTCCGGATGTACCTGACACTCGCGGTTATCAGCCTTCTCATGAGTGCAATTCTCATCGCCGGCTGTACCACACAACCGGCATCAACGGTTGCCGCATCATCCCCGGCAGATACCCGTGCCTCCATCGGGGATATTGTCAAAAATCCCGCAGCATATGAAGGAAAAGAGGTCGTTGTCCAGGGGAAGATCGCAAGCGAATGCGGCTCGGGCTGCTGGTTCATGCTGGATGACGGGACCGGACTCATGTATGTGGATCTTGCACCCAACAACTTCGCCATCCCGCAACTCCAGGGTTCGACCGTTGTCGTGAAAGGAGTCATCCGCGTTGCAAAAGGAGATCCGACACTCTACGCTGCCACCGTGGCAACTGATACCCGGATGTACCCATGAATCTTTTTTCGCTCGCGCTCAGGAACCTCCAGCGCCGGAAGGGAAGGACCATCCTTACTATCATTGGCGTTGCGATTGCCGTTGCCATCCTCTTCTCCCTCCTCTCATTCTCAGCCGGGTATGAGCGGGAACTGACCAAAGAGATGGACAGTCTCGGGTTCCACCTTCTCGCGGTCCCCAAGGGTTGCCCCTACGAGGCGACTACCCTGATCCTCCACGGTGGCGTGATTCCGAAATATCTCACGACCGAGGATCTGGCCCGCACCCGGGCAACGGAGGGTGTCAAAACCGCTGCCCCGGTGCTGCTCCAGCAGTTCGTGAAAGACGGCACGCCCCACATCGTGTACGGGATTGAGCCGGATGCAATGATCCCGCTCAAGCCGGCGTGGAAGGTGAACGGGCGGTTCTTCACCGCAAATGAAACGCATGTGATGGTGATTGGCAGCACGCTTGCCGAGAAGGAGAACCTTGTACCCGGCAGTGTGATCCCGTTCGGGCCGGCACAGGAACCGTTCACCGTCATCGGCGTCCTAAAACCTACCGGCAGCGAGGATGACAACTTTCATTTCCTCCCTCTCGCTGATGCCCAGCGGGTGTTCAGCAAAGAGGGTTTCATCACGGCGATTGCTGTCCGGGCTGATGACGTGAAGAACATTCACGACATCACTGTGGAACTGGAGAAGGTACCTGATATTCAGGTCGTAACGATGGCGCAGGTGACCGGTACGATTATGAACCTCGTTGGTTCAGCACGCTCGCTCCTCTTCTCGGTCATCGTGATCGCGATCGTGATCAGCGCTGCGGGGATTACCAATACGCTCCTGATGTCGGTGAACGAGCGGACACGGGAGATCGGGATGATGAAGGCGATTGGAGCTTCAGGTCACCACATCGGCATCCTGCTCATCACCGAGACCCTTCTTATCACGCTGTCCGGAGGCACCATCGGCATTATAGCCGCCATGGCGGGTTCCGGGATCATCGAGACGTTTGTCCGGGGCATGGTCCCGTACGCTCCTTCGGGGAGTTTTTTTTCCTCCGACCCGCTCCTGATCGGAGGCTGCCTGGTATTCTCGATCGGGCTCGGGCTTCTCTGCGGGCTCTACCCCGCGTGGAAGTCTGCACGGCTCTCGCCGATGGAAGCGATACGGGGTGAGTGGGAATGAGCATCATCGAAGCAACCGGCATCTGCAAGACCTACCATCGGGGCCGCGAGGAAGTCTGCGCTCTTAAAGGGGTGGACCTTTCCATCGAACCGGGCGAGTTCGTCTCCATCGTCGGGCCATCCGGCGCGGGAAAGACCGCCCTGATGAACATCCTGGGCTGTCTTGATGCCCCGAGCTGCGGTACGCTCATGATTGATGGTGTGCAGGTAACCGGGAAAGGAGAGGCAGAACTGGTGAAGATCCGCAGGGACCATATCGGCTTTGTCTTCCAGCAGTTCTTCCTCATCCCGACCCTGACCGTGGGGGAGAATGTCGGGCTGCCCCTCATCTTCTCCGGCATCCCGTACGACCGGGCAAGGATCGATTCACTTCTCGATAAAGTCGGGCTCTCGCACCGTGCAGGTCACCTGCCCGGCCAGCTCAGCGGCGGCGAGATGCAGCGGGTGGCGATCGCCCGGGCGCTCGTGAACAAACCCCGGATCCTGCTTGCCGATGAACCGACGGGAAATCTAGACTCGGTCACCGCCGACGGGATCTACGGTCTCTTTGACGACCTTCACCGGCAGGGTATCACGGTCATCGTGGTCACCCACAACCGGGAACTGGCACAACGGGCCGGCCGGGTCATTACGATCCGCGACGGGTGCGTGGAGAGGGAGTGCGGATACCCGCATGTATCTCCCTGAGCCCTCATTTGGCAAATGAACAGTTCAGGAAATATTTGCCGAAAAATTATCCCATAAATACGGCCTCCACCAAACGGAAAGATACGAAAGGCCTGTAACCGGGCAAACATTCCGGCAGATGTCACAGACAGCAGGCATGAATGAGGTATAATGATGTTATCCGCACGTGAACTCGATCGCTACAAACGGCAGATCCTGCTCTTTGGCGAGGAGGGACAAAAGAGACTGAACTCTGCACATATCTTCATTGCCGGTGCCGGTGGGCTCGGGTCGCCCATCTCGATCTATCTTGCGGTTGCCGGAATCGGGACAATCACGGTGGTTGACAAGGATGTGGTAGAGCTGACCAACCTCAACCGGCAAATCCTCCATTATGACCGTGACATCGGGAAGAAGAAGACTGCTTCCGCTGAAGAGAAGCTGATGGCAATCAACCCCGACATCAGGATCCGGGCTGTCGATACAACCATTGATGCGAGCAATGTCAGCCGGCTGGTCGGCCGAGCCGACGGGATCGTGGATGCGATGGATAACTTCCCCACCCGGTATCTCCTCAATGAAACTGCGGTAAAAAAGAAGATCCCTTTCTTCCATGGCGCAATCCGGGGACTGTACGGGCAGGCGACTACCATTATCCCCGGACAAACTCCCTGCCTCCGGTGTATCTTCCCGAATGCGCCGCCAAAGGAAGTTTTCCCAGTCGTGGGAGTGACACCTGCGTTCATCGGCATGATCCAGGCCACGGAAGTCCTGAAGTTCCTTGTCGGTGATGGGAAACTGTTAAAAAACCGTCTGTTCCTATGGGACGGGCTTGAGGCACATGCCGAGGAGATTGCCATGGAAAAGAATCCCGCATGCCCGGTCTGCGGTAAAAAAGAACAGAAGATTACGGGGGTGAAAAAGCGATGAGCATAAAGATCAGATTTTTTGCACGGTTCCGCGAACTGCTCGGGACCGATATCGTGGTTGAGGCAGGAGCGGATACCGACATTGCGAGCCTCGTGAAGAGGACCGCACAGAAGAACAAGGAAGGTTACGATGCAATATTTGATGACCGCGGGAAATTCCGTGAGTTTGTCATCGTGATGAGGAACGGGAAACGGGTCGAGACCGCCGATGCGAACAAGATCCCGGTCGGGGGGAATGACGAGATTGCCGTGTTCCCGCCGGTTGCCGGGGGATGATACCGGTAATACCAGGAAGACCCCCCATCGCCAGCCGGATGGTCCCGCTACGGCAGCGACCGGCTCACCGGATTACCGACAAATTTTGCCGACAGACGCACCCTTTTTTAATCTCACCTCGTATTATGGAATCGGATCAATTGTGGCAAACGAAGGTTTCCTGACCGGCGTGCTGCAACGATGGGATGATCCGGTGCCTGGCAGGGTTGTTGCAATCCTTCGTATGCACATGAAACGCAATCATCAGCCCGGTCTTCTCCAGTAATGTCGCGGAACACGGGCGCTCCCTGTTCGGGGAGACTATATATCAAGAATTGAATGTGCCGGTGTGGCAGAACGGTTAATGCCTTCGCCTGCAAAGCGAATGTCTGGGGGTTCGACTCCACCCGCCGGCGTTAATAGAGAATGAGACCATGGACCTTTACAGCACGTTAACACGAAAAGTCGAACCGCTCACAACCATTCATCCGGACCGGGTATACCTTTTCGTTTGCGGCCCCACGGTCTATGATTATTCACACATCGGCCATGCCCGGACGTACGTTGTTTTTGACGTATTTGCAAAGTACCTCCGGTTTACCGGAAAGGAAGTCTTCTACCTCCAGAACATCACCGATGTTGACGACAAGATCATCAACCGGGCCCGCGAGGAGAATATCTCCCAGAGCGAGCTTGCCCGGAAGTTCGAGACGGAATATTTCAAGGACATGCAGTCCCTTGGCATCAATGCGGTCAGCTACTATGCACGGGCCACCACGCACATCCCGGAGATCATCGATCAGGTCGGCCGTCTCCTGAAAAAAGGCGTGGCATATGTGACGGAGAACGGGGTGTACTTCAACATCGACACATTCGGGCGCAACGGCGAACTCTCCGGGCAGGACCGGGCGAACCGTAAAAGCCGTGTGATGGATGAGTCCAAGCACAATCCCGAAGATTTCGCACTCTGGAAATTCGGGGAGTACGGCGAATACACCTGGGACTCACCCTGGGGCCGGGGCCGGCCCGGCTGGCATATCGAGGACACCGCTATCTCCGAGAAATATTTCGGTCAGCAGTACGATATCCATGGAGGGGGCCTCGACCTGATCTTTCCCCACCACGAGGCCGAGATCGCCCAGATGGAGTCTCTCGAAGGGAAGCACCCGATGGTGAAATACTGGATGCATACCGGATTCCTCACGGTCGGCGGGGAGAAGATGTCCAAGTCCCTGGGCAACTTCATCACCATCCGGGACGCGCTGAAGACGTATGACCGGGACGTGCTGCGGTACTTTATCCTCCTCTCGCATTACCGCTCGCCACTCCAGGCAACGGATGAAGGACTTGCCAATGCTGCAAAAGGTCTTGAGCACATCCGGGCAGTTGCGACCGCTGACACCGGGCCGGACAACGAGGGACGCGAAGCGTTCCGCGCCGCAATGGAGAATGATCTCAACACACCCATGGCCCTTGCGGCAATCCAGCACCTTGCGGCGAATGGGGACCTGGAAGCCCTACGGGAGTTCGGTGCGATCCTCGGGATCAACTTCCTGAGGGAGACGAGCGCACCGCTGAGCGTCCTTCAGGAGATCCGCGACGAACTGCGGAAGAAGAAGCAGTTCGAGATCGCCGACCTGATCCGAAAGATGATGACCGATGCCGGTATCACCATCAACGACAAGCCGCTGTGAAAAATCCTAGAGAAAATTTTCCCGGGATTCCCGATTTTCAGGGTAATGAAAAGAGAGATGTGGCCATGGTGCTGGAATCAGTACCACACCGTGAGGTTCAGATTTTTTTTTTAAGAGACAGGATGCATGGGCGATCGCATCATACCGGTGCACCTTCCGTGATTAGCCTGTTCAGGCCGTACAGGCTCTGGCGTGCGTCAACGAAATAATGACGCTCGATGAGAAATTTCTCCTCCTTGAGCCTGTTCAATGCGTACCGGACTGTCCGCGACGGCAGGGAGGTCTCACGGATGAGATCCTTCTGCGTCAGCTGATCGCCGCTCTCAAGCACTTTGTACACGAGCTTTGCCGAAGGCGGCAGGTGCCCGATTCTTCTGATGTTGTTATTCCCGTTTGTG
>NZ_MVQB01000038.1 GCF_002067035.1 Methanoregula sp. PtaB.Bin085 | reverse complement strand
CCCCCCCTCCAACATTTTTCAAAACCGGCCGAGACCCCCCACCCCCTCAGCCCATTCCGACCCCCCTACTCAAATGCAAGTAGCAGGCCCTTTTCCCCGCTCACGCCGGCAATTCCAGGCGAAGCACCGGGCCGGCACCTGTGCACCGGTGCCACCCACTCAATTCCGGGGAGGGGGGTCTCCTGCAGACCCCCCCGCCAGCATTTTTTCCGGTGGGGGGTGACCCCCCCTGGCCGGGTGCGGGAGGTGGGGGGGGTGGGCCCGGGGGTATCTTTCCAGGGCTGTGCTAATCCGGCCTCGTATTGAGCCCGGATCACCCTTTTTTTCCGGAAAATGACAAGGTTTCTCCCAAAAACGACAGTGTTTCGTGCAAAAACAGAGAATTTCACGCCGGTGCCGGATGACAGGGTATGGCAGAGTTGGGGCAGCGGAAAAGCGGCCCCGACAGACTCCTGCCAATGGCAGGGGATTTTCGTTTCTTGGAGGGACACGGCGGCCGTTCCAGTGGAAATGTCGCTTTCACGTCGGAGAAGGGACCGTATTCCAGAGCTATACTAATCCGGCCCCGTACAGGGCCCGGATTGCCTGTTTCCAGAGAGTGACCGTGTCAGTTTCTCCAAAAAGCGTGTCAGTTTCCGTGCCAGAATCCAACGTTTTGTCTCTTTTTTTCGTCATAAATCCCGTGAGTCAGTTTCTATGTTAATTTGGGCCTATTTGGGGGGGCTGTTTTCCGGGGGATCGGCCTGTGCCATTCTGGGAGGGAAAAAAGGGGGGTTTTCCGGAGGCCAGGATCTCCGGTCCACCGGGCCGCAATCGCCGGTGCCGGCCCGGGCAGGAGCCGGGGTGTGTGGGCCAGCGGGGGTTTATGTTGAGCAGGGGCGATGAGACTGGCAGTGCATGAGGCGGATAATCATCAACTATTAACGCGGACGACAGAATGAAAGTCGAAAGGTTAAACGTCTTGGGTGAAAATGAAACTGTAATGCCAAAAAAATATGACAATTCTACTTTTATTTATACAAAGGAGAGCAATGCGCTATTATCAAAATATCAGAGTGAAAAATCTGGGCTGGAGTCTGCTATTCTCAATGATGAACAAAAAATTTTCAAATTAAAAGAATATCTTCCAAAAAGAGAATTTCAAAACCGTGATCTTTCTTCAAGAATTGAAGAATTAAAAAATGATTTTTCTGACAAGAAAAATGATTTCAAGAATAAGAAGACTTTTCGTAATTTTTTTCTGGTAATTAAATTATTTTTCATACTCTCCTTTCGAAAAGTCCAACGATCCTTTTGGATGTGTGTAATTCGCATTCAAAAATTCCGGCTTGAAAGAAATTTAAGATTACAGCACGATCATCAAAGCGATCTTGTAAGTGTAAAATCCGATATTTCCTTCATTTATTCTCAAAGACAACGCGGACTCGAATTGTTCAAAGGCGAATGGCTCTCCACAACAGAAATACAAACGATAAGGGAGGGAGAGATCGGAATAACGGACAATTTTTCATCGATGACACCCCGTGAGTTTGAATTATTTACCGCAGAATTACTCAAGGAAATGGGATATTATGACGTTGTTGTTACACCAGAGAAGGGAGATTTCGGAACAGATATCGTTGCGAAAAAAGATGGTATCACTACAGCAGTTCAATGCAAGAGATTTAATGAAAATAATTCTGTTGGCAATAGGGAGATCCAGCAACTCCTGGGGAGTATGAAATACTATCATGCTTCACACGCAATTTTCGTCACGACTTCCTATTACACACCACAAGCCATGGAACAGACAAAAAATGCTTCCATCGACTTATGGGATAAAGATACACTCCACGGTTATGTAAAAAAATATCTCCTGAAGAAGAACATTCCTGAAATTTTTAACGCTATTGATAATGCGAAACAAAGAGACGAAGAAAAACGAACAGAAGCCAGGATTCGAGCAGAAGAAAAACGTGAACGGCAACGAGATAAAACAATTTGTCCCATTTGTGGCGGCCGAAAACAAAAGACCCGAAAGATGTGCTACCGATGTAAAGAAGAACGTCGGAGAGAAAGGAAAAGAGAGCGAGAAGACAGCGGGTATTATCCGTATGATTGGAGTCCGCCATCATGGGATATGGATTGGGATGATTTTAATAGGAGATTTTATCGATGAAAGGAATAAAAAATTACAAAAAGAGTCGAGTAGTGAGAAAGAATATAAAAATTTCATTACAAGAAAATATTAAGTTTTAAATACACTATTTTGATCGTGCAAAATAAATGACACTTATAGTGGTATTTCCTGCTAATGATGGAATAATTGTTGGATCAGATACACAAATTACTCAAGGATATACAAGATACACCGACATTAAAATTCATAATTTTTCTGATAATTGTGTGTGGGCTGGAGCTGGCTCAGATACAATTCTTCAACCCGTAAAAGATGCTTTTGACGAGATGCCAAATGATATACCCTTGGATGAGTTACATCCGGATATCAGTAAATCAATCACCGATTCTATGACTAAAGTATTAAATTTGGATATGAGAAGTCGATGGTATCAAGATGATATCGATTCGCTTTTAAAATTGCATGAGGGGGAGTTTGTTTTTGCCCAGTATAAAGATGATAAATCACATATTGTGCATTTCTTGAATAATGGATCATTTGAAGTGATCAAAAACCGTCCATACGCAATAGGTAGCGGAGCAGTCTTTGCTTTTGCTTTATTATCAAAATATCATAATGAAAGTCTTGATTCAGATATGGCTTCCGTTGTAGTTTATGATGTTTTGGAAGAAGCAATATCTGTAGGTGCATATGGTGTCGGATTTCCAATTGATGTTTGTAAAATAGATAAAAATGGAATATCAGAATTGGATAAACCTACTCTCGCAAGTAACGCTTTAATTTTAAGAGAGAAAGAGAAAGAACTTGTAAAAAATAAAATTTGGAACTCAACCTAACCAAATACTTTGTAACCACAACGGTTGCAATAGTAAATTGTTAATAATCGCTGTTTTTTTTGAGAGAATAAACTGGGTTGCTGTAATTCACCCTGTTTTCTCATCACAGAGCCACAAATAGGGCATTTGACCATTATGAATCAGTAGAATCTATGTCATTTAGTCAATAATATTTTTTCTTTTGAAGAAATTTTTCAAGACTCTTAAGACCTTTTTACTTGATCGGTTTTAGGAATTTCAAAAGCTAACACAGAAAGATACAATTCTTTGTTTTTATCATCGTTATGATGGAATAAAAATTTATAATTGGTAGAGCTGCTCTTTTGAAGAGATTTTTTAAAATTACTATGAGTTGGAATAGTACTTTCAATTTTTTCAAGGACCTCAGAGAAATCCTTCGTTTTATTAAAGATTATGAGAGCAGTTTTTGTATCTCTCCAAGAGGTGTAACTTAAAAGTTGATCGATTGCATCAATAATTGATTTCGGACCTTTCCAGAATTTACATTCAGCAATAAAAGCATTTTTTCCGTTATACCGTATTAATATGTCCGTTTTTCCACTCTCATTGAATGTCTCTCCCGTTGCTGATCCTTCGAATATACCATTTAGATAAACTAATATAAAATCCCTTAATTCTTCTTCACTCAATTTTGAAAAAGTTGATGGAGATCGCTCCATTGCAATAATCATATTTTGAATAATTTTTAAAATACTAATGTAATTCTCATCACTCAATTCAAATTCAGGTTCAAATTTTTCTTTCCCTACTTCTGGTAATTTTATTGTGATTTTTTGTTTAATATCAGGTATTTCAATAGAAGCTGTTCTTTCACTACGTTTTAAAGGAATATTTAGGGACGCAGCAATCCGAGCATCTTTTTGGATCTTTTCTTTTCGAGTTTGAATTTGATTCTGGATAAAGGTCAGCAGTTGATCGTTGTAACTTTTTATATCAGTATTTACCCATCCGATATTTCTTTCAATTTGGGAAATATTCGAATCAAGTTGTCTACTTATTTCCTCAGTTATTCTTTGTTCAGAAGATCCACCTGGAGGGATAATTATTGAAATAAATAATTTATTATCGCTCACGATTCCCTCTGGTGGCGACATAGAATAAGTAGAACCATGATATTGAAACAATTCTGAACTGCCTTCGAAAGGGATTGAAATAAGAATTTCCGTTCCTGTTACATTTGAAGGCAAATCAGATCTAATGATAAATCGATCAGGATAATTCGATCTAGGGAGCTGAATATCTCCATGTCTCTCAACAATTTTTTCACTTATTTTTAGGACAATGGGTTTATAGGAATATTGATTAAATAAAGAACTGGTCAGATCTGATTCACTAACCTTAAGGATATAATCAGATTCGAGGCGATTAATTTTATCAATTATTTCTGAATGATTTCTACTAATCACATCAAGCAGTGACGCTCCACTAAAAAGCTGGCCTCTCATAGATATACAATAAATTATGTATCAAATAGAGATTATGGTAAAATGATACGTTTTTCTTTATCCAAAAATCCTTTTTACCATTCCAGTATATTTTAAGATCTCTCGGCCCGGGTCGAAGAACGCTGACGCGTTCTTCTCCTCCTCCAGGTCTGATGACCTGTCGGACCGTGCTACACTGTAGCACACACAAATATATACAAGCGAATCATACAATTGAACATGCAGTCGGAGTGCGCCAGCATTCGTGAGGGTTTTTTCGCCCGTGAATGCCTTTATCTCAACCGGTAAGCCCGCACGCTGCATAACGGAAAACGTTTCTGGAACTTCACGCGACGACGGTACCGTCCGGTCCGGCGCATTCGCGTTTAGCTATTATTTTGCGTATTTCGCATTTTATTTCCGGTATTATTTCTGGTACCGGTAAGCCCTCTGAATTTGCACACTAGAAAAAAGTGCGAATGAAGAGGGAGGAGTTGTTGTTACTATGAGAGGAAAGGAAATCCGTCTGGAACGAATCATGAACCGCAATACGAAGAAGACCGTCATCGTGCCCATGGACCACGGCGTGACGAACGGGCCCATCCCCGGCCTCATCGACATGGGGCAGAGCGTGAACCTCGTGGCGGAGGGCGGGGCGAACGCGGTGATAGGTCACGTGGGCCTGGCGCTCCACGGCCACCGGCAGAGCGGACGTGACGTGGGGCTCATCCTGCACCTGTCCGCAAGCACGATGCTCGGCCCCGACCCGAACTACAAGGTGCTCGTGAACACCGTGCAGAACGCCCTGAAGATGGGGGCCGACGGGGTCTCGATGCACGTGAACATCGGGGCGGAGGAGGAGGCGAAGATGCTCTCCGATCTCGGCACGGTCGCGATCGAGTGCATGGAGTGGGGGATGCCGCTCCTCGCGATGATGTACCCGCGGGGCAAGAACATCAGGTCCGACCACGACCTGGAGAGCGTGAAGCTCGCGGCGAGGGTCGCTGCCGAGCTCGGCGCCGACATCGTGAAGACGGTGTACACGGGGGACCCGGAGTCCTTCCGCGAAGTGACCCGGGGCTGCCCGGTGCCGGTCGTGGTGGCCGGAGGAAGTAAGACCGATGACCGCACAACACTGGAACTGATAGAAGGCGCAATGGCCGGGGGTGCCGCTGGCATCTCCATCGGCCGCAACGCCTTCCAGCACAAAAACCCGGCAAAGTTTGTCCGGGCAGCGGCCTGTATCGTACATGCGAACAAGAGCGCCGAAGAAGCGCTGGAAATACTGAAGTGATTGCAATGATCGGAAAGGACATCAGGATTGAGAGGATCATGAACCGGAACACCGGGCGGTCGGTCATCGTGCCGATGGACCACGGGTTTTCCATGGGACAGATAGACGGACTCCTGGACATGACGAAGGTCATCTCCGATGTAAGCGAGGGCGGCGCGAACGCCATCGTGCTGCACAAGGGCCTCGTGAAACGCGGCCACCGGAAGCACGGCCGCGACATCGGGCTCATCATCCACCTGTCGGGCAGCACCTCGCTCAACCCGGACCCGAACGACAAGGTCCAGGTCTGCACGGTCGAGGAAGCCATCACGCTCGGCGCCGACGCGGTCTCCATCCACATCAACCTCGGCTCGCCCAACGAGTCCAAGATGCTGGAGATCGGCGCGAAGGTCACCAAGGACTGCGCTCACTGGGGCATCCCGCTCCTCACCATGGTGTACCCGAGAGGAAAGGGCATCGATTCCTTCTCCGCCCAGAACGTGGGCCACGCCGTGAGAGTTGCAGAAGAGCTGGGCTCGGACATGATCAAGACCAACTACCCCAATGATCCGGAAGCCTTCCGGAAGATTGTCAAGGCCTGCTCGGTCCCGGTCTTCATCGCGGGCGGCGAAAAGGTCGGGGACCTTGACTCGCTGAAGATCATCCGCGACTCCGTCAAGGTCGGCGGCGCAGGCGTCTGCGTGGGCAGGAACTCCTTCCAGCGGGCCGACACCACCGCGTTCGTCAAGGCGCTCTGCTCGGTTGTCCACGATGAGGTGGATCCCGAGAAGGCGCTGGGGAAGAAGAAGTAAGGGGAAGGATGGAGAACGCTCTGGAGAAAAAACGCTCTGTGATGTATTGCGATGGGGCCACGGGCTCTCTCTCAAACGATGGGGGTTGATACCCCCATACCCCCGGTTGCGATGAACGGCCGCCGCCCCGAAGGGCGCCCCGCGGCGGCTTCAGATGCCGGTTTCCCGGATGGGAAATTTCCCGCCGAACTCCGCGAGGGGCGCTGAGGCCGGACCCGATGAAAAAAAGATTTGGAGATGGGGGTCAAGGGGGCTTGCCCCCTTGGGCTGCCTCCCCCACTGGGGGAGAGAGGGGGTCACCATCGCAAATTCCACAGAGCGCAACCGGAAAAATTTCACCAGAGCCGAACGGAAAAATGTATGATACGTGAGCTGGAGATACCAGAAACAATCACAAAGCCGGAGGACGGCACAACCATGAACCATAGGAACAAAACAGCTGGAGGGATGTAATAATGAAGCAGTTCTGGGTCGACTGCCGGCCATGGAACAAGGAGATCGCCACCACCGCGATTGAGAGCGGCGCTGACGCCATCGTCACCGACAAGGCGGAGAACGTGAAGCGGCTCGGCCGGATCACCACGATAGCACCGGACGGCGACCTGAAGCCCGGCACCGATGTCGCGGAGGTCGCGATCACCGACAAGAAGAGCGAGAACGCAGCGGCGGCAATCAGGGACAAAAAATTCGTCATCGTCTCCACCACCGACTGGACGGTCATCCCGCTCGAGAACCTGGTGGCGCAGTCCGACCGGATCATCGCGAAGGTGAAGGACGAGAAGGAGGCGGACCTCGCGCTCACCGTGCTCGAGCGCGGCACCGCGGGCATCCTGCTCGCGACAAAGGACCCGGCGGTCGTAAAGGCCGTTGCAAAGAAGATGAAGGCCGGCACCGGCAATGTCGCCCTCGTCCCGTTCAGGGTCACGAAGATCACGCCGGTCGGGATGGGAGACCGGGTCTGCGTGGACACCTGCTCCATGCTCAGCGACGGCGAGGGGATGCTGATGGGCAACACCTCGTCGGCCATGCTTCTCGTGCACGCGGAGACGCTCGAGAACCCGTACGTTGCGCCGCGTCCCTTCAGGGTCAACGCCGGCGCAGTCCACGCGTACATCCTGATGCCGGACGGGAAGACCGCGTACCTTTCCGATCTCGCCATCGGCGGCTCGGTGCTCGTGAGCGATGCGAAAGGCAAAGCTCACAGCGCCATCATCGGCCGGACCAAGATCGAGCGCCGGCCGCTCCTCCTTGTCGAGGCAGAGTCCGGCAAGGACAAAGTCAGCCTCATCCTCCAGAACGCGGAGACGATCAGGCTCGTGGATGAAAACGGCGGCGCGATCTCGGTCGTGAACCTCAAAGCCGGCGACACCGTCATGGGCTGCGTGCTCGAGGGCGGCCGGCACTTCGGGATGGCAGTGAAAGAGACCATCCGCGAGAAGTGACCATGAAGGCAGGCATCATCGGCGGCACCGGCAAGATGGGGAAGCTCTTCGTCCCCGTCTTCCTGCGGGCCGGCTGCGAAGTGCTCGTGAGCGGCAGGAGCACGGACCTCACGGCCGAGGACATTGCCCGGCAGTGCGACCTCGTCATTGTCACCGTCCCGATCCGCAACACCGTCAAGGTCATCAACCGCATCGCCCCGCTCATGGGACCGGGGCAGCTCCTCTGCGACTTCACCTCGCTCAAGAAGAAACCGATCGAGGCGATGCTGAAGTCGAAGGCCAACGTCGTCGGGCTCCACCCGATGTTCGGGCCCACGGTCAGCAGCCTGAAGAGCCAGACCATCATCGTCTGCCCGGCCCGGGTGGACGACAAAAAGCTGCAGGATCTCGTCGCCATCTTCCGGAAGGAAGGCGCGAGATGCACCATCGCAACGCCGGAGGAGCACGACCGGATGATGGCCGTGGTCCAGGGCCTCACCCACTACGTCACGCTCTGCATGGCCGACAGCATCCGCAGGCTGGGCGTGGACATCGGCAGCACGGAGGAGTTCACGAGCCCCGTATACCAGATCGAGCTCTCGCTCATCGGCCGGCTCCTCTCGCAGGACCCGGAGCTGTACGCCGACATCCTGGAGGAGAACCCGTACGTGCCGGAGGTGCTTGCGGCCTGCCGGGAATCGGCGGCAGAGCTCGAGGCTATCGTCAAGAAGCACGACGCGGCCGGGTTCCGGGAGTTCTTCGAGAAGAACAGCAGGCACCTCGGCCAGTACTGCACGAAGGGACAGACGACCACCGATATGCTCATCGACTGCATGGTGAACCGATGACCACCATCACGCTCGGGCCCGAGGGAACGTTCTCGCACGAAGTCACCCTGAAGCTGAAGTGCAGAGAGCTGGTCTTTGCCCCCACCATCCACGCCATCATGGCGGCGGTTGCGAAGGGCGACGGCGACGGCGTCGTGCCCATGGAGAACTCCGAGGCCGGCGGCGTGGGCGAGACGCTGGACGGGCTCTCGAAATACCCGCTCTACATCACGGGCGAGATGTACCTCCCGATCCACCACAACCTTGCATCCACGGTCCCGCTGAAAGAGATCCGCGTCATCTTCGCCCACCCCCAGACCCACGAGCAGTGCAGCGACAAAATCGAGGCATGGGGCATCCCGGTCATCCACACGAGTTCGAATGCCGCGAGCGCCCAGGAAGCAAAACGCGTGCCGAACGCCGGCGCCATTCTCTCGGAAGCGGCAGCGAATCTTTACCGGCTCCCGATCATCGTCCCGGCCGTGCAGAACAACCCCGATAACATCACCCGCTTCGTGCGGATCTCCCGCACGCCGTCGCACGACCCGCGTCTGGAGAAGTGCAGCGTCCTCATCGACCCGCACAGGGACCGGCCCGGGCTCCTCTCCGACCTCCTCGGGGCGTTCGCGAAGCGGAAGATTAATCTCACCCGGATCGAGTCCCGGCCGTCAAAGCGGAAGATGGGCGAGTACGTCTTCTTCCTCGATTACGCATGGACACCGGACGCCCCGGAGGTCTTAAAGGAGTTACAGGAGATAACAACGGTGAAGGAACTCGGCTGCTACCGGAGAATTGCGGTGAACCCATGAAGGTCACGCCGCAGAGGATGAGCGGGGTGGATCTTATATTCACAGCCCCCCCGTCCAAGAGCTGCACCCACCGGGCGCTCATCGCCAGCGCGCTCGCGAAGGGGACGACCACCATCTTCCGGCCGCTCGATGCCGACGACACCCGGCTTACGGCAACCGCGCTCCGGAAACTGAACGTGAGCATCGTTGAGGAGAACCGGCGCTGGATCATCACCGGCTGCGACGGCAGGATCCGGAACAATGCCGGTACAAGACTGGACCTTGATAATTCCGGGACCAGCCTCCGGCTCCTCACCACGCTCGCGCTGCTCTGCAGCCACCCGGTCGTCCTGAACGGCAGCGCCCGGATGCAGGAACGCCCGATCCCGCCGCTCAAAGTCGGCGGGACGCTGAAAGGCGGGCCGGTCACGATCGATGGATCCATGTCCAGCCAGTTCATCTCGTCCATCCTCATGGCAGCGCCATACGCACAGGAAGCGATCGGGGTCCGGATCCCGGCCCCGCCGGCATCGGCCTCCTACCTCGACATCACCCTTGGCGTGATGGAGGCGTTCGGCGCAAAAATCACGCGGACCGGCTATGAATGGTTCGCTGTCAGCAACACTCACCGGTATACGGCCCGCAGGTATACCATTGAAGGCGATTATTCCTCGGCATCGTACTTCTTTGCCATCGCGGCAGCCTGCGGCGGCAGGGTCCGGGTGAACAACCTTATCCCGGGATCCGTGCAAGGCGACCGGCGGTTCCTGGATGCGCTCGCCGCAATGGGGTGCAGGGTCACGTACGGGAAGGACAATGTCACGGTCGAACGCACCGGCCCGCTGACGGGGATCGCGTTCGACATGTCAACATCGCCCGACACGGTCCAGACCCTCTGCGCTGTGGCAGCGGTTGCGCAGGGCCGGACAACGATCACCGGAATCGGTCATTTGAAGTTCAAGGAGAGCGACCGTATCAGTGACACCGCGGAACGACTGCGGGCGCTCGGGTGCGGCGTGGAGGTCGCGGGCGACTCCCTCACGATCCGGCCGGCCCCGCTGCACAGCGGCACGATCGACCCGGCAAACGACCATCGCATGGCCATGAGTTTTGCCGTGATCGGCATGGCTGCAGGCGGGATCACGATAGAAAACGCGGAGTGCACGGCCAAGTCGTTTCCGGGATTCTGGGAGATGCTGCAACAGGCTGGGGTGAAGATATGAAACGGATCGTCTTCTGCGGGTACCGGGGCACCGGCAAGACCGAGGTCGGGAAGATCGTGGCAGAGAAGGCCGGCCTACCGTTCATCGACACGGACACCCTCATCGAACGTCAGACCGGCCGTTCCATTCCCGACATCTTCCACGAGGATGGCGAGGAGCGGTTCCGCGAGGAGGAGCGGAAGGTCATCGCGGGCCTCCCTGCGTACGGTGCCGTCATCAGCACCGGGGGCGGCGTGGTCACCGATCCCGCCAACATGGAGCACCTGCGAAAAGACAGCACGGTCTTCGTCCTCCATGCCGACATCGACACGATTGCAGAGCGCCTCAGCAGGAAACCCCGGCCACCGCTGACCGGGCTCCCGCTCCGCGAGGAGATCGCGGAGATGATGGACCGGCGCCGGCAGCACTACATGGCCGCGGCGGACTACTGCATTGACACAAGCGGGACCACCCCGGATGCAGCAGCCGCAAAGGTCATGGACCTGCTTGCGAAGGGAACCATCCCGGCACAGGTCCGGGCACCATGTGTCAGTTTCTTCAGGACCGGCCGGATCCCGCAGAAGTGTCTGGACCAGCTCCTGAAGGTCCTTGCCGATACACCGGACGATCCGCTCACGCGCCTGATGGGCGTTGCCGGGTACCCCTGCGCCCACAGCAAGGGGCCCCGTCTCTTCAATGCCCTGTTCGAACGCTACGGCCTTGACTATCACTACACGTGGTTCGAGGACCCCGAGCTCGACGAGATCATGCAGGTGGCCCGCGCCCTCGATGTCAAGGGGCTCTCGGTCACCATCCCGTTCAAACAGGATATCATCCCGATGATTGATGAGATCGACGAGCATGCCGCGCAGCAGATCGGCGCCGTCAACACCGTGGTCTTTGCCTGCGGCACGTCCATGGGCTGGAACACGGACTGGATCGGCGTCCGGAAACCGCTCGTGGATCTCAAGGGTTCGAAAGCCGTCCTGCTCGGCGCCGGGGGCGCCGCGGCCGGCGCTGCGTTCGCGATGGTCGATCTCGACATGGACCTTACCATCCTGAACCGGACACCGGCAAAGGCCAAGGCTATGGCGGAGCGGTTCGGCTGTAAATGGGGCGAGCTTTCTGACTTCGGGAAGATCAATCCCGGCGTTGTCGTCAACTCCACCCCGCTCGGCATGAACCCTGGCGATCGAATGCCGGTCAGTGCAGACCTGCTGCACAAGGAGATGACCGTTTTCGACCTTGTGTATACACCCCCCGTCACCCCGCTCATCGAGGCTGCCCGGGCTGCGGGATGCACAACCATCACCGGCACTGAGATGTTTATCGGGCAGGCACGGGAACAGTTCTACCTGTTCTTCGGCATCGATGTGCCCGCAGACACAATACGGGAGCTGCTCCCATGAACACGTTTGGCAGGAATTTCCGCATCACTACCTTTGGCGAGAGCCACGGCAGGGCGCTCGGCGTTGTCGTCGACGGCTGCCCCCCTAACATACCACTCGACGACCACGACATCCAGGCGCTCCTCGACCGCCGGCGCCCGGGCACCTCCCCGCTCTCGTCCCAGCGCAAGGAGGCCGACCAGGTCGAGATCCTGTCCGGCATCTTTGAGAGGAAGACCACCGGGACGCCGATCGCCATGATCGTCCGCAACACCGACACCCGGTCGAAGGACTACGAGGCCCTCCGCGAGGTTTTCCGGCCCGGCCACGCCGACTTTACGTTCCACGAAAAGTACGGCATCCGCGACCACCGGGGCGGCGGCCGGAGCTCCGGCCGCGAGACAGTCGGCCGCGTGGCCGCCGGCGCAATCGCCATGAAACTCCTTGCCACGCACGGCATCTCCGTCAAAGGGCAGATCCTCTCCGTCCACGGCAGGACATCGAAGAAGGCGATCGATGCCGAGATCCTTGCCGCGAAGAACAACGGCGATTCCGTGGGCGGCATCGCGGAGATCGTGGCAAAGGGCTGCCCCGCCGGGCTCGGCGACCCGGTCTTCGGCAAGCTGGATGCCATGATCGCCGGCGCCATGATGGGCATCGGGGCCGTCAAGGGTGTTGAGATCGGCGACGGGTTTGCGGTTGCCGGGAAGTATGGCAGCGAGAACAACGATGCCATGACAAAGAAGGGGTTCGCCACCAACCATGCCGGCGGCATCCTCGGCGGCATCTCCACCGGGCAGGAGATCGTTGTCCGGATCGCGGTCAAGCCCACGCCGTCCATTGAGAAAACCCAGCAGACCCGGGACACCAGCGGCAATGTCGTGGACATCTCGGTCGGTGGCCGGCACGACCCCTGCATCGTGCCCCGCATCATCCCGGTGGCCGAGGCCATGCTCGCGCTGGTGCTCGCCGACTGCTGGCTGGAGCAGGCGAAGTACGGGCAGCAGACAATGAAGACATAATAGATCGTTTGCATTACGGCGGTAGACTTCAGATACAGGGACTACCAAAATGACTCAGGAACAACCCGAAAGCAACCTGCCCAACCGAGCTGCATTCATCATGGTCGCGGTAATCCTCGGTATCGCTATTGTGTATTCCGGATATCTCCTGAATGAATTCATCCATCCGGTCGGAACGTGTTGCGGGACACGTATCGTGGCCTTATCAGCCAATCAGGAGGATAATCAGTCCATCAATATCACATACCTGGGCGGGGCTGATGCCTCTGCGCTGTGCGGGATTCGAATCAACGTCACTGATAGCACTGGCAAAACTCAGATCAGGATGATCGGACAGGAAGGACCGGTTACTTCTCAAGAATCTTTTCTGGGAATTACCGGAAATGACAAACACGTTGCCCCGCCAGTTCCCGCTATCGGTGAAAATCTAACATTTTCCGGGAATTTCTCTGGCCGGGACCATATTCTGGCATTCGCATATTTTAACGACGGGAAATGGTCATACGTTATGGACATGAATATTTGAGAATCTCCCAATCTCTCTCGTTCAACCAGTTTTTATTCGGTTGTCATACTGGTACATGGAGAATTTTCCCATGGAATCAGGGTGGCCGAGGCCATGCTCGCGCTGGTGCCTTGCAACCCACTAAATAACACCCCGCAGAACTCCATAGGAAGAGAAGGGGTGTACCGGTTGCTGAGGAATTTTCCGAACTACGAGGTCTGGTGTGTGTTTGCCCTGTTCATCACCGCGCTGGTCGGTCTGGTTCTTGCCCGGGATCCCGGGCCTGCGGTCGCTGTCGTGGAAGGGTCTGTTCCTGCACCCGAGTCCCCCTCGCTCATCATCCCTGCATTCGTTATCGCCAGCATGGCCGGGGCAGTTCTCGTGATAAAGAGGATCGGGGAATCGTAAGTATCCCACACCCCGCCGGTTATTTCTCCTGACTTCGCTATCCTCCCGGCCCGTGACAACACCGGCAGCGCTCTCACCGGACAACGGGCCGGCAGAAAAAAACCGCCCGGGGCCGGGCACCTGGCACGCAATTTCATATACCGGCAGTCACGATCTCACCGTATGGAGAATGACGCTGCCCAGCCTTTCCTCCCGGCGCTTGTCATTGCGATCATCGTTCTGATCATCGGCTGGTTCTTCATCTTTCCGGTAGTCTGCCGGAGTTTCCCGATCCGGGTGCCGGGGCTGGGCATCGATTTCTGTATTTTTTTCCGTTGATCGGACACCGGCAGGAGCGCCTGACCGGAGGAGGTCTGGTCCGGACAACCAAAAAATGTGGAACGGGACAGATCCCCCTTCATGGAAGGAAAAAAGGAAAAAAAACAGAAGCAAAAAACGGAAACAATCAGGGAAGGTAGGTACTGATCCTCCACGGGCCTTCGGCAGTCACGAGGAGCTCATAGTTGCAGGAATCCAGGTTCTGCGTTGCTGTACCGGCCCA
>NZ_MVQB01000037.1 GCF_002067035.1 Methanoregula sp. PtaB.Bin085 | reverse complement strand
CATCTGCGCCCCGACAAGATCGAATAAGGTGTTATCCATATCGAATAAAAGGGCACGAACCGGGTTTTTTCCCTCGCCCTCCTCCAGAAGCCCGTCAGAAAACCCTTCGGAGGACATGACAGTTACCCATTCATGTTAGAAACAGTATCTCTATCATAATTTCGGTCGCGCTTCCGATGCAATAAGCATTTTCCGGGAGGGGCGGATCCTGGTGATAACCATAATTATACTGACAAAAAATCTAACCCGCCAGGCAGATCCCGTGCATGGCCCGAATTCCCTCCATGAATTTATCCTTGGAGATCATACAGGAAAAGAGAACGTCCGGTTTCCATCATGAACGCCACATACCTTGTTGAAATCCGCCTCTCCCGGACAAAATGGCGAATCAGGAATCTCACCGATCAAATCTCCCATGAATATGGGATTGGCGATTTTCTCGAACCCCATCCCCATGTCACCCTCTATGGCCCGCTGACGCTGAACGAGGGTATTGGCAGTCGTGATCTGCTCGATGCGATCGGAGCCGTCGCAGTCCAATACGATCCGGTTCCGTTCCTTATTGACGGCTGGGAGAAACGGGATGGCATCCATGGGAGTGTCATAGCCTTCCCTGTCCGGCCTTCTGAACAGCTCCGCCGGCTCACACGCGAGATCGCTTCTGCCCTCAACCCAATAACAACAAGCCAGAACACGTATGATGCAGATCCTGAAAAAAAATGGTTCCATGTGACCATAGCAAACCGTCTGAGTTCCCGTCTGGCATCTGAAGTCTATTCCCGGCTCACCGGCCATCAGGAGCATCTCCCCCCTGCGGAAGAGAGACCCGCACAACAACCCTCGCTTCTCCAGCGTTTCCTTTCGGGTGCTGTTCCATCATCATGTTCTGACCGGGGGTCTGAGAAGAAACCTTTCAGGATCCTCCCGCCCCTGCTCGATGAGACCGGGATCCGGATCACCGTTATGGAGGACATGACAATCCTTGGGGAGTACGATCTTATCGAAAAACGCTGGATCTTCGGCGACCACCGGCACAGCGCTGCACGGTGGCAGAAAACCCTTGTCCAGTACCGTCATCATGCCGGATTCGAACACCGCGATCCCGAACCTGCCCGTTTGGACGATGTCTTCGTTATCGCAGACCTGCACCTGGGTCATGCCAATATTATCCGGTACTGCTCGCGTCCGTTCAGCTTCTCTGACAGTGCCGAGATGGACCATGTGCTTATCAAGAACTGGAACTATTCCGTCTCTTCAAAGAACCGTGTCTATTATCTCGGCGACCTCCGGTACGGGCCGGATGCAGAACCGGCAGCGCAGTACCGGAAACGGCTCCGGGGGGATATCGTATTCATCCGGGGGAATCATGACGAGACCGGGCCCGGAACGCTGACCCTCGTTGAAATGGAATTTGAGGGAACGAAGTTCTGCCTTGTGCATGACCCGGCCGATGCTCCATCCGGATTCGACGGCTGGGTGATCCACGGGCACCACCACAACAACGATCTCAGGAATTACCCTTTTATCAACTTTATCGACCACAGGGTGAATGTGAGCGCAGAGGTTGTCGGATACAAACCGGTCGGCCTCCACGAGATCCTCCGGCGTATCCGCGATCGGGAGGCCACTGGCGACACCAGCCCGATCCTTTTCCGGTAACGTGCGGGAGTAGAATAACCCGGTGGCAAATATTGAGCAACCCCAACCTTTTTCAAAAGCCATGCTGCATATCCCTACACGGGTGAGCATCCATGTTGTTCGAGCGTGTCGTTTCCGAAGGGATCGCGCATCTTTCATACATCATCGGGGATGAGGGGAAAGCAGCAGTCATCGATCCACGCCGCGACGGGGAAGTGTACCTGGATATCGCGGCGCGCAGCGGCTGCACCATCACACACATTTTCGAAACCCACCGCAACGAGGATTACATGATCGGGTCTCTCGCCCTTGCTGATCGGTGTAAGGCAGAGATATATCACGGGGCAGCCATGGATTTTGCATACGGGAACGCCGTGCATGACGGTGATTCGTTTCGGTTCGGCTCACTCTCCCTGCAGGTTCTGGAAACTCCCGGGCATACTGAGGAGAGTATTTCCCTGGTTGTACGGGACACGGCCGGCGGAGATGTCCCGCTGCTGGTATTTTCCGGCGATACCGTGTTTGCAGGGGATATTGCACGAACGGATTTTTTCGGCGTTGACCGCAAGCAGGAGATGGCGGAGAAGATTTTTGACAGTATCATGAGGATTTTCGCGCTCGGGGATGGGGTCATCATATGTCCTGCCCATGGTGCGGGATCGGTTTGCGGGGGCAAGATTGCGGACCGGCCTTTTACAACGGTCGGTATTGAAAAATCCACCAACCACCTGATCCGCATGGGCAGGCAGTCCTTTGTTTCCCAAAGGGTAACGGAATCGCCCTATAAGCCACCCTATTTCCGTACAATGGAACACTTCAACCGGTCTGGTGCACCCGGGGTTCCGCTCCCTGCGCCCCGTTTCCTGACGCCGATTGAACTGCAAACGCTCCGGAAATGTGGTTGCCAGGTGATCGATATCAGGGCTCCCGGGGGTTTTGCAGCCGGCCATATTCCCGGCAGCTTGTCGATCTGGCGCAACGGGATCTCATCCTATGCCGGCTGGTTCCTCTCCTACGAAAACCCTGTCGTGATTATCGATGATTTCAACCAGAATACCGGAGAGATAATCCGCCAGCTCTACCGTCTCGGCTATGACAATGTTGACGGGATCCTTGCCGGGGGAATCGGATCATGGTTTAAGAACGGGGGAGAGGTGGGAACGTTCAGGACATGTACGGTTTACGGGCTCCGTGAGCGCCTTGAGCGGGAGGAAGTCTTCCTCCTCGACGTGCGGGATATCAGGAACCGGCGCGATGCCGGATTCATTCCGGGTTCGCACCATACCTATCTCGGCGAACTTCCCGGACACCTGGACATGATCCCGCGTGACGTTCCCGTCATTATCTATTGCGATGCCGGCTTCAAGTCCGCCACCGCGGCCAGTATTCTTGCCATGCACCAGTACCGCGATCTCACGACAGTGCTTGGCGGCATGGCCGCATGGGAACGGGCAGGTTTCCCGATCGGTCACGAAAAATAATTCGCCTGACCGACATTTGAAAAGATTTATCATTCCATGGCGGGAACGGTTTGAGTACGTTATGGATATCATCAAAATCCCGCGGGCCGACAAAGCGGAATATGACCGGCTGATAGAACGCGGATATGTCTGCAGGATTGCGTTCCAGGGTGAGAAGTACCCCTACATTGCCCCTTTCCTCTATGTCTTCGACGGATCGTTCCTGTACTTCCTCTCGACAAAATACGGAAAAAAGATCGAGCATTTCCGGAAAAGTCCCTATGCTTCGGTAGAGATTGAGAAATACACAAAGGATCTCTCCACCTATACCTTTGTCACCCTCCAGGGATATCTTGAGGAGGTGACGGATTCCATAGAGAAGAAGATGATCCGGGAGAGATTCGTGGACCTTATCGTCGAGAGAAACCTTTCCTGCAATATCCTTGCCGCGCTTGGCCACTCACCCATGGATGCTCCCGTCGCTATTGCAGAGGAAGAGCGCTCGCTTGTCTGGAAACTGGCCGGCGTGAAGGATATCGTAGCACTCAAGAATCTTTAAAACCATTCTTCCCTTTTTCAAGGAATTCGCCTACTTCCTCTGCGGATTGCATTGGAGGGAGGCATTCGGAACCGATGCAGATGTACGCCACGGGATTACCTGTTGTTTGTATCATCGGGAGGATAAACGGTGCAAGCGATCCAAGAGACTGTGCGTGTTCCGGCAGAATGACGTGAACCGTTGATGCCGGCAGGTACCGGCCCCGGATCATCCTGAGCATTTCCCCGGCAACCGGATCGCTGCGTTTCCCGGCAATGATGATATCCAGTGCCGGTCCCAGCAGGTGATCGAGACCACACAGGTACGCCGTGTAAGCAGAAGGAGATTTCCGGATAATACCAGCAAAGGCATCGGCAAGGCCGGATGCATGTTCCAGGTACCGAAAATTACCCGTGAGGTGCCCGAGAAGGACAAGATTTTCCAGCATCATCGAATTTCCAGACGGGAGCGGGCCGTCGCAGATCTCCATCCTCCGTACAATGAGGGAATCACCGCCATCGGGTGTGAAAAAGAAACCGCTCTTTTGCGGAGCGGTGAAATGCTGACGGAGATACTGCTCCAGGACTTCAGCCTCTTCCAGCCACGAGGGATTGAAGCCGGTCTCGTACAATTCGATCAGTGCCCGGATCATGAATGCATAATCATCTGCAAATGCCGGGACTGCTGCTTCGCCATCGCACCACCGGTGAAGCAGCCCGCCATCAGGCTGCCGGAGGTTGTTCAGGAGAAAATCCATTGTCTGTTCTGCCATCCGTTCATACAATGGTTCCTGGAATGCCCGGGATGCTGCCGCGAGCGCTGCGATCATGAGCGCATTCCAGTCCGTCAGGATATTGCGATCGCATATCGGGCGGGGTCGTTTGTTCCGGTATGCGAGCATGCGTTCACGGATACGCGAAATCCGACGGGGATCACCCCGTTCATCAGGATCCCCTCCCGGAAGATGAAGAATATTCTTTCCGGCACCTGCCTCCGGTGATCGGAAATTTCCATGATCCGTGACCCCAAATAAGCTGGCGGCATATCTTCCATCATCGGGATCAAGGGCATCAAGAATCTCCTGTTTTGTCCAGAGATAGAATGCCCCCTCCCCCCCTTCGCTGTCCGCATCCTCGCCCGAAAAAAAGGCATTTTCCGGCGAGATGAGATCGCGGGAAACATAGCCGATGATCGATTCTGCCGTTCTCCGGTAGAGAGGTTCTTTTGTTGCCAGCCATGCTTCCGTATACGCGGTCAGGAGCAGGGCCTGATCATACAGCATCTTCTCGAAATGCGGCACCATCCAGTGCGCGTCTGTGGAGTACCGGTGGAATCCTCCCCCGAGGTGATCGTGAATTCCCCCAAGGGACATCGCCCTCATCGTGGATTCCGCCATGGAGCGCGCATGACCTGTTCCTGTCCGCTTCCAGAAGCGCAGCAGGAAGAGGATGTATGTCGGAAGGGGGAACTTTGGCGAACGGGAAAATCCGCCGTTCACGGGATCAAAGGACAGCAGCAGCTCCTGGTACCCGGCATCCGGAAGGGATCGATCGGCTGCTCCCTGCACCGGGCGGGGCATTCCGCTTTCAAGGCGTGCAACCACGTTCTCCGCAGCATCGTTGAGTGCATCGCGCTGGTCATTCCAGAGCCGGTATGCCTGCGTCAGGAGTTCGTCAAGGCCGGTCATCCCCGCCCGGAACGTACGGGGAAGATACGTCCCGGCAAAGAACGGTTTTTTATCCGGCGTCATGATGATGGTGAGCGGCCATCCACCCTTGCCAGTCATCTGCAGGCATGCTGCCATATAGATGCTGTCGATATCCGGGCGTTCCTGGCGGTCAACCTTGACCGGAACGAAGTAGTTGTTGAGGATATCAGCAATCTGCGCATTCTCGAAAGACTCGTGAGCCATGACATGGCACCAGTGGCATGTCGCGTACCCTATGGACAAAAAGACCGGCTTATCCTCGTCGGCTGCACGCCGGAACGCTTCATCGCCCCACGGGTACCAGTCCACGGGATTCCGAGCATGCTGCTGCAGGTACGGGCTCTTTTCGTGTGCAAGATGGTTGGGCCGATGGTCCGATTCCTGTGGATCCGGTGACATCCGGACATCTCCTTCGTGTACCCGCACATTGGCCCGATGAGCAGATGAGCCTTTCAGCAGTGACAATACCGGCACGATACTTATGTGGATGCACGGGCCAGTGTACCATGATCAGGACCGATGATGGACGCAGGCACATTTCTCCTTATCGCATCAAGCGGGATTGTTGTTGTTGCAATCTCGCATTTCCTGGATCGCATATGGGCTTCAGCGGTCCCGTTCCACGCGGTCTATCTCTTCATTCGCGCCCCGGGCGTGATCCTGCACGAGTGCGCCCATATTCTCGGCTGCTTCCTGACCGGTGCGCGGATCCGGAATATTGTCCTCTTCTCGCAGGATGGCGGCTCGGTGACATACTCCCGCCCTGCCATTCCCTTCCTTGGCGACGTCATCATCAGCACGGCTCCGCTCTTCGTCATACCGCTGGCCCTGTCTGTCATGACATGGTTTTTTGCAGAGTATGCCGGATGCGTCTTCCCCGTGTTTCCCGTGACCCTGACCTCGCAGGCAACGTTCATGGATCTCGGAGGGGCTATAAGTACCCTGTTCTTCGATAATCTTGTCAGCCGGTTCAACGGCTGGTTTCTTATCTACCTGTACCTGACCGTCAGCCTCGTCCTTTCAGTCGCACCGAGCACGCAGGATATGAAAAATGCAGCGGAAGGAAGTCTCCTCCTTATCCTCGCCGGTATCATTGTCGTGTGGAGCGGGATCCCGTGGGCAGAAGCAGCAGCCGAAGAACTTGTTCGTCTGCTCGGGTACGGTTTCATGATGGGACTTGTCTTCGGGCTCATCGCGTTTATCGTATCGCTGCCCCCTGCCGCATGGCACCTGGTCCGCCGCGGATGGTAACGATCGCAGGATCGATCAGATGGGTATTATCTGATCCGGAGGCTACATTTTTTACACCATGGCACGCGGCACCGGACCCGGCGAAAAGAACGGGGATGACCCGGGGGAACGGCTTACACCGGTCATGCGCCAGTATCATCAGCTGAAGGCACAGCACCCGGATACCATCCTCTTCTTCCGGATCGGTGATTTTTACGAGACCTTCAACAGCGAT
>NZ_MVQB01000036.1 GCF_002067035.1 Methanoregula sp. PtaB.Bin085 | reverse complement strand
GACTTCCTGGAGATGGATGTCAATGTGGCAAAAAAGATCTGGATCGATACTGTTGAGAGGTACCTGCTGATCGGGCATTGAGACGGGGAAGGCGGTGCAGTAATCCAATTCACCTGATACAATATTTCCTGAACATTTTGTTGTATTTTTTCGAGTTCCGGATCCTGTGACAGCTCAACAGATTGTTGGGATGATTACAGGAATGGGAATATAATCTCCTTTTTTTCCTCGTCGAGGGACCCGAAATTGAGGGGTCAAATTCCCGAGGTAAAATAAGCCCTATACGGGCTCCTTTTCCTGTCCGTATCTCCGGGCCAATACCGGAAAAGCCTGTAAACCCGTTTTTTTCTCTTCCTGTGGAGAATATGCTCAATAATCACTCTGTTTGCCAAAATAAGGCTGAATTGCACCTCGTATAACCGTCATCAAAGGCCCTTAAATCGTGCCAATTTTTGCCACCTATTTTACCCCATCCGGGGCCCGGAAAGGCCACCGGAACGCGATTATGAAGGTCTTTTTCTCCGACGGAGGTCTCAAAAAATAGGGATTTCGACTGTTTGACGACGTAAGCCGGTCTTGGAACAGTTCGACGCGGGCGGCGATCTCCTGCTGCTGTTCGGGACATGCCGCAGACGCTCGGTCATGTTCACTCGTCCTCGCTGATGCTCCGGCTCACTTCACATCATCTCGCTGTTTTTCTTCGGTTGATTGGTGGGACGAGGACGCCCCTGGCTTGTCGCACTGCTCCGGCGCCAGCGGCTGCATGGGCCCGCTCCTCACACCATGCGCGCATCGTGTTCGTCGCTGTTTACTGAGCAATGCATAACGCTCAGTGACTCGGGGGCGCGACGCATCAAGGGCTCGGACTCACCGCTGAGGCGGCTCGTTACCTTCGCACCCTTAAAAGCCGTGAATGTGAACCTGACGCTTGCGTAACTGGTTGGACAGGACGAATGGAAGAGAACAAGAACCTCCGGAAATCCGGATACCTTTTTTGTATCGGCAGTCGTTGGGTATGGCAGGTCGGATGTTGAAAGGATGGGTAAAAATAAGCCCTATACGGGCTCCTTTTCCCTCTCCTGTGCCCGGTCCAATACCGGGACAAAGAAGACCGTTGCACAAATGCTGGTATTCCTGTTCCGCTCACATCACCTCGCTGTTTTCCGGAGTTTCCTGTTGATAGGATGACGCTCCTGGCTTGTCGCGCTGCTCCGGCGCCAGCGGCTGTCAGAACCCGCTCCTCGCATACCGCTCACGCGGAATGCTCGTCGTTGTTGGCCGGATTTGCGTGCACGGATATGATTGAAATCCGGATTTACCGATGAAGATGGGAATAAAAGGGGGAAGATCTTCCTATGGAATAAACCGGCAATTGGGTAAGGCATCTTCAACGCCGATATCCGGTCTGTCCATGATTGGTAGATTTTTGTCACAGAATTCGTTTAAACTTTAAAAAAAGAAGGAAGAATAGTCATTGACCTGTTACATCCTCACGGATATATCCGGTCCGGAAAAAAGAACGGGAGTGTGATTTTTATGGAACTGAAAAAAAATCCGATCGCGATTGCTTGTGTCATCATCTGTATCGTGATTGGGACCGGTATTGTTATCACATTATTGCAATCTCAAGATACTGCTGTCGTACTTCAGCTGCCGGCGAACCAGACTGTCGGGATACCGGTACCCCCGATTGCATCGACTCCTCAGACAATCCCTCAGCCGAACATCCCGCTTCCGAAAACAATCACAAGGGATGAGGCAACAGCACGTGTGCAGGAAGAGTATTCCATGGGGTATTCCATCGATCACATTAACTTCACTGACCGGTATTCCGGAAAAACCTTGTATGAATTTGCCATGGTACCGGCAGAATCTTCCCTCTATGAAAAGAATACAACGGTCTTCATCGATGCTGAAACCGGCGATCTCTATTCCCCGCTGCAGGAGAAAGCGGGGATATCCATCGAACAGGCAAAATTCCATGCCCGCCAGGCATTTCCCGCGTGGACTATTGACCGGGTCAGGATAAAGTACGTTGACGGGACACAGTATGTCCGGTCCTGGGAATTCTACCTGTACAGGGATGATAAGGAACTTGTCCATGGCAGTCTTGATGCGGATACCGGGGAGCTCAGTAACTATGCGATTGGTGTCACACGGATGGGGCGGCCAGAAAACCCGTCAATCACCGCCGCTGCTGCACAGCAGGTAGCCGACCGGGAAATAGAGGAACGCAATGGTGTTATACCGATCGTCTTGGGCGATTCCCGGCTGGACCCCCTCGGTATGCCCGGGGAAAAGATAGCCGGGAGATACGTCTTTGTCTATAACCGGGTTATCCAGAATGTTCCCTGCGACAGCGACGGCTTTACTATCGTGGTCGATTCAGTTGCAGGAAAAGTCATAGAATACCGCAAGTCGTGGAGCCTTCGGGAGAACGCCGTAGCCACATCGTCAAAACCTGCAATAACAAAGGATGCCGCAATAAAAACCGTTGAGCAGGAAGCGGCAACGATCTATCCGGCATCCCCCGCCAGCCTGGAGATCGTCTCCGCAGAACTCCGGTGGAAGGATTTCCATAACCCCGACAAGGTCGTCCCGGCGCCCGGGAGTATCCCGCTTGCCTGGAAGGTTCAGTTCGATGACGAATCCATCCGGGCACAACAGTGGCCAAACCCGGCAACCGGATGGGTCGATGTGCAGACCGGGAAACTGCTGGAAATATATTACCGGCACTAATTCCACCAGAGTCATGAAGCATCTGGTTGTCAGCAGATTGGGATCACTCGTTTTTATCGAGAGTAGTATTGGCCGGTATGATTGCAGGAACCGGGACCCGGATGCGAACGGGCAGCACGAGATCGGGAGCCGGGGTTTCTGATGCCGGAGATATCGTCATTACCGGCCGCAGGATTGCGGTTACCAGATTGGGTACCATGCAGCAGCGACCCCGTGTTTTTATGGTAATTCGTTCAGCACTCGGCAGCCTTGCAGAATAGTGTGCAGCCGGAAGATGGAATCTTATCTCGCTGTATCGGTTATTCTTACCGGGCCAGGGCCTCTTATCCGGATGAATGGATTCGATTGAGGCTTTGGGCCGGGAATCACTATTGTTTCTCCTTCCCCCAGTCCAGTCAGTACCAGCACAGGTCGTACGGTACCGGACGTTCGGCTGAATCTCCCGCTACCGCGACTGTCCATTTCCCCGGTTCGAGATATCCTCCGCTGACCCCGGAAATAGTCATGCGGACGGCCTGATCTGGTCGGGAATCATCAGCATCAGAAAAATGCCACGTCGAGCCACCCGGGCTCACAAGAGTCAGTGACAGTGAGGAAGCGGGATCATCCCATCGAAGCTCAAATGAGATTTCCTTATCTTCCGTAGAAGGTTCGAGTGAGTACCATTCAATTTCACCGTTCGACATTGTGCTGTAATACCGGACCCGGGTATCCGGTGCAGGAATGGTAGTCGGCGTGGCAGAATAACCGGTTCCCGTCCCCGTTGCCAGAAAATTGTGTGTGCGGTTGCCTGAATAATGGTATAGGAAGATATCATGTGCTTTGTTGCGACCATCAGACCAGACGACATACTCACCGGATACCCTCGGAAACTCCAGGGAAAACGGACCTTCCGCCACAATCCGGGTCATATTCATGGTTATATCATAGAGCCGGATATCCCCGTTCCCCCGGAAACCCTGCGAACCTGCCGATGCATTCCGGTAGTCCTCCCAGACAAGCAGGTTATCGGAAATATCAGGATACATCTGGAAAGAATCCGAAGGACTTACCGGTTGAGCTTTCCCGCTCTTCAGATCATAGAGAAATACCTGGTATGGCCCGGTGCGCCCGTCGACCCAGACGACACGGTCCCCGTCGATTGCGGGCATTGTGCGTGAACCCGGCTCGTTGCACAGCACAGTCTTTTCTCCCGTGGTGACGTTCAGAAGCATGATCCGATCATGGGTGGGTCCGGCTTCACTGTAAACAACCCTGTTGCCGGAAATTGCCGGATAGCCCAGGGAACCGGTTGATGATACCACGGTGCGGTGTGTTCCGGAAACCACGTCATACATCACCAGGAAATATTCCCGTTCGTTTGTTTCCACCCAGAGAACCGTGCTCCCGTCAATGGCCGGGGAGTACTGACGGCTTCCGGGAGAGTATAAAAATGTCAGTTTTCCCGGTACCTCATCGTACAGGAAGATGCCCCGGCCATCGCTCCAGACATACCGGTCCCCGGAGAATGCAAGGTCTCGCTTCCATGACGTGTCCCGGATCACCAGTTCCTTTCTTCCGCCCGAAACATTATACCGGTAGACAGCCCGGGAATAATTCCCGGAACCCGGCCCCGCGTCATACTCGACCCATGCCACATTCCCGCTATCACAGGCGATTTCATTGTACTTTTCAGAATCGCTCTTTGCTACCAGGTAGGCATCGAACGAATCCGCCCCGGAACACGGAACTGTACATAAAATGAGGGAAAGAAGGATCAGAGAAACAACTATTCCCGCTTTCATGTTCCCCTCATTTTTTCCTGAGGTTATTGATAATCACGCCAAGTACGATAATCCCGGCCGAATATGCCACAACCAGTATCCCGGGATTTGCCGGAAATCCTGCTTCGCGGGCAGGAGTACCGGTGATGACGGTCTTTGTTTCCGGATCGACACTATAGGTCTTCGCGATAAGTGTTCCTGAAGGAGAAATGCCGGGATCGTAGAGACGGTCATAGAGGACCATTATCCTGACCGCTTCAGTGGAACCGGTCCGTACCTTCACAATGTATTCACCGGGAGGAAGGTCTGAAGTGTTGATTACGGCATGCCATGAGCCATATCCGGTTGTCCCGTCTGCAACGGGGATGGCGGGAACCGTGGACGCCGGTTGGTTCATACGATCGATATCCGGAGGATAAATCCCGGTATCGATAAGCGTTCCGGCATTCAGGTTCGTTGTCCCTGAGATCTCTACGGGCGTTCCGGAAACTGCATCGGGAATTTCATTCATCTGTATCACGGGTTCTTCAAGAAGGATCATGAATTTCTGGTAGGGATTCTGCTTTTCATAGACCTTCAGTTTCGTTTCCAGTTCATCAGCCGGGATGTATGCGGACGGCTCTTTTTCATCAGGAAGAACTTCTAAAGTTTTTCCCCCATCCACCACATAGATGAAATACTGGCCGGATCTCCATTCGGTAGTATTCGGGAGATCAAATTCAGCCTTCCCCACTCCGTCTGCTGAGATCATCTGGTACCGGGTAAACCGGTTTACAGGAAAACCATTGGTGATCCAGATGCCGACACGGTTACCGGGTGACGTTGCAACGGTTATCCTCAGGGGGGCCCCCTTCGCGAGAATATTACACCGGGTGTTGAGGTCCGGCAAGGTTCTGACCGCTAAAGTCCCGCCGGGTGAGATATATACCGGTGATTTAAACTCCGCACACCTGGTCCCCTGCGTTGCCTTTGGCGTTGGTACAGGCGTTCCATTCCCCGGGATAAGCCGGACCTGCACGGAAACACGGTCATCGCTTCCCTCTTTTCCGATCCGGAAGGTATATTCCGCTGGCGCGTAGCCTTCAGTAATGATCGGGACCTTCCAGATCTGGCCGGCAGCTCCCTTTTCGACCGGGATTATCCCCCCCGCGCCGGAATATTCGCCATACTTAACCTTCCCGGTATCTGCCGCCTCGCGTGAAAATTCATACTGCAGATTCGTCCCCACGGGGAGAGTCGTAGATCCGGAGAGCTCAATGATTGATCCGGTCATCAGGTTCCCGGGTACTGGATCGATGACAATCTGGGATGTTGCAGATACCGGGCTGATACAGAGCAACACTATTCCTGCAAGGAGCAGGAGGAGTGCTCTTGCCGTAGTAGGTATTTTCATCTTTTCACACATCCTTTTTCATCCTGTTACGAGTGAGCGTAGGAAGCGTGCATATAAGTGATTTCTGTGAGAGATCTCACCGGATAAACGGAGATCATGGAGAGGTTGAGTGTTCTCACAGAACTTATATAAAATATCGGCCCGTTCATCTTTTCAGGTAGTGTTCGTGGAATTCTCACAAAGGATCACCTCAGGATATGTGCGGGTTTTTTTCCTGGTGGCCGCCTGCCTGGTCCTCCTCATCGTTCCTGCTTCAGCATATGCTCATCCCCATTCAGTCCAGTCCTGGTCAGACAATCCCCCGACCGGTGAAGCAAAACTCCCGGTCCCGGTTGACGTATGGCAAGTTCCGCCGGCAGCGATACTCCTGGTATTTACTGCGATATTCCTGCCATTCTGCCTTGTACCGGTGGAGATCCTTATATCGTGTGCGGGATTCGTGGTCCTAAATTTCCGGAGAATCCGGAAAACTGAAGTGTTTGAAAACGATTGCCGGATGCGGATTTATCATCATATCGTAACGAACCCGGGGTCCGGGTTCGCCGGGATTATGCAGAGTCTTCCGGTAAACCGTGGGACATTGCACTATCATCTGGGAGTCCTCTGCCGTGAGAGGCTTGTCGTTACCTTTTCAATAAATAACAGTATCTGTTATTTCCAGAATGCAGGAAAATTTTCTGATACGGAGATGGATGCGATTGCCCGGTTGCGGAACCGCGCCAACCTCTCGATTTGTACATTCCTGTCCTCGTTACCCGATGCATCGCGGCAGGATATTGCAGAGAGGCTGGAAACTACCGGTTCCACGGTGTCGTGGCATATGCGCCGGCTCTGTGAAGCCCGGCTCATCACCTCAGCAAGGGAGGGAAGGAACGTCCGCTACAGGTTGACCCCTGTTGCGGCGAAAGTTATCGATGAACTGCGGCGGGCAGGGAACGGGGAAGGCCAGCGATATCTGTGAAAATCCGTGTCGAAATGTACCGGGCTTATCCCGTATCCGGCAAAAGAGACAGGAAAAACTGAACTGAAAATCAGTCTCATAACGACAGGGGAAAATATTACCCGGTTGGGTTTTCTACCCGGCCTATGAAGAGAATATTCCCGCTTGCGGTGTCCTGGATGAGGAAAATGAAGGGGTGATCTGCTCTGAACACCGGAATGGGATCTTCTGCCGGGGCAGCACCCTTCCCCCACATTACAACAGTTGTCGCTGCGGCAGCCTCGGTGCCTTCTTCATTCACATCCACGTAAGTCTGGTGAATGATTTCCTGGATATAGAGATATCTCGTTCCATCCATGCCGGAGAAATCGGCGTCACCGAATGCTGTGGGCATTCCCATCTCCGCGAGCGTTTGGCGCAGGGAGTATTTTGTTTCAAGTGTAAATTTCGGTAAGTAGACCATCACGCGCCGGGATGCAGAGGAGTTCTGCAATTCCGAAAGATTATCTTGATCAAGATATTTCTCTGCCGCTGCAAGGTCATCGTTTTTGGGGAGCAGGATAAGCATGGACAGTTCATTTCCATTCCCGTGTTCATACGGGATTTTGAGAAACTGGACAGTCCCGGTCTCTGCATACGGGTATACGGCATCTTCATCAGTTCTCTCCATCATCGGGACAGGGATGCTTTTCCCGGAAGAGAGCCTGAAATCAGCGTTCCGGGTTTTGTTTTTGTCGAACTGCCTGACCCACGTACCTTTGAAGTAAACTGCATCCGTTATCACCAGCCGGGTCATCGGGGTAATGGACCCGGCGGGTACCAGGTCCTTTATGGTATTACGGGTCTTTTCTTCCACCCACCGGTTGATAATGGTCCGCGAAGCGTCCGGGTAATTGATGAAATCGAGATTCGTAGTGTTTGCGGAGTAATAGGTTTGGGCCGTTTTGATATACCGGGGAAGAAACGGATACGTTTTTTCTGCCCAGAGAGCATTTGCGTTGAGCAGGGTATAGCTGGCATTCTGGCTGTTTATGTCCGCAATAGTAGTGGAATATCCCTGCCTGATTAAGGAAGTATTCTCCGGGTAGTGGAAAACAGACCGGATTTCATCTGCGGTACTTCCCCGGGCTCCTTCGTACGTTATCGCTAAGGCGGAGGAGATGGAGAACGGCGAGAAGAAGATATTGTCTCCCGTATACTTCGGATCCTTTGCCAGCCGTGAATACAGGTCAGATGCGAACCGGTTGTTTGCTGCAACAACGCTGTTTCCGCTGTCCGGCGTGGGATTGCCGGCATTCGGTTGTGACGGTATCGCGGTACATCCCGCAAAAGCCATGCTGAGGACGACCAGTGATGTGAGAGACCATAGGGCGATTGTTTTTGCCTCCATGGCTGAACGTTTGCCTGCGGGCTTGTTAAACGTGATGTTGGGTGCGGTTTTTTTCGCAGTTATTGTCTAACGATAGATCGGGATATACCGTATTTTTATGGAATACCTCCTCTCTTCCTTATTGGTTCCTGCGTTTGAATAAAGCCCTCGACCCAGGGCTAAGGACCCGGGGGATCCGTCCTGAAAACCCAGGACTGATGATTCGTGACATTTATGTTCTCCGGTTCGTGAGCAAGGAGACCCCAATACGTATCTATCACTACCTGCCCATACACCCTGTATAACCGGCGGCCTCAACGCTCCTGTCATATGGAGGGTCAGCCAACTCTGGATCTGTGGGCTTGACGGAAATCACCCTTGCGTTCATCGGTGCTGCAGTCCTGTTCCTGCCGTTGTTTGTGTTCCTGCCGAAGTTGATTCAACAGGCGAAGAAGGCAGATGCGGATGCTGCGATTGAGGAATTCGGGAAGAACGAGCAGGTCAAGAAAATCTTCTGGACCTTGCTCCTCTCGATGGCTGGGCTGGTACTGGTCCGTGTCGTGGACCCGGTGACAGCTCAGCAGATTGTTGGGATGATTACGGGGAGGGGGTATCAAAAAGTGGACGGATGCGGTGGATGAGAGGGGGGTGAGATATTCCTGTCTTGTTGAACCTGGGAATAATTTTTATCAATAAGTGAGACAGAGACACAACAACGAAGATCATGGATGATTTCCTCAAAGAAAGACTGGTAAAATATGATACATGGCTGGATCGTGGACAGATTTCATTTTCTTCAAAAATTATCCCCATCCGTGAATCCTTATCTGCTCGGCAATGGGTATTACCCTCTGAACAGGTTCTGAATATTTTACAAAATGCACAATCCATAGCAGTGCAGAAATGTGGCTGCCGAGTACATTTTTCCCGATGCAACAAACCCCTCGATGTCTGTTTTTTACTCAACAAGACGGGTGAGCATGCGATAGGAAAAGGCCAGGCACGTTCAGTGTCCTTACCAGAGGCTGCGGATATATTACGTAAAGCGGATGAACATGGTCTTATACATCTCACCCTTTACCGGCCGGATCATGAAATTTATGCACTCTGCAACTGTTGTCCCTGCTGCTGCCATGACCTTCAGCTCATGAAGATATACAATCGCCAGGATTTGGTGGTTCGCTCTGAATATGTCGCAATGACTGACAAGGACTTATGCATCAATTGTGGCAAATGTGTTGAGAGATGTATTTTTGATGCCCGGACATTTGATGACAGCCAGATGCTATACAATTCCGGTTTATGTCTGGGCTGCGGGCTTTGTGTCACGGTCTGCCCGGCCCGTGCGACTGTTATGGAGCTGCGGGATCCCTGATACTGAATGGAGTCCAGGAAATTTCTCCCGTTTGTTTCAATTTAAAATATCGTGAAGAAGATATTCACTCATACTACAATCAGCGCGAGGTTGAATAGAAAATACCCGGAAATTCGTTACAATTCACCGCTCCTGCCGGAACCTCAGGTAAATGACATGATATACTACATAGAGCGCCACTAGGGCCGCAGCACTATATCCGACAATCGCCAGCCACGAGACCTCCGAGGGCAGTGTCACTGAAGTGGCCGTGAGCACCAGCGAAGACCCGACAACAAGCGATCCGACCACCAGGCCAAGCATGAACTTGTCGCTCGCTGAGTCGAGCGAAGTCTGGAATTCCCGGAGATCCTTATCGACAAGTTCCAGGCGGAACGTGCCCGTGGAGAACCGCCTCAGCATCAGGTTGAGATGGCGGGGCATATCGAGACTGGCATCAGTGGTCTCCAGCAGTGAGACGGTGACCTTTTTTGCGCTGGTGACGGAGAATGTATTTTTCTGTGCGATTCTCACGAGATATGGGGACAGCTCCTTCTCAATATTGAACTCAGGATCGAGGCGGACACCGATATCGAGTATCATGACAAGGACCTTTAAGAGCAG
>NZ_MVQB01000035.1 GCF_002067035.1 Methanoregula sp. PtaB.Bin085 | reverse complement strand
CTCCCACATCGCCCGGCACACCCGGACCTCGTGGGATTCCCGGTCGCCGTGGCGGGGGACCTCCTGGTCGCGGAGGAGGATCCGGGCAAGGACCCTCCGGTCTTGCTCGGGCGAGTCGTCGATCCAGCAGGTGAGCATCCGGTTGAAGACCTGGTCGTCGCCCGAACCCTCGACCTTTGCCACCCACCAGACGCACCGTTCCGGGATCGTGCACACGAACCCCTTCCGGTCCCGGCTGACGGTGCGGTAGATGAACGGCTCCCGGAAGGAGGTAGTCACGCCTTTGAGGATCTCCTGCATCTCGTCGGAGAGCGTGGTATCGTCGAGCACGATCACGCTGCCGGGCTGCAGGTTGTCGTGGTAGAAGAGCGCTTTGTTGCTCATCGCCCCCTTGAGCCGGAATCGCTCCGGGACCTGCCGGAGCATCGTTCCGAACGCGTGGCTCTTGCCCTTCCCGCTCTCGCCGGTGACGGAGACGTGCAGTCCGTTGGTGTTGATTACCGATCGCGAGGCGAGGGAGAGGATGAGGCATTCGGCGACAGTGGCGTCGCCCTCATGGTCGAGTGCGAAGGTCCGGAGCATCTCGCGCAGCGGGTCGCCGGAATCGAGGATCTCAAGGGCCTCTTCCATTTCCGGGGGAGAAGCCAGTGGCGGAGTGACGGTCCCGGAGTTTCTGGGCGGGGCCGCCGGGCGTGGAGGCGTATTCCGCTCATACCGGTTCCTGAGTTCCTGCCACCGCTGCGAACCGCCGCCGCAGCTCTGGTGGTGGCAGCCGGCAAACACCGCCCCGCTCGCGAACTGGATGGCGAACGCCCCGTCGTGGTGTGCGGTAGAGAACGGGCACTCCTCCAGGGCATACAGGGTCCCGCCGTTCCAGGGACGTTCCGACCGGATGCGGATGCCGTGCCCGGCGAGCCAGGCACGGAGGTCGAAGGGGCCGTGCTTCTTTGCGTGCGGTGCCAGCCCTTCGGTGGGAATCGCCCCTGCGAGTTGCTGCAGGAGTGCCGGCGATACGACCTGCAGAACGCCCGGAGCCGAGAGCACCCGGGACACCCGGTGCGGGCGGTCCCTGGTGTGGTCCCCCTTTCTCGATGTCGTGCCGTAGAGCTTCCAGATCCGGGCGGCGTTGAAATTCGCCGTGTCGATGCCGCATACCGGGTCCGAGAAGAGCAGGTCCAGCACTTCGAGGCACCGCTTCACCAGGTCCCGGCTTGCGTCATCGTTCGGGAGATCGATCCGGTAGAGAAGATGCGCACCGTTGCCCGAGTCCGCGAGGACTGGGGCCGGCCATCCCTTCTCGTTGCTAAGAAACCTGGCGATCACTTCTGCCCGGACAAGGGCTGCCCGGTGCTCGCCATCGGTCGAAGAGACGCCGCTCGGCCTCTGCGGGTCCACGTCGATGGGAAACCACCGGCGGCGGATGATGTCGGCATCGCTTGTCGTGGCGTCCTTCCGGCCGAGCCTGAGCTTCACCCGGTTTGCCCGCCGTGCGAGGAGTGCGGGATTCACTTCGTTCAGGGTGACATAGATCCCCTGGACATCTGGGAGCGAGTCGAGCGTCTGGGCCTGTGTGATGAGGGCTTCCTGGTCGTCGAAGTACCCGCTGTGGACTGCGGCATCCGCGATTGCCCGGAGTTCGATCACGTTGCCTGCAGGAGAGAGGAGGGAGAGTGCGTTCCTGAGATCATCGCTCATGGCCCCGCTCCCGCATCCCCCGGGATGAGCGGGAAGAGCGGGGCTGATTGTGCCTCGCCCCGTGCCACCCGGAGGAAGTTCACCATCGGGGTGATGAAGTGGCCGGCCCTGCTATAGATCAAGACCGATCTCCCGCCGCTGCCCACAACCGCATAGCCTTCGATGATCGCCAGCCCTCCTCCGCGGGGCACACGCCGGGTGGCGAGTACCGGCGTCGCTTTCCCGGCGAGCAGTAGCGGCCGGACATCTCCGGCCGGAATGTAATAGTTCTCATCCTCGGCCTTGATGCAGATGTTTCCGTCCTCTCCGCGGGAGAGGGTCCCCGGCTCATGCATGGGCATCCCCCTCCTCCTTCCCGGTGAAGAGGGTAATGAGGTACTGGTGGTTCCGGGTTCTCCGGATATAGACCGCGAGGATCCTGTCGCCGTGCTCGTGGACTCCGGTGGAGATGGCCTGGGCGATGAGGTAGAGCGGCACCGGGCCCGACCTATGGGTGACGGTGCCTTCCGGAGCGCTTATTTTGTCCGGGACTGAAGAGCTGGTGGCAGTCTCCCCGGATTCCGTGTTCGCGCATGAATCGGGCTGGGGGCTGCCGCCTATTCTGGTGCGGTCGGGCATGCCTTCACCTCGCAGCGTGTGACCAGGCGGGCTTTTCCTTCGGCGATCCATTTCTCCCAGACGAGCTTGGCGATGGGGTCAGGGAGGTGGTCCAGGGTTTCCTGGGTGATTTCGTGCATGTTGGTGTTCTCCTGTGTGTCGGGATCGCGTGTCCCGGGCACGAGGAGTGCGTGGGGGAGAGAGGGTGATAAGGGAAAACCGCGGGGGGTGAAAGGGGGGATTAGTTCATAAAAAATTTGTAATTTTACCAATTGAAAAAATTACTAGTTATCAATAATTGTCAAACGATGAAAACCATATGCAACAACTACAAGAAATGTGCAAATTGGGATTAAAAATAGAATGGGATGTTTATCTAGAGTCCAAATAACCATGCCACTTATCAACCCCGCACTAAGTCCTGTGATAGTAGAAATCCAAAAATTCCTTTCCATTTCATTAGCAGAATGGGTTCGCTGCCAAATTCTTGTATAATAATTTGAATGGCCCTCGGGGCTTAAATCTGAAAATTCAGATTTAATCTGTAAAATTGAATTCTCAATTTTTTTAATATTAACCATCGTAAATATCACCGTGTTGGAATTATTTAAGATTATACACCTTATTAAAGAAGAATCTCTTAATTTAATTCAAAAATAAATTGTTTGAAGAACAATTCGAAGCATCGACCACCTAGATCCCTTTTCCTTTTAAAAAATTCTTATGCTGAAAATTTATCCTTATTCGCATCATTCAATCAAGAAATGAAAAGTCAATTGTATCTGGATTATGCAAAATCCCTCCCAACCCGACTTTACCTCTCTTTCTTCGCTTTCACCCTCGCCATCTACCTTTCACTCATCGCA
>NZ_MVQB01000034.1 GCF_002067035.1 Methanoregula sp. PtaB.Bin085 | reverse complement strand
AGAAACAGCGAGGTGATGTGAAGCGAGCCGGAGCATCAGCGAGGACGAGTGAACATGACCGAGCGTCTGCATACCGACCGAGCAGCGGAAGATCGCCGCCCGCGTCGCACGCTTCGCACGACTTCGCCGTGCTCGCACCGCTCCGCGACCGGCTTGCCTATTATGTACATCTCTCGGGAAGCCCACGCGGCGAGGGGCCTGGGGCCCCTTTGAGCGTAACCCCTAAAATTGATACTTTTATCGACGAAAATATGCGCGGGGATTTTGAGTACATGGAGGAAATGAACGGATTTTTAAAGAGGGATAGCGAATAACTACTCAGTAACAGATTATTTCCAGAAAAATTTTACAAAAGTTGAAAAAATTGTAGAATCGAACATCATGTCTCGGTGCTCGGCTGAGGCTTATCTTCGGGAATGGGATTCCGTCTCTTCTGTGGACATCCGTTTTTCTGGCAGAAGATAACCCGTATTTTAAAAATATGAATGTAGTGTAAGAGTCTGTAATTTCAGAAGGTCTACGGCAAACGATTAATCCTGTTCTCGCCAATTTCAGTATGTGCAATCCCTCTCCCTTTTCATATCCCGCATCATGAATATCGGGCAGGTCCAGCGGCAGAGCCTGATCGTTTTCGGGTCAATCATTGCAACAACCCTAATCGGCTTTGTTTCCACCATCTGGTTTGCAAGGGTGCTGGGTCCTGCCCCTCTTGGCATTTATTCCCTTTTTCTTGCATACTATGCCGTCCTCAACCTTCTTGGGGACGGCGGGTTCGGCGGGGCTGCGGTCAAGCGGATCTCCGAGGGAAAGGAACAGGACGAATATTTTTCTGCATTTGTTGTTATCAGAATTTTTCTCCTTACCGTATCCATCACAGTTCTTCTGTTCCTTGAGCCGTACCTGACTGAAGTCACGTCTTCAGGAGTTTTTCTGTGGCTGATGGTTGCGCTGGTTATCGCGGTTTTCCATAACTGCACCGCTTCCGGTGTCTACGGCCAGGGAAAAATCGGCGTCCACCAGGCAAGCCTTATCGTTGAATATATCGTCCGCGTCCTGTTCCAGCTTGCATTCGTGTATATCGGGTACAGTGCTGCTGGGCTGGCGGGAGGTTTTGTCGCGGGAATGATTGCCGGAGGAATCGTCCAGGTCTGGTATCTGCAGCTCAGGCTGGTCAGGTTCGGGATGTCCCATATCAGAAACCTTTCCGGATTCTCGTTCTGGATCTTTCTCACTTCGGGCGGGTCCCTGATCTTCAGTTATACCGACACCATCCTCATCGGCTTTTTCATGACAAACGCCGATGTCGGGATATACCGGACTGCGCTCCAGCTTGCCACAGTTGGTTCATTCACTACGCTGGCATTCCAGACTGTGCTCTTCCCCCGTATCAGCAGCTGGGCAGCCCAGGGAAAGTTCCCCGACATCGAAAAAGCGCTCGCAAGGGCCTGCACCTATTCCCTGTTCCTTGCGGTCCCGGCCTGCATAGGGGGATGGGTTCTGGGATACTATCTTCTGTATTACATATACGGCGCGTCCTTTACCGGGGGTGTCACCCCGCTTGTCTTCCTCCTGCTGGTTCAGGTAGTCAATATCTTCATGTTTCTCGGAACCATGAGCCTGAACGCGCTTGACCACCCGAAGGAAGCGTTCCAGGTAACGGCGATTTCAGCAGTCGTCAATATTATCCTCAACATTGTCTTTATCCCGATCATGGGAATTACCGGCGCCGCCGTTGCAACGCTCCTGGCAATAGCGGTGAATGCAGCAGGTGCGTATATCCTCCTCTCAAAACTGGTGTCCGTGAAGATCGAGTACGGTCCCGTGCGGAATATTCTCTGTGCTGCCGGAATCATGGGAATTTTTCTGCTGGTTTTCCGGTTCTTCCTCCCATCGCCAGATATGGCAGCGGTGCTCATCAGCGTCGCCACCGGTGCAGGTATCTATGTGATGGTGTTGCTGAAACTGGATCGGGATATACACAACGAAATCAGGGACGTATGTACCAATTTCGGATTGTCCTGGCCGCGATGGCTCTGATGCGATTTGAATGCAGATATCCCATCATACCTGAGGCGGATTGCGTTTGAGGATGACGCCCATCCACCAGCCGGCAATGATACATCCCGCAAGGGAATACGACAGAAAACCTCCCTCGCAAAGAGAGATAACAATTTAAAGCATCAATTGAATTTTTTATTCATAAGAACAGGACAAAAACCATGAAAGTCGTAATTCTCGCGGGAGGTCTTGGCACTCGCCTGAGCGAAGAAACCACGATCCGGCCCAAACCGATGGTGGAGATCGGGGGGAAACCCATCCTGTGGCATATCATGAAGATATACTCGCATTACGGATTCAACGAATTCGTCATCTGCCTCGGCTATAAAGGCTACATGATCAAGGAGTATTTTGCCAATTATTTTCTCCACATGTCGGATGTGACCATCGATATCAGGAAGAATGAGATCGAGACGCACCAGAGTTATTCCGAACCGTGGAAGATCTCGCTCATCGATACCGGTGACACGACCATGACGGGTGGCAGGATCAGGCGCATCCGGAACTATCTCAATGACGAGACGTTCATGCTGACGTATGGCGATGGCGTATCGAACGTTGATATCTCCCGTCTCCTGAAATTCCATAAGAAACAGAAAAAAACCGGCACACTCACCGCAATCCGCCCGCCGGGAAGGTTCGGCGCCCTCCAGATCGAGAATGACACGAGGATTGTCTCATTCCACGAGAAACCGCTCGGCGACGGGGGATACATCAACGGCGGATTCTTTGTTTTCGAACCGGAACTCTTCGAATACCTCAAGGAAGACACAACAGTTCTCGAACGCGAACCCCTGGAGATGCTTGCGAAGTCCGGCCAGCTGAATGCCTATAAACACAACGACTTCTGGTACGCCATGGATACCCTCCGCGATAAGAACTATCTCGAACAGGAATGGGCTTCCGGAAGGGCGCCCTGGAAGGTATGGGACTGAAGGGAAACAACAAGTATCCTTTTCTGCGTACCAGAAAACCTGTATTACCGGGATCATGAAAATTTCAGGGGAAATATCAGGCAGGCAATTACATGCAATCCCGTCTCGAGGCTGATCCGCTCGTCAGCATCTGTATCCCGGTCTACAATGCGGAAGCAACCATTGAGAGAACCCTTCGATCGGTGACAGGCCAGACCTGGGAAAATCTCGAGATTATCATCGTCGATAACCTGTCATCGGACGGGACACTGACACGCGTCCGGGCATTCCACGATCCACGGATCCGGATTGTTGAAAACCCGGTGCATTTCACCTGTGCGGAATTCAACTGGAACACCTGCTTTGAACATGCCCGTGGAGAATTTATTGCCCTTTTTCACGCGGATGACATGTACGCTCCCGATATGATCGCACGACAGGTTGCAGTTTTTTCTCAGTTCCCCGATGTGAACGGTGTCTTTACAAACGGGGACATGATCGACGAACAGGATTCTCTTATCGGTTCTTTCAGGTTACCTCCCGGAATTGCCGGCAATACCCCGTATACGTACCGGGATATCCTGCCGGTGGTGCTTGAATATGACAATTTCCTGCTCTGCCCCAGTGCAATGGTCCGAAGCGGGATATACAAAACGCTGGCACCGTTCCGGTATGAACAGTTCGGTTCTGCATCGGATCTCGATATGTGGCTGAGAGTGGCAAAGACCGGCCGGATTGTCATAATCGACAAGAACCTGCTGAAGTATCGCATGAGTACGACCCAGTGGTCACATTCCCTTAAAACAACGACACAGGCCAGGGATTTTTTCCGGGTGATGGACTTCCATATCGCGGAGAACAGAACGTGCGATCTCCTCTCCGCTGATACTCTTGCGAAGTACGAACTCAGGAGACTCGAAGACCAGGTCTTCATCTCCCTGAACTATGCAAGAAATGGCAATTTTTCCGGATTATGGGCACATACACGCAGCATGCCGTGGGGCAGGTATTTGCGTATCATCATCACAAAACCCTGTATATCCATCCCGTTCCTTGCCGGGGGCTTTATTAAACTGGCAGGGAACATATTCCGGAAACAGTGACGGGATTGTGAGGCATCAAATGGAGAACAGTATGGTGTGTTCGGATGGATTCATATGAGGATCGTCCTCATTGCCGACGGCCGCAGCATCCATACCCTGCGGTGGGCTGAATATTTTGCCGGCAGGGGGCACGAGGTCCACCTGATCACCTACGATCCCATAAACCGAACACTGCCCGGCGTTACTGAACATGTCCTTGAATCCTTCTGGAAAAATCTGTATCTTGCCTTCATCCCCAGGCAGCTCGCGATACAAAAACTGGTAAAGACCATCAGACCCGATATCATCCATGCGCATTTCATCGCAAAGTATGGCTTCCATATTCCCGGCCTGAATTTCAGGCCGGCAATCGTATCTGCATGGGGGGATGATATCCTGATCCTCCCAAGGAAGAGCCGACTGATTTCATGGTACACGAAAAAAGTCCTGAATACGGTGGACCTTGTCTACGCGGTTTCCCAAAACATCCGCGACCATGTCATCAGCGATTTTTCCATTCCCGAATCAAAGGTGAGGTATCTCCCGTTCGGTATTGATACGAACCTGTTCAGGCCAAAAACAGATCCCGCTCCTGAAGAGCAGGAGACGATCAGGGTTTTCTCGAACCGGGGTTTCTATCCCGTGTATGACAACATGACACTCGTGCGCGGATTTGCCCTCGCATATCAGAAGAACCCGGCACTCCGCCTGACGCTCAAGGGCGACGGCCCGCAGGAAGACGAGGTACGCAGACTGGTGACTGACCTTGGACTCGATCCATGCGTTACGTTCAGGAAAAGGACCGGATATTCCGAAGTCCCAAGGGATTACCGTGAGGCAGATATCTTCATCACGACCTCGGTCTCCGACGGAACACCGGTCTCGGTTCTCGAGGCCATGGCAAGCGGCCTGCCCTGTATCGCCACATCTGTCGGGGGAATTCCGGAATGGATAGAAAATGGCGTTACCGGTCTCCTTGTCATGCCGGGTTCTCCGGAGCAGGTTGCGGATGCAATTCTTTCCCTTGTGCAGGATCCGATTCTCCGTAAACGGCTCGGCGATGCTGCGAAGGGTGTCATCGTACGGAACGGGCAATGGGACACCCTGATGGCACAGGCAGAGAAAGATTATCTGGCGCTCGTGGAAACATATAGACAGGACAGACCATGAAATGGCAGGACAGGCCGGTACTTGTCACGGGTGCCGGGGGATTTATCGGCAGCCATCTCGTTGACGAACTGCTGAAAAAAGGGGCGGACGTGACAGCCTTCGTGCATTACAATGCCCGGAACGACTGGGGAATGCTGGAAGGACGGTATACGGATGCGACACCGCACCTGAAGGTCATTGCCGGGGACGTCACCGATGCGTTGTTTGTGAGAAAAGCGGTTGCCGGAAAAGAAGTCGTGTTCCATCTCGCCGCACTGATTGGTATTCCTTACTCGTATGTTGCACCGGAGTCGTACGTCAATACCAATATCAAAGGAACGCTGAACGTCATGCAGGCATGTCTCGATGAAGATGTCAGCCGTATTGTCCATACATCCACGAGCGAGACCTATGGGACAGCGCAGTATACCCCGATCGATGAGCAACACCCGCTCCAGGGACAGTCGCCATACTCCGCGAGCAAGATCGGCGCCGACAAGATAGCAGAATCATTTTACTGTTCATTCGGCCTGCCTGTAACCACAATACGACCGTTCAACACGTTCGGTCCCCGCCAGTCCACCCGTGCAGTTATCCCCACGATCATTACCCAGGCCCTCACTTCAGACACGGTCAGGCTTGGTTCGCTGACACCGGTCCGCGACCTGACCTATGTTGCAGATACCGTTGCGGGTTTTATCAGGCTTGCCGAAAGCAAAAAGACCGTGGGTAGGACAATCAACACCGGTTCGGGACGGGGTGTGACCATCGGGGAACTCGCGGATATCATCATCGGCAAAACCAACCCGAAGGCGAAGGTCATATGCGAAGAGAAACGCATCCGGCCTGACAAAAGCGAGGTCATGGAGCTCCTCTGCGACAACAGGCTTGCGGCGGAACTTGCAGGATGGAAGCCGGCATACACGCTCGAGAAGGGCCTTGACCTCACCATCGGGTGGATGAAAGAACACCTTGCCTCATACAAAACCGGGGTATATACCGTTTAGGAGGGAACCATGCAGGCCATCATTCTTGCGGGGGGAAAAGGGCGCCGGCTTATGCCCTATACCACAGTGCTCCCCAAACCCCTGATGCCCATAGGCGATTATCCGATCCTCGAAGTTATCCTGCGGCAGCTGAAACACTGCGGGTTTTCTAGGGTGACGATCAGCACCGGTTACCTGCACGAGCTGATCCACGCATACCTGGACAGCAACAGGTCGCTCGGGCTCGAGATAGCGTACGTCCACGAGGACAGCCCGCTCGGCACCATCGGCCCGCTCCGGCTGATCGACAATCTCGACGATACGTTTCTGGTCATGAACGGGGATATCCTGACCGACATCAATTACCGGGAACTGATTGCCAGCCATAAGAAGAATAAGGCTATCGCCACCGTTGCAACCTACCAGCGGGATGTCAACATCGATTTCGGTGTCCTCGAGAAGGACGCACAGCGGAAGATCACGGCATTTAAGGAAAAGCCCACCTTCCATTTCGATGTCAGCATGGGGGTCTATGTCTTCTCGAAAAAGATCCTGGACTTTGTGCCGGAAGGCAGACCCTTCGGGTTCGACCAGCTGATGTATGCCCTGACTGAAAAAAAGGAAGCCGTGTACAGTTATCCCCATACCGGTTACTGGCTGGATATCGGAAGACCGGATGATTACGCACGCTCGATTGAAGAGTTCGAGAAGTACAAGGACCGATTCCTCCCATGAGAGTGCTGGTGACCGGGGCTGCAGGATTTACGGGTGCTTATCTCGTGAAGTACCTGCGCAACCAGAACGGTGTAGAGGTATCCGGGCTGATCCGGAAATCCTCCCAAAAAAATCTTCTCCGTGACACGCCCTGCATAGTTGCCGACCTGCTCGATCGTGAGAAACTGGCTGCAGCGGTACGGGATGTCTGCCCCGATACGGTCATCCATCTCGGCGGCATGACACGAGGGGATTATGGGGAACTGCTCCGGGCAAATGTCATCGGCACAAAAAATATTCTCGATGCCGGTACTGCTGCCAATCCTGACTGCAGGTTCCTTGTTGTCAGTTCATCCGCGGTCTACGGATATGCAGGCGAAGCACCGATCGCAGAATCAGCACCCCTGCAGCCACTGAGTGAATACGGGATCAGCAAGGTGGCGCAGGAGGCACAAGCCCTGATGCACTACAAACGGGAGGGGACAGCTGTTTCCCTGGCCCGGCCGTTCAATCTTGCCGGGCCCGGACAGCCGGAATCGTTCATATGCGGGAAACTGGTACACCAGCTTGCCGCTGCAGGGAAGAAACAGCCAGTGCTCGACCTGTGGGAGACCTCTTCATCACGGGACCTCATCGATGTCCGCGATGTTGTCCGGGGCTGCTGGGTTCTGGCATCGCGCCCGGACTTCGCGGAGCAGTGCAGCGGGAAGGCCTTCAACCTCGGATCCGGGAATGCATATCCCGTTTCATCGATCATAACGATGCTGGAAGAAATCACGCAGCGGCAACTGACCATACATCTTCCTGAAAAGATTGCCGTGCCCCCAATCCCGTCACAGAAGAGCGACAATACACGGATTACCTCGCTGACCGGCTGGAGACCGGAGTTTCCCCTGAAACAGACCCTCCGGGATATGCTGGAAGCGGCCGGTGTAAAGACAAACGGCTGAGAGCCGGGGATTAAATGATCCCCATCTCGGAGAGCCGGGCCGGCAGGTATTTCTTCGTCACGAAGTCAAGCCCCCGCGCGGCAAATGCCTGCTGTTCTGATTTCAGGTTCATCTCGATCTGCAGGTTGATCTGTTTCTTCCAGTAATCGGTCGCGAAACGGGGATCCGTAAGCTCTGCCCGGAGCGCTTCCTGGTCCTTCTCGGTCAGTTTGTCGGACGGCAGGTTGTAGTCGCGGATATCGCTTGGCTGCAGGCCGAGGAACTGGGCCTTCGGGGTTGCCAGGATCTCGGACATGTGGGCGCTCTTGATGGCACCATACGCAACAGAGCCGTAGATCCGGTACGACCACGGGTCGCCATCGGTGAAGACCAGGATCGGCAGGTTCCACGTACTGCTGATCCGGTTCAGCATTCGCCGTGTCGATCGTGCGGGCTGTCCCTTGAGGTGGACGAGGATCGCGTTGTGCTCCTCGTCAAACCCGTTCTCGATAAGACGGTCATACATACCGCCGGTCTCGATCGCGATAACAAATTTTGCGTCATGGTCCACGAACTCGATGTTCTCGACATTGTTCGGGATCGTATATCCCGCCTGCCCGACATCGTCCTGGCAGTGGATGGTCTTCATCCCGCGCCGGGTCTCTTCGCGGATCCGCATCGGCCCGTAGATGGACGCCCCGTTCTCCTCGGGGTGGAGGTGGAACCCTTCGCGGGGAACGTCCGAGAGGATCTCGAGATCCTCGACTAAAAAGTTGCTCTCGTCCTGTGCACCGAACTTCGCACGCTTCCAGCCTTCCGAGATGTAATACATCTCTCTCAGTGTCGATGAACGGTTCTCCTTCAGCTGCTGCTTGATGAACCCGATGACGTACGCCATCTTCAGGAGGTGCGTTGCGCTTTTGGCCGACGCGGCCGTCCGCATGCTCTCCTTGTCGCCGTACTTCCAGACCTCGCTCGAATCATCGTACTCGATATTATATTTTGTCCGCGAGGGAAGGGCGATGGACGGGATCTCCCCGGATTTCATCTGGTCGTACCACGCGCTGGCTATACGGAGCAGCGCTGCCATCGACTTCTTTTCAAGTTCCTGCCTAGACATCGAGATCCACCACCATCTTCTTTGCATCGTCTATACCGCGGATATCGAGAATGCCCCCGCCTTTTCCCGAGAATGTGACCCTCCAGACCTCCTTTGACGGGATCGTTGCTTTCCATACCTTGGTGAACTGGCCGTCCATCTCGCTGATAAAGTCCGCCTTCGGCACCGCGTCCGCCGCATTGTCGTGCGAGATCTCGTACACCTGGACCTCCGCGTCCTGCGCGGTGTAATTGTTCAGCTCGATCGTCACCTTCCCGTCACGGGTTGCCTTCTTGGCGATCATCTTCCGCATCAGCTTCCCCTCGATCGGGGCCGTGTCCACGAGCGGTTTCTCCACGATCTCGCTCACCTTTTCCGCGATCTCGGGGATGATGGCGCAGACGGCCCGCGCCCGGTCCTCGGCCAGCTTGTTCTTGTCCCGGCGCGAGACGAAGTTCTTGAGCTCACGGCCAAGTTCCTGCAGGGCAAGGGTGATCTCCTTCCCGATCTCCGGGATGCCGGCGATCGCATCCTTGCTCTCGCTTGTGAACGGGACATTCGTCGATGCGACATGGACCAGGATGAGCACAGGCCCGGTCGGGAAGCCCCCCTGCGACGGGATATTGTACAGCTTCCAGTTGATGCCGGTCACGCACTCCGTGATAGCGCATGCCCCCTGCTGGTACATCAGCGGGACCCGGTTGGCAAACCGCAGGAGGATCGCATTTCCTTCGGGCGGCAGCTTTCCGCCATACCCGATCGCGGCCTCGACCATGAAGGAGTGCCCGGAAAAGACCGAACTCGGCCGGGTGCGGGCGGCAACAAAATCCATCTGGAACTCCTTTTCAAGGCCGCGCCGGATCAGTTCCTCTCCGATAGGGGAAAGACACTGCGTTGCCGGCGGGGCCGGCACTGCAACATCCTGCATGGCGGCAAGGAGTTTTTTCAGGTCTTCCGTTGACAGCCCTTTGACTTTCAGCGTGCCTTTCATCCCGGCCCGGTCGCACATCTCCTGCGCGCTCTTCCTGCCAACGCGGCTGAAGGATTCTACCAGGAAATCAAGGAGTTTCATCTCGCTTGCCGCGGCCATCCGTTTCAGCTGGCCGAACTCGATCCCGTGCGGGTGCGGCTGGATCGCCACCGGGCAGGTGATAACTTCCTGGCTCACCCGCTCGAACGTAAACGCCTCATCGTCCAGCTCCACCCGGAACCGGGCATGGGGGTTGACGACCGAGGTGTACCGGAGGTACTCCAGCAGCTTCTTCTTGGCCGTCATCGTGCTCTTGAACTCGATCTGCACTCTCGTGCCGTGGATCCGGTCCCAGTCGATCGGACCCTCGGAGACGATATCCGGCTCGTTGGTTTCGATCTTAATCTGGATCTCGAACTTATGGGCGGATTCCTTTGCACCGGTCCGGGAGATGACGATAGTCGGAACACCGCTCGTCAGCTGGGCATAGAGCACTGCCGCCGAGATCCCGATACCCTGCTGGCCGCGGGTCTGGCGTATCTGGTGGAACCGGGAGCCGTACAGGAGTTTCCCGAAAACATAGGGTACCTGTTTCGGGACGATCCCCGGGCCATTGTCCTCGACGATGATCCGGAAGACCTCGTTCGAGACCTTCCTGATGCTGATGAAAATGTCCGGCAGCACCTGCGCTTCCTCGCAGGCATCGAGCGAGTTGTCGACCGCCTCCTTGATGGTGGTGATGACACCACGGGTCGGGGAATCGAAACCGAGGAGGTGCTTGTTCTTCTCGAAAAATTCAGCGACACTAATGCTGCGCTGCTGCTTTGCCAGCTCCTCAGCGAGCACCATGGGCGCCCACCTCGGCGATGGCAGCAGCCAGATCCAGGGATTTCTGCTCCCCGGTCTTCAGGTTCTTCAGCGTAACTTCCCCGGACTCCGTTTCACGTTTGCCTATGACCACCGCAAAATCCGCGGTTTTGGAGGCGTGGGCAAGCTGGGCCCCGAGTCCCCGCTCCATGAGATCCATCTCGGCCCGGATGCCGGCCGAGCGGAAGGCGCGGGAGACTTCCAGCGCACGGGCCCGTCCCTCATCCGTGCAGACAATGCCCACGATGGTTTCCTGCCGCGGCCGTGAGGATTCGCCAAGGGAGACCATCACACGGTCGAACCCGATGGCAAACCCGCAGGAGGCAACGTCATCGCCGCCGAACAGGTGCGCGAGCCGGTACGTCCCGCCGCCAAGGATCTGGTTCTCTGCGCCGAGGTTGTCCGCAAAGGCCTCGAAGACAATGCCGGTATAGTAATCAAGCCCCCGGGCAATGCCGAAGTTGAGCGAATATTGCACACCATACGCATCCAGCGCCGCGAGGGTCTGTTCTATCCGTTTACTCTCGGGCAAATCACCGGTGATTGTAAGTGCTTCCTTCAGCGTTCGGCACTCTACAAGGGAAATGAGGGATTGCGCGAGATCCGGTTTTCCCATTGCCGCCAGCGTCTCCCTGAGACTGTCGAACTCCCGCTTGTCCAGATGTGCGCGGACTTTCCGCTGGTCAGCAGGTTCGAGATCCGCAATCAGGTTCCGCATCAGCGCAAGGTGGCCGACCTTCAGGTCAAACCTGACACCTGCTGTGGTCAGCATTTCAGAGGCGACCATAATTATCTCCGCATCTGCCATCGCGGAATCCGCGCCGATCAGCTCCACGCCGAACTGCCAGAACTGGCGGTACCGCCCTTTCTGGGGCCGTTCGTACCGGAAGCAGTCCGCAAAGTAACACCACCGGAGCGGCTTGGGCGCAACTTTTGCCTCGTTAATATACATCCGGATCACTGCGGCCGTGATCTCGGGGCGGAGCGCCAGTTTCCGACCCCCCTTGTCCTCGAAGACGTACATCTCGCCGATAATCCCTTCTCCGGACCGCATGGTGAAGAGCTCAAGGTCCTCGAACTCCGGGGTGCATACTTCCCGGTACCCCCACCGCCGTCCTACCTCGCGCATCCGCCATTCGACCGAGCGCCGCGCTTCCATCTCATCCGGTAAAAAGTCCCGCGTTCCCCGTGGTTTCTGGAGCATGGTGAAAATCCCTGTCTTAACGTTGGACGTTGTCTGTTATTTCTTATTCGCCCGGTGGAGCGGGACGCGTCCCAGGAACCGGTCAAGGGTGTCTTCATTGTTCCACACCTTCTCGCGAATGATCCTTCCCTGCAGGTACAGGGCGGCAAGAATCAGGCCGAGACCGAGGATCTCGAATGCCGGCGTGGTCAGCGTGATCATCATCCCGAGTGACGCAAGCGCGCCGTACAGGACACCGTGATACGCGGCTTTCCGGTACCCGGGAAGGCCGGTCCGGAAGAAGATCCGCGCATCGCGCAGCCAGAGAAAGAGGACAACGGCAGCGCCGAACACGGCGACATAGACGAGATAGGTCATTCCAATGAACTAACTTATTATACGCCGGTCCATATCTGTATTATTACAACCATGCCGGCAAACAGGGCGCTGCACGACCTGCTCACGCGATATAAGAAAGGCGAGGTGAGTATCAGAGAGGCAGCGGAAGCCCTCGAAGGACTGCGCCTCGACCAGATCGGGGACTTCGCGCGGATCGACCTGGGCCGGGATGTCCGGTGCGGCATGCCGGAGGTCGTACTTGCCGAGGGCAAGGACCCGGCGCATCTCTCGAAGATCGCCATCCGGTATGCGAAAGATGCCGGGCGCTGTGTCATCACCCGCGTCACCCGTGAACAGATCGTCCCGATCCTTGCAGCGGCAAAGAAACAGAAGATCGCCTCCGAGTACCACGAAGCCGGGCGTATCCTCGTCCTCTCGACCGGCCCGGCACCGGCAAAGGATGGCGGGATTGTCGCGGTGGTCACCGCGGGGACGTCGGATATCCGGGTTGCCGAAGAGGCGAGGGTGATCGCTGAAGAGATGGGCTGCGAGGTCAGGACCGCGTACGATGTCGGCGCTGCCGGCATCCACCGCCTCTTTCCCGCGCTCAAGCCCCTCCTCAGCGCCCATGTTTTTGTTGTCTGCGCCGGCCGTGAGGGAACGCTGCCGTCCGTTGTGGCGGGGCTTGTCGACAAACCGGTCATCGGCGTTCCGGTCAGTGTCGGCTACGGGTACATGGGAGAAGGACGCGCAGCCCTGGCAAGCATGCTCCAGTCCTGCTCGGTCCTCTCCGTGGTCAACATCGATGCCGGGTTCACGGCCGGGGCGTTTGCAGCGCGGATCGCACGGATGGGAGCAGGACGATGAAACGCGGATTTTATATCGGGAGGTTCCAGCCGTACCATAACGGGCACCAGTCGGTGCTGGAACATATTGCAAAAAAAGTGGACGAGATCATCATCGGTGTCGGCAGCGCTCAGCTCTCACACCATGTCGATAACCCGTTCACGGCGGGGGAACGTGTCCTGATGATCACCCGTTCGCTCGAATCCCTCGGCTGCCCGTTCTACGTGATCCCGATCGAGGATATCCAGCGCAACGCCCTCTGGGTGGCCCATGTCCGGTCCATGACCCCTCCCTTTGATATCTGCTACTCGTCAAACCCGCTCGTTGTCCGCCTGTTCGGGGAGGCCGGGATAAAGGTCCAGTCTCCTGCCATGTACGAACGCGAGACCCTGAGCGGAACGGAAATACGCCGGCGCATGATGAACGGGGAGCCGTGGAAATCGCTCGTTCCCCCGGCCGTAGTCCAGGTCATCCGGGAGATCGACGGGACCCGGCGCCTGCGCACGATCGCAAGGGATGACTGAACAACAATTACCATGATCCACCACAACTGCGTGCTTCAGAAAAGAGGACAGCATGGGTAGTTTCCTCAACAGGCTGCTTGGAAAAAAAGAACCGGAATCCTTCACCATCAGCTTCAGCGCTCTCCCGTCATGGCTCGAGGAACGAGGGAATACCGCACGTTCAGCGCTCCTTGCCGAAACGGCTGAACCCGGAAAGAAGATCCGGGGCGCTGTCCAAAAACTGCAGCAGATCACCCTGACCCTTACGGAGGCAGAACAGGATCCGGATCTCCACCCGAAACTGAAAAGTATTGCCAGAAACTCGCTCCCCCAGTTCATCAGGGCGATGAATGCATCGCTTGCAAAGGAACTCCCTGACGAGATCGATGACTTCTATCCGGCGGCAGCGGAATGCCTCAAAAGCTGCCTGAACAATACGAAAGGTCCGGGAAGGTACCTGCAGGTTGTCTTTCCGGACGAGATGAAAGCGATCAGGACAGTCATCGGCGAAATCGGTCACGAGATCAACGGGATCACGGCATCGCTCACCCGCTACCGGCAGGAGAAAGACCGCATCGATGCTGTGCTCGCCCTCCATACCGCGCTTCTGGATATCAGGACTGATCTCGGAAAGGCAGATGAGAAAAATGCCCGGATCGGAGCCCGGATCGCGGAGTTGTCAGACAGGATTTCAGCAATCGACAGGGAACTCCACACATATTCCGCTGACGAACGCACAGCTGAGGTCGATGCGCTCAAATCCGAACTGAAGGAGTCCGAGAAACGGCGCGATGCTGCAGCCCGGACCAGCGCAGCCCTTTCGATGACGGCATCCCACGTCTTCCGGAAGGCAGAGAAAATTGCCGTGAGGCAGAAGCATACCACTGATATCTCAATCCTGAGGCAGGCGATGGAGATCCTCTCCGATCATAATGTCCCCGATCCGAAAGCCCTTACATCGGCACTCTCCGCGGCCTGCCCGATCGCGGAACGGATGATTGCCGCGGGGGAGATATCACTGAAGAACAAGGAGGAGCGCGGGATATTTTCGGATACGCAACAGTTCATTGCCGATATTTGTGCAGGCTGTACGGATCTTGGATTGCATGAGGAAGCCTGCAGGATTGCGGACGAAAAACTGGCATCCCATCCGCTGGTGGTCCGGATCCGTTCGCTCGACCGGGAAAAAGCACAGCTGGAGACCATGCTGTCAAAGGAGCAGGAGGCACGGGGCGGGCTCGAGGAATGGCAGAGAAAGACAAAGGAGAAGATCCCCGGGCTTGCTGAGGACCTGAAAAAGAAGATGAGGGATTTGATAGGGGGTGGCGTGCAACTTCAGATTGACGACCTGATTCCGGCGTGAGGGTAGATGCCGTATCTGCAGATAGGTTCAGTACGTGTCATTTTCATTTTCATCCAGATCCCTGAACATCTCATCGACACATTCGATGAGCCAGCTGAGCCGCTCTGTCGTGATGTCCTCGGAGACCAGTTTTTTCATTGAATCTGACCCGTTTTTCTGATTTCGTGTGAGGATTCTCCACCATACCATTCCGGGGGCCTTACCGGACATCGGTTCCGGTAAAATCCCCGAGATCACACTGGTGACCTGATGTGTCATCCGGCCAGCCATAGGCATCGTGGAGCATTTGTGCGATGACATCCGAGAATGTCATGTTCCCGCGCTTGAGCGTGAGAAGCGCCTCATACACCTCGGGATCGATCCTGATCGACCGACCCTCGCCTGCACGAGGCATAATTACCACTGTGTGGTCACAGCATATAAATATTGTGTCAATTTACCAAAAAAACGCGTCTGACTTTATATACACTGAACCAATCGGCCCTGTATCAGCGAGATCGGAACATTTACCGCGGGCAAATCCGGAATGCCGGGCAGATCATGTGCGGCAGGTCATGCGGATAAAAGAGAACGATGAATAATCCGTGTAACCAAACTCCGGCACCGATCCGTGGCAGCCGCCGAGCCGGAGGAGGGTCGGGGCGTCGAGCGGGACAACCGCAGCGTCAAGCATCATCCCGTCCGGTGATCCCCATCCCGTAACCGGCCTGAACTCGAGGGGGACCTGCACGATTCCCTCCGGTGTTTTCCTGCAGCAGACATTCTCGTGCTGGTGCCCGCAGCACATATGGGACAGGCCCCGATGTTCAAGCGCCTCGAACGCCATCGCCGCTGTGTAATGGTACCCGGTAAAAAAATCACCGGACTCATGCGACAGACGCTGCCAGCACTTGAGCCGGAGCGTCTGCGTCCCGAGCTCGAGCGGCCCGCCATGGACAAAGAGAATCCCGCGGTCGACCCATTCCATGGGCATGTTGTTGAAGATGGACAGCAGCGGCGAATCCCTCAGCTGCTCGTGGCGGTAGGTGCTTGCAGCATCGCTCCCGCTGACCAGGAGCCCGTGGAGGTACGCATGGTCGTGGTTCCCGAGGACTGACATCAGCCGGTATTCATGGGAAAGGGTGTGTATCTTTTCGAGGGTTTCCTGGGGCCGGTCGCCCCGGTGGAGAAGATCGCCGAGATTGACAAGAACATCGACCGGCCCGAAAATTTCCCGGAACTGCGCAGACCCGATGCATCGTGCCAGCGCTCCGATGGCAACCGAATCCGCGTGCACGTCAGAAAAGATTACTGCACCCATACCGGTACCAAGAATATTGGTGTTCAATGGAATATAAACCAATGATGCTCCGGGTTATCATCTTCCGCCCGCATCGCGGAAAGATATGTTCTTGAACCAACGGTTCCAAGTAGTACCAGAACCGGTGAGCATACCTTCAGATCACTGGAAACAGAAAGAAACGATCATCGGACAAGAACGGGGAGGAGCGGTTTTTCTCATGGAACGGTTTCTGGACGCTTACATCGAACGCATACGACCACAGTTCCCGGGTTTTCCCCCGGCAACGGCGCACGAGATCGCATCAGCATTCCTTGCCTTCAAGTACGGCCTTTATGCAAAAGCTGTCACAGAGTGCACCAATGCGCTTGCACTCATTCCCGGAGGGGAGGCAAACGAAGCCCTGAAAAAAGCCCTGATGATCCTTCGCGCAAACGCTCATGACCGGGACAACTCTCTGGTGAACACGAACCCCGGTATTGCGTTCACGGAAGCAGAAAAGAACTATATTCCGGTCAACCTGCCGGCAGACAGGATCGAAGATCCGGGCTCTTTCAGCCTGGACAATGCCTTCATCCTCACCTATGCCGTTGCCCTGATTACGTCACCCGATGATGAAGAGACCATGGGAGAACACCGGAAGCTGATCGTCCGGACGCTCACCGATTATAAAAAAGCCCTCGGCCTTGAGTAATCATACCATAAGAAAGGGCTTGGCAGAAAAACTGCGTGGTTCACGCGGGATTGTGATGGAGCCACGGGGGCCCGGGGTCTGCCGGCCCTCGCCCCGTGGAACATGGCCGTGTCGGGCATTTACTATAATCAATAACGGGGGTTCAGGGGGGGATTGCCCCCTTGGGCTGCCTCCCTCTCTGGCGGAGAGAGGGATCACACACGCAATTCCAGCGAGCGGGTCGTGGCAAGGCTTCTGCAATGTATAAAAAAACTCTTTCTGTTTTACAGGCTGTCCATGCTGATACCGGTAAAGTCCTGTGCAACAGCCCTGATGTCCTTTACACCAAAGGCCGTCTGGACCTGGGACAGTTCGAGCTGGTTTGCAGCATCGCACATATAGTCAAGGATGTCTACGGACAGTTCCTTCTGGACCTTGCTCTTCCGCAGCTGATCCACGAGCGCAGCCATCTTCTCCGGGGATTCCATGCGGAGCTTGGCAAGGCTCATGACGCACATGTAGATGCGGGTCAGGTTCCTGTCCGTGCCGGTGATGCAGTCAAAGAAATTCCGTATCACCTGCGCCTGGTATATCTCTCCACCCATGACTTCACCTCCTCCGTTTCTTCTTCGGTAAATCCAGTGTTCACAATATCTGCTTAAAAACTTTCCGGATAAACCGGGTTTTTTGCGCGAAAAAACCTTCAGAATTTTAAGTTTTTAAAAAAGGGCGGCTGGATTGTCAGACAATCGCACGACAATCGTCATACTGCGCCGTTCACCCGCCGCACTCGCCTTTACCTGGCAGCTGATACGATCTTGATAATATCCCCGTTCTTCAGCACGTGGTTCTCCTTGATCCGCATCTTCGTTCTGGCATCTACGGCATAGAGGAATCCTTTTCCGATGTCCGTGTGCACCTGGAACGCGAGGTCATGGGGCGTCGAGCCGTTCTTCATCAGGAACGCATCCGGCAGTACGTCCCCCTGCTTGTTGCAGTAATGGTTCTCATCCTCCACCGGGTACACCACGATCATATCGAGAAGTTCGAAGACCGCACGGTTGATGGCCTGCTGAACGCCCGTGCCATTGCATTGTTTCATGACATCGGCGATCTTTACAAGCCCGGCTTTCTGGGCCGAAGAGAGCGATCCCTCGTTGAGGATCCTGAATTCAGGATCCCCGGGCAGGTACCCGATCATGTGCGCTGCCGCGGCATTGCGGAGCGCCAGCTCCGATGCGGCGCTCGCGAAAGCGACCTTCTGCTCCGCGAGCTTCGCCCGGAGGGCTTCCGGAGCCTCGTCGAACTTATTGCCAACGATGAGCATCGGTTTGGATATCTTCACGATCTCCGCACAGAACGGTACAAGGTCTTCCATCTTCGCGTGAACCAGTTCGAGTCTCAGCCTGAGTTCTGCGTCCCGCACATCGTCGGACGTAATGCCAAGCCCGGTGAAAGTCTCGGAGATTGCCTGGTGGATCGAGAATCCCTTCACCTGCGCCTGCCGGTTCAGCTTTGCCCAGTGCTTGTCGAGGATGCCGTAAACCCACATGGTCATCTCGTAGCCGAGGAACTTCACATCCTCCACGGGATCATGGCTGCCCACGCCAACAGGATTCCCCTCGCTGTCCGTTCCGCCGCTCGCATCAATGATGTGCAGGATGGCATTGGCCTGACGGAGGTGGTCGAGGAACTGGTTCCCCAGCCCCTTACCCTTGTGGGCATCGGGTACGAGACCGGCAACGTCGATCATGTTGACGGCAACGAAGCGGTTCCCGTCAACGCAGTGCCTGCATTTCACCTTCAGGCTGGTGCAGGCACAGGGTGTCCGGACATAGGCAACGCCGAAGTTCGGGTTGATGGTCGTGAACGGGTAGTTGGCGATCTCTGCATGCGCCATCGTGGCAGCCTTGAAGAAGGTCGATTTCCCGCAGTTGGGTTTTCCTGCAAGGGCAAGGGTGATCATGGCAGTTCCTCATGAATACATGAAATGACTGGTCCAAAAACCGGACCTGACAAAGCTTTTCATCCCGGTTTATTAAAAGGTACTTATGACGTTTACCGAGAGGAAGATCTGGTATTTCGACACACCGGGCCCGGCCAATACGGCCGATGCCGCGAAGTTTGCCGTTGAGCGGGCTCAGGACCTGAAGATAAAGACTATCATCGTTGCAAGCACCTCAGGAAAAACGGCAGAGGTCTTCCACGACGCGATGAAAGGTTCCGGCCTCAATCTTGTGATCGTAACCCATGTCGTGGGATTCACCAAGCCCGGCGAGTGGGAATTCTCAACAGAGATCGCTGACCGGCTGAAAAAACAGGGTGTCAAGATCGTGACCGGCACGCACGCGCTCTCCGGGCTCGAGCGTGCGCTCTCCCGCTCGCCAAAAGTCGGGGGCGGGTCCCGGACCGAGGCGATTGCCGAAGCGCTCCGGCGCATCGTTGCAATCGGCCTCAAAGTCGCAGTCGAGTGTGTGCTGATTGCCGCTGACCAGGGCGTCATCAGCATCGATGAGGAAGTCATTGCTGCCGGCGGAACGGCAAGCGGTGCCGATACCGTCTGTGTGATCCGTCCGGCGCACACGGCGGACTTTTTCAGCCTGCAGGTTCGCGAGATCGTTGCAATGCCGAGGGTTCGGTAAAATGGGATTGAATGAATTCAAAGAAGCGATCGGGCTCCTCTTCCGGATGCCGCTGCTCTGGATAGCTGGACTCGCGGGGGGTGCGTTTGCCGTAATTATCTGGCTCACCACATTTTCTTCCGGGGCATTCTTCGCCAGCCGCCTCATCGTAATATTTTCCCTGGTCCTCCTCTTCCTCACGACCGGGATGCTCGCAGCCATCCGGAAGAATGACGGGTCCCTGAGGGCGCAATTCGATGGCGGCCTGCAGTATTATTTCCGGGTCCTCCTCCCCCAGATCGTCATCGGGTTCATCCTCATGCTCGTCATGTTCCTCTGTTCGATCATCTTCGCCCTCATCGGGCTTGGATCGGACATCGGCCTTATCATGTCTCTCACCTTCGGATTCATGCTCCCGACCCTGATGCTCACCTTCTTCTTCGACACGGCAGCCGTGTTTGAGGATAGCAGGGTCTTTGATTCCATAAAAAGAAGCATGCTGGTCGTATCAGAACACATGCTGGAGACACTCGGGTTCTTCATCATATCCGCGCTTTACTGCATGGGAGTGATTTTCGGCCTTATGATTATCTGGGAGGCTGTCCTCTTCGACAAACTGAAACCGCTCATGGACTTTACCGAAGAGCAGAAACAGGCCTTCACGCCCGAGCAGCTGATCGCAATGATCGGCCCGGACGGTATCTGGATAACGGCAGTTGTCCTCTTTATCGGTGTCCTCGTCATACTTCCCGTCCTCGTCAGCTACAAGGCATGTTTCTACCGGAAAATATCCGGCGATGCGCAGGCCGGACCGATGACCACCGGGGAATACGACAGCAAGGGGCGCTGGTACAAGTACTGATTTTTTCTGCTCTGGAGAAATCCTGCTTTCAACAGGATGGATTCGACATAAAAATCCGCAGGATTATCTTCGGGTATAAGCTCCCATCATCATAATACCGATCAGGAAATTGATCGCGCCTTCACGCCAGCCCGTATCCCGCCAGTGCGAGATACAGCGCAACCGCGAAGATCCCCCCGCCCAGCGTTGCCATGAGGTTGGTCCCGGCATTTCCCCAGAATCCCCGGTTCTCAAACGTAGCTCCGACAAGACTGTCGACATTGGTCCCCACAAATCCCGCAATGATACAGATTACCATCATCGGAAACGTAATGACGTTGAGAAGCATTGCCACAACCGAGACCACAGAACCACCGGCCAGCGCCACGGTTTCACCGGTAACCGTCACTCCCCCGTTGGTGCCGATGGGGACCTGCCTGAATGTCGTGATGAGCCGGGGGGTTCCGCCCGTGACGCCAATCTCGCTTGCCAGCGTATCGGCTGCGGCGCTTGCCACACTGCCGACATACATGACCACGAAGACAGGATTCTGGAAGACACCGAACAGCACCGCCGCCGCTGCAGCAACGATCCCGTTTGCAAAGACATTCCGGTATCCCCGCGCCCCGCCTCTTCCCTGCTCAACGCCGATCCGTTTCTTGTATTCGTACTTGTATTTCGTTGCTGCGGAGCCCAGAATGAAGAATGTCAGCATGATCAAAAACCACTGGGGGCCCTGCGGCGCGGCAAAGACCAGCAGTATGATTCCGACAAGGGCTGCAGAAAAGAGTCCCGAGAGGTCGGCAGTCTTTGCACGGAACGCAAAATACCCGAACGTGAACCCGACGATGACCGCCGCCACGATCATCTGGAGATCCGCCTTGTAATTCAGATCCTGGATCAGCCACATAGTCATTGCCGTGCCGATCCCTTCGATGACAAGCGAGTCCTCGTACCGGAGCAGGATGACCTTGAGAAGCACCGCGGCGATAATCCCGAAGATGATCGTGAGGATAGCCCGCTCGTGCAGGTACGCCATGACAAGAACGCCGGCCCATGCGGTCGAGATGATATAATACAGGTAGGTGTTGAGATCGTCAGCGCCGGACTGGAAAACCAGTTCCCCGAGGACGAGCATCGCAAGCGTCGTGGCAAAGACAAAGAACGGCAGAAGGCCGGTGCCATACAGGGCCGAAAGGGCGACGAACGTGTAGGTCAGGTATTTTGTATCGAAGAACCGCCAGAGGATGAGAGCATAGAGCGTGACGACAAGGGCCATCAGCCACGGGGGGTTGAGGTACGGGCCCGCGAGGGTTGCACCACCGACAAGTGCTGCCGCATAGCCCAGGCCCCGCTGTCGCTGCATTGGTCAGTACTTGCCTTTGAGAGTAAAAAAAGTATTATCCAATCCGGGACAGGATAGCGGCCGGAGTGCACCGGCACGGTATCCGGACTGAAGGGGATACGATCACTATATTTCTGTTCAGATCCAACCTTCTCCCGAATGGTGCCATCAGATCAACTGCCGAAGAACTACGATTTCGCCGAAGTCGAGGAGCGCTGGAGGAAGACCTGGCGCGATGAGGACAACTATTTCGACAAGCATTCGAAGAAACCCCAGTTCGTGATCGATACCCCGCCCCCGTACCCGACCGGGAACTTCCATATCGGGAACGCGCTGAACTGGTGTTATATTGACTTCTTTGCCCGGTACAAGCGGATGAAGGGGTTCAACGTGATGTTCCCGCAGGGCTGGGACTGCCACGGGCTGCCCACCGAGGTCAAGGTCGAGGAGATCAACAAGATCACCAAGAACGATGTCTCAAGAGAGGAGTTCCGGAAGATGTGCCGGGACCTCACGATAAAGAACATCGAGGCCATGCGCATCACCCTGCGGAAGATGGCGTTCTCGACGGACTGGTCCAACGAGTACATCACGATGATGCCGAACTATTACAGCAAAACGCAGCTCTCGTTTTTGCGCATGCTGAAGTCCGGCTACATCTACCAGAGCGAGCACCCGGTCAACTACTGCACCCGCTGCGAGACGGCGATCGCGTTTGCGGAAGTAGCATACGAGGACCGCGAGACCACTCTCAACTTCTTCGACTTCGATGGTGTCGAGATCGCGACCACAAGACCCGAACTCCTCGCGGCCTGCGTTGCCGTTGCCGTGCACCCGGCAGACGAGCGCTACCACAAACTGAAAGGAAAATCCATGAAAGTGCCGCTCTTCGGCCACGATGTCCCGGTCGTTCAGGACGAGGCAGTTGATCCCGCGTTCGGCTCCGGCGCGGTCATGATTTGTACCTTCGGCGACAAGCAGGATGTCCACTGGTGGAAGCAGCACAACCTGGCGCTCCGGAAGGCCATCGACCGGCAGGGAAAGATGACCGATGTTGCCGGAAAATACAAGGGCATGAACGCGATGGAGTGCCGCAAGGCGATACTTGCCGACATGAAGGCGCAGAACATCCTCCGGAAACAGGAAAAGCTCGCCCAGCGCGTTGGCACCTGCTGGCGCTGCAAGACCCCCATCGAGATCCTCTCCGAGCGGCAGTGGTTCGTGAAGATCAAACCGGAAGAGATCCAGAAGGCAGCCCACCAGATCACCTGGTATCCCGAGCACATGCTCCGGCGGATGGAGAACTGGGTGGATATGATGGAGTGGGACTGGTGTATCTCACGCCAGCGGATCTTCGCAACCCCTATCCCGGTCTGGTTCTGCACCAGGTGCGGCGGGATGGTTGTGCCGGACGAGAAGGACCTCCCGGTCGACCCGACCCTTGTGCAGCCGAAGCACCCGTGCAAAAAGTGTGGCAGTACATCGTTCAGCGGCGAGGTGGACGTTCTCGACACCTGGATGGACTCCTCCATCTCGGTCCTGAACGTGACCGGCTGGGACGGGAGCGGAAAACCGCCGTACTTCCCGGCGCAGATCCGGCCGCAGGGCCACGACATCATCCGGACCTGGGCGTTCTACACGATCCTCCGCTCGGTCGCCCTGACCGGCATGAAGCCGTGGGACGAGATTCTTGTCAACGGCATGGTTCTGGGCGAGGACGGGTTCAAGATGTCCAAGAGCCGCGGCAACATCATCGTCCCGGAGGACATCCTTTCCAAGTACGGCGCCGACGCCCTCCGGCAATGGGGCGCGATGGGTGCCGCTACCGGCTCCGACATCATGTTCAACTGGAACGACGTGATCGCGGCGTCCCGTTTCCAGACAAAGATGTGGAACATCGCGAAGTTCGCGCTCATCCAGTTCGGGAAGGAGGGCGTTGACCAGAAGGCACCGGTCACAGCCCTCGCAGACCGCTGGCTCCTTGTCCGGCTCTCGGACACGGTTGAGACGGTCAGCAAAGCAATGGAGGAATACCAGTTCGATACAGCGCTCAAGGCCATACGAGAGTTCGCGTGGGACGTGCTTGCCGACAACTACATCGAGCTGGTCAAGGGCAGGCTCTACCAGACCGGCGCAAGCCGGAAGAGCGCGTGCCTCGTGCTCCACACGGCGTTCGATGCCCTCTGCCGGATGCTCGCCCCGTTCACCCCGTACTTTGCTGAAGAATGTTACTCGTACCTGGAGAACGGGAGCGTCCACAGGCAGCCGTGGGTATCCTTCACCTACGATGACGAGGCAGCCCGGAAAGAAGGGAACATGATCGTGCAGGTCGTTGCCGAAGTGCGCAAGTACAAGCATGACAACAACATGGCCCTGAATGCCCCGCTCGGCAGGGTCACCATCTATGCCCCGCACACGGTCGATGATGAAGGTGATACCGGCCGCACCATCAATGCTGATGTCCACTGGCGTACGGATGTCGCAAAGCTCGACCGCGCCATCACCGATATCGAGTTCAACCGCTCTGTCGTAGGCAAGACATTCCGCAAGGATGCGCAGGCGTTCATGGCGGCGGTGAAGGCGCTGTCACCTGCCGAGCTGGAGAAGCCGCCAAAGACGATCAAGTTCAATGGTGCAGACATCGAGATCCCTGCTGATGCCTTTACACCCAGATTCTCCTACATGGAAGAGGGCGCCAAGGTGGACGTGCTCACGGTTGGCGATGTCATCGTGACGATTGCGAAGAAGTGAGGCAATCAGTTTTTTTTTAGGTTATTTTTGGATAAGAATGATGGGGGCTGATGCCCCCATACCCCCATTTATGATGCCTGCCGCCGCCCCCGCGGGGGCGCTCCCGCGGCGGCCTCAATTCGGTATCATATTCGCATGTACGGTAATCTGCCCAGGCGCGACCCGACGAGGCGTCGCGCCGACCCCCGAAGGGGGTGGGAAGACTCGCAATCTCCACTGAATTTTTAGTTCAATAACTGAGAGGTGCCCTGAACCGGACAAGGCTTATAATTTCCAGCACACGAACACCATGTTCAAAACTATTTTCGCTCGCAAATCGATCTCCGGAAAAAAAATTTCAATCGACCTTTTGCCCCCTGCCCGGAATTTTTCAATCGCGATCCGATCGATCAGCCGGATCGCTCACGTCTGAAAAAGAAAAAAGTAGTAAAGTACTCCCTTATTGAGTCAAGTACGTACCCGGCATTCAAGAGTGTACCTTACAGCGTTTTTCCGCGATGAATCAGATCATGGGTGGGGAAGTCCCAAAAAAGTCCGGACCGTTTTACTTCTTCCGCCCCTTCCGCTTATTCTTTCCGGCCACCCACTCGTTCCGGATCGCATCCGCAACGAACTTCGCAACAGTCTCCTGCGGAAGCATCGCATCAACGATCACGAACCGCGACGGCTCATTGCGGGCATACGAGAGATAATTGTTCTGGACTTTTTCGAGCGTCTCCCGCTTCTCGAAATGCTCCCGCTGGCTGTCGGGTTTCAGCCGGGTCAGGGCATCGTCAACCGGCAGCACGCAGAGAAATGTTTTGTCCGGAACGATCGTCCATCCGTTGTGCATGGCCCGCAGCCAGCCCTCCGGGTCCGGGACAATCCCCTGCAGGGTGACGGACTGGTACGCGAACCGGCTGTCGCTGTACCGGTCGGAGATGACAAGCCGGCCTTCGGCCAGTGCCGGCCGGACAACCTTCGCAAGGTGTGCCGCATGATCTGCGACAAACAGCGTTGCCTCGGTTATAGGATCGATCTGCTCCTTTATTGCGCGGCGCACCTGATCCCCCACCCACGTAGCCCCGGGCTCGCGGGTGAAGACCGGATCGAGATCCACCAGCAGATCTCTGAGCGCTTCGTGGAGCGTGCTCTTCCCGCTCCCGTCAATCCCTTCCAGCGTGATCAGCATACCCGGCCCCTCCGAATCCACGCCAGCGGAATCTTCCCATGGTGGAGTGCTGTTGCAATGATCGCCCCATCAAACCCGGCATCGCAGAGCATTGCCAGATCGTCCGGCGCTGCAACGCCCCCGCCCCAGAAGAGTGTCCCGTGATATGACGAACGCAGGGATTCGAGAATTTCCCGGTCCAGCCCCTGCCCGGTACCCACGGCAGCGATATTCAGGATGATGCACCCTGAAAATTTCCAGCTGTTTGCCTGCCGGAGCATGCCGGCCGGATCACATCCCGACGGAATAACCCGCCCGGCTTTCAGGTCGAGGCTCAGGAACCCGCCGTCATACAGCGAAAGAACGCTGCCTGCGGTTTCCGTGCCGATGACATTCGTGATATGGTAACCGTCGAGAAGATCCTCCGGTGAACGGCAGCCCCGGTCAATAAAACAGCCTGATACCTGCCGTGCGCACTCCCTCACGACGCGGTCGTGCGATCCGGTTCTGCCGATCCGGTCGAGATCCGCGATGTAGAGGTATTTCGGCGCGATCGCTTTCACAAAGCCAACCGGTTCCGCGGTTGGTGAGCACCCCCAGTCCAGCGGCCGGTACTCCTCCCGCTGCCCAGATTTGCCGTGGACAACAAAACCGCCTTTCAGATCCATCGCGAGGACGAGTTTCATAGGCGAACGCAACCACTATTAGGATAAAAGATCATTAAACCTTATGCAATTGTTGGTCAGCCCCAGCTCCATCGACGAAGCAAGGCACTCAGGTGCCGCTGACATCATCGACGTCAAGAAACCCTCCGAGGGATCTCTCGGTGCCAATTTTCCCTGGGTCATCCGCGAGATCAAGGCATTTTCAAAAAAGCCGGTGAGCGCAGCAATCGGGGACTTTGACTACAAGCCGGGCGGAGCCGCCCTTGCTGCCTACGGCGCTGCGTGCGCCGGGGCCGACTATGTGAAGATCGGGCTTGCGTTTGAAGGGCAGGATCAGGCACGCGATGTCATCAGTGCCGTCGTGAAAGCCGTGAAAGACGAATTCCCGAAAAAATACGTTGTCATTGCAGCCTACTCCGACTACGAACGTATGCACTCCATCTCCCCGTTCGACATGGCTCCGGTTGCAGCCGAATGCGGGGCCGACTTCGCCATGGTCGACACCGGGATCAAGGACCGGCAGAGCACGTTCGCGTTCATGAACGAGGATGTGCTTCGTTCTTTCACGGAAAAGAATCGGAAACTCGGGCTCGGTACTGCCCTTGCAGGTGCCCTGAAGTTCGAGGATATCAATGCCCTCAAACGGATCGACCCGGATATCATCGGTGTCCGGGGGATGGTTTGCGGCGGTGATCGCAACGCGACCGTCCGCGAGGATCTGATCAAGACCGCACTCGCCATGATAAGGTGATTTTCATGTACATGGAAAAACTGGATGTACCACTCTCACTGACCTTCGATGATGTCCTCCTTGAACCCCGGGCATCATGGCTGGAACCCACCGAAGCGGATATTCGCACGGTTTTTTCGAAAAAGATCAGGCTGAACATCCCTCTGGTCTCCGCGGCCATGGACACGGTCACGGAGGCGACCATGGCAATCGCCCTTGCCCGCCACGGCGGGATCGGTGTCATCCACCGCAACATGACGCCCGAACGCGAGCTGCAGGAGATCCAGTTTGTCAAGCATGCCGAGGAACTGATCGAGCGCGACGTGCTCTATGTGGAGGACAGTGCAACAGTCTCCGATGCCGAGAAACTGATGCAGCAGTACAGCATCGGCGGTGTCCCGGTCGTGGACAAGGGAAAGATCATCGGTATCGTCAGCAGGAGAGATGTCCGGGCCATCGTCTCAAAGCGGGGTGACGAGAAGATCACCACGATCATGACGAAAAAGCCGATCGTGACCGACGAGGACATCACTGCGGACAAGGCGCTCGAGATCATGTACACCAACAAGGTCGAACGCCTGCCGGTGGTCAACAAGAAGGGAAAACTCCTCGGCATCATCACCATGCAGGACATCCTCGAGAAGAAGCAGTACCCGCTCGCTACCCGTGACGCAAAAGGAAACCTCCGGGTCGCTGCCGCGGTCGGCCCCTTCGATTTCACGCGGGCCGAACTGCTCGACCAGCACGGCGTCGATGCCCTGGTCGTCGATTCAGCCCACGGGCACAACATGAAGGTTGTTGCTGCAGTCAAGGATATCAAGGGAAGCGTGAAGGCCGAGGTCATTGCCGGTAACATCGCAACAAAGGAAGCTGCAGAGGCACTCGTGGGAGCCGGTGTGGACGGGGTCAAGGTCGGCATCGGGCCGGGCTCGATCTGCACGACCCGTATTGTCGCGGGAACCGGCGTTCCCCAGATCACCGCAGTGGCGCAGGTTGCAGACATCGCCCATGCGGCAGGAGTACCCGTCATCTCCGATGGGGGTGTCCGGTTCAGCGGCGATGTCGCAAAGGCAATCGTTGCCGGTGCCGACACGGTCATGATGGGAAGCATGTTTGCCGGCACGGACGAATCGCCGGGCAAGGTCATTTCCATCAAGGGCCGGCGCTACAAGCAGTACCGGGGCATGGGTTCGCTCGGTGTCATGAGCTCAGGACAGTCCAGCGACCGGTACTTCCAGAAGAAAGGTATCGGCAGCACGAAGTTCGTCCCCGAGGGGGTCGAAGGGGTCACCCCGTACGTGGGCCATGTCGGCGAGGTCGTGTACCAGCTCGTGGGCGGGCTGAAGTCCGCGATGGGATACACGGGCTCGAAGACCATCCCCGACATGCACAAGAATGCACGGTTTGTCCGGATCACCAATGCCGGCATGACCGAGAGCCACCCGCATAATATCCTCATCACGGACGAAGCGCCGAACTACCGGCTCTTTGAGTAATCCCTGCTGGGAATTGTTCCGGGATATTTTTTTATGATGGGGGCTGATGCCCCCATACCCCCGGTTGTGATGAACGGCCGCCGCCCCCGCGGGGGCGCTCCCGCGGCGGCTTTTAATAAGCATTTCCCGGAACCTGCTCTGGCCCGCCGTGCCCCGTGAGGGGCCCTGAGGCGGGGTGCCATCATAATTATACAGAATTCAAGTGATTATCATCATTCCTGTGTAAAAAAAGCCTATTCATGCCCGCTTCCCCAAAGCACAATTTTCATATCCTCACACGTCCGTTATTCCTCGTATGGACGTCTATATCCTGCGGCATGGGAAGGCCGAGGATACCGGACCGGGCATGACCGATGCGGACCGCAGGCTGACGAAAAAAGGGCGCGAGGAGATCGCGGCAGCGGGGCGCTGGATGGCCGCACAGGGACTCCGTTTTGACCTGATAGCGGCAAGCCCTCTCGCAAGGGCGCAGGAAACCGCAGCCATCGTTGCCGGGTGCCTTGAAGGCAAGGAGCGTCTCGTCACGTGGGACATACTTGCTCCCGGGGGGACACCGGATAAAGTCTGCCACGAGATCGGGAAACTTGCGGATCCGGGTGCCGTTCTGCTGGTCGGCCACGAACCGCTCCTCTCCGCGCTCATCAGCCGGATAATCGCCGGCAATGAGGATGCAGCTATTGCCATGACCAAGGGGGCGCTGGCGAAGATCCGCGATTTCTCCATGACAACACGCCCATCCGGACAACTCCACTGGCTCGTTACCGCAAAACAGATGGCTTGTGCAAAGTAAGGCTCCACAATGTATCCGGTTTTGCCTGATCTTAGGATCATACACTCTGGCATCCTCAGGTACAGGACAACCTGGCCAGGCACCCTGACTCATTCTATTTCAGCCCGGAAAATCCCGTAAAAGCCGGCCTTTTGTATTAAACCCGGGGGATTCCGCGGGATCAAGATCCAAACCTGCAGGTTCGAGCATGGCACTGGTGCCGGCGTACGAATTTATGTCACTTTCCATTGTTTGTTTTCTGTTGACCGGGTGCCCGCACAGGGACATGCCGGTCACGGCACGAGGAGCACTACGGTACAGTCAGGTTCCTGATGCCCGGTTCCGGGCATCTGTCTGCACACTTCCACCGCCTGCCTGTATCTGCCCTTCCCTCTCCTCTGTTGCAGAATACGAATATACGGAGGAACATTGTGAACCGTTTGCAAAAAACCAGATTTTTTCTTATCCTGGTACTTGCTCTCACTGTCTGCATTTTAACCGCCCCCGTGGCAGCAGCAGATGAGCCGATAATCATCGATCACACAAGTACCCACCTGAACGATGTACCGCTCAACGCGATACTGAATGCCAAGTCGACGCTCCACGTAGCGTACGGGCATACATCGCATGGCAGCCAGATCGTCACCGGTATGGATGGCCTGACAACATTTGCAGGGGCTCCTTACGGGAGTGCAACGTACAGGTTCCGGGACGGATCATTCGATTTCCGGGACACGCCCTTCAGCGGCGCGAGCGATCTCGGTAATCCCGATTATACCTCATGGGCAACGGCAACCCGGAATTATCTTAACGCTCATCCCGAAGTCAATGTCGTCATGTGGTCCTGGTGCGGGCAGGCCGACACATCGGCAGCAAATATCAACACGTACCTGAACCTCATGAACCAGCTCGAGTCGGATTACCCGGGCGTGACATTCGTGTACATGACCGGGCACCTTGTCGGCACAGGCGAAAGCGGCAACCTCAACCAGAGGAACGAGCAGATCCGCGCATATGCACGGGCCAATAACAAGGTCCTGTATGACTTTGCCGATATCGAGAGTTACGATCCCGACGGCCTTGTCAACTACATGAAACTGAATGCGAACGACAACTGTGACTATACGCGGAACAGTTCGTCCCATAATTGGGCAACCGAGTGGCAGGCGAGCCACACACAGGGCGTCGACTGGTACCAGTGCAGTCCTGCACATACGCAGGCCCTGAACGGGAACCTGAAGGCCTATGCTGCCTGGCATATGTTCGCACGGATCGCCGGATGGGACGGTACACCGGTGAACCCGACGCCGACACCGACATCGACACCAACAACCGTTCCGACAACAATACCTACAACCACAACCACCATACCGACAACGGTTACCACGGTACCCACCACGGTTCCGACAACCATTGTCACGACAGTCCCGACCACACCAGTAACCACGGTACCGACCACCACGCCGGTCCATACTGCTCCGGTGGTTACGGCCGAAGTCTCGGGAAACAAGGTTGTCGTGCACTGGCAGCAGATCAATGATCCCGACCTGATCTACAACAAGATCGTGGTTTCTCATGCCAACCCGAACCCGGCATACCCGGCAGACGGCTACATGGTCTACTTCTCTGACCCGACGGTAACCTCGGCCACGCTCGACGCCTCCCAGCACTACAATGGCGGCGATTTCGGAGGCTATCTCGTGCCGGGCGAGGACTACTACTTCAGTGTGACGGCCGTGTACGAGCCGTATACGCCGGTTGCCGGCAACGCGGTCCACCTGACCTTCCCGGGCGGTGCAACACCGACACTGACTCCAACGCCAACTCCCACGCAGACTCCGGAGCAGCCGGTTGCACTGCCAGGCCAGGGCGCTCTCCCGACTGACACTGATGCCGACGGGATCTTTGAGGACCTGAACGCCAACGGCCGGATCGATTTCGATGACGTGGTAACGTTCTTTGAGAACATGGACTGGATCACGGCAAACGAGCCGCTCAGCCTCTTTGACTTCAATGGCAACGGCCGGATCGATTTCGCCGACGTTGTCCTCCTGTACGACGAGGTGTAACCGATGGCGCACCACAGAGCCATCCTGGCAGCGGCAGCCATGCTGTTCCTGCTCGTGCTGGTCCCTGGCGTCACTGCCGCGGAAACGTACGGCTTTGTTACCAAATGGGGATCGCAGGGTTCCGGAGACGGGCAGTTCATCCGTCCCATCGGCATCGCGATCGACCCCGAGGGTAATGTCTATGTTGCCGACGGGCAGAACAGCCGTATCCAGAAGTTTACCTCCGGCGGGACCTTCATCACGAAATGGGGATCCCCCGGCAGTGCCAATGGATCGTTCTATACTCCCTTTGGCGTTGCAGCCGATCCGGCGGGAAACATCTATGTCACGGACCTGAGTTATCACCGCGTGCAGAAATTCACGCCCGATGGATCCTTCATCACGAAATGGGGGTCTGCCGGGAGTGCCAACGGATCGCTGAGATCCCCTTCGGGTGTTGCCACTGATGACGATGGCAATGTCTACGTGGCCGATGCGTACAATTACCGCATCCAGAAGTTCACGCCGGACGGATCCTTCATCACGGCATGGGGATCAGAGGGCTCAGGAGACGGCCAGTTCGATAATCCTGCCGGGATCGCGGCCGATGCTTCCGGCACTATCTATGTTGTCGATTCCAACAACCACCGCATCCAGAAATTCAGTTCTGAAGGGAAATTCCTGGGCACATGGGGATCTATGGGCGACACCGATGGCAAATTCCAGTACCCGGGTGGTATTGCACTCGATAATGCCGGAAATGTCTATGTGACCGACACCTTCAACAACCGCGTCCAGAAGTTCACGCCCGATGGCACGTTTGTCACAAAATGGGGCAGCATCGGATCGGGAGACGGCCAGTTCCAGTCGCCAACCGGCATTGCGGTTGATTCTTCCGGAAATGTCTATGTCGGCGAGTACGGCACCAACCGAATCCAGAAGTTCGCCCTCACGGCAGAGGTCCTGCCTCTGCCCGGTATGGCGAATGCCCCGACCGACTCCGATGGTGATGGTCTTTACGAGGACCTGAACGGTAACGGCAGGGCGGATTTTGCCGACATTGTCCTCCTGTACGACCAGATGGACTGGATCAGCGAACACGAACCGGTCCCGTATTTTGATTTCAACGGGAACGGCCGTATGGACTTTGACGATATCGTCACGATATACGAGGAGTTGTAATATGAATACCATACACAATAAGAGCCGGTCACCGGGCGGGCTTGTATCCCTCCTGGTGACCCTGCTCCTCCTGGCCTTTATTGTCCTTCCCGCATCGGCTTTCCAGCTGACCGGGCAGGACGTATCGGCAGGAGCAGTCGGAGAGACGGTCGAATATCCTGTCATCCTTGACGAAGTTCCCGACGGACTCGCCGGGTTCGATATGACCGTAACTCTGACAAGTACCGACATCGGAGAAATTACTGCAGTCAGGTATCCTGACTGGGTCATCCTTCCCCGTACCGGCCCCCTGCCGGCAGATTCTGTCTCAATACGGGGCCTTGACCTTGAAAAGAACATCGGGGCGGGATCCCATGATGTTATCCTGGCAAACCTGACGCTCCGCGCCGATGCTGCGGGTACGACACCGGTTACCGTCACCATAAAACAGCTGGATGCTGACAACGGCGACCTTATGAGCCCGACGATCCGAACCGGGTCCTTTACTGTCGCCGGTGTGACGCCCGCACCGGTCGCAGACTTCTCTGCCGACATGACCAGCGGCGATGCACCCCTGACTGTCAGGTTCACTGACCTTTCGACCGGTGACGGTATCACCGCATGGGCATGGGACTTTGACAATGACGGAAACGTCGACAGCAACGAACAGAACCCTGAATACACCTACGCCAGTGCCGGAACATACTCCGTGAAACTTGTCGTGTCCGGCGCCGGTGGCGATGGAGAGATTACCAAGACTGATCTCATCACCGTAACCGAACCCACGACTACCCCGACACCGACCCCCACAAACACACAGGTTGTTCCCCCGGTCGGTAACTTCGCGGCCAGCCCGCTGACCGGCGATGCACCGCTGGATGTGTTCTTCACTGACGAATCAACAGGCGACATCACGTCCTGGTCATGGGATGTCAACAATGACGGTACGGACGAATGCACGACCAGGGACTGCAGCTATACCTACAACGATCCCGGTACCTACACGGTAAAACTCACCGTCTCCAATGACGGCGGGTCCGATGTTGTCACAAAACCTGACTATATCGTTGTAACGTCACCGGTCATCCCCGCACCGGTCGCAGACTTCTCTGCCGACACGACCAGCGGTGATGCGCCCCTGACTGTCAGGTTCACTGACCTCTCAACCGGTGAAGGTATCACCGCATGGGCATGGGACTTTGACAATGACGGTACCGTCGACAGCAACGAACAGAATCCCGAATATACGTATTCCAGTGCCGGCACGTACTCCGTGAAACTCGTCGTGACCGGTACCGGTGGCGATGGAGATAGTACCAAGGCCGATTACATTACCGTAACCCAGGCAGTCATTCCTGCACCTGTTGCAGGGTTCTTTGCCGATAATACCAGCGGTGCAGAACCATTCACGGTCCGGTTTGCCGATGCTTCGACCGGCGATATCACCGGCTATGCATGGGACTTTGACAGCAACGGCATCATCGACTCGACAGAGAAAGAACCCGTGTACACGTACAGTCATGCCGGTACCTTCACCGTTACCCTGAACGTAACCGGCCCCGGCGGATACGATGACGAGATAAAAACCGATTATATCACGGTGACGCCGGCGGTGGCAGCACCTGATGCAAAGTTCTCCGCAAACCCCCTCTCCGGTGTTGCACCGCTGACCGTCCAGTTCACGGATGAGTCGACAGGCGACATTACCGCAATCTACTGGGACTTCACCGGAGATCTTCAGCCGGACAGCACTGACCACAACCCGTCCTGGACCTTCAACGATCCGGGTGTTTACACCATTTACATGGGGGTAACAGGCCCCGGCGGGATGGACTATGCAGTGAAGACCAATTATATCACGGTCCTCGATCCGGCACCGGTGGCAGCGTTCTCTGCGAACCAGACATCCGGCGACGCACCGCTTGCGGTCCTCTTCACGGACGAATCAACAGGGAAAGTCACTTCATGGGCATGGGACTTTGAAAATGACGGCACTATCGACAGCACCGAACAGAGCCCCGCGCATGTATACGGCGCGGCAGGTACTTATGCGGTCAGCCTCACTGTCACGGGTCCCGGCGGGTCCGATGACGAGGCAAAGACCGGATATATCACTGTTGCTGAACCTCTCGCAAAACCTGTTGCAGACTTCACCGCAGATCCACTCCAGGGAGCTGCCCCGCTGAGCGTCCAGTTCACGGATGCCTCAACCGGTGACGCAATCAGCGCGTATGCATGGGACTTCGAGAACGACGGCACCATTGACAGCACCGACAAGAACCCGCAGCATGTGTATGCTGCAGCAGGGAGCTACACAGTAAACCTCACGGTATCAAACACTGCGGGAAATGCCAGTGAAGTCAAGGCTGATTATATCGTTGTCAGCCCCGCGGCACCTGTCGCGAACTTCAGCGCCAACGCGACCTCCGGCCCCGCGCCGCTCGCGGTCCTCTTCACCGATGAATCTACCGGTGACAGCATCACTGCATGGGCATGGGACTTCGAGAGCGACGGTATCGTTGACAGCAATGAACAGAACCCCGCACACGAATACTCCGTGCCGGGAGCCTACAACGTCAGCCTGACCGTCACCAATGCCGGCGGATCGAACACGCTCACAAAGGAGCAGTACATCACCGCTACCGTGACCGCACCGGCTGCCGGTTTCACGGCGAACATAACCAGCGGGTACGCCCCGCTCCCGGTCCAGTTCACGGATGCCTCGACCGGTACCGTTGAGTCCTGGGCATGGGACTTCCAAAACGACGGAACGGTCGACAGCAGTGAACAGAACCCGGACTATACCTACACAACGGCCGGCAACTACTCCGTGAACCTTACGGTCGCGAATGGCGGCGGCAGCAACACGTCGGTCAGGGTCGGCTATATCAACGTCTCTGCGGTTCCCGCACCGGTCGTTGACTTCTCGGCCAACCTGACCACGGGATATGCCCCGCTCTCCGTCCAGTTCACGGACGACTCGAAGGGCATCGGCCTGATCAGCTGGAGCTGGGACTTCAACAACGATGGCACCGTTGACAGCACCGAGCAGAACCCGGTCCACACCTACGGTACGGCCGGCAACTACACGGTTGCGCTTACCGTAAAAGGCAGGGGAGGGTCGACAACCGCGACAAAGACAGACTATATCAGTGTCCTGGCGGTTGTTCCGGCAAAGCCCAGGGCTGAGTTCGTAGGAAAGCCGACGAGCGGTACGGCACCCCTCACCGTGAAGTTCACCGACAAGTCCATTGGCAAGGACATCACCTCATGGGCATGGGATTTCAACGGTGACGGAATCACTGACAGTTCAGAAAAGAATCCCGAGTATGTTTACGCAACAAAAGGCAGTTATAACGTCAGCCTGACGGTCACCAATGCCGGTGGCTCGGACACCAGGTTCAAGAAGAACTATATTAAAGTCAGCCAGCTTGAGAAACCCAGCGCAGACTTCAAGGCTGACAAGCAGTCCGGCAAGGCTCCTCTGACCGTCAAGTTCACGGACATGAGCAGGGGCGACGGGATCACCGAACGGAGCTGGGACTTCAACAATGACGGGGTCGTCGACTCCACCGAGAAGAACCCGACCTTCACCTACAGCACGGCAGGCTCGTATGCCGTCAAGCTCGTGGTGACCAACGCGGCGGGCTCCGACATGGAGATCAAGAGCAACTATATCACGGTCAAGGGCGGCGACCAGCCCCCCGCCGGCAAGAAGCCTGTTGCCGTGATGTTCGCGGACAAGACCTGGGGAACACCCCCGATGACGGTCAGGTTTGCCGACAAGTCGCTCAACAACCCGACCCACCGTGTCTGGTACTTCGGTGATGGATCGCAGTCACTGGACGAGAACCCGACCCATCTCTACGCCGAGCCGGGTATCTACTTCGCACGGCTGTATGTCTCGAACGACTACGGCAGCGACCAGGACTTCCGGTTCATCTTCGTGCTGCCCAAGTGGCTCAGCTTCTGGGCAACCGGTCCGAAGTAAACCGGCGACACATCCACTCTTTTTTTTACCTCCATGAAGGTTGCTCCGCACGGTTTTAGTAGTATGACACCAACCTGATCGTACATGGAGGACAGCGGCAGATACGAGAAAGCCACGTTTGCCGCGGGATGTTTCTGGGATGTCGAGGCGGCATTCCGGATGGTTGAAGGGGTCCTTGAAACGGTGACCGGCTACACCGGCGGTGTTGTGCCCGAACCAGCGTACGAGCAGGTAGAGAGCGGCACGACCGGCCACGTTGAGGCCGTAGGTATCGTATTCGATCCCGCTATCGTGTCATATGAGCAACTGCTGGATATCTTCTGGCAGGTCCACGATCCCGCCCGGAATGGCGGTCAGGGAGATTATACCGGCCCGCAGTACCGTTCAATCATTTTCTACCATGATGCAGGACAGAAGGAGGCTGCGGAAAGGTCCCGTGACCGGCTCGCAGCATCGGCGCCATACCGCAACCGCCCGATCCTGACGGAGATCCTGCCTGCCACAACGTTCTGGCCTGCCGAGGAATGCCACCAGCGGTTCTATGAGAAATGCGCACAGGGATACGGGACGAGTCACAAGATCTGGGAATGACCGCCACGGAACGCTTGGGAAAATACCACGATTAATATCCTTTCCGTTGTGCCCGTTCAAGTGTTGAACCGCATGGTGGGAACCTGTGACCGGGCACATTTTTTGAATATTTATGCTGCATGAGCTGACATTCTGATCAGAGTGTGGGTCCCGCGGCAGTACGCGGGACAGCCATACACTCTTCCCCGAGTAAAGGACCATGTCCTCTCTGAAGGGATTGCCGGAACGCTTTCCCCGGCGTCCCTTCTTTCCGGATCCTGGTATACGCGAACCGGGGAGATAGGACCCTCCTGAACATTCCGAGCCCCCCGGGGCCGGCGTATATGCAGGGGGTCCGGAGAAAAGGCCATGACAGAAAACAACAGCCAGACTTCGGAAACAAAGACCGGCATTGCGGTACGTCCGGTCCTTGACGGATTACTCACCGCCGTCCGGGAAACACCGCACCGGATGCCGGCAGGAGGATGGTTCAGGGACGTCGCGACGAGCGAGAACTGGAGGACGACAACGATCGTCCAGCGCCACCGCGACCGGGCATCGATGACCTCGTCGTCCTGATACCATGAGCTCCTCTCGTAGCAAGACACTGCAATCCACAGCACACCACCGCACATTGCCCCCGGCATGCACCAGGCCGGCGGCACATCCCTGTTTTTTCCCGCACAGACCGCTCAGCGCCGGTCCCCGCAACTGACCGTCGAGAACGAATCGACAAGGATAATCTCGCAGCCCGCCGGGTATCCGTCATTCCGGACCGTGCTTGTGTTGATGATATACAAGTTAACGGGAGAGACGCCACGGATATCGATGAGTTTTCCCGTAAGGATGATACAGCTTCCCTCGGGAGCTTTTTTCACTTCGTTTTCCAGGGTAGCATTCAGGAACACGAGGTGGTTGTTGCTGATATGTTCATCGATATACTCTTCGGTCAGGCCGAGGGCAGTCGGTATATCGTAACTGTATTTCAGCGTCCGGTCCCCCATCTCGAACGTGAAGAAAGAAAGGATGTCCTTCTTCATGAGTTCGCCGTTCACCACCGCCAGATCGAGAGCTATGATGCCATCCGGCGCGGCTGCCGGATACTCATGCCGGCCCACGATCCGGCCGGCGAGGGTGTAGATATTCGAGGCGGTGAGTGTGTACTGGTAATTGCCAAGGGTCTTTGAATACTGCTGCGGCGGGGAGAGAGGCGCCTGGTAGAAACCCCCGGTCGCGTTGGGCAGGCCGGACGGAGGGATGGCGGAACCGCTGAAGAACAGGAACCAGACAACGAGCGCAACGGTGAGAAGCGGGACGAGAATAACAGCCCATTCAAGGATGGTGCGGAGGCGGGGCATCGGGATCACACTGCCGACAGAAAAAAGGGCGGGGAGGTCACCGTATCTTCGTCCCCGGTTCCACCGGCTTCAGCGGCACGAGCAGGGACGCTGCATCTCCTGCAGCGAGAACCATCCCGTTGCTCTCGATGCCGAAGATCTTTGCCGGGGCAAGGTTCGTCACGACCACGACATCCTTCCCGACCAGTTCTTCGGGCTTGTAGAACTGCTGCATGCCGGCAACGATCTGGCGTTTCTCGCTCCCGATATCGACCGTCAGTTTCAGGAGCTTGTTCGATTTCGGTACGGCTTCTGCAGAGAGGACTTTTCCTGTCCGCAGGTCAAGTTTCTGGAATTCCTCGAAGGTAACCACAGGGATCTTCTCCGCTTTCCTGTTCGCATCCGCAACACGTTTCTGCAGGAGCGCATCGAGCTCTTTCACCTGCGTCTCTTCCATCTTGACGAACAGGGGAGTGGGGGCCTTGATGCATGCCTCCGGAACCGGGATGGTTGCATCGCGGAGCGGGTGCGCTGCCACTTTGTCGTAGTACCCGAGCTGTGCCCAGCACCGCTGGGCCGTCTCGGGCATCACCGGTTCGATGAGCAGGGCGAGCGCCTTTGCTATCTGGCAGCAGTTCTTAACCACCTGCGCTGCAGCGGCCCGGTCTGTCTTGATCAGTTTCCACGGCGCACTGGTCTGGATATACGTGTTCCCGAACGCGGCAAGACCCATGATTGCATCGACAGCGCCTTTGAACTCGTAGTCCCGCATCAGCGTATCGACGGTCGAGAGGGTCATTTCAATCTCAGCCATGATCGCAGGTTCAACAGCTCCCGGGGGGATGCCGTCGAACTCCTTCTGGGCAAAGTAGAGCGTCCGGTACACGAAGTTACCGAAGATGTTGACGACCTCATTGTTGATCCGTTCTGCAAAGAGCGGCCATGCGAAGTTCAGCTCCTTGGTATGGCTCGTGTACGCGAGCAGGTAGTAGCGGAGGTAATCCGCGGGAAGTCCCCTGTCAAGATAATCGTCGTTTGTCCAGACCACGTAGCCCCGCGACTTCGAAAACTTGTGGTCGTCGACTTTTACCATCCCGCTCGCAACTACCGCATGCGGCACGCCGTAGCCTGCACCGTGGAGCAGCGCAGGCCAGAAAATCGTGTGGTGGTAGATGATGTCGCCGCCGATGAAATGGGTGACGCGGTTGTCCCCGCACCAGTAGCGCTTCCAGTCCTTCCCGTTCGCTTTCGCCCACTCCTCGGTGAATGCAATGTAGCCGATCGGGGCGTCGACCCAGACATAGACCACGAGGTCATCGCGGCCGGGGAACTTCACACCCCACTCGAGCGTACGGGTGATGCACCAGTCGTGGAGTTCGTCCTTTATCCAGCCGATGGCGTAGTTCTTTGCATTGCTCGTGCCCCGGACCTGGTCGAGGTAGGGGAGGAGGAAGTCTTTGAATGCCGAGAGCCGGAAGAAGAAATGCTCCTGGTCGCGGAACTCCGCCTTCGTCCCGCAGACCCGGCAGACCGGGTCCTTGATCTCACCCGGCTCGAGGTGCTTGCCGCACCCCTGGTCGCACTCGTCGCCACGGGCCGGCTTGCCGCAGTGGGGGCAGATCCCTTCCACATACCGATCCGGCAGGAACCGTTTGCACTTCGTGCAGTAAGCCTGGTGGACGATCTGCCGATAGATGTACCCGTTCTTCACGAGCTGAGACACGATCGATTGTGCCCGCCGGTGGTTCGCGGGATCGTCAGTCATGCCGAAGCGATCGAATATGACGTTCATCCGTCTGAACGTCTCGTCGAAATGGCGGTGGTACTGTTCGGAAAGGGCACGGGGAGTGATGCCGGCGTCTTCTGCCGAAACCACAATCGGGGTCCCGTGGTTGTCCGACCCGCAGACGAAGACGACCTCTTCGCCTGCCCGCCGCATGTAGCGGACGTACATGTCTGCAGGGACGTACGTTCGCAGGTGACCGAGATGGCAGGGGCCGTTGGTGTACGGCAGCCCGCACGTGACGAGCAGCGGTGGCGGATTCATCATTACGTTTTAGATGCTTATGGGTAATAAGATCTGTATATGGCGAAACGGCGAACGCTTGCAACCCGTGCATTCGGTGGAGAACCCGGGCTGCCGGACATAGCGGGCCTTGCGGAGTGGATCGCGGAGCACCGGGGGAGAATTGCCGATATCGTAACATACCGGCTCGAGCGGTCGCTCGCCCCCCAGATAACGGCAGGGATAGGACTTACCTGTGCAGGCGGCAGGTTCTACGGGGATAGGATCTTCCAGTGCCTTGCAGGTGTCACGGACAAGAGGGCAACAGGGGAGATCCACGCGGATACCCCCGCGATCATCGAAGATGCTGCCGGGATTGTCGTACAGGCAAAGGGTGCATGGTGTGCCATGCCGGCGCCCCACGAACTGGGAATTACCCATTCCCACTATGACGATGATGACGAGTGGAGTACTGCAATCTGCGACGCATACAGCACGATTCTGCGCGCGATGAGGGACACGGGTGTTGCCGGTCATGTCCTTATTGCAGACCGTATGGATGAGGCGGAACTGGCAGCACTGGCCCGCCAGAAAGTCTTCTTCTTTTCACCCTCACCGGATCGCGACACGCTGGCGATGCTGCTGGAACATCAGCAGCAGGTTGCAGCCGGAAAGGACCAGCTGGCAACTGTCTTCGATCTGACGGCAGAATATACACTCAGACGGATTTATCTCACTGACCCGGACCCGGCATCGATCAGCCTTGCGCTCTCCCATCTCGACCCGGACCAGATTGTGGCAGCAGGGTACGATGCGGAAGGGGACGGGGATTACTGGAAGGAGATTGTTTCGCACGCGATATATTCAGGGTAAATAATCCATAAAGGGGGATGAAGACTCGTCAGCCTGTCACAAGTATCCGGAGTCGGGGTTCTTTTGTCACGAAAAAAATGTACCGGGCCGGTTCATGTTTTCAGGATATGTTTCACAGAGGGAACTGTCAGGGTATCATAATAATAATCCCGGTGCCCGTCCGGAAAGATAACCGTCGTGACTCCCGGGGAGAAGTCGGGGGATATGAGGGGGGCAAACCAGTACTCGTCCATCACCTGCTGGGCCCGTTCAAACGAGAGGGCCGGGGTGATCATGGTGGTCTTTTCACTGGCAGTACTGCTGGTTTCTGCAAAGGAGGGGATAATCACAACTGCGGACGAATCTGTCGCCATCGGGACAGTTACCGGAACGGCAGAATGGGAATCGAACGCATTTTTCAGCTCCGCGGCTGGATCGGCAATCCTGAAAAAAACCGCACTCTGTTCAAGGAACGAGAGATCATACTGCATATCCATCTCCGCATCGCCGTTACCGGACAGTTTTATCGTGAGGGATTTTGCAGTGAAGGCCTGGACCGGCATGGCTGCCAGAGCAATAATACAGAGGAAAAGAAAAACTGCATGAACCTTCTTCATAGCTGATCAGATCGGTGTTGAGCCGTTGCAGGTATATATTGACGGGATCCCGGGGGTTAAATCGTGAACCTGCCGGTAGAACCAATGATCCATGGAATGCAATTTTCGTCGGGACCTAATGTTGAAATCCTTTCTTTGCTGCACTCAGCGGAATTGCGAGGGTGATCCCCTTCTGCCTCGCAGGTGCCCACCGCGGACCTGGCAGTGGCATCCACGGCGGTTAAAACCGGCCGGCAACCTTCACCAGATCGTCGAAGTGCCGGCTCTTCTTGAAGAGCCACCATGTGAACCGCTCGATGACCGTGAAGTTGAACGATCCGCCGGCAGCGTTCGGGTGGCCCCCGCCGCCGAACTCCCGGGCGATAAGGTGGCTGATCGGGGGGACGGACCGGATCGAGAACTTGCCGTCTCTCCCAATGATAACTTCTATTTCGGTGTTCTTCTGGTCGCGTATGAAGTGGGCGGTCTCGCTCGGGTACCCATACAGCGGCGCAAACACGATCCGGTATTTCCCTCCGGTGATGAATGTCGCTTTCTGCAGGCTCCGTCTCATCATCGCAGCCATCTCGGCTCGTATAGCGGCATATTCTCGTTCAATATGGTCGTCCGTGAAAATTCCCTTGACGAGACAGTCGCGGACATGGTCCCGGTTCTCCTTTTTCTGCAGCACCTGGCCGAGTACGGCGGAACGGGGATCGGCATGTTTCCAGAGATCGTAATCGCAGACTACCCGTGCAACCTCTGCTGCTGAATGATTGTCCGGTGCAAGATCGCGTGCAACGATACCTGTACCGCAGACGGCTGTATCGATATGGAGAAGGCTGACAACAGCCTCTGTCTTTCGGATCTCGTCATCACGCCACCGGTGGTGGTCGCGCCACTCAACGATCCACCCGTTCTTCTTTGCCCGGGCTGCGAGCGTCTCGGCATCTTTCTGGTACCCGAGGTCGGAGATCGAGAGCAGGTCGCCCTTTCCCTCGCACGATGCGACCAGCGCAAACAGGGCGGAGAATTTTCCCACCGAACTCCAGATCGTGAACACCCCGTCACCGCCGAATTTCATCCGGTGGATCGCATCGGCTCCCACGGCATCGAGATCGTTATGGGTCAGGTGGACAACATGTGCTGTCCGGCTCCTGATCGCGTTTGCAAGTCCTGACTCGTTCTCACCGGTATCCGGAGGCGGCATTGGTTAATACTGTCATCGCGGCGCATATAAAAAAGAGCGGGTACAGGAGGTCACGCCCGTCCTGAAAAATGGAACAGATCATTTATTAGTGACAAGAAACAACCATTATACTCCTGCCCTAGTAGCTCAGCCCGGGAGAGCGCCAGACTGAAGATCTGGTTGTCGCCTGTTCAAATCAGGCCTGGGGCACTTCTTTTACCGATTTCCCGCGTTTATGGACCGGTATCCTGTAAACTGCCAGAACAGACTTTTTGGCGGGCATTTTTACATTCGTTCTCTTTTCTTCCGGATTCTTTACCTGACAGATTCGAAAGATGCATCTCATGATAAAGAACGAGACGTGAAGATATCAGAGTCCGGATACCTATTGTACCATTCCCTGGCCCGGGCTCGAATCTCCCATGTTCCGGAGATGATGTTTTTTCCTCCTGATAAGAGTAATATATGGCACGCTGATAGTCTCAGCAATCTTCCGGTAATTCATGCCCTTCTCGTGAAGCGATTCAACATACAACCAGTCAATTTCCCGGAAAGGTCGCCCGCAATGCTTCCCTTCCGATCTGGCTTTCCGGATCCCTGCCCGGGTCCGTTCGATACGGCTCTCATGTTCCTGCCGGGCGCACCATGCCATGACATGGATGATAAGGGGGTGTATCGACGGATCGCAGTTCCACCACGATTCGTGAGGAGACAGTGACTGGACGCAGACGCCAAGATGCCCGATATCGCGGATGGCGCAAAGAGCATCGGCCGGGTTTCCTCCAAGCCTGTCAAGTTCACAGGTATATACGTGGGTGACGAAATGATCCCGGATAAAACTGATCATCCGGGTAAAGCCCTCCCGCCGGGAAGGCGGGACGGATCCGGGAATGTTGCAGTCGACGAAGATATTGGCAACGTTCACACCATACGTTGCAAGCAGCCGGATCTGATCCTGTTCATCTTCCGACATGGAAGAGGTTCTGACATATCCTAGTATCATAACCCATCTTTATGATATCATCCGGAGAAGGGCATATAAACGTTTTGGAAACAACCTGGTATCACAAATGATGGTTTTGATATATTTTTCAAGGAAACCGGATCATATTCACGATCCATGGATCGATAATTCAAATTCCGGATGATACGGTACAGAATGTAATACTCCTATACCATCTCCCAGGATTCTGGTCATCAGGCTCCCAGGTTCAGGCCACGATGGAATGCATCTTCAGGAATCAGAGCAATACACTTAGGAGAACTGACATACCCATGATCCTGAAAATGGCTGATTTCCGGGATTTCCTGCCATTTATCGGCTGCCTCCAGTTTCATTCTGATTACGGGAGGAAATAATGGATTTCATGCTCGCCCTTGCGGGAATTGCCGTCATCTCCATCGTATTCCTGTACATCAGCCTGGCTTTCCGGCTCCCCAGCATCGTCTCGTTCCTTGTCATCGGCATGCTCGCAGGACCGTATGGTTTTGCCCTTATCGAAAACGTTGACAGCATTGAGACCTTTGGCGAGATCGGGATCATGCTCCTCCTCTTTACCATAGGGCTCGAGTTCTCGTTTGACAAACTTCTCAGATCATGGCGGACTGTCATCATTGGCGGCCTTGTGCAACTTGTCACCACCGTCGCGGCGATCACGTTTGTTGCCCAGGCACTCGGCGTCCCGCCAGCTTCGGCGTTCGTTTTCGGGCTTATCATTTCGCTCTCAAGTACTGCGATCGTGATGAAAGTTCTGCAGGAACGGCGGGAATTGGATACGCTGCAGGGCCGGACGCTCCTTGGGATCCTGATCTTCCAGGACCTTGCCATCATCCCGATGATCCTCATCCTGCCGCACTTCATGGGCAGCGGAGGTTCCGGTTTTTCAAACCTCCCCCTGACTATTGTGAAGGTTGCCGGCATTCTCTGTATTGTCATCGTCCTGTCCCGCTGGGTCATCCCCGGCGTTCTGTACCGCGTTGCACGGCAGAAGAGCAGGGAGCTCTTCTTCATCACGGTTGCCGGGTTATGCATCGTCATCGCGTGGATCACGAACCAGGCCGGCCTCTCGTACACGCTGGGTGCTTTTATTGCCGGCCTCATCATCGGCGAATCCGATTACAATATTGATGCACTCAGTCACATCATCCCGTTCCGCGACGTGTTTGCCGCGATCTTTTTTCTCTCCATCGGCATGCTGCTCGACACCGACGCCATCCTTGGCAATCCCGGATTTATTATCCTGATCCTGATCATCGTCACTCTCATAATCGGTATCAAGGTTTTCACGGGAATATTCGCAGCATCTGTTCTCGGCATGCCGGCGCGGATCGCGATCATCACCGGCTTCGCCCTCTGCCAGGTGGGGGAGTTCTCCTTCGTGCTGGCAAAGAGCGGCCTTGACGCCGGGTTCATACCCGAAATGATCTACCAGCTGTTCCTTGCTTCGGCTATCATTACGATGGCCCTGACACCCGTCTTCATGCAGGTTTCGCCCCGCGCTGTCGGTTTTTACTACCGGATGGCACCCGCTCGGAATGAGCCTGGCTCCGGATCCGGTGCCGGCATGACGGATGCTACAGGGCTGTTATCCGACCATATCGTGATCGCAGGCTACGGTATCACCGGAAAAAGCGTTGCCCGGGCCGCTGAGATCACGGGAATTCCCTACACGGTCATCGAGCTGAACCCTGACGTTATCCGGCGGGAAAGATCTGCCCGCCACCCGTTCTTCATCTTCGGAGATGCAATGCAGGAGGAGGTGCTCGGACATGCCGGAATCTGCCGTGCCCGGGCACTTGTCGTCGTTGTCTCCGCACAAGAGGCGATCCCCCATATTGTCCACAAGGCCCGGGCAATGGCACCGTCGCTCTACATTATCGCCCGCACCGAGCATGTCCGCAATGCACAGTACCTGCTCGACCTTGGTGCGGACGAGGTTATCTCCGAGGAGTACGAATCGGCAAAGGAGATCTTCACCCGAACGCTCAGGAAATACCAGCTGCCGGAGTCCGAGATCGGCAAGATTGTGGCGAAGCTGCAGGAGTGGGGCTATGCCAAGTTCGTGAAGAACGGGCAGGACGGTAACTCCGTCCCGGGCATGGACGAGGTACTCTCGTCCCTCCGCATTCATATGCTGACGGTCGAGCCGAAATCTCCTGCCGAAGGAAAGACCCTCGCCGACCTGCGGCTGAAGGAGCAGTACGGGATTGCCGACTGTGGTCTCCGGAGGAACGGGGATACCAGCGTCACGGCCGACGCCGCTACCCGGTTGCAGGCCGGTGACTCCCTCATAGTATTCTGTTCTGACAGAACCATCCGGGAGATAGCCGGGCTCTTTGGCCAGACGTACGAATAGATATTTCCTGTCCTGCCCGATCCAGAATTCCAAATTGTAACAATCCGCAGTGCACCACCACTTACGAATTGTTCGGTAAAATGCACCAGAAAGGTTCGATTTTTGGTGCGTAATGGAGAAAAAAATAAGAGCCTGGCTACCAATTCCCTACTAAATACGCCGGGTGAGCTGTGGTGCATGAAGGGGGATTACGAGCGGGCATACCGCGATTCCATTGAGGATACAGAAACGTTCTGGGGAAAAGCAGCTGGTGAGGTTCCCTGGTTCAGGGCACCTGACCGTGTCCTGAACCGGGATCGCCCGCCTTTTTACCGGTGGTTTGAGGGGGGGTCAGTAAACTCCTGTTATGCTGCACTCGATACCCATTGCGAGAACGGCAGGGGCGACCGGGTCGCGCTCATCTATGACAGCCCGGTTACGGACATCCGGAAAAAGTATACTTACCGGGAACTGCGCGATCTCGTGGCAATCTGTGCCGGCGGCCTCCGGAATCTTGGCGTGACGAAAGGGGATCGCGTTATTATCTACATGCCCATGATACCAGAGGCGGTGATCGCCATGCTCGCCTGCGCGCGAATCGGTGCTGTCCATTCCGTAGTCTTCGGTGGATTTGCCGCGCGGGAGCTTGCCACAAGGATCGAGGACGCAAAGCCGCGTGTCATTATATCCTCATCCTGCGGAATCGAGGTCGCCCGTATCATTCCCTACAAACCACTTCTTGACGGTGCGCTGGGGCTGTGCAGCCACAAACCTTCTGCATGTGTCATTGTCCAGCGCCCGCAGTGCCCCGTGAAGCTCCATGCCGGCCTCGATATATCCTGGGGTGATCTTATGGATGCTGCACCCGTACCGTGCGTACCGCTGGCGGCAACTGATCCCCTCTATCTGCTCTACACGTCAGGAACAACCGGAAAACCGAAGGGGGTCCTCCGGGACAACGGCGGCCATCTCGTTGCCCTGAACTGGAGCATGAAGAATATCTATGGTGTCAGCCCCGGAGAGGTCTTCTGGGCTGCCTCCGATATCGGCTGGGTAGTCGGGCATTCCTATATTGTTTACGGTCCGCTCTTTTATGGCTGCACGAGCATCCTGTATGAAGGAAAATCCGTGGGAACTCCCGATCCTGGTGCATTCTGGCGCGTGATCTCCGAGCACGGGGCGTCTGTCCTTTTTTGTGCGCCCACCGCATTCCGGGCGATCAGGAAAGAAGACCCGGACGGCAGCCATATCCGGAAGTATGATCTTTCGCGGTTCCGCATGCTCTTTCTGGCCGGTGAACGATGTGATCCTGACACCCTGCAGTGGGCCGAGGCGCAGCTGAAGGTCCCGGTCATCGACCACTGGTGGCAGACCGAGACAGGCTGGGCAATCGGGGCGAACTGTGCCGGCCTGGAACTTCTCCCGGTCAGGCCGGGTTCCTGCACGAAACCGGTCCCGGGCTATGATATCCGGGTCCTTGATGCCCAGGGCAGCCAGCTCCCTGCCGGGGAGACAGGAAATATTGTCGTGAAACTTCCGCTCCCCCCGGGTTGTTTCACCACGCTTTACAACAATGATGCCGATTACGTGAAGACCTATTTCTCCGCGTACCCGGGATACTACCTCACGTCCGATGCCGGTTTTATCGATACGGACGGGTATCTCTGGATCATGGGAAGGACCGACGACATCATCAATATCGCAGGCCACCGCCTTTCCACCGGGGCGATGGAGGAGGTGCTGGCTTCCCATCCCGATGTTGCCGAATGTGCCGTTGCCGGTGTCCACGACCCGGTCAAGGGCGAAGTGCCGCTGGGATTCGTTGTGCTGAAAGCCGGGGTGAACAGGATGCGGCAGGAGATCGAACCTGAGCTGATCGGCATGGTCCGGCAGAAGATCGGCCCCATCGCCTCCTTCAAGACTGCAGCGGTAGTAAAACGCCTTCCCAAGACACGATCCGGCAAGATCCTCAGGGGTACCATCAAGAAGATCGCCGACGGGGTCCCGTATACCGTGCCGGCAACCATAGACGACCCGGCCATCCTCGACGAGATCACTGCGACGCTGCACGGAATGGGATACCCGAAACACTGAAAGAGAACCTGTCATAACCGATTGCAAAAAATAGGCCGGGAACCCATGATCAGCACCGCCAGGTGATCATGCAGCAGATTACCCTCCGCCCCTGTCCGCCTTTTGTTTTCGCCCTGCCCGCAGCGGTCTTTTCTGCGGGTGATCCGTACATCCGTTCTTTCAGGAGAGGTGTTTTCCGCCAGCTGCTGGATACCGGCACCGGGCTGGTGCTCGCGGATATCCGGTCCACCGGGACATACGATACACCGGAACTATCACTCAGCCTTTCATCGGATTACGGGGAGGGCAGAGCCAATCCCCAGACAGCCGCGGAACAGGTCGCTGCGATCTTCAGCACCAATGACGACCTCATCCCGTTCTATCGTGCAGTTGCCGGGGATCCGGTCCTGTCCGTTCTCACGGCCCGGCTCCGCGGCGTCAGGGTCCCTGTCACACCAACAGTCTTTGAAGCCCTCACGGATTCGATCATCGAACAGCAGTTCTCCCTTGCAGCTGCCCGCAGCATAAAGAACCGGCTGATCCGTGCCACAGGGAAGACGCTTTCTCTGGACAACTCTGTGTATTACTGTTACCCGGGCCCTTCCGTTCTGGCAAAGACCACTGAAACCACATTCCGATCCTGCGGCCTTACAATCCGCAAGGGCGAATATATCCGGGACATTTCACGGCAGGTCGTTGCCGGAGAATTGGACATCGAGGGATTCAGGGATTATATGGATACGGAGCAGATCATTGACGACCTGGTAAAAATCCGTGGGATCGGGCGCTGGACCGCAGAACTGACCATCCTCCGCGGACTGCACCGTCCCGACGCCTTCCCCGCAGATGACGTCGGGATACGCCGGTTTATCTCAGAATTCTATCTGTCGGGAAGGAAGATTACCGCAGCGGAGGCACGGATCTTTTCGGAACGATGGGGTGCCTGGAAAGGATTTGCCGCGTATTATCTCGAGGTCGCTGATCATCTCGGGATAGATCCTGCCGGATAGACCTGCGTATCCACCATTTCCCCGAACCGACAGGTACGGCAACCATGCCGGGATCCAGAGCGGGCAATGATATCTGATACCGGTGAAAAGAATATTTTTTATCTCCGGGGGGAGTATGGTGAGTAAGCAGATTACGGGGGATTTTCCATGGGACTCTTTGACGATTTGGGAAAGGCATTGAAAAAGGTCGAGGAGGATGTAAAAAAATCCGATCTTGACCGGCAGTTGAAAGGTCTCGAACAGGGCATCAACAAGGCCGGAAAAGACATCTCCGCAGAGATCAACAAGGCCACGGCTCCGCAACAGCCGGCACCTTCTGCTGCGGCACCGGCAGCGCCTGCACAGCAGGCAGCCCCGCAGAACCGCTCCCCGGCGCGTTCACCCCACCCCGGCTACCAGAAGATCGCAGCATGGATGAAGAGGAACTACAAGGACCGTATCAGCAGTTCCGCAACCGGTTTTGACAAGGGGCTCGGGCTCGAGCAGCTCACTGCCGAGGCCTGCAGGGGACTCTCGGCAAAGACAAAGAAAGGATTCATCGATTATCTCAAGAAGCAGAATTACGAACCGCTCCTGAAATAATCCCCCATGACCGATCCCTTTCGCACGTTTTACCAGCATCATCCCCCGGACCTTTCTGTCATAACGGATCTCCCCCACCGGCATTTCCGCATCCTTCTCCCGCGGGGCACGTTCCTCAAGATCCGGTCACGGATCCGGTCGGAGAAGGACCTGCAGACATGGCTGGTCCGGTACCGGCCGTCCGATGTGTACTACTCGACCAGCTGCTGGCTGGTGCCCGAGAACATCGGCCGGCGCGAGCGGACGCCGCTCTCTGACAACATCCTCCTCTCGTCGGACATCGTCTTCGACATCGACCGGTCGCCGTTCTCGGCAGAGAACCTTGAACTGGCACGGCAGGACACCCTGCAGCTGCTTGCGTTCTGTGACCGGCACCGTTTCTCCGTGAAGTACATCGCGTTCTCCGGCAGCAAAGGGTTCCATGTTGTCTGTGCAGATCCCCGCCGGTACGATGATCCGTCCCCGTTCGTGCGGGAGAACATGGCAAAGGAATTCCGCAGGGAGATCACCACACGGGTTCTTGCAAATGGCATTGCCATCGACACGAAGATCACTGCCGATACCCGCCGGATAATACGGGTGCCGGGGACCATCAACTCAAAGACGGGTTATGTCTGCACGATCCTCTCCCGTGAGCAGCTCGCGATGCCCGTCAGCACAATTCTTAAATATGTTCCCCGGGCTAATGCTGGTACCCCGCTGATCCCCCCCGGGGGAGATGACCGACCTCTTCGAGGCTCCCGTATCATAACCTGGCTTTGTCACCGTTTCGGGGTAAGGTCAAAGCCTCCAACCCGTTTTACCTATTCCACATTCCTGGTCAGCACGGTGCCCGGAACCCCCCTGCACATCCCGCTCTTCACGTTCCCTCCCCACAGCCGCATCGAACGTGTCGAGAAGCAGCTGACCACCGTGCAGCAGCAGTACCGGCTTTCGGATATCTACCTGTACCGCTCAAAGACCGGCATTGCCGCGATCTGCCTCCGGACATTCCCGCTCCGGAGGCTGGAGAAGATTATCCATGCATCAGGTTCCACGAATTATGGGACGCTTGTAACGTACAAACAGCTTTACTTCCGGGTCGGGGAGGTCCGGGACGAGAACCAGTCGCTTATCGCCGGGCCCCCGGAATTCATGAAGATCCTCCCCGCCATTGAAGAGAATAATGCCCGCATGATCAGCGGGCCCCATTACCGGTTCATGGAAGATTTTGTCCCGTTCCTCCATGGATACCCGCGGATGCACGGGAACGGCACGGTTATTCTGACCCATACGGTAAACGAGGAATAGAATCCGGAACGGCCATTCCGGGACCGCCGATCATTTTTTGCCGAGGAACCTCTCAAGACCTGCCTTGAGATCGGCAATCGAGACCGGTTTTTCAAGCACGCCAAGCCGGGGGTCGTGCATGGCTGCAAACCTTTCGTCAACGGAAGGCGATGCGGTGAACAGGAGTACCGGAAGGTCTTTGTTGCCGATCTCCTCCCGCACCTTTTCCAGGAACTCCCAGCCATCCATCGGGTCCATCATGATATCGAGCAGGAGAAGCGCCGGCGGATCGTTTTTTACGATTCCGAGCGCTTTTTCTACATCCGGAACGATCAGCGGCTCATATCCGATCCGTTCAAGAAGGATCTCCATCATTTCGAGAATGGGTTTGTCGTCCTCGACAAGCATAATCTTACCGGACATGGGGCGCCTCCCGGGGCAGATCTTTCGGGATATGGATGGTGAACGTGCTGCCGACATTCACCGTACTCTCGACCGTGATATCCCCGCCATGCATCTGGATGATCTGTTTTGCAATCGACAGGGACAGGCCGAGCCGGTCGTACTTCCGCGAGAGCTTGGCAGCATCCGCCAGCTGGAACGGTTCGAAGATCGATGCAAACATGGTCCGCGGGATCCCGATCCCGTTGTCCTCAACGGAGATCGTGTGCATGACACCGCCGCCTCCCGAACGATACGCGATGTGGATCTTCCGGGGGGGTTTGGAGTAGTTTATCGCGTTCGAGAGGAGAGAATCGAGTACCGAATACAACCGGTCCCTGTCTGCACGGATGACCAGATTTGAGGGGATATCCATCGTCACGTCGGCCTTGGTGCTGTACCCGCTGGTATCGAGCACGGAATGGACCAGAGGTGAGAGCGGGAATTCTGAGAACGTCAGCTGGATCTTCCCGCTTTCCAGAACCGAGAGTTCGAGCATCTGGTTGATGATCTGGCGTTCACGATCCACGCTGACCAGACAGCGCTCGAGCATCTTCTTTGTGTTGTCGAGGATTCCGAATCCTTCCGGGTCCTGGATGAGGAGGTTGAGATAACCGAGGATGGGCTGGAGCGGGGTGCGGAGTTCATGGGCAACCGTGATGATGATCCCCCTGCGGCGTTCATTGTCCTGCTGGATCCGTTCCTCCAGGCGCTGCTGGACCGAGATATCCACGATGTTGAGCATCGTGGCCTGCTGGTTATCGTGGGTAATCGGATTTGCGAAGAGCAGCGCAGCTTTTACTCCCCCGCTCCGGGTCACGAACCGGAACTCTGTCCCGTCAGAGATCTGTGATTCACTGACCAGGCGCTGCCTGAACTCGCCGAACCGGTCGCGGTCACGGCTGTCCAGCAGGAAGACAAGGTCCTTTCCTTCAAGCTCCTGCGCCGGGTATTCTGAATACTGGCAGAACGCCGGGTTGGCAAACCGGATCCGGCCGTCCTGCAGCACGAGGATGCTGGTCGGCGAGTTCTCGGTCAGTTGCCGGTATTTCATCATGGTGTCGTTGTTAATCGCCTCGATGAGCTTGCGGGCATTGATATTCACGACGGTAACGCTGACGGTATTTTCATCGATGGCGCTCCACGACAGGTTGACCCAGCAGCTGGTTCCGTCCTTTGTACGGAACCGGATTTCGAAGTTCTCACAGACATCGTGGTTCCGGATCCGTTCGGACAGCAGGTCATTCTCTTCAGAAGAGAAGGCGAGCGAGGGGAAGGTCATTGATAAAAGGTCACCGGTACTGTGCTGGAGCATCTCCGCGAACTTATCGTTGGTCTGTTTTATCCGGCAGTCCGGCAGACTGATGATGACGATGCCAAGCTGGGAATGCGTGAAGACGCTGCGGTACCGGGCTTCGCCGGCCCGAATCCGCTCGATGAAGTACGTCATCAGGCTCGCTATAATGACAAACAGGAACGCTTCCGATGTCACGCCCATGAGCGCGGCTGGATCCGGGTACCGGTAATAATACCCGACAGCCTGGTACAGAATCCCGCAGATACCGGCAACGATAAGGCCGCGTTTTGCATAGAAATAGACCGCGTACAGGATAGGGATGAAGAAGAGCTGGTAGTTGATGAGCGTGATCGAACGCGAGAACGAGAGTGCGGTTATCAGCGTGCAGGATACAACCAGCGAGGTGATGACAACAAGCCGGGCGATATCCGTTGCCGGGATATCGTACCGGAGTACCCTGTACACTTTCCCTTCCATACCTACCTCGCCATTAGATGTTCCTGTTATATGAAGGTGACCACGCGGGGGTTTGTTCCCACCCGGGATGAACGAAATATACCGGCAGGAACCACGATGCTGCTCCTGATAAAAACATGGCGTCCCAATTGAAAATAAAACCAGTGGTTTGATATTTCCGGCAGAGTAATAAAAATACCACGATGCGCCCGTACGTTGTAGTCAATGTCGCCATGAGTGCCGACGGAAAACTCTCTACCCGGGAGCGCCGTCAGGTAAAGATCTCCGGGTCGCTGGACTTCAACCGCGTTGACCGGCTCAAGGCCGGGTCGGATGCGGTCATGGTCGGCATCGGCACCGTGCTTGCCGACGATCCATCCCTGACTGTGAAGGGGGAGGAGTGCCGGCAGCACCGGATCGACCGCGGCGCTGACGAGCATCCGATCCGGGTCGTTGTTGACAGCAGGGCACGGATCCCGCTTTCTGCATCCATCCTGCACAAGGGCAGCGGCAGGAGAATCGTTGCAGTATCGGAAAACGCCGACACAAGGAAGATCGCTGCACTGCAGGAGCTGGCGACCGTGATCGTTGCCGGGAAAAACGAAGTCGATCTTGTCGCCCTGATGGATACACTGGGTGAGATGGGAATCCAGCGGCTCATGGTCGAGGGAGGAGGGCAGCTGATCGCAGGCCTGATCCGTGCCGGGCTTGTGGACGAGATCTATACATTCATCGGCAATATCATCATCGGTGGCAGGGATGCACCCACCCTTGCCGATGGCGAGGGATTCGTCCGGGAGGAAGAGTTCCCCCGGCTCACCCTCATCGAGTCCCGCCGGATCGAGTCCGGCATCCTTCTTCACTGGAAGGTGGAGCAGACGGATTCCTGAGCTTCAGCCCTTGTTCCGGTAGGGCATCTGCTGGTCGATGATCCGGTAGGTATCGCCCGATGCCATCAGCATGAGGACCTCCACGCGGTCTGTGCCCGTGCTCCCCAGGATCTCGATGGTATCACCCATCTTGGGTTTGACGATACTGTCTGTTTTAACAGTCCCGTCCGGGAACGTAACGCGGACATCCATGCGGCTGGCGTACATCAGCCCTTTTCCCCCGTCAAAGCGGGCGATGATCGTTCGGGTGTACATACCGCCTTTTTCAACGGTGACCGTCAGGTCCCACCCGGGAGGAAGGGTGTCGACCGGCCCGGGCACCGTTGAAGCTGTTGAGGCCGGCAAGGGTGTTGCGACCGTTTCAGGTGCAGGTGTCGCAATAGTTGTCGGATTTGGCGTTATAACCGGTTTCTCCGGTGATGAACAGCCGGTTGCCGCCAGGAGAGTGACGATGGCAAGCGATATGATGAACATGGTCCGGTGATCCATGATGCCGGTTTTTTCCCGGGAATATTTCAGGCTGGTGGTCAGACGATTCCATTTCCTGTATGATAAAAGCCGGGTTCAGGGCCAACACCTATCAGCCTGTACGGATAACCCTCATCCACGTACATAGCAGTCATTGTCCTTGCCGCCGTTTTCCTGCTCATCGCGGTCCGGCAGGTGGGAAGGTTCACGATACGCATCTGGCAGGTCATGCTCGGGGGAGCCATTGCTGTCCTGCTGACCGGCCAGATCGCTCTTTCCGATGCCCTCCGTGCAATCAATATCGACGTAATGGTCTTCCTCTTTGGCATGTTCGTGGTCGGCGAGGCCATGGTGGACAGCGGGTACCTGTCATGCGAAGCATACCGGTTATTTTCGCGGGCGAAGAACCCGGACCAGGTCGTGCTCACAATCCTCTTTGCCATGGGCATTCTCTCCGCGATCCTGATGAACGACACGATCGCCATCATCGGGACCCCGCTCGTGCTCGCCCTTGCAACGAAATGGAAGATGTCAAAGAAGCTCCTCCTCCTCTCACTGGCAATCGCCATCACGACCGGCAGCGTCATGAGCCCGATAGGAAATCCCCAGAACCTGCTCGTTGCGGTGAACTCCGGGATGGCATCGCCCTTCCTGACCTTTGCAGCATGGCTTATCGTCCCGACGGTTGTCAGCCTCTTCGCGGCGTTCATAGCGCTGCGCCTTTTCTATCCGCAGGAATTTTCTGCACGCGCTGTGGAGCCGGACACGGCGGTTCCTTGTGACGATTCCCTGTTCTTCCTGACGAAATGTTCACTTGCGATTATCTTCCTGCTCGCCGTAATGAAGATCGCCTTCTCGCTTGCCGGCATCCAGAACCCCGTCTCCCTTCCGCTGATCGCGCTCGCGGCAGCAGCACCGGTCCTTCTCTTCTCCCCGCGCAGGTTCTCTGTCCTCCACGCCATCGACTGGCCGACCCTCGTCTTCTTTGCCGCGATGTTCGTCCTGATGGAGAGCGTCTGGGAATCCGGTTTTTTCCAGTCGTTTGTGGACAGCGGCAGCATCGCATCGGTCCCGTTCATCCTGGGATCGAGCGTGATCATCAGCCAGTTCATCTCCAACGTCCCGTTTGTCGCACTCTTCCAGCCAATGATTTTGCAGGCTGGTGGCACGACCGCCCAACTCATGGCACTCGCCGCCGGGAGCACGATCGCCGGCAACCTGACAATCCTCGGGGCGGCAAGTAATGTGATCATCATCCAGAACGCGGAGAAGCAGGGCGAGACCCTGACCTTTTTTGAGTTTGCCCGGGTCGGGGTGCCGGTGACGATGATCCAGATCGTTATTTACTGGGTGTGGCTAGCGGTCGTGACCGGCTAATTTCAATCGCGATCATCTGAAAAAATGGTATCAACCTTCCACTTCCGGTATTCGTCTCGTCTGGCATCCTGAACCTGCTTGTCGACACCTTCGGGATAAAAAGTACAGCACTGCCCGGGAAGACCTTGCCCGCATGGTGCCGGCATAACCATGGCAGTAGGGATAATCCTCTTATCCCCGTTGCACGTACCCACAACACAGGAACGACCATGACCAACCGTGAAGACAGTGCGCCGGCAAACCAGGATAAAAAACGTGAGGACCTTATCGGTAAAGTACTCGTGACAAACGATCTCCTCCAGTACCAGGAAGGGACTGTCGCAAGCCGGATGATCGTCTTCAAAAAGACCGGCACCATCACGCTCTTCGCGTTCGATGAAGGCGAGGGGCTCTCCGAGCATTCCGCCCCGTTCGATGCGGTGCTCGAAGTCACGGATGGGGTGGCTGAGGTCACTATCGGAGGGAAACCCTGCACCATCAGGACCGGTGAGATGATCATCATGCCGGCGAACATCCCGCATGCGGTAAAGGCGAAGCAGCGGTTCAAAATGACACTGACCATGATCCGGGAGTGATGACGATGGCAGAGTTCAGACCGGGGCTTGGAGAAACGACGGATAAGAAGCGCGGGGACCTGAAAGGGAAGGTCATCAGCCTTGCCGGTCTCGTGGACTATGCCGAGGGCACGGTTGCGAGCCGGATGGTCATCAACCGGAAGTGCGGGAGCGTGACCATCTTCTCGTTCGATGAAAACGAAGGGCTCTCAGAACACACCTCCCCGTTTGACGCGATGGTCACGATCCTTGACGGCGAGTGCGAGGTCTGGGTGGCCGGAAACACGTTCCGTATGGCAACGGGGGAGACCATCATCTTCCCGGCCGACGCCCCGCACGCGCTCTCGGCGATTACGAAATTCAAGATGAGCCTCGTGATGATCAAGGAATGAGGAATCATACTCGGGAGAAAACCTGTTTTGGAAATAAAACCCCCCTCTTGCCCCACCAGTCCCCCGTTGGGGGACGGGGCGTGTTGGGATAGTGACTAATTACCTTTTCTCATAGATTGCCGAAAACCTTCTGAGGGAGTATCGCAAAGCGGGGGCTGCAACAGCGGCGGGGGCTGAGCGTGAGCGAAGCCCCCAAGAGCGTCAATCCAATGATTTCCCAAGAAAAGTACATTAACAGAATATTGATGGGGGCTGATGCCCCCATACCCCGGATGTGATAAACGGCCACCACACCGAAGGGCGCCCCGCGGCGGCTTTCATTACCGGTTTTTACGAACAAGAGATCGCCCCGCCATGCCGGGCCATAGATCTGAGAAACCCTCGCAAATATCTGAAAAAAATCTGATTTTCATGCTTCGGGTATGAACGCCCGTGAGCGTTTTTCCTAGACAAAATCATTGAAATTGCGGCCTGCGCGAACCGCTGAAAAAACGGTATTACCTCTTTCCTTTCTTTTTTGCAGGGGATTTTACTTTTTTCGGGGCCGTTTTCGATGAGCTGGCTTTGGCCTTTGCCCGGGCCGGTTTTGTTGCGGCTGACTGTGCTTTGGCCGGTTTCGCCTTCGCAACCGTTGCCTTTACGGACTTTGCCTTCTTCGCGGCGACCTTTGGTTTTGCTCTGGGTGCCGCTGACGTTGCTTTCGCCTTCGCAGGCTGTGCCTTTTTTGCCGCCGCAGTTTTTGCCTTTGGCTTTGACTTAACCTTGGCGGGTGAATTTTTTACCAGGGCCTTCTCAGCCGCGGCCGTAGCGGGTGCAATGCCGGCCTTCACGGACTCGGCGGTTTTTTCCGCAAACTCTGCAACCTTTTTATTCAGATCAGCGACTTTCTTTTCCAGCTCCGCCCGAATCTTTTCCGGCTCTTTCGCTTTGGCTTCCAGCTCTGCTACCTTCTTATCAAGCTCGGCTTTTGTCCTGCTCAGCTCGGCAACCTTCTTCTCCAGTTCTGCCTTAATGGCTTCGGTATCAACGCTTTTGATATTCAGCCCGGCAGCCTTTTTGCTGATTTCAGCCTTGATCACGGCCGGTTCAATAGCCTTCGTATCAATCGCAGCCACTTTCCTGTCAAGATCTGCCTTTGTTTTTTCCAGGACAGGTTTTGCATGCTCCAGTTCGGCCTTTGCCCGTTTCATGATCGCATCGAAGGTGTTCTGGAGATGGCTCCGCGTATCCCTGATAGTCGTCTCAACGAACTGCTTCCCCTCTTCCGTTGCAACAAGGTTGTGGGTCACGTTCCTCGCGTGATCGATGGATGCAATGACTGCCTTTGTCGCTTCGGATATCTTCTTCTCCACAGCTTCGCCGTTCACCGGCTGGGCCGGGACTGTATTGTCCTCAACCCAGACCCCCTTCTCAAAGTGCCCCGGTTTATCGCTCATGATGTATCACTGGATTTCACATTTCTGATCGGTTCTCATTGTTCATATACTTCCCACACGGCAATCCGGTTTGGAACCCTTTCCATCAGGTATTTTTACAGCTGGGACATACTGATGAATCACGGGAGCGTGACAGGTCAATGAACGGCGACGGGAAAGACGGGGTCTACTGCACCATCTGCGGCGGTATCCCGCCGGACCAGATAAAGATCAAGAAGATTGTTATCGATGGCAAGGAGACCGGGATCGATCGTCTCGACTGGATTCTGCGCGACGTTGCACGCCTTCACCTTACAAATGACGAACAGATCTCAGACGAACTCGTGAAACGGGTCCGGCAGTTCAACTACATCCAGACAAGAAAGATGAAGGAATACCGGGAGGCGCTGCTGCGGGAATTTAAGATGTTCGAGCCGGATGAAGCACCCGTGGAAGAACAGTAAACACGATTAGAAAAAACCAGGGCCTCTGAACTTTCCCTGTGAGTGGTTTATTGATCTCGTGACAGGTTATCCTGCGTAATAATTCTTAGTGAAAAACCGGGTTGAAAAAATCAGTATAAGAACCGGAAAACCTCTTACTTCCGCACCTTTCCCCGCGCCGGTCCGATCTCGTTGTCCACGAGCAGGTTGATGACCGTCTCGGAGATGTCCCCGGCATATTCTCCGGCCCGGCGGATACTCTCGGAGATGTACGCGATGTTGAGCGCGATGAGCGCGTCCTGTTTCAGCACCATGTTGTTAATGTCCCGGCAGATGTTCTCGAGCGCGGCAAGCGACTCCACGTTCCGGTGAGCCTCCTTCATGTCCGCGTTGAAGAACGAGACGATACTCCGGTCGAAGATCTCGAGCGAAAGGGCGCCGGCCTTCCGGATCGCGCTCATGAACTTACGGTCGAAGTCAACGTCAATGATCGGGAGGCTGTGCTCGGCGATCCGGACCGCGTGGTCGCCGATACGCTCGATGATCCGGCTGATCATGTAGTAGTTCGTCGCCATGTGCGGGGAGATCCCCATCTTGCGCGAGAGCGAGGCATTCTGCAGGATCATGGTTGTCTGCCGGGCAATCAGCCAGTTAAGCCGGTCGGCGTCCGTATCGCGCTTGATAACGTCCATTGCAAGCAACCTGTTATGGGTCTCGAGTGCCGTCACCGCATCCTCGTGCATGGCCTTGATGATGACAAACATACGCTTGAGCGTGTTATCAAACGGCATCTCGGCAGGGTTGAGGAGATCCTTAATGGTGATGGTCGTCTCTGTCTCCTCCACGACTTCCTGCCCGATGGTCATCTGCGTATAGTCCCGGACAACGGTACGGACGAACGGGGGGAACCTGACCTTTGTCGTGAGTCTGATAATGGTAAAGCCGGTGATGTAGGCACCGATGAGCATTCGGAAGAGGAATGCCGGGTCCGTGATGGAGGTTGTATCGATCTCCTTTGTCCGCTGTGCCGGTTCTTCGGAAAGGTGTTTTGTCACAAGGAGCGTCCCGTCCGGCTGGGTAACGAGCCCTACCGGGTCGTTCTTGACGATCTTCTGCGCTTCCGCCCATTCCTTGGGGAGTGTGACGACAAACGAGGCCCCCCCGGTTACCTGTACCCTGCGAATTTCCATACCGCTACACTACTCCATCGGCAATCATATTCATTAATTTATCTCTATAGTATTCTATAGGGTATTTAGATATCTATAGTTTATGGCGAAAATCAGTATATGCACTCCCGCGATATGGATGATTGAACACCATGAATGGAAAGCAGAACAGATACCTGGTTATCGCCGGAAGCCTTGTTGCAGTCATCATGCTCGCACTGGCAGCCGGCTGCACAACGCAGACAAACACCACACCTGCTGCCACCAAGGCACCGGCAGATCACGCAACGATTACGGATGCAGCCGGCGCGCCGGCGGCAGCTGCCGCTACGATTGCGGCTCCGGTATCAACCGCCACACCGGTCTCATCCGGGCAACGACAGAAAATTAAGATCAGCGGCTCGACAACCGTGCTGCCAATCGTACAGAAAGCGGCCGACAAGTATATGGCCACACATGCGAATGCGGACATTCAGGTCTCGGGCGGCGGATCCGGCGTGGGAATCCAGGCAATCGGTGCAAAGACCGTTGACATCGGGATGTCCTCGCGCGAAGTGACGGCTGACGAGAAGAAGAAGTACGCGTCCTTTGTTATCACACCAGTTGCGCAGGACGGCATTGCTGTAGTTGTCAACCCGGCCAACAGCATCAGGTATATCACCCTTGAGCAAATCCGGAACATCTATCTTGGGAAGACCACCAAGTGGACAGAAATTTCCGGCGCCGACGTACCTGGCACGAATAACCAGATTGTCGTAGTCGGCCGCGACAGCGCTTCCGGCACCCGCTCATACTTCGATGAGACGCTCCTTGCCAAGAAGACCCCGACAAAACAGATGCTCGAGAAGAACTCCAACGGAGCTGTGCTCCAGACAGTCGCCCAGACTCCCGGTGCTATCGGGTACGTCTCCATCGGGTTTGTCAGCAAAGATGTAAAGGCGCTGCCTATCTGGTACAACGCAGACAGGATCGTTGCTCCAAACCTTGCGAACGTGAAGGACAAAACCTACCCGGTCTCGCGGGAACTTTACCTTATCACGAACGGGCAGCCATCGGGGCTTACCGGCGATTTCATCCGGTACATCCTGAGCGAGGAGGGCCAGAAGATCGTTGCAGATGAAGGATACGTGACCGTCTGATCGCGGGAAGACCAGGAAAAAACCGTGAAAAAGGGGGAATGATCGTGAATATCATGAGCCATTACCGTGGCACTGCAGCCGTTTCGGCCCATGCAGACGGTTCTTCCCTCTTCCGGGAAAAAACCATCAGGACCCTCTTCTTCTTCACAGCCTTCTTTGCCGTCATTGTCGTTTCGTTCATCCTGCTCTTTCTCGTCAATGACGGCCTGCCAATCTTCGCAGAGGTCGGGGTCGCGGATTTCCTTTTCGGCCCCGACTGGGCACCGACCGCGGCCGAACCGTTGTACGGGATCTTCCCGCTGATCATCGGAACGATTCTCGTCACGATCGGCGCCATGGCCTTTGCCGTCCCGCTGTCTATCGGCTGTGCAGTCTACATCGCGGAACTCGCGTCTCCCCGCATGAAAGCGGTCCTGAAGCCGGCCATTGAGCTGCTGGCCGGGATCCCGTCGGTCGTGTATGGTTTCTTCGGCCTGATCGTGCTAACAGACTTCATCCGTATCGTCTTCAACCTGCCAACGGGCGAGACCTGGCTCGCGGCCTCGGTACTTCTCGGGATCATGGCGCTCCCCACAATTGTCAGCGTTTCTGAGGACGCGATCAGCGCCGTTCCACGGGAATTTAAAGAAGGGTCGCTTGCTACCGGTGCAACGACATGGCAGACCATCAGCCGGGTGATCGTCCCCGCGGCCCTCTCCGGGATTGCTGCCGCTATCATCCTCGGGATCGGCCGGGCGGTAGGCGAGACCATGGCCGTGATGATGGTAGCCGGGAACGCAGCAATCATCCCGGACCCGTTCTGGAACATCCTTTCGCCTCTGCGGACCCTGACCGGCACGCTCGGTATCGAGATGGGCGAGGTTCCGGTCGGAAGCGTTCACTATAACGCGTTATTCGGTGTCGCGGTCGTCCTGCTTGTCATTACGCTCACCATCAACCTCCTGGCGGTTGCCATCCTCAGGTACCTCAAAGAGGGCAGGATCAGCAGCCCTGCCGGCAAGCCTTTCGTCTCATTCGAAACAAAAGAGAATATTCTCTTCATCTCCGGCATGATCCTCTTCGGGCTCCTGCTCGTGTCCCTCACGTTCCTGCCGTGGGGGCTCGGGCCGGTTCTCCTGCTGGCAGGGCTCCTCTGGTTCACGGTCCGGCCGTTCCTTTCGGAGAGGACTGTCCAGCAGATCGCGTTTGCAGGCATCACAGCGGCCACGCTAACCGTTCTCGCAATCCTTGTCATCATCCTGCAGGACATCGTGATCAATGGCATACCGGCACTGTCGTGGGAGTTCCTGACACAATCCCCTCTGGACTCCGGCCGGGAAGGCGGCATCTTCCCGGCCATCGTCGGCACCCTGTATCTTGTTACCGGGGCAATCGCCATCGCGCTCCCGATCGGGATCGGGGCAGCGGTGTACCTTGTTGAGTATACCCGGGAAGGGCGGGTGACGCAGCTGATCCGGACCGGGGTTGACCTGCTGAACGGGACGCCTTCCATCGTCTTCGGCCTCTTCGGCTTTGCGTTCATTGTGCTGTTCCTCAACACAGGTGTATCGATGCTCGCGGGGCAGGTCACCCTCGCGCTGATGGTGCTGCCGACCGTTATCAGGACCGCCGAGGAATCGTTAAAAAGCATACCGCAGTCCCTTCGCGAGGGCAGCCTTGCGCTCGGGGCAACGCAGTGGCAGACGATCGGCCGGGTGGTTCTCCCGCCGGCCGTCCCGGGCATCCTGACCGGCGCGATCCTCTCCATCGGGAGGGCTGCCGGGGAAACGGCCCCCATCATGTTCACCGCGGTCGTCTTCTCCTCGCGGTTCCTGCCGGACTCGGTTTTCGACCCGGTCATGGCGCTGCCGTACCACCTCTTTATCCTTGCAACGAACGTGCCGGGCGCTTCTGCAAACAAGTACGGCACTGCGCTCGTGCTGCTCCTGCTCGTCATCGGGTTCTACTCGGTCGCAATTGTCGTGCGCACGCAATTCCGGAACAACATGAGGGTATGACATGACATCAGACTGTATCATTTCCACACACGACCTCAACCTCTGGTATGGCGGGAAACACGCGCTCCAGTCTGTTACCATGAAAATCCCGAAAAACAAGGTCACTGCCCTGATCGGCCCGTCGGGTTGCGGCAAGTCCACACTGCTTCGGTGCTTCAACCGCCTGAACGACCTGATCGACAGCGTGAAGATCACCGGCGGAATCCTGTTCGACGGGCAGGACATCCAGGCACCGGGAACGGACGTTGTCGCTCTCCGTAAAAAGGTCGGCATGGTCTTCCAGAAGCCCAACCCGTTCCCGAAGTCAATCCGGGAGAACGTTGCATACGGGCCAAGGATCCACGGGATCACGGACAGGTATGCGCTGGACCGGATCGTGGAGGAGAGCCTCCGGCACGCGGCACTCTGGGACGAGGTGAAGGACCGGCTCGACGACTCAGCCCTCGGGCTCTCCGGCGGGCAGCAGCAGCGGCTCTGCATTGCCCGCACGCTTGCCGTCGAGCCTGACGTGATCCTGATGGACGAACCCTGCTCGGCACTCGATCCCATCGCGACTGCGAAGATCGAGAACCTGATCGATCTGCTGAAACGGGAGTACACGGTTATCATCGTAACCCACAACATGCAGCAGGCAGCCCGGGTGAGTGACTTTACCGGATTCATGTATCTCGGGAGGCTTGTCGAGTGCGGGCAGACAAAACAGATCTTCGAACACCCGGCAGACGAACTGACCGAGAATTATATCACCGGCAGGTTCGGGTAGGTGCGGGACATGGCAGAGAAATTTCATGCGGAACTGGACACACTGAAGAAGGATACCGTGAAGATGGCGCGGTTCGGGCGCTCGATGCTTCGCGACGCGGTTGATGCCATGGTCCGGCAGGACACACAACTGGCCGAATCGGTCGTGGCACGCAAGGAGAAGATCCACGAACTGGAAGTCGAGCTCGAGGAGCGCTGTTACCAACTGATCGCGCTTTACCAGCCGATGGCAAAGGACATGCGGGAGATCGCGTGCACACTCAAAGTCATTACGGCATCGCTGCGCATTGGCCGGTATGGTAAGGTGATAGCGAAGATTGTCAACGAGATATCTGATGCCGGCAACGGTCCGGCAATCCGGAGCATACCGCGTACCTCTCCCATGATGAGCATCCCGCACATGGCTGACCTCGCCATCGACATGATTGACGATGCGATCGAGGCATACGATACCTCGACCCTCCGCCTCATCGAAGACTTCTCGTCCCGCGATGACACCATCGATGCCCTGCGCCATTCGATCTTTCGTGAGGGCATCACCCACATGATGGAGAATCCGCGAAGCCTCACCCGCTGCACCCATTTCATCATGGTGGCGCGGTATCTCGAGCGCTGCGCCGATCATGCCTGCAATATCGCCGAGAACGTGCACTATATGGAGACGGGTGAACGGATCGAGATCCACTGAGGGTACTTTCATGAAACGATCGCTGCTGACGAAATCATCACCGTATGATCCGGTTGAGAGGGTGCCGATGCACCCGGAGGATTATGCTGCACTGCTGGAATGGATACGCGAAAAGGAGCGCCGGGATACGGGCCGTGCGGAGATATCATCTTAAGACATCTCCCCTCTGTCTTTTACGGTCGGGACCGGGAAAGAGGCGGAAAAGATATGAAGAGCGTGCTGGCAAAGGCACGATCCGATCCGATTACAGATAAAATTGTCATGCATACCTGGTAACCGGAGGAAACGGATATTCCTGTGCCGGGATTACTCCCGGGAGATCATTTGTACCGCTTTTCCCTATAGTTCTCTATAGTGTATAGAGTGGCCTATAGTTTATTGTGACAAAAGGTATATTTCCCCCCGGCGAATTCCTGTCAGAATATTACTGGAAGGGGACATCTGATGGGACTGAGGGAACTGCTGGTACCGCACGACACGGTCTTTTATGACCTGTTCGAAAAGCAGGCCGGGCTCGTAACCGAGGCTGCCTGGATGCTCGTGGACCTGGCGGAGAATTTCTCGAATGTGAAAGAGAAGCGGCACGCGATCGAGAGCATCGAGCACAAGGGTGACCAGGTAACGCACGATATTTACCAGCAGCTCAACACCACTTTCATCACGCCACTCGATCCCGAGGAGATTTCGCGCCTCGCCTCCACGCTTGACGAAGTTCTTGACAGTATCGACGACACTGCTGAGAAAATGCTCTATTACGCAATCCCGGCCACCGATACCCACATCATCGGGCTCGCAAAACTCGTCCACCAGTCAGCCCGCGAGCTGGAGAGCGCGGTAAAAAGCGTCCGGTCGCTGAAGGATCCGCGGTACATCGAGGAGCGCTGTATCGAGGTGAACCGGCTCGAAAACCTCGCAGACGACGCACTCGCGCAGGCAATCACCGAGCTGTTCAGGACAACGGACGCGATCGCGATCATCAAACTCAAGGACATCTACGAGCAGCTCGAGACAGCGACCGACAACTGCGAGGACGTGGCGAACACGCTCTCGGACATCGCGATCCGGCACTCATGATTCCTGCATTTCCCGGGAGGATCCCATGATCGAAGCAACCTGGGAACTGATTGTTGTCATCATCGGTATCGCGCTCGTCTTCGACTTCACGAACGGGTTCCATGACTCGGCGAACTCGATCTCGACCGTGGTTTCGACAAAAGTCCTCTCCCCGCGGCGGGCTGTTATCTTTGCCGCGTTCTTCAACTTCATTGCCGCTTTCGGGTTTGGTGTAGCCGTTGCTAGCACGATCGCCAAGATCATCCAGCTGGAGATCGTAATGACGGCAGTCATCCCGTGGATCATACTGGCAGCCCTGATCGGCGCGATCTCCTGGAACCTGATCACATGGTTCTTCGGGCTTCCGACTTCATCCTCCCATGCGCTCATCGGGGGCATGACCGGTGCGGGTCTCGCCGCCGCCGGATTTACCGCCATCAAGTGGTCCACGGTCGGGCAGGTGGCCCTGTTCATGATCGTCTCGCCGATGATCGGCCTCGCAGCGGGATACCTGTTCATGGCGTTCATCCTCAACCTGACAAAGAACGCCCAGAAGCCGTCGGCCGAGTCTGCGTTCAAACGCCTTCAGCTCTGTTCAGCCGCAGCGTACAGTTTCAGCCACGGCACCAACGATGCACAGAAGACTATGGGCATCATCGTCCCGCTCCTCTTCTCGATTGGCTACTTCGGCACATCCGTTGATCCCAACCACCTCCCGGTCCCTCTCTGGGTGATTCTTGCAGCCCATGCAGCTATTGCACTCGGGACTCTGTCCGGGGGTTGGCGCATCGTGAAGACAATGGGCTACAAGATCACGAAGCTCCGGCCGGTGCACGGCTTTGCAGCTGAGACGGCCGGCGCATCGACTATCATAGGCGCTTCCGTGCTCGGGATCCCGGTCAGTACAACCCATATCATCTGCACGTCAATCATGGGGGTGGGGACGACAAGCGGCTCAAGTACGGTGAAGTGGGGCGTTGCCCGGAACATCCTGTGGGCATGGATCCTGACAATTCCCGTGAGTGCGGCAATAGGATTTACAGCGTTTGAGATAATCCGGGTAGCAATCGGGTACTGAAGGTACCGCTGAAAAACAGGTCGCCGACTGGACTATGCAGCCGGGATCTTCCCGATTATACCGGGGTTCTTTTGATTATTCCCCGCGGGTGGCGGCAATGCGGTATGTCCCCTTCGGTGCCACGATCTCGAACCGCGCTCCCCTGCCATGCGTGCCGGTCTCCCGGATGCTCATTCCCGTGATAGCAAGGACCTCTTTTGCAAGGAACAGGCCAAGGCCGGAATTCTTCCCGAACCCCCGCTCGAAGAGGCGCATTTTGTCACATTCGGGGATTCCCGCTCCGTTATCCTCGATTACCAGGACAAGCGAACCGTTGTCATGCCGGGAATATGTCCGGAGCGCCGTCATCTCATCCCCTCCATGCCGGAGCGCATTGTCAAAGAGATTATAAAATACCTTCTCAAGAAGCGGGTCCGCGAAGATCTCTATGGCCGGCAGGCTTACGTCAAGCTCGACATTCCGGAACGGCAGCGCAGATCGTGCCTTCAGTACGAGCGGGACCGGATCCTGCCATGCGGGCGATCTGCATCCCATCCCGTCAAAAACGGTCATGAAGTCAATCTGCTGCACAAGAATATCAACGATCTTCTGTTCTTTTTCAACCAGATCCGCTGCGCGTACAGGATCTCCGGTGGATCGCGCCGAGAGGCTGAGGTACCCTGCAAGCGCATGCAGCTGGTTCTTGACATCGTGCCGGGTGATGCCTGCCATCAGCGTGATCTGGCGGTTGGCCTGCCGGAGGGCTTCTTCGGCCTTTCTCAGGTGCGTGATGTCATGAAGAATCCCTTCGATCCCGTCAAAATTACCGGCCGGATCGGTGATCACGCGGCTGTTTGCAACGGCATAGTGCAGGTTGCCGTACCGGTCTTTGAGCGTCATCGGATACCCGGCCACTTTCTTCTCCTGCAGGATATGCGCAAGGAAGGTCTCGCGCTCGGCCGGATCCGCGTAGAATTCCGTTGCGGCAAGTTTCCCGCAGATCTCTTCCGGTGAGTCATAGCCCATGATCCGGGCGCCGTAGGGACTGATCATGCAGAGGATGCCGTCACGGCCGGTCCGGTAGAAGACGTCCTGCATGTTCTCGATGATGTTCCTGAACACCTCCTCGCTCTTTCTCAGAGTCTCCTCGGCACGCTTGCGCTCACCAATGTCCCGGCAGACGAACATCATACCGTAGGGAGTCCCGTCCGGTGTCCGGAGGATATCGCCGTTCACTTCCAGAAGGACACGTTCTTTGTTGAAATTAATGAACGTGTATTCCCGGGGGCCGAGTGGACCACCGGGCATGAGTTTCGTATTCTCGATTGCCGCCGGCAGGCTCTCCGGTGCAAAGAGCGAGAAGACCGAGATGCCGATGATTTCCCCGGGATCGGTCATACCGGCAAGCTGCAGGCCCTTGTCATTGAGGAAAACAATCTTTCCCTCCAGATCGGTCTGGACGATAATATCCGGGCTTGCGGCAACCATCTTCCGGTGCAGCTCCCCGCTCTTTGCCAGTTCCTCTTCCTGCCGGCATTCCCTGGTGATATCCTGGATCGTCCCGGTTGTTGCAGGACGGCCGCGGTACGTCCCGGCACCGACGCGGATCCTGACCCGTATCCGGGTCTTCTGGTCCCGGTGGAGAAGCGAGAACTCATAACTCTCGGGAAGAGCATTTCCCCCCTGGCGAAGCCGGTGACGCCCCAGCACCATGTCCTGGTCCTCCGGGGCGATGAAGCGGATGAACGGCTGGCCGATGACCTCGTCGAGAGTGTACCCGGAGAGTGACGCAAGCTTGGAGTTGGCAAAGACCACGTTGCCGTCCTGCGCGATGAAAACAATATCATCGGTATGCTCGACCAGCGTCCGGTACTTCTCCTCGCTCTCGGCAATCTGCTGCCGCGATGCGTTGAGCTCGGACAGCTGCGTCTGCAGCTGCGCCTGCGATTCGGCAAGCTTGCCGTACGCGGCACGGAGTTCCTCTTCTGCCCGCTTGGTGGCAGTTATGTCGAGCTCGATCCCGTCCCAGACCGAGCTGCCGCCCGGGAGCATGCGCGGGGCAGACCGGAGGAGCACCCACCGTTCCGAGCCGGAGGGAGTGCGATACTTTACTTCGGCGCTGAACGGGACACCCGTGTCCCGTGCGCGCATCTCGGCCTCCATGAGCACGGAACGGTCGGCCGGGGCCACCTGGCCGTAGAGGAGCTGCGGGTCCCGCAGGACATCTGCCGCTTTCACTTCATGGAGTTTTTCCACGCCGGCGCTGACGTACGCAAAGCGCCGGTTCCCTGCCGGGTCCACGACTACCTGGTAGATGACACCGCTGGGAAGGTTATCGGAGAGCGAGATGAGCTGGGCATCGCGTTCACGGAGTGCGGCGACCGCCCTCTTGCGCCCCACCGCCATCCGGATCTTGTGGGCGAGTTCGGCGAACTGAGATCGCGGATCCCCGCCTTTCTGGACATAGAAGTCTGCCCCGAGGTTGATGGCTTCGATCACGACATCCTCGCGGCCACGGCCGGTGAAGAGGAGAAACGGGATGTCACCGTACTGTTCGCGGACATTTTTCAGAAATTCAAGCCCGTCCATCCCCGGCATCTGGTAGTCCGAAACGATCGCGTCGCAGGGCGTTGTCCTGATGATCTCAAGCGACTTTTCTCCCGACTGGCACGTCTCAACGCAAATTTCCCCGGTCTTTTCCAGGTACACCTTTGCGAGGTCAAGCAGGAACGGTTCGTCGTCAACGTACAGGACAGTGAGAGGGCTTTCGGCGGTCATATCAGCGTGGAACGGGAGGCATCATGTATGGTATCGCGGACAGTAAGGGAGAATAATGACGGTTCATCAATATGATCAGAACGATTTATAATATGAAATAGGTTTGTTCATCCGACATGCCATTCGGCCGGGAGGCGGATAAGAATTACGCAGCAATTCTTCCACCCCGGCAGTATGTTCAGACAGTCAGCAAAAAAATTTGAGAGATCTCCCGGCGGCTAGAGAAAGATCATCTCTTTGCCGGTATTCGAATCGATGAAATGCGGATAATTATCAAGGGATCCACGGGGAATCCGGGAACGCCGGGGATTTGCCGGGAATTTATAGCCGCATCCCGGACAGGATGCATCACGATCATTCGTTTCCTTACGGCATATCGGGCACAGTTGCATGTTTTCACCTCGGTTATTGACCGTTGTCTGGCTGCACGGTGTATACCTGAATAGTCCCCTCTTCCCGTGAGCTTATATAATCCCGGAATTCCCGGGGTTATGGCGTTTAACCCCGGGATTCCTTTGTCGAACCCGTGAGTCTGACAGGAAAATCGTACCAAAGGATCCGGGCGCCGCGTCCCGTGATCAGGAGTCTGATGGTAAAAAGAGGTTTTCCGGTCTTCCTGCCGGTAGAATCCCGAGCAGGATCAGAAAGGCATTCCCGTAGATTGTTGTGGTATCCTGCCCTGCAGTTCCCGCAGGTTCATCACCATATCGCGCTGTATCCGTGCTTCTTCACAGGCCGGGTCGATCTCGATTGCACAGGTGAATAACCGGATCGCGTCATCGTACCGTGCGAGATAATAATGGCAGGCAGCCATTGCCAAGTACGCTTTAGCATAGGTCGGGGCGATGACCGTTGCCTGTCTGAAATACCGGAGCGCGATCTCGTACCGTTCCTGCTGTACCAGCTCCAGCGCCTTACGATAGAGAAATTGCGCGTCGATAGGAATTCCTTTCATATATACCCAGTTCATAGTCGGGCCTCCTTGTCGAGGGTTCTCGGATCAGGTTTCCCCTGACAAATCATACCGTATCTATTTTTTGGGTTTAATATTCATAGGAAGGAGGGGTTTCCATGATGTAAACGCCGGGTTCGATGCTGCATCCGGCGCCGGCATACCATACATTTATTCCATCTTCCTACGATTTCCCGTTCACAGGCAACCCGCATGCAGAAAAATAAAAAAACGGATCCGGTTTAGAAAACCGGTACGGATCCCTGCAACGGACATTGCGGGCAAACGGACATGTGTATCCTCGGGAAGTGCCTCAGGCCGCACTGGTGGCTGATCCTCGCCGCGCTCATCTTCGCAGGCATCAGCCAGCTGCTGAACCTCATCGATCCGCTGATCTTCGAAAATATCATTCATGACTAGGCCCTGAACCCGAAGAACCACCCGGAAGACATCCTGATCCGGGGCATTCTGTTCCGGCTTGACGTGGCGATCGGGATCGCGTTCCTCGCACAGGCAACAAAGGCATTCCAGACCTGTTTCACCGAACTCGTGGTGAGAAAGGTTGGCATACAGATCTTCAGCAACGGCCTGCAGCAGACGCTCCGAGGGGATGAACCTTTCCGGCTGGGAGAAGCAACGCACTCCCATTGCCCGGGCGCTGAAGCGTGCCATCCCCTCCATCTCATCTTTAACGAGGCCTCCTTCGCCGAATAATGAGGATATTACGAACTTGATCCAGGATATCTCGCGGAGCCGGAAGCAGATCACGCTGCTGATTGCCCACCGGCTGTCCACGATCATATACACGGACGTGATCTATATCATGGAACGGGGCAGGATTATCGAAACCGGATCGCACGCGGACCTGCTGAAACAGAAAGGCCTGTACTATCCAATGTGGCGCCAGCAGATCAGGGAACACCAGAGTGAGCGGGGAGTACAGGGCGCAGCACCCGAATGAGCAGCTCCGGCTTTAGTTCTGCCGCATCGCCATCAGTGCAGCTCCTGCAGCCGCAACGATTACAGGAAAAAACCCGTCCGGCGATTGCGGTGTTGGCGATGTGGTCGGGAGTGGCGTGGGCAGCTTACGGGTTGTCGGGACTGTTGTCGGCAGTAGCGATTCCGTGGGAACAACGAGCGGGACTTCCGGCATCGCGATGCTGCTTGTTGCGAGGATGTTTTTCTGCGCATCCGTTTCCTGCACCCGCAGGAAATCCTTTGTAGGAGAGACATCAGCCGGCATCGTCCCCGTGAGGGTCAGATGCACCTTCAGTTCCTGCGTTCCCGGGTAGGAAAGGTACATCCCGCCGATTGTCAGCGTGCCGCCATTTTCCTGCGGCAGCCGCGTCTGACGGCCGTCGAGGACCAGCACCGGTTCCCAGCGTGCGCCCGAAAGGCCGGTTGAAATCACGAGATCGTGCGAAGCAGGGAAGGTATCGGACGTGAGATCTTTCCGGGGAAAATCAATGACCGCGGTCACGGTCACGGGCGTGCCGGCCGGCTGGTATCCCAGCGGCGAGACGCTCGTCTCTGCGAGCGTGAACGCCGATACGCCGGCAATTATCACGGTGAGGAGGATGAGTGCAAGAATAATTTCCGGCCGGTGGTCCTGTTTCATCGTACAGAAGATCGGTCTTATGTACCATTAAAATTCCGGAGCATTCCAGCGGCAATCCCGCTCACATGGGGTGGCGAAATGATTCTGGCGACGCCCTTCTCCAATACTTTTTTTCCATTGATCCCTTCGCCAGGCTACCCACCGGTAATCCCCGGAAAATTGCTTCCACAACCCTCCTGAAACGGCAATATATGCATTCCGGCAGCCCCCTGTCCCGCCACAACCACCAGTCCGTCCGGGGAATTATCGGCCGTTGTAACGTTGCCGGATGTTGTCAACATCCGGGCCTGAAACGGGCGATTCGCGCAAGTCAGAGGTTAAATCGAGCGTTCCAGAAAACAATAGTGCTGTTTTTTCACGAAATAGTGTCGTACGGCCCGGGAAAACAAGCCAACGGAGGTCATTCTGGCCTCCGTTGGGATACACTCTTCCGGACGAATGCGATATTCGGAAAAACTCCCACCTGCACCAGGTGCCCGCAGGAATGTTTCCCGGCCACCTCACTCTCCACAGATCCACTGATATTCACCAAAAAATCCCCTCGACAATTCCCTTAAAACGGCCATATACACATTCCGGCAGCCCCCTGTCCCGCCACAACCACCAGCCCGTCCGGGGAATTATCAGCCGTTGTAACGTTGCCGGATGTTGTCAACATCCGGGCCTGAAACGGGCGATTCGCGCAAGTCAGAGGCTAAATCGAGCGTTCCAGAAAACAATAGTGCTGTTTTTTTAAGAAATAGTGTCGTACGGCCCGGGAAAACAAGCCAACGGAGGTCATTCTGGCCTCCGTTGAGTACAGCCCTCCCGGGTCTCCTCCAGGATCCTGCATCTTCCGGTTTTTTGACGGATCCGTCCGGTTTTTTTTAAATTTTTTTCAGCACAACGCGGTTTTAAAAATTTTACCGGAAATTTTTCAAAAAGGATACTGGTAATTGTCAATAATGTACTTCATCGTGATGGCCAGGTTTTGGCAAAACGAACGTATTTTGCCTGGAACCAATACAACAACGATGTTCTGGTCATGATACTCCGGTAATTTCGTGGGGTAAAACCGCATCCGGTTACACACACCGCGAACCGGATAAAAAACTTATTTCCTCTTTGCTGTCTCACATGCCTCAAGGGAGTCCACGAGTTGCGCACGGACGGCACGCAGCTTTTCGTTCGCATCGGACAATGCCCGGTTCTTTTCCGCAACCTGATCGAGATATGCCTGCTTCTGTTCCACGATGGTACCGACAGCGGATGCAACGATGAGCATCACGACAGCCCGCATCAGGGCGTCGGGCGACAACTGGCCGGTCATGAAAAACGTTACCAGGACATGGAGGCTGCCGAAGAGGAGCGCGATCCAGACTGCCCGCCGCCCGTACCAGAGGCCGCCGATACGATGATCAGGTAAAAGAACTGGGTGTAGACGATGGTGATGCCGAACCAGTAGTGGACAACGAATTCGAGATCGAGGCCAAGGAAAACGAGAAGCGCGAAGATCACCGGGTGGGGCCGGTACAACGATTCCCAGAACGATGCCCCTGCCTCACCTTGTTCCATTGCCTGACCTCCCTTCACTGATCCTTGTGAAGTTGTCTGGATTATTAAACATGGCGGGAACGGCGCCGAGGCCTCAGGATTCCTCGCACTGTTTCCTGATCGATACGAAAAATGATAGGCCGGCGACTGCTGTAAGTATCGCGGCAAGGATCGCGTACACGGTATATTCTGAAAACCGGGGATTCTCCGGAACGCCGGCCAGGTTATACGGGCCGAGTGCAAGGAAGGGGATAACAAGAATGACCAGCGCGAAGAAACCGTTGGCGAACAGGAAGAACGGGTACCATTTCAGAAATGTCTCCCTGTCGTGCCTGCTGATTCCGGACGCTGCCTGCATGCAGAAGATATCTGGCGGCATCTTTTAATATCTTTTATAAAACGGCCACAATTTCCGGCATGACACATCCTGCTCAGGTGCCGTAATGGTTTGCCGCAGCAATCCTCATCAGCCGGGATGCCTATACCGTGCATCATGGAGCAGCTCCTCCGCGATACCGTGTACGCAGGCATACTCCTCTGGGCTGCAGGATACCTTGCCTCGATGGCCGTGTACCACTCCCTGCCGGATTACGGATTCTGGGGGAAAGTTGTTCTGCTGCTGTACCTCCCGTGCGCTTTCGGTTTTGCCTGCTGGTATTTTTCCGGCCGGATCCTCTCCCTCCGGTATTCTGCCGGCATCGGAATTTCCTGGAGCCTGATCGCGATCATTCTCGACTTCCCGTTCATCGTGCTACGGTTCGGGGCATGGCAATACTATGGCCCGGATGTATATGTCTATTATATCGCGATGGCAGTCATCCCAATGGCTGCAGGCACTTTAATCAGAAAGAGAGAGATGGCTGAGGACTGGCAGGTATCCGGAAGATGATCCGACATGATGTTCCCGTTCTTAAAACGGCAGGGTTATTGATACAGCGGTAACACCTTCCACTCATGAGCCTGCTCTTCACCGGCGTGGTGATCGCTACCGCGCTCCTGTACTTCCTCGTATCGCCGGACATTGTCAGGAACCGCCATATCGTCCCGCGGGCGGTCCTTGCACTCGTTGCAGGGGCGGGAAGTTTTGCCTTTCTTTATCTCCTCGAGATCCCGTTCACCACGTTCAACCTGCTGTTGTGGTTCGCAATCAACTGCGGAATTGCCCTGGGGATGAACAGCGCTGTTGCCAGTTATCCTCCCGGCGGGCTGGCAGCAGGGCTGATCATCGGGATTGCCGTTGTATTCTCGGTCGTCGGCATCACGCTCCTTTCAGCGCTGACTGCATCCCAGCTTGCGGCAGCACCTGACGTCACAGTCGTCTCCGGTCCCGCGGATATCATCAACAGCAGCCATATCCGGCTGGTCAGCTACGAGACAGCACTCTGGCGCAGTGACAAGGTCATCGGCTCGCTCGGGTACAAATCGGCGATCTCCGAGCCCGATATCCAGACACTGAACGGGACGCTTGTCTGGGTGACGCCGCTCGATTATGCGGATTCCTTCATCAAGGCATGGTCGTATGCCGGCGAGGGGACGGGCGGCTATGTGATCGTGAACGCAGAGGACCCGAAAGCCGATGCGAAGATGGTCCCGGTCAGCCGCATGGTCTATACCCGCGGCGCCCTGTTCGGAAATGAGGTCAACCGGCGCGTGTGGGAGCAGTATCCGGAATATCTCCAGATGGAGACGACGTTCCAGCTGGACGACCAAATGCAGCCGCAGTACGTGATCCCGCTTGCCGAACCGATGTTCTATGGCTGCATCGGTGAGCGGCCGGTCGGTGTTGCCACGGTCGACCCGGTCACCGGCGTCACTGACTTTTACCAGCTTGGCGAGCAGCCGGCCTGGATCCAGCGTGTCTGGAGCGAGACCACGGCCGAGGAATGGATCGGGTGGTGGGGCCGTTACCAGCTCGGCTGGTGGAACTCCATCCTTGAACAGCGCGATGTCAAGGTGCTCTCCGGCATCGACGGACCTGATGTGTTCCTCGTGAACGGCAACGATGGCAGGCTCTACTGGTTTGGCACGGTCTCGAACCCCGGTACGGATTCATCCATGGTCGGGTATATGCTGACCGATGTGAAGACCGGGAAGTTCACCTTCCACCAGACCCCGGGCTACTACAACGATATCGGCGCTGCACAGAACGTCCACCAGCACCCGGAGGTGGCAAAGGCGCCGGAGCTGCAGGTTGTCCAGCCGATCATGTACGTGATTGACGGGCAGGAGATCTGGATCATCCCGGTCATCACCCCGAGCGGGGAGCAGACACTCGTCGGTCTTGTCGAAGCGCGGAGCGGCGTTACGTATATCGGGCAGGACCTGCAGGACGTGCTCGGTCAGTGGCGGGGGATACCGGAGATCGCAGGGACCGGAACAGGTTCCGGGAGCGGAACCTCGCTGAAAGAGAAGATTGCTCAGATCCGGAAACTGCTGGACGAGATCGAGGCTGAATCGGGTGCTGTTACTAACGTATAGGGTACACACCCGATGCAAAAAAAATTATTTTTTACGGGCAATGATCAGGTTCATATGGGGGCTGGCATCTGAAGAAAAGAGATCGGATCTGAATCCGGCATCTGATAACATTTGTATAAAAAAATGGCGCTCAAATCCCAGTTCCATCCATCCGAACCTTCTCATTGACCACACTGATATCCCATCAAGGCGAACCCCCCAGGGATAGGGAAGAACCGGGTTCGGAAGGAATTTTATCGGGTATGACATAACCGGTTCCGATGCAAAACAGATGATCCCGTTCTCACTCAGAAGATTCGACAAATTCTTTATCATGGTTATGGGATCACAACAATGGTCAAAAGATTCATGAAAAAAAACCGCATCATATTTTTTATCGGGATCCTGAGAGAATGACAACATATCCTGTTGAAAAAACCTGATTTGATTTTTTAGATCCCGCGATCGGTATTTTATCAAATCGATGAATCTTTTGTTTATTTCAACACAGGTAACATTATATTTCATCTGGGCAAGCGTAAGGGTCAGATTACCCCATCCGGAACCAAATTCTAGAACGGTTGAATATGCAGGCAAATTTGCTTTTTTTATTACATATCCGATCGATAACAGATGGTCAGCCACTGTCGAAGCACTACCAGTGGAATAAGGATAGGGATAATTTTTCATTTCTTCCCCATCAAAGACGTGTTCTTCATTTGCAATATCATATCCGGCCCGACCGGAAATAAACGAATACAACCTCATCTGAAAATCATAATATTCCCGAGAGAACGGATTCCTGGGAAGATCATCTCTCCTGATTTTGAAGCAGAAATTACTTAATGCAAGTCTGCCGCAATCGTCTGAAATTTGAAATTGTGAGTCAACATAGTCCAGTTCGCGGTCCAAATCCGCAAGACTTGTGATATACTTCACTGAATATCCCCAATGTTTCAGGCTCTGGATTTTTTTCCGTGTAAACGAGAATGCGTTTTTCATGTTGTCACGAAATGCAAAATTTCCTATAACCTATTTTTTCGCCATTCTAATCAGATAATGCTGTTGGTTTATCAAAAAAACGGAAGAAATTCGCTGGAAAAATCGATGTAAGGAATCACCCTTAATTTGAGAATGGTTACCTGTTCGACAAAATATAAAACCTGATTTGGTTTTTAGAAGGAGAGTTGAATCGTTTTAGGAGGTTGTCGGGTAGTCCAAATTAAAGAGTATTATCGATGCTCTGTCACCTGATTGATATCCGGCTGATAAGGCAGGGGCCGCGGAAGCCCGGTGCAAGATGTCATCCCGTACCAAGATTCACAACGGTGAATCCCAGTATATCCGGTTCGCGCCCGCAAACAGAAGGACAAGAACGATAGCGAGCAGGATCAGCAGGGGAACAAGAATGGCGATGATGACGATGACAAGCGCGAGCAGGTCCTCAAGAAGACTGACAAGCCAGTTACCCATGCCCGCGGTTGCGGCAGTGACGAAGGGGCGCACCGCGGTCTTACCGGCGTGAACGCCACCGGCAACCAGCAGACCTGCGATAAATGCCGGGATTGGGTGGAGTTCCCCCGTGATGCCAGACCCGGCGGCAAAGAGGATGGCACCGGCAATTGGGCGGCCGAATGTCTGAATCATGTCGTTGAGGGTATCGACACCGGGGATCTTGTCGACCGTCATTTCGATAAGCAGCAGGAACGCAAGTACGGCGAGCACCCAGTCGTTCGTAAGCATGCCCCACGGCTCGTTCAGCTGGACAAGACCGGTAAACCGGGCAACGAGCCCCACGACCAGCAGCGGAAGGTACGCGTTCAGCCCCGCGGCCGCCGATAATCCGAATGCTTCTGCGATCCCCGAGATAACTTCAATCATGCTGCCCCGGCTCCGGACCACGCCTTACAGATAATGATCTTGTTCAAGACAGAGAAATGTATCCGTACCACTGGATGAATGTTCCTTTTGACAGCCACAGCGATTGCTTCTTTTTTGCCACTCCTTTTTTCATGCCGGCACTCCATACAGGCACTGAGTAATGACCCGTTATCTTATCGATATCCGTCTGATGGGGCCGGTGAAGCAGCAGATCCGCCAGCTGAGCGAACGGCTGCAGGAGAAGTTCGGCCTGGATAAGAACCTTGTCACTCCTCATATCACGCTGGCCGGCCCGTTCTCGACTGCTGATGAAGCGCGGCTCGTTGCAGGTTTCGCTCATGTCTGCACAGCGCAGCAGAGCATTCCACGCTACGATGTGGGCGGATACGGTTTTTTTGACGCAACCCGGGTCGTGTATGTCACGATCACCCCGGATGAGAACCTGAAGCAGTTCCGGTACCGGCTTGCGCAGGCCATCGCCCCGTACTGCACGCTGAGAGAGTATGACCTTGATTCCGCGGAAGATTTCCAATTCCATGCAACGCTCGCCATGAAACTCAACTGGCTCACGTACCAGCGGATTAAATGGTATTTCCGGAAGCAGGAACCAGTCATATACCGGTATCACCCGATCCGTGCAACGCTCATGAAGAATACGAAAATCCTCTGCGAGTACGATTTTGTCCAGCAGCGGATGCTGACCCGGGCTCAGGCGCTCTCCCGGGCAACGATGATGCGCGATCTTGAGATCCTGAAACTCTGGGACGAAGGGAGTCGGTAGGCATGACGCGCGGCGCATATCCGTCGACCATTTTCCCCAAAGCAAATATTTATTAATAACATATGACTAACTAAAAGTGAAACATAGGAGGAATCACCTATGGACCGTGAAAAACCTGAGAGGAAAACAACCGATGTTGTTCCCATCGCTCCGGGTTCTTCGCTCAGACCCTGGAGAATGCCGAGCCTGCTCGAGCGGGACTTTGACTCAATCTTTGACGATTTCCGGCGCTCGTTCGATTACATGATGCGCCCGTACTACCCGATGGAGATGCGGATGCAGGAAATGGGCATGCTGCCCGTGCGCTATGCACCGCTTGACGTTATCGATGAGGGCGACCACTACCAGGTCCATGCCGAACTCCCCGGGTTTGTCAAGGAGGACGTGGATGTGCAGATCAACAGCGACGGACTCTCCATCCGTGCCACGAAGAAGACTGAAAAAGAGGACAAGAAGAAGAACTATCTGCACCGGGAGCGGGCCTACTCCGCTTTCGAGCGATCGATCGCATTCCCGGAAGAGGTTGACCCGGCAAAAGCCGAGGGAAAGATGAAGGAGGGAATCCTCGAACTGAAGGTACCAAAGAAAGAGCCCAGACCTGACGTGAAACCAAGGAAACTTGACCTCAAGTAAATTTTAAAAAAGCCCCAACTCCGTTTTTTTACATCTCCACCCGCATAACAACGCCGTGGATCTTATCGGACGGCAGCTTGTAGAACTGGACAAGAGAAGGGGAGAGCCGCTTGACCGCGGCAAAGATACGCCAGATTACATGGTTCGTTACGATATCCTCCATACCATAGAAGATCGTCAGTTCATCGATCTCTGCTTCCTTCAGAATATCACCGATGTTGACAAACTCCATGTAACCGGCATAGATCTCGAAGATCGAGAAGCCCCGGGCAACCTCCCGGGTGAATCCCCATGTAATGCCGAACGGCTGCTCGGTGCGGGTGATCGAGACAATGATGTTGTCATCGTAGATGATCCGGTTGGTGAACATGATCCGGGGGATGTACTGTGGCAGGTTGCGGAAATCACGGGCAAAGAAGAGCGCGGTCCCGGAGATGCGGTTGAGCGAGGCATAGGCTTCGTTGAACTGCTTTATGAAAGAGTCGAAGGAGACCGGCTGCAATGCCGCGGCGAGTTTCTTCTGGCCGTTGATGTAGATCAGAATGATGGAGAACGGGATAGCCGCAATGACAAGAGACCAGTAACCGCCATAGGGGATCTTGTCGAAACTGGCAACGAGGAATGACGCGGTGATCCCGAGGATGGCTGCTGCAATCATGGACCGGACTGCCTGCCCGCGGCGTATGAAGATCCAGGTAACGAAGATTGCCGTTATGACCATCGTGCCGCAGACCGCGAGACCGTAGGCATGGGTGAGGTTGTTGGAGGTCCGGAAGATCACGATGATGAAGAGGACCGCAAGGAGAAGCGCCCAGTTCACGGTATCGATGTAGATCTGGGAGCGGAGCAGCGGCGATGTGTAGTCGATGCGCAGCAGCGGCATCATCCGCGTGGTTATGCCCTGGTATACGATCGAGAAGATACCGGATATCATGGCCTGCGACGCAATGATGGTTGCAGAGATGCTCAGGAGCACAAAGGGTATGTAGGCAATGCCGAACTCGGAGAGGATCATTTCGAACAGGATGTTGTGCACACCTGGATGTGTCAGGATAAACGCACCCTGCCCAAGATAATTCACCGCGAGCGCAACAAATACGATATGCCATGCCCGGATAATCGGCTCCCGGCCAAGGTGCCCCATGTCTGCGTACAGCGCCTCACCACCGGTAGCAACGAGAATGACCGCCGAAAGGATGAGAAATCCCTCAATGCCATGGGACGTGAGATAGCGGATGCCGTACACCGGGTTGATCGCGTAGATAACTTCCGGTGCAGAGAAGATCGCAACGAGACCTGCGCCCGCCAGTGCAGCAAACCAGACCACCATCACCGGCCCGAATGTCCAGGCAACCCGCTCACTGCCCCGTGCCTGGAGGGAGAAGAGCCCGATTGCGATCAGCCCTGCGATAATCATGAGCGTGGTCTGGGAAGTCTGCTCAAGGCCCGGGATGAAAGCAACACCTTCGACAGCGGACAGCATGCTGATGGCCGGAGTTATGACCGCATCGCCCATGAAGAGGGCAATACCGACGATTGCAAGCAGGGAGACAAACGCGGTTTGTGACCCGGGTTTTACCAAAGGTAGCAGGATCTCGCGCAGCACGATCGTCCCGCCCTCGCCTTTTGTCCCGAGATGCATGGCAAGATACGTGTACTGGACGGTGACGAGCATGGTGAGCGTCCAGAGGATCAGCGAGAGAATCCCGAGAACATTCTCCGGTGTCGGCCGGACAATAAGAAAGATTGCAGTAAGCGCATAGATGGGGCTCGTCCCGATATCACCGAACACGAGCCCCATGGACTTAATGACACCGTTCAGGGAATCGTTCGGCATCACATCAAGGGAGCTATCCCGCGGGCACGGTAAATAGTTTCTCTCTGGTGCAGCAGGGAAAAAAATCCGTGTCGCGCTTACCGGTCCCCGCCCCGCCGGAACCCGTCCGGACGCTGATCCTTTGCCTCGTGCTCTTCGAGAAGTCGCCGGAGTTCATTATGGACCTTCCCCTTGTCAGAAGCGCCTGTAAAGAGGATGCGGACCCCGTCAGTATCGTCCTTGAGATACGCGGCTTCATCATAGAGAACGAGCAGGATCTCCTCGTCTTTTCCGAACCGGTGCTCTTCGTACTCGCCCTTCATGTACCGCTCCCGCTGTTCCTTCGTGGGAGCGGAGTACTTGCTGTCGTACCGGAAGATACCCATGATTTCCTGTATGATGAAGATCGCGGGAGTTTTTAAGGATGCCGTGCGCGGCGCGGTATTGTTCTTACGGGAGCGGGTTAATGGGTAACGGGAGCAACAGGATGAATCCGGGGCTGCGGGATACGGCCCGGTCCCGGAATTTTTTTTACCATCGCTGCTGACACCTATAGGGTTTCATGATAAGGGACCGGAAACACCCGCACATCAGCATCATTCTGCCTGCCCGCGGCAATGCAGACTGCATTACTATCGCTCTCGAGAGTATCCTGTGCCAGACAAAAACGGACTTCGAGTTGATCGTTGTCGGTGACGGAACAGCAGGTGCCTCAGCAGATGTGCCAGCCGGCCAAAACGATCCGCGGATCGTAGTCATACAGAAAAAGGAATCATCCAACAATGCAGCTGCGTTCAACGGAGGCATTGCTGCAGCAGGAGGGGAACTGGTCGGTTTTATCCGGCCCGGTGATGCATGGGATGAGCGAAAACTGGAGGAGCAGGTTTCCTGCTTTTCGCTCCTGTCACCGGAGTACGGTGTCGTATATTCCGATACCTGGGAGATCTCTCCTGCCGGTAACCGTGCGTACTGGCACAGTCCTGAGATGGATGACGGTGACCTGCTGAATGAGTACGCAACGGATTTCCAGGCTGCAGGCCTTGACATCTCCCCAGTCCTGGTCCGTCGCTCTGTTCTCGAGAGGGCCGGGCCGTTCGATGAATCGCTCGGGTGCTTCTCGGACATGGATATGATCATCCGGCTCAGCCGGATCTGCCGTTTCCACCATATCGGGAAACCACTCTGCCACCGCAGGTCCCGGATGAATTCACCCGACAGGATTATCGGGAAAAGCATTGCGCGGCTCCTCCTCCTGCAGAAATACCCCGAGGTTCTCCACAATCAACTCTTTGTGGCACACCAGGCTGACCAGATCCGTCGTGCCTTGTGGATGGCACGCGAGGGAATCCCGTCTTCCCCCGCCCGGAATACACCTGAACCGGAACCCGGGTATTACCGGAAAGCGGTCCTGGATCTCTGATTTTTTTATTCTCCCGGCAGGATCGCGTTTCTTTTCCTGCCGTTTGCCAGCGGCTGGTACGTTCATAAGGTTATTAATCGCGGGAATAGATCCTACTGACTGGAGGAGCGCCCCGTGCCGGAACCTGAGAAGAAAAAGGCGGAACTGAAGATCACCGGGATGCACTGTGCAACGTGCGCCGTCAACATTGAGGAATCACTCACAAAGATCAAGGATGTGGAGAAGGCGCAGGTCAACTTCGGTACCGACTCAGCGCACGTCGAGTTCGACCCGGAGAAGGTAACCATCCACGAGATCGAGAAAGCGGTAAAGGACGCTGGTTACGATGTCGTGAACCAGGAGGCCACGATCAAGGTCGGGGGCATGATGTGTGCCACGTGCGTGGAGACGATCGGGGCGGCACTGAAGAATCTGCCGGGCGTTGTTACGGCAACGGTCAACCTCGGCACCGAGAAGGCGTACGTCACCTACAACCCCTCACTGACAACGATTACCGACATGAAGAAAGCGATCGAGGATGCCGGCTACCAGTACCTCGGGATATCGGGAGAAATGAGCGAGGAGGCCGAGAAGAAGGCACGCGAGGCAGACCTGCATGACAAGTTCGTCCGCTTCGTTGTCGGGTTTGCCGTGAGCATCCCGCTGATGGCTGCGATGTACGTGCCGCTGCCGGTTTCCATGCATGAGCTCGGGTATATCATGCTCGTCATCTCGACCCCGGTCTTTGTCTATGTCTCAGCTCCGATCTTCCGGGCTGCATGGATCGCCCTCTCGCACCGCACCCTCTCGATGGACGTGATGTACGCAATGGGCACGGGAGTCTCGTTCGTTTCGAGCGTGATGGGAACCTTCTCAGTCATCCTCACGCACGAGTTCATGTTCTACGATACAGCCATCATGCTCGCAGCGTTCCTCATGCTGGGCAGGTACCTCGAGGGCCGGGCAAAGGGCAGGACCTCGGACGCGATCAAAAAACTCGCCGGGCTCCGGGTGAAATCCGCGACAGTGATCCGCGAAGGCGCAGAGAAGGAGATTTCGGTCGAGGATGTTGTCATCGGGGACCTCGTGATCGTGAAGCCCGGCGCGAAGGTGCCGGTTGACGGTATCGTAACAGAAGGCGAGAGCTATGTCAGCGAGGCGATGATCACCGGTGAACCGGTGCCGCCCCTCAAGGCAAAAGGAAGCCGCGTTGTCGGCGGTACGCTTAATACCAACAGCGTGCTCACGATCAAAGCGGAGAAGGTGGGGAAGGATACCGTCCTTGCCCAGATCATCCGGATGGTGGAAGATGCGCAGGGTTCGAAACCGCCCGTACAGCGGATTGCCGATGTTGCCGTCACGTACTTCATTCCGGCCGTGCTGCTCATCGCTGCCGCATCGTTCGTGACCTGGTACTTCCTTCTGCACGCGACTACACTTTTTGCGCTCACAGCGCTCATCTCTGTCCTTGTAGTAGCCTGCCCCTGCGCCCTCGGTCTTGCAACCCCAACTGCTGTAACGGTCGGGATCGGGCGCGGGGCTGAGCTGGGGATCCTGATCCGGAATGGTGAGGCCCTTGAGGTTGCTGAGCGCGTGACAACGGTTGTCTTCGACAAGACCGGGACGCTCACCCGGGGAGAGCCGGAGGTAACGGATGTCGTCCCGTCCGGCATCTCGCCCGAGACCCTCCTCACCCTTGCAGCAGCAGTCGAGAAGAACTCGCAGCATCCGCTTGCGGTTGCGGTAGTGAAGGCAGCGCAGGACCGGGGCGTCACGCCGGAGACCGCGACGGGGTTCGATACCTTTGGCGGGCGGGGCGTTATGGCGACCGTCCTGGGCGAGCAGGTACTGGTCGGGAACCGGGCGTTCCTTATCGAACGTTCCGTAACGATTAGTGATGAAACCGGTGCCCGCATCACTGCTCTCGAAGAGGAGGGAAAAACTGCCGTGCTCGTTGCAGCCGGCGGAACGATGGCCGGTATCATCGCAATCGCCGACACCCTCAAGCCAACGACAAAGGACGCTATGGTTAAGCTCCAAGGGATGAATATCCGTGTCGCGATGATCACGGGAGATAACCGGAGAACAGCCGAAGCGATCGCTAAACAGATCGGTATCGGGACCGTTATAGCGGATGTGCTCCCGCAGGACAAGGAAGCGGAGGTAAAGGCGCTGCAAGCGAAGGGCGAGGTCGTCGCGTTCGTGGGGGACGGTATCAACGATGCACCGGCACTCGCGCAGGCTGACGTCGGGATTGCCATCGGCAGCGGCACGGACGTTGCCATCGAGAGCGGGGACATCGTCCTGATACGGGACGATCTCCTCGACGCGGTAGCCGCGATCCAGCTCTCGAAGAAGGTCATGGGCAGGATCAAGGGCAACATCTTCTGGGCGTTCGCCTACAACGTGGCGCTGATCCCGGTGGCAGCCGGCGTCCTCTATCCCTCGTTCGGCATAACCTTCCGGCCAGAACTTGCTGCGCTCGCCATGGCGGCAAGTTCTGTAACCGTCGTCTCGCTTTCCCTCCTTCTCAAAGGATATATACCGGAAGCGAAAAAGGCAGTGAGCTGAGGTGTTGTATGGCAATCGACCCGATCTGCAAGATGACCGTTGACGAGAAGACGGCGAAATACACGAGTGAGTACAAGGGAAAGAAGTATTACTTCTGTGCCCCGGGCTGCAAGAAAAAGTTTGATGGCGACCCTGCAAAGTATACGTGAGTATCCTGTCCTGAAATTCCGCGCGATTCGGTTGGTTCAGGAAAATCCCCCTTTTTACCCGTTTTTCCCGATAATGTTGATATAGGAACAACCGGCAATCTCTTCAGAACATCCTGCCTCCCTCCGGGCAGAACAGGTGTGTACATGTCGTTTTTCGGTATCAGTCCTGAAATCTATGCGTATGTCATCCTTCCCCTGCTCATCTTCCTTGCCCGAATCTGTGACGTGAGCATGGAGACGATCCGTGTCATCTACATTTCCCGCGGCATCAGGTATCTCGCACCGGTCATCGCATTCTTCGAGATCGTGATCTGGCTCCTTGCCATGGAGGTGGTCATGCAGGATCTCTCCAATATCGCGAACTTCATGGCATTCGCTCTCGGGTTTGCAGCGGGTACGTATGTCGGGCTTGTCATAGAGGAGCGCCTTTCCATCGGCATGGTCATCCTGCGCGTGATCACGACGGAGGAGTCCGAAGGGCCGATTACTGGTTTTCTTGCGGCAGAGAACTACGGGGTCACCCGGCTTGACGCACAGGGATCACGGGGCAGCGTCAGGATTATCCTCTCGCTGGTCAACCGGGGGGATATACCGCGGATAACGGATTTCATCCGCACCGTCAATCCCCGGGCATTTTTCTCGATTGAGGACGTGCGGTATGTGAACGAAGGTGTATTCCGCCAGGAAGGAACCGGTATCCTGGCCGGAATATCCGGCAGCGGTTTCCACCGGAAAAACCAGTAAAAAATTCCTCGTCTCCGCCTTGCAGCCATGATCGGGGGGAGCTGATACAAACGATGATTTATGTGCCATCGGCGCCAAGTGAGCTGATAACCAGAACAGGTTATTCCACGGTACCCTGAGTGAAACGCCATGAAGACCGAGATGCCCCTGTCAAAACCCATCCGGCGGATTATCAAACAGACCGAAGAGATGCTCGACACCGAGATCTCGCTCCTGCGCCAGCCTGAGGCCGATCCGGGCGGAACTCTCGTTGATATCTATACCTACGAGATGGAAAAGAATATCAATGTCATCATCTTCCCCGCCCAGTACGTCGGTCTCCTGAAAGACTTCATCATCGCCAAACACTGCACACACCTGCTGATCAAGGGAGCCGCGCACAAGAAGGGGAAATACCTCGTCTGTTCCTATGACGAGGATTCGGTATCGCGCGGCATGCGCCAGATTTATATCGATACCCTCAAGGACGAAGCAAAGAAAGCCGAGAAGGATAAGCTTCCGGTCAACAAGCTTATCCAGATGCTCTTCATCCTGTACAACCATTTCAACGAAGATATCAACGAGATCCCCTGGAACGCGATCGTAAACGCAAGCGTGTACCACCGGATGTCCAAGATCCGCAAGACCCAGCTCTACCACATCATGAAAGAGAGCAAGAACGACATGGACGAGATGGTGGAGCAGGAAAAGATCATCCCCCGCCGGTATTTCGTCCTGAACAAGGCGATGTTCTATGCCCGGGATATGTTCCTGGCAAAGACGCTCCCGGCCGACGAGCTGATGCCGGTACTCAATATCCCGCAGATGAAGAAGTTCAACCATCTCGAGGTAAAAGAGATGCTCACCCACCGCTGGACACATACGGCATGGTACCAGTCAAAGGTCTTTGGCGATACCATGCTGGAGATCGTGGACAAGCATCTCGATAAAGTCGAGTGGAACGCACCGCCAACGCTCGATCACTACTACGAGCTCTACCGGCTTGGCGTCAACCTGACAAACCACCTGACATCATACATGAGCATGAAGGACTGGTTCGTCTGGGATACGCCAAAGCATCTGTTACAGGCGCACGAGATGAAAGGAGTATATGAGAAAAAGGCATTGAAGAAGATTTTTGGTGATCTGATCAGTGATTCTGAGGAGGGTACATGACAACAAAGGAGGTCGTTGAGATCCTCAAAAAGGGGCGGGCCTATGCCCAGAGGACCAAGTACAAGGAGGCAATGGCATACTATAACAAGGCGCTGTCTCTTGACCCGAAATATCCGGAGAGCTGGTACCTGAGGGCATCGGTTCTGATCGATACCGGTAAACCGCAGGAAGCTCTCGCGGACTGCGAGCGGGCGCTCGCCCTGAACCAGAACTATGCTGATGCGTGGTCGAAAAAGGCGCTTGCACTCTTCAACCTTGAGCGATTCGAGGATGCTGTCCTCGCTGCCACCCGCGCCTCGACGCTCAATGGCAACGATGCCATGGCATGGTACATCAAAGGGGTCTGCCTCGACGAGCTGGGAAGAAGCGATGAGGCACAAGAGGCATACGGGAAATCACTTGAGCTCGAGATCATCCTGGACATGGATGCCGAACGCAGGAAGATACGGAAACACTGACAGGCCTTTTTTATTCACGGCCGATCCGCCTTGTTTTTCTCCTGGACAAAATCCGCGGTTCTGCTGCCGTTTTTAGGGAATTATCATGAAACAGGATCACTGTCGGAATACCGATAGGTCGGGAAAGCGGAGACGTGGGTACCAACCCTTGGACCCTCCGCATTACAAACAATTATAAAAATACAAACCAATGAACGATCCAGCGGAGGTTTTCTGATGATTTCCAAAACCATGGAATCGGCACTCAGCAAGCAGGTGAACCGCGAACTCTATTCGGCATACCTGTATCTTGCCATGTCATCGTATTTTGAGAGCGTAAGCCTGAAAGGATTTGCGAAATGGATGAGGATCCAGGCAAAGGAGGAGCAGGCTCACGCCATGAAGATCTATGATTATGTCGTTGCCCGCGGAGGAAAAGTCGCATTCATGGACATCGAGGCGCCGAAGGGCAAATGGGCGTCAGCCGGTAAGGTATTCGAAGAGACATATGCCCACGAACAGAAAGTGACCGGTATGATCAACGCGCTTGTCGACATGGCAAAGAAGGAGAACGACCACGCAACGTTCGAGATGCTCCAGTGGTTTGTGAAAGAACAGGTCGAGGAAGAGGAGCATTCCGCTGATATCCTGAACCAGATCCGGATCGTCGGAGACATCCCGGGCCACCTGTTCTGGCTGGACCATCAGCTGGGCAAACGCGAATAGACCCATAATCTTTTTTATTTATATCCTCAATGGACTATCAGGGAACCCTATGCATTCCGTCCTCATCATCGATGACCAGCAGGACCTGCTGGACATCACGCGGCTCTTCCTCGAACGTTTTGGCGAGATGAACGTCGATACCGCAAAAACGGCAAAGGAAGCGCTGGCGAAGATGAAGGACAGGAGTTACGATGCCCTTGTCGTAGATTTCGACCTGCCGGATATTTCAGGTATCGAGTTTCTCAAGATCGTAAGGGCAAAAGGGGACACCACGCCCATTATCATTTTCACCGGTGTTGGCAGGGAAAATGCTGCCATCGAGGCCCTGAACAACGGAGCGGATTTCTTCTTAAAAAAAGGCGAGGACCCGCACGCGCAGTTCCGGAACATGGTCCACATGATCAACCAGGCCGTGGAACGGAGATCCATGGGCCGCGCGATAGGGACTTCCGAACGGCTCCTTGCAGAGACCATTGCATTCTTTTCAGAGCCGGCGTATGCCCTTGATCGCGAAGGCAAGGTGATCGCCTGGAACCTCGCGATGGCGGAATTCACCGGTATCGAGGCAAAGAACATGCTCGGAAAAGGGGACGGGAAATATTCCGTCCCGATTTTCGGCCGCAAGATGCCCATGCTCACTGACATGATCTTCGATGACGAGAACACCATCGTGAAGAACGGATATACCATCATCAGCAAGGAACCGGACTCGGTTACGGCATGGATCAAAACAACCGGGACAGGAGGCGAAGACCGGTTCTTATGGATGAAAGCATCCGCGCTCCATGACGGCAAGGGCGTCTTTGTCAGCTCAATCGGAACGGTAAAGGACATCACCGATGAACTGGGACCGGAACTCTCGCGATTATCGGCAGTTGCCGGCCAGGACGTACCCCTCTCCAGCACTCCGTCGTCCTCCAAGGCAGGACGGCTCGACAAGCTGCTGGGTAGGGGCAGGTCAAGTTACAAGAAAGGCCTGTTCCATTATTACCGTGAGGGAAACCATCCCGAAGCGATCCGGTACTTCGACCAGGCGCTGGAGATCGACCCGTACCTTGCCGCGGCATGGCACGACCGGGGGGTCTGCCTGAGGGAACTTGGCAGGGATGAGGATGCACTCAAAAGTATCGACAAGGCGTGCGAGATCGAGCCGGAGAACGAGGAGTTCCTGTTCACCCGTGCGGAACTGCTCAAGAGGATTGGAATCCTCCGCGGGCAGAAGAATGCAATTGCTGCCGCCGTAAAAACGTTCAACAAGGTTCTCGAGATCAACCCGAACAATGCTGATGCATGGAACGGCCTCGCTGTCTGTATGAAAGAGCAGGGCAGGGACGAGATCTCACGGCAATACTACGAGCGGGCACAGAACCTTGTCCGTTGGGGCAAGGCCAAGAGGAAGGTGCGGAACCTCGACACGATTGTCTGATTCCGGACCAGCATCTTTTTTTCCAGAAAACCCGCAATTGTCCCGTAGGAGATGACGTCATGACAAGTCCCGTCTATTTTGCATCCCTGCGTGCATTTTCTGACCAGGAGTCCACGATTTCCAAAGTGCAGCGGTTATTCGACCATGCGGGTTTTGCCCAAGCAATTTCGCAAAAGGGGAAGACCGCGATCAAGATCCATTTCGGCGAATTTGGTAACGACGGGTTCATCAGCCCGGTCTATGTGCGGCAGGTGGTTGACAAAGTGAAGGCATGCGGGGGCCTCCCGTTCCTGACCGATACCAATACCCTGTACATGGGCAGCCGGTCGAACGCTGTTGAGCATATCGGCACGGCAATCCTCCACGGATTTGACTATGCTGTCACGGGTGCACCGGTCATCATTGCCGACGGTCTCGATGGAAAGAATACCCGGAAGGTAACGATCAACAGGGAGCACTTCCATGACGTGGTCATTGCAGGAGATATCGCAGCGGCAGACAGCATGATCGTGATGAGCCATTTCAAGGGCCATATCGTGTCCGGGTTCGGTGGAGCGATCAAGAACCTTGCTATGGGCTGCGCCCCGCCGGAGGGAAAGCGGGCACAGCATAACGCCCGCCCGTTCACGATTCCAGAAAAGTGCACGGGTTGTGCTTCCTGCATGAACGTCTGCCCGAAGGACGCTGTCACGGTAAAAAAGAAGAAATCCGTGATCGATCAGGAACTCTGCATCGGCTGTTTCGAATGCATGCATGCATGCCCGGAGCATGCGATCGATATCAACTGGGAGACGGAGATCCCTCAGTTCATGGAACGGATGGTCGAGTATGCATACGGTGCGCTGCAGGGAAAAGAGCGGAGGTGCGGGTTCATGAATTTCCTCATACGGATTACCCCGGACTGCGACTGTTTCCCGTTCAGTGATGCACCAATCGTCCCGGATATCGGTATTCTCGCATCAACGGATCCGGTTGCTATCGATGCCGCAAGCTTCGACCTGGTCAACCAGCAGCAGGGTTTCTCAGACTCGCTCCTGACTACACACCACCACAAGGGCGCTGACAAATTCAAAGGAGTCCATGCCCAGACCGACGGGGAAGGGCAGCTCCGGTACGCAGAAAAAATTGGCATGGGGACCCGTTCGTATGATCTGATAAGGATCTGATCATTTCTTTTACTCCCAAAAAGCAGAAATCTGCCTTCTTCAGTAAAGATTTTTCACCGGTTCACCTGCTGTCGTCGTGGTAGCGTACACGACGTGCTGTAAAAAGTGAAGATGCCCTGTATCCAACAGTGAATTGCAAACAAAGAGGAACAG
>NZ_MVQB01000033.1 GCF_002067035.1 Methanoregula sp. PtaB.Bin085 | reverse complement strand
TCCCGAGACGGTCTGTCCCGCCACGACGTAGATCGAGCCTTCGTAGTCGTGATACCCGCTCAGGCTCAGCCGGAGAATATGGTTCCCTGCGGGAATCTCCTGCACGGTCTTCGGGGTTATCCCTGAATAGATACCGTCAATCAGGATGCTGGCTCCGGGCGGGGATGAGTGTACCGTGACGGATCCGGTGGAAACGGCAGTCGTCACAGGCATCTGCGTTGTGACGGGCGAAACCGTTGTTGGCAGTACTGGTGTGGCATTCGCCAGCGTTACAGACGTCGTTACCTGCACAGTTATGGTGGCCGGTGCGGTCGTGGCGGCCGTTGTCTGGTTTAAGGCAGCAGTTGTCTGTGTCTGCGCAATGGTTGTCAGGGACGGTGCAGCGGTCGTCGCAGCTGTGACAGGTGATGTCTGGTTCGCGGCCACCGTCGTCTCTGCCGGAGAGACCGTTGTCACCGTGACATTGGCGGTTGTTTCCGCCGTGGTGTTATCGGCACAGGCCGGCAGTGCACAGACCAGGAAAGCAATAACAAGAGCGAAGAACAGACCCGATGATGACGTTCTGCACAACATGGTATCTCCCGCGGGCAGGATCCCGTGAATGGTTGCTGGTACCATCATTGCCGGGATGATACGATAAAACCATCAGGGCCCCGGGGAAATCCGTACGCCCGCCGCCCCCGGGCACACGGGATGGCGGGGGATGCGGATCTGTTCGGAAACGGCAGGCTCCCGTTCATTCCGTGCCTTCGGGGGCAGGGAAGTTCAGCGGTTCCCGTCACCGGTGACACCGGGCCGGTGCGCCCCTTTCGGCACACGAATCTCGAAGCGCGCCCCATTGCCGGGCTCGCCGGTCTCCCGGATTCCAATCTCGGTGATCTCCAGGATCTCGCGTGCGAGGAAGAGACCGGCCGACCGTTTCTTCTGGAACATCGGGAGAAAAATCTGTTCTTTCCGGTCCGCGGGAATGCCGGCACCGTTGTCCTCGAAAAAGATGGTCAGGGATCCGTCCGGCTCCTCCTGGTGCCGCACGGTAATAGCGGTTGCCTTTTCGCCGTGACGGACAACGTTCTCGGCAAGGATGAGAAAAACCTGCTCGAGGAGCGGGTCGGCGAATATCGCGAGATCCCCGGTCCTGATGTCGTGGTCCAGGTTTCTCGTATCAAGGTGCGAGAGCGCAAGGAGGACCGTACGGCGGACCTCCTGCCACTTTGCAGGCTTCAGTCCGAGATCCTGGTACGCCTGAGCGAACCGGAGCGCGTCGGTTATCCGCTGGGTCAGATCTTCCTCTTTTGCAAGGTACTGCCCGATGGGTGTGTCCGGTTCACTGATCATGTCCCGGACCAGAGTCTGGTACCCCGACAGAGTGAAGACGTTGTTCCGGATATCATTGAAGGTCACATCGTTGAGCAGCGCCAGTTTTTTCTTGGCCTGGCCAAGCGCCTTCTCCGACCGTTTCCGCTCGCGGATGTCCCGGATAAAGACCAGGTCCGCGGGTTTCCCGTCAAGGGTGATGATGCCGGCATTGAGTTCGACATCGATAGGTGTCCCGTCATGGTGGACGACAACCGTCTCGTAGACAGCCTGAACCTGCATCCCCGCCACTCGCTTTTCGTACATCCCGCGAATCGTCTGCTGTTCGTTGGGGTGGATGAACAACAGGAACGGCCTGCCGGTGATCTCGTCTGCACCCGCGCCGTAGAATGCAGCGGCGGTCGGGTTGGCGTACCTGACCAGTCCGTCCTGGATGATGATGATCCCGTCGTTTGCCAGGGTCAGAACACTGCGGTATTTCTCCTCGCTCTCCCGTGCCTGTTTCTCGCTCTTGACGAGGCCAGCCTGGTGCCTTGCCATGTTCAGCAGGACAAACAGCAGCGTTAGGATAATCTCTGTCAGGATAAGGGCGTAGTAATAGACAAGCGTGAACAGGTCGCCGGTTGGAGCTGCCGGGTCAATGATGCCGGAGAGCACGCGGACGATATAGAGAAACGCGATGATGGAAAAGATACCTGCAAGCGCGAACCGGACCCTCCGGGTCTCCGGTTCCTGTGATTCCGCGAGGGCAATGCCGGCCATGATCGCGATGGCAAGGAGTGCAACAGCAAGGAATGCCCCGCGCAGGACCAGCGAGTCCATGCCGTACGTGAGGTATGAGAAACCGGCCAGAACCGCAACCAGCACCACGATGTATCGTTTCCAGCCTAGTGCTTCCGACCGCACGAATTGTATCACCGCATCGTACCGCATCACGAACGCGAATACGAAGAGGACGTTGGCAAGGAGCAGGGTGAGGGGGGATTGCAGAAAAACGCGGAACATGATGAGGAACATGCTGCAGCAGTACACCGGAAGGCTGAACAGCCACGGTGCGAACCCGTCATAGGTCCGGTAGGTCCTGCCATAGAGGTACAGGATCAGGGTGAGGACAAGATCGATGAGAATGAGGGTTACGTACAACGTCCCGAGATCCGGCGTCCACATCGTCAACAACAGATCTTCATATCTGAGACAAAGGCCTTATATAGGTTGTTCTGGTTTTTAACCCGCAGTGCAGGGGAGCATCCCATGAAATCAGCTCGGATTGTTCGCGAACACGTTTTCCCGGACCGGCCCGCAACCGGATCGCCCGTGATTCCGCACCATCCTCTAAACAACTCACGGTCCCGCGTACCATGCAGCGGGTGTCTCTGCATTATCGAACTGCAATAGGCTCGGAATGGTGTGCAGATTAACCAACATTTATAAGTAAAGCCCTTTATTTCGCATGGAAGTCGTACCTGAAAACAATTTGTCAGCCATATGTCAGACTAAAGAGCCGGCACTGCATCCGGGGGTGAATCAGGCTGCGATTTCACGTTCGGAAAATCTCCGGGGATTTCTGGACATTCTGCCTTCCCAAAAATGGGTATCGTATATTGTCTGACATGCGACTGCCCTTCATTTCCAGTGGAGAATACGGCGAAGGTGGTGGTGCGCAGTGATCTTCCCAAAAATGAGTCGCAATATAAACCCGGGAAACAAGTATGAAGTCATGCCATTTTTCCGGTAATGGTTTCCCGCTGCCATCGTCTTCCTATAAAATATCCAAACCCCCAATGACCATGATCCGATCTCCTCTGGAGGAAAACCGGCCCCGGTTGTATCACCGGTTCTGGCCCGGATCCTTTATCGTGCCCTGTCTCCCATGAGCATATATGACCGGTATTGTTGTGTTTGTCGATTCCCGGGGCGGGAATACCCGGAAGATCGCAGAGGTCATCGCTGCCGAAGCCGGCACGGCAGTCGGGGATATCACGGATTCGCTGCCTGATACTGCGAAACTCGTCTTTCTCGGGAGCGGGACGTACGGGGGAGCGCCGGGAATCGGGATGATGAAGTTCGTCACGGATAATGATTTCTCCGGGCGGAATGTCGCAGTCTTCGGTACCTCAATGAGTCCGGGAGGAGCGCAGAAGATGGTCGCGGCAATGGTCGATGCCCTGAAACGGAAAGGCGCAACGGTCCTTGGCACGTTCGACTGCCGGGGAAAGTTCCTCCTGTTCCGCCGCGGCCACCCGGACGAAACAGATCTCGGGAATGCACGGGCGTTCGCACGGGATATGATCAGCAAACATTGAACAGGAACACCGCGTGATAAAACATTTCCCAATAGAACCGGTGATCATGGTATGGACACGTTCCGGGGAATCCAGAAAAAATACCTCACGGCCACCTGCCTCGTGCTGACCTTCCTCCTCTTCACCGCGGGAGGCATTGCATTCAACCAGAGCCCGTTCTACGGTGCCGTCTTCTTCATCATCGCAATCCTCCTGTTCTTTGTCGGCGCGTATTTCGGGAACTCGTTGGCGGGAGATGAATAATGCCTGCCCGGAATCAACCCGGCAGGGAAAGACCCGTGCTGTACGAACGGAGGATATCTGTTTCGGAACTCTGCACAAGAAATATCCCCCATCCCGGTCCCAGTACTGATATGGATATAATCCGGGGCATTCCGAATCGTTATCTCTTTTTCGGATGCATCTTCCTGTGTTTTCTTGTCTTCATCGCGGCCGGTATCGCATATGACCAAAATCCGTTCTTCGGCATTGGTTTTTACGTCCTGTCGGTTCTCCTCTTCTTCCTCTCTATCCATATCGGGAGGGAGGCATACCGCCTCGACGATAAAGGCTAGCGGATAACCTGGTAAAAGCTGATTCCGGACACGACATAGAAAGCCCTAAATCATCTCCGGCTCCACTCGTTCTGGAGATAGTGTATGGAGATTACCGCCACACGGACAGGCGAACAGCTGGTCCTCTCCGTTACCGGCCGTATGGACGGTGCCGGTGCGCAGCAGGTGACCACGGCCATCCAGCAGAACCTCACCGATCACGATACAGCTCTCATCTTCGACCTGGGCGGGGTCGATTACCTGAGCTCGGCCGGCCTCCGCGTCTTCCAGGAGAGCGCCCGCAGGATGAAGGAGCGAAACGGCAGGATCGCGGTCTGCCGGGTCGCGGACTTTGTAAGAAAACTCTTCACGGCAGGCGGTTTCTTCCGGGTACTTGCCGAGTACCCCTCCGTTGACGATGCGCTCCGGGGCACGGCCGGCCCGGCCGCACCGGCATCCGAAGGGATTCGGCTTGACGGGGCCGGCTGGTCGCTTTCGGGGCAATGCCTTGCCGGTTCTGCGGGGATCCTCACGGTCACCGGGAACCTCTCCGCACTCCACACCGGAAAGGCAGGCCTCGGTGATATCAGGGAGACCACGGTGGCGGCAGGCGGATTTGCCACCGGCATCAGCGCCATGGCTGCAACGCGGGAGGCAGCCTCCCCGCTCCTTGGCGAGATGGTCAGGGCGGGCGGTAGCGTCTGGTGGATTCCGACCGACGGCAGCCTGACGCCAGACTTCTTCACGGCCCGGGATCTTGCGGAGAGCGGCATGAAGACCTTCTCCCTCTTCTCCGTATCGTTTTCCGGCCCGTTCCCGGACCTCCTCCGTATCACGGCGAATACGCCGGACGGGATCACCCTGGGGGAGGTCTACGCAGCGATCTTTCGCTACCTGAAGAAGCAGTACCCCGAAAACAAGGGAATCTGCGCCGTTGTACTGAAAGCAACGATCGGCGGTGTCTGCAGCTCGGACCTGAAAGACTCCGTCATTGCCGCTGCAGCGGACAGGGCAGCCCGCGGCCCGGTGCCCATGCCGGCAGGCAGGACTGTCACCGAGTACCCGTTTGAGGGAACCATCCTTGCGAAGGCCTCGGCTGTTGACGTGAAGCCGCGGTATGCCGGCGATATCCTCATCAGTGTCGGTTACGGCATCGATCCTGCGACTGCCCGGAAGACAATCCCCGGCTCGCTGGTGGAAGCCCTCTCCTATTCCGATCCCCGGACTCCCGCCGGCGACCTCTTCCTGTATAACAAGGGGGTTGTCTTCCGGACCCTTCCGTGGGATAATGCAAAACCGTTCGGGGAGCAGGTCATCGCAGCACCGGCATCCGGGAGTTTTGTTGCCATGCACAACCTCCTGAGCATCACGACCGTCAGGTCTGCGGTTGCCGGCATCCTGCCGGTAACGGAAATCCGGATTGGAGAATGAACACGGAAAGAGCGTCCCTGTACGGTCCTGATCCCGCCCCCCGTCTTTCCGGCACACCGCTTGTAGCGGAACATCCGCCGGCGTGATCCGATGACTGGACACGATATCCGGCACCGCCCCGTCTCGCTCATCTGGTACCTCATTGGCTTCATCGCGCTGATCATCGGCATCGTCGTTGCCTCATCACTCGCCGTCTCCTACCTTGTAGCGGAACAGGCCATCCGCGGCGATTTCGCAATTCTTGAGAACAATACCGCGAATACTGCCGTCGAATCCATCTGGATGGTGAACACAGGGCTCGGGCTCATCGACGACGATATGAACCCCGCCCTCAACGAGTCGCTCATCGTCTTCCGCGACGCCTATGTCCGCGCCGGAAACGACCCGGCGAAGATGGACCTCGCGGCAGTCCGTGACAGGATCGCACCGGCATACGAAGGGGATGTCAATCTCTATATCTTCAGTGCAGATGGCATCATCGTTGCTTCCACCCTCCCCGAGATGCGGGGCGTAGACTTCCGGAACTATCCCGACTTCTACCGCCAGCTCACGCGGATCCGGTCCGGATCCGCCTTCGTTGCAGATCGCGTTGTACGGTCCGTCCAGAACGCGAGCGACATGACCGTCGAGGGCACGCTGCGCAAGTTCGCATACCTTCCGACCCCGGATCACCGGTACGTGCTCGAGATCGGCGTCGAGTCGCCGGAATTTTCCGATGTCCGGGCCCGGTACTCGTACCAGCAGATGGCTGAGCGCCTCCTTGCCGTCAACCCTGACCTTGCCGGGATCCGGGTCTATGATTTCTACGGCAATATCGCGGCCGGTGCAGGGACGCCGCGCACGAACGGCGCGGCAGATGCCCTCAGGGCAATTGCCGATCGCACCGGTTTTTCCGTCACGGACGCGGCAGAGCATTCCGAGACACGGTATATCTTTGTCGACCTCCGCGATCCGGAGGCCGCGTCCGACATGAGCGTGGTTATCGAACTGGTCTTCAGCACCGCACGGCGTGAGAACGCGCTCACCGGTCTCGTCATCCGGAACCTCTTCATCGGGGCCGGTGCCATCCTCATGGGGATCCTTCTCGCCTTTGCGATGTTCCGGAGGCTGACCGGCGCTATCGGGGAAATCGTCGAGGATGTCGGGATTGTTGCCGGCGGCGATCTCGGCCACGCTATCCGGAGCGTGGACACCAGGGAATTCGCCGAACTCGAGTCCGGTATAAACACGATGATTAAAAGGATCCTTTCCTATACCGAGGAACTCGAGCGAAAGAAAGCCGAACTCCAGGTTGCCGCCGACATCCAGCAGGAGTTCCTGCCGCGGTCGCTGCCGCACATCCCCGGGTATGATCTTGCCGCGGCAACCATCCCGGCACGGGAGGTCGGCGGCGACTTCTACGATGTCTTCCCGGCGGGAAGCGGGCAGCATGCGCTCGTCATCGCGGACGTTGCCGGCAAGGGTGTGCCCGCATCACTCTTCATGGCATTCTCCCGGACCGTTATCCGGATCGTTTCCCGGTGGGAGGCGTCGGCGCGGAAGGTGCTTTCGGACTCGAACACGATCTTTATTGGGGACACGGGTTCGGATACCTTCGTCACGGTCTTCTATGCCCTTCTTGACGGAGGGAGGCAAACGCTCACGTATGTCAATGCGGGACACAACCCGCCCCTGCTCTTCCATGCTGGCGGCACGCTCGACGAACTCACTCCCACCGGCCCGGTCATCGGTCTCGTTGACGACCCCGGATACACGCAGTCATGCGTGCAACTCAAATCAGGTGACATCCTGCTGATGTATACCGATGGAGTGACCGAGGCAATCAACAGTAAAAGTACCATGTTCTCCGATGAACGACTGAGAGCAGTAATCCGCAAATCTGCCGGACTGCCTGCTTCCGGTATTGTCCGGGCTGTCCGCGCCGCGATCACGGAATTCTGCGGAGACGCCCCGCAGTTCGATGATATTACCATCCTTGTCCTCAGGGTCCTCTGAGGATTCTGGCCGGACGGACAGCCGGTTCCGGGATACTCCGCCGGGCGGGTACGGCAACGGATTTCCTGCCCTGCACAAAATTCCTTTAACCAGACCGCCCCAAACAGCACATACGGGCTCTCCGGCAGTTCCGCGGATCGGAGAGATACCGCCGGGGTACCACCATGCTCGGGCTTGCCATCCTCACCATCCTGCTGGCGTTCGCGTTCACGTTCACGAACGGTTTCCAGGACGCAAGTTCGATCGCCGCCACGTTCATTGCCTCGCGGTCGGCAACGCCGAAGAGCGGCATGCTGCTCGTGGCCGCCATGTCCTTTTTCGGGGTACTCCTCGGGGGGAGCGCAGTCGCCTTTACGCTGGTCGGCCTGGTCAAGGTCGGATCCGGCCCGCAGGAACTGGTCATCATCTTTGCTGCAATGGTCACGGCAACGATCTGGAACATTCTCACCGGCAGGATCGGCCTTCCTGCATCATCCACGCATTCGCTGGTCGGCGGCCTTACCGGCGCTGGCATTGCCGCAGCCGGGACCGGCAGCATCCTCTGGGGCGCGGAGGAACTCCTCGGTCCTGCGCACGAACTGACCGGTATTACCAAGATCCTGTTCTTCTTCATCATCTCGCTCGTCATCGGCTTTGCCGGCAGCTTCCTGATTCACCGGGTGACCTTTATCATCCTGCGTAATGCCCGGCGCACGGCAAACCGTTCCATCATTGCCCTCAACTGGTGCGCAGCAGCACTGATGGCGTTTTTCAATGCCGCCAACGACTCCCAGAAGCAGCTCGGTCTGATCACAATGGTCCTTGTCTCCTCCGGCCTTGCCCTGACACCGGAGGTCCCGCTCTGGGCCCGGCTCGTTTCCGCAGTCATCCTTGCCCTCGGCACGGTCAGCGGGGGATGGCGGATCATGCACACGCTCGGCCGGAAGATCTTCCGGATCGAACC
>NZ_MVQB01000032.1 GCF_002067035.1 Methanoregula sp. PtaB.Bin085 | reverse complement strand
TACCTGCGGAATGTCGGGCTTCTTCTGACATATTTCTGCCCGGCAGCGTGCGCTCACTGCCTCCTTCGCGCCGGTCCCGACCGGCACGAGGAGATGACTCTTGAGGATGCGCGCGACTGGATCGGCCAGATCGCCGCATACCGCGATAAGTACGTCTGGGTCCTGTCACTGACCGGGGGCGAGCCGTTCTCCAACGTGCCCCTGCTCCGTGCGGTCATGGAGATCGCGGGCGGGTACGGGTTCTATACTTCCGTTGTGACGAACGGTTTCTGGGCCACCTCGCAGGAGAAGGCCGTGCAGGTTCTGAAAAGCCTGCCGCAGATTTGCTTCCTCTCGGTCAGTACGGATGTGTATCACGAAGAGTTCATCCCGCTCGAGAACGTGAAGAATGTGATCCGGGCCGCAACTGAGTGCAACATACCCTACTATGTCTCGGTTATCACGGAAAACCGGGAGGAGCCCGGCTACCGGAGGATCCATGCCGAGCTCCTGGATCTTGTCGGAGATCCGGACAAGGTAATGACCGGGATTACCTTCCCTGTCGGGCGTGCCATGGATCAGGGAGACAAACTGAAATACCGGATGTGCAGTACGCCATGCCACGATGTCTGCACGGCAGCGAGTTCGCCGTGCATTTTTCCCGACGGCAGTGTGTACGGGTGCATTGGCCCGCTCATCGACCTGAAGCACGACCAGCCGCTGTACCTTGGCAGCCTGCGGAAGCATTCCGTGGCCGAGATCTTTGAAAAGGCGGAGACTCACTCGGTCCTGCACGCCCTGAGACTCTGGGGTCCTGCGAAGATCTGGAAAATGCTCAGGGATGCCGGCCTCGGTGACCGCATCCCCGCGGAATTTGTTGCGGACAGCAACTGCCAGGCCTGTTATGCACTGCTCGCGGACCCGGCGATACGGGACTGGCTGCAGAAACTGGAAACGGATCCGGATTTCCGGCGGAAGGTAGCGTATGGCCGGCTCTACTACCTGGAAGAGACCGGAATGCTGGAATACGGCGGATTCTGATCGGGGCGGAACATTATTGCCATAGAATTCAGCATCCCGCGCTCCTCCCTTGTTGTATTGCCATCGGACGCCATCATTTCTTAACCCGCCGGCGCAACCTGTACTGCATGAGCACGGAGATCCCCTGGCCGGAATCGCGCAAGGAATGGAAACCACTCGACATGACCGTCACGTACCATGGTGACGGCGGGTTCACCGCCCGCACGAAATCCGGTGACATTGAATTCCCGATGGAGGCCCCTGTCGGCATGGGCGGGCACGGGAAGTACGCCAACCCCATCCAGTACCTTGTCGGGTCGCTCGGGGGATGCGTTGGCGTGAAGATCCTGCTTGCGCTTGGCGACCGGGGAATCGTTACGGACGAGATGTCCATCGCAATCCACGGGACGCGGAAGAAGACGATGCCGGCGTTCTTCGACCACGTGCACCTGACCGTCACGCTCCGGGCTGCCGGGGCAGACGACGCGATGATGAAAGATATCATCGATCAGACGCTGGCCCGGCTCTGTCCGATTGCGGCAATGTTCGCGGAGTGCGGGGACGTGACCGCGGAGTGCCGGGTGGTGGAGTGAGGGGCGGCATCTGACCTTCTCTCCTGCGGTTTATCCCCACTGACCCCCCTCCCTCCGCGCAACAGATACGAAGTGGATTCTCCGTCAGTAATCCCGAAAAAAATTTCAGAAAACCAGGAATGGTATGAGGGGGTCACTGGGGATAAATTGTGATGCAGCCATGTGGGTCCGGTGCCATCAAGGTCATGCTACGGAGAGTAATTACCGGTGATGTTTTTCTCTGAATATATTACGGGATGGCATATGTTGGCGGCAGGGAGATCCGGCAGATTTATCCCCATCGACCCCCGTCCGGTTTCATTCCTGCATGGAAGAAGACGGTGCCGGCATTCTCAGGGACCGGTAAAACGGTTGTGGCGTTTTGGGCTTTCAGGGGGGCGAGGCAATAGTCCCGGTAGACGTTATGGCAAAGACCGTTCCGCAGGCCCCGGGTCCTTGTTCAGCATGCTCTTGTACCAGACAAACCAGAGGTTATCGGCAAACCCGATGAGGTTCTTCATCACGATCTAGCCGATCATGAGCGGAATGACCGGCATCACGCCCAGGAACGCGATGACCACAAAGATGACTGAGTCGAGCGTGAGGCTGACGGCATCGCTCGCGCTCGAGCGCAGCCAGACCCACGGGTTGATGAGCGTGCTGCCGGGGAATACCCGCTCCCGGGAAAGGAAATGTTTTTTCAGCCGGTCAAAGACCAGCGCATCGATGTTCGAGCAGATGAGGAACGAGATCCAGCTCGCGATCGTGATCCGGATGCTGAGAGAGAAAATATCCTGCCATGCCGCCTCGTACAGGAAGTACTGCGATGCGGGAAAGGCGTTGACCATCGCAACAAAGAGAACCCACAGGACCTGTGTGACGAACGCGATGAAGATCGCCACATGGGTCATCGTCACGCCATAGACCTCGTTAATCATGTCGATGACCTGCGCAATAAACGGGTAGATGAGCACCGAGGCCGGTGCTGCAAGGACAATTATCCCGAGATCGAACTCAACGATCCGTGCCGCAACGATCTGGGCGGTTGCAAGGTAGATGATGTAGAATCCGACAAGGACGCTGAACGCGTACTCCGGATATTTCCGGATACCATGGACGGACATGAGGGTGACGAGCGTGAGGCTGAAGATCCAGCATATCCAGAAGAGCATGGTTCGTGTACTCATTAATCAGTGATCCGAGATGAAGGATGCAGGTCCGGCCGGCACCGGCTTTTTCGGGAGGTACTGCAGGTGACCGGCGGTTTGCAGTCTCTTTATCCAGGATTTCCTTATGGGCCGGTCACGGTACCTGATGAGGATCTGTTCTGGCACGTCCTTTCCTGAATGACCCTAAAAATCCGGGTCCCGGCCGCGGAATGCGATTCAGCGCGTTCCGTCAACTCTTGAGAATTGCATGTGGGATGCTGAAAAAAGGGAGTATCAGATGACCGCGGCAACCCGCGTTGACATCTTCGGGAGGATGTAGGCAAGCCGGCCGGAGGTAGACTGGTTCTCCGTGATGACCGCAAGGAGTTCGTCGCCGCTGACCTGCATGAAGATGATCGAGCCTTCGCCATATTCGAGCACGAACTGCCGGGCTTCTCCGCGACCGATGGCATTGCCGGCATAGGAGAAGAACCGCATGGCGCAGGAACCGAGCGCTGCCAGTGCGTCGCCGTCCGCCGGCTCCTGTCCTGCAGCCTCGATTAAAAAGCCGTCCTGCGAGATGAGTGCTGCGGTGGTTACTCCTTCAATCTGCAGGAATTCTTCGAGAACATGTTTCATCATGGCGTGGTCATCTCCCTTGTCTGATCCGTCTTTTTTGCCAACAGTATTTGAATTGGACGGATGGCGGCAGTTCAACGCTGCCCGGCAGGGGCGGTGATCCCCGGGAGAAATAGGAGCAGGAGGCGGAGATCGTGGAAAAGGTGCGTGGCGGGAGCGGGCAATATTCCGCAACGCATTAACGGATCCGGGACAAAACCGTATCGGGAAGTACCGGGAGAAACCATGGAACCGACATCATTCGGGCTTGGCGAGAACATCGAGTCGGCGCTGGCATACGTACTCTGGTTCGTGACAGGAATCTTTTTCCTCCTCATGGAGGATGCCAACCGGACGGTCCGGTTCCATGCGTGGCAGTCGATCCTCGTCTCTCTCACACTGGTGATCGCGGTCTTAGTGATAAGTTTTATTTCGGAGGCTGTCTGGCTCATCCTCCCCGTCCGGTTTGCCGGGATTGTACTCTGGATCGTGCTGATTGTCACCGCATACCAGGGAAAGAAGATATCCATTCCTCTCATTGGTGCCATGGCGGAATCCCGAACCTGAGTGCCGGATTGTCTGGCAGGCACCGGATGCCGGACTCCGGATCGCTCATGGTTTTTTTTCCTGTATGCCGGCAATACCGAAAAGTACCCTCATACCCGGAATCCTTTTGATAACCTCATAGCAGGCAAAGGTCAGCACGATACTGAAAAGAACGATGGCGGCATACTGCAGCGCTGGCGGAATTCCGGTCATCAGGAGATAATACGCAACGGCAACGAGGAGTGCCTGGTGGAGGATATAGACCGGGTACGATGCAGCATGCATCCGGGCCGTCAGGGGTGTGCCCGTGTCAAGGTAATGCCTGCCAGCCCCCATGAAGGCGAGGACACCCGTCCACCCGGTAATGACGAAGAATGCGGAGGATCCCCAGAACACCTCACCATGCCCGAGGAGTATCCCGTACGTCCACATGACGCCGGCGGTCAGGAGAACCCATGCCGCAAGGAGCCCGGCCCATTTTTTTTCCAGCAGCTCCTGAACCCCGTCCGATGAGAGCAGCGAATACCCGATCAGGAAGAGGGCAAAGTATGCCGGGAGGGAATAGCCGGTCACGCTGGTGCCGGTATAATTCAGGAGCCAGACCGGGACAAACAGGAGGATGAGAGCCGGAAGCCCCGTGCTGCCGGGACTGAGGAGCCGGCCCCCCGGTCCCCGCCATGCAAGGATTACACCGAGGGCGATGACCGAGAAGAGGAAGAGAGAGATGATGAACCAGAGATGGTCGACGCTGAAGTCCCCGGTCATCCCGTACGGGGAGCGGTCGGGCCGGGCCGAGGAGAAGAAATGCACGAACGCCCCGGCAAAGCTTCCCGTGTACCCGGTGTGGAATTTCAGCGCATAGAATGCAATAACGGGACAGACAAGAACAACGCCGGCAATGAACGGGACGAGCAGCCGCATGACGCGTTCGCGGAGGTACTCCGCGGGATTGCGCTTCTGCAGGGCAAACCTCATGCTCATGCCGGCGATGCAGAAGAGCAGCGGCATAATCCAGGGCTCGATCGTCACGGTGAGCAGGTGCGCGGCCACAAACGGCTGATCCGACTGGACATAATACCCGTACCAGCCTGCGCAGAATATGAACGCGGTATGGAACGGGAAGAGCAGGAGGATGGAGATCCACCGCAGGTTGTCGATGTAATGCAGCCGGATCATTCGTAATTCCCTATGGGAGCTGTTGGATGAATACGGTTGCGCTCCGGCTATGCCGGAACCGGTCGGTATCGCGGAAGTGTATGCATACGTACCCGGCTGCTGCCCGCGGGGGATAAAAATTCTCCGGGTTTTTCCTCTCAATTTTGCATATAATAAAAAATAAATAGTTTGGTCTGGATTACTGGTGTGAGGGATTTATGACACTCCGTATCGCCACGTTCAATGTTGAAAACCTGTTCGACCGGCCTGCCGCAATGAACCTGGAAAAATGGGAGGACGGCCAGAAGTATATCAACGATTGCGCCACTCTGAACCTGCTTCTGAACAAGGATACCTATACTGCCAAAGACAAGGAAGATATCCTCAAAGGCCTGGAAGAATATGGCCTGGACAGGGTCTGGGGAAAGAGCGAATTTCTCGAACTGAAGAAGATCCGAGGGAGGTTACTCCGGTACCCGAAGAACAAACCCGCAGAAGTCGTTGCCACGGGCCGAAAGGACTGGGTCGGCTGGGTTGAACTCACAAAAAAACATATCGATGATGAAGCAATCAGGAATACCGCCCGGGTCATCGCGGAAGTCAACCCTGATATCATTGTTCTCGTGGAGGTGGAGAACCGCCCGACCCTTATCAGGTTCCATGACTGGGTACTGAAACCGATCATGACGGTCATGGGACTTGAACCCTATCCCCATCTCATGCTGATTGACGGCAACGATGCGAGGGGTATCGATGTCTGTATCATGAGCCGGCTCCCGATCATCCGCATGGTCTCGCACGTGGATGACCGGACTGCTGCGGGAACTCCGACCTTCAGCCGCGACTGCCCGGAATATTATCTCGATGCGGGGAACGGAACCGTGATCGTTATCCTGCCGAACCATTTTGCAAGCAAGGGGAGCGATGCAAAAGGCAACCGGAGGAGGGTCCAGGCAGCTGCCGTGAAGGGAATTTATGAGAACCTGAAGAAATCTTACCCGTACATTATCATTGCCGGCGATTTCAACGATTTCCCGGCCGGTGGCTCGCTCGGGGCTCTCCTGGACGAAACAGACCTGAAGGATGCAATGCACCTCCCAGCATACAAGGGGGAATACCGGGGTACCTACCAGACTGCGACCGATGACAATAAGATCGATTACCTTCTGCTCTCCCCGGAACTCCAGGGAAAAGTACGCACAGTTGATGTTAACCGCAGGGGTTATTATGCCCCGACAAAATGGAAATCGTTCGACAATCTGACCAGCAAGACCAAGGACCGGCTGAATGCTTCAGATCATCATCTTGTCTGGGCAGATCTCGAACTGTAGAATCAGCTGCTGACGGCCTGCGGTCCTCTTTTTTTCCGGGGTATTCCGATCCCCTTGTTATTTATCAGAGCGGATTACAACAGATCAGGCGGGTACCCGCATCACCCCGGGGGCAGACGACCGTCCCGGTTCAGCCGGGTTTTCCGTACACCTCCCTTTGTCCCGAAAACGAGGAAACAGACATGGATGAATTCCCTCCGCCGCTGCGTGTCCTGCAGCTGATCCTTGCCGGCTTCTGCCTGTTTCTCGTCCTCTTCGGCCTGATCATTTTCATTCTGCCGCAGGAGTTCTTTTCCGTCCCGGCGGTTGTTTTGGACAATACCTCCTCCGGCCTGCCACCGCTCACCGTCTCGCGGACATTTGCGTTCCAGAACGGCACTGAAACCGTCACCATTGATGTCAGCGGATCGGTCTGGGCCGCATCGAAAAAGACGCACCGGAGCCTCCTTCTGTTCGGCGACCAGAAGACCGCGGGAGTCCGGTATTACCGGGCAATGATCGATGACCCGTCGCAGGACCGGATCTACCGGGATCTTATCGACCGGTTCCGCACGATCCGTGCAGTCCGGAACCTGACCGATGACGAGTACCTCGAGCTCATCAGTGCGTATGTCCAGTCGATCCCTTACAAGGACGGAGGGAATATGCCGCCGAAGTACCCGGCCGAGCTCCTTGTTGAGAATATGGGCGACTGCGATGACAAGAGCATCCTCATTGCCGGCCTGCTCGCCCGCGAGGGATATACGGTCGCGCTCCTGAAATTCGGGCCGGAGCAGCACATGGCGATGGGGATCGGGTCGGATGCCTTCCCGTACAAGGCTACGGGATACACGTATCTCGAAGGAATGACGCCGGCATTTGTGGGCTCCCCGACGGCCCACCTCCAGATCCCCCTCAACTCGGATCCCCTTGTCCTTCCGATCAGCACCGGGACGAAGGTGTACCGCAGCGGGAACGAAACGCATTTCATCAGCGAAACGGCGGCCGCTGCCCGGCAGCGCGAGAAGGAACTGACCGCCCGGCTCGATGCGTTCCCCCTGTCCGGAAAAGACGGTGAGGAGTACCGTGCGGTGCTCCGCGAGCGGGACCGCTCTGCTGCGATCCGGAGTTATATCCTCAGCCACCCGTACGACCGCCCGGGCACGTACGCGTACCTGCAGCGGGAGATGAAGAACGAAACCGGCCTTTCCCCATCAGCGGAACCTGCGGGAACCGGCGGCTGAACAATTCCTGCAGCCGGTTCCCCGCCGCTGCCACTGCATCACAGCGATTTCCGGTAAATCCGGATTGAATCGCCGTGATCGTCCACATCGGTTTCCAGAAAAACCCAACCGCCCCTTTCATAAAAACCGGTCATCTTCGTGTTCAGGAAGATTTCAGAGAAACCCAGCCGCCGTGCTTCTCCCATGGCGTGTGACTGGAGCGCCGCGGCAATACCCCTCCTGCGGAACTCCGGCAGCACGAAGAGCACCGCCATCCACGGTGTGAACTCCTGCCGGGAGAGCAGGTCGGTCCGCAGCAGCCCTACGGTCCCGGCCGGCTGTCCGTTGACGAACGCCAGGTAAATCGCCGGGATCCTGTCCTTCCGGCAGTGAGCCACGAGGCTGGTGTACAATCCCCGGTTCTGCGGGGTGCCCCACTCGTTCCAGAGCCATCCGGCAATGGTTGCGTGAAGGCCGGGATTGCTGGCAGCGGGTTCTATCGTTATGTCCATGTTCAGTACGTACGTGCTGTATAATGTGGATGAAGGTTGCTGTCCGGCCGGTCGTATGCAGGAAACCATATCAGCACTATGGCACAACAAGGAAGTACATGCTGGCTGAGCATCTCGTCTATACCGCAGCTTTTGCGATCCTTGCCGGGATGCTCTCGTACCGCTCCTGGGGTCGCGACAGCTCATGGATCGTGATCCTCGTCTCGTATGCCCCTGACCTTGACAAGGTCATGGATACGATCCTCAAACGGATCGGGCTGGTCGTCACGTACGACGGGTACCTCATCCATCACGGCACGTTTCATACGATTGCCGCAATGATCGTTTTTAGCCTAGTGCTTGCATTCCTTCTCCACCCCCTGGGTATCCGTTTCATCGATACGGTTGTTTTTACCATCGTCGGATTCGGGGCACACCTGTTCGAGGACGCACTGGTGTACCCTGCATACTACATGTACCTCTGGCCTCTGTCGCATGCAAAATACGGTCTGGCATGGCTTCCGACGGGTCCTGAGGACGTCTACAATGCCGGCTTCTTCAGGATCGCCAATACCGAAGTTCTTGCTATCGGTCTTTTCCTGCTCATCCTTGCAATGGTAATCAGGACCCGGGTCGAGGGGCCGGGGTGGATACGGTGGTATATGCCGGAGTCTTTTTACCGGCGGTTTTTCCTGAAAAAGGGTAATGCATAACCACCCACGTTCCCTGGCGGACTGACCCCCTGTTTTCCCGGTGGATCCCTTGCCTTTCCTGGCAGGTTCTTAACCCGGGAAGTTCCATGGTATGGCGGAGAGAACCATCATGGACAAAATCGCGCTCGGCCCGATGCCGTACATGAGTGTCATGCCCGCACTGCTCGTGGGGGCGAACGTGAAGGGAAAGCCGAACTACATGACCGCCGCGTGGGCAACGGTTGCCTGCATGGCCCCGCCCATGGTCTGCGTTGCCCTCAACAAGGCCCGATTCACGGTGAAAGGTATCGAAGAGAACAAAACATTCTCCCTGAACGTTCCCATGGCAAACCATGTTGTCGAGACCGACCACTGCGGGCTCGTTTCCGGTGCGCAGGAGGATAAGTCGGGGATCTTCACCACGGTTTACGGCAAACTGAAGACCGCCCCCCTTGCTGCTGAGTGCCCGGTCAATATCGAGTGCAGGGTCTTCTCGTCCGTTGACTGCGGGAGCCACCTGCTCTATGTCGGCGAGGTTGCAGAGATCCATGCCGACCGTTCCTGCATTGTGGATGGCAGGCCGGACACGGGAAAATGCGACCCGATCGTGTATGCCCAGTCCGCGTACTGGCGCGTGGGAAAGCAGATCGACAAGGCATTCTCGGCAGGAAAAAAATACCGGAAGAAATAATCTTCCGGATCTCCATGCACTTTTTTTATCCTGCGTCCCGGGAGGCTGGCTGGTGCTGCAGCAGGCGCCACGGTGGTGCAGAATATGACAGCCGTAGACACGACCCCGTGCCGGGGACAATGATAACAGGCCTTTTCCGGGACTGCCCGTGAGCGTTCAGTACCTGTCACAGAAACCCGGGGACCCGTCCCTGCTTTCCCAAACCATCATTAAAAACAGAATACCGACGCGTCCCCGCCAGAAAAAAACCACCAGATACTGCAGGTTTATTGGAGTGGTGCACCTTCCAGGAACAATCAACGAAAGCGCGCATCAAAGCGCATAAATAGCATTTTTCCGAATTATATTCAGCAGGAAACACGGATCGTAAGATAATCCAGCGGTTCATAGACCGGTCATTTATACCCGTGCAGGAATTCCCGAAATGTATTCTATTCTGTATGTTGACGATGATGAGAACCTGCTGGGTCTCAACAAGATATTCATGGAGCGGACCGGCGAGTTCACCGTGGACACCGTGTCATCCGCTACCGAGGCGCTCGAACGGATACCTGGTGCCCGGTACGATGCGATCCTCTCTGATTACCAGATGCCGGAGATGGATGGGATTGAATTTTTAAAGGTTGTCCGGAGCCGGCACGGGAATCTCCCGTTCATCCTCTTCACCGGGCGGGGCCGCGAGGACGTTGTCATCGAGGCAGTGAACAACGGTGTCGATTATTATATCCAGAAAGGCCCCGACCTCAAGTCGATGATCACTGAGCTCCGGCACAAGACCCTCCGGGCCATAGAGCGCCGGCAGATCGAGGCCGAGCTGAAACGGTCGCGGGAGGAACTCAACGATATCATCAATTTCCTTCCCGATGCGACCTGCGTTATCGACACGGCGGGAACGGTGATTTCATGGAACCGGGCCATGGAACAGATGACCGGCATCCCCCGGCAGGAGATCCTCGGGAAGGGCGATTACGCATATGCGGTCCCGTTCTATGGCACCCGGCAGCCGGTCCTTGTCGATTACCTGCTCCATGACCTGCCCGGTCTGGAGAGCCGGTATCCCGGCGCGGAAAAAAACGAGAGAAAGATCAGCGCCGAGCTCTACGTGCCCTCCCTGCGCGGCGGAGAAGGGGCCTATATCTGGGTCTCCGCGAGCCTGCTCTACGACTCCTCCGGGAAGGTCACGGGCGGGATCGAGACCGTGCGGGACATGACGGAGGTCCACCGGATCAAGCACGACCTGGGCATCTCCCGCGAGATGAACCGGGGATTCGCAAACATGATTCCGGTCGGGATCTATGAGATGGATTTATTCGGGACCCTGACGTTCGCCAACGGGGTCTGCCTCGGGTATTTCGGTCTTTCAAAGGAAGATATGGACCGGAAGATCAGCATCTTTGATTTCATTGCCGATGAAGACCGCGAACGGGCGTCCCGGGATATCCGCCGGATAATCTCGGGGGAGAGCGGTACTGGCAGGGAGTACCTGCTGCAGCGGAAAGACGGCAGTACCTTCTACGGCCTCATCTATGGCGTGACAGTCACGGACCCCGATTCCGGGAGGGTTACCGGGGTGCGGGGGATTATTGTCGACCAGACCCTCCGGAGAAAGGAGGCACGGGAACTCTACGAGAGCCGGGAGCGGCTCGCACTCGCCCTGCAGGCCGGGGATATCGGCATCTGGGATGTCGATATGCGTACCATGCTGATCCATGATATTGACGAGTGGGCGCTGCGGGTACTGGGAATCGGTGCCGGCCCGGGCCGGGTGTTTACCGTGAACACGGCCAAATCCCTCGCGCATCCCCTTGATCTTCCCCGGATCCTGTACGCGTTCTTCCGGCACATGGCAGATCGTGAAACGCTCTTTGAGGTCGAGTTCCGGCTGCGGCACAGCAATGGCAGCTGGGTCTGGATGACCGTCCGCGGCAAGGTGATCGAGCGGGACTCGTTCGGCCACCCGCTCCGAATCACGGGAACGATCAACACCATCCCGGGGCCCAGGGATTCGCGTTTCTACCCGCACTCCCCGAAGAGGCCCGACGAACGGGTTGCCGGCGGGGAATGAATACCGGCCGGCAGATTCCGTCCTTCCGGAGTATCCCCGGTTTTTTCCGGCCGTATTACGCCCCTTGCCCGTATGCGACCCTCTTCCCGCGTATCCCGGGGTTGCACATGGATCGAATTGGCCGGTACAGGAATCTTTATCGCAGACAGGCTTCCACTTGACTGAGTGTGTGATGCATACCAGCCGTTTTACACTGCTCTGTGTGGCGATGATCCTCCTCGTTCCTGCCGTTATGGCTGAGAACACGGTACAACCGCTCTGGACGGAACCGGGTACGGTAGGAGGCCAGCTGTATGGCGTTGTCATATCCGCGGATGGATCGACCATTGTGTCCGGTGGCGACCAGGTGATCTCCCTCACCAGGGATGGCAGGAAGCGCTGGTCCGGCTGGTCTGCCACATCGCTCGATATCAGCCGCCAGGGAGATTATATCCTGACCGGGAAGGGCACGGAGCTGCGCCTCCTTTCCGGTGCCGGCACCCTGATATGGGACAGGAACATGGAGATCGCTGTCAAGGATATCTCGCTGGCGCCGGATTTGTCCTTCATCGCCGCTGCCGGCGGGGGAAAGATCCGGACCCTGACGTTCTCGGGAGAGGGAATTGCATCCAATGACACCATGACCATCAATGCGGTCAGGATCATGCCGTCAGGAGACCGGATGCTTCTTTCCACCAGCAGGGACATCCAGCTGATGGACCCGAAACTGAACCGGGAATGGGCGGACGAGAACCTGACACAGAACCTCATCGCGGTCGCCCCGGACGGATCGAGTTTCGTCACGGCGTTCAGCAGCCGCATCCGGATGTATACCGGAAACGGGACCATCCTGTGGGACAAGCGGTTCCCGGTCGGGGATGCCCAGGCAATGGCGTATTCACGTGACGGGACTACGATCGTACTTGCACTGAGCGAGAACCTCCTCGTCCTGGACCGTACCGGGCGGCAGGTCTGGATGGCGAATGCAACGGACATCATCAATGGCGTTGCCGTATCCGATGACGG
>NZ_MVQB01000031.1 GCF_002067035.1 Methanoregula sp. PtaB.Bin085 | reverse complement strand
ATCCGTACGGCGCACCTGCTGCACCTCGGTCCCGAACTTCCCGCACTTCATGCAGACCTGAAGTTCGGCACCCTCGATCCGGACCAGTTTTGGGGAGCCCCGGATCTCCTCACCGCACATCTCACACTGCATAGTCTCACACATCAATGGCCCGTGCGAGTATAAATTTTCCACGTAAAAGGTATTGCCTGCCAGCCCTGAACGGTTGCCACTTCACAAACACTTTATATATAGTTTTCCCAAATACCTAACTGAGTGAGGCACGAGATGGCCGATACCCTTCACCAGCCGCCAACCGATCCCCAGACGCCCGAGGAGCTGTACAGGCTCTACCGCACCCTGTCCGAACAGCTCCGCGAGCAGATGAGCCAGATCGAGAACGACAAGCACGAACTGGAAGTCCAGATGATGGAACGGGTCGGCAACCTCGAATCACGGAACCTCGAACTGCGGGAGCAGCTCCGGCAGGTTGAGGCAGATAAGCGGTATATCGAGACCCAGAAGATACGGTTCGAGCGGGAGGTCCGCAAGCTCAAGAGCGAGAGCGAGCAGCTGCGAAGCCCCCCACTCATCATCGGAACTGTCACCGATGTCGTGGACCCGACACGGGTCATTGTCCGCAGCAGCGCCGGCCCGAGATTCCTGGTGCGGAGTTCCCCGTCCATCAATACCGAGGACCTCAAGCCGGGCGTCCGCTGCACGCTCAACCAGCAGTCGCTCGCCATTGTTGAGCTCCTCCCGACCTCGTTCGATGCCCAGATCTACGGCATGGAGCTCTCAGACTCCCCGCAGGAATCCTACCTGGACATCGGCGGTCTCGATCCGCAGATCAATGAGATCCGGGAAGCAGTCGAGCTCCCCCTGAAACGCCCCGACCTCTTCCAGAAGATCGGGATCGACCCGCCCAAGGGCGTGCTCCTCCACGGCCCGCCCGGCACGGGAAAGACCCTGCTTGCAAAGGCGGTTGCCCACGAAACCAACGCCCACTTCATGCGTGTCGTCGGGTCGGAACTGGTCCAGAAATACATCGGCGAAGGGGCCCGGCTGGTCCGGGAGCTCTTCGATCTTGCGAAGAAGAAAGCCCCGACCATCATCTTCATTGACGAGATAGATGCCGTGGGCGCATCCCGTACGGAGGCCAACACCTCTGGCGATCGCGAGGTACAACGGACGCTGATGCAGCTCCTTGCCGGCATGGACGGGTTCGAGAACCGGGGCGATGTCAAGATCATCGGCGCCACGAACCGGATCGATATCCTTGACCGTGCGCTCCTCCGCCCGGGCCGGTTCGATCGTATCATCGAGATCCCTCTGCCGAACGAGGCCGGCCGTCTCTCCATCCTGAAGGTCCACTGCCGGATGCTCACAGTTGACGGGAAGGTCGATCTTGCGGCAGTTGCCCGGATGACCGAGGGCAAAAACGGTGCCGATCTGCGGGCGATCTGCATGGAGGCGGGTATGTTTGCGATCAGGAAGGAACGCTCTGCCATAACGCAGGAAGATTTCCTTGCAGCGATCGCAAAGGTCGGCCTCGACTTCAACCGCGGCCCCCTCGATGCCGAGGGAGCGATGTTCGCGTAGGTCAGCGATCGGAAGCATCCTTCATTTTTTTTCCTGTTAATCGCCTGACACTCGCGGATGCCATGGTCTCGGGCTTTCACCATTCATGGCAGAACCTCCCGGTTCATCCATTGAACTTCTCCCGTACACCCAAACACCCGTCCCATGTGGCGAATATTTAATGCGAAATTTCCAAGTCCCTGAATATCCTTACGGAGGTTTTTCATGACCAACGCCGGTGATGTCATCAGACAGGTCGAGACCGCCCTGAACGATACCCAGTACCCGCCAACCCTCGAACAGCGGGAGATCCTGACAGCCATCCTGTACAGGACGGTTCTCGAATCCGGTGAATCCGGAAGGACCCTGTGATATGGCCGGGTCCGGATCTTTTGAATAACGGTCTATCGGTGAGCGGGCTGCGGGGGGATCGAAAATCCCTGCACTGAACGGCAGGGTTATAGCATCAGTATTCTCGTCAAAGAGAGGTGATCCCGTGGTGGCGAAGAGATCTGCCCGCAGGCCCCGCGGACACGGTGAGGTCCCCCCTCCGATTTTTCACCGGTTACGGGAATTCTGATGAACAACAGGACCATCCCGTCGCAGATGAACGACACGGGGAGGAAACACCGGTTGTTGCCTGGCGGATGCGATGCGTGACCATCTTTTGCGCTTTCAGGAACTACCAGTGCCCGGCCCTCCGGCATCTGCACCGGCAGGCTCGTCCTCCGCCATCAGTTCACCCTCTTCCATGTCGTCTTCCCTGCACCATATCTCAATCGAGCGATCAGCCCCGATATATTCCTGGTGGTACTCCTCGGGAGCGGACCCCGGGGTCATGGGGAGCGAGCTGATCAGTTTTCCGTCTTTGAAACTGTAGAGCTTCCGGTACTTCCACCCCGGGTTGAGGACCGTGGTCCGCTCGTAGTACACGTCTTGGGCAAGATCGTGGGTGAAATAGATCCCGTTCTCCAGCTCGAAGAGCGGCTGGCGCACGTACCGCCTTATATACCAGCGGAGTTCCGCAACAAGCGAGAGGGCGCTCCCCAGCGATGCGCAGGTGATGGAAACACCGCAGGGTTTCTTCTGCGGGTGATAAAACCGGAGGGCCATGCGGCTGGTTTCGGAAGAATAGAGTACATGGTGGAGATCAGTGCCTTCCCGCTGGATCAGCAGTATGTTCATGGGGCCTCCGGAAAAAGGGAATCCGGTATGGAAACGGCAATCAGGTATACATCCGGGTGTCTGCCACGGCCTCGTTCCTGACCTTGCGGGCAGCATCCAGGAAGTCGCGCATGCTGATCGCGTCCGCCTCCCGGCGCACGGCCATCATGCCCGCCTCGCGGCAGATCGCCTCGAGCTCGGCACCGGTTGCCTTGTCGGTGATCGCGGCAATCTCCTCGAAATCCACGTCGCTTATGTGCATCTTTCGGGAATGGATCTTCAGGATCTGGAGACGGGATGCCTTGTCCGGCACGGGGATCTCGATCAGGCGGTCGAACCGTCCCGGCCGCAGGAGTGCAGGATCCAGCATGTCGGCACGGTTCGTGGCAGCCATGATCCGGACATCGCCGCGGTTGTCGAACCCGTCCATCTCTGCAAGGAGCTGCATCAGCGTCCGCTGGACCTCGGCGCTCCCGGAGGTACCGTCATTGGTACGCATGCTGCCCACCGCATCAATCTCGTCAATGAAAACGATGGCAGGCGCCCGCTCGCGGGCGAGCTGGAACAGCTCGCGAACAAGCCCGGCGCCCTCGCCGATGAACTTATGGACCAGCTCGCTGCCGGACATCCGGATGAAGGTGGCTTTTGCCTCGTGGGCCACCGCCTTTGCGATAAGTGTCTTGCCCGTGCCCGGCGCCCCGAACAGGAGGATGCCCTTCGGGGGTTCGACACCGACCCGGCGAAAGATTTCCGGTTTGGTCAGCGGGAATTCGACAGCTTCCCGGACCTCCTTCACCTGGTCTGCGAGCCCGCCGATCTGGTCGTAGCTGATGGCAGGGGATTCCTCGAGCTCCATTACGCGTACCCTGGCATCGTAGATGTTGCCGATGACCTTGACGATGGACAGCGCATTGTTGACAGCAACCTTGGCACCGGGTTTCAGCTGCGTTCGTATTTCATCCGGCGCACTGGTCAGGTATTCCTGGTTGTTACCCTGCTGGCGGAGATAGATCTCCCCGCTCCCGAGGATATCCACAACAACGGCAACAAAGAGCGGCATGCGCTTGAGCTGGTTGTTCTCCCGCTTGAGCTGGCCATTCTCCTTGGTGAGCTCGTCCACTTTCACCTTCATCTCGAGGAGAGAAGCTTCGAGCTCGTTGATCTGGATCTGGTACTTGAGCTCGGAAGATGAAGCAGTGTTACTCGCGGCAGACTCTTCCATATTAATCATATATGTTCATCTTCAACCATTTATGTGGTGTGATTTTGCATATACACGGAAGGGGTATAGCAAAGGGCAGGTCAGCCGGCCCACTGCTGGTGAGCCCGGCACCGATCTCGTTTCTCGGAGGCGTGGATCCGGAGACCGGGGTTATCATTGAGAAAGATCACCCCCTGCAGGGAACAGGCATTACCGGTACCGTGCTGGCATTCCCCTATGGCAAGGGATCGACCGTGGGATCGTACGTGATCTACGCGCTGAGCCGGAACGGGCATGCCCCCCGGGCGATCATCAATACCGAGGCAGAAGCAATCATTGCAACCGGGGCAATCATCGGTGGCATCCCGATGATCGACCGTATCGGCATCCCGATCGAGAGGCTCATGACCGGCACCATGGTCACGGTTGATGGGAACAGCGGGGAGATGGAGTACGAAGGCTCCCTTCTTCCGGAATAACCGGCGGACCATACAAACACAATTATCATATAACTCCCGCCCGTATATTCCGGGTATGCAGAAGATCACAATCCTCGCTATCCTCGTTCTCTGTTCAGCTGTCGGGATTGCCGGATGCACGGGCACCCCCGCCACCCCGGTCACCCCGGCACAGCCATCAGGACCGGCTGCAACCCAGGCAGCTGCGTCCCCCTCTGGTTTCAGCCTCGAGCCCTCTCCCAC
>NZ_MVQB01000030.1 GCF_002067035.1 Methanoregula sp. PtaB.Bin085 | reverse complement strand
GATGTCAGAAAACAAATATACTTCTGATCTGAGAAGAAGTAGTGCTCCTTGTTTTGGTTTCCCATACCTTATACAAGGAGCACCTTGTTCTTAGCTTTTCCGGTTACTTAACAGGGTTTCAACAGAGCCGATCGATGTAAAAAGTTTTTACTATTTGCGGGGGATCATCAATAACAAGGCAACCATGTATCCCAGCTATTTTCCTTATGCGCACTTGGGTATAACATGTTCTGCCCCCGGCCGGAATCTGTCCATTTGGCATACCCGGAAAACCGATTCCTTTTGTAATATTCGATTCTCCATAATTAAAAAATCTCCAACTGGAATAATCATTCCCATCTTTTCCGGCAGGTAGTTCTGCTGCAACCTCATGATAATGACCAATATCTTCAGCGGTTACTCCGGCCATATTTACATCTTTTCCCATGGGATTCTCAAAAACATATGAGTGGCCCATATTGGGACAATCTGTGGTTCTTCTCCATCTCGCAATTGATAAAACATCTTTAAACTGATCAGTATCCCCTTCCAAAGCCCAATTAAGTAAAGCGTTTTGGCCACAGCTCGCAGGAAGCCAATTTCCATAAGAGCAGGTATAATTATTGATAATAAATGTGACGTTATCTCCCGTTAAATCACAGCTAGAATTTGCGCAAAGTCCTTCACAGTATGTCTGATTGTTGCAGGTGACGCATTCCTCGTAATCGGTTTGATTATTGATATCATCACACGAATCATAACCGCAGTGCACCGGCGCTGTCACCACCACATACCCCGCCTTCACCGTTGTATTGCTCCCCCCCGCATTCGCCGCAGTCAGGCTCACGTTGTACGACCCCGCCGCCACGTAGATGTGCGACGGGTTCCGTTCGACAGAGCTGTTGCCATCGCCAAATAACCAGTTCCACGATGTTGGATTGCCGGTTGAAGTATCCGTGAATTGTACTCCCAATGGGGAGTCGCCGGATGTCGTGTTTGCGCTGAAATTCGCCACAGGTGGCGGCACCTTCACGTACCCCATCTTGACCTTCCGGTTGCTCCCTGCGGTATTCGTCGCTTTCATCGACACGGTATAAATCCCCGGCTTCGTGTAGGTGTGCAACGGATTCTGATCCGGGGAATTATCCGGCCCTCGGCCCACGAACGTCCAGGAAGTACCGTTGTCATTCGACCGCCAGACATCATTCTTGTACCCGCCAGCGGTATCATAACCTCCCATGAGGACGATGCTGCCGTCCGGCATGACCGTGCTTGTGTGGGCATTGCGTTTTTCCCAGGGGGCGTTCGCGGTTACCCGGAACCATGTCGCGCCGTTATCGATCGATTTCCATGTATCGTTATAATAGACTCCCCACGAAATCCCGCCAAGCAGGATAACACTGCCGTCCGGCAGTGCCGCGCTGCTCTGGAGGATTCTCCCGTCAAAACCGTTATCCAGGGAAACCCTCACCCAGGTCGTGCCTTGATCGGTCGAACGCCACGTGTCCCGCGGATAAAGAGGAGAACCCCCGAACGTGTATCCCCCGACAAGGATGATGCTGTCATCGCCTAGTACGGTCATTGTGTGGCCATACCTTTTCTGCCACGGGGCATTTGCAGTCGCCTGCACCCACGTCAAACCCTTATCCGTGGATCGCCAGACATCATTGAACTGAGTATACCCTCCTGACAATGTGCCCCCGGAAAGTATGATGGTATCATTGGACAAGACTGCAATGGCCATGGATTCCCGTGGTGTCCATCCACCGTTTGCATTTATCATGGTCCATGTAACGCCCTGGTCGGATGACCTCCATACTTCGTTCCTGTATTTGGCGTAGTCCCCTCCGCCAATCAGAAGTATAGTGCCATCGGGCAATACTGCGGTGTTGTGAACCCTGCGAGCCGACCACGCGCTGCTCCCGTTTACCAGCGTCCAGGTCGCACCAGAGTCGGTTGACTTCCAGACATCGTTGTATAAACGCCAGTTACCCAGACTGAATATTTTATCATTAGCGTAATCCTTGTCGCCGGCACCGCCGATCACGAGGATGGTGCCATTTGCGGTGACCACTGTGCAATGGAAACTTCTCGCTATCCACCATTCGTCACCAAAATTCCACGACCAGTTTGTGGGAGAATTCGTGGAAATATCCGTGAACTGCACGGAAAGCGGGGCAGGACCTGAGCGCGGGGTTGCATTGAAGTCAGCGACAGGGGCTAGTGCGCTGACTGCATATGCAACACTCTGGAATTCTGATTCCCTCTTCGTAGTATTTACCCGGGAGAGATCGGACGTACTGAATGTCAGGTTCTCCGATCCCGTCTGTCCGATTTCATCTGAACCCGCTGAATATGTATCTTGTTCCGGGAGCACATTCTGTGTAAGATTATCCACTCCTGAATTCTCATCAGCAGCCACTATCGTAGTAATAATTCCTGATGCAAGTATAAGCACCATCAATAAAACAATTCTTTTGTCCGGTGTCAAATGTTTCACTCCACGTTTTTTCCCACAAAAACCCGAGATCATGTCGTTCACATCGCGATCCGGTCTATCCTTAATGTATAAAAATACTTTGATCTTAATTTAAGTTGTTAATTATTTCAATGAAAAATCTTCAATGCACTATCATATTGCGATACCTTGATTTTTCTCGTGATTTATGATGAGACGATTCAATGCCTCTCCTTTACCTGAACGGGAAGATGCGATGAAATTCCCTTACCGGTAATGCTGAACTATCACAACAGGGGGGTGCCATGAGGAGGGGCTTGAGCCGCCCGGCGAAACACCGAGAGCGTCCGAAGCTTATCGCTGAAAAAGATAAATTCAACGCCCGGCAGAATAAAAAGAGGAAAAAAATCTCTTCCTACCCCGTTTCCGATCCGCTCCCCCCCCTTTGGTGATCGCCTTCACGAGCGACCCGGCAGCGGTAAGGTTGACGTCCTCTGGGCCGCCGACAAGGCCCCGCCAAAGTGGCGGCTGCCAAGGGAAGAGGTATTTTTCTGAATGATGAGGGTTGCAAAACCCGAATCAGGAGAAGAACCGGAGGTTCTTCGACTTTTTTTATTTCTGTTCTCCCCGAGATATCTTCCTGAACAAATGAAGGAGAGCCGGTTTTCGGTATTTCAGGCAACCGATCTGCTTACCCCGGCGTAATACATCCTCGTCAAATCAACGTTTGACCGGTTGAACTCGAAATACGATCGGTTTTCAATCGTCTCAACGGGCTTCTCGTTCTCGTCCTCAACATTATAAATCAAAGTCGTATCCGATGTATCGATCCCGGCATCCTGCATCATTGCGATGATCGACCAGCTGTGAAGACCACGGGCATTCAGGTAATTCCCTTTGACCACCCCGAGATCGGTAATGTTTACATACACGAACTCATACTGGCTGATCTTTTCAGAATTTTTTTGTACGGCCTCATGAAAACTCTGCTGGATATTGCCGGAAACCACCCAGTTGAAGTACAATCCCTGGTTTATCAGCAGGCAGAAAACAATGATGAAAAAAAGGCCATACGCAATACTTCGTTTTCCTGCACATTTTATCAGAATCAATACACCCAGGAGACACACAAAGAAATCAATGAAAACCAGGTATCTGCCGGCGATAAATCCATTCAGGCTGATGAGGAGGAATGAGAGAATAATCCCTGCCAGTCCGACCAGGATCAACGGGGTACCATCGAACTCCGGCGTTTCCGGATCTTCACGTGAATATCTGGTCAGGATCCACACGATGAGTGCTGCAACAACAATGTCGATAATGAGCAATGCTGTTACGGGAAGTGAAGGTAACCTTTCCAATCCCGTGATGCTATCCATGAAATATTCGGGAAAGGTATTCATGAAAATTGCCAGGTTAAACTTCAGATAGACGATATTTGCTGTAACCGAGGGGATGAAATTGACCAGAGTTATATCGTTACCGGGATTCACGACAATTCCATAACCGCCCCAGTTTGTCAGGCGAACAACACAATACACAACGAGCGGGATAAAAAAAGCAAGTGGTTTCCGGATTGTTTTCTCTGTACAGAGGGAGTAAATGCAATAAAAAAATGGCAGGATGATTCCCACTTCGTACGTGAATAATGCGACAGTAAAACTGAAAAGGGACAGGAAAATAAAAAAGGGCTTTTTATCGGACTGTATGTAGAAATACAAGGAGACAAGATACAAGGCAAAAGCAATATTGTCTGGAATTACAGAGCCGAACGCGTATAATTCACCTTTGTTGAAAAGGATGCAGAACAGTACTGCAACCAGAAAAGCATAGGATTCAGAAAAAAGATGGATTTTTGCCAGCAGTAATCGTGCTGTGATGAAAACCATGAGAAGCAGGATCGAAGAGACAATGAAATTGAACAGGAAAAACCAGATCGGCTCGGTTCCGAAAATCATTGACAATCCCTTTAAAATGATATAAAATCCCGGCCTGTGGGATTCAAAAATCAGTTCTGGCAGGGAAATCCCCCTGAACGCGTGAAAACACTGCGACCAGTCATCGCTGACAAATCCGTACGACGGCAAAAAGATAAAATTGGTCACCAGATTCAGGAAAACCAGCGGGAAATAATATTCCGGTCTGATCCCCGCGCTTCCGGGCGGCTCTGGTGCAACTGGTGCACCTTCTGCCGGAATACTGCCGGTCGGGGGATTTTCGGATTCAGTCTCCGTTTTTTTGCCCGTACTGATATCAGGACTGTCTGGCGTATGCCAGTACATCAGACTCCCGATAACCAGGATGAACGGCATGCCCACGGGAATCGAAGTTCCCCCTGAACCTAAGAACATGATGTAGGCAGACGTGGTGAGGATTGCACCGGCGATCGTAAACAGTCCTGCTTTTTTCACTGGTTCAGACGTTCTGTAGAACAACAGGATCCAGGAGATAACAAAACAGAGACAACCGAGAAAAATCAGGGATTCAAAGATGGCAGCTTCGTGTGATACGTACAGAAAACCCCTTGACAGCGATGTTGTTATCGGGATGACCGATTCACTAGTGGCTGTCAGCTGGTAACGGAAAAAAACCCACTGGATTATTATGCCGGAATGGCCGCTGATAATAAAATAGTTGACAGGAATTGCAAAAACGACAAGGTAGAGATAACGAAAAGTAGTGATATTCAGTTTTTTTATGATGGCACTCAAAATATTTATCAAAAATATCCCTATCAGGATTTGATGAAAACTGTTATTAAATTTCTTATTTGATGTAAGGGAGGGAAGCCGTCATTCCCTGCCCGGCGTTGATTGCGGCATCCGGGAGGATAATAACACGATCCCCTGCACGCATCATCTGTTTTACCGGCAGGTCATGTCCGATGGATTATTTCTTCCCGTTGTCCCCGTTCGCGATCCGCTCCCCCCGCGTGATCGCCCGGACAAGCGCCTCCGCCGCCTCCAGGTCGCCCTCCTCTGCCGACGCCCGGACCGCGAACGTTGCCTCGGTCAGGATCTTCCGCGAGAGTACCCGTGTCAGGTCGTCCACGACCTCCGCGACCTTCGGGTCCGCTGCGCCGAGGCGTGTCATGGCCCGGTCGCGCTCCCGGACGCGGATGGTCTCGGCCCACGTGTGCAGGGCGCCGAGCACCCCGTCCGCGTTCCGCCGCCGGAGGTGGCGCAGGAAGATCTCCAGTTCCGCTTCCACGAAATCATGGGCCCGCCCGGCTTCGGCCTTCCGCGTGCTCATGGTCTGCTCGTTGATTGTCCGCAGACTGTCGATGGTGAAGAGCCGGACGCCGTCGATCTCGCCGGCGCCCTCCTCTACGTCCCGGGGCTGGGCGATATCCACGATGACAAGCGGCCGGGGGTGGCCTTCCACAGGCCAGCACCGGTCCTTCATCGCCTTTTTGAGATCCGCGGTGTGGATGATCGCGTGCGGGGCAGAGGTGCACGAGATCACCACGTCCGAGAGCGTGATGTAGTGGTAGAGCTCGTTGAGGTGCACGGCCTTGCCGCCGATCTTCCTGGCGAGAATGACTGCCCGGCCATACGTCCGGTTCGCGACGTACATCGCGGTCAGGTGCTTCTCCGCGAGCGCCTGGGCAACGAGCAGGCCCATCTCACCGCTGCCGACAACGAGGATGTGCTTCCCCGCAAGGCTGCCGATCTCCGCCTCGGCCAGCTGGACGGCCGCCGAACCGATGGAAACCGCCCCGCGGTTGATGAGCGTCCGCTTCCGGACCTCGACGCCCACATGGACGGCCTTGTTCACGCAGTGCTCCAGGAAACTGCTCGCGGTCCCGGCCTCCTGCCCGTCCGCAAGGGCTTTTTTGAGCTGGCCGATGATCTGGTCCTCGCCCACGATCATCGAGTCGATGCCCGACGCGAGTGCGAAGAGGTGCCGGAGCGCCCCTCTGCCTTCGTGCACGAAGAAGTCTTTCCGGCCCTGCTCCGCAAGGAACTGCCTGAGATCGGCAACGTCCCCTTCCACGATCACTTCCACGCGGTTGCAGGTCTGGAGCAGGAGTGCGCCATCGAACCGCTGCTTTGCGGCGGCAAGGAACTCCGGTTCGTCCGCAAACCGGAATGCCTCGATCGCGGCAACGTCTGCCGTGTGATGGCTGACGCCCGCAACCGCGAGCGGGATAGTATCCTCATCCATCGAGGTACCTCGCCGCAACCCGGTTCCACGCTTTTGCCGGGTCGCTCCGCAGAAGTTTCCAGAGCGGCTGGTCGGCCAGCACTTTTTTCAGGATCTCGTTCCGCCGCTCCTGCTCGGGGACCTTCTTCTTCAGCTGGTCCCGCAGTTTCTGCTGGAGCGCGACCATGGCATCCAGCTCCGGCAGTTCCTGTTCGAGATACTCGCGGATGAAGCGGGAGACCGCCGGGCTGCTCCCGCCCGTGCTGATGGCGATGGCATAGTTCTCCCCGCTGCTCACCGCGGGCAGGATCACGCTGCCCTTGTCGCCGTCCGCGTTGTTGAAGAGGATGCCGGCCTTTCTGCAGATGCGGCCGATCCGGTTGTTCTGCACCGGGTCGGAGAGTGCCGCGATGACGAGGAACGCCTTCCCGATCGCTGCCGCGATCTTCTCGTCAGACGCGGTTTCGATGTCCATGGCCCGGGTTTTTACCGGCATGGTCTCGATCTTATGCACGAACGACCGGCTCACCACGGTCACGCGTGCCTCGTCCGCGAAGTACGCCGCCTTCCGTGCAGCCACCGCCCCGCCGCCGAAGATGACGACACGCCGGCCGGAGCAGTCCACAAAGAGGGGGATCATCATTACCAGATAGTCCGGTCTTTTACAAATAACCTGCTTTTTCAATCCGGGCACTGCCCCCCGTGCGGCCTGCTGCGGACTGGTACGGCCGGAATTTTCATATCGTCCGGCTGCTCATCCGGCATCATGGCAAACATCGGGTTCTTCGATATCCCGGCCGACGATGTTGCCCGGGCCGGGACATTCTACCGTTCGCTCCTCGGCTGGAAGGTCGAGCCCATGAAGGATTTCCCCTTCCCGGAGCACCAGCGGCACACGATCGTGACCGGCACGCCGGAGGAAGGGGCCATCAGTACCGGCGGGCTTTACAAACGGCACGGCCCCGGCCCGATCCTTCTCTTTGCGGAGGTGACGGACATTGACGCGGTCCTCGCGAAGGTGGAGAAACTGGGCGGGAAGATCCAGCTGCCCAAAGGGGGCGTTGAGGGCATCGGGTTCTTCGCGGTCATCACGGACACGGAAGGCAATGCCATCGGCCTGCACCAGCGGCCGGGGTGAGATGGCGGGGGGGTGTTCCCGGTTTTATTCTGACCGGCCTGCCGGGTTTTTTATGCATGCGTTGACGGCACCGGCAGTTTTTTCCCCAAGAAATGTTCACGTGTGTTCACGCGCGAACGATGAAAAAATATTAAACTCATGATATTTGCGAGGGCTCCCCGCCTCAGGGCCCCTCTCGGGGCACGGCGGGGCCAGAGCAGGTCCGGGAAAACCGATATTGAAAGCCGCCGCGGGGCGCCTTTCGGGGCGGCGGCCGTTCATCCCAACAGGGGGTATGGGGGCATCAGCCCCCATCGTTGTTCTTTTGGTGTATCCTCTGGCGCTCCAACCGGTCCCGGCCCGGTATTGCCCCCTTTTATCGTGAAGTTTTAATAGATCCTGTTGCCATGGGTAAGTACGGCACTCACGGACGACCAGAAAACTGCAATACAGAAGGTCCTCGACGGATCCCTGAAGACCGAAGGGGCTACGATCAAGATCATCCAGTTCCTTGTCATGAGCGGCCTTGATGAGACCCATGGCAGCATGGGCTGGAAGATCATCACGAAACTTGCCGAATCGAACCCGGACGGCAAAACATTTCTCGCCTCGCTGCCCGACCAGGGACCGGCCACGCAGAACGAAGTCGGGGAGTGCGTGTACGATATCCTGAACAAGCGGCTGTTCTGAAGCCGGCGGTTTTTTTCTTTTGCGCTGCCCGGGGCCGGATTTTTCCGAGAATTGTGCGGGCCGGAAAATTTTCCAGGACGGATTTTCTCTGAATTTTCTCCGGATTTTCTTTGGATTTTTTTCTGAAAATTTTCCGGAATGTTTCCTGATTTTTCCCAGATTTTTTCGGCCACGCATTTCTCCAGAGATTCCGGGCCGGCAATCTGTCGCCCGACCGGATGTGGATATGGATATTTTCCGGATTCCCCAACGTAAAAATGGGAAGGATCTTATCGAAGAACATGTTGCGTTCTCCTTATCATCCGAATCTGATGACCTGTAGGACCTCATGGGTCTGATACCTGTGACAGGTCAGATACCTGTCACGGGTCACATACCCGTCACAGGTCTGATCAGAGTTCGGAAATGCACTATCTTAGTGGAGCCCCGGGAAGGGATTTCCGTCGGTGCACGACGGTGGAGGCCCCTGGCGGAAGCGGTGGCATACCCAAAAAAGGGTTGATCGCATCCGGGCCCGTATCGTGCCCGGTTACCCCTCTTTTTCCGAGGAAATGACAGTGTTCTGGAGAAAAACAGCAGTGTTTCCGCGAATAACATCCATTTTCACGCCGGAGAAGGATGACAGGATATGGCAGGATTGGGGCGGGCGAAAAGGAGGCCGGACGTGCTTCGGGACAGGGACCCGTCCGGGAGGGGGTTTTCCGGGCAGGGTCCGGATACCAGTCCCCGACCGAAAAATTCCAGGCCCGTATCGTGCTCTGGTGTACGTCTTTTGCTTCTGTTCCATAGGAGGAGAGGCAATGTTTCCGGAAAACACGGTAATTCTCCCGGAAGAATTCGCGATTCTCCGGCGGGAATTGGTGAGGCATGGTAGAGCAATGTTACAACGGCCCCGGGATCGAGGGCCTGTGGTTTTGGACGTTGGGATCTGGAAAGAGAGATTAGATTATCATTGAAAAAAAGTTGGTCAAAGATGGGGGCTGATGCCCCCATACCCCCGAGTGCGATGCCTGCCGCCGCCCCCGCGGGGGCGCTCCCGCGGCGGCTTTCAATGAGCGTTTTTCTGGACCTGCTCTTGCCCCGCCGTGCCCCGCGAGGGGCCCTGAGGCGGGGAGGACTCGTAATGTCCATCAGTTTATTCTTTTTATCCCAATCCGTTCTCCGGAAATTTTTTTTCAATCGCACAGATTTTTCCGCCCGCAAATTTTCAATCGCGATCCGATTGATCGGCCGGACCGCTCACGCCGGAAACCTGGGAAAATTGCCGGTTACGCAATAGTTTTGTCGGATAATTATCCTACAATCGGCAGCCTTACTGACAACAAATTTTCCCGGAAAATTTTCCGCATTTGTTTTATCCGGCATTTCCTGCCGGAAAAATTTCCCGGTCCTCTAACACCGCCCCGGCCTTAAAACCGCCCCGTCGTCCCCGTCTTCGATATACTTAAATCGTTTGAGTTCCCACATTGTAGAGCACACTGCGCCGATAGTGTAGTGGTTATCACTAGGCGTTGCCAACGCCTAAACCCGGGTTCGAGTCCCGGTCGGCGCATACGCGTTTTTTTAATTTTTTTATGATAGTTCTTTCACTCGGTTTTTTGTTACCTTCGAAAGCCCCCCTCACACATACTCCTCCCTCCGCGGCGCAAACACCTCCACCGCAACGGAATCCTCCAGGATCTCCGCGTGGTGCTCCACACCGCCCGGGATCATCCAGCTGTCCCCGGGCCGGATCTCCTGCGCCTCGTTCCCGACCGTCAGGATCATGTGGCCGGACACGAGATAGCCCGTCTGCTCGTGCGGGTGGCTGTGGCTGGCGAGCAGCGTCCCCTTCTCCAGCAGGAACTCGGTCATCAGGGTCTTGTCGCCATACACGAGGGTCTTCCTCTTTATGCCCGGGGCTGCGGTGATGTACCCGGATTTGCTGGTTTTTGCAAACATGGTTGTCTCCGGTTATTGTAGTTCACATGTGCTGACCGGGTACTGGCTGCTGATGACTCTTGTATCTTGTGAAAAATCGCGTTTCGTGAAAAAACCTGCGGGGCTGCCTCCCGCGGATATCCGTTCACCAAAGACCAGCCGTTACGCGGGTGTGTATCATACAGGAGTGTGGCAGGCAATGGGCGGAACACCGGCCGGGCGCATCACGCGGGAAAGGAAACGAAAAGGATCCCGGGGGAAAAGGAGGCGAAGCCCGGGATCCCGGAACGTGCATTGTCCTGGAATTGAATGATTGATTTCCCCAGTATCTGTCATGTGCACTGCGGACCCGGAGGGTCCCGCAGGAGTGCCCGACCCTGCCCCGCTGCCGGCTTGCCTGCATCGGAGAACACGGACATCCGATCCGGCTGCTCCCCGGATGGAACACCACGTCCGGTACCGTTACAGGACCCGGCAAAGAGGTACGGTTTCTGGCACATACGTAATAATTGCCAGTTCAGATATTAAATTTTTCTATATGAAATTCCAGTTCTATTCACACAATTAAAGGAAACCATTTGGAAATATTCCACTTTTTCACAAAAATGGAGGGGATCGCAGAACATGGTCGGCCACTCGTTCAGCACCGGCATTCCTGCCGGGTCCCGGGGTATCCGGCCGGCGCCCGGCTGGACGCGGTGGTCCTGTTGTGGACGATCTCGTACCGGGAATAATTGTCGAACACATCAGTGTCCGCGTCAAAAGAGAAGAGGCACCGCGAGGTCTTCCCGCAGGACTGCCGGAAGGCGTACGACATGGGCGTGCGGCTCGCGTCAGCTCCGGAGGAAACATAATCCCGGTTCAGTCGAACACCTCGTACCCCTTCTCGTCCCGCCTCTCCATGTGGATGCAGTACGGGTACGAATCGCGGAACCACTCGCATGCCTCTTTCCGGCACGGCACCGGGGCCAGGCTCACCGTGTTGTCGTACGGGTCTTTCTTGAAACACCAGTACGTCAGTTTCCTCTCAGGGTACCGTCCCATGCACAACCATTGCGGGACCGGGATTTGAATGGCAGGATGGCGGCGGGTGAAAGTGAATGGAGACGAGGGTGCCGGGGCACCTGCGGAGACCTTGGCGGGGCACGCAGGCCCGGCCGGATAACATCAATCCGTTTTAATGCAATCAGGATGAAATAATGGACCAGTATTTTTCAGATACGGTGAAACCATGGATTTAGGAGATATTCCCGGGAACGCGTTCCAGTATACGTACAGCGGGCTGACCGGCAAACCTGCCACGTGGCTCATCCTGATCATCCTGTCGCAGCTCTGCTACATCCCGCTGATCGGGTTCGTGATTGTCATGATCCTCGCGGGGGTCCGGGGCGATACCCTGATGGCGCAGCTGCCGCTCATTGCTGCGGGTCTTGCGGTAATGTTCCTGCTGATCCTTCTCCTCAGTTCGTTCTACGAGGGATTCATGGTCCACGTAATGAACAAAGATCCGGAACTGCCGGCGTTTCCCGATCCCTGGCTCCTGTTCGGCAGCGGGATCCGGTACACGGTCATTTACTTCCTCTACTTCCTCATACCGATGCTGCTTGTGCTCGCGACCATTGCGGCCGCCGTCTTGCCGCTCGTCAACGGCCCCTCGACAAACACGACAGCAACTCAGATGGAGATGATGCTGACCATGCTCGGAGGTTTCGCGCTCGCGTTCCTTTCGGCGGTTATCCTTTCCCTCTTCTGGATCATCGGCATTGTCAGGTTCGCCCGGACAGGATCGGTTTCAGAAGCATTCAATTTCTCCGGGATCCTGTCAACCATCGGAAGGATCGGCTGGGGATTCTACATCATGGCGCTCCTTATCCTTGCAATCCTCCTCATCGTTTTCAATGTCGTTGTGTTCGTCATCCAGACCATCCTGGGAATCATCCCGCTGATCGGCGTTGTCTTCACCCTGATCATGCTGCTCATTCAGGTCATCCTCGGTCCGTTCATCGCGATCTTCATCCACCGGTACTTCAGCATCCTCTACGACTGCGCGGAACCGGCCTGAATCTTTTTTCCGGACTGTGAAAAAATCCGGTCCCCCTCCCCTCGTGGAACGGGTTTTGATCTGCTTATTTAATACGAAAAACCGTACAGTCCGGTATCATGCCCCTCAGCGCCATCATCAATGGCGAAACGATCATCGGCCCGGACCTTTCCGAAAAGGAATGGGCGGACCTTGCAGCGCAGCACAAAAAGGGGCTCGCGATCACGATGGCCTGCTGCGGGGCGCCGGGGCACCTGCGGCGATCGAAACGGGGCACGCAGCATTTCTACCACGCGGTGGACACCGGCTGCGGGTACGCGGAGGAGTCGCTGGAGCACCTCGAGCTCAAGTATCTCATCTACCGGACCTGCAAAGATGCCGGCTGGGAAACACACGTGGAATTTCCGGCGCCGGACCGGTCGTGGGTCGCGGACGTGCTTGCGGAGAAGGACGGCCGGAAGGTTGCGTTCGAGATCCAGATCAGCGCACTATCCCCGGACCAGCTCGCGGAGCGGGACCGGAACTACCGGGACGCGGGGATCGAGTCGTACTGGCTGCTGGACGAGTATCTCGGCCGGGCGCACGATTTTGCATCATCGTACGAATCATGGCTCCGCGAAGGCGATCCGCGGCCGGGCGAACGCGTCCCGTATCTTGACGAATCCGTTTTTGAAACAGGTACGGAGAACCATGTTTTCATCACGCGGAGGATCCGGACCGCGGGGCTGCACGCGAAGAAGCAGGAAGTTTTCACGACGAACAACCCGGCAATTCCCGCCGAGGTCTTTGCACGCGAGGTACTGGCCGGGAATTACCGGAAGTACCTTGAGGAGACTGCCGCCGCGTTTGAACATACACGAAAACTGCGGGCCCGTGCAGCGCCGGCACTCTTCCGGTTCCGGGAATTTTATCACGCGATCGTCCGCGACAGGACGTACCGGAAACGGGCAGACCGTGCATTACGGATCCTTAAAAACGGAAAACTCCCGGCAAATGATCTCCGGAAAAAATCCGGTGAGATCTGCTCCGAGCTGGAATGGCTGGAGACCGAGTACCGGTTGTACATATCGGATCCGTACGGCCTGTTTGCATGGAAAAGGATCCCGGGAAAAGAGAGACCGGTGCTGGTCTTCCGGCCGGGTCCGGCATCACAGGTAAAGAAACTGGACGAATGCGTAAAGCGATTCGATCGCTGGGAATCATCATTCAGTCATGCGATGGATGTGCTGGAGCGCCGGATCGCTGATGGAAAATCACGGTGATAATTTCCCGTCGGGGTTCTTCTGAGTCCTTCCAACCGCCCGGGCAATCCCTCTCATCCCCGATCTATATCCTTAATACACTACAGGAAAAAGAGCCGGCATGGAATCACCGGAAGGAAAAACGATCCAGTCGTATCCTCACCTGATCGCTGCAGTACTCTTCTGCATCATTGCCGGGAGCGTCGGGTCGCTCGTGACAATTACAGGACCCGGCTCGTGGTATGCGGATCTCGCAAAACCGTTCTTCACTCCTCCCGGCTGGGTTTTCGGGCCCGTGTGGATCACGCTCTTCACGCTGATGGGCATTGCGCTGTACCTTGTCTGGCAGAGCGGCACGGAAAAGCCGGAGGTGAAAAAAGCGATTGCACTGTTCTGCGTGCAGTTCGTTTTCAACATAGCCTGGTCGTTCCTTTTCTTCGGCCTCCGGTCGCCCCTGCTCGGGCTCATCGATATCCTCATTCTCTGGTTCTTGATCGCTGCAACGATCGCGGCGTTTTACCGCGTGAACAGGACCGCCGCGTACCTGCTCGTGCCGTACATCGCGTGGGTAACGCTCGCCACCGCACTGAACGGCGCAATATATCTCATGAACCCGTGACGGCAGAGGGCACGGCGGAGTATCATGCGCATCGGGTATCCCTGTATCAACCGGAGCATCGGCTGCACCGCGAACCGGACCTTCCGGCTCGCAGCGTATTCGGACAAGCACCTGCTCGAAACCGTGAAGGAGAACATTGCGTGCCTGCAGAAGATCCTTGCATGGAACCGCAACCGCGATATCCTCTTCTTCCGGATCACGTCCGTTCTCGTACCGTTTGCATCGCACCGGGTCTGCACGGCCCCGTGGCAGGTGACGTTCGCGGACGATCTCGCAGCGGCCGGGGAGTTGATCCGGAACTCCGGCATGCGGATCTCCATGCACCCGGACCAGTTCATCATTCTCAATGCACCGGACCCGGGTGTTGTGGAACGGAGCATCGCGGAGCTCATGTACCACGCGGAGGTGCTGGACCTGATGGAGCTTCCCCCGTCCGCGAAGATCCAGCTGCACGCGGGGGGCGTGTACGGCGATGCAGCGAAAAGCATTGATCGGTTTGTGCGGACGTATGAGACGCTTGATCCGGTCATCCGCAGGCGCCTTGTTGTAGAGAACGATGACCAGCGGTTCACCGCATCAGACTGCCTCGCGATTCATGAACGCACCGGAATCCCCGTGCTCTTCGATGTCTTCCACCATGCATGCGCAAACCGCGGTGAGGATACAAAGACCATGATCGACAGGGTCCGGAAGACCTGGAAGGGAGCGGACGGGATCATGATGGCGGACTACAGCTCGCAGCACCCGGATAAGCGCCCGGGCGGTCACGCGGACCATATCGATCTTCAGGATTTCGCGAGGTTCCTTGCAATCTCGCAGCCATGGGATATGGACATCATGCTTGAGATCAAGGACAAGGAGGCAAGTGCGCTTGCTGCGGTGGAGGCGGCACGGGCGGATCCGCGGTTTGCCGGGAAATCTTCCGATGCATTGGGATGATGTGTTATCCTGCATGGAAGATGATCAGAAATTTTCTGATGCAGTGATGCAGAGCGATTGCGATCGATCTGTGATTGATCGTGGGTACGGTAACTGATCATTTTTTGTAATGATGCCGTGACGAGTGCGATTGATGGATACCTGATGATCTGAAAAATAAATGTAAAGGAAACGGATCACCCCCCTTGCGCAAGCCCTGCCCCCGCTGGGGCGGGGGCGCATTGCGATAGTGCATGATTCCGTTTTCTCCCGGACTCCCTGTGTATGAGGGGATATCGCACTGCGGGGGATGCCCACGCGGCGGGGGCGGGTTGAAACGGATCCCCCAAGAGCGTCAATAAAAAAATTTCTGATACAATTCATGAAAAAAACTCAGGAAAAAATCACGATCAATCATCTATCAATGATCCCTTTTCACGTTCGGAAATAGTGTTCAGTAAATTTCTGCAATCATCCTGTGATTATGATCGTTATCGTGATAGATCATTGATCTAAGGTACATAAAACGAACAGAAAAATTCTCAGACAAATCTGCTCGTGATCACGCACAGATAATTACGATTTACCGGTGATAAAATCGCGAAGATCAATGCACAAAACCACTCAGAAAATTCCGCTCGTGATCGTGCAGCACTGATCGCGATAATGATCGTGATCGTGATCGATAACGCATCAGAAAAACAGATCGCCGGCACAAAAAATTCTCAGATAATTCCGGATCTGATCATGCAAAAACAATCACAAAACACGATCGATCAGCGAACCGTGCAGGAAAAATTTTCTGGAAAACACCGGCGAGAAAAAGTGTAAAATTGGTCCCTTAAGAAGAAGATTATTTCTTCTTCTTCGCTGCGGCCTTCTTCTTAGGTGCCGCTGCCTTCTTTGCCGGCTTCTTAGCTGCCGCCTTCTTTGCTGCTGCCATTCGGAAATCCACCTCCTACCGGAAAGGGTTATATTTTCTCTCATTCTGTCAATTAATAAATATTTTGGTCACAACGCGATTTTCGCGCCCAGAAACCCCCATCATCAGCATTTTTTTGGCAGGAAAATTGTCGCTTTTTCCCGGGAATTGATTAACAAAGCGTTCCATCAGAAATTGCGCAATTGTCTGTAAAATCCCCGGAATGGTTCATAACGCAATATTTGATTCATTTATATTTCGCAAAATTCCGGATTTTGCGCAGGATCAGAGCGCATGCACAGGGCGAAAAAAGACAGAATTTTTGCGGGGGTGCCCGCACAAAAAAAATTCGCTGCGGGAAGGGCAACCTTTATACATCCGCAGATCATCCCTACCTGTATGAAGAAGCCGTTCATTCTCGGGATCATCGGGGGATTCCTGGGACTGGCGACAGCCCTGTTTGTGATCCTGTCAGCCTCATCCAACGAGATGATCCTGTCCGGCGTGCAGGCCGCCCTGTTCTCCAGCCTCGGCCTGATGGGCGCAGCGATCGCAAAGAAAGAAACGAAGTTTGCCGGGTACATGCTCATCACCTCCGCGGTCTTCATCACGCTTACGGTTCCGATCGCAAACACGCTCAACTTCCTCTATCTCTACCTCCCCACGGTCGCATGCCTCGGCGTTGCCGGGACCCTCTGCTTCATGGAGCCGTCAGGGGCAGAGGAAATGGAAGACCTGTAAAAAAAAGAAAAAAATTATTCCCCGTCTTTTTTACCGGTTTCTGGACAAGCGTCCGCCTGCCCGTTTCCTGCCGGCACCACGGCCTTTGTCTTCTCCCGGATGATCCCGTAGATCATCCACGAACCGATGCCAAGCACAACAGCAAGGGAGACGGTCCGGAGGACCAGGGAAGTGTACACATCACTCCCGGTTTCAGAGAAGAGCGTGACGGCGTAGACTATCGCGGAGAGCGACACCGCCCCGCAGCTGATGGCAGATGCACGGAACGCGGTGAACATCCGGCTCTTCGTGTCCGGGAAGAGCATGAGCCCCATGATCGCGATGCCGCCGAAGAGTACGCCGGCAAAGAGGAGCACCCAGATCAGGATGTCGGCTGCAAGGGAGCTCATGAGCTGCCGGCCTCCGGCTGTTTTGCATACCAGATCATTGCACCGAACGCGAGCAGGGCAACGAGGATCATACCGTCAAGGATGACGAACATGCTCCACGCAATGGCCAGCGTGAGTGCACAGAGGGATACAAGGATGACTGCCACCGTGCCGGTAACGAGACGGTCGTCCGGTAATACAGCCCGCACGCCACGGACCATGGCGAGGAGGGCAAGGATTCCGGTTACCAGGGCGGATAAAAGCCAGGTATCGATCATGTCTGCCTGTACCATGGGAAAGAATGGTATTTATCCATGCCCCCGCGGATCCGGGAGCGGGCAGAGGACCGATCCGAACGTTCCGGCTGGTACGAGAACCGGTCGGGTCCGGCCGCTTGTTTTTATTCTCCCGGTGCGAATACTACGAGGAATGCGCCCGTCTTATCTGGGAAAGATCCTTCTCCGCTGGTGCGACTCGTGCCACGTACCGGTGCTTGCAGAGCAGTGCGCCTGCGGGGCAAAGACCCGGCCGGTTCCGGTCACGCCTCCGGGCGATGCCCGGCCGGCGTTTCCGGCCGATATCGCGCTCATCAACCGGATCTACGCGGAACACTTCGGCGCCCCGCTCATCCCGGACGGTCACCTTGCGCTCCTCAACAAGGTTCCCGATAAGGATCGGATGGAAGAGATTGTTGCCGGGGGCGGTATCGCGGGGATCATCCGGTACTTCCCGGACAAGCGCCGGTGGGAGCCGGTGCCCCGGCCGGAGGCCTGCAGCCTGTTCTTCCCGAAAAAACGGTTCGTTGTGATCAGCGACGATGCCGTTCCGTTCATCCGCGACAAGGGCATGAGCGTGCTCCGGCCCGGTATGATCGCGATCGATGACAGCGTGCGGGCCGGCGACGAGGTCTTCATCCTCACGAAGGACGGCACCTGCATCGGGGTTGGCCGGGCGAAGGTTGATGCAGCGGCAGCCCGGGCCATGGAGAAGGGACAGGTTGTCAGGACCCGGCGCAACACCCCGTCGCAGGTGGTCCCCGGCAGGGCCTCATGGGAAGATGCCGTGCGGGCGAACGCGGACGTGCTCGACCGTGCGGAAGCGGAATCGGTCTGGTTTGTGCAGTCGGTTGCGGAGCGCAACCCGGATCTTGTCAAGAACGTCTCCTACTCCGGCGGCAAGGACAGCCTTGCCACCCTGCTCGTGGTGACAAAGGCGATCGGGAAGATCCCGATGCTCTTTGCCGACACCGGCCTTGAGTTCCCCGAGACCTATGCGAATGTGAACGAGGCAGCGGAACGGTACGGCCTCGAAGTGATCCGGACGGACGGGAACACGAGCTTCTGGAAGACGTTTGCGGCGCAGGGCCCGCCCGCGGTCAATGCCCGGTGGTGCTGCAAAGTCTGCAAGCTGACCCCGGTCGGCGACCTGATCCGGGAGCGGTGGGGCGAGTGCCTCTCGTTCATCGGCCAGCGGCGCTACGAGTCGGCGAAACGTGCCGACAGCGACCGGGTCTGGCGGAACAGGAACGTGAGAAACCAGCTCTCGGCAGCCCCGATCCACAACTGGACCGCTCTGCACGTCTGGCTCTATCTCATACGGGAGAAGGCGCCGTACAATGTCCTCTATGAGCGGCACCTGGACCGGATCGGTTGCTTCATGTGCCCGTCCAGCGATATGGCATTGATACATGGGATCGAGGCCGGCTACCCGGATCTCTGGCAGGGATGGATTGCCCGGCTGGAGGAATACCGGCAGGCGCACGGGCTTCCCCCGGACTGGGTGACGGACGGGAAATGGCGGCTTGTGGAAGGAGGCAGCGATGAAGAAGACAGCCATTATTGATTACGGGCTCGGGAACCTCCGGAGCGTGATCCGGGGGCTCGAGAAGGCGGGAGCGAACGCGGTCATCACGGCGGATGCAGCCGAGATCGCGGCAGCGGACGCTCTCGTGCTTCCGGGCGTCGGGGCGTTCCGTGAGGGCATGGACCAGCTCGGCCCGCTCAAGGAGACCGTGATCGCCGCCTCCCGCAACGTCCCGCTCCTCGGGATCTGCCTTGGCATGCAGATGCTGATGGAGACGAGCGAGGAGCACGGCATCCACCGGGGGCTTGGCCTCGTCCCCGGCTGCGTGAAGCGGTTCCCCCACGGCTCCGGCATGAAGGTCCCGCACATGGGCTGGAACTCGCTGGAGATCCGGAACGCAGACCACCCGCTCTTTGCCGGCCTCCGGCAGAACGAATACGTGTACTTCGTCCACTCGTTCTATGCTGATACAACGCCGGAATTCACGCTGACAACCACGCAGTATATCTGCCCGTTCGCGTCAACGGTCGCAAACAGGAATGTCTTCGGCGTCCAGTTCCACCCGGAGAAGAGCGGGGCCGCGGGGCTGCGGCTGCTGCGGAACTTTGTCGGAATGGTTTGACCTCTCCTCGTTTTTCTAAGAAACGCAGCCCCCCTCTTGCGCCACCAGTCCCCCAAGGGGGGACGGGGCGCATTGCGATAGGACGGAGTAAGTTTTTCCGGACATTTCTCGTTTTTCCCGTACAGGTAATTCGGAGGAATCCTAAGCGCCCCCGCCCCCAACGGGGGCAGGGCTGGCGCAAGGGGGGCGATCATTTTGATTTCACGCTTTCATCATCTTGTAATTGATAATCCCTCGCAAGTCGAAGAATTGCTCCGCAATTCTTCTCCTGTCTCACCCTGCGTTACAGGATTCGACAAATCGTAGAAAGTCTGATGACTTTCTTCTCCTCCTCGGGGTTTGAGAACCCCGCGGAAACACAAACCTATTATCCTGACGCATTCGATGCTGTTGTCATGAAATGGATCCTGCTGTTTGCGCTTGGTCTCGCGTGCATCGCGGGACCGGTATCCGCATATGGGCTCTATATCGACTGCCCCGCGACCGTGCAGGTCGGCCTGCCGCTGAAATGCTCCATCGACAGTAACCTGCCCGCCGGTAACACGTTCGACCTCGTGCTCTACCGTTCGCAGTACACGGCAACCGAGCTGAGCCGGCAGTCAGTGACGATCCAGGAGGACCACGTTACCCAGTACCGGTTGTTCGAGACCCGGGGGCTGCCGGGAGGGACCTACAAGATCGAGGTCCAGGACCTGAAACGAGGTGAGGAGGGCCTCAGCTCGGATTCGGTGACATTCAAGCTTGTCACGGTCCTCGACCGGTCGGACGACATCACCATCACCTCCCCGGTCACCCAGGATCTTGAGGACGCGCTCAGGATCGAGGGATCCATCACAAAGCTCGGTGGTGAGGGCGTCGAGATCGAGGTCCGCGGCCCCGAAGGAAAGATCTTCGGGCCGCAGTTCATCGGGACGAAGGAACAGATCAAGGACGGCTCCGGTGAATTCACGTACCGGGTTGCGGTGACGAACCCCGGCACCTACGAGGTTTCATTTAAGGATACCAAGGGATTCATCGGCATCAAGAAGTTTACCGTGAAAGCCCCGCCAACGCCCGAACCGACCACGGTTCCGACAACAATCCCGACCACCACGGTCCCGCCAACAACGCTGCCGACCCCGCTCCCCACGACCCAGTCCCCGCTCTCGCCTCTTGCGGTCATTGGGGCGATTGGGATTGCGGGACTTGTGGTGGCGGAGGGAATGAAGAGACGATAACTTTTTCAGCTCTTTAGAAATCTCTCTCAAAACGCGCTCAGAGGGATTGTGAGGGTGACCCCTTTTCTCCCCCAGAGGGGGAGGCAGTCCAAGGGGGGCAAGCTCCCTTGACCCCCGTTTTCGACCTTTTTCAGGATACTCGAATACAGCCGTGCTCTACAGGGCGAGGGTTGACAGACCCCGAGCGACCGTGGCTCCATCGTTACGCGATACTTCTCCTTACAGGTTTTTAACAGAATCCTTTTTCCAACACGCCTGCCCTGCAGGTTTTCTTTTATAAATCCCGGAACGGAACCGGTGAAAAAACAGGGTTATTTCCGGCTCTTCTTCCAGAGCCATGCCTCGTAGCAGAGCAGGATAAAGATGACGAGCACGCCGCCAAGGAAGAACGCGAGCGCCGGGTCAGGGACCGGGAACACGGTGCCTGCACCGGTGCCAAGCCCCCCGTCAAAAGCGGCCTGCGTCACCGGCTGCGGGGGCATCATGGTCGGCGTAAAAGTCGGCAACGCAGTCGGTGCCGGGGTCGGTGGCACCGTGGCAGCGGCAGTGTGGAGTATGGACGGCGAGATGTTCCCGGCCGCCCACGTGTCTGCCGCTCCTTTGGTTCCGGCGGACAGCACCTCCGGTGCCCGGGTCACGTTCTGGGCTACAGCCTCGCTGATGGCTTTTGCGGCGCCCACGCCCGTATCGGTCTCCCGCACCATCGTGTACTCCGGCGCCATGTTGAGCGTGTTGGCGCTTCCCCGGATCATGCTCCCCGCGCCGAACAGCGTGGGCAGGACCGAGATGATCACCGTGGCAAGCGCAACGATCCCGAACAGGGACGCGTATTTCAGCAGGAGCGAACGGACATTGGTCTGCCGGGGCGCGACCACCAGCAGCTGGTTGGTCAGCGTGTAGATCTTGACCTCGCGGCCCTTGATACTGTACTTTGTCTGCTCCACGGCGATGAGCCCCGCGTCGAGAAGGTTCTCGACATGGTACTTCGCGGTGTTCATCGGTATGTTCAGCCGCTCGGTGATGTCGGTCAGGCTCTTTGGCCCTTCGCCAAGGATTTGCAGGATGTCGCTTGCAGTCTGGCTCCCCATTGCCTTTGCGATCTTCTGCGCCCGTTCGTCGCCCGGTTCCAGGAACACGACATTCTCGGTCATGTGTTATCCCTTCAGTGCCGCAATGATCCGCTCGCGCCCGACCTTCAGGGCAAGGTCGAGCTGCGCCGCATCCGGCCCGCCGCCCTGCGCCATCGAGGGCTTGCCGCCGCCCTTGCCGCCCAGCATGCCGCAGACCTGCCCGATGATGTCGCCGGCATTCACCCGCTGGTCGCCCGATGCGAGCACGACCCGGACCGATTCGCCGGACCCGGCAAGCAGGGCAACGCCGCCCTTCTCCGAGACTGATGCGGCCAGCAGCGAGAGTTCCTTCTGCGGGAGATCGATCCGTTTCACGACAACGGAAACGTCGCCAATCTTCTCGGCAACCAGTGATCTCATCTCGAGCTCGACGAGCTTCTGGGTCATCTTCTCGATCTCCTTGCGCTGGTCCTTCCATTCATTGAAGAAACGGGTCACGGTTGCCGGCAGGTTCTCGTCCTGCACCGAAAGGACAGCGGAAGACGACGAGACGATCCCCTCGAGGTGCTGCATGTAGTAGATCGCGGCGATGCCGGCCGCGAACTCGATCCGCTCGATGCCGTCCTGGATGTGCTCGACGCGGATGATCTTGACCATGCCGACCTCGCCGGTGCTGCGGCAGTGGGTGCCGGCGCAGGCCTCGATGTCCCCCGCGACCTTGACGATACGGATCTCCCGGCCCGGCGGCACGCCGCCCTGGTAGAGCGAAAAGCCGTACTTCTGCTCGGCCTTCGTGCGATCCTCGATCTCGACCTCTACCGGCACGCTCTGCATGATCATCCGGTTTGCCGCGATCTCGATCTTCCGGAGTTCGTCAGGGGTGATGTGCTTGAAGTGCCGGATGTCGATGCGCGAACTCTCGCTGCCCTTCTGGGCACCGGCCTGGTGGATGTGGGCCCCGAGGACTTCCTTGCAGGCATGGAGGAGGACATGGGTTGCGGTGTGGTGGCGCATCAGCGACCAGCGCCGCTCCTCGTCCACCATGCCCTTGATCCGCTCGCCGCGCCGGAGGACACCGCCCGCGATGTGGTGGAGGATAACCTCACCGACCTTGACGACGCTGTCCACCTGCGCCATGCTGTCGGCGCCGATCAGCGTGCCGGTATCGGCCGGCTGCCCGCCGCCCTCCGGGTAGAAGAGCGTCTGGTCGAGGACCGCGTAGCCGTCAAAGAAGTCCAGCACAACAGCCTCGAACTCCACTGCCGAGGGCTGGTCGTAGTAGATCCGCCTGGTCGGCGGGAGGGTTTTGAGCCGTTCCGCATATTTTGCCGTAGCGTCCTCCCCGTCCTCCTTCTTTGACTCGGAGTGCATGTCGGCGACCATGGAGTAGAAGTTGTCTGGCAGGTCGACGACCGCACCTTCCTTTGCCGCGATCTCTTTTATCATCTCCGGCTGGATGCCGTGAGAGTCGTAGAGGACCATGACCTCCGAAAGGGGGACCCGCTGGCTCCTGGCCTTGTAGGTCTTTGCGATCTTCTGGACGATCCGGGTGCCGCGTTCGAGGGTGGACGCATACTTCTCGGTCTCGCGGTCCACGATCTCCCGCACGACTGAAAGGTCCTGCTCGAACGTGTCGGTGCCGATGATGGTTGTCTGCTGCTCGATTAAGTCAGCCAGCGGCTCTTTGATCTTCAGCTCGTTCATCATCCGCAGGGTGCGGCGGATGACGAGCCGGGCCAGGTAGCCTTCGCGGACATTGGACGGGACGATGCAGTCGCCCAGCATGTAGGCAAGGCACCGGGTGTGATCCACGATCGCGTACACCTTCTCGACGGGGGCAATCATCTTGTCGAGTTTCTCGGTCGGGACGTCGATCGCTGCTGCCACCTTCTTTCTCAGGGCAAAGAGGTTAGAGCCGGAGATGTCCATAAGGCCGGCGAACTTCGCGTTGAGCGCAAGCATCCGGGCAAAGTCCTTGTTGTCGAGCATGTGAGAGATGCCGGCAGCTCCCATGACCTTACTCACCATCTCCGGGAAGACCGCGTCGTAAATGGTGGGCGAACCCTTGGATGCCCAGACAAGCCGCTCGAGCCCGTAGCCGGTGTCAACGATCCGGAGCTTCATCGGGTAGTACATCTCGCCCTTCAGCTCATAGCCCGGCCCGTCGCCCTTCTGCCGCCCGAGGCTCATGAAGACGAGCGTCGCGACTTCGAGGCCGCCGATCAGGACTTCGACACTCGGCCCGGCATTACCGCCGCCGATCCACGGGTTCTCCTTGTAGGTGACCCTGGTGATGTCGCCGCCGATGGACTTGAGGAACTGGTCGCACAGTTCCACGGTCCGGTCCTTCCAGTAGATCTCCTCGGTGGGGGTGTTGAAGGCGTGGTGGGCCATCATCTCGAAGGTGGTGAGGTGCCGCCCGGACCTGCCGACCGAATCGAGATCGTTGAGCCGGATGCAGGGCTGCGAGATGGTCAGCGGGTTTGCCGGCGGGGGGACCACGCCGCTGGTCACGAACGGCTGGAAGTCGGCGATGGAGGCGATGGTTAAGTAGATGTCGTCCCGCCAGCGTGCAGCAACCGGGTACCGGTTCACCCGCGTGTGACCGTTCTGCTCGAAGAAGGAGAGGTACGCCTCGCGCATGGTATCGAGCGTATGCGGCTTAAAGACCGGGCTGCCGATGAAATTATAGGGCTCGCACGGTGCATCCCCGCAGGTTTCCCGCGAAGGGTCGCGGGTCCAGTACGCCGACCCGCAGCTTTTACAGATCTTCCGTACAAATCCCTGGGTTTTAAAGTAATCGAGCTGGTATTCGTCCTCTAACATGAACAATCACACAATCGTCAGTACAGTTGGTGACAGAATGTAATAGGTTTTTGTTATCTTGAGGCTCATCAGAGCCGAGAGAGGAGAAGAACGCATCAGCGTTCTTCGACATCGTTAGAAGAAACGCATACGAACGGGATTTCACGGCCGAATGATGAGGTTTTATGAGTGCTCCCCGCATCAGGACCGCTCCGCGGCACGGCGGGGCCAGAGCAGGGCCGGGAAAACCGGGAATCGAAGGCTGCCGCAGAGCGCCCCGCCAGAGTCAGCGATGCTGTCCTGTTCTGAACAATTTCACAACACTATTATAATAAAAAAAATACTTCTTTATTGTGATGAAATCTGAACTCTCGATATACCATATTGTAGGTTTTTTTGCTGTCTTTATTCTTCTTGTATTTATTTTTCTAGTCCCGAGTTCCGAGATCTTCAATCCACCTCATCCGGGAATGACGGTAACAAAAATGAATGTGAGTGGAATACCCGATGGACCGGTTGTGCAGGCGGTTGATGAAGATTTTGATGAATACCCTTCTCTGGCACGTGTGATGCGTGATAAATCCAAACAAGGAGATCCCAATGAAGATGGGACAAGGATCGGTTATTCTGTGGGGCTTTCCTGGGAGGAATACAACAAAATAATAGGAAGCAAATTTTTCAAAAATCCAGAAACATATTTCTTTGAATACCGGGGCAATTATTTCAAATTTGGGCTCTGTTGAAACCCTGTTAAGTAACCGGAAAAGCTAAGAACAAGGTGCTCCTTGTATAAGGTATGGGAAACCAAAACAAGGAGCACTACTTCTTCTCAGATCAGAAGTATATTTGTTTTCTGACATC